>NZ_JBWKOC010000002.1:334328-883478 GCF_059415885.1 Caulobacter sp. GW821-FHT09H08
GTGGTCCCTTCGTCTATCGGTTAGGACGCCAGATTTTCAATCTGGAGAGAGGGGTTCGACTCCCCTAGGGACTGCCACCCGCGAGGTTATATATCGGCTGCTTTCCGCTTCGGCGGTGACGTGGTCCCTTCGTCTATCGGTTAGGACGCCAGATTTTCAATCTGGAGAGAGGGGTTCGACTCCCCTAGGGACTGCCATCTTCGGCTGTATTTCAGAACTGTTACCGGATTGTAGCTGCGACGAAATGTCGCGGTTCGTACTTGCGCGCGGTTTTGACGTGATTTCGTCATTGACGGCTCTCGTCACGCGAGAACACTGTTCTCGTAGTGCTCGCTCCGATGGGCTGATTGGGCGAGCCAGAGGGGTGGGATGTCTGGTTTCGATTTTGAGGACGCTGCGGCGCACGAAGAGTTCGTGCGCATCAGCGGGAGGGTGAAGTGGTTCGACGCCGGCAAGGGCTACGGGTTCATCGTTCCAGATGATCCCGGTCAAACCGGGCTGAAGGACGTACTTCTGCATGTGACGTCGCTGCGTAACTGCGGCCGCGAAACCGCCATGGAGGGGGCGGTGATCGTGTGTGACGTCGTAAAGAGGCCCAAGGGCTGGCAGGTCAGCGAGGTCGTCAATCTCGACGAAACCTCCGCGCCGGCGCCGCTGGAACGCCAAAGACGGACCTTCGCCGACGGCCCGCCACGCCGTGACGGCCTGCGAGAAGGCCACGGGCGCCACGCCCTGGAGCCGGAAGGGCCGGCCGAGCACGCCAAGGTCAAGTGGTTCAACCGCACCAAGGGCTACGGCTTCGTGATCCGCGACGCCGAACCGGGCGACATCTTCGTGCACATCGAGACGCTCCGCCGGGGCGGCCTGGAGGACCTGCAGCCGGGCGACGACGTCCTGGTGCGGTTCGCGCGAGGGCCCAAGGGCCTGGTGGTCGCGGAAATCACCGCCGGCGACGTCTGACTTTCGCCGCCTCGGCCGCAAAGCTAGTCTCGTCAGGGACTGGCTTTCACCGAGGTGTTGCGTGGCGGAACGAATGATCGACAGGCGAGGGCTGCTCGCCGCGCTGGGTCTTGGCCTGGTCGCGGGCGGAGAAGCCTTGGCCGAGCCCAGGCTGGAGACGGTCGAGATCGTCACCGGTCGTGGGCGGGCGCGCTTCCAGGTCGAGATCGCCGCGACGATCGCCGAGCAGAAGCGCGGCCTGATGTTTCGCAAGTCGCTCGCGCCGGACCGGGGCATGCTCTTCACCTACAAGCGGCCGCAGCCGGCGGCCTACTGGATGAAGAACACGCTGATCCCGCTGGATATCATCTACATCCAGCCGGACGGGCGGATCCTGTCGATCGCGCGCAACGCCCGCCCGCACGATGAAACGCCGCTGGCGGCCGGCGGCCTCGTGCTGGGCGTTCTGGAGATCGCGGGCGGCCGCGCGGCCCAGCTCGGCATCCTGCCGGGGGACCGGGTGTTGCATCGAATCTTCCCGAAGGGATGATTGAGGCCTCGGGTCCGTTGATCCGCGCGTCGAACCCCTGTAGAGCAGCCGCCTGCCGATGTTTCGGAGCGTAGCGCAGCCTGGTAGCGCATCTGTTTTGGGAGCAGAGGGTCGCAGGTTCGAATCCTGCCGCTCCGACCATCGGTAAGTACTTTGGGAGAGGTCCATGCTGGCCCGCATCTATCGCCCCGCCAAGAACGCCATGCAGTCCGGCAAGGCCAAGACCAAGGACTGGGTGCTGGAGTTCGAACCGGCCTCGGCCCGCAAGCCCGACCCGCTGATGGGCTGGACCACGTCCAGCGACATGAACGGCCAGATTCGCCTGACCTTCGAGACGCGCGACGAGGCCGTGGCCTATGCCCAGCGCCACGAGATCGCCTTCCAGATCTTCGAGGCCAAGGCGCCCAAGCGCATCATCAAGGCCTACGCCGACAACTTCGCGGCCAACCGCAAGCAGCCCTGGACCCACTAGGCCTGCGAGCGGGGTCGGCATGCGCGCCCTTAGCTCAGCTGGATAGAGCACTCGCCTTCTAAGCGAGCGGTCGCTGGTTCGAATCCAGCAGGGCGCGCCAGAATTCTACGTCGGCTCAGTAGAAGGGGGCGATCTGCGCCTGGCCGGCGGGACCGAACACGGGCGCTTCCGGTTCATGAACGGCGCCTTCGCCCGTGACCGGGAGGCGGGCAGCAAGACGCTCGTGACGGGGCGTATGTCGAGGCGGCGCTGGAGGAAGGGCCCTGGTCGCCACTTGGGGCGTGGAAGCCGAAGTGTCCGGTCAAGCTGACGCCCAAGTCGAGTGGCGGTTCGCCATGGCCTATTCCGACGCTGAAGTGGAAGGCGGAGCCGCCGCGCCCCAGCTGACGGAGCTGCGGCCGGCGCAAACCCCTAAATGGACGCTCGGGGGTCGAGCAAGCTGGCGCTTGCGCCGCCAGGGCGAGGTCTATCTGGCTGTCGAGAACGCCGCCAATGGCAAGCTTGAGGTTGGCAAGACGGCTGACGGTGTCGCCAGTTACTCGGTTCCGCGGACTGTTCGCGTCGGGCTAGCCATTCGACGATAGCAGGCGGAACGCGAACGCCCTGTCAGGTTAAGGCCCGCAGGCCTGTCTCCAGCAAGGCTGGCAAGTTCAACTTAATCTTAAGTTGCGGTGCTGGTGGCGGGGTGTTAGCGGCGAAGGATGGCGTCGAGTACGGCGTCGACAAGTTGCGTGGAGTAGTCGATGCCGAACTTCAAAGGGACCGCCGACGACGACATCTTCACCGGAGGCGGCGACTCCGACCTGTTGCTGGGCAACGGCGGCAATGACGTCCTGGGCGGTGGGGGCGGCAACGACACCCTGGCCGGTGGAAGCGGCGCCGACAAGCTGGACGGCGGAGACGGCGACGATTGGATCTACAGCGGCGACCAGTCGCCCTCGTTCAATCTGCCGTACTACGGTAACCCGTGGACCCCGCCGGTTCTCGACACCGGCAGCGAGCGCGACACGCTGATTGGCGGCGCCGGGGCCGACCGTCTGTTCGCCGGCTATGGCGACGATGTCGACGGTGGTGAGGGCGGCTACACCGGCGACTACCTCTACATCAGCTTCATGGGCGCCAATACGGGCGTCGTGGCCGACTTCCGGCTGGCTTCCCAGACGATCGGCGGCGGCACGATCAAGGGTGTCGAGAACATCAGCTGGGTCCAGGGCAGCGACTACGATGATGACATCAACGTCGGGTCGACCAGCAACGGCTACAGCGACTTCACCGCCGTCTTCGGCATGGGCGGCAACGACAAGCTGACGGCTGGCTACTACACCGGGACCCTGTTCGGCGGCGACGGCAACGACATCGTCGATGGCCGCGGCAGCCAGTACCTGCAGCAGGTCGACGGCGGGGCCGGCGACGACATCCTCTACACGAACAGCAACACCTTCGCGATCGCCACGGGCGGCGACGGCAACGACACGATCTATGCCCACGGCAAGGTGTCCGGCGGCGCGGGCAACGACCTCATCATCATGCAGACCTCCTATTATGGAGGCGTGGTCGACGGTGACGCGGGCGACGACGAAATTCGGGCCGCCTCTGGCGGAAACTCCCTGGCGGGCGGCGATGGCGCAGATACGCTGACCGGCGGCGACGGCGCCGACAGGCTCTATTCGGGCGGGCGCGACACCACCAACGGCGACAACCCGCTCGACGACATGGGCCGCGAGCGCGACAAGCTGTCGGGCGGCGCGGGCAACGACTTCCTGGTCGCCGGCTATGGCGACGACGTCGATGGCGGGGCGGGGACCGACACCCTGCGGCTGTCGCTGGGCGGCGCGTTGAACGGCGTGACCTTCGACACGGCCGGCATCGTGTCGGGCCAGGCCTTCACCTTCGCCGGCGGCGTGATCAGCAATGTCGAGACGCTGGCCTATCTGCGCGGCAGCGAGTTCGCCGACACGCTGAACCTGGCGACCCAGTCGGAACTGCTGATCGTCGACGCCGGTGCGGGCGACGATGTCATCACCTCGAACGGCAGCTCGGTCTCGGTGAATGGCGGGACGGGCAACGACCGTTTCGTCAGCGGCGTGGCGGGTGACATCTTCGACGGCGGGGCCGGCTTCGACACCGTCGACTATTCCAACTACGCCAAGGCGGTGACCGCCGACCTTGCCGGCGTCGGCGCGGGCGGCGACCAGTTCAGCAATGTCGAGGCCCTGATCGGCTCGGGTTACGGCGATACGCTTCGGGGCGATGGAAACGCCAACCGCCTGGATGGCGGCGCGGGTGACGACACCCTGGTCGGCGGTCGCGGTGACGACACCCTGATCGGCGGCTCGGGCGTCGACACGGTCACCTTCGCGGACTCGCAGGGGCCGGTGAAGGTCGACCTGTCGATCACGAGCGCCCAGAACACCGGGGAGGGCTTCGACACCCTGACCGGCATCGAGAACCTGATCGGCTCGGCCTTCGCCGACACGCTGAAGGGCGACGCCGGCGCCAACCGCCTGGACGGCGGCAATGGCGACGACGTGCTGATCGGCGGTGCGGGCGACGACACCCTGATCGGCGGCGCGGGTTTCGACACGGTCTCGTTCGCGACGATGACCTCGGCCGTGACGGTCGACCTGTCGATCACCAGCGCGCAGAGCACGGGAGAGGGCTCCGACACCATCAGTGGCGTCGAGGGCCTGATCGGCACCCAGTACGCCGACGTGCTGAAGGGCGACGCCGGCGACAACCGCCTGGAAGGCGGGCTGGGCGACGACACGCTGATCGGCGGCGCCGGCTCGGACACGGCGGCTTACGGGAACGCCACCGGCGGCGTGACGGTCGACCTGTCGATCACCACGGCCCAGAGCACCGGTCAGGGGCTGGACACCCTGAGCGGCATCGAGAACCTGGCCGGCTCCGCCTTTGCCGACACGCTGAAGGGGGACGCCAGCGCCAACGTCATCGACGGCGGCGCGGGCGCGGACACCATCAGCGGCGGGCTGGGTGACGACACGTTGAGCGGCGGCGCCGGCGTCGACACCGTGTCCTATGCGGCCTCGGCGACGGGCGTCACGGTCGACCTCTGGGGCGGCGCGGCCAGCGGCGAGGGCGCCGACAGGCTCAGCGGCTTCGAGAACGCGATCGGCTCGCGCTTCGCCGACGCGCTGATCGGCGATCCGGGCGACAACCGCCTGGAAGGCGGCGACGGCGACGACACCCTGCACGGCCTGCTGGGCAACGACACCCTCGTCGGCGGCGCGGGCAGCGACCTGGCCTCGTACTCGCTGTCCTCGACGGCGGTGAAGGTCGACCTGTCGATCGTCGGGGCCCAGGACACCGGCCAGGGTTTCGATGTGCTGGAAAGCATCGAGCAACTGATGGGCTCGTCCTACAACGACGTGCTCAAGGGCGATGGCGCGGCCAACAAGCTGTACGGCGTGGATGGCGACGACACCCTCGTGGGCGGCGGCGGCAACGACTATCTGGACGGTGGCGCTGGCGTCGACACCGTGCACTACGACGGTTTCGCGTCCGAGTATCTGGTCGTCAGCAACGGTTCGACCGTCACGGTCACCGACCTGCGGACCGGGTCGCCGAACGGCGTGGACACCCTGTTCAACATCGAGAACATCAACTTCATCCCGACGCCGTCGGCGGCGACGGTGAACCTCGAGATCGCGTCCATCCTGCGCCAGACCACCCAGAGCGGGCCCATGGCGCAACTGGCCCAGACCTTGTTGGCCAGTTGGTCGAGCGGGCAGATGACCTCGGACCAGGTGATCGACACGCTGATCAAGACGGCGGGCGCGACGACTTCGGTGGCGACGCTGGCCTACGAGTTCTTCACCGGCAAGATTCCCAGCTTGAACGGCATCGACTACCTGGTGTCGCCGACGGGGCCGAACGCCAACAACCTCAACAGCGCCTACTACCAGAAGTTCAATCTCGAAAACCGCTACATCAACTTCGCGGTCAATCTCGGCAAGGTGGGCGAGGGGAACGCCAAGTTCACCGCCGAGTACGGGTCGCTGTCGCTGTTCGACGCGACCAAGAAGGCCTATGCGGCGATTTTCGGTGGGACGCCCGCCGACTCCAAGGTGTCGGCCCTGCTGGCCGGTGGTCGCGACGCCTATTTCGCGGCCTACGGCGGCGATGGCGCGAACGGGATCGGGACCAAGGCGGCGATGGTCGGATGGTTGCTGGCCGAGGCGCAAAAAGCCGATCTGGGCGTCATGGTCCGGTCAAACGACGCCTGGCTAACGGACCTGGCCGATGGCTCGGCTCCGTTCGCCATCGACATCCTCGACCCCACCAAGGGCTACTACAAGACCGACTTCATCTTCGGTGGGCAGTAGCTTGGACTGATCGCAAGGTAGGAGAGCGAGGGAAGCGCGCCCTAGAGGCGGTTCTCGCCAAATAGCGGCCTGTCGCCGCGTGTGAGCAAGCTTCCCGTCAGGTGCTGCTTGTACCATTCGAGTAGCTCCATCCCGCCCTCGGCCGAAGCACGGTCGCCGGTGAACAGCATTTCGATCGCGAGGCCGCGCATGGCGGCGCGGTGCAGCCGGACCATGCGCTCGATGGCCTCCTGGTCGCGGACGCCCAGTTCGCGGGCCAGCTCCCAGACGCCTTCACGTTGGCTGGCCTCGAACTCGGCGGCGATGGCGGGGAAGCGCTCGCCCAGAGCCGGGTCGCTGCGCGAGGCGATGATGATCTCGATCAGGGCGATGGCCGGCGGTTCGCGCATGGCCTCCCAGGTCGCCTCGGTGATGGCCAGGTAGCGGTCCATGCCGGCCGGAATGGCGCCCAGGCGACGACGGACATATCGGTTCTGGTCTGCGGCGGCGGACTCGGCCACGGCGATGATCAGATCCACCTTGGTCGGGAAGTGGTGGAGCATGGCGCCCCGGCTGACGCCGGCTTCCTCCATTACCAACTGGGTGGTCGTGGCCGCGTAGCCGACCCGATGCAGGCAGGCGATCGCCGCATCGACCAGCCGCTGGCGCATGGCCGCGCTGCGTTCGGCGTGGGGGCCACGCACCTTGCCGTTCCCGTCCAGGGGGTGTTCCGAGTTTGCCGTCATCTTGAACGGCAAATGAGGTCAATTTGCATTTCCTGTCTAGCCTGACTGGGTAAATCTCGAAATCAGCAGTCACTGTTGACGGCAAACTGTGTTCGTGTTTGTCTGACTCAAACGGTTGTTCGGCTCTTCCTTCAGGAGGCCGTGACACCGGTGTCGCTCCGATCTGGCGGCAAAAACGCCGGCCCAGCGTCCGTTGGGCCTGGCGAAGACGAAATGGGGAAGGCGGGCATGACGATCACGACCAAGATGACGCAGACGCCAGCGATCCTGCTTCTGGCGTCAGCTTCGACTGTATTTGGTCGTTCCGAACCGCTCGTCGCCTCCGTTTCGAATTTCCTCCTCCGACTGAGGACCGGTCGCCTTCCGGCCGGTCCTCGCTCTTTCGGAGGCTTGGCTTTGGCCCTGTGCCTCGGCGCATCGACGGCCTCGGCCCAGGCGGTGACGCCGCCGGCGACGCCGACCGTCGCCAAGGGCAACACGGACGAATCCAAGGTCGGCGCCTATGTCCTGCCCGATCCGCTGAGACTGGAAAGCGGCGCTCCGGTGGGTGACGCGGCCACCTGGACCAGGCAACGGCGCGGCGAGGTGCTTGAGCTGTTCCGCGCCCATCAGTTCGGCCGGACGCCCACGGTTCACATCCCGATGAAGGCGGACGTCTGGGAGAGCGGCGTCGCCAGCTTCGGTGGGCTGGCCAGGCGAACCCAGGTCCGCCTGACCTTCCCCGGTCACGCCGATGGCCCGATCATCCGGGTGGTGCTCTACACCCCAGCGGCCGCCAAGGGACCGGTTCCGGTGCTGCTGCACGTCGGCTTCTCGCCCAACGTCCTGGTGTTCGACGATCCGGGCATCGAGGAGGGCTTCGGCTGGAACGTGCGCGAGAAGAAGCGCGTGCCCGGCCGGCAGGCGACGCTGCTTGGCGGTTTCGATCCCAAACCTCTCTTGGAGAAGGGACTGGCTGTCGCCCACGTCTACTATGGCGACATCGAACCCGACTTCGACGGCGGCGCGGCGTTCGGTGTGCGCGCGCTGTTTGGGCCGCAAGGCAATCCGCGCCAGCCGGACGAATGGGGCGCGATCGGCGCCTGGAGCTGGGGCCTGTCGCGCGTCGTCGACTTCCTGTCGGCCGACACGGCCATCGACGCTCGCAAGATCGCGCTCTCGGGCGCCTCGCGCCTGGGCAAGACCACGTTGTGGGCGGCGGCGCAGGAGCCGCGCATTGCCCTGGTCATGCCGATCATCTCAGGCGAGGGCGGCGCGGCGCTGAGCCGGCGCGACTATGGCGAGACCATCGCCGCCATCACCGATCCGGCCCGCTACCACTACTGGTTCGCGCCACGCTATCGCACCTATGCCGATCGTGTCGGCGACCTGCCGGTCGACAGCCATATGCTGCTGTCGCTGATCGCACCCCGGCCGATGCTGCTGGTGACCGGCGACAGCGACACCTGGTCGGACCCGCACGGCGAGTTCCTGGCCGCCCAGGCCGCGACGCCGGTCTACGCCCTCTTCGGCAAGACTGGCGTCGGCGCGGCCCAGCCGGCGGCCGAGGCGTCGGTCGACAGCGATCTGGCCTTCTATATGCACAGGGGCGGCCACGCTCTGCTGCCCGGCGACCTGAAGGTGATGGCCGACTTCATGGCCCGCCAGTTCGCCGAGACCGCACTGCCCGTCGGCGACCCGATCGCCGCCGCCAACGCCGCGCGCAAGGCCAATCGCAACATGCCGACCGCCTGGTGGGCGGGCGCCAAGGACAAGCCCGACACCTGGTACGGCGGTCCCGAGGCCCGGCGCATGGCCGACAACCTGCTGTCCTGGCAGGACCCGATCAGCGGCGGCTGGCCGCTGATGAACACGGTCGGCGAGCCTAATATCGGCGATCCGGCCGCCGTCGGACCCTGGGGAACGCGCGCGGCCCTGATCAAGAGCACGGTCAATGAGATGCGGTTTCTGGCCCGGATCCAGAAGGTCCGTCCCGAGCCGCGCAATGTCCAGGCCATCGATCGCGGCCTCGGCTTCATTCTGGCGGCGCAGTATCCGACCGGCGGTTGGCCGCACTCGTGGCCGGTGTTCGCCAACGCCTACGACCACCAGGCGACGTTCAACGACGACGAGATGGTCGACCTGATGACCTTGCTGCGCGAGGTCGCGGCGGCGCCGGACTTCCAGGTCCTGGCCCCTGAACGCCGCGCCGCCGCCAGGGCGGCGTTCGATCGGGGCGTCGGCTTCATCCTGAAGAGTCAGATCCGCGCCGGTGGCGTCCTGACCGCCTGGTGCGCCCAGCACGACGAGGTGACCTACAAGCCGCGCCCGGCCCGCAAGTTCGAGCCGGCCTCGATCAGCGGCGGCGAGAGCGCCGGCGTCCTCATGCTGCTGATGAGCATCGACAGGCCCAGCCCCGCCGTGAAGGCGGCGATCCGGGCCGGCGCGGTCTGGTACCGAAGCGTCCAGATCAATGGCGTGCGGATCGAATACGCCAACGGCGACCGTGTCGTGCGCGAGGACCCGACGGCGCCGCCGCTGTGGGCGCGCTTCTACGAGATCGGGACCAACCGGCCGATCTTCGCCGGGCGCGACGGGGTCATTCGCTACCGCCTGGCCGAGATCGAGAAGGAGCGGCGCGGCGGGTACGGCTGGTACGGCGCCTGGGGCGCCGAAGTTCTCGCCCGCTACGCCGCGTGGTCCCGCGCCCACGGCGACTGACCGACATCACCACCAAGACCGAACGACCGGCCCGCTCAAGGACCGGCGAGGAAACGACACACGAAAATAGAGGGAAGGGGAGTTCTATGCTCGACCAACTTATGAACCGCGTTTCGTGCGCGGCCCTGATCGCAGCCGGCGGCCTGGCGGTCGCCACGCCAACCTTGGCCCAGACCGCGCCTGCCACGCCGACGGACGCCCAGACGGTCACCGAGGTCGTGGTCACCGGCTACCGCGCCTCGGTCGCCAGCGCATTGGAAACCAAGCGCCGCGCCAACGACATGCAGGACACCATCAAGGCCGAGGACATCGGCAAGTTCCCGGACGCCAACCTTGCGGAATCCCTGCAGCGCCTGCCCGGCGTCTCGATCGACCGCGACAATGGCGAAGGTCGCCGCATTTCGATCCGGGGTCTGGGGCCGGACTTCTCGCGTGTCCGTCTCAACGGCCTGGAGGCCCTGTCGATCTCGGGCGCAAACGACAGCGGCAGCACGCCGAACCGCTCGCGCGGCTTCGACTTCAACGCCTTCGCCTCGGAGCTGTTCAGCTCGCTGACCGTACGCAAGACCGCCTCGGCCGAGGTCGACGAGGGCTCGCTGGGCGCGACCGTGGACCTGGCCACCGGCCGGCCGCTGGACTTCAAAGGGCGCAAGCTGAGCCTCTCGGTCCAGGACGGCTATTACGAGAACGGCAAGCACCACAATCCACGCCTTGCGGGCCTGTTCGCCAACCAGTGGGACACGGGCGTGGGCCGGATCGGCCTGAGCTTCTCGGGCGCCTACAACAAGGCCAAGCGGTCCAGCGACAGCTACAGCCGCGGCCCGGCCTCATACGATTATGCCTATTCGCGGCCGTTCGCCGTACCGACCCTGACTGCGGCGTCCCCGGCCAGCGGCATTCCCGAGCGCGAGGGCTTCGCGGCGCCGTCAACGGCCGTTTGCAACGGCGGCACCGCGACGGCTCCGATCCTCAATGGGGTCATTCCGGGCGTGAACATCACGCGCCTGGACGCTTGTAACGCCCAGCGGGGTTCGGACCCGACGGCCTACGCACTGATCTATCCGAACGGCGGTGCGATCCGGCAGTTCGTCAACGGGACGACGGTGCAGACCACGGCCGGCTCGACGGTGATCGTCCCGACCCTGCCGACCCTGAACCACCAGGAGATCCAGACCGAGCGTCTGGGCCTGACCGGCGCCTTCCAGTGGCGGCCGAGTTCCCGGACCTTGCTCAGCGTCGACGCGGTCTATTCGCGACTGAAGCAGAAGTCGGACTTCTATCAGATCTCGACGATCGGCCTGAACCGGTTCGGCAACACGGTGACCAACTACAACACCGCTACGGCTGGCTCGGCGGCGCTGTACTCGTCGTGCGCGACGGCGGGCCTGGTGTTCGCGATCGCCTGCGAGGGGACCAACGGCTCGACCGCCGTGCTGCCCGGCTTCGCCAACAGCACCAACCCCTTCAACCTCAACGCCTACGACTACTACAACAACCCGCAATCCAAGGGGTACATCCCGACCGCCAATGGCCTTGCCTTGTTCGACGCGATCATCGGCAAGCCCACGACGCGGATCATGGACGCCCACGTCGACAACTCGAACCCGAAGACCCCCGTCGCCGACTACATGAAGCTCGGCAACATCGACTACCGCTCGGCCGACGACAGCAACGCCTACACGACCACCTTCCAGCAGCTGTCGGCCAGCTTCGACCAGGAGCTGACCGACGACCTGAAGCTGACCGTGGTTGGCGGCTATTCGAAATCGGTCAACGACAGCCTGGGCCTGTTGTCGGACCTGAACCGCCTGGACAGCGGCCAGGGCGTCGCGGGCAACGACTACTTCGTCTATGACGAGCGCGGCGATGGGCCCATGCCGGTCCTGAACTTCGGCTTCGACGCGGCCGACCCCAGCAAATGGGACACGGTGAAGGGCCTGTCGGTCCTGCGCATCCAGGCGCGCCACACCGAGAACACCTTCAAGAACCTGCGCGCCGACTTCAATTGGCGGGCGTTCGGCGACGACCACATCAAGTGGGGTGGCTCGTTCCGCGAGTTCGGCTTCGATACGACCGAGCTACGTCGCGCGTCCAACGAGGCGGTCTCGCCGACCTTGCTGGAAGCTGGCAGCACGGTGGCGGCGACAGGCCAGGTGATCCGCTGGGGGCAGGGGTTGAAGGCCCCGGCCGGCACGACCACCAGCTTCTGGGCGCCGGACAACAAGAAGATGGCGGCGGTGTTCGGCTTCGACTGCGACTGCGTCAACAAGTACGGCGACTTCCGCCTGTCGTACGGCGGCAGCCCGGGCCTCAACTATACGATCACCGAGAAGGACACCGGCGGCTATGTCCAGTACGACTTCAGCCGCTCGCTTCTGGGCATCGACGTGCGCGGCAACGCCGGGGTTCGCTACGCCCATACCGAGGTCCAGGCCAACGGCCTGACGCCGAACCTCTCCAAGATCACCAACACCAACACCTATAACGACTGGCTGCCGTCGCTGAACGCGGTGTTCGAGCTGCGCTCCAACATGCTGCTGCGCTTCGGCGCGGCCAAGGTGATGGCGCGGCCGTCGCTGGCCCAACTGGCGCCGGGCATCACCTCGTTCTCCGTGCCCTCTACGGCCGGCGCCACGACGGGCGGCAGCGTCACCAGCGGCAACACCAAGCTGGCGCCGTTCCGGGCCACCAATCTCGACCTCGGCTTCGAGTGGTACTTCGCCCCGGGCGCCTTGATCAGCGCCGGGGTGTTCAACAAGGACATCAAGTCGTTCCCGCAGCGCGTGCTGGCCGAGGGCAAGCTGAGCGACTTCCTCGACCCGAACGTCGTCTCGCAGCTGCGCGCCAGCATCACCGCCTCGACCGCGGCCGGCGACGCCCAGCGGGCCTATATCGATGGGGACAACACGTTCAACTTCAGCCTGCCGCTGGACGCGCCGGGCGGCTACATCCGCGGCGTCGAGATCACCTACCAGCAGAACTTCACCTTCCTGCCGGGCTTCTGGAAGAACTTCGGCGCGCAGGTGAACTACACCCACATCGACTCCGAGCTGAAATACATCATCGACACCGGCTCGCTGACGCCGCCGGTGCGGCCACAGCTGATCGGCAAGGCCCCGTTCCTGGGCGCCTCGCCGGACTCGGTGAACGCCACGCTGTACTACGAGACCCCGAAGTGGACCGCGCGCGTCTCGACCGCCTATCGCTCGAAGTACTACTCGACCTATCCGCTGCAGACCGGCAGCTGCCAGCCCGGCATGTGCCTGACGCCGCTGATCAACGATTTCGCCGGCAGCCAGTCGACGACCAACGTCGACGGCTCGTTCAGCTATGAACTCTTCAAGGGCGCGTCGCTGGTGGTCGAGGCCTTGAACCTGACCAACCAGACCTCGAACCGCTTCGCCTATGACGGTAATCCGGTGGTGATCCAGTACGCCTCGACCGGGCGGCAGATCAATGTCGGCTTCCGGATGAGCTTCTGAGGGGACTGATTGTGCGCACCATCTTCATCGCCTCGGCCGCCGCCGTCCTGATCGCTTCGCCCTGCATCGCGGCGCCCAAGCTGTTTCCGGCGGCCGGGGCCAGGAACGTCAACCCGGACACGCGTCTGGTGCTGACCTTCGACAGCCCGCCCAAGCTTGGAACAACTGGCAAGATCCAGATCTTCGACGCGGCCGACAACAGCCTGGTCGACACCCTGGACCTGGCCATTCCCGTATCACCGGTTCCGGACGGTCGCCCCAAGGGCGCGAACGGCGAGACCAAGGGGCCGACCCCGCCCAAGCCTGCCGGGCCGGACAATCCGGGCTTCCAGGCCAATCCCGTGGGCGGCGCCTGGTTCCACTACTTTCCGGTCGTGACCAAGGACCGGACGGCGACGGTCGTTCCGCACAACGGGGCCCTGAAATACGGGCGGACCTATGTCGTGAAGCTAGATCCGCAGGTCCTGACCACAGCCGACGGCAAGCCGCTGGAGACCGCCAAGGCCTGGACCTTCACGACCAAGGCCGCGCCGCCGAAGACGGGTGTCGACCGCGTGGTGGTCTCGGCCGACGGCAAGGGCGACTTCAACACGGTCCAAGGCGCGATCGACTTTGCGCCGGCGGCTTCGACCAAGCCCCTGACCGTCTTCATTCGGAACGGCGACTACCAGGAGATCGTCTATCTGAAGGGCAAGTCGAACCTGACCCTGCGCGGCGAAAGCCGCGCGGGCGTGGTCGTGCACTATCCCAACAACAGCGCCTTCAACCGCATCCGGCCGGCCTTCACGGTGACCGAGGCCAACGACGTGCAGCTGTCGACCTTCACCATCAGGAACGACTTCATCGGCCAGGCCGAGGCGCTGCTGCTGCGGGGCGACCGCAACGTCGTTGACCGCATGACCCTGAATGGTTCGGGCGACGCCTTCACGACCTACGGCTCGATCTACATGGTCGACAGCACCCTGACCGGCGACGGCGACACCATCCTGGCCTATGCCGCGCTCTACTGCCTGCGGTGCACGATCAAGTCGGTGGGGCCGTTCACCTGGACCCGCACGCCAAAGGGCCAGCACGGCAACGTCTTCATCGACTCGACCTTCCTCTATGACGACCGGCCGCTGCCGTGGTCGATCACGACCGCCAATCCTGAAGGCCGCAAGACGCCGGGCGTCCTGGCGCGGTTGCCCCGCAACGGCGCCGCGGCGACCGCCTACGCCAACTTCCCCTACGCCGAGATGGTGCTGATCGACTCCAGGACGGACGGCGTGCCGGAGGAGGGATGGGGACCGATCGAGGACCAGCCCTCCCTGGACTGGTCGACGTTGCGGCTGATGGAGTTCGGCACCAAGGACCTGAAGGGCCGGCCCGTCGATCTTGCAAAGCGCCACGCCGCGGTTCGCCGTCTGGACGCGGTCAAGGACGCCGAGTTAATCGGGCAGTATCGGAATCCAGAGTTCGTACTGGGCTGGAAGCCGGTCGTGCGGCCCGCGCCTTGAGCGTCCGGTTTGGCTG
Source organism: Caulobacter sp. GW821-FHT09H08 (assembly GCF_059415885.1). NCBI lineage: Bacteria > Pseudomonadati > Pseudomonadota > Alphaproteobacteria > Caulobacterales > Caulobacteraceae > Caulobacter > Caulobacter sp. GW821-FHT09H08. Next base: position 349,055 of record NZ_JBWKOC010000002.1, read on the forward strand.
TTCCTTCGTCGCGATCGCGCGCGTTGGCCGTCAAGGTCGATGTCCGCCGTCGTGACGAAGCGATGCCGGTCAAGCTTGGGGCGGAGGATGGTGGGGACCGATCGCCTGGCCTCCGAGGTCGAAGCCGGCTTTGAGGAGCTCCCAGGTGGCTTGAACGAACCCGGTTTGAGGGACCTGCTCCTCGGTGCGGTCGCTGACACGGTCCCACGACGCGACCAGGGCTTCAGGCGTCTTTTCGTCGATGGGCACGTGAATCCCCCGCGTCATGGTGATGAAGGCCTGCTCGAAACCGCCCGCTCCGGCGCAGAGGATGGCGCGGGTCGGAGCACCTTCCGCCACCAGCGCCAGGACGCCGGGACTGACCGCACTGGGTGTGAGGGCCGCTAGCGCCGCCTCGGGCATCAGGCCTTCGAGCATGCGCGTGCCGGCCGAGGGCGCGAGGCTGTTGACCCGGATGTCGTACTTCTCGCCCTCGATGGCCAGGGTCTGCATCAGGCCGACCAGCCCAAGCTTGGCCGCGCCGTAGTTCGCGCCAAGCGGGCGGGTTCAGGCTCGGCGGTGGCGACGGGCGGCGTTCTGCCGTTCGCCTTCGAGGCCTCGATGATCCTGGGTCAGGCCACGGCCGCACGCCTGCCGGCGCTTGTCACGGTATGCCTGCAGGCAGCGATCTTCGCGGGGGCCTGCATCGCCACCTTCGTCGTCAGCCGACAGCGCCCCGGCGAGAACCCCGTGAGCTGGCTGGCCGAACATATCGCCGAGGTCTTCGCCGCGCTCGTCAAGGCGCTTCGCCGTCGGCGCATGGCCTAGTTCAGGGGTGTCAGCGTCGGCGAAGGCGATACGCGGCCGAGAGCGCCAGCAGGAAGGGCGCGCCGATCACCAAGGTCAGTCTGAACGGACCCGTGAAGAGGGTCGTGACGAGGATCGCCGCCATCAGGACAGCGCCCAGGAGGCTGGTCCACGGCGCGCCCCACATGCGGAAGGGGCCGTAGGGCGGGCGTTCCTGCCGGCGGAATGCCAGGTGGGTCAGGAAGATCAACAGCCACGTCACCATCGCGCCGCAGGTCGCGATCGAGATCATCACGGTGAAGGCCGTATCGGGGTTCAGCGTGTAGACCAGCGCGGCGATCGCCACGCCCAGCGCGGCGACGCCCAAGGCCTGCACGGGAACGCCTCGGGTGTCCAATCGGCCGAAGCGCGCCGGAGCGAAACCCGCCCGGGCCAGGCCGAACAGCATGCGGGTGGCCGTATAGAGTTGGCTGTTCATCGCCGACAGCGCCGCGACCAGGATCACGAAATTGACGACATGGGCCGCGCCGCCGATGTGGATCGCCTCGATCACGGTGACGAACGGGCTCTTTCCAGCCCCCGCCGCCGTCCAGGGAACGATCGCCAGCATCAGGGCCAGGGTGGCCATGTAGAAGACGACCAGGCGGATCAAGGTGACCTTGAAGGCGCGCACGACGGCCCGCTGCGGATCTTCGGCCTCGGCGGCGGCGACGGCGATCATCTCGATGCTGAAATAGCTGAAGATCGCCACGATCACCGCCACCCAGGTTCCCCAGAGGCCCTTGGGGAAGAAGCCGCCCTGGTCAGTGTAGAGGTGGAAGCCGACACCGGCCTCGCGGGCGGCTGGCGCGCCGAACACCCAGTAGGCGCCCAGGATGATGAAGCCGACGATGGCGGCGATCTTGATCAGCGAGAAGACGTACTCGACCCAGCCGAACAGGCTGACGCTGAAAGCGTTGACCGCGATCAGAGCCGCCGAGAAGCCGACGATCCACACCAGGCCCGGCACGTTCGGCAACCAGACCTTCATGTAGAGCGCCACCGCCGTCACCTCGGTGCCGACGGCCAGGATGATGCCGAAGAGGTAGGCGTAGCGGATCAGGTAGCCGGCGAACGGGCCGAGATAGCGCTCCGCCATGACGCCGAAGGAGCCCGCGCCGGGATGGGCCGCCGTCATCTCGGCGAGGCCGCCCATCAGCAGCAGGGCGATGACCGCGCCGATGGCGTAGCTGATGAGCACGCTGGGGCCGGCTAGGCCAATGGCAAAGCCGCTGCCCAGGAACAGGCCGGTGCCGATGGCGCCGCCGATGGCGATCATCGACAGCTGTCCCGCCGTCAGGCCGCGCTTCAGGCCGCCCTCGCGCGCGGCGAGCGCGTCGATCGATGGTCCGTTGTCGCTCATGTCCGCCCCAATTCGTACTCATGCGCGGCGATGATCTGAGTCATCGACGGCGTCCCCGCGTCAGTGTTTCAGGCGCGATCCAAAGCAACAACCCCGGCGGCTGCCGCGCCGCGCTTGACGAGGTCGAGCGCCACATCGGTGATCATGTCTTCCTGGCCACCGACCATGCGCCGCTGACCCAGCTCGACCAGGATGTCGCGGGTGTCGACGCCGTAGGTGCGGCTGGCCTGTTCGGCGTGGCGCAGGAACGACGAATAGACGCCGGCATAGCCGAGAGCCAGGGTCTCGCGGTCCACGCGGACCGGGCGATCCTGCAGGGGGCGCACCAGATCCTCGGCCGCGTCCATCAGGGCGTAGAGGTCGCAGCCGTGGTTCCAGCCACGCCGGTCGGCGGCGGCCAGGAAGACTTCCAGCGGCGCGTTACCCGCGCCGGCGCCCATGCCCGTCAGGCTGGCGTCGACACGGATCGCGCCCGACTGCACCGCCACCATCGAATTGGCCACGCCCAGCGAGAGATTGTGGTGCGCGTGGATGCCGCGCTGCGTCGTCGGATCGAGCACGCGGTCGTAGGCCGCGAGGCGATCACGCACGCCATCCATGTCCAGGGCGCCGCCGCTGTCGGTGACATAGACGCAGTGGGCGCCGTAGCTCTCCATCAGCTTGGCCTGCTGGGCCAGGGCTTCCGGATCGATCATGTGGCTCATCATCAGGAAGCCGGCGACGTCCATGCCCAGGTCGCGGGCGGCGGCGATGTGCTGGCGGGAGATGTCGGCCTCGGTGCAGTGGGTGGCCACCCGCACCGAGCGGACCCCCAACTTGTAGGCGTGCTTCAGCTCCTCGATCGTGCCGATGCCTGGCAGGAGCAGGGTGGTCAGGACGCTGTGTTCCAGCACCTCGGCCACCGCCTCGATCCACTCCCAGTCGGTGTGGGCGCCGAAGCCGTAGTTGAACGACGAGCCGTTCAGGCCATCGCCGTGGGCGACCTCGATGGCGTCGACCTTGGCGCGATCCAGCGCCTGGGCGATCCGGCGGACATGGTCGATCCCGTACTGGTGGCGGATGGCGTGCATGCCATCGCGCAGGGTGACGTCCTGGATGTAGAGCTTGGTCGTCTGCGGATCGAAGCTCATGGCGCGACCTCCAAAAAGCGGCGGCGGGCGACGATCTTTTCAGCCGTTGCCAGCGCCGCCGAGGTCATGATGTCCAGGTTGCCGGCATAGGCCGGCAGGTAGTGAGCCGCGCCCTCGACCTCGAGGAAGACGCTGGTCTTGGTTCCCGTGAACTGCCCGACGCCGGGAATGGTCACGGGGTTGTTCTGGCCGAAGTGCTCGAACTGCAGGGCCTGCTTCAGGCGGTAGCCCGGCACATAGGCGCGGACCTTCTCGACCATGGCCTCGATGGCTTGGGTGATCTCGTCCTCGGTCGCGCCGGACGACAGGGTGAACACCGTGTCGCGCATGATCATCGGCGGTTCGGCCGGGTTCAGCACGATGATCGCCTTGCCCTTGGCGGCGCCGCCGACCTGTTCGATGCCGCGCGAGGTGGTCTCGGTGAACTCGTCGATATTGGCGCGCGTGCCGGGGCCAGCCGACTTGCTGGCGATGGAGGCGACGATCTCGGCGTAGTGGACCGTGCCGACCGAGGCCACGGCGGCGACGATCGGGATCGTCGCCTGGCCGCCGCAGGTCACCATGTTGACGTTGGCGCTCGTGAGGTGGTCGTCGCCATTGACGACCGGGATCACGTAGGGACCGATGGCCGCCGGCGTGAGGTCGACGATGGTCTTGCCGGCGTCGGTGACGACCTGGCTGTGGCGGGCGTGCGCGCCGGCGCTGGTGGCGTCGAACACCACCTCGATTTCCGGCCAGACGTCCATCTTCACCAGGCCGTCGACCCCTTCGGCCGTCGTCGCCACGCCCATGCGGGCGGCGCGGGCCAAACCGTCGGACTTCGGGTCGACGCCGACCATGGCCGCGACTTCCAGCGTCTTGGAGGTGCGGCCGATCTTGATCATCAGGTCGGCGCCGATATTGCCGGGGCCGATGATGGCGACCTTGGTCTTGCCGCTCATGCGCGGTCCTCCTCGAAGCGGAAGCCGACGCGGCCCAGGCCGCCGATACGGGCTTCGACCCGGTCGCCGGGGTTGATGGCGACCATCGGGCCTAAGGCGCCGGTCAGCAGGATGTCGCCGGCCTTCAGCGGCTCGCCGACACGGGCGAGGGTGCGGGCGAGCCAGGCGGCGGCGTTCAGCGGATGGCCGAGGCAGGCCGCGCCGGCGCCCAACGAGACAAGCTGGTCATTGACCTCCAAAGCCATGCCGCAGGTGTAGAGGTCCAAGCCGTCGAGCGACTTGCGCTCCTGGCCCAGCACGAAGAAGGCCGAGGAGCCGTTGTCGGCCACGGTGTCGGCGAAGGTGATCTTCCAGTCGGCGATGCGGCTGTCGACGATTTCGATGGCGGCGCAGGCGTAGTCGGTGGCGGCGACAATGTCGGCGACTTCGGCGTCGGGGTTGTCGAGGTCGCGGGCCAGGACCAGGGCGACTTCCGCCTCGGCCTTGGGCTGCAACACGCGCGAGGCCAGCAGCGCGCCGCCATCAGCGATGGCCATATCCTCGAAGAGGACGCCGTAGTCAGGCTGGTCGACGCCCAGCTGAACCTGGACCGCCTTGGAGGTCAGGCCGATCTTGCGGCCGACGATGCGCCGGCCCTGGTCGCGCCAGACGCCAGTGTTGATCGCCTGGACGGCATAGGCCTGCTCGAAGTCGTCCGGCGAAAGGCCGTCGCGCAGAGGGGCGACCGCGCCCTGGCGGTAGGCGTCGCGCAGCCGTTTGGCCAGCGCGTCAACGGAGGCGCTCATGACTCGAACAGGCGGTCGGTGGTGGCGAAACCCTTGATCTCGATCGCGTTGCCCGAGGGGTCGCGGAAGAACATCAGGGCCTGCTCGCCGGCCTCGCCGACGAAGCGGCGTTGGGGCGGCAGCTCGAACGCCAAGCCAGAGGCGGTCAGGCGTTCGGCCAGGCTGCTCCATTGGCCCAGGGGCAGCACCGCGCCGAAGTGCGGCATCGGCACGGCCGTGCCGTCGACCTGGCCCAGGGGCTTGGGCTCGACGACGGGGCCCAGGTGCACCGACAGCTGGTGGCCGAAGAAGTCGAAATCGATCCAGGTCGGGGCCGAACGGCCCTCAGGGCAGCCCAGGACGCCGACATAGAACCGGCGCGCGGCCTCGAGGTCGGAGACGGTGATCGACAGGTGGAACGGGGTCGACATGGTTCTTACTCCAGGCCCAGGAAATGCGCGGCGTTCAGGCCCATCAGCTTGGCGCGCAAGGCGGGGGTGATGTCGGGTTGGTCGCGGATCAGCTGGCCCACGACCTGCTCTCCCAGCGGGAAGGGATAGTCCGAGCCTAGCACCACCCGATCCTCGCCCATGACCTTGATCAGCAGGGCCAGGGCGTCGGCGTTGAACACGGCCGAGTCGACATAGAAGCGATCGACATAGGTGGAGGGGAGGTTGGGACAATCTCCCCGGACGATGTCGCGATTGAGCCAGGCGTTGTCGACCCGGCCCAGCAGGAAGGCGAAGCTGCCGCCGCCGTGGGCGAAGCAGATCCGCAGCGACTTGGGCAGCCGCTCGAAAGCGCCCGACAGGATCAGCGACAGGATCGACAGCTGGGTCTCGGCGGGCATGCCGACCAGCCAGGACATCATGTATTTGGGCATCCGCTCGGGGGACATCATGTCCCAGGGGTGCACCAGCACGGCCGCGTTGAGCGAGGCGCAGTGCTGCAGGAAGGTGATCAGGCCTTCGTCGTCGAGATTGCGGTTGCCGACGTGATTGCCGATCTGCACGCCGACGTGGCCGCTGGCCATGGCGTGCTCCAGCTCCCGGCACGCCGCGTCGGTGTTCTGCAGGGGAACCTGGCAGATCGACTTCAGCCGCTTGGGATCGGTGGCGCAGATGTCGCGCGCCGCGTCGTTGAAGATCCGGGCGACTTGGCTGGCGTGCTCGACCGGTCGGCCGTAGGCGAACAGGACCGGCGTGGCGGACATCACCTGGATGTCGATGCCGTGGGCGTCCATCGCCTCCAGGCGCTTTTCGCCGCTCCAGAGGTCGTCCTCCACGGGGCGGAACTCCTTGTTCCCCACCATGATCATGCCGCGGCCGTCGCCATAGTGCTTCAGCCAGGGCCAGTCGGGCGTGCCGAAGCGAGCTTCGAAATCCGGCCACGTCTCGGGCAGGAAATGGCTGTGAATGTCTACTGCCAGCGTCATGTTTTTCTTGGTTTTTCGATGTGTTGGATTTTGCCGGGATGCAGCGCGCCGCATTGCTTGCAGGTGCGAAGCTCGTCGCTTTCGTAGAAGCGGCGGAACAGCGGCGGCAGGTCGTCGACGATGCTGGCCAATTGCACCTCGAACCGGTGCACGACCTCGAAGCACTCGCCGCAGTACCACTGGAAGGCGTCGATCAGGCCTTCGGGGCGCTGGCGCTCGATGACGAGGCCGATGCTGCCGGGGACCGGGCGCTGCGGGGAGTGCGGGACGTTCGGCGGCAACAGGAAGATGTCGCCGGCCTTGATCTCGACGTCCTCGGGACCGTCCTCGCCCCAGATCCGCAGCGTCATGTCGCCTTCCAGCTGGTAGAAGAACTCTTCCAGCGGATCGACATGATAGTCGCTGCGCGCGTTGGGGCCGCCGACCACGGTGACGATGAAGTCGGCGTTGGACCAGATCTGCGCATTGCCGACCGGCGGCTTCAGCAGATGCCGATGCTCCTCGATCCAGGCGGCGAAGTTGAAAGGGCGACCGTAGGTCAGCATGGCTCGTCTCCGTGGCGGATCGGCGCGTAGGCCGTCGCCTTAATCTCTATCAGGAGATGCGGATGAGGCAGCTGGTGGACGGCGACCGTCGTGCGGGCCGGGCCGGTTTCGTCGAAGAACTCGGCATAGGTTTCGTTGTAACCGCGGAAGTCGTTCATGTTGACGAGGAAGGTCGTCACGTCGACCAGGTCGGCTAGGCTGGAGCCGGCGTCGGCCAGGATCTCGCCGATGTTCTCGATCACGGCGCGGGTCTGGGCGCGGATGTCCAGGGTCGTGGCGCCGAAGGCGTCGACCTCGGCGCCGGCGAAGCTGTTGTCCGGCCGGCGCGAGCTGGCGCCCGACACGAAGATGAAGTCGCCGGCTCGCCGCCAGTGTGGGAAGCGGCCTCGGGGAACGGCCCGGCCTGGGATGACGCGCGCCTCGGTCATGCGACGTGAACTCCAACCTGGCCCAGCGGGCCGGCGTCCAGCGTCACGGAGACGCCGGACTTGAGGGCTTCGGCGGGGGTTGCAGCGCCCGCCAGGACGATCCAGCCCGGCTCAAGGGAAAGCCCGGCTTGGCCCGCCAGCCGCGCGGCGGCGCAAAGGGCGTTGAGAGGATCGTCCAGGATGGCGGCGGTCGAGCCCGACTGAACGGCGACGCCGTCGAAGGCCATGGTCATGGCGATGTCCGACAAGTCGGCCAGAGGCTCGCGCCACGCGCCCAGCACGAAGGCCGAGGATGAGCTGTTGTCGGCCACGACGTCGGCCAGGGCGAACTTGAAGTCGGCGTAGCGGCTGTCGATGATCTCCAGCGCCGGCGCGACCGCTTCAACCGCTGCGGCGGCCTCGGCGCGATCCACCGGACCCGACAGGCGACGGCTCAGGCGGAAGGCGACTTCCGGCTCGATGCGCGGGTGGACGAAGCGCGCCAGGTCCAGCTGACCACCCTCCGCTGTTTCCATCTCGTCGGTCAGGCGGCCCCAGATAACGTCATCGACGCCCATCTGCAGCGCCTTGGCGCGGCTGGTGAAACCCATCTTCACGCCAACCAGGCGTTCGCCCCGCGCAATCCGCAGATCGATCAGGCGGCCTTGCGTCGCGTAGGCGTCGGCCAGCGAAAACGCGGGATCGTCGTGGGTGATCTGATGGGTGGCGCGGGTGGTGCGGGCGGCCGTGTCGAGCCGCTCGGCGATCGCGTCGAGGGTCACAACTTCACACATATGTTCACCGGCTCGGAATAGAAATCGAGGGAGTGGGCGCCGCCTTCGCGACCGACGCCTGACAGCTTCACGCCGCCGAACGGGGTGCGCAGGTCGCGCAGGAACCAGTCGTTGACCCAGACCACCCCGACCTCCATGGCCCGCGCGACGCGGTGAGCGCGTTGCAGGTCGGTGGTCCAGATCGCGGCGGCCAGGCCGTAGCGGGTGTCGTTGGCGCGCTCGACGACCTCGCCCTCGCGATCGAACGGCGCGATGTGGCAGACGGGACCGAAGATCTCCTCCTGCACGCAGCGGGCATTATCGGGGAGACCGGTGAGGATTGTCGGCTCGATGAACGAGCCACCGTCGCGCTCGTCGCCGAAGTGGGGCGCGCCGCCGCCGGTGACGACGGTCGCGCCTTCCTCGACGGCCAGGCGGTAGTAGCTGAGCACCTTGTCGCGATGTTGATGCGAGATCAGCGGCCCCATGTCGGCGCCGTCGTGCGGGCGTCCGACCTTCAGGGCCTTGGCCCGCTTGGCCAGCTCGGCGACGAAGCGGTCGAAGATCGGGCGCTCGACATAGACCCGCTCCGAGCACAGGCAGACCTGGCCGCAGTTGGAGAACACCGAGCGCATCGTACCGGCCATGGCCGCCTCGAAGTCGGCGTCGGCGAAGACGATGGCGGCGTTCTTGCCGCCCAGTTCGAACGACAGCGGCTTCACGCCCTCGGACGCCGCCCGCATGATCGCCGAACCCGTCGCGGACTCGCCGGTGAAGGTGATGGCGTCGATGTCGGGATGGGAGACCAGCCACTCGCCGGTCGATCCGCCGCCGAAGCCATGGACTAGGTTGAAGACGCCGGGCGGGATGCCGGCCTCGTGCATGACCTCGGCCAGCAGCGTCGCGGTCGAGGGGGTCTCTTCCGAGGGCTTGGCGACCACGGTGTTGCCGCAGGCCAGGGCCGGGGCCAGCTTCCAGGTCAGCAACAGCAGCGGCAGGTTCCAGGGCGAGACCACGGCCACCACGCCCAGCGGCTTGGCGATGCTGTAGTTCAGCGCGCCCTTGCCGTCCGGGGTGTCGGTCATGAAGCTCGGCATCGACCGGCCTTGGGCCAGGGCCGCGAAAGCCCGGAAGTTGGCCGCGCCGCGCGGAATGTCGATCGTGGTCGCCTGGTGCAGCGACTTGCCGGTGTCGGCGATCTCGGCGGCGACGAAGTCTTCGTAGCGGGCCTCGATGCCATCGGCGACCTTGTTCAGCAGGGCCAGCCGCTGGGCCTGGGGCATGGTTCCCCAAGGGCCTTTCAAGGCTTGCCGAGCGGCCTGGACGGCGGCGTCGACGGCGTCGCGGTCGGCCAGAGCCACCTGGCTCAGGACCTTGCCGTCGACCGGATTGATCACGGGAAAGGACGTCGCCCCGGTCTCGAACCGGCCGCCGATATAGTTCGGCAAAGTGCGCGTCGCGAAGGGATATTGGGAAGTCATCGAGGGGACGTTAGGTCTTGCGGGTATAGCGCGAAAATAATATTTCAAAGCCAGGTTATAACCGTTCGATGATAGAAGGAGCCGCTGGTGGCGCAGTCCCCTCCAAGCCCGCAGGTGGTGGAAAGCCGTCTGCTGGCCCGGCTCAAGCTGCGGCAGCTGAAGCTGCTGATCACGGTCGGCGAGCAGCAGAACATCCTGCGGGCCTCGGCCATGCTGAACATCGCCCAGCCCGCCGCCACCAAGATGATCCGCGACCTGGAAGAGACGCTGGACATCCAGCTTTTCGAGCGCTCGTCGCGGGGCGTGTCCCTGACGCTGGCCGGCGAGATCGTCATCCGCCACGCCAAGCTGATCCTGGCCCAGGTGCGCCACGCCAGCGAGGAGCTGAGTTCGCTGGGGCAGGGGACCACGGGCAAGATCGTGGTCGGCACCCTGCTGGCGGCTTCGCCAACGCTGCTTCCCCGCAGCATCGTCGCCCTGCGGCGTGAGCGGCCCGGGATCAGCGTTTCGGTCGTCGAAGGCACCGACGAGCGCCTGATGCCGATGCTGCGCGTCGGCGATCTCGACATGGTGCTGGGACGGTTGCCGGAGTATCGCGACCGCGAGGGGCTGGAGCAGGAACTGCTCTACAGCGAGCCGGTTTCGATCGTGGCGCGGGCAGGCCACCCCCTGGCGGCGCGCGCCACGGTCAGCCTCAAGGACCTGCAGACCCAGGACTGGATCATGCCGCCGCCGCAGACTTCGCTGCGCCGGCAATTGGAGGATTGCTTCCGCAAGGCGGGCCTGGAACTGCCGGCGCGGACGGTGGAGTCGGTGTCGCTGCTGACCAACTATTCGGTGCTGCAGGCCTCGGACATGGTCGGCGCCGTGCCCTATCAGATCGTGGAGGCCCAGCCGGGTCTGGTGCGCCTGCCGATCGGGTTCGAGGTGGGGCCGAGCGCGGTCGGGGTGACGGTGCGGGTCAGCCCGCAGGTCTCGCCGGCGACGGCCTATTTCCTGAAGATCCTGCGTCAGGTCGCGGCGGACATCGAGGCGGCGCAAAGGGGCGGCTGACGCCGCCCCTTTAGTCTCAGGTCACGGCGTCGACGGCGGCGTAGGCCGGGTCGCGCCAGATCTCCTGCTCGACGATCTGGACCAGGCGGTCGACCGCGTCCCAAACATCGACGAAGCGCAGGTGCAGCGGCGCGAAGCCGAAGCGCATGGTCGACGGCGCCCGGAAGTCGCCGATCATGCCCCGCGCGATCAGGGCTTTCATGATCGGATAGCCCGAGGCGTGGTCGTAGGCGATGTGACCGCCGCGATCCGCAGCGTCGGCCGGGCTGCCCAGCGTAAAGCCGGCACCTGGCAGTCGCGCCGCCATCAGGTCCTGGAACAACTGCCCCAAGGCCCGCGACTTGGCGCGGATGGCGGCCGTGCCGGCGCGCTCGGCCAGGTCGAGACCGGCCTCGACGGCGACCATGCTGAGGATCGGCTGGGTGCCGGTCAGCATGCGGCCGATGCCCTCGGCGGGACGATAGTCGCGGTCGAAGGCGAACGGCGCGCCATGGCCCCACCAGCCGGTCAGGGGCTGGGCCGCCGCGCCCTGATGGCGACCGGCTACGAACAGGAAGGCCGGGCTGCCCGGACCGCCGTTCAGGTATTTGTAAGTGCAGCCGACCGCGAAGTCGGCCTCGCAGCCGTTCAGGTCGACGGGCATGGCGCCGGCGCTATGGCACAGGTCCCAGATGGCCAGGGCGCCGTGGGCATGGGCCTTGGCGGTGATGCCGGCCATATCCAGCACGTGGGCTGATTTGTAGTGGGCGTGGGTCAGGACGACAGCGGCGACATCGTCGTCGATGGCGGCGTTGATGGCGTCCTTCTCGGCGAAGCGGATCTCGTGACCCTTGCCCAGCGAGGCGACCAGGCCTTGGACCATGTAGTTGTTGGTCGGGAAGTTGCTGCCCTCCATGACGATCACCCTGCGGTCCGGGCGCAGGGCCAGGGCCGCGGAGACGACACGGAAGAGGTTCAGGCTGGTTCCGTCAGTGACAACCACTTCGCCGGGCGCGGCGCCGATCAGGTCGGCCAGGCGATCGCCGAGGCGATACGGCAGGGCGAACCAGCCGGCCTTGTTCCAGCTGGTGATCAATCCTTCGGACCACTCTTCCTGGGCCGACTGCGCGACCCGCGTCAGGGCGGCCTTGGGCGCGGGGCCCAGCGAGTTGCCGTTCAGGTAGACGACGCCCTCGGGCAGGGCGAATTCCTCGACGAAGGCGGCCAGCGGATCGGCGGCGTCCATCGCCTGAGCGGCGGCGCGGGAGAGGGTCTCGGACATGGCGTTCGTCATAGGCGCAAAGGCTTGGTCCGTCATGCCGGCGGCTTGCCCTTGTAGGTGTCGGTGCCGGCCCAGCCGCGTTCCGAGACGTCGATCATCACGTTCTCGGGGCCGGTCATCTTGTACTCGGCATTGTCCTTGTGCGGGTTCATGCCCAGGCCTTGGGCGATGTTGACGTCATGGCGCGGCGCGAAGCCCGAGTTCTCGAAGCGATCGACCACTTCGGCGATGTCGTCGCACTGGAAGCCCAGGTGGTGCAGGCCGGCGTAGCCCTCGGGGAACTCCATGCCGGCGGCGGGCCGGTTCTTGAAGTTCAGCAGGGCGATGTTGATGGCGCCGTCGGTGACGTAGTAGCCGCGCGCGTTGCGGCTATCGATCTTGCCGGCGATGGTCCAGCCCAGCACCTCGACGAAGAACTTCGAGGCGTTGTCCGGATCGTTCGAGGCGATGGCGACGTGCTTGAGGGGGACGGTCATGGGCGGTCCTTCTGGGATTAGCTGCCGACGCGCAGGGGCGCGGTCATGCCGCGCAGGGCGGCGATCAGGCTGAGGGCGGTGATCCGCCCGGTGCCGGGGTTCTCGTCGGTGGGAACGTTCTCGATTTCCAGCGCCAGGCGGGCGCTGTCGGCGTCGACCTCGATGCGGTGGCAGTTGCGGGTCTTGGTCGGGTCGGCCCAGATCTCGAGCTCGGTGCGATCGGGCCCGACGCCCGCCAGGCCCAGCGCCGCGGCGACATTGACGTTGGCGGGAAAGGCGCGCGCGCCCTCGCGGGCAGTGCCGGCGAACAGTCGCAGCGGCGCGTCGAGGTTTTCGAGGTCTATGTTGTTCTCGACCACGTACTTGGCGGTCTTCAGCGAGCGTGGCGGCTTGCGGGTGACCATGCGGACGGAGTGGATCTGGCCCTCGGCGGCGGCGCGCACGGCGTCGAAGCCGAGCAGGGCGCCGGTGGCCAGGATGATCCGCCCACCGCCAGCCTTGGCGCGGTCGACGAGGTCCGGGTGATCCAGCAGGGCCGCGCCGCTGACGGTCAGCAGCACGCGGCCGGCGGCCATGGCCGGATCGGCGATGGAGCGGAAGGCGGGCGTCGGCGCGCACTCCACGATCACGTCGCAGAGCTGGGCCAGTTCCTCCGGTGAGACGACCGGCGCCAAGAGGCCGAGACTGGCGAGCCTCTGCTCGGCGACGTCCTTGCGGCCGGCCGACACGGCGGCGAGCTTCATGCCAGGGATGTCGCCGACCAGACGCTGGGCGACGACGCTTCCGATAGTGCCGAATCCGGCAATGCCAATGTTCAGGGTCATGGTCCTTGGCTACCTCGGCTCTCTATGTCGGAAAAATAAGAATGGAACGCATCGCTATCACCGAAACGGAATACCGCCGGCGGTGATTGGTAGATTTCCCCGCCGTGAATTGGCGCTAGCGCGGAGCCAGTTCATTGGAGGGGAAAGCGATGACGATGGATATCTCGGCGATGGTCGCCATGGCGGCGGCGATGATCGCGGCCGGTCTGTTCGGCGGCGTGATCGCCGGCCTGCTCGGTGTTGGCGGCGGCATCGTGCTGGTGCCCGTGCTCGATACGGCCCTAGGCATGGTGGGTGTGGATCCGGGCGTGCGGATGCACTTGGCGGTGGCGACATCGCTGGCGACGATCATCCCCACCTCGCTGTCCTCCTCGCGCAGTCACCGGGCCAAGGGTGCGGTCGATGACGCTCTGATCAAGCGCTGGGGGCTGGCGATATTGATCGGCTCGATCAGCGGCGCTCTGCTGGCCGCGCATGTGAAGGGCGCTGTGCTGTCGGCGGTGTTCGCCACGGTCGCCTTCGTCGTGGCGCTGAAGATGTTGCTGCCGCTGGACGGCTTCACCTTGGCCAAGCGCGAGCCGCAGGGACCGGTCGGCCAGGTCGTACCTCTGGCCGTCGGGGCGACCTCGAGCATGATGGGCATCGGCGGCGGGACGCTCAGCGTGCCGATCCTGACCCTGTGCTCCTGGCCGATCCATAGAGCGGTGGGGACGGCGTCGTTGTTCGGCCTGCTGATCAGTATCCCCGGCACGATCGGCTATGTGATCGGCGGCTGGGGCGATCCGCGCCTGCCGTTCGGCAGCCTGGGCTATGTCAGCCTGGTCGGCTTCGCGCTGATCGCACCCTCGACCTGGATCGCGGCGCCCTGGGGCGCGGCGCTGGCGCACCGCTTGAGCAAGCGGCAGCTGGGCATGGCGTTTGGCGGCTTCCTGATGGTCGTGGCGATGCGCATGGCCTGGCGGGTCTTCATGGCCTGAGGCGTATAGGAAAATACGGAACCGATATTCCGAAACGGTAGATCAAAACCATCTAGCTATACGATTATCGTTCTCCCCAACGGGCGCACCGCCCGAAGGGGAGAATACCGCATGACGGCGCCTTGGTTCGCGATCGCCACCTACGAATCCGGCGAGGGTCCGCGCCCAGCCATTGTCGTCGACAGCGTGATGTTCGACCTGGCCAAGGTCCAGGCCGCCGTGGGGATCGACGCGGGGATCGACACCGTCGACGCGGCTCTGGCGGATTGGGCTAGGACACAGCCGATCCTGGCCCGCATCGCCGCCGGCGTCGCCGCCTCGGGCGTGGAGCCGCTCAGCGCCACGCCGCTGGCTCCGTTCAAGCCGCGCCGTCTGTTCTGCACGGCTTCGAACTTCGTCGACCACGCCAGCGAGATGAAGACCGCGCTGGCCGCCAAGGTCGACAGCGCGCCGTATGTCTTCCTGAAGTCCACGGAGTCGGTCGTCGGCGCCGAGGACGACGTCGTCATCCCCTGCCACGTCACCCAGGCCGACTGGGAAGTCGAATTGGGCGTGGTGATCGGCCGCGAAGGCCATCGGATCTCAGTCGAGAACGCCCGCGACTACATCGCCGGCTATGTCGTGTTCAACGATGTCTCAGCGCGCGACCAGATCGCCCGCACCGACTTTCCGTTCAAGCACGACTGGTTCCGCAGCAAGAGCTACGACACCTTCAGCCCGCTCGGTCCGTGGCTGGTGCCGGACGCCTGCATTCCTGATCCGATGAACCTGGGCCTGCGGCTCAGCGTCAACGACGTCAGCATGCAGGACGGCTCCAGCGCCGAGATGATCTTCAATATCTACGAGCAAATCGCCTATCTCTCGACCTTCGGAAAGCTGCGGCCGGGCGACCTGATCGCCACGGGCACGCCGGCGGGCGTCGGCAAGGGCCGGGGTATTTTCCTGAAGCCGGGCGACCGGATGACCGCCTCGATCGAGCTGATCGGCGCGATTTCCAACCCGCTCGTCGCGGAAGGCGCCTGAGATGGGGCGCTTGGGACTTCTGGCGGCGGTTTGCTGCGCGGCGCTGGCCCTGGCCGGCTGCCACGACAAACCGGCCAAGACGGACGGGACCGCCGTCACCTTCAACATGTCGTGGCTGCCCCAGGGCAGCATGGGCGGGGTGATCGCAGCCATCGACAAGGGCTTCTACGCCGAGCAGGGCCTGACGGTAAATGTCACCCGGGGCTTTGGCGGCGTGCGCACGGTCAATGAGCTGGACCAGGGCATGTTCCAGTTCGGCTATGGCGACCCGGTCTCGGTCATCCTCAACCGCTCGAAGGGCGGCCACGTGAAGATGGTCGGGGCGATCAACACGCGCTGGCCAGCCGCGCTCTGCTACATCGTCGAGCGCCACAAGATCGACAAGCCGCAGGACCTGGTCGGCCTCACGGTCGGCGGCGGGCAAAGCTCGGCCATGCAGGTGGTCGTGCCGGCCTGGCTGAAGCGCAACGGCGTTAACGCCGCCCGCGTGAAGATGATGCAGCTGGACCCGGCGGTGATCGTCACCTCGCTGGTCGAGGGCAAGATCGACGCCGGCGAGTGCTGGCGCGGCAACAGCCTGCCGTTGTTCCGCAAACGCGCCGCCGAGGCCGGCCTGACCCTGGGCGTGCTGCCCTACGACCGCTTCGGCCTGGATATCTACGGCAGCGGCGTGATGGCCAGCGACGCCACCATTGCCAAGGATCCCGAGCTGGTCCGCAAGTTCCTGGCCGCCACCTACAAGGGCTATGCCTGGGCCGGCGACCATCCCGACGAGGCCGTGGCCTTGCTGGTCAAGCGCTACCCTGTCCTCGATCCCAAGGTCACCCGCGAACAGCTGCTGGAAACCCGCGAGCTGATGGCCGCCGGCCGGCGCTTCGACCCCGCCCGGATGGACGGCGCGGTGACCTTCCTGAGCCAGGCCTATGGCCTGCAGAACCCGCCGGCCGCCGCCGACGTCTTCACCAACGATCTGCTGGAGCCGCGCTGATGTATCGCCCCAAGCCCATGAAGCTGGGCCACCTGGTCCTCAAGGTCCGCGACGTCCAGGCCTCGATGGCCTTCTATCGCGACGTGGTCGGGCTGGAGGTCTCGGACTGGATCGACGATCGCATGGTGTTCATGCGGGCCGGCATCGATCACCACGACCTGGCCCTGCTGCAGATGACGCCCGACGAGATCGCCGCGCACGTTCCGGGCAAGTCTATGGTCGAGCACTTCTCCTACCAGATCGCCGACGTCGGCGAGATGTCCGAGATCGCGGCCATGCTGCAGGAACGCGGCGTCGAGATTGATCGCGGCATCGGCAAGCACGGCCCCGGGGCCAACTGCTTCCTCGTGTTCCGTGACCTCGACGGCAACAATGTCGAGTTCTACTGCGACATGATCCAGGTCGGCGAAGGGCATCCGCCACACGAAGCGCGGACCTGGGACGGCAAGGACCTCTTCACGTTCGATCGCTGGTCGCTGGACCGCTTCGTCGTGCCGCCGCCGGCCCGGATCACCAAGCTGCTGGACGGCCCCAAGTGAAGGCGGGCGCTTCCAATCCGCTGGTCACGGTTCTCTTTTTTGTCGCGCTGGCCGCCCTGTGGGAAGGCGCGGTGCGAGGACTGGGGATCAAGACCTACCTGCTGCCGCCGCTCAGCGATGTGGCCACGGCCTTTTGGACGGCGCGCGGGCCGCTGCTGTCCAACGGTCTCGTCACCCTGGGCGAAGTGGTCAGCGGCTTCGCCCTGGCGGCGATCCTGGGCGCGGCGCTGGCTGTGACCGTCCACGTCGCGCCGCTGGCGCGGGCCACGGCCTATCCGCTGCTGGTCGCCTTGCAGAGCGTGCCGAAAATCGGCCTAGCGCCGCTGATGGTCGTCTGGCTGGGCTACGGCTTCAGCGCCAAGATCGCCATGGCCTTCCTGTTCGCCTTCTTCCCGATCCTGATCGGGGTGCTGGGCGGCCTGGCAGGCGTGCCGGCGCATCTGGATGAGCACTTCCGGGCGCTGGGCGCCTCGCGCTGGACCACCCTGCGGCGGCTGCAACTGCCGGCGGCGGCGCCCAACTTTGTCGACGGCTGCAAGGTGGCCATGCCGCTTGCGGTGATCGGCGCGATCGTCGGCGAGTTCGTCGGCTCCAACAACGGACTGGGCAACCTGATCCTGACCGCCACCGGCTCGGCCCAGACGGCCCTGAGCTTCGCGGCGCTGATCGCGGTGACCCTGCTGTCCCTGGCCCTGTTCTACATGGTCGAATTCATCGGAAGGCTGGTTTGGTGGCGCACGATCTGACGGCGGTCCGCATCGCGGGCGTCGCCAAGTACTGGGGCGGGCAGGGGGGAACCCTGGCCCTGGATGAGCTGGACATCGAGGTCCGCGACCAGGAGTTCGTCTCGGTCCTCGGCCCCTCGGGTTGCGGCAAGAGCACTCTGCTGCGGATCCTGGCCGGCCTGACCGGCTATGACAAAGGAACGGCCTCCCTGTTTGGCGAGCCGGTGGGCAAGCCGCGCGACGATGTCGGGGTCGTGTTCCAGACCTCCAACCTGCTGCCGTGGGAAACCGTCGAGGCCAATCTGCGCCTGGCCGTCGAGGTCCGGCGTGGCGCCAAGGCGGCTTCGGCCATCGACATCGCGCCGATGATCAAGACTCTGGGCCTGGAAGGCTTTGAGACGCGCTATCCGCACGAGCTGTCCGGCGGCATGCGCCACCGGGTGGCCATCGGCCAGGCCCTGATGTTGTCGCCGCGCATGCTGCTGATGGACGAGCCGTTCGGAGCGCTGGACGCCCTGACGCGCGATCGGCTGAACATGGAGCTGCTGCGCATCTGGCAGGAGGACCGCAAGACGGTGGTCCTGATCACCCACTCGATCGCCGAGGCCGTGCTGCTGTCGGACCGGGTGCTGGTCGTCAGTCCGCGCCCCGGACGGATCATCGCCGACATCGCCATCGACCTGCCGCGCCCGCGCGATCCGGCCACCACCCGCGCCCTGCCGGCCTTCGCCAGGCACGTCACCGAGCTCAGCGGCCTGATGGGTGTCATCTGA
Organism: Caulobacter sp. GW821-FHT09H08; assembly: GCF_059415885.1. Lineage (NCBI taxonomy): Bacteria > Pseudomonadati > Pseudomonadota > Alphaproteobacteria > Caulobacterales > Caulobacteraceae > Caulobacter > Caulobacter sp. GW821-FHT09H08. The sequence goes on from NZ_JBWKOC010000002.1 coordinate 367,358, forward strand.
TGGGAGTGATCTGATGCCGATCCTGACGATCGACAACGACGAGTTCTACTACGAGGACCACGGCGAAGGCCCCGCCATCGTGCTGGCTCACGGCGTGGGTGGCAATCACGCCAGTTGGTTCCACCAGGTCGAGACGCTGTCGCGCTCGTACCGGGTGATCACCTTCGATCATCGGGGCTTTGGTCGGTCCAGCGACGTGGCTGGCCTGGGCCGGAGCGGCTTCGTTTCGGATTTGGCGGCTTTGCTCGACCATCTGGCGATCGCGCGTGTGGTCCTGGTCGGCCAGTCGATGGGCGGCGGTACCTGCCTGTCCTTCGCGGCCGCCTATCCCGAGCGTTGCGCGGCGCTGGTCATGGCCTCCAGCCTGCACGCCGTGCTGGAAGACGCCGAGGTCGCGCCGATCATGGCGGCCGCGCGCGAGGCGACACGGGACCTGTCGCAGTTGGAGCGTGTGCTGGACGCGGCGTTCCGAGCCGAGCAGCCCACCCAGGCGCGGCTCTACGCAGCCCTGGCCAGCTTCAACCGCACCGACCGTCACGGCCTGACGGGCGAATGGCCGAGCCTGGTCGTGCCCGAGGCCATTGGCGCGGGCAAACGTGTGCTCTTCATGGCTGGGTTGGCCGATCCGATCTTCCCTATCGAGGCCATCCGCGCTGTGCAGGCTCGGACGCCGGATTCCTTCCTGGTCGAGTTCGACGGCGGCCACTCGATCTTCTTCGAACAGCCGGCCGCCTTCAGCGACAGCCTGCTAAGCTTTCTGACCGCTTGCGGCATCCGTGGGATTCGTCGTTCCGCGCATAGCAACGCCCCGGGATATGTAGCGTCATGACCAAGAAACCCGTCCTGCTCTTCGCCTGCGCCGGCATCGACGAGGCTGCGTGGCTGTCGGCCCTGAACGCCGCCTTGCCGGACGTCGAGCTGCGGATCTGGCCCGAGACGGGCGATCCGGCCGAGATCGACTACGCCTTGCTGTGGAAGCGCCCGGCCTCGATCCTGGCCGGGCTGACCAACCTGCGCGTGCTGTTCTCGATGGGGGCAGGGGTCGAGCTGCTGCTGGCCGATCCCGAACTGCCCGCCAACCTGCCCCTGGTGCGAATGGTCGATCCCAGTCTCGGCGAGGGCATGCGCGAATACGTGCTGCACCGGGTCCTGCACTATCACCGGCGCATGCCCGAGCTGGCCGCCGCCCAGCGCGAGCGCGCGTGGAAGCCACTGGTCTGCAAGGCGGCCCGTGATCAGCGGGTGGGGATCCTGGGCCTGGGCGAGTTGGGGCGTTCCTGCGCGGCGGCCCTGGTCGCCCTGGGCTTCGACGTGGCGGGCTGGAGCCGAACGCCCCGCGACTTGCCGGGCGTGACGACCTATTCCGGCGACGAAGGCCTGAAAGCGATGTTGAGCCGCACCGACATTCTGGTCTGCCTGCTGCCGCTGACCCCGGCGACCGAGGGCGTTTTGCGCAACTCGACCTTCGACGCCATGCCGTCTGGCGGCTTCCTGATCAATGTCGCGCGCGGGCGTCACCTGGTGGAGGGTGACCTCTTGACGGCCCTTGATGGGGGGCGGCTGGCTCACGCGACGTTGGACGTTTTCCGCGAGGAGCCACTGCCGCAAAACCATCCGTTCTGGGACCACCCGCGTATCGATGTCACGCCCCACTGCTCGGCCCTGACGAGCCCGGTGACGGCTGCCCGCACTTTGGCCGCGAACATCGCCCGCGACGTCGCCGGCGAGCCTATCGCGGACCTCGTTGATCGAAGCAGAGGTTACTGAAATTATTGACGTTTCAGGCGATTTCGACGCCCGCGCCGCGAGAGTGGCGCGGGCGCTCGCGTTTCCCGTGATCACGTATCGGCGTTATGTCGTTTCGAATATAGTGGAACATGACAATATTATTATTCAGCTATGAGAGCGGTACGTAGCCTCAACCCATCTCCGGAGCATTTCCGGAGGCCGTTCGAGGAAACCGTATGGGCCCAGAGAGGCGCGACGGGAGGCGAACGGCGGCCCGCTTGGGGGGCATGAGGGGATAGAAAATGAAGCTTTCGAAGACTGACCGTCGCCGGATCTTGCTGGTTGCCAGCGCTGTTGCCTTGGCGCTGCCCACGGGGGTGCTGGCCCAGGAGCAGAACGCGGCGAACGAGAACCTCATTCAGGACATCGTCGTCACCGCCCGCAAGCGCGAGGAGCGCCTGCAGAGCACCCCGGTCTCGGTGGCGGCGTTCAGCGCCGAGACACTGACCAAGCAGGGCGTGGACGAGTTCTCGGAGATCGCCGCGCGCGTCCCGGGTTTCACGCTCAATCCCGACAACATTTCCGAGCCGAACGTCTTCCTGCGCGGCATCGGCACCGACATCGAGAGCGCCGCGTCCAACCCGGCCGTCGGCTTCTTCCTGAACGACGTCTACCTGTCCCGCGCCCAGGGCACGGCCATGGAGCTGTTCGACCTCGAGCGGGTCGAAGTGGTGCGCGGCCCGCAGGGCACGCTGTACGGCAAGAACGTGGTCGGCGGGGCGATCAACTTCGTCACCAAGAAGCCGACCCAGGACACGACGACCAGCGTCGAGGGCACGATCGGCAACTACAAGACCGTCGAGCTGAAAGCGTCGATCTCCGGCGGCCTGACCGAGAACCTGTCCGGCAGCCTGTCGGCCTCGGCCCGCTCGCACGGCGGCTACGCCTACAACACCTATACGAAGTCCGACATGGAGGACCTGTCGGCCTTCGGCGTGCTGGCGCAGCTGCGCTACCAGCCGTCGAGCGATCTCGACATCCTGCTGACGGGCGATCTGACCCGTCACAGGGGCGGCGGCCACTGGATCGACATCCAGATCCCGTCGGCCCACAACGTGCCTTTCGTGAACAAGGACCCGCGCCGCGGGCCCAACAATATCGACGGCAAGCAGGACGCCGATCTCGGCGGCGTGCACCTGAGCGTCGATCGCGACCTCGGCAAGGGCCGTCTGTCGTCGATCACCGCCTATCGCGAAGCCACCTTCAAGGCCCACAACAACGACGGCGGCAGCTTCATCGACTTCACAAAGCTGGCCTACACGGCCGATGGCCGCGTGAACTTCTTCGCGATCAACCGCGCCCTGTTCAACGACGACTACTACATCAACGACAAGGACGAGACGGCCAAGACCTTCTCACAGGAGCTTCGCTACGCCTCGCAGCTGGACGGCCCGTTCAACTTCATGGCCGGCCTCTACTACCTGCATGAGGACATCGATCGCACCGAGAACGCCGAATACATCTTCGTCGACTATTTCGCCCAGGGCTCGGACATCGCCCAGACCCGCATGAAGTCGAACACCTATGCCGCCTTCGTCGAAGGCAGCTACGACTTCACCGACACCGCCGGGATCACCGCCGGCGTGCGCTACACCAAGGACAAGAAGAAGTTCTCGGCCTATCGCGAGACCATCGGCGACTTCCTGGGCGCGGACTTCGAGGACGACGCCGGCAAGCCGACGAAGAAGTTCTCGGCCAGCGACAGCGACACCTGGTCGGCCTGGACGCCGAGCGTCAACCTGCACTGGCAGGCGACCCAGGACATCTACACCTACGCCCTGGTTTCGAAGGGCTACAAGAGCGGCGGCTGGAACGGCGAGAACGCCACCAACCCCGGCGAGGCGCGTAACGCCTACAATCCCGAATACGCCTGGAACTACGAGCTGGGCTTCAAGTCCGATTGGCTCAATCACCGTCTGCGGGCCAACGTCACCGGCTTCTTGACCAAGTACACGGATCTGCAGACCCAGCAGTTCGTGATCTTCGATCCCAAGCTCCCGGCCGACAACGTGATCGCCAACGCCGGTACGGCCCGAGTGAAAGGCATCGAGCTGGAGACGATCCTGGCCCCGGTGCGCGGCCTGACCCTCTATGGCAACTACACCTACATGAAGGGTGAGATCACGGGCGACCTGATCTCGACGCAGCTGGCCTACAATCCGGCCTGCTTCTGTAGCGTGCCGATCCCGACCAACCTGAAGGGCAACCCGCTTCGCCGGACCCCGAAGAACAGCTTCAACGTCGGCGGCAATTTCGAGCAGCCGATCGACGACAAGCTGAACCTCTTCGTGCGAGCCAACTACAGCTACACGGGCAGCTTCGAGTTCGACAACGAGACCAACCCGCGCACTCACCAGCCGTCCGTCGGCCTGTTGAACGCCAGCGTCGGCTTCGGCGATCAGGACGGGAACTGGGAGCTGGCCCTGTGGGGCAAGAACCTGGGCGACAAGCTATACGAAACCGGCAAGTCCGACGTCATCGGATCGGTGCTGGTCTCGTACGGCGCGCCGAAGACCTACGGCCTCACCCTGCGCTGGAAGCACTGAGGCCATGACGAGCCCGGCGACGACGATGCGGAGGGATACGGCGAGCGGCGCTCGCATCGGCATCATCGGCGCCGGGTTCGTCGCCGAGCAACTGTTCCGCCATGTCGAGGGCGGGGCAGGGACGTGGCGGGCGGCCTTCGTGCACGCCCGCCGTCCCGAGGCCCTAGGGTTCGTTCCCGAGGCTCAACGGCTGGATGACCTGGCCGACCTGGCGAGGTTCGCGCCGACCCTGGTCGTCGAGGCCGCCCATCCCGACATCACCCGCCGGCACGGAGAGGGGATCCTGGCGGTCGCCGACTACATGCCGCTCTCCGTTACCGCCCTCGCGGATCCCGATCTGCTGGACCGGCTGAAGGCCGCGGCGGCGCGTCACGGTCATCGCCTGCTGATCCCGCACGGGGCGCTGGTCGGGCTGGACAGCCTCGTCGCCTGGCGCGATCGCTGGGCCGAGGTGACGATCACCTTCCGCAAACCGCCTGGCAGTATCGATCTGTCGAACACAGGCCTGAAGGCCTCCGAGATCGCAGGCGAGACCGTTGTCTATGACGGCCCGGTCGGCCCTATGGCCAAGCTCTTCCCGCGCAACGTCAACGCCATGGTCACCTGCGCCTTGGCCACCGTCGGCGTCGACCGTTGCCGAGGCCGGCTGATCGCCGATCCCGACGCGGCCATGCTGTCGCTGGAGATCGAGGCGATCGACACCGATGGCGCGCGGCTCTTCATCCAGCGTCGCCAGCCGGCGGTCGGCGTCTCGGGCAGCGAGATGTTTGCTTCGCTGCTGCGGTCCGTCGAAGCCGCGACCGGTGAGACGGGATCGGTGGCCTTCCTGTGACCCCCGCCATGTTCGGCCTGCTGGCCAAGTACCTTTTCCCGGCCATCGTCTTCACGATCATGTTCGGCATGGGCCTGTCGCTGCGAGGGCGCGACTTCGCGCGGATCGCCGCGGCGCCGCGCGCGGTGGTCGCGGGGCTGACCATCCAACTCCTGCTCGTGCCGCTGGTGGCCGTCGGCCTCGGCCACGTCCTGCCGTTCGGACCCGAGGTCGCCGTGGGCCTGGTGCTGCTGGCCGCCTGTCCGGGCGGCGCCACCTCGAACGCCATCTCGCTGGCGGCCCGCGCGGATGTGGCCCTGGCCGTCGTGCTGACGGCGGCGTCCAGCCTGTTCGTGGCCGTGACCCTGCCGCTGTGGACGGCGTTCGCGACGCAGCACTTCCTGCACGAGGCCAGAAGCGTCCAGGTCCCCGTCGGCGAGACCATGACCCACCTGCTGCTGCTGACCGCCGCGCCGGCCGGTCTGGGCATGGCCGCGCGCCGCCTGGCCCCGAGAGCGGCCGAGGCCGCCTTGCCGACCTTCCGCTGGCTGGCCCTGGTCCTGATCGGCCTGATGTGCCTGCTGACCACCACCTTCAACGCCCGCTATCTCGCCGACCCGAAGGTGCTGGCCGAGAGCGCGATCGCGTGCCTGGCCCTGATCTCGCTGGCCATCGGCGCCGGCGCCCTGGCGGCGCGGCTGGCCCGCCTGGACGCCGCCCAGACCATGACCATCGTTATCGAGGTGGGTGTCCATAACCTGGCCATCGGCCTGATGATCGCCGTCACCGTGATCGGCGACCCCGCAATCACCCGTCTTCCCCTGGTCTATGGGCTTCTGATGCTGGTCATGCCCTGGTTGGCCATCGCCTGGCTGAAGCGGCGCCCGCCGGCCACCACCGTTTTCGAGAGTTCCGAAGTGGAGAAGCGTTATGTCTCGTAAGTCCGCGCTGCGGCTGACCGCCGCCCTGACCCTGGCGATGCTGATGGGCAGCGTCGCCGGCGCGCAGCAGTCCGACAAGCCGACCGATATCCGCGACCCGAAGGTCAAGGCCTGGCACGACCTGACCTACGACCGGCCGCCGCCCAAGCCCAAGCCTGGCGTCGACTACGGCTACGACGAGAAGGCCGGCGTTTTCACCCATCCGCGCGCCACGCCGCTGCTGGAAGGCGAAGGCGTCCACTTCCCCGGCCAGCTGACCTACTGGGAGCAGAAGGCCTACGCCAAGAACATGGAGGTGATCGCGTTCTATCCGGGCGCGACATCGCCGCACCACACCTGGCAGAACATCGTCGACTTCGGCGGCAAGCGGTACCTCTACATCTACGACCGCCGCAACATCAGCATCTACGACGTCACCGATCCGTCGAAGGGCAGGAAGCTGCTGCATCGGGGCGAGATCTGGACGAGCAAGGGCGTCGAGGGCCAGGAGAACCCGCTGCCCGAGCATGAGATCATCGGGGCGGCTTCGATCCAGTGGAACAAGACGCTGGGCAAATACGTGATGATCCAGTCCAACGAGGTGCAGCGCTTCGGCATCTACGAGGACAAGCTGACCGAGCCCGACGGCGTCGCGAAGATGCGCAGCTGGCCCTACAATAAGGGCTTCAAGGTCTATGCGATGAACGGCCCGCTGCCCGACCAGTGGGAGCTGTTGGCCTCGCGCACCACCGACATCAAGCACCCCGACGCGCCGGTCGGCCAGCAGGAGGGCTCCGGCTCGCTGGACGTACCGGCCTGGTTCGGCGGCAAGTACATGTTCCTGTCGGCGGCCGGCAGCGACGACTTCGCCCTGACGGAATATCCGAACTACCTGCACAGCCCCGGCTACCAGAGCTGGGATGTCTCGGATCCCAAGAACCCCAAGCTGGCCCAGCAGTTCTCGGTGCCCGGCCAGGTCATCGGCGGCAAGGCCGACGAGGACGCCTACCTGATGAACCCGCGCGCCGGGAACCGCACCTCGTGGATGGGTTCGCGCATGCCGCTGTTCATCCCCAAGCCGGTGGAGCAGGGCGGCAAGGTCGGCTTCGGCGCCATGGGCGGCCTCGGCCTCTACACCGTCGACATCAGCGACCCAGCGCACATGAAGGTCATCGGCCACCTGGCCCTGCCGCCGAAGTTCGCCGGCACCGAGGCCGACAACATCGACGTCAGCCAGTACGAGCGCACCGGCTACATCTTCATGAACGGCTATCCCATGAACGATGACTGCTACGAGCCGTACAAGGACATCTTCGTCATCGACGCTCACGACCTGGCCAATCCGAAGATCGTCGCCACCTTCCCCCGTCCGACCCCGCCCAAGGACGCGCCGTACACCGACTTCTGCCAGCGTCGCGGCAGCTTCGGACCCAAGCGTCCGGGCTATTTCACCCAGCCGGGCCGGGCGCGCGACGGGATCGTGCCGTACGCCTTCTACAACGCCGGCGTCCAGCTGTTCGACGTCAAGGATCCGACCAACCCGACGATCGCGGCCTACTACGTGCCGCGCTTCCCGACCGACGCCGAGATGCCGGAGTATGTGAAGGGCAATCTCGGCTACGGCATCTATGTCGAGTATGACCGCAACATCATCTGGCTGTTCACCAACCACGGCTTCTACGCCCTGTCGTCGCCGCTGTTGGGCACGCCGATGCTGAGCGCGCCCGCCAAGCCCTGGCCCCCGCGCGACTGACGCCGATGAGCAGGACCCTTGAGGCGGCGATCGACGACCTTTCATTCGGTCGCTTCCATTGGCGCCTTCTGGGCCTGGTCGCGGTCATCATGCTGCTCGACGGCTTCGACCTGCAGGTCTCGGCCTTCGCGGCGCCGGCGATCCTCAAGGCCTGGAGCCTGTCGCCGGCGGCCTTCGCGCCGGTAGCGGCCGCGGCCCTGGTTGGCGTGGCTATCGGGACGGCGGCCGGCGGCGCCCTGGGCGACCGCTTCGGTCGTCGGCCGCTGCTGCTGGCCGGCGTCGCCTGGTTCGGCCTAGGGGCCCTGGTCACCGGTTTCGCGCACGGGATCGTCGACCTGGCGGCGCTGCGGTTCCTGACGGGCCTTGGCCTGGGCGCGGTGATCCCCAATGCGGCGGCTTTGCTCGCCGAGTGTACGCCACGGCGTTACCGCAGCCATGCGGTGATGCTGGTGATCGTCGGCCCGCCGCTGGGCGGCATGGTCGGCGCGGCCCTGGCCGCGTGGATCATCCCCGCGTTCGGCTGGCGCGCCTGCTTCTGGCTCGGGGCGATTCTGCCGCTGCTGCACCTGTTGTTGATGTGTAAGGGGCTGTGGGAGTCTCCCTATCACCTGCAACGGCGCGCGGGTCTTGCGGGTCGCCTGGCCGACTGGATGAAGGCGGCCGGCGGCGCGGCGACGGAATTCGCGTCCGATGCCGGGGTGAGCGCGGCCTCACAGGGCCTGTTCGCGCCCGGCCTGAGGCGATCGACCATCGGTCTCTTCCTGGCGTTTCTCGGTTCGATGCTGGTCCTTTACGGCTACCTCAGCTGGATCCCCGTCACCCTGACTTCGGCTGGCGTGGCGCCCGCGACCGCGATCCGCGCGTCCCTGATCTTCAATCTGTGTGGAGTGGTCGCTTCTGTCCTGGCGGCGCAGGCGATCCGGATGCTCGGGTCATTGCCGGCCCTGTTAGGTCTGGCCGTTGGCGGTCTGGCGGCGACGGGCCTTTGCGCTTGGCTGATCACGGCGCCGAGCCTGGACATCGCCGCGGTCTGGGGCGGTCTGGGCCTGGCGGGTGGAGCCGTGTTCGCCCTGCAGGTCGGTCTCTATGGCCTGGCCACGGAGGTCTATCCCGCCGGTATCCGGGCGACGGGCGTGGGGATGGCCGCGACGATCGGCCGGGTCGGCGCGATCGCCGGTGCGTTCGGCGGCGGTATGCTGATTGCAACGGACCAGCGCCTCTATTTCGCCGCCCTGGCCTGTGGTCTGGGCGCCGCCTTGGCCGGGGTCGGCATCGTGGACAGACACGCGCCGGCCGGCCGTGTCGCCGCCAAGGCCTTCAACGCCTGACGCGAAGACTCATCCCATCCAGCGACTGACGGGGACGGCGGACTCCTCCAGCGGCTGCGAGATCACGTCGATCAGGGTCGGACCGTCATGGGCCACGGCGGCGCGGACGGCGGCTTCCAGGTCGTTGGGGTCAGCCACCGTCCAGGCCTTGAGGCCGAACGCCTCGGCGATGCGGGCGTGGTCGGAGCGGTTGAAGTCGACCGAGAAGTAGCGCTCGCCATAGCCGCTCTTCTGACTGGCCTTGATCCAGCCGTAGGACGAGTTCGAGAAGACGATCAGCGTGACCGGCAACTGCTTGCGGACGATGGTCTCCAACTCTCCGACCGCGAAGCCGAAACTGCCGTCACCCATCACCGCCACCACCTTGGCGTCCGGCGCGCCATAGCTGGCGCCGATCGAGGCGGGCAGCGAGAAGCCCAGGGCGCCGTGCGCGCGGTTGGTGATGAACCGACGGCCGGCGGTGTTGAAGTCGTAATAGCCAGAGAAGTAGGGGCACGGCGTGCCGGGGTCGGCGACGATCACGGCGTCGCGGGGCAGGGCGGCTTGCAGGGCCGCCAGAACGCGTTCGGGCCGGATTGGGCGATCGGTCGAGCCGGCCAGCCGTTCGAAATTGGCGCGCTTGGCCTGGCGCACAGCGACCAGGCGTTCGGCCGCGCCGGTCGAGCGAGGCATGTTCTCCAAGCGGCGAGCGATCTCGGCCAGCAGGGCCGACAGGCAGAGCCTGGCGTCGCCGACCAGGCCGGCCTCGACCTTGTAGTTGGCGCCGATGACCATCGGATCGACGTCGATATGGACGATCGGCACGTCGCGGCCGGGGACCTCGCCATGCTCGGTGGTGGTCGAGCCCGCGCGGCAGCCGACGAAGATCACCGTGTCAGCCGAGGCGACGACCTCGCGTGTCTGGTCGACGCCGCCATTGGCGCCGACGACGCCGACGGCCAGCGGATGGTCGTCCGGGATCACGCCGTGACCGCTGACGGTCGAGGCGACCGGGGTGTCCAGCAACTGGGCCAGGGCGGCGAGTTCGGCGGTGGCCCCCGAGATGATGGCGCCGCCGCCGCAGACGAAGACCGGACGCTTGGCCGCCAGGATCACCTCGGCGGTGGCCGCCACCAGGTCCGGCGACGGGCCGGCGCGATAGGCCGGGAACTGGCCGTGCTCGGCCTGGGCCCAGATGTCGGCGTCGAAGCTCTGCTTCTGCAGGTCATATGGCAGGCCGATGTGGGTCGCGCCCGGACGGCCGGTGGTCGCCGCGCGGAAGGCGGTGCGAAAGACGTGCGGGATCTGGCCGACATGGTCGACGACCGTGTTCCACTTGCTCAGCGGCCGGAACAGCGCCTTCTGATCCAGCTCGGTCAGCGGATAGCGGCCGCGCGCTGTCACCGGCACGTCGGACGTGATCGAGACCATGGCGATCGAGGACTCGTTGGCCTCGATGACGCCGGGCAGGATGTAGGTCGCGCCGCCGCCGCTGGGACCCTCGCAAACGCCGACCCGGCCCGAGAGGCGGGCATAGGCGTCGGCCATGTAGGCGGCGCTGCGCTCGTCGCGGGTCAGGATGTGATCGATGCCGTGATCGAGTCTGGCCAGGGCGTCGTAGAAGGGCAGGCTGGTGTCGCCGCACAGGCCAAAGACGTGCCTGACCCCGTGTTGCTGCAGCATCCGCACAGCGGCTTCGGCGCCGGTCATCATGATCCGAGATCCTCCCGCGGACCTTGGTATCGGCGGGGCCTTGGGCCAGGTCATTCAAGACGTTGGCGGGGCTATTGGAACTGCGATCGATGTTTCCGACCCGATATCTTTCTGGGTCCCGGCGGCGTTAGAAGCGGCTCGGCTTCGCTGGCGATCAGGTCGGCGAGCAGGGAAAAGACATGGCCGACCAGAGGCATCCGTTCGCGTTCCGGGATTTCCGCTTCTTCTGGACCGCGCGGCTGTGTTCGACCCTGGCCCAGAACACGCTGGTGATCGTGGTCGGGTGGCAGGTCTATGACTTGGCCCGCGCCACGATGAACACGCGGGACGCCGCCTTGCAGTTGGGCTTTGTCGGCTTGGCCCAGTTCGCGCCGCTGTTCGTGCTGACCCTGGTCACGGGCTGGGCGGCCGATCGCTTCGACCGGCGGGCGATCGTCTGCCTGACCACGAGCCTGCAGCTGCTCTGCGCCGCTGCCTTGGGGCTGCTGACCTGGACGGGGTCCATGTCATTGCCGGCGCTGATGGGCGTGGCGGTGTTCCTGGGCGTCGCGCGCGCCTTCTCCATGCCGGCCTTGAACGCCCTGGGGCCGAATATCGTGCCGCCCGAGGCGTTGCCGCACGCCATCGCCACCAACGCCATCGCCGGCCGGGTTGGCTCGATCCTGGGGCCGGCGATGGGCGGTTATCTCTACGCCTGGCGCGCGCCGCTGCCGTATGCGGCGAGCGTGGGGCTGTTCGTCCTGTCGTTGACCTGCATGCTGCTGCTCAAGCCCATCTCCCGGGCTCTAGGCGAGCCGCGCAAGCCCTGGCTGCTGATGGTCGAGGGGCTGGTCTATGTGCGTAGCAACACGCTGGTCATGGGCGCGATATCGCTGGACCTGTTCGCCGTGCTGCTGGGCGGCGCGACGGCCATGCTGCCGATCTTCGCGCGAGACATCCTGCACGTCGGTCCGGAGGGGCTGGGCCACTTGCGCGCCGCGCCCGCCGTGGGCGCGATGGCCACGGCGCTGCTGTTCGCCTGGCGGCCGCTGAAGCACAATGTCGGGGTGAAGATGCTGGCCTCGGTCGCCGTATTCGGCCTGACCACGGTGATCTTCGGCCTCTCTCGCTGGATGCCTCTGTCCTTGATCTGCCTGGTGATCCTGGGCGGCGCTGACATGCTCTCGGTCTATGTCCGCCAGTCGCTGATCCAGCTGTCGACGCCAGACGCTATGCGAGGACGGGTAGGGGCGGTCTCGACCCTGTTCATCTCGGCCTCGAACGAATTGGGCGAGGCGGAGTCTGGCTTCCTGGCCGCCGCGATCGGCCCCGTGGCGGCCGTGGTCGCCGGCGGTGTCGGGGCGATCCTGGTCACCGGCCTCTGGGCCTGGTGGTTCCCGGCCCTGCGCCGCGCGCGGACCTTCGCGAGCACGGCGAATGGATCGGACGGCACGTAAATCTGATCGACATGGCCAGACCGCTCTCGGCTTAGCCTAGGACCCATAAAGCCGCGCGGCAGATGCGGCGATGTGAACATCAAGTCCGCCTTGGAGAGGCGGCGCGTATTGGAGGACACCATGGATCGCCGACACTTCCTCGCCGCCCTGCCGGCCGCGTTCCTGGCGGGCGAAGCGATGGCCGCGGCGCCCAAGAAGCCGGCCGCGACGCCCAAGGGCGTGATGCTGATGAACCGTATCGGGCCGTCCTCGTCGGAGCTCTACATCGCCAACGCCGATGGCTCGAACGAACGCAAGCTGCTGTCGAGCTCGGTGTTCGACTACCACGCCAGCTTCAGCGCCGACGGCAAGTCCGTGGTCTTCACCTCCGAGCGCAACGGCGACGGCCAGTCGGATCTCTTCCGCTGCAATGTCGACGGGACGGGCATCCAGCCCCTGATCGTCGGCCCGGCCGTCGAGGACGCTGGTGAGCTGTCGCCGGACGGGACCCGCCTGGCGTTCGTCTCGACCCGCGACGGCTATCGCACCAACATCTGGGTCAAGGACCTGAAGACCGGCCGTCTGACCAACCTGACCGGCGCGCCGGACGTCCAGGGCGACCAGAGCCTGCCCGACGGCTTCTTCCGCCCCGCTTGGTCGCCGGACGGCAAATGGCTGGCCTTCTCATCGGACCGCAACACCGACTGGCGCGGCCACCACGACGGCAAGGGCTGGGAGCATACCCAGGAGCTGTCGATCTATGTGATCGGCGTCGACGGCAAGGGCTTCCGCCGCGTGGCCTCTAAGCCCGGCTATTGCCTGGGCTCGCCCAAGTGGTCGCCGAACGGCAAGCGCGTGGCCTTCTACGAACTGGCCACCGAGGACACCTGGGGCGCGCGCCGTCCCGAGCTGCTGGCCAAGATCGCCTCGCAGATCGTCTCGGTCGACGTGAAGACCGGTGAGCGGATCGAGCACACCTCGGGCCCCGGCCTGAAGATCTTCCCGCAGTTCCTGACCAACGACGTCTTGTCCTATCACCGCAAGGGCGGCGCGGACGAGGGCCTCTACTACACCTCGGGCCAGGCGCCGGTGCAGCGCGTCCTGCGCTCGCCGGTCTGGTCGCCGGACGGCAAGAGCGTGATCTACGAGAAGGTCGGGTTCAAGGCGCGCGGCCAGCTGAAGCCGCTTTACAGCTGGGACCCGAAGTTCGACTACCTGCACACTGACGTCTTCCCGGTGCTGGCCCACGACGGCACGGTGGCGATCACCGAGAAGCAGCAGGGCAATTCCTCGCTGGTGACGATGAACGGCGACGGCACGAACCGTCGAACCATCTTCGACGTCAACGGCAAGGGCCTGGACGCCGACATGGCCAAGAAGGGCTTGGCCGGCGCCTTCCAGCCGACCTGGTCGCCCGACAGCCAGTGGTTGGCCTTCGGCATGGGCGTCTGGTTCCAGGAACGCGCCCACGGCAAGGCCGTGATCATGCGCGTGCGCCGCGACGGCACGGACTTCGAGCCCCTGACCGACGGCTCGGTCCATTCGGGCTTCCCCAGCTATTCCGGCGACGGCAAGGAGATCGTGTTCCGCGTCTTCAGCGAGACCGAGAAGGGCCTGCGGATCATCAACGTCGAGACCCGCCAGACGCGGGTGCTGACCACTGGCTACGACAACCTGCCATTCTACTCGCCGGACGGAAAACTGATCGTCTTCACCCGCAAGGTCGACGCGGTGAACTTCGACGTCTTCACGATCCGGCCGGATGGTTCGGACCTGCAGCGCCTCACCACCAATCGCGGCAACGACGGCCACGCCGTGTGGAGCGCCGATGGGCGGATCCTCTACAGCACCGGCATGTACGGCTTCCGCGAAGAGGCGGCGCTCTACGACAACACCTTCCAGCCCTATGGCCAGATCATGGTCATGAACGCCGACGGCTCCGGCAAGCGCCTGCTGACCGACAGCCTGTGGGAGGACTCCATGCCCTTGTATCTGCCCGCGAAATCGCACGGGGCCGTTCGATAAAGCTATCGGCCGATACGGGTTTTTGATCCCTCCGCCGAGGCCGTCGCCTGTTCTACTTCAGCTTAGGACGAGCACGGCCGGAGAGGTCGCCAACGGAAGTTTCAAGTCGCGGCCGGGTCTGAATCCGATCGCGCCTCGCATCGGCGAGCGATGTCGCGCGCCGGTTCATCAACGAACCCTGCCCAAAGAGGCGGGGGCGAACGACAAGGGAGGAATTCATGAGGGGTCAATCGATGTCGCTCCGCGCCGCGCTGCTGACGGGCGCCTGCGTTCTGGGATGGACGGCCAGCGCCCAGGCTCAGACCGCACCCGCCCAGAGCAACGAGCCGGCCGCGCTGGAAGAGGTGGTCGTTACCGCCCAGAAGCGCAGCGAAAACGTCCAGAACATTCCGGTCGCCGTGACCGCCGTCACCGGCGAGAGCCTGACCAAACAAGGCTCGCCGAACCTGCAGGCTCTGCAGGGGTCCGCTCCGAACGTCGAGATCAATTCCAGCAACGCGGCCACCGGCGTCGCCATCCGCGGCATCTTCTCGACCAATGACGGTCCGCAGGGCGACCCAGCCGTCGCTTATCATATCGACGGCGTCTATCTGGGCCGTCCGCAATCGACCGGCGGCCTGATCTACGACATCCAGCAGGTCGAAGTGCTGCGCGGCCCGCAGGGCACGCTGTACGGCCGTAACGCCACGGCTGGCGCGATCAATGTGATCTCGGCCCGGCCAGTCTTCGACTATGCCGGCGCGGTTGGCGTCGAGTACGGCTCGTACAATCAGTACGGCGTCAACGGCATGGTCAACCTCCCGATCGGCGACAAGGTCGCCGCGCGCCTGGCCATGCGCACGCTCAAGCGTGACGGCTTCGCGACCGACGACAAGACCGAGGACCAGAACTCGCGCGCCTATCGCGGCCAGCTGCTGGTCAAGCCGACGGACGACCTGTCGATCCTGTTCGCCGCCGACTACGACCTGCGCAAGGGCGTCGGCCCGGCCGCCTACAAGCTGAACGTGGCGGGCGTGGATCCGCGCTCGACCAACACGGTCAACGCCGGCGCACATATCCGTAACAAGAACACCGGCTATCACGCTGAACTGAATTGGGATTTCGGCCCGGCGACCCTGACCGTCCTGCCGGCCTATCACGAGATGGTCCTGGACAACCTCTACGCCAGCGACCGTCGCATCCAGCTGAACCAGGAGGCCAAGCAGCACTCGCTGGAAGTCCGCCTGGCCTCGAAGGCCGACCAGGCCGTGACCTGGATCCTCGGCGCCTACTATTGGGATGAGCTGCAGAGCTCGTTCCAGACCCTGCTGGCGCCGCCGACCCAGGTGACCTTCGGCTATCCGATGATCGACGCCTATTCGCGGGCCCTGTTCGGCCAGGCGACCTGGCACGTCACCGACAAGCTGCGCCTGACGGGCGGCCTGCGCTACACGGCCGACCAGAAGAAGCAGAACGGCACGACCGAGGTCCGCAACCCGGCCGGCGTCCTGCTTTCGCGCATCACCAACGCCGCCAACAGCGAGTGGAAGGCCACTAACTGGAAGGCGTCGGCCGAGTATCAACTGGCCGAGCGCTCACTGGTCTACGCAACGGCCTCGACGGGCTACAAGGGGGGCGGCAACTACGACGGCCTAGCGCCGAACTCGTACAAGCCCGAGCACGTGACCTCGTTCGAGGTCGGCTCGAAGAACCGTCTGTTCGACAACGCCCTGCAGCTGAACGTCACGGCCTTCCACTACAAGTACAAGGACTACCAGGCCAGCCAGCTGGGTTGCCTGAACCTGCCGGCGGGCCTGCCGACCTGCACGGCCTCGGGTCGTCTCACCTACAACGCCGACAAGGCCACGGTGTACGGTCTGGAGTTGGAGTCGCAGTGGGCGATCACCTCAAACGACCGCCTGGGCGTCGTGGGGGCGCTGACTCACTCGGAGTTCAACGACTTCACCCTGCCGGTGACGCCGTTCTCGTCGGGCGGCAACTTCTCGGGCAACCCGCTGCCCAAGTCGCCGAAATCGACTCTGACGGTGGACTACTCGCACCGCTTCGACCTGGCCAATGGCGGCACGGTCACGGCGGCGGCCCGCGCCCGCTTCGTGGCCAAGCAGTATCTGCTGTTCGACATTCGCAGCCCGATCATCAAGCAGGACGCCTACAGCACCGGCGACCTGAACCTGACCTACGAAGCGCCGGGCGGCTCCTGGACGGTGACCGGCTACGCCAACAACGTCACCGACGAGCTGGTGAAGTCCTACGCCTTCGCCACGTCGACGGCCGGGGTCTATTTCGGCACCTATCTGCCACCCCGCACCTACGGCATCCGGGTGGGCGCCCGGTTCTAAGCGCCTTGGACCGGAGGCGATCCCCGACGCCTCCGGTTGCTCTTCCCCGTAAGCCTCGAACCCTGGGCGAAGCCTCCGTGCTTCGCCCATCTTTTTGGGTGGAGATCAGGCCAGCACTTCGTCCGGGAGCAGCTCGGTATCGACCTGAGCCTGGGCTTCGGCCGGATAGCGCGGACCGTGGATGGCGTCGCCGGCAAAGAGCGCGTTGACCTGGTCGACGACGTCGGGCGAGAGCATCACGCCGGCCGCACCGACGTTCTCCTCCAGATGGGCCAGGCTGGTGGTGCCGGGGATGGGAACCACATGCTCGGCGCTGGCCAGGGTCCAGGCCAGCGACAGCTGAGCCGAGGCCAGGCCAAGGCTGGCGGCCAGCGCGTCGAAGCGGCGGACGGCGGCCAGGTTATGCGACAGGTTCGGCTCGACGAAGCGCGGCATCCAAGCGCGGATGTCGCCTCGGGCGTAATTCGCGTCGGCGACCGCGCCGGCCAACAGGCCCCGCGTCACCGGCGAGAAGGCCACGAAGCCCGCGCCCAAACGTTCGCAGGCCTCCAGCACCGCGACCTCCGGATTACGGACCATCGGTGAGTACTCAGTCTGCATGGCCGCGATCGGATGCACCGCGTGGGCGCGCTCCAAGGTGGCGGCCGACATCTCCGACAGGCCGATCGCGCCGATCTTGCCGGCCTCGACCGCGCGCGACAGGGCGCCGACCGAGTCCTCGATGGGCACGTTCTTGTCCAGGCGGTGCAGGTAGAAGAGGTCGATGTGCTCGACGCCCAGTCGCTGCAGCGAGCGGTCCAGGCTGGCGGTGATCGCCTCTGGCGAACCGTCCAGCACGCGCTGGCCGTCCTTGATGTCCAGCACGCACTTGCTGGCCAGGACGTACTCGTTCCGGCGATGACCGACCGCGCGGCCGACCAGGCGTTCGTTGGCGCCGCCGCCATAGAGGGCGGCCGTATCCAGGAAGGTGATCCCTAGGTCCAGCGCCCGGTTCAGCAGGCGCTCGCCATCCTCGGCGGGTGGCGGCGGCCCATAGGCGTGGCTGAGGTTCATGCAGCCCAGGCCGATCGACGAAACCTGGAAGGGGCCGATCCGGCGCTGGGGCAAGGTGCTCAAGGTGGGGGCTCTCTAGCTGGCGAGGAAGGCGATGCTGGTCGGCTTGAAGACCGGGACGGATTGGCCCGTGGCGGTCAGCTTGCCGGTGGCTGGATCGCGGGCCAGGACGGTGACCGTGCCCGAAGCCTGGTTAGTCGCCAGCAGCCAGCGACCGCTCGGATCGATCCCGAAGCTCCAGGGCGTCTGGCCGCCGGAGGGGATGCGTTGGATTTCGGTCAGGGCGCCGGTTTCCTGGTCGACCTCATAGGCGACGATCACGTGCTCGACGCGGATCGAGGCGTAGACGAAGCGGCCGTCGCGGCTGACCGCGATCTCGGCGCCGTTGATCGGCGGATCGCCGCCGGCGCGGATGGCGCTGAGTTCCTGCAGGGCGCCCTTGTCGGCGTCCCAACTGAAGGTGCGGATCGCCGGGACCAGCTCGCTGATCAGGAAGACGAAGCGGCCGTTCGGGTGAAAGGCCAGGTGGCGCGGACCCGTTCCGGGCGGGACGCTCGCGGAGGTGGCCGCGGCCGGCGACAGGCGGCGGGCTCGGCGGTCATAGGGATGGACGAAGATCTTGTCCGCGCCCAGATCGGCGACAAGAGCGTACTTGCCGCTCGGATCCAGCACCACGCCGTGGGCGTGAGCGCTCTTCTGGCGGGGCGAAGGGCCCGAACCCTGGTTGGCTTGGACGGAGGCGACCGGTCCGGTTCCGCCGGCCTTGAGGACGGGCAGGGCGGCGACGTGGCCGGAGCCGTAGTGGGCGACCAGCAGGCCGGCGCCTTTCGCATCCAGGGCTAGGTTCGTCGGCCCGCCGCCGCCGGAATCCACGGTCGAGACCAGGGTAAGCGCGCCCGTCTTCGGATCGGCCTTCAGCCCATGGATCTTGCCCTGCGCCTTGCCGTCGTTGCCAGTCTCGCTGACTGCGTAGAGCTTGGGACTGCTGGGATGGGCGACGATCCAGGTGGGGCGCGCCAGTTCCGCGACCACGCCGATGGCGGTCAGCTTGCCGGTATTGGTGTCGAGCCGCGCGGCGAAGACGCCTTGGCCGGCCTCGTTGCCCTGCGTGCCGACATAGACCAGTTGCTCGCCCTTCGGTGCGGCCTGTGCGGTCGGAGTGGCCAGAAGGCCTAGGGCTCCGGCGGTGACCGCGCGACGGGTCGGCGAGTGCAGCTTGGAATCGGTCATCGGCATCTCCCTGGCGCGTGCTTCTCAGGTCTTCGGCGCGCTGTCGAGTTGGGCGCAGGGTAGCCGAGGGGCAACCCTGCGCCGCCAAGTTCGACGGTGGGAGCGATTGGAAACCCGTTAGCCAGCCTTCCGCAGCATGGTCGGCGTCGTGGCGTCGGCCGTGTGGCGGCGCAGGAGATCGATGAACGCCTCGTGCAGCTTGGTCGGCAGCCAGCCCGAGCGCATGGTCACGCCGATGGCGGGCGCCGGGTCGATCGGACCGAAGGGCAGGGAGACCAGCTCGTTCTCGTGCATCAGCTCGTACGAGGTCATCAGGGCCAGGCGGTCGCTGCGCGAGAGCAGGTGACGGACGATCGGCAGGGCGCTGGTGGCGATCGAGGTCTGCGGCGCGACCTTGCCTTCGAACAGGCGCTCGAAACAGGCGCGGCGGCTGGCGCCGGTGGTGCCGACGACCCAGTCGTACTGCATCAGGTCCTCAACCCCGATGCTGCCCTTGCGCGCCAGCGGATGGCCGCGGCGGGCGACGACGGTGTAGGGGGTGCGAGCCAGGGCCTCATTGGTCAGGTCCTCGCCCTTGGTCTCCTGCACCAGGCCGATCACGAAATCGACCTCGCCGTCGCGCAGGCGCTTCAGCATCTCCGAGGCGCTTTCGTTGACGATCTTGACGTCGACCTTGGGATTGGCGCGGACGAACTCGTCCAGCACCGAGGCCAGCAGCACACTGCCGCCGAACGGCATGGCGCCGATGGCGATCTGGCTGGCGGCGCTGCCTTGGGCGGCCTCGATCTCGTGGATGCCCCACTCGATCTCCTGAGTGGCCAGCTTGATGCGACGGCCGAACTCGACGCCGGCCGGGGTGACCATCACGCCGGCGGCGGTGCGGTAGTAGATCGACTTCTTGAGGTTGCCTTCCAGGTCGCGGGCGGCGCGTTGCAGCGAAGCCTGCGACAGGTCCAGGGCCTGGGCGGCCTCGGCGAAGGATCCACTCTCGACGATGGCGATCAGGCTGCGGGCCTGGGAGCGGGAGATGCGCTTGGCGATCACCGGCGCGGCCTCGGGACCACCGGGCACGCCCAGGGCGATCAGGGCCTGCTCGAACTGTTCGAACAGGCGCGTGGTGCGGCGGTGGAAGATCTCGCCCAGCTCGTTGAGATAGCTGCCGCTGGCGCGGCGCTCAAGCAGTATGGCGCCGATCTGCTGTTCCAGCTTGGCCAGCGCCTGGGTCACCGCCGGCTGGGAGAGATTGCACTCTTCCGAAGCCCTGCGAACGCTGTTCAGGCGGCCGACGCTTTCGAACAGCTTCAGCTGCCGGAAGCTCAGCGACGCGGCCCTGCTTTCAGGATCCATGTCGATCATTTTCGTTCCTCCGATCACGCAGCGGTAACAGGAATCAATCGGGGTGCAAGCCGGCGAACTTGGGGCGAGAACGTCGAGATCCGAGATGAAAATGACTGTTGGACGCGGTCAATAGCGCCCCGATCAATGAGCGGAATTTTGAGAAACGGTCGGAAATTCCGTAGCTTTTACCGTATGTTGGTGACGATATTTCGTTTCTCTGGAAACGTGTGCGCTTGCGCCTATCTGGGGCGAGGGGGCGATAAGAAACATGTTCGAATACGCCCCTTCTATTACGCGATGCGACGCAAAACTTATCGCCGGTCGCGGCGAACCTATCGCTCCGACCGCGCCGCGCCGATAGGAAATGGCGCGCGCCCTCAAGGTTTCGCGGCGGGCCGGTTGCGATGAAGCAAGGTCGAACGCCTTTGTCAGGACGAACGGGGGCGCCCGCTGGTCCGATGACCACGGCCAATTCCCCGGATACTGATGAGTCCTGAGGAGAGGAAATTGGCCGGGAAGGTACATCTGAAGATCGCCGTAGCGGAGCACCCGCACACGTCGGCCATCCGCAACGGCTCGATCCCCATCGAGGGCGTCGAGGCCGAGATCATCACCGTCAAGCCGCAGATCGGCGCTTTCCGGCGCATGGTCCGTGATGTCGAGTTCGACGTCTGCGAGCTGGCGCCGACGACCTACATCATCGCCCGGGCCTATGGCGCGCCGTTCGTGGCGCTGCCGATCTTCGTGGTCCGCCGCTTCCACCACTCGGGCATGCTGATCCGTCCGGACGCCGGGATCGTCACGCCCAAGGATCTGGAAGGCAAGAAGGTCGGCGTCCGCGCCTATTCGGTCACGACGGGCGTCTGGCTGCGCCAGGCGCTGATGGATGACTGCGGCCTGGACGCCTCCAAGGTGACTTGGGTCGTCGATGACGAGGAGCACGTCCAACAGCTGGAGCTGCCCGGCAACGTGATCCACGCCACGCGTCCGCTGGCCGACATGATGGCTGACGGCGAGCTTTCGGCCGGCGTCGAGGGCGCGGCGGGAATCGGCCGCACCGGCGCGCCGACGGGCGGCTGGCAGGAGGTCGAGGCCAACTATCCGGACCTGCTGCCCAACGCCGCCGAGCTGGAAGCCGACTACTTCCGCCGCACGGGTGTCTATCCGATGCACGGCACGATCGTGGTCAAGGACTCGGTGCTGGCCGAGCACCCCTGGCTCGCCACCTCGCTTTACAACGCGTTCAAGCAGGCCAAGGACGAGTGGCTGGAGCGCGTGAAGGCCAACGGCCCGCAGGACGCCACCGAGAAGAAGTACGTCAAGCTGATGGACATCGTCGGTCCCGACCCGCTGCCCTATGGCATCGAGGCCAACCGCCCGACCATCGAGGCGCTTGAGCGCACCGCCTTCGCCCAGGGCCTTACCCCCAAGCGCATGAGCATGGACGAGCTGTTCGTCGATCCGGACAAGCTGTGAGCCGAGGAACCAAGACCATGATCATCGACTGCCACGGCCACTTCACCACCGTCCCCAAGTCGTTCCGCGACTTCCGTCAGGCTCAGGTGGACGCCGCCAACGACCCGGTCAACGCGCCACCCAGGTCCGCCGCTCACGTCAGCGACGACGAGATCCGCGAAGGCGTCGGCAATGGCCAGCTGAAGCTGCAGCAGGAGCGGGGCAGCGACCTGACCCTGTTCTCGCCGATCGCCGGCCTGATGAGTCACCACCTGGGCAATGAGCGCACCAGCCTGGAATGGGCCGAGATTTCCAACGACCTGGTCAAGCGGGTGACGGAGATCTATCCGGACAACTTCGTGCCGGTCTGCCAGCTGCCGCAATCGCCGGGCGCGCCGCCCGCCAACTCGATCCCCGAACTGCGTCGCTGCGTCGAGGAACTGGGCTTCGTCGGCGCCAACCTGAACCCGGACCCGACCGGCGGCTACTGGACCGGCAAGCCGCTGACCGATCGCGAGTGGTACCCGCTGTTCGAGGCTCTGTGCGACCTCGACGTGCCGGCCATGGTCCACGTGGCGGCCTCGTGCAATCCGAACTTCCACGGCACCGGCGCGCACTATCTGAACGCCGACACCTCGGTGTTCATGCAGATCCTGCAGAGCGATCTCTTCAAGGATTTCCCGACCCTGCGTCTGGTCATTCCGCATGGCGGCGGCGCGGTGCCCTATCACTGGGGTCGCTATCGCGGCATGTCGCTGGAGATGGCCAACCGGCCGCTGGAAGGCTTGCTGGACAACATCTTCTTCGACAGCTGCGTCTATCACCACCCGGGCGTGGATCTGCTGACCAAGGTGATCCCGTCCAAGAACGTGCTGTTCGGCTCGGAGATGATCGGCGCCGTGCGCGGCAAGGATCCCGACACCGGCTACTACTTCGATGACACCAAGCGCTATGTCGACGCATGCGTCAGCCTGACCGACGAGGACCGCTACAACATCTATGAAGGCAACGCCCGCCGGGTCTATCCGCGCCTCGATGCGCACCTGAAGGCGCGCGGCAAATAGGTTAGACGTTTCAAGTGATTGCGAAGGCGCGATGCGGGAAATCCGTATCGCGCCTTTCGCGTTTTCGGGCGGCCCTAAACTTATATCTCGCCGCATAGCTTCGACTGCTCCCGAGCGGCGATCTCAAGGACGATGGCTTCGAACAAACGACGGCGACGAGCCCGTCGGAAGCCACGCTAGGGAGCGCCTATGTCCTCGGTCATCGACATCCATCCGCACGTGATCTCGGATGACGAGGGCCGCTATCCGCCGGCGCCCTTGTTCGGCAGGCGCTCGGACTGGTCCCAGGAGCGGCCTTGCGTGGTCGAGACCCTGATCGCGGCCATGGACGAGGCGGGCGTCGACAAGGCGGCCGTGGTCCATTCGTCGACCACCTACGGCTTCGACAACAGCTATGTCGTGGACGCGTGCAACGCTCACGCCGACCGCCTGATCGCCGTCGGCTCGGTCGATGTGCGGGCGCCCGACGCGGTCGAGACGATCAAGGCCTGGACCGACAAGGGCCTGGCCGGCCTGCGCATCTTCACCGGCGGCAGCACCAAGGACTTCGACCCCACCGAGCTGGAGGACGAGAGCGCCTATCCGGCCTGGGAGTTGCTCGGCGAGCTGGGCCTGACCATGTGCATTCAGACCGGCCCCGTCGGCCTGCCGCAGGTGCGGGCCCTGGCCGTGCGCTTCCCGAACGTGCCGATCATCCTCGACCACCTGGGTCGCCCCGAGGTCGCCGACGGCCCTCCCTATGCCGACGCCCAGAGCCTGTTCGACCTTGCCGACCTGCCGTCGATCTACATGAAGCTGACGCCCCGGATCATGGGTGACAGCACCAAGGGCAAGGCGACGCCGGAGACCTGGTTCCCGAAGCTGGTCGAGGTGTTCGGCGCCAAGCGCCTGGCCTGGGGCTCGAACTTCCCGACCTCGCCGGGCACGCTGGCCGAGATCCTGGCGACTGCCCAGGAACGTCTCTCGACGCTGTCGGCCGAGGACCAGGAATGGGTGTTCGGCAAGACGGCCCTGTCGCTCTATCCCAAGCTCGGCGCATAAGTAGGGCAGGGGAGAAAAGATAATGGCCAGCGTCAGTAAGCCTACGGTCGACAACGTTGCGACCGCCGAAACCACCAGCCCGCCCGCCTGGAAGCGGTGGTCGATCCTGGCTCTGCTGGCCGTAGGGGCGTTGATCGCGTTCGTCGACCGCACCAGCATCTCGTCGGCCTTGGCGGTGCCGTCGTTCAAGGAGCATTTCCACCTGTCCAACCTCGACCGAGGCTGGATCAACTCGGCGTTCTTCTGGTCGTACGCTGCGCTGCAAATCCCGATGGGCTGGGTGGTCGACCGCTATGGCGTGAAGGTCCCCTATACGATCTGCTTCGTCCTCTGGTGCGTCGCCTCGGCGGCGACGGGGCTGACGACGACCCTGGCCGCCCTGATCGTCATGCGCCTGATCGTCGGCGCGGCCGAGGCTGTGGTGGTGCCGGCCAGCTATCGCTGGATCCGCAACAACTTCCATGAGGGGCAGAGCGGCACGGCCGTCGGCCTCTACATGCTGGGCAACAAGTTCGGCCCGGCCATCGGCGCGCCGGTCGCGGCCTGGCTGATCATCGCCCACGACTGGCGGGCCATGTTCATCATCACCGGCGCCGTCGGCTTGGTCTGGCTGCTGCCATGGCTGTTCATGGTCAAGAACGACCTGCCCCAGAAGAGCGACATGGTCGCCGTGCGCGCCAAGGCCTCGGCGTTGCCGATCAAGAACATCCTGGCCAGCCCGCTGGTCTGGGGCACCTTGGTGGTCAACTTCTGCTACAACTACTTCACCTTCTACTGCATGACCTGGATGCCGGCCTATCTGGTCGAGCATCGCGGCCTGACGCTGGAGAAGATGGGCCTCTATTCCTTCTTCAGTTTCGCCGGCATCGCCATCGTGGCGCTGGTCGCGGGCTGGACGGCTGACAAGTTGATCGCCCGGGGCGGCGACGCGGTGGTGGTGCGCAAGAGCTTCGTGGTCGCCGGCTTCCTGGTCGCCTCGACGGTGATCCTGGGCGCCAAGACCGACAACACGGCCGTGGCGCTGTTCTGGAACGTGTTCTCGCTGTCGGGCCTGGGCCTGGCGACTGCCAACAACCTGGCCCTCTGCCGCCTGACCCTGATCCCCAAGCCCGCCGTCGGCGTGGTCACGGGCATCCAGCAGGTCGCCGTCAGCCTGGCCGGCATGGTCGCGCCGATCCTGTCGGGTTGGCTGCTGGACGTCAGCGGCGGCTACACGGTCCCGATGTACGTGATCTTCGCCTTCCTGCTGCTGGGCGCCCTGACGACCCTGTTCGTCCTGCGTCGCGACTGGGCCCCGAAGGTGCCCGAAGGCGTGGTGGTCTGAACAAGCCGGCGGGTGTGAAGCGATCACGCCCGCCCTGAAACGAATTGGCGCGCCCTGGGGCCGAGCCCCTAGGTCATGCCAACCGAGGAGACGCGTAGATGGCCAAGATCGTGTTTGGCATGGCCGTGCCGCACAGCGGCATGCTGGGGCAGGCCCCCGAGGACTGGCTGAAGAACGGCGAGCGGGATCGCAAGAACCCCGAGCTGTGGTTCCAGAACCGCACCTGGACCTATCCGGAGCTGGAAGCCCATCGCGGCGCGGCCTTCGAGCCGTTCCTGACGATCGAGGAGCGCACCGAGCGCGCCGGTCGCTGCCGCGCCGCGCTGGACAGGATGGCCGAGGCCTATGCCCGGGCGAACGTCGATGTCGCCATCGTGCTGGGCAAGGACCAAAAGGAGATCTGGCCCGACCAGTCGCCCTCGATCACCATCTATACCGGTGAGGACATCCACAACGGTCCGCCCCAGCGCAGCGTCTACGCGCCCGACCACCACGTGGTGCACAAGGCCTATCCGGAGCTGGCGACCTATCTGATCAAGACCTTCCAGAAGGAAGGTTTCGACCTCAACGACCTGCAGGCCTGGCCCGAGAACGTCTGGATGGAGCAGCGCCAGGGCATGCGCCCGGACTATCCGGTCGTCCCGCACGCCTACAGCTTCGTCTACCATCAGATCATGGGCGACCAGCCGCCGCCGCACGTGCCGGTGCTGTTCAACCTGTTCTATCCGCCGACCCAGCCGTCGATGGACCGCTGCATCCAGTTCGGCCGCGTGCTGCGCGACGCGATCGAGGCCTGGCCCGACGACGTTCGCGTCGCTGTGATCGCCTCGGGCGGCCTGTCGCACTTCGTCAATGACGAGGAATTCGACCGCGACGTGATGGGGAAGCTGGCGGCCTACGACTACGACGGCCTCGCCGCGATCCCCGACGGCTACTACCAGTCGGGCACTTCCGAGGTGAAGATCTACAGCATCGTCATGATGGCTCTCCAGCACACCGGCGCCCAGATGAAGCTGGTCGACTACGTGCCGTGCTGGCGCACCCCCGCCGGGACCGGCGAGGGCATGGGCTTCATGTACTGGAACCCCGAAGAGACCGCCTAAGCGGCCCGACGAGAAAGAACGATACCCGCATGAGCGACACGCGCCTGAACGGCATCATCCGCGCCTGGGAGGCCGGTAAGCCGGCCTTCACCTGCTTCGCCAAGGCCGACAAGCAGTCCGCCATCGACCTCTCGGACTCGCCGTACGACGGCCTGGTGTTCGAGATGGAGCACAATCCCTGGGACATGGCCGCCCTGGGCGATGCCCTGCAGTACCTGCTGAACCGCAAGCAGATCCACTCGGCCGCCAGCCTGGCGCCGCAGGTCACCCCGATCGTTCGTGTCCCGGCCAATGGCGTCGAGATGAACCAGGCCTACGCCAAGCAGGCGCTGGACCGGGGCGTCTACGGCGTGATCTGGCCGCACATCAACGACGTGGCCCAGGCCTACAACGCCGTCGCCTCGTGCCGCTATGGCCGTCCGAAGAACGCGCCGCTGTACGAACCGCGCGGCGTGCGCGGCGATGGTCCCGCGACCGCCGCCCGCTACTGGGGCCTGTCCCAGGCCGAATACTACGCCAAGGCCGACGTCTGGCCGCTGGCCCCCCAGGGCGAGCTGCTGGTCGGCCTGATGATCGAGAGCGTCAAGGGTGTCGAGAACCTGGACGAGATCCTGAAAGAGGTGCCCGGCATCGGCTTCGTGCTGATCGGGGAGGGCGACCTGTCCCAAGAGATGGGCTTCCCGCGCCAGTACGACCATCCGGACGTCCGCGACGCCATGAAGAAGGTCGCCGAGACCTGCGTGCGCCACGGCGTGCCGGTCGGCAATCCGCACACCAACGCCGGCAATATCGATCGCCTGCTGGCCGAGGGCTACCGCTTCCTGATGGCCGCTCCGCAGCGCTCGTACGGCGTGGTCGGCAAGGGCAAGGAACTGGCCGGTTACTGAGGGTCCGAAAGCCTCGCCCTTCGACAAGCTCAGGGTGAGGTTTTCTACTGCCGCAAAGTCGTCCTCACCCTGAGCCTGTCGAAGGGCCAGGACGGTGCGCTGTGTGTTGAAACAGTCGGCGAAGGGCCGGAAATCTATCGCTTTCCGGCCCGTTTGGATTGGGCCGCCGCGCCCTGGAAATGATCTCTCTTCCTCCTGAGACGGACGCGCCGCGAAGCGCTCCCGACGATGTGGAGGAGTTGAGATGAACGGCGCCGAAAGCCTTGTGAACACGCTGGCCGACCAGGGCGTCGAGGTCTGCTTCGCCAATCCCGGCACGTCGGAAATGCATTTCCTGGCGGCGCTGGAAAATCCCCGGATGAAGAGCGTGTTGTGCCTGTTCGAGGGCGTGGCGACCGGGGCGGCCGATGGTTGGTATCGCATGCGCGACAAGCCGGCCTCGACCCTGCTCCACCTGGGCCCGGGCCTGGCCAACGGCCTGGCCAACATCCACAACGCCAAGCGCGCCAGCTCCGGGATGGTCAACATCATCGGCGAGCACGCTACCGCGCACCTGAAGTACGACGCGCCGCTGACCTCGGACATCGAGGGCCTGGCCCGTCCGCTCAGCCACTGGATCCGCCGCGCCGACAGCTCGTCCTCGATCGCGCTGGACACCGCCTCGGCGGTCGCCAAGGCCGGCGAGCATCCGGGCCAGATCGCCACCCTGATCCTGCCGGGCGACACCTCGTGGGGCGACGCCGGCGAGCCGCCGAAGACCACGCGCGCGACGGTCCAGCGCAAGGCGCCTGACCAGGCCCGCGTCGACCACGTCGCCAAGGTCTTGAAGGCCGACGAGACGACCCTGATCATCCTCGGCAACAAGGCCATGCGCGGCAAGGCGCTGGAGCTGGCCGGACAGGTGGCCGCCAAGACCGGCGCGCGCCTGGCTACCCAGTTCTTCAGCACCCGCATCGAGCGCGGGGCGGGGCGGGTGCCGCTAGAGCGCATCCCCTACGCGGTGCCGCAGGCCGTGGCCTTCCTGAAGGGCTTCAAGAACATCGTCACGGTCGAGACCGGCGAGCCGATCGCGTTCTTCAGCTATCCCGACAAGCCGAGCCTGCTGAAGTCGCCCGAAGCCTCGGTGCACAGCCTAGTGACCGCGGGCGAGGACAGCGTCCTGGGCCTGGAGATGCTCCTGGACGCCCTGGGCGGTCCCAAGGTCGCACCACGACTGCAGGAGCGCGTCGACAACGGCGTCCCGACCGGCAAGCTGGAGCCGATCAGCATCGCGCACGCCCTGGCCAGCGCCATGCCCGAGCACTGCATCCTGGTCGACGAGTCCCTGACCACGGGGCGGGAGTCGATGGGGCTGACCGCCGGCGCGCGGCCGCACGACACCATCCAGAACATGGGCGGCTCGATCGGCTACGGCACGCCCGTGGCCACCGGCGCGGCCCTGGCCTGCCCGGACCGCCGGGTCTTCTGCATGGTGGGCGATGGCAGCGCCATGTACACGATCCAGTCGCTGTGGACCCAGGCGCGCGAAGGCCTGAACGTCACGACGATCATCTTCGCCAACCACAGCTACCAGATCCTCAAGACCGAATTCGCCAACATGGGTTTCGGCGCGCCGGGCCCGCAGGCCCTGGCGATGATCGACATCGACAAGCCGCGCATCGACTGGGTGGCGATGGGAACCAGCATGGGGGTCCCCTCGCACCGCGTCACCACGGCCGAGGACTTCCACAAGAGCATGGTCAACTCGGTCCGCGAGGCGGGGCCGGTGCTGATCGAGGTCGCTCTCTAGAGCGCCAGAACCCGAAAAAGGGGGATAGACATGACCGACACCACGACCAACGTCCTGACGCTGAAGACCAACTTGGCCGACTATCCGGTCACCAAGGCCATGAAGGATGGCCGGGTGACCTCGGACATCGTCAAGCTGGACTACTGCGGCCCGGAGCAGGCCCACAACGGCTTCAAGGACATGGTCCGCCGCAACCAGTACGACGCCGGCGAGCTGGCGATCGTCACCTACCTGCAGGCCAAGTGCTACGGGAAGCCGTACGTGATGTTGCCGGCCCCGATCTCGGGCCGCTTCCAGCACCACTGCGCCGGATTCAACAAGGAACTGGGCCACCTCGATCCCAAGGACATCGAGGGCAAGCAGGTCGGCGTTCGCACCTACGCCCAGACGACGGGCTTGTGGATCCGCGGCGTGCTGCGCCACGAGTACGGCGTCGATCTCGACAAGGTCACCTGGATGACCACGGGCGACGGCCACCTGGAGGAATACTCCGACCCGGCCAACTGCGTGCGCCTGCCCAAGGGCTCCGACATTGGCCAGATGATGCTGGACGGCGAACTGGCCGCGACCCTGCAAGGCGTCGACCTGCCCAAGGATCCGCGCGTCCAGTACCTGGTCCCGGACCCGTTCAACGCCGCGAAAGAATGGTTCGCGCGCGAGGACGTGGTGCCGATCAACCACGTCTTCGTCGTCAACGAGGACATTTCGAAGAAGCGTCCCGACGTGGTGCGCGAGATCTACCGGATGATCGTCGAGAGCCGCGCTCAGACCGAGGGCGGCGCGCCGGCCGTCTATCCGCCGTTCGGTGTCGAGGCGAACCGCAAGGGGCTGCAGCTGGCCATCGACTGGTCGTTCGACCAGAAGATCATCCCGCGCAAGCTGTCGGTCGACGAGCTATTTGACGAAGCCACGGGCGCGCTGGGCTGAACCGATGCGTGCGGGCGCGCGATCGTTCGGAAAATGAATGGTCGCGCCCCCGAAACCAATAAGCCGAATGTCGAAGAGGCGACGCATCCTCAAATCGCGGCATGGATAAAAGCCGCTCCATAAGAAAAAACAGTCGAGGTCGGACGCGTGAACGACTGCGTCATCTCTCGACGGTAAGGGAGGGATAGATGAGGAAGCTCACCACGAGCGCTGCTTTTCTTGCAGGCGTCAGCGCCGCCGCGTTGGCCACGGCTGCATTTGCTCAAACGGCGACCGACAAGGGCGCCGACACCACTCAGGTCGACGAGATCCTGGTCACCGGGTCGCGGGTCATCAAGAACGGTGACGCCAGCCCGTCGCCGGTGACGGTGGTGGCGGCCGAGGACCTGACCAAGGCCAATCCCGGCTCGACGCTCGCCGATGCGCTGAACACACTGCCGACCTTCGCCGGGTCGCGTGGCGCGACCAGCAACCCCACGACGACCGGCACGGCCGCCGGCGGCAACGGGGCGGCCAACCAGCTCAATCTCCGCAACCTCGACGCCGTGCGCACCCTGATCCTGATGGACGGCAAGCGCGTGCCGCCGACCCTGTTCAACGGCGTGGTCGATGTCGACATCGTCCCGCAGATGCTGGTCGAGCGCGTCGACGTGGTCACCGGCGGCGTGTCGGCGGTCTATGGCTCGGACGCCGTCGCGGGCGTGGTGAACTATGTCATCAACAAGAAGTTCAACGGCGTGCGGGCCGAGACCAGCCTTGGTCTGTCCGAGAAGAGTGACGGCGCGAAGTTCGACGCGGCCTTTGCCGTCGGCAAGGCGCTGTCTGACCGACTTCACGTCGAGGGCAGCTACGAGTTCCGGAAGGAAGACGGCATCGATCGCCGCTCGGACCGCGATTGGCTGAACCAGTGGGGCGTCACCGGCCTCGGCACCACGGCCAATCCGTACGTGCTGCAAGGCAATCTGCGCCAGAGCGCGTTCCCGTTCGGCGGCTTGATCACGACGGGCGCGCTGGCCAATCAGGTCTTCAAGACCGACGGCGTGCTCAGCGCCTTCCAGAACGGTACGGCGACCGGCACCACGGGCGTCCAGGTTGGCGGCGACGGCGGCTACTGGGACTCGGGCCTCGTGGCGCGGCTCAAGGGCCACCAGGTCTTCGGGCGGCTGGATTATGACGTCTCCGACGACATCCAGTTCTACGCGCAGGTCTCGGGCAATCTGAAGAAGAACACCAACTTCGCAGAGACCAACCAGCTCAACGCCATCACCCTGAGCCGGACCAACGCCTTCCTTCCGGCGCAGTACCGGGCCCTGATCCCGACGACCGAGACGACCTTCCGGTTCAGCAAGCTGATGGCTGGCGCGCCGCGCGTCTCGGCCGACGCCGACAGCAAGCAGTGGGTCTTCAACACCGGCCTTTCTGGCGAAACCAACGGCTTCGCCTGGGCCGTCGACTACGTCCATGGCGACACCAAGCTGACCACGGCGCTGAAGAACACGATCAACCGCCAGAAGCTGGGCGCGGCGCTCGACGCCGTCACCGACGCCTCGGGCAAGATCGTCTGCAACATCACCCTGACCAACCCGGGTCTGGCTGACAGCTGCGTGCCGATCAACGTCTTCGGGCCGACGGCCTCGTCCGATGCGGCGCTGAACTACGCCACCGAGACGATCCACTACGACGCCGTGACCAAGATGGACGACTTCTCGGGCCAGGTTTCACACAGCCTGTTCGACCTGGGCGCGGGTCCGATCAACGCCGCCCTGTCTGGCGAGTGGCGCAAGGTCTCCTTCAAGTCCGCCAGCGACTCCACGCCAGCTGATCTGGTGAACTGCACCGGCATCCGCTTCAACTGCACCGTCGGCGCGACGCGCAACGAGTTCGTCTTCGGTCAGACCCCGAACGGCGTCAGCCAGACGGTGTGGGAAGTGGCCGGCGAACTGGATGTCCCGCTGCTGCGTGACAAGGCGTTCGCCAAGAACCTGAACGTCAACGGCGCGGCGCGTTACACCAAGTACAACACCAGCGGCCAATACTGGACCTGGAAGGTCGGCGCGGCTTGGGAGATCGCCGATCCCCTGCGCGTGCGCCTGACCCGCTCGCGCGACATCCGGGCGCCCACCCTGTTCGACCTTTTCTCGCCGATCACCTCGGTCACGGTCCGCCCGACCGACTTCCTGACCGGCCAGGCCCCGACCGTCCCGTCGATCGACCAGGGCAACCCGAGCCTGAAGGCCGAGATCGCCGACACACTGACGGGCGGCCTGGTGTGGAAGCCGCTGCCGGGCCTGAGCTTTGCGATCGACGCCTACAAGATCACGATCAACGATGCGATCACCCAGATCCAGGGCCAGACCCAGGCGATCCAGCAAGCCTGCTATGACAGCAAGGGGACCTCTCCGTACTGCCAGCTGCAGGTCCGGCCGCTCGGCTACACCGACAAGTCGGCCGCCAACGCCGTCACGGCGTGGCTGACCCAGCGGATCAACCTGTCGCAGATCAAGACCAAGGGCGTCGACTTCGAGGCGAACTATTCGGGCACGCTGTTCGACCGCCCGATGACCGTTCGCCTGCTGACGGCCTATCAACCGGAGCTGCTCTACATCCAGCCGAACGTGCCGGATCTCGATCAGGGCGGCGTCGGCTTTGGTCCGGGCGGCCTGGGCGCCACGCCGTCGGTGCGCGTGACCGCCTTCCTGCGCTTCAAGCCGCTGGAACGCGTGACGGTGGACATCACCGAGCGCTGGCGCAACGCCATGAAGCTCGGCGGCGATCCCACCCAGGTCTGGGTCGAAAACCGCGTCAGCGCGTTCGGCACGACCAGCCTGAACGTGTCCTGGGAGCCTGACGTCAGCTTCGGCAACCTGCAGGTCTACGCCAACGTCCAGAACCTGTTCGACAAGGCTCCGCCTCCTGGCGCCTATTCGGGCAACGGCACGCGCGCCGGCCTGCGGGACGGCTTCGCGATCGGCGACGATCCGCGCGGACGCTTCTACACCGCCGGCATGCGCATGAAGTTCTGATGCGCGCCTAGGCGAAACGGAACGGGCGGCTTCGGGAGGAATCCTGGGGCCGCCTGTTGTTTTTTGGCTCCCGAAAATGACCCACCTGGCTTTCAGAACGACGAGGATCTCAATGAGCGGCCGAACCCTTCGCAAGACGGCCTGGCTGGCGATGGCCGGGGTTCTGGCTCTGGCGGGCGCCGCCTCGGCCCAGCCCGGCGCGTCGTGCCCGATCCTCTTGGTGGTCGAGAAGGGCGACAGTGCGGTCGCCGCGATCGACGTGGCCAGTGGCAAGGCCCTGTGGCGGGCGCCGGCCGGCATCGATCCTCACGAGATCGCGGTCGCGGGCGACGGCTCGCGGGCTTTCGTCAGCAACTATGGCGGGCCGAGCGGCGAACTGCATGGCTTGTCGGTGATCGCGCTGGCCAAGGGCGAAGCCTTGGCGGCGGTCGATCTTTGGCCCCTGCGCAGCGCCCATGGCCTAGCCGCGCGCGGCGACGCGCTCTGGTTCACCGCGGAGTCGAGCAAGGCCATCGGCCGCTATGATCTCGCGACAGGCCGCATCGGGTGGTCTCTCGGCCTGGGCCAGGACCGCACGCACATGCTTGTGCTCGGCCGGGGCGCAACGATCGCCACGGCCAACGCCAATTCGGGCACGGTCAGTATTGTCGAGCCGGTCGAAGTGACGTTCGCGGGCGCGCCGCGCCAGGACTGGAAGGTCACCCATGTTCCGGTCGGGGAGGGCGCGCAGGGAATCGACATCTCGCCCGACGGCCAGACGATCTGGGCGATGGCCGCCAAGCGTGGCGTGGTGTCGGTGATTGACGTCGCGACCAAGGCGGTTGTCAGTCAGATCGAGCTGCCCTGGAAATCCGGCAACCGGCTGAAACTGACGCCGGACGGTTCCTTGGCCCTGGTGGCCAGCGAGCAACTGGCGGCGATCGACACGGAGACCCGGACGGTGCGGACCCTGGCGCTGGGCGCGACCCGGCCCGAGGGGATCACGATCGCGCCCGACGGCCGACGCGCCTTCGTCGCCTTGCCGGCCGAGAACCGGGTGGCTGTCGTCGGACTGCCGGAACTGCGGGTCGAGGCGTACATCGCCACCGGCAAGTCTCCCGACGGCCTGGCCTGCGCGCCGAAGCGCTGAACCTAGCGGTGAGCGTTTTCGCGCTAGGCGACACGCCGAGCGCCGACGCCCTCGGCGGCGGAAACCATCAGATGGGCGCGGAGCAACTCGACGAGCTCCTCGTGCAGGTGCGAACGCGGGCGGTCTGCGCGATGCACGACATCGATGCCCAAGCCCGCTTCGATCGGGGCAAACGGTAACTTGGCCAGCGCCAGGCCGCCACAGCGGCTCTCGTGTTCGGTCATCAAGGCGAGCCTGTCGCTGCCCGCAACGAAGTGACCGACGATGGCCCCCTCGGACGCGGCGAAGGCGACGGGAGGAGGATCCATGCCGTCGAACAGCATCTCGCGCGAGGCTTCTCGCGCCGAGCCTGGCGTGCCCCCGACCCAGTCGTAGGCGATCAATTCGTCGAGCGTGGCCGGTTCCGGTCGGCTCAGGGGATGCCCTGGCCGTCCGAAGATGAAATAGGGCGTTCGAACCAGCCGTTCCTTGATGAGGTCGTGACCGGTTTCCTCGATGTCGCCGACCACCAGGTCGACCTCGCCCACGCGCAGGCGCTCCACCAATTCGGCGGGGCCTTCGCGCAGCACGGTGATCCGTGCGCCCGGGTGGCGCATCGCAAGGTCGGCCAGGACGCGGGCCAGGAACCGGTTGCCGAACGCCTGCGCCGCGCCGACGACCACGGCCTTCTCGGCGTTGGCCTGCTGGGCGTGCATTTCGCGCACCCCGAGCGCCACTTCATCCCGCAAGGCGCGGATGCGCCGGGCGAAACGCTCGGCGTCGGGGGTCAGGCGTGTGCCATCCGGCGAGCGCGTCAGGAGCGGCCCGGTCGCCTTCTCCAGGACGCTGGCCGACCGACGAAGACCTTCGCGCGTCAGGCCCGTCGCGCGCGCCGCCAACTCGAGCGAGCCGGCTTCGAGGACGCAGGACAGTGTCCGTGTCTGGGCCGGGGTCAGGCAATGCACCACGGCCTCGCGATCGACCGGACCCAAGTCTGAAATCGTCGCGTCCAACTCAGCGCAGATGCGCTCGACACGCGCATGGAACGTCCTGCCAAGCGGCGTCAGCGTCAGGCCGCCGCTCCCTCGCTCCAGCAAGGCCACGGCGATCTTGTCTTGGAGCAGCGAGAGCGCTTGGGTCGCGGCGGGTTGCGACATGCCGCACGCGCGGGCCGCGCGCTGTACGCCGCCGTGATGATCCACGGCCGCGAACAGCTTCAGCTGCCTAAAGCTGATCGAGGCGCATCGGTCGTGCACTTCCCGCGTCTGCATCGTCCGTCATCGGTCCAACGGTCGCCCGTGTCTGGGGCCGAGATTGGCGCTGAGAATACCATTGAGGCGCATACGCCAGCAAGTCGAGCCCGCCTGATCCGGCCCGGATTGCGGGACGCGGTGAGACGCTTCGAGCGGAGCGAAGCGCTACAGCAGAATGTGCGCGAAAGTTATATAGTGACGATAAAAACAAATATGACTCCCCGAGAGTCGCCGCGGAAGAGTGCACGCAACGAACAAGCAAAAACGGGGAGTAAACGTGCCTAAGAGCTATCCGC
Organism: Caulobacter sp. GW821-FHT09H08; assembly: GCF_059415885.1. Classification (NCBI taxonomy): domain Bacteria; kingdom Pseudomonadati; phylum Pseudomonadota; class Alphaproteobacteria; order Caulobacterales; family Caulobacteraceae; genus Caulobacter; species Caulobacter sp. GW821-FHT09H08. Next base: position 402,866 of record NZ_JBWKOC010000002.1, read on the forward strand.
TTTCGAGGGGCCTTCTGCTGGGCGCCAGTGCTTTCGCCCTGGCGACGCCTGTGCTCGCTCAGGAGACACCGACTACGGGCGATACCGTGGCCGAGGTGATCGTCACCGGGTCACGCATTCCGACAAACGGCAACAACAGCCCCACGCCCTTGACCGTGATGAGCACCGAGCAACTGCTGGCGTCGGCGCCGACCTCGGTCGCGGCGGCCCTGCAACAGCTGCCCGTGTTCCAGAACTCCATGGGGCAGAACAGCGGCACGGGCGGTGGCAACGGCGGACCCAACGGCGCGGCCAATGCTCCCAATATCCGGAGCCTGGGTCTCTATCGCACGCTGACCCTCTTCGACGGCAAGCGGCTCCAGCCGAGCACCGACACAGGCCTGGTGACGATCGACATGTTCCCGCAGATGCTGCTACAGCGGGTCGATGTCGCGACGGGCGGGGTTTCTGCCGTCTATGGCTCGGACGCCATCTCGGGCGTCGTCAATTTCGTCACCGACTCCAAGTTCAACGGCGTGTCGATCAAGGCCCAACAGGGCGTTTCGGATCGCGGTGACGATCGGACGACCGATCTGGGCATAGCGGCCGGGACGGAGCTGTTCGGCGGTCGCGGCCATGTCGAGGCGAGCTTCGAATACAACAACGACCCCGGCATCCTCGACATGTTCAGCCGGGATTTGGGTCAGCTCTGGCAGATCGAGGGCAGCGTCGCCGGGTCCACCGCGGCGCCCGGTTCGGCGGCCAATCCGTTCAAGCTGTACTCCAACGTCCGCAACGCCTCATTGACCCGAGGCGGGCTGATCCGATCGGGTCCTCTGGCCGGGCAGACCTTCGCGGCCGACGGCGTCCTGTCCGCCTTCCAGGCCGGGGCTGCCACGGGCACGTCAGGATTCCAGGTTGGCGGCGATGGCGCCTACAACAACGACAGCTCGCTGAAGGGCGCTTTGCGTGCGCGGCGCGCCTTCGCCCGGTTCGACTTCGACCTGACCGAAGATGTCCATTTCTATCTGGAAGGGTTCGGCGCGAAGAACCGCAACGCGTACAACGACACCACGCTGAGCATGAACAATGTCGTTCTGCGCGCGCAGAACCCGTTCCTGCCTGCCGCCAATCGGTACGGGACGGATACGACGACCTTCACGCTCAGCAAGCAGTTGGGACCCCAGCTGGGGCCGCACACGAAGATCTTCGACCTGGGCAGCTACTATGTGAACGGTGGTCTCCAGGGCAAGGCGGGCGATTTCATCTGGGAGCTGGGCGGCGCGCATGGCGTATCGACCCAGAAGTGGACCACGGTCCGGAACATCAACCTGCAGCATCTGGCCGCCGCGCTCGACGCGGTGTCGGTCGGCGGGAACATTGTCTGCCGGATCAATGCCGACACGATCACCACCAATGACGACGCGGCTTGCGCGCCGTTCAACCCGTTCGGGCCGACCGCGGCCTCGGCGCAGTCGATCTCCTACCTGACCGACACCACGGTCGGCAGGGCCAAGGGCAGCATCGCCGATCTCGCCGGGTCGATCACCGGACCGCTGTTCGATACCTGGGCGGGGCCGGTCAACGTCGCGCTATCGGGCGAATGGCGGCGCGTGGGCCTGTCGGCGACCAGCGAAATCCCGCCAGAGGACAAGGCCAACTGTTCAGGCATCCTCTACAACTGCACGCAGGGCACGACCAATCTTCACCAGGTCACCTTCGGCGTCACGCCGCTGGTGCACCAGACGGTCAAGGAGGCGGCGCTCGAGGTCGAGGTGCCGCTGCTCAAGGACGCGGCGCTGGCGCGGGATCTCAGCGTGAACCTCGCGGGCCGTTACGCCGACTATGACTCCTTCGGCGGGGCGTGGACGTGGAAGGTCGGCGGGACGTGGAAGATCAATGACCAGCTGACCGTGCGCGCCACCCGCTCGCGCGACTTCAGGGCCCCCAATCTCAACAACCTCTATGGCCCTGGCACCGTCAGCCGCACCACGGTGATCGACCAATTGACGGGCGCGACACTGGTCAATGCGCCTAACCAGGGCGGGGGCAATCCCGATCTCAAGCCGGAGATCGGCAACACGATCACAGCGGGAGTCGTTTACCGGCCGGAATGGCTCACCGGCGCCAGCCTGTCCATCGACCTCTACGCCATCAAGATCAAGGACGCGATCACCGCGCTCAACGGCGCGAATGTCACCGTGCAGAAGTTGTGTATCGCCAGCGCCGGGACGTCTTCGCTCTGCGACCTGATCGTTCGACCGAACGGCTATAGCGATACCAGCACGGCGAACAACGCGACCTACTTCTACAGCCGCTCGGTCAACGCCGCCGAGATCTATACCAAGGGCGTGGATGTCGAGGCGGGCTACGGGACCCAACTGTTCGACCGGCCGCTGTCGCTGCGTGTCCTGACGACCTATCAGCCCGTCCTGCGCCAGGACACGCCGAGCATCGGCGTCGTCGATGTGGCCGGCTATGCCTATGCGCCGGCGGGCGGCCTGGGATCGACCCCGAAGTGGCGCGTGACCAGCTTCGCGAGCTATGCGCTGAGCGACCAGTTCAAGGTCGCCGCCTCGGCGCGGTGGCGTAGCGCGATGCGTTGGAGCACCGACACGACGCTGGTCTATGCCGAGCCGAAGATTGCGTCCTTCTGGACGGCCAATCTGAATTTCAGCTACGCGCCGAAGCTCGAGAGCATTCGACCGGAGATCTTCCTCAACATCCAGAACGTCTTCGACAAGAAGCCGCCGATCGCGATCAACTCCTCGGCTGATGCCGGGCGGTTCGGCGCCTATCTTCAGTCTGACGATCTTGTCGGCCGATACTATACGGCCGGCGTTCGTCTCAAGTTCTGATCATCACGATGGAAATTAAAGTCTTGGAGAGTTCGGGACTATGAATCGCAAAATCCTAAGATTGGCATTGTTGTCGACGGTCCTGCTCGCGCCGCTTGCCGTCGCGGCGGCCGTCATGGCGCCGGCCATCGCTCCGGCGCAGTCGGCGCCGGCTCCCGTCCCGGCCGCCGAAGGGCTCATGGCCGGCGCGGCGCGCATCGACATCACCCCCGCTGTTGAAGACCTGCCCAAGCCGTTCGAATCCATAGAAAGCCGGCTCTACGTCAGGACGGTGGTGTTGGACTCCGGCGGCAAGCGCGCCGTTCTGGTCGTCGCCGACCTCCCGATGTTCGCGCCAGATATCTTCGACGACACGATGGCGCGCATCGGCAAGGCGGCCGGCACGTCGCCGGAGAACATCATGCTGGCCGTGACCCATACGCACGACACGGTGCGGATGGACAACAACCCGGTCGGCATCATCCTGCCGGGGTCGGAGAAGATCACCCGCATCACCACGGCCGCCATCGTCGACTCGGTGAAGCAGGCGATCGCCAACCGCCAACCGGCCAAGGCCGGCTACGCCAACGGCGCCTTCAAGCTGGCCGGCCGCAGCAATGACGACGGCGCCGGCGCGGAAGGGGCGTCGATCAGCGGCCGGGCCCAGACCTCGGACGCCTCGATCGGCGTGTTCAAGGTCGAGACCCTGAGGGGCGAGCCCATCGCCCTGATGGTCAGCAACGGCCCCGGGCCTGGCGTGCCGGGTCTCGGCGGCGGCGGGAAGCGGTCGAAGGTCAGCGCCGACATGGTCGGCATGGTCGAACGCTACGTCGAGCAGCGCTATGGCGACAAGGTCGTGGCGATGTACACGGTCGGCGCGCCGATGGGGATCGCGATGAACCCGGGGCGCAAGGGACCAGGCATCGTTCCGCCCGAGCCAAACACGGTCAAGGGCGCGGTGGCGACCGTCCTGGGCGAGGAGGTCATCGCGACCGCGCTGAGGATCAAGACCACCGATCAGCTGGCGATCTCGGGCGCGCTCCAGGTCCTGGAATGTCCCGGCAAGTCCACCTTCCCGCTGAACAATCCCGGTTCGTGCTCGGACGCCCCGGACTCGAAGCTGCCCCGGTGCGTGTTCACCGACACCGACATCGCGCCCGTTCCGTTGCGGTTCGGCACGATCCAGCTCAACGACTTCGCGATCGTCCACAGCGACGCGAACGTCATGCCCTCGCTCTGGACGAAGGTTAAGCAGGGCGCTCCCAAGCCGGCGAGCACCATGCTGGTGTCGCTGGGATACGGGCCCGTCCACTACGTCGTTCCCGACGAGGACTACCCGTCCAACAGCTATCCGGTGACCGCCAGCATGGTGAAGCGCGGGTGCGCGGCGAGCGGCTTCGTCAACGGCGCTCTGAAGATGGTCAACGCCTCCGCCGCGCCCAAGGCGGCTGGCGAGTAACCGCCCATCTCCGGGCGCAATCCACAGGAATCGAATTCACCATGGCAGATGTCCAACCGGGCAAGTTCCATCCACAAGCCGCGTTGAAGGGGTATGCGCTGAACCGCATGTGCTTCACGCTCAACAAGGCGGAGAACCGCGCCGCCTTTGTCGCCGATCCGGACGGCTATTGCGCGCGGTTCGGCCTCAACGAAGAGGAGCTGGCGGCGGTCCGGTCGCGCAACAAGAAGCTGTTGTTCGCGGCCGGCGGAAATATGTACTTCATGGCCAAGCTCGATCGGGTCCCCAAGCCCGAAGGAGTTGCGTGATGGCGGCTGTCGTTGGGGGATTGGGCACGAGCCACGTGCCGATGATCGGTCGCGCGATCGCGGCCAACAAGCAGGCCGAAGTCCCGTTCGCGCCCTTCTTCGCCAGCTTCGACAAGGTCCATGACTGGCTGGACGAGGTGAAGCCCGACGTCGTGATCGTCTTCTACAACGATCATGGCCTCAACTTCTTCCTCGACAATATGCCAACCTTCGCGATCGGGGTGGCGCACGACTATCGCAACGCCGACGAGGGCTGGGGGCCGCCCGAGCCCAGGACGTTCCGCGGCGACGCCGAGCTGGCCTGGCATATCGTCCAGTCGCTCGTCGCCGACGAGTTCGATGTCTCCACCTGCCAGGAGATGATCTTCGATCATGCTGGGATCACCGCCTTGGACCTGCTGTTTCCGGCCGATGGGGCAGGGCACGGCGAGATCCCGGTCGCGACGATCCCGATCATGCTCAATGGCGTCCTGCCGCCCCTGCCGACGCCGGCGCGCTGCTACAAGCTGGGGCAGGCGATCGGCCGCGCCATCCGCTCCTTCCCGGGGGATCGCAAGGTGCTCCTGGTCGGCAGCGGCGGGCTGAGCCACGAGCTCGGGATCAGCGGCAAGATCAACCAGGATTTCGACCAGTTCACCCTCCTGAAGATCGAGTACGAGCCCGAGGCGCTGACACGCTTCACCAACGACGAGATCGTCGACCTCGCCGGGGCTCAGGGTCTCGAGCTGATGACTTGGCTCGCCATGCGCGGTGCGGCCGCGGGCGGGGAAGTCGTGACCAGCATCTACCATGCGCCGATCTCGCACACCGGCGGGGCGATGATGCTGATCGATACGCGCGAGGAGCAACGCTCATGAGCGACGTGCTCCCGTTGAAAGCCGCCCACGACAAAGCCGCGGCGGGCTCTGCGCCCTGGGGCATCATGCTGCTGCTCTCTGTCGGCGTGCTCATCGCCTACGCCGACCGGTCCAGCATTTCCGCCGCCCTCGCCAACAAGGCGTTCGTCCAGCACTTCGGGATGACGTCTGTCGCCCGGGGCTGGGTCGGCGCGGCGTTCTTCTGGTCCTATGCGCTAGCCCAATTACCACTGGGCTGGGTCGTCGACCGCTACGGCGCGAAGGTTCCCTATGCCATCTGCCTTGCCCTGTGGTGCGTCGCCACGGCGGCGACCGGCGCGATGTCGGCCCTGGCCGGTATCGTCATCATGCGGGCTCTCGTCGGCGCGGCCGAGGGGATCGTGATGCCGGCGAGCTATCGCTGGATCCGTCACAACATGCCCGAGCGCCATACCGGTGCGGCGCTAGGCGTCTTCTCGTTCGGCAACAAGGTGGGCACGGCCATCGGCGCGCCCCTGGGAGCGTGGCTGATCACCGCTTCTGACTGGCGGCTGATGTTCGTGATCACCGGCGCGTGCGGCCTGCTGTGGCTCATTCCCTGGCTGACACGCGTCCAGAACGACTTCCCGCGCAAGGAGCAGCGCGCGGAGGCTGGGCGACGGGCCCAATCCGTCCCCTTTCGGCGCATCATCACCTCGCCGGTGGTCTGGGGCGCCATCATCGTCAACTTCTGCTACAGCTACTTCGTCTTCTTCTGCATGACGTGGATGCCGTCCTACCTGGTCGAGCAGCGTGGCCTGTCGCTGACCAATTCGGGGCTCTACACCTTCTTCAGCTTCGCGGGCATCGCGATCGTCGCCGTCGTCGCGGGTTGGGCGGCCGACCGTCTGATCGAGCGGGGCGGGGATCCGGTGGTGACGCGCAAGGTGTTCATCGTCGCGGGCTTCATCGGCGCCACCACGGTGCTCTTCGGCGCCTATGCCCATGGCCTTGGCGCGGCCCTGTTCTGGAACATCTTCTCGCTGTCGTGCCTGGGCCTGGCCAGCGCCAACAACCTCGCGCTGACCAAGGTCACGCTCATCCCGCGGCCGGCGATCGGAATGATCGTCGGCGTCCAGCACGTGGCGGCGGGGCTGTCCGGCGGCGCGGCGGCGAGCATCTCCGGCTGGCTGCTCCACACGAGCGGCGGCTATCAGCTGCCGATGCTGGTGATCGTGGTGTTCCTGGTGCTGGGGGCGACGTCCTCGGTCGTCCTGCTTCGCCCGAAATGGTCGCCCAAGGTCTCGGGCGACGAGGACTGATCGACGCCTTGGGCTTTTCGTGCGGCGGTCACTCAGCTGGCCGCCGCACGATAATCGGCTCGGACGCTACCAGGGTGTGTTGGTGGCGAAGAAGCGGGTCCAGAACGCATATTTCGCGCCGCTGGCGATGGGCGTGGGGCCGAACTGGTCGCCCAGGGCCATGACGCTCGGTGACTTGGCGTCGAAACGCGGCCAGGTCGGCAGGCCGGGACCGTTCGGGGCGCCGGTCTTGGCGTAGTTGGCCCAGTAGGATGACATCCTGTCGGCGATCCGCCGATCCTCGTCGGTCCACGGCAGATCGACGTTCTTCAGGCTGTTGAAGACGTAGAAGATCTCCGAGCCATGATAGGCGCCCCGGGTGTCGTGGTCAGGGCCCGGTGTCGCGTGAGCCCACCAGTAGGTGTAGACCGGCTTGCCCGTATCCCGGCTCCACTGGCGCGCCCAGAGATAGGTCGAGATCTGGCTGTTGTCGTGGATGGCCTCGTTGTTCTGGCGCGCGGCCTCGTCGTCGTCGCGGGCCGGATAGAGCTTCAGGAACTCCTCGGCCATCGGCCCGAACTTGCGATGGGCCGCCGCCTGGTAGTCGGCCAGGGTGGCGATCTGGCGCGGCGAGCCGCGCGTGATCTCGGGCTTGGGCGCGCCGGGCGCACGCAGCCTGGGCCAGACGCCCTCGGGCGCCGCGCCGCCTTCGTCGCGATTGTTGCCGGCGACATAGACGACCGGGTTCTGGGCCTTGCGGGCGAAGGCCTGGCTGAAGGTGTAAGGCAGGACGTGGCCGTCGATCACGGGACGGAAGAAGGGCGGCCGTCCCGTACCGCCGGTATAGACTTCGTCCTCGGTGCTGGGCGTGGCTTTGACCAGCGCTTGCCAGGGCAGGGCGCGCAGTTCGGTCAGCGACTTTGCGCCGAGCGTTTCGACATAGGTCGCGCCGTCCTTCTCGGCCTTGGCCTTTTCGCGCCAGGACGAGGACAGGTAGCGAAGCTCCAGGTCGCTGGGCCAGCGCACCTGGCTCTCGGCCAGGGCTTGGCTGTACAGGCCCTTGGCCATCGGCGAGATCGACAGGAAGTTCACCGTGCCGCCGCCGGCCGAGTGTCCGAAGAGGGTGACCTTGTCGGGATCGCCGCCAAACGCGGCGATGTTGCGCTTCACCCACTGCAGCAGGGCGATGTCGTCCATCAGCCCATAATTGCCCGAGGCGTCGTGACCGGACTCCTTGTTGAGCTCGGGTGTCGCCAGGAAGCCCAGCGCGCCCAGGCGATAGTTGAAGGTGACCAGGACCACGCCTTTGCGGGCCAGTTCCTCGCCGTCCAGCTTGGGTTGGGAACCGGACTCCGCGCCGAAGCCGCCGCCGTGCACCCAGACCAAGACCGGGCGGCGCTCGCTGGCGCTGCTCGCGCCGGTCCAGATGTTGGCGACGAGGCAGTCCTCGGACATCGGCTCGGCGCCGGGATTGGATTGGGGGCAGATGTCGCCGAAGCGATCGGCCTTGCGTACGCCTGTCCAAGGCTGAGGACGGGCCGGCGGCCGCCAGCGTCGGTCGCCGATCGGCGGGGCCGCATAGGGCACGCCCTTGAAGGCGGTGATCGTCGGGTCGCGGCCGGGGGCACCCTGGAGGAGGCCGGACTCGATCTTGACCGGGCCGTTGATCGCCGCGTCGGTGGAGGCGGCGGCAAGCGCCAGGGTCGTCGCCAGGCCGGCGGCGAGGGTGGTGCGAAGAGAGGGGGGCATGGAGCGATCGTCGGGTTGGAGCGGAAACAGGTGGGCCCGGAGCGGGAAGGCGCTCCGGGCCCGTGACCGTCAGAGCTTCATGCGGAAGCCGACGGTGATGTACCGGCCGATCGGATCGTCGCTGATCGCGAAGCCGGCGAAACCGCCCGGGGCGGTCGAACTGCCCGTCGCATTGGCCGCGGGCGGCTCGGCGTCGAACAGGTTTTGGACGTTGAGGAACAACTCGCCCGAACCCAGGGACTCGCCGGGCAGACGGTAGGCGATGTTCAGCGAGGTCTGGCCGAACGCCTTGATGGTGTCCTGGCCGGGCGCGAAGGTGACGGTTGGATCGCCCGACACCTTCAGTTCGTTGCGCCAGCGCTGCATCAGGTCGATGCGCAGGGCGTCGGTGACCGCGTAGCTGACCATGCCCGTGAGGCGCCAGGATGGCGCGGCGGTGATGCCGGTCGAGCCGAAGGCGACACCGCCCTGGTCGATGGTCGGCACGGCCGGCTGCTGGTAGCGGATGTGCGGCTGGTACGCGGCCAGGCCCCGCAGGGTCAGGCGATGGCCTAACAGCGAACCGCTGTAGTTGGCCTCGACGTCGACGCCGCTGGAGTCGACCACGGCCAGGTTGATCGGCTTGACCAGCCAGTCGGTGACCACGCCGGCCGCGTCCCGCTTGATCAGGTCGCAATAGGTGGCCACGCCGGTGAGGTTGCAGCCGTTCTGGATGGCGGGCTGGAAGCCCTGGACCGTCGTGATCGCGTCCTGGATCTCGATCTTGTAGTAGTCGATCGCGAGGCTGAGGCCCGGTGCGAAAGCGGGCTTGTAGACGAGCCCGACCGTCTGGGTCTTGCCGATCTCCGCCGTCAGGTTCGGGTTGGCCAGGTTGACCGAGGGCAGGGGGTTGCTGGCGCCGGTCTTCAGGTCGGCGTTGGTGACGATCACGACCGATGTCGGCGCGAAGAGGTCGTTGAGCGTCGGCGCACGGATGTCGCGCGAGAGCGTGCCACGGATGCGCAACTGGTCATTGACGTGCCAGTCGCCGCCCAGCTTCCAGGTCCAGTAGCTGCCGACGGTGTTGTACTTGGTGTAGCGCGCGGCGGCGTTGACCTCGAAGGCCTGGATCAGCGGGACGTCCTTCACCAGCGGCACGTTGGTTTCCGCTGCCACTTCCCAGACGTTCTGATCGACGCTGGGGCTGGCCGGGAAGGTGTTGCGATAGAGGAAGGTGCGCGCGCCCGTCGCCACGCAGTTGTAGCGGAGGTTCGTGCAGTCGGCGAATTGGTCGGGACGCGCGGCGCTGGTCGACTTGAAGGTCTGGCGACGCCACTCGCCCGACAGCGCAACCTTGACCGGACCCGCCCAGGTGTCGAACGGCGAGCCGGAGATGTCGGCGGTCAGGTCGTCCTGGTTCGTGTGGCCGACATAGAGGGTGTCGTCGAGGATGTAGTCGATCGCCGCGGCGCTGGCCGAGGTCGGGCCGAACAGGTTCAGTGGCGCGCAGTTCGCATACGCGGTGGCGGTGCTGGCCTGGGTCGCCGCGTAGCAGATCGGCGCGCCGTTGGCGCCGGCCACAACGTCCAGCGCGGCCGAGAGCTTCTGGTTGTTGACGTTGTTGAGCAGCAGCGTCGACAGCCTTGTCTGGCCGCGCGTGTAGGCGATGTTCCAGTCGTAGCCGCCCAGCTTGCCGTTGAGGCCCGAGGCGAAGATGAACTGGCGCGTCTCGGGGATCGCGCCGAACCGTTCCGGCTGGTTGAAGATCTTGCTGAGCGTGAAGGTCGCGTTCGGGATCTGGGCGGCGTAGGCGGCCGACAGGAACGGGTTGGTCTTGCTCAGGACGATGTTCGAGAGATTGACGTCGTCGCCGTAGAACTTGTTGCGCTTGAAGGTCGCGCCGAGGCTGGCGAAGAAGTGGGTGTTGTCGCTGACGTCGTAATCGAAGCGGCCGTACAGCTGGTGCATCCGCTGGGACGCCTTCAGCGAGTGGTCGAAATAGCCGCCGGCCCCGCCGCTCTGGGTGGTCGTGCCGGCATAGGTCGTGCCGTTGACGAAGGGGCTGAGCACGCCGTCGGCGGCGAAGTACTGGCCGTTGATAGCGCAGGTTCCGGTGCAGGTGATCCGGCCGCCGAACGGCTGGGCCGACAGAGTCGCGTTCTCGATCAGCTGGTAGGGGATGGTCGTGCCGTTGCCGACGATGACGGGGCGGGCGAAGTACGAACGATCCGATCGGCGCGAGATGCCTTCGTCGCCGCGATACTCGTAGCTGGCCTCGAAGTGTCCGCGACCTTCGAGAAGGCTCTTGCCGACCGCGAAGCCGACTTCCTTCTGCAGGCCGTCGTCATGCCCGGAAATGCCGATCTGACCCTGGGCCTTGAAGCCTTCGAACTTGGTGTCGGTGATGAAGTTGATGACGCCGGTGACGGCGTCGGAGCCATAGACCGCCGAGACGCCGCCGGTGACGACGTCGACGCGCTGGACCAGCAGCTGCGGAATGACGTCGGCGTCGACGATGTTGCTGATCGAGGTCGGCGGCACGCGGCGGCCGTCCATTAGCACCAGGTTGCGGGTGGCGCCGATGTTGCGCAGGTTCAACTGCGCGGCGACGCCGTTGCCGCCGCCGACGCCGCCGGTCGCCGAGGCGTTGCTGACCTGGCTGCGCGAGCCGGAGAAGACCGGCATCACCTGCACCGACTCGGTCAGGCTGGTGGGGCGCAGGGTGGTCAGGGCCTCGGTCGTGACGGCGGTCACGGGCGTGGGACTGTTGTTGCCGTTGCTGACGCGTGAGCCGGTCACGACGACGGCGTCGACGACCTGCGAAGCGTCCGCCTGGGCGGGCGCGGCTTGATTGGACGCGGTCTGGGCGAAGGCCGATTGACTCAGCACCAGGAGGCTCACGCCCCCGAGCAGAGCCGGAACGGAGTTCTGGCGTTTCATGGATTCCTCCCCGGTGCGGCCTCAATGTCGCGTCTGTGGACGCCACCCGCGGATGAAGTGTTCGGCGCTTGTGCGCTCTGGTCCCGCCGCGCGATCGCGACTTGGAGATTGTCGGGAAGGCTAGGGCCGGGGCGTCGTCCAGCGGCATCAAATCCTTGAAGCCGGAGATAGGTTCTGTCCGCGGAGTGTCGCGGTCGACCAAGCGGCCGCGCGATAGAATATGCGCCCGCCGTGCTTGGTTTCGCCCGCCGCGCATTGACCGTTGCACTTCCGGTCGCGCTCCTTCGCAAGGACACAAGTCACGGCGAGGCGATAACCTCGACCACGGGGAGAACATAGATGGCGCCGACCCTCGAGCGAGCGGATGCGACCTCAGCCGGCACGCCGGCGGCCTGGAAGCGCTGGTCGGTGCTGTTGCTGCTGGCCTTGGGCGTGCTGATCGCCTTCGTCGACCGGACCAGCATCTCCTCCGCCATGGCCGAGAAGAGTTTCGTCAAGCACTTCCAGATGTCCCACGTCGATCGGGGCTTGATCAATTCGGCGTTCTTCTGGTCGTACGGCCTGATCCAGATCCCGATGGGCTGGCTGGTCGATCGCTATGGCGTCAAGACGCCCTACACGATCTGCTTCGTGCTGTGGTGCCTGGCGACGGCGCTGACGGGCCTGACCAGCACCCTGATGGCGCTGCTGCTCATGCGCTTCATCGTCGGCGCGGCCGAGGCGGTGGTGATGCCGGCCAGCTATCGCTGGATCCGCAACAACTTCAAGGAAGGCCAGAGCGGCACGGCCGTGGGTGTCTTCGCCATGGGCAACAAGTTCGGCCCGGCCCTGGGCGCGCCGCTCGCCGCGTGGCTGATCGTCAACTACGACTGGCGGATGATGTTCATCGTCACCGGCGCCGTAGGCCTGGTGTGGCTGATACCGTGGATGCTGGCGGTCAAGAACGACCGCCCCAGCGGCGACCAGGCTCGCGTCCAGAAGGCCAAGGCCGCGTCGGTCTCGTTCGCCTCGATCATCAGCAGCCCGCTGGTCTGGGGCGCCATGATCGTGAACTTCTGCTACGGCTACTTCACCTTCTACTGCATGACCTGGATGCCGGCCTATCTGGTCGAGGAGCGCGGCCTGTCGCTCAAGCAGTCGGGTCTCTACACCTTCTTCAGCTTCGCCGGCATCGCCATCGTGGCGCTGATCGCCGGCTGGGTCGCCGACAAGATCATCGCGCGCGGCGGCGACGCCGTGATCGTGCGCAAGAGCTTCGTGATCGCCGGCTTCATCGGCGCCTGCACCGTCCTGCTGGGCGTGACGGCCAAGTCGCTGGACATGGCGCTGTTCTGGAACGTGTTCTCGCTGTCGTGCCTGGGTCTGGCCACCGCCAACAACCTGGCCCTGTGCCGCCTGACGCTGATCCCGGCGCCGGCCGTCGGCCTGGTGACCGGCGTGCAGCAGGTCGCCACCAGCCTGGCCGGCGGCGTCGCCGCCAGCCTCTCGGGCTGGCTGCTGCAGGTGAGCGGCAGCTACGATCTGCCGATGTTCGTGATCTTCGTGTTCCTGATCGTCGGGGCGTTGGCGACCTGGATTCTGCTCCGCGCCAAGTGGGCGCCGAAGGTGGCCGACGTCACGCCGGCGACGACCTAAGGCGGGGGAGGGCGTCATGTCGGAAGCTGTCGCTGCAGAGCGTTACACCCGGACCGCCGTGCTGCTGCACTGGCTGATCGCCATTCTGATCCTGAGCAACCTGGCGCTCGCGGTGGTCTCGGCCAACTCGCAAGGGCCGCTGCACAGGACGGTGCTGGACCTGCACAAGTCGATCGGGTTCGGCGTTCTGCTGCTCAGCCTGCTCCGGCTAGCCTGGAGGCTGTTCCAGTCGCCCCCGCCGATGCGCGAGGGCAAGTCCTGGGAGCGCACGGCGGCCTCGATCGTCCACGCCGCCTTCTACTTCCTGATGATCCTGATCCCCTTCCTGGGATGGTGGGTCAGCTCGGCGGCGCCCAAGCACCACACGATCAATGTGCTAGGTTTCGCCGCGCCATTCCTGCCGGTGTTGCAGAGCAAGGAGTACGCCGGCTCGGTCATGGTCTTCCACCGGACCCTGGGTTTCCTGATGGCCGGTCTGCTGGTGCTGCACATCGGCGCGGCGCTGAAGCACCGGTTCGTCGATCGCGACGGGGTGCTGGGCCGCATGTCCCTTTGGCGCGGTAAGCCGAGCGGCGTCGTCTCCGAGGACGCCTAGCGACGGGCGCCGCTCAGTTCGGCGCCCGCATCGGGCTCGAAGCGACGGTTCCAGATCGTCGCCGAGGCCGAGATCGCCGTCACCACCAGGAACGCCACGGTGAAATCCGACAGGCGCGGGGTCGCACGGTCGCCTAGCACCATGCCGACGTGCAGTGCTCCAGCTCCAACGCAGACGCCCATCGACAGCATCAGCTGCTGGAAGGTCGCATAGAAGCTGGTCGCCGCGCTCATCCGCTCGGGCGGGATCTCGTCATAGGCGATGGTGTTGTAGGCGGTGAACTGGAACGACATGCAGAAGCCGCTGGCCATCAAGGTCGCGAAGATCAGTGGCGTCGGCCAGCTGGGTCGGAAGAGGCCGCAGAGGGCGTAGCCGGCGCTGGCGGCCAGACCGGCCACGACCATGCTATCGCGGAAGCCGAAGCGCCTCAGGATGCGCGGCGCCAGCCCCTTCATGGTCAGCGACCCCATGGCCCCGGCGATGGTGATCGTACCGCTGACCGCCGCGCTCATCCCGAAGCCTAGCTGCAGCATCAGCGGCAGCAGGAACGGCTGTGCGCCCTGGGTGATGCGGGTCAGCGAGCCGCCAATCACCGACAGCCGGAACGAAGGGACCGTCATCAGCGAAAGGTCCAGGATCGGGGCCACGCGACGTCGCGCATGGCGGATATAGGCCGCGCCCGCCGCGAAGCCGACGGCGATCAGCCCGAGGGCCTGCTGCAGCTCGCCGCTGCGGCTGGTCATCTCGAAGCCGAACAGCAGACAGCCCAGGGAAACCCCAGACAGCAGGAAGCCCAGCCAGTCCGCGCCGGCTGGTTTCTCGCCGCGCACCTCGTCGATGAACAGGCTGACCAGAACCACGCCCAGGAGGCCGATCGGGATGTTCAGGTAGAAGATCCAGCGCCAGTCGAGATAGGTGACGATGAAGCCGCCGATCGGTGGGCCGAGGATTGGTCCGATCAGCGCGGGCATGATCAGCCAGGACGTGGCCGAGACCATGTCCTGCTTGGCCACCGATCTCAGCAGCACCAGCCGCCCGATGGGGATCATCATCGCCCCGCCCATGCCTTGCAGGAAGCGGGCGAGGATCAGGAATGGCAGGTTGTGGGCCTGGCCGCACATCAGCGAGCCGCCCATGAAGATCAGGATGGCCAAGCGAAAGATCGTCTTGGAGCCGAAGCGGTCGGCTAGTCGCCCGCTGGCCGGGATGAAGATCGCCAGGGCCAGCAGATAGGCCGTCAGGGCCGAGCTGAGATTGGTGGCCGGCACGCCGAAGTCACGCGCCATGGTGGGCAGGGCGGTCGCCAGCACGGTGGCGTCCATCTGCTCCATAAAGAGCGCGCAGGCGATGATCAGGGCCACGACGCGGTAGGAACGCGCCTTGCGTGGATGATCCTCTCCGGGGAGCGCGGGAGCGACCGTGACGCCGTCGGCGGCCGGGACGATGCCGTCACGGATCTCGGAATTGATCGACGCCAGGCCGCGCCGGCGCAGCCTCACCATGGGCGGGATCCGAGGGAGCGCGACGAGAAGAGAAGGCTGAAAGGCAAGGCACGCACACGAACTGAAGGCGGCCGCATCCTGGCGCACCCGGGACGCGGCGGATGTTCACGCACTATCCGATAAGGCGGCGAGCGGAAACCCGACGCGGTGGTCGACGGGCGTCGTCCCACCAGACAATGAATGGCGCGCCTCACGGTTTGAATGTCCGCGCGCGCGGTGTGTCCGGTCATCATGCCAAGCATGATCGGGGGACTCGCGCTACCAGCCGGGCCACCCTTGCCGAGGAGGAAAGCGTCCGTGCAGCGGCCCGCGTCGCAACAGACGTCCGAGACCAGCGCCTTTTTCGACCCCGAACGGGCGATCTGGCTCTCGCGCCATATTCTGCCGCACGAACCGGCACTCCGGCACTGGCTGCTCAAGCGTCGCCAGCTGCCCGCCGACGTTGATGACCTGATCCAGGAAAGCTACGCCAGGATCTCGGCCCTCAAGTCGGTGGGCCATATCGACCAGCCCAAGGCCTATTTCTTCCAGACCGCCCAGTCGCTGATCCTCCAGCAGGCCCGGCGCGCCAAGGTGGTCTCGATCGCCACGGTCGAGAACCTGGAGGTCTTCGGTCTGGCCGACGAGCTGTCGCCCGAGCGCGAGGTGGCGGGACGCCAGGAGCTGCGTCTGCTGAACCAGGCCCTGGCGGCGTTCCCGAGCAAGCGCCGGGAAGCCTTTCGGATGCGCAAGATCGAGGGCCTCTCCCAGAAGGAGATCGCCGCGCGATTGGGAATGACCGAGAAGGCCGTCGAGAAGCAGATCGCGAAAGCGGTGAGCCTGCTGATAAATTTCTACGGCCGTGGCGGGAAACCCGGATCTGGCGCATCTATGATCGAGACCCTTCGATCCCGGTTCGCGCGTGACCAGACGAGAGACTAGCAAGGATATCGATCGGACGGCCGCCGGCTGGGTGGCGCGGCTTGATCGTGGTCCCCTGACCGACGCCGAGCGCTCGGACCTCGAGGCATGGCTCGAGGGCGACGTTCGCCGGCGCGGCGCCTTCGCGCGCGCCCATGCGGTGATGGCCCGCGCGGATCAGGCTCATCATTCGACGCTCGACGCGGCCTATGCCTTGCGTCGGGCCGCCCTGCCGCGTCGGCAATTGCTGGCGGGCGGGCTGGCTGCGGCATTCGGCGGCGTGGTGATCTGGGGCGCGCGTTCTTGGAGCGCGCCGCTGGTGCTGCGCTCCGCCAAGGGCGAGGTCCGGCGCGTACCGCTGCCCGACGGTTCTAGCGTCACCCTGAACACCGACTCCCTCGTCAAGGTCCGGTTCTCGCCGAGAGCTCGCGACGCGGTTCTGATGTCGGGCGAAGCGCTGTTCAACATCGCAACGGACCAGGAGCGTCCGTTCACGGTGCGCGCCGGCGACGTGAAGCTGACCGGCGGCGGGACGAGCTTTGTGGTTCGCCATGACAAGCAGGGACCGGTCCAGGTGCTCGTCCAGGCCGGGCGGGTTGAGATGAGGTGCGATGGCGCGCCCGCGCCCGTGCTCGTCGCGGCGAATACGACGGCGGTCGCGCCGTCCGAGGATGCTCGGATAACTGCCGTGGCGTCGCCCGTCGCGCTGGACGCCGACGAGGTCACTCGTCGCCTCAGCTGGCAGGATGGCATGCTGGCCTTCAATGGCGAGACCCTGGAACAGGCGGCGGCGGAGTTCGCGCGCTATTCGTCGACCCGCATCGTCGTCGACGATCCTGGCTTGGCCGCCGCGCCGCTTTCGGGCCTCTACGCTTCGAGCGATCCGACGGGTTTCGCGCAAGCCGTAGCGCTGTCGCTGGGTGGGCGGGCCTTCACCGCCGACGGCGCGGTCCATATCACCCGCTAGACGTGATTGAATTCGCAGATTTCAAATTTTTTCCGATCCCCAGGGGGGAAGGCCGCTCACGGCGCATCTTTTCTCACAACAAGCGGGCGATAGCCCTAAGAGGGGGAAACGATGACCACCTATTCACGCATGCTCTGCGGCGCCTCGCTCGCCGTGCTTCTGTCGGCCACCAGCGTGGCGGCCCAGGAGCGGACGTTCGACATTCCCAGCGGCCCGGCCGCCAGCGCCATCCCGATGTTCGCGCGCCAGGCCGGCATCCAGATCGTCGCGCCCGCCGCCCGCCTGAAGGGCGTGACCACGCCGACGCTCAAGGGGCACCATGACGCCCGCGCGGCGCTGAAGACCTTCCTGGCCGCCACCAACCTGGAGATCGCCGCCGACAACGGCTCGGTGATCATCCTGCGCGAAGCCGGGAGCGCGCCGCGCCCCCAGTCCGAACCGACGTCGGCCGCCGCCGGAGCGTCGGTCCAGAGCGATGAAGGCGCGGCCGCGGTCGCCGAGGTCGTGGTCACGGGCTCGCGGGTCATCCGCAACGGCAACAACAGCCCCACCCCGATCACCGTGGTGCCGGTCGACGACATCCAGCGCGTCCAGCCCACCACCATCGCCGACGGCCTGAACCAGCTGCCGGTCTTCTCCAGCCCGCGCAACCAGTACGGCAACCCGAACGCCGGCGTCGGCGGCGGGGCGGGCGGCAACGCCGCGGCCAACCAGTTGAACCTGCGCAATCTGGGCTCGGTGCGGAACCTGATCCTGCTGGACGGCCACCGCGTGCCGCCGACCTCGGTCAATGGCATCGTCGATGTCGACATGGTGCCGCAGATGCTGCTGCAGCGGGTCGACACCGTGACCGGCGGCGTCTCGGCGGTCTACGGTTCGGATGCGGTGACGGGCGTCGTCAACTTCATCACCGACACCAAGTTCACGGGCATCAAGCTCAGCGCCCAGGCCGGGATCTCCAAGTACAGCGACGCCCAGCAGCAGAGCGCCGGCATCGCCTACGGCACGCGCTTCGCCGACGATCGGGGCCACTTCGAGATCAGCTACGAGTACCGCAACGACGAGGGCGTGGCTCGCCGGTCGGACCGGCCGTGGTTCCGCCAGCAAAGCATCAGCGGCGCCGGCACGACCGCCGCGCCCTACCAGCTCTACAGCGATGTCCGCCTGCTGAACTTCCCGTTCGGCGGCAAGATCACCAACGGCGCCCTGGCCAACCAATACTTCGCCGCCAACGGCGTGCTGAGCCCGTTCGTCGCCGGCACGGCGATCAACGGCTCGACCTGCTGCCAGGTGGGCGGGGCAGGCGGCTACTACGACTCCTCGCTGAAGGCGCCGCTGCGTAGCCACCAGGTCTACAGCCGCGTCGACTACGACGTGACCGACAGCGTCCACGGCTATGTCGCGGCCAGCTTCAACGACAAGCGCAATTCGCAGTTCCTGACGCCGCCGCTGATCAGCAACGTCACGATGAACAGCGCCAACGCCTTCTTGGCCTCGGCCTACCAGACCCAGCTGGCCTCGGCGGGTCAGGCGACCTTCGCCTTCAGCAAGATGTTCGACCAGGCGCCGCGCCTGAACCCGGTCGCCGAGGAGCGCCAGTACACGATCAACGCCGGCCTGGACGGCAAGCTGGGCGACTACAGCTGGGGCGTCAACTACACCCACGGCTCGGCCCGCCTGGCGACGACGCTGAACGCCAATCCGAACAACCAGCGCCTGGCCGCCGCCCTCGACGCGGTGATCAATCCGGCGACGGGGCAGGCGGTCTGCTACGCGGCGCTCACCAACAGCGCCTACGCCAACTGCGTTCCGCTCAATGTGTTCGGCCCGACCTCGGCCAGCCAGACCTCGATCGACTACATCATGGGCAGCACGCACATGGTGGCCAATACCGGCCTGGACGCCCTGACGGCGGAGATCGGCGGCTCGCCGTTCTCGACCTGGGCCGGCCCGGTCAATGTCGCCCTGTCGGGCGAATACCGGAAGCTGAAGTACCACTCGACCAGCGACGCCTTGCCGACGGATCGCGCCAACTGCGCGGGCCTCCGCTACAACTGCACGACCGCGACGCCGCTCTACCAGAACACCTTCGCCGCCCGCACGCCGGTCAGCGACACGGTCAAGGAAGTCGCCGCCGAAATCGACCTGCCGCTGCTGGCCGACGTCACCCTGGCCAAGTCGCTGAACGTCAACGGCGCGGCCCGCTACACCAGCTATGAGACCAGCGGCAAGTACTGGACCTGGAAGCTGGGCGCCGACTGGCACCTGACCGACGACCTGCGCGTTCGCGGCACCCGGTCGCGAGATATCCGCGCGCCGACCCTGGACGACCTCTACGCGCCGGCCTCGTCCAACACCCTGACCAACAAGGACGAACTGACGGGTCTGACGCCGGGCCTGACGGCGGGTACGTCGCCCGTGCCGGGCCTGTCGGCGGGCAACGCCGGCCTGCGCGCCGAGATCGGCCACACCAGCACCGTAGGCGTGGTCTGGCAGGCGCTGCCGCGCCTTAGCTTCGCCCTCGACGCCTACTGGATCCGGATCACCGACGCGATCTCGAACATCCAGGGCTTCAACCCGACGATCCAGAAGGCCTGCTACGACAGCGGCGGCTCCTCGCCGTACTGCGCGCTGCAGACCCGTCCGCTGGGCTTCACCAACACCTCGGCGGCCAACCTGGTCACCAGCTGGACCTCGACCGTCATCAACATCTCGGAGATCGAGAGCAACGGCGTCGATTTCGAGGCCAACTATTCGGGCGAGCTGTTCGGTCGGGCGCTGTCGCTGCGCGGCCTCGCCAGCTACCAGCCGCACATCTACTACCGCACGCCGGCCCTGGTCACGATCGACGCCGCCGGCAGCGCGTTCGGCACCAACGGCCTGCAAGCCAGCCCGAAATGGCGCCTGACCGGCTTCTTCCGCTACGCCGTCACCGACACCGTGTCGATCGACGTCATGGAACGCTGGAGAAGCGCGCTGAAGCACAGCGCCGATCCGACTCAGGTGTGGACCAACAACCACCTCGGGACGTTCGCGACGACCAACCTGAACGTCAGCTTCAAGCCCAAGGATGCGTTCGGCAACGCCGAGTACTTCCTGAACGTCCAAAACCTCTTCAACGCCACGCCACCGGCGACCGCCTTCTTCGGGGCGGCCACCATTCCGGGGCAGTTCGGCGGCTTCGCGATCGGCGACGATCCGACCGGTCGCTACGTCACCGTCGGCGCGCGGATGAAGTTCTGAGCCTCCCCCCGGGCGTCCTCACGCCCGGGGCCCTGCGGCCGAGACGACGGACAAGGCGGCTTCCTGCAAACGCTGTCGTCTCGGCTCTTTTTCCGCCGCCTCTCCTGAGGGGCTCCGGACGGTTTTGAAGCGCTCCGCCCGGCGTGATCGGGCGTCCGCCCGCGTAAGGACGATGTCATGTTCGGATTTCGCTCGAGTGTAGCGGTCGCGGCGCTCCTGGCGCTGACGCCGGTCGCGGGTCAGGCCCAGACCCCGCCGCTGATCGGGCACGCGCCGACCTTGCTGACAGCCGCCGCGCCGGCGCGCGGCGGCGCGGTCCTGGCCGTCACCAGCCCAGCCTTTCGCGACGGCGCGGACATCCCGATCGACAACACCCAGTACGGCGCCAACCGCTTTCCAGGCCTGTCCTGGGCGAAAGGACCGGCCGGCACGAAGTCCTATGTGGTGGTGATGCAGGGCGTGTCCGGCAAGTCGGGCGCCGGCGTCTCGATCCACCTGACGCTGTTCAACATCCCCGCCGGCGTCGTGAGCTTGCCGAGCGGGCTGACGACGCCGCCGGCCGGCGCGGTCTATGGCGTGAACGTCCACGGGCCCAACCAGCCCTATGCCGGTCCCCATACGCATGGGCCGGAGAAGGTCGGTTATCACCTCCAGGTTCTCGCGCTCGATACGGTGCTGCCGGCGGATTCGAACCTGTCGTTCGAGGCCCTGACCAAGGCGGTCCAAGGCCACGTCCTGGCCAGCGGCGAGACGACCGGTTTCTCGGCCAAGCCCGCCTCGGCTCCGGTCGGCGACATCGTCCGCGCGCCGGTCAAGATCGACACTGGCCAGCTGGCGGGCGTGGCCGGGCGAGACGCCTCGATCACGGTCTACAAGGGCGTTCCCTACGCCGCCGCGCCCGTCGGTCCGCTGCGGTTCCGTCCGCCCGCGCCTGTCGCCCCCTGGGAAGGCGTCCGCAAGGCCGCGAGCTTTGGCGCGCTCTGTCCCCAGCCGCAGGGCGGCGGTCCCGCGCCGAGCGGGGCGATGGACGAAGACTGCCTGACCCTCAATGTCTGGACGGGCGCCAGCGCGCCCTCGGAGAAGCGCCCGGTCCTGGTCTGGATCTACGGCGGCGGCTTCCTGAACGGCACGGGCGCCAACCCGGAGTTCGACGGCGAGGGGTTGGCCCGCAAGGGCGTGGTGGTCGTCACGTTCAACTACCGTCTCGGCGTCCTGGGCTTTCTCTCCACGCCGGGGCTCAGCAAGGAGGCCGATGCGGGCGTGTCGGGCAACTACGGCCTGCTCGACGACATCGCTGTGCTGAAGTGGGTCCAACGCAACATCGCAGCATTCGGCGGCGACCCGTCGCGCGTGACCATCGCTGGCCAGTCGGCGGGCGCGGGCTCGGTTGGCTTCATGACCATGTCGCCGCTGGCCAAGGGCCTCTTCCATCGCGCCATCGCCCAGAGCCATTCCCGCTATCCCCGTGATCCGGATCTGCGCTTCCTGTCGGTGTCCTATCGCACCCGGACCTCGGCCGAGACGGCGGGCGCGGCCTATGCCGCCGTGCGTGGCGCGCAAACCCCCGAAGCGCTGCGGGCCTTGCCCTGGCGGACGCTGGTCGAGGGCAGCGACGCCGTCGATGCGGCGGTGGAAACGGGCACGCCCGCCAAGCCGCCGCTGTTTCGTCCCGTGCTGGACGGCTGGGTGATCCCCAGCACCTATGACGCGGCTCTGGCCAATAAGGCGTTCAATGACGTCACCGTGGTGACCGGCAATAACCGCGACGAAACCGGCGCCGTGCCGGCGACGGCGTTCCCGACCTTGCGCGCGCGGACAGGACCGTCCCGGGCCGGCGCCCCGCAGGTCAGCGTCACGCTGGCGGACTACGTTCAGGCCGCGAAGATCAAATACGGCGCCCTGGCCGCGGAGTTCCTGCGGCTCTACCCCGCGACCAGCGACGACGAAGCGGCCCTGGCCAGCAACGCGGCGGCTTACGACAACAACCGCGTCTCGACCTACCTCTGGGCTGTCGAGCGCGCCAAGGGAACGAGCAAGCCGATCTTCACCTATTGGTGGACCCACGCGCCGCCGGGGCCCGGTCACGACGTCCGGGGCGCCTATCACGGCTCGGAGATCAACTACGCGTTCGGGAACCTCTACGCGACCGATCGGCCGTGGACGGATGAAGATCGCGCCATCGCCGATCGGATGTCGTCCTACTGGGCCAATATCATCAAGCGCGGCGATCCGAACGGAGAGGGCCTTCCGGCCTGGGAGCCGTTCGATCCTGCCGCGCATAGCGTGATGATGCTGGGCGACCAGTGGGGACCGACCGCCGTGGCCGGCAACGCGGAAAAGCTCGCCTTCTGGCGCGCCTTCTACGCCACCCAGGACGCCTGGTGATGCGACGGTCTTCGGTCCTGGGCGCGGCGGTTGTCGCCCTGGCTCTTGCGGCCGGCGGCGCGCCGGCGGTGGCTCGCCAAGCAACGCCCGGGGTCCGGCTCGGCCCGGTGCGGAGCGAAGGCTTCACCACTCAGTATGTGCGTTTGGCCTCGCAGGACGCCGAAGGCCTGCTTTACGCGCCGACCGGTTCGCAGGCGAACGGGATCGTCCTGGTCTACGCGCACCCCAACGCCAACACCTTCAACGAACCGCTGGGCCGGGAGATGGCGGCGCGGGGCTATCGGGTGCTGATGGTCAACCACCGGGGCGACACCGCGCCCGAGGCCTATCTGCCATCGATCTCGAAGGGCGTGGCGTTCGCGCGCGGCCTGCCGGGCGTGACGCGCGTGATCCTGGTCGGCCACAGCGGTGGCGGCCATCTCGTCACTCTGTACCAGAACGTCGCCGAACACGGCCCCGCCGCGTGCAGCGGGCCCGAGAAGATCTATCCCTGCAAGACCGAAGGCCTCACGGACCTGGCCAGGCCAGACGGCCTTGTCCTGGTGGATCCGACGCTCGGCGCCTTCCACCAGATGAGCGCCGTCGATCCGGCCGGAGAGGGGGCCGAGCGCCCGGTCGCCCTGGACATGTTCGCGCGCGAGAACGGCTACGATCCCGAGCAGAAGCGCGCCCGCTACAGCGTGGACTTCGCCCAGCGGTTCTATCGCGGGCAGTCCGATCGCAACGCCCGCATCGTCGCCGACGCTCAGCAGCGACTGAAGCTGATCTTGGCGGGGCAGGGCCGTTTCACCGACGACGAGCCTTTCGTCGTGCCGGGCCTGGGCCAGCAGGCCGCCGGCGCGCGGCTCTACCAGCCTGACACCAGCTTCGCGGCCCATACCCGCAAGTCCCATCTCCTATTGCGCGCCGACGGGCAGACGCTGACGGAGGTCATCACCTCAGTGCGGCCGCCCAGCGGACAACAGGCGGCGGCCGCCCTCGGCTCCCTGGGCCTGATGACTCAGAACACGACCGTGCGCCGCTTCCTGGCGGCTTCGGCCATCCGAACCCGCACTGACTACGCCATCACCGCCGACGACATCGTCGGGGTCGACTGGTCCTCAGCCATGACCGCAACGCCGGCCAACGCCGAGGGCGTCAGCGTTCCGGCCTTGGTGCTGACCATGAGCTGCCACTATCTGATCGTGCCCGACGAGATCATCTTCGACCACCTCGGCTCCAAGGATAAGACCTTCGCCGCCGTCGAGGGCGCGACCCACCTCTTCAACGCTTGCCGACCGGAGTATGGCGACACGGTCAAGCGGACGTTCGACTTTGTCGACGGCTGGCTCAAGCAGGCGGGGCGTTTCCGATGAGGCGCCGAATCCTGGGGCTAGCCGCCGTCGTCGCCCTGCTAGGGGCGAGCGCCGCCCGCGCCGCTGACACCATTCCCTATGTCGATGCTCACTCACATCTGCTGTCCGTGATCTCGCCGGACGAGGAGATCGCGCTGTTTCGCGCCGCGGGCCTGGCCGGGGTGGTCATCATGTATCCCGACATGGAGGCGTTGAGCGCGGTGGCGCGGCGCAACCCGGGTTACGTCATCCCATCGGCCAGCGTGGCTCGGACGCGCGAGGCCAAGGGGCTGCGCCTTGGCCCCGATACCGCGCGAACCTTCGCCGCGCTGCTGGAGCAGGGCCGGATCTGCGGCTTCGGCGAGCTGCCGACCCGCTACGATCCCAATCCCTATCCCAGCGACGCGGCTTCGTTCACGACGCCCGATCGGCAGGCGATCTACGCCCTGGCCAATGCCCGGAAGGTTCCCGTCTCGACCCACGTCAGCCTGGAGAGCCCCGAGGTGATCGCCGCCGTGGAGTCGGTGGCGGCGACCTATCCGGCGATGCCGCTGATCCTGGCGCATGCGGGTTGGGGCGCTGACGCCGAGACGATCGGACGCCTGATGGCGGCGCATCCCAACATCCATGCCGACCTCTCGATACGGCTGGATCCCGCGCGGCCGGACAATCCAAACCTGAAGCTGTCGATCCTGACCGCCGACGGCGCTCTGACGCCGGCATGGCGGGCGCTGATCGAGCGGTTCCCGGGCCGCTTCCTGTTCGCCATGGACATTACCGAGACCAACCGTCACGGCCGCATTCCCGAACTGCTCGCCACGGCCCGAGGTGCGTTCTCGCCCTTGCCGCGCGCCGTCGAGGCGGCGGTCGCGCACGGCAACATCCAGCGCCTGACCCGCAGTTGTCGGGCGGCGAGATCCTAGCAGAACCGATAGAGCCTGGCGGCCGGGGACATCGCCAGCGCCTTCAGCCTGATCCCCGAGGGTACGACGCATGTTGAAGTCGCTGCTGCTGGCGAGCGCTCTGATCGCCGCGCCGATAGCCGTCCATGCCCAGGCGGTCGAGCATCCCGTCGGCCATGCCGGCGCGCTGGTGGGCTACACCGACAACGACATAACCGTGCGCGAGAAGGACGACAGGATCTTCGTCGTGGCGATGTCCAAGGGGTGGACCGTCGTGACCGCCCGGCCGCTCGCGCTTGACGCCATCAAGCCCGGCGACTTCGTGGCCACGATCAACGCCAATGTCGACGTCGATACCGGCCGGGCCAACGAGCTGCGGCTGTTCGAGCCGGGCTATCGCCCCGAGGTCGGCACCCACGGCATGCCCCAGCCCGACACCTCGATCACCCACGGGACCGTCGCGGCGGCGCGGTCGACGCCGACCGGACTGGAGCTGGACGTGACCTATCCCGACGGGCATCGCCGAATCCTGGTTCCCGCCGACATCAAACCAATCGCCTACGACGTCCATCCGCGCGGCTTCGCCAAGCCCGGCGTGACAGTCTCGGCGGTGACGCGGCGCGACGCCGACGGCGTCTGGCGGGCCGGCCGGATCATGGTCCAGCCCTAGGCGCGACGACGAAGACCTCTGGAGGACACAGGAAATGCTCAAACGCATCGCGCTCACCGCTGGCGTCCTGCTGGCGCTGTCGGCCGGAACGGCCCTGGCGCTGGACGGCAAGGCGGTCATCGACGCCCGACAGACCTATTTCAAGGCCGTGGGCAAGGAGATGAAGGCGCTCAACGAGGGCGCCAAGTCCGGCAGTCCCGATATCGAGGCGATGAAGCGCAGCGCCGCGATCATCAAGGCCGCCGCGCCCAAGCTGATGGCGCAATTCCCGCGCGGCTCGGGCCCCGAAGCGGGCGTGAAGACCGGCGCCAAGCCCGAGATCTGGACCAAGGCCGGCGAGTTCAAGGTCGACGCCGACGCGTTCGCGCGGGCCGTCGATAAGCTGGACGCCGCCAGCCGCACCGGCCAGATCGCGGCGATCAAACCCGCCGTCGCAGACCTCGGCGCGACCTGCAAGGCCTGTCACGAAGCCTTCCGCAACAAGGACAACTAGGCATGACCGGAGCCGACGGCGATCGCGTCGCGGTCTGGGACCTGCCGACTCGGATCTTCCACTGGGCGCTGCTGGCGCTCGTGGTCCTGGCTTGGTGGTCCCAGGAGTCCGACGACCTGGATCTGCACCGGATCGCGGGTTCCGCCGTGGCGGGACTGCTGGTGTTCCGCATCTGGTGGGGCGTGGCCGGCGCCTCGACCGCGCGCTTTTCGAAGTTCGTGAAGGGACCCGGCGCCGCGCTGGCCTATGCGCGCGGCCTGTTCTCCAGAGATCAGAAGCCTTCGACGCCGGGTCACAACCCGTTGGGCGGTTGGAGCGTGGTGGCCCTGATCGGGTGCCTCGTGACGATGGTCGTCTGCGGTTGCTTCGCGGTCGATGTCGACGGCCTGGAGTCCGGCCCGCTGTCGTCGCTTGTCTCGTTCGAGACGGGCCGATTGGCCTCGAAGATCCACGGCCTGGCGTTCAAGGGGCTGGAGATCCTGGTGGTGATCCACCTGTTGGCGATCATCTTCTATGCGACTTTCAAGCGCCAGAACCTGACTGGGGCCATGGTGACCGGACGGGCGCGCGGCCTGGACGCTGACGGCGCCATGCGGCGAGGCTCGCCTCTGGCCCTGGTCGTCGGCGTCGCTCTGGGCATGGCCACGACCGTAGCCCTGTTGCGCCTGGCGGGGGTGTTCTGATGCCGACGCGACGGACGACCCTCGGACTGATGGCCGCCATGGCGGGCGTTGGCCTGGCCGGGCGCGCGGCGGCCCAGGCCCGGAACGCGACCGCGATCACCGAGGTGTTCGGCGATGGCCAGAAGCTCACCGCCGTCTCCCTCGACTACGGCGAGCCGATCGACGGTGCGCGGCTGTCGCCTTCGACCTTCGCGGTTGAGGGGCGGACGGTGACGCGGGTGCGCGCCGCTGGGAACGAAGTCGTCGTCGACCTGTCGCTGACCGATCCCGGTGCGGCCCTGGTCGTGCAGGCTGGACGCAGCCTGACGCGGAAGGTGGCGGCCGCGCGGGTCAGCCAGGCAGGTCTGGTCACGGCGGTGTCGGGGCGGGTCTTTCCCGCAGCTCCAGAGCCTATCAAGACGTCGGCGGTCCGGAACCTGATCGTCGACGACTTCAAGGCCGCGAAATTTGTCGATCCCGTCACCGGCGAGGCGCTGCCTTACAACCTCTTTACGCCGAAGACCTACGATCCGAGCAGGCGCTATCCGCTGGTGCTGTTCATGCACGACATGGGCGTGACCGGACCGGCGGTGGACACCACCCTGGTCCAGGGGCTGGGCGCGGTCGTCTGGGCCGGCGCCGCCGAGCAGGCCAGGCACGAGGCCTTCGTCCTGGCGCCGCAGTATCCCGCCCAGGTGGTCAACGACGCGTCAGAGGCGACGGGCCTGCTCGACACGACGGTGCGTCTGGTCGAGCAGCTGGCCGGCCGTTTCAGTATCGACCCCGACCGGATCTACGCCACGGGCCAGTCCATGGGCGCGATGATGTCGATCGCGCTGAACATCAAGTATCCCGACCTGTTCGCCGCTTCGTTGATCGTGGCCGGCCAGTGGGATCCGGCGCTGACGGCGCCGCTGGCGAAGGACAGGCTGTTCATCATCGTGTCCGAGGGCGACCTCAAGGCCTATCCGGGCCAGAACGCGATCACCGCCGTGCTTGAGCGGGCCGGGGCCAAGGTGGCGCGAGCGGTCTGGGACGGCGATGCGTCGCCCCAGCAGATGAGCAAGGACGTCGCGGCCCTCGCGGCCAAGGGCGCCAGCGTCAACTACGTCGCCCTGCGCAAGGGCACCGTCGTGCCGCCGGGGCAGCCCGACAACGGCGGCAGCAATCACGTGAACACCTGGCGTATCGCCTACGCGATCGAGGGCGTCCGTGACTGGCTGTTCGCGCAGCGCCGTGACGCGCGATGAGGGGGCTTCTGTTGACCCACTTCCGCGCCGTGCTGCTGGGCGGCCTTGTCGCCGGCGTCGTCGCCCTGGCCGGCCCGGTCGCCGCCGCTCCCCTGCGAGCCGGGGCGGCCAAGATCGACATCACGCCCACGGATCTGCGAGGGCTCAACCCGATGGGCGGCGGCGACTTCGCGCGGGTCCACGATCCGATCTTCGCGCGGGTCCTCTATATCGAGAGTGGCGCGAGCCGGGCGGCCATCGTCTCCGCCGACCTGATCGAAGTCGGCGACATGACGCCCTTGCGCGAGCGGATCGCCCGCGAGGTCGGCGTGCCCTTCGCTGGGGTGCTGATCACCGCAACCCACGACCACAGCGCCCCCCGCATCGGCGAGGTGTCGCCGGGGGCCTTGGCGCATCCGGGCGGCGCGGAGTCACGGGTCTATACGGCGCTGGTCTATGACCGGATCGTCGCGGCCCTGAAGCAAGCCAAGGCCGAGGCCCGCCCGGCTCGCTACGGCCTGGCGCGGGGGCGCGTCGATGTCAGCGTCAACCGAGACGTCTACTCGGCCAAGGGCTGGTCGATGGGCTTCAATCCGGATGGCCCGTCCGACAAGACCCTGTGGGTCATGCGGTTCGAGGATCTGTCTGGCAAGCCGATCGCGGTGCTGTTCAACTACGCCGTCCACAATGTCGTGACCATTGGCGCCAACGAGCTCACGGGCGACCTGTCGGGCGTCGCCCAGAAGTATGTCGAGGACGAACTGGGCGACGGCGCGGTGGCGCTGTGGACCATGGGCCCGGCCGGCGACCAGGATCCGCGCGTCTTTCCGCGCATCGGGACCGGCGGCGAGGCGGCCAAGGTCAGGGCCTATCGCGCCGCCGAGGCGCAGGGCGTGATGGTCGGGGCCGAGGTGCTGCGGATCGCGCGCGGCGTCGAGACGCTCTCGCCCACGGCGCGGCTGGCGGTCGACGCTCGCGAGGTGTCATGCCCGACCAAGCAGGGCGTCAATCAACTGGCGGACATGACGGCCGTCAACGTGCCCGAGGTGAAGTTGCGGCTGGGCCTGATCCTGCTGGACGACATCGCCCTGACCAGCGTCTCGGGCGAGGTGGTGACCAACATCTACGACCACCTGCGTCGCGTCTCGCCGGTGAGCAACACCGTCCTTGTCACCCTGGCCAATGACCGCGTCGGCTACATCGCCGACGACGCGGCCTATGATCGGCCGATCTTCGAGGTGAACGGCAGCCCCATGGCCCGAGGCTGCGCCGAGAACGCCATCGTCGGCGGCCTGGTCGAGATGATCAGCAAGAACCTGCGCTAACCGAGGGCTTCGTCATCTCCATGAACCTCATGATGCG
Organism: Caulobacter sp. GW821-FHT09H08; assembly: GCF_059415885.1. Taxonomy (NCBI): domain Bacteria; kingdom Pseudomonadati; phylum Pseudomonadota; class Alphaproteobacteria; order Caulobacterales; family Caulobacteraceae; genus Caulobacter; species Caulobacter sp. GW821-FHT09H08. Next base: position 432,112 of record NZ_JBWKOC010000002.1, read on the forward strand.
TCTGCTCGCCGGGGCGACCCTTGCGGCCCTTGTCGCCCTGCCGGCCGCCGCCGAACTGCGCGCTGGAGCAGGGCGCGCCGACGTGGTCCTGCCAGCCGATCTGCTGCCGATCCAGGGTTTCGGGCAGGCGCATGACGCGTTGCAGACGCGCGTGCTGTTGCTGGACGAGGATGGCCGCAAGGTCGCGCTGGTCGTGGTCGACCTGACCTCGATCTCGGTCGAGACGGTCGAGGCGATGAAGGCGATCGTGGCCCAGGCCACCGGCGCGCGGCCCGAAGACGTATTGGTCAGCGCCAGCCACACCTTCTCGGCCCCGCACATCATGCCGGTCGGGCGACCGTTTCCCGGCCTGGACTCGCCGGACGAGCAGGCCAGGAACCTTCGCTTCAAGGCGGCGGTCGAGACGGCCCTGAAGACGGCGGCGGAGAGGGCGTCGGCCACGGCGCGGCCCGCGCGCGCCGGCTTCGGGCGCGGCGCCACCGACATCAACATCAACCGCGACCAGCACACGCCGGAAGGCTTCTGGCTGGGCGTCGACAGCCTGGGCCCTTCGGACAAGGATCTGGGCGTGGTGCGGATCGAGGACCGAGAAGGGCGACCGCTGGCGCTGCTGGCGAACTACGCCGTCCAGCCGTCGGTGATGGACCAGGCCGTGGTCGAGAACGGGACCAAGGCGATCACCGGCGATCTGGCCGGCGTGGCCATGCGACGGGTCGAGAGCCTCTATGGCGGCGATCTGGTCTCGCTGTTCCTGATCGGCGCCGCTGGAGATCAGGCGCCGCTGTTCAAGGCCAGGCGCGCGGTGGCCGACAAGGACGGCCGCCAGACAACGGTCGACATCGGCGCGAGCGGCTATCTGCTCTCCGATCTGCTGGGTGAGCGGCTGGCTCAGGACATCGTGCGCACCAGCGAACACATCCGGGCCAGCGAGACGGCCGTTAACCTCGGCGTTACGCGCGGCGCGGTGACCCTGCCGGCGCAGGCGCGGCCGGCGTCCCTCCAGGCGCTGAAACCCTCCAGAACCTACGCCTTCCAGCCGGCGGGGGAGGCGGTCGCACCGTTCGCCATCCTGCGGATCGGCGACATCGCCATCGTCGGCGTCCAGGTCGAGCTGTCCAGTCGGACGGGGCAAGAGATCAAGAGGCGCTCGCCCATCGCCAACACCCTGGTGGCGACCATGGTGGACGGCGCGGCCAAGTACATGCCGGACGCCGCCGCCTACGGGAAGATCACCTATGAGGCGATGAACTCGTCCTACGCGGCGGGCGCGGCCGAGGCGTTCGCGGACGTCATCCTGGAGGCGCTTGGAGCGTCGACCCCGTAGCGAGGGTCCAATCGTCGCGCTTGGAATTGATATGGCTCTAAGGCTGGCGTTCTGCGTCGGCGCGCGCTAGCAGACCGCCCCATGATCCGCCTCGACAACATCTCCAAGCAGAACGGCCACCAGCTTCTGTTCATCGAAGCCTCGATGGGCATCCAGAAGGGCGAGAAGGCCGGACTGGTCGGCCCGAATGGCGCCGGCAAGACGACGCTGTTCCGCATGATCACCGGCCAGGAGCAGCCCGACGACGGGCTGGTCGTGACCGATCCAGGCATCAAGATCGGCTATTTCAGCCAGGATGTCGGCGAGATGTCGGGCCAGAGCGCGGTCGCCGCGGTGATGGACGGCGTCGGCCCCGTCAGCGCGCTGGCCGCCGAGATGGCCACGCTGGAAGCGGCCATGGTCGATCCGGACCAGGCCGACCAACTGGACGCCGTCATGGAGCGCTATGGCGAGGTGCTGGAGCGCTTCCAGGAGCTGGACGGCTATGCGCTGGAAGCGCGGGCGCGCGAGGTTCTGGCCGGCCTGAGCTTCAGCCAGGAGCGCATGGACGGCGATGTCGGCCAACTGTCCGGCGGCTGGAAGATGCGCGTGGCGCTGGCCCGTATCCTGCTGATGCGGCCCGACGGCATGCTGCTGGACGAACCGTCCAACCACTTGGATCTCGAAAGCCTGATCTGGCTTGAGGCGTTCCTCAAGAACTACGACGGCGCCCTGTTGATGACGTCGCACGACCGCGCCTTCATGAACCGCATCATCGGCAAGGTGATCGAGATCGATGGCGGCCAGCTGATCACCTATTCGGGCGATCTGGACTTCTACGACCAGCAGCGCGCGCTGGGCGAGGCGCAGCGCCAGGCGCAGTACGAGCGCCAGCAGGCCATGCTGGCCAAGGAAATCAAGTTCATCGAGAAGTTCAAGGCGCGCGCCTCGCACGCCGCCCAGGTGCAGAGCCGGGTCAAGAAGCTTGACAAGATCGAACGCGTCGAGGCCCCGCGCCGCCGCCAGACGGTGCAGTTCGAGTTTCAGAGCCCGCCGCGCTCGGGCGAGGACGTGATCAACCTGCGCAACGTCCACAAGGGCTATGGCGACAAGCCGATCTATGAGGCGCTGGATTTCCTGGTGCGCCGCAAGGAACGCTGGTGCGTCCTGGGCGCCAACGGGGCCGGCAAGTCGACGCTGCTGAAGCTGGTGGCCGGCGACACCAAGCCCGACCAGGGCCTGGTCAGCATCGGCGCCAGCGTCAAGATGGGCTACTTCGCCCAGCACTCGATGGACCTGCTGGACGGCGAAGAGACGATCTTCGAGTCCCTGGAGCGCTCGTTCCCGCAGGCCGGCCAAGGTGCGCTGCGCACCCTGGCGGGGTGCTTCGGCTTCTCGGGCGACGATGTCGAAAAGCCGTGCCGAGTTCTATCCGGCGGCGAGAAGGCGCGTCTGGTCATGGCCAAGATGCTGTTCGATCCGCCGAACCTGCTAGTGCTGGACGAACCGACCAACCACTTGGACATGGCGACCAAGGAGATGCTGGTGGCGGCCCTGGCGGACTTCGAGGGCACCATGCTCTTCGTCTCGCACGACCGCCACTTCCTGGGCGCCCTGAGCAACCGCGTGCTGGAACTGACCCCCGAGGGCGTTCATCAGTACGGCGGCGGCTACACCGAGTATGTCGCCCGCACGGGTCAGGAAGCGCCGGGGCTGCACCCGGGCGGGTAGCGGCGGCGGCCCTCCCGCCGCGCCCTAGTCGCGAACGGGAAGCCGCACCGTGAAGGTGCTGCCCTGGCCCTCGCCACCGCTTTCCACCCCGATGACCCCGTCGTGTAGTGCGACGAGCTGCCGGACGAGCGCCAGCCCGATCCCGAGCCCGCCCTGCGCCTTGCCCAGGTGATCCTCGACCTGAGCGAAGATCTCGAAGATCTTGGCCTGCATCTCCTTGGGGATGCCCACGCCCGTGTCGGAGACGGCGATCTCGATCTGGCGGCCGCGAACGCTCGCGCTCAGGGACACCGTGCCGCCCGTCGGCGTGTACTTGGCGGCGTTGTTGAGCAGGTTGGAGACGATCTGCGCCAGGCGGGTATGGTCGGCGTCCAGCCAGATCGCCTTGCTTGGAAGGTCGGTGACGAACTGGTGGCCGCCTGCCTCGATGTTGTGCTGGCTGGCTTCGATCGCCGAGCGCAGGACCTCTCCCAGTTCGACGCGCTCCTTCTTCAGGACGATCTTGCCCTGGCTGACACGGGAGACGTCCAGTAGATCGTCGACCAGGTGCGTCAGATGGTCGAGCATCCGATCCATGCGCGAGCGGATGTCCTTGGCGCGTTCGGGCGGGATGTCCTTGTTCAGGAGGTGCAGGCCGCCGCTCAACGCCGCCACGGGATTGCGCAACTCGTGAGCCAGCACCGCCAGGAAGCTGTCCTTGTGGCGATCGGCGCGGCGCAGGGCCTGGGTCGCGGCCTCCAGCTCATCGCGCTGGGCTTCGATCTGCCGCCGCTGCTGGTGCAGGTCGAAGAAGACATTGGCCTTGCTGCGCAGGACGCCGGTCTCGATCGGCTTCTGGATGAAGTCGACGGCGCCGGCCTCGTAGCCTCGGAAGCGCCGCTGGCTGTCGGCGACGCCGGCGGTCAGGAAGATGATCGGGATGTGGCGAGCGCGTTCGCTGCCGCGCATGAACTCGGCCAGCTCGAAGCCGTCCATGCCCGGCATCTGTACGTCCAGTAGCGCCAAGGCGACCTCGTGGACCAGCAGGAGTTCCAGCGCCTCTTCGCCGGAGCGCGCCTTGAGGCATCGCAGCCCGTCCCGCTGCAGCAGGGCCTCCAGCGCCAGGAGGTTCTCTACGAGGTCATCGACCAGGAGGAAGTTGATCGGCTTGTCCGCGATGCTCATGCGGCCCCCAAACTCGACAGGTAGGATGCGATTGCATCGAGGGTCATGGTGGAAGCCGAAGGACAGGCTTCCAGGGCGGCGTCGGGCATGGCCGTGGCGTAGGCCTCGCCGCGATTCTGGACGATCGCCACACCGCCGGCGTCCATGACGGACTTGAGCCCCGCGGCGCCGTCGTGGTTGGCCCCTGTCAGGATCACGCCCGCCAATCCCGAACCGTAGGCGTCCGCCGCGGTCTCGAACAGCACGTCGATCGACGGACGGGAGTAGTTCACCACCTCGTCGCTCGAAAGGGCCAGGGTTCCATCGGTCTCGACCAGCAGGTGGTAGCCCGAGGGCGCGAAATAGATGACGCCGCCGGCGACCGGTTCCTTGTCCTCGGCTTCCTTGACGACGATGCGGCATTTGGTCTGCAGCAGCGACACCAAGGCGTTGTCCCGGCCTGGCGGCACGTGGACGACGACCAGCACGGGGAGCGCAAAACTGGCGGGCAGGGCCGGCAGCAAGGCCAGCAGCGCCTGCACCGCGCCAGCCGAGGCGCCGATCGCGATCGCCGTGATAGGGCTGGCGGTCATGGCTCGCGCCTCTGGTAAATCTTCTCGCCCGCGTCGAACTCGGAGAAGGCGCTGGCGTGGGAGGAGAAGCGCAGGCTCTCCTTCGAACCCAGGCCCAGGAAGCCCCGGCGCGCCAGGGAATCGCGGAAAAGGCCAATGGCGCGGTCCTGCAGCGGGCGATCGAAATAGATCATCACGTTGCGGCACGAGATCAGGTGCATCTCGGCGAAGACGGCGTCGGTGACCAGGCTGTGGTCGGAGAACACCACGCGGCTGCGCAGGCTCTTGTCGAACGCCGCGCGTCCGTACGCCGCCGTGTAGTAGTCGGACAGCGAGGACTTCCCGCCGGACTTCTGGTGGTTCTCGGTGAACTTTCGGATCCGGTCCAGGGCGTAGACGCCGGCTTCCGCGGCGGCCAGGGCCTCGGGGTTGATGTCCGTCGCGTAGAAGATCGTCCGGTCGTAGAGGCCTTCCTCCCGGAACAGGATCGCCAGCGAATAGACTTCCTCGCCCGTGCTGGATCCGGCGATCCAGACCTTCAACGAGGGGTAGGTGCCCAGGTGCGGCAGGACCTTTTCCCGCAGAGCCCGGAAATAGGACGGGTCGCGGAACATCTCGCTGACCTGGACGGTCAGGTAGTCGAGCAGGCGGGGCAGCATCGCCGGATCGTGCAGGACGCGATCCTGCATCGCGGAGATGGTCGGAAATCCCAGCTGGCTGCGCGCCTGGGTCAGGCGACGCTTGATCGACGCCCGCGCATAGTGGCGGAAGTCGTAGTGGTAGCGCTGGAAGAGCGCTTCCAGCAGCAACTGGACTTCGAGGTCTTCGATCGCTCCGGTCACGCCTACCTCGGCATCCAGACCCGGACCAGCGACAGCAGCTTGTCCACGTCGATGGGCTTGGCCATGTAGTCGCTGGCGCCGGCTTCCAGGCAGCGCGCCTGGTCGTCCGGCATGGCCTTGGCGGTCAGCATCAGGATCGGCAGCTTCGACCAGCGCGCGTCGTCGCGGATTTGCCGCGCGGCCGTAAGGCCGTCCATGACAGGCATCATCACGTCCATCAGGACCAGGTCGACAGCCTGGGTGGGATCCTGGGCCGAACGGTCGAGAGCCTCGATCGCCTCCTGGCCGTTGCGGGCGATCTCGATGACGGCGCCGCGCGGCTCCAGCACGCTCGTCAGCGAGTAGATGTTGCGGATGTCGTCTTCGACGATCAGGACGCGACGGCCCTCGAGCACTGCGTCCCGGTGGCGCGCCTTCTGGATCATCTTCTGTTGCTCGGGCGGCAGCTCCGAGACCACCTGGTGCAGGAACAGCGAGACCTCGTCGAGCAGCCGCTCGGGCGATTTGGCGCCCTTGATGATGATCGAGCTGGAGTAGCGACGCAGACGCTGCTCGTCGTCGGGCGACAGGTCGTGACCGGTGTAGACGATCACCGGCGGGAAGGCGTGATCGCCGTTCTGGCTGAGCGTTTCCAGCAGCGAATAGCCGGACGCGTCGGGTAGCGACAGGTCCAGCACCATGCAGTCGAAGGTCTGCTCGCGCAGCTTCTCCAGGCATTCGGCCGCGGTGCCCACGCCGACGGTCTCGACGTCGCGCGACGCCAGCAGCTTGCCGACCGCGTCGCGTTGGACGGGGTCGTCCTCGACAATGAGGACGCGGCGCACGGAGTTGGTCAGCTTGGCTTCCAGGGTCTTCAGCACGTCGGCCAATTCGTCCCGCTTGACCGGCTTGACGAGATAACCGACCGCGCCGAGCGAAAGTGCGGTCTGGCTGTGATCGGAGGCGGAGACGACGTGGATCGGGATGTGCCGGGTGGCGTCGTCGCGCTTCAGGCGATCCAGAACCATCAGGCCGGACTCGTCGGGCAGGCCGACGTCCAGGACGACGGCGCTGGGCCTGAATTGTCGCGCGAGCCTGAGCGCTTCCTCGGCCGTGCCAGCGACGAGCGCCTGGAAGCCCATCTCGCGAGACAGGTCCCGGACGATGCCGGCGAACTTGTCGTCGTCCTCGATCACCAGCAGCACGCGGCGGGACCCGGCCAGGCTGTCGCGGTCGTCGTCGACCGTCCTGGGCGCCGCCGTCGATCGCGACGCACGCGGCTGGCTGGCCGGAAGCGCGGCTGGCGCTTCGGCGCGGACCGGCTGATCGCGGGGCGCGACCCGCGCGGGATCGTAGGCGAGGGGGATCGTGATGGTGAAGGTGCTGCCCTCTTCGGGCTGGCTTCGCAGGGCGATCGCGCCGCCAAGCAGTCGCGCGAGCTCTCGCGAAATCGACAGGCCAAGGCCCGTACCGCCGTACTTCCGGCTGATCGTGCCGTCGGCCTGGCGGAACGCCTCGAAGATGGTCTCCTGCTTGTCGCGCGGGATGCCGATGCCCGTGTCGGTGACCGCGAAGGCGATGTCGTTCCCGCTCGACGTGATGTCCAGGCGCACGCCGCCCCGTTCGGTGAATTTGAAGGCGTTGGACAACAGGTTCTTGAGAACCTGCTCCAGGCGCAGGCGGTCGGTTTCAATGATGTTCGGGCATCCGTCGGCGACCTGGATGGCAAAATCCAGTTTCCGCTCGTTGGCGACCGGTTGGAAAAGCTCGCGCAGATCGTTGGCCAGGCGCTGAACGGGAAGCGGTTCGGGGCGCACCTCGATGTGTCCTGCCTCGATCTTCGACAGGTCCAGGATGTCGTTGATCAGGGTGAGGAGATCGTTGCCCGAGGACTCGATGGTCTGGGCGAACCGCACCTGTTCCGAAGACAGGTTTCCATCGGGGTTGTCGCCGAGAAGCTTCGACAGGATCAGCAGCGAGTTCAGCGGCGTCCGCAGCTCGTGGGACATGTTGGCCAGGAAGTCGGACTTGTACTGGCTGGCCTGTTCCAGTTCTCGCGCCTTCAAGGTCACGGCGGCGCCGGTGCGCTCCAGCTCGTCGCGCTGGGTCTCCAGCGTCGAGGCTTGCTCCTCCAACTGGCTGTTGGTCTGCTCCAGTTCGACCTGCTGCTGCTCCAGGCGCGCCTGGGATTCCTTCAGCGCCCGGCCTTGCTCTTCGAGCTCCTCGTTCGAGACGCGCAGCTCTTCACTCTGGACCTGCAACTCCTCGGCCTGCCGCTGTGTCTCCTCCAAGGTATCTTGCAGCTCGGAGCGATAGCGGGCCGACCGCAGGGCCATGCCGATGGAGGGCGCGGCCTGTTTCAGCAGGTCCAGAGCACGGTCGTCGACGGGATGCAGGAAGCCCAGCTCGATGACGCCGTTGACCAGGTCGTCGGCATGTGTCGGCACGATCACAAGGTGCCTGGGCTTGTCCTGGCCGAGGGCCGAGCCGATCGTCATGTACCCGTCGGGGACCTCGTGGATCACCGTCGGCCGACCTTCGGCCGCAACCTTGCCCAGCAGGCCTTCCTTGAGGTTAAAGCGCATCGGCGTGTCGGCGTCGGCGGCGATGCCGAGCGCCGCGGCGCGATAGAACAGGCCGCCATCGCCCTTGAACAGCGCGCCAGCCTGGAAGCCCAGATATCGGGCGAGGAAGGCAAGAATGCTGTCGGCGAGGGTCTCGATGGACTGGTCGCCGGTCATGGCGTCCGACAGGCCCACTTGGCCCGACTGCAGCCATTCACCGCGCTCGTGAGCGCGGGCCGCGCGGCGGATCAGGTAGAACACCGCGACCGTCAACACCGCGCCGAGCAGGCCGGTGAGCACGCCGCTGATCAGGGCCGCTCTGTACGCGGTGTCCATTTCGGCGAGACGGATATCGCGAAGGCGGTTCTCCTCCTGGCGCATCAACTCGATTTGCTTGCGGATCGCGTCCATTTCGGACTTGCCGCGATCGGTGTTCACCAGGACGAACGCCGCCTGGGTTCCGTTTGCACGACGAAGCTTGATCGTCTCGTCGAGCTCCGAGAGCTTGGCCTTGAGATGTCCTCGCAGCACCACAAGGTTGGCCTGCTGTGTCGGGTTGTCCCGCGTCAGCGTCCCGACGGCGTCCGCGCGCGAGGCGGCGTCGGCGACGGCGGTCTGGTAGGGCTCGAGATATCGATCGTTGCCGGTCAGCAGATAGCCGCGCTGGCCTGTCTCGGCGTCCTGCGTCGTCGACAACACCTCGCCCAGAGCCATCAGCACGTCGTGCGTGTGCCAGATCCTCTGACTGTTTCCGCGGAGGTTCTCGACGTTGCGATAGGCGACCGTGCCGCTGGCCAAGAAGAAGGCGAGCACCAGTGCGAGCCCGAGCGCCGTCCAGAGTTCGACTCTCGACCAGGTGGAAAGCGATCGGCCGGGTTTGGAAAACAGCATGTCAGGCTCGAAGCGAAGGCGCGCGAAGGCGTTGTCGGGAAAGGCCGGTGACGTTCGAGCCCAGTTGGGGTTCGCCCCGACGGGGGACCGATGAGGAGGCTGGGAGGCCGATGGCAATGGCGCGCCCATCGCCCACTTCGCATGGCGCGGCGCAACGACGACTAAGACTGAAAGACAAACCAACGCCCCCGTTCGCGTCCACGACGCGTGGGGGCATTAATGCGAAAGTGCGGTGAAGGTTCCCAATGTGAAGGACTCTTTAGCATCGGCCGTCAGGGCGGCGTTTTTTGCTTGAGGACATTTCCGAGAGGCGCGTCGTAAGAAAAAGGATCGTCTTCCAGGACGGCCCGCACAGCGGCCAGAGAGTCGCGAAGGGGAGGTTGTATGTATCGGCGCGTCGTCCGCGCTCGTCGCTTTGTCGGAGCTCTCTTGAGCTTCGTCCTCATGACGCCCGCGACGGCGATGGCTGGTAGCGCTACCTCAGGCTTCAACCAGGATGCTTCGAGCCTAAGTCTGGCCCTGCAGCGCCTGGGTCAGGCGACGGGCGCGCAATTGCTCTATGCGCCCGAGCTGACCGCCGACCGGCGAGCGCCGGCGTTGCGTGGACGGATGACGACCGAGCAGGCCCTGGATCTCCTGCTGGCGCGCACGGACCTTGCCTTCCGCCGAACCGCGTCCGGCGTCATCGTCATCTATCGCATCAAGGCGGTGGCGCGCCCGGAGCGCCAGGCTCCGGCCGTCTTCCATCAGGCTCAGGAGGTCGAGCCGGTCGTCGGCCTGGAGGCCGTGATCGTCACATCCGGCAAGCGCGTGGAGACACTGGGGCTCTCCGACGCTTCCGTGCAGGCGCTGTCCAGCCAGATGATGGACCGCGCGGGCGTGCGTGACTTCGACGACCTGACGCGCTTGGCGCCGACCCTGACCATCTCGAAGACCACCCAGCCTGGCAACAACAGCATCAATGTCCGTGGCGTGGGCACCTATTCGTATTCGATCGGGACCGAGCCGAGCGTGGTGGTCGTGGTCGACGATGTGCCGCAGGCCTTTCAGGCCATGGCGTTCACGGCCCTGGCCGACGTGCGACAGGTCGAGATCCTGCGCGGGCCGCAGAGCACGCTGTTCGGCAAGTCGGCCTCGGCAGGCGTCATCTACATCACCACGAAGCCGGCCAGGGATGTCTTCACCGCCGAGGCCGAGACGATGTTGACCGACGACCACGAGCAGCGGCTGCAGGCCAGCCTTACCGGGCCGATCTCCGAGGACCTGAAGTTCCGCATGTCGGCCGCATACAGCCACTATCGCGGCAACATCTTCAATCTCGCGACGCGTCAGTGGCTGAACGGCCAGGCGGACTTCAACCTGCGGGGCAAGTTGGTCTGGACGCCGGGAGACAACTGGACGGTCGCCTTGACGCCGTACTTCACCCGCTCGCTGTCGTCGTGCTGTGTCGGCGCCGACACCTATGTCTCGCCGCGAGCCACTCTGGGAAAGGCCGAGCTGTCGCGCGAGGCGGTGCTCCGCGAGATCGTTCCCAATCCCGACAACCACCGGGCCAGGTACGACGTCAACGCCCGAGGCAACGCCATGGACAAAGGCGTCAACCTGCGCGTGGCCGGTGCGGTCGGCTCCTGGCGGCTGACCTCGATCTCAGCGCTCGATCGCTACTACCTCTATGACCGTCAGGACACCGACGCCACGGACCTGGATTACAGTCTGCAGGTCCCGCAGGCGCCGCGCGGCGGCTCAGGCAATGGCGGCTATTTCCGTATCCGCACGGAGAGCCAGGAACTACGCCTCAACAGCCCCACGGGCGGGCGTTGGGACTATGTTGCGGGTTTCTATGTCGGGCATACGCGTTCGGAGCGCTACTTCGTGCGGGGGTCCAACAGCCTCGGCGACTACAACGGGCTCTCGTCGTTGCCGACCACCAACAGCACGGCCTATTCGCGCTATATCGCGCGGACGTTCAGCCGGACGATGGCGGTGTTTGGGCAGGGCGCTTTCGCGATCGACGACCGGCTCTCGATCCTGTCGGGGCTGCGCCTGAGCCACGAGAAGATCGGCTATCGGTTCGATGACCTGGGCAATGGGGTTACCTACGGCGCGCCGGCCTGCTCGCGGTCCAGCCCGAGCCTGCCGATCGAGACCTGCCACAGCGACACCGCGCTGAGCGGGCGGATAGGTCTGCAGGGCAAGGTCACGCCGGGCGTCACGGCCTATGCGACCTACTCTACCGGCTACAAGGGGCGGGCCTACGACCTGACCAGCAGTCTCACCACGCGCACGCGCTTGACCACGGGACCCTACGCCGGCCGACCCGTGGCCGACGCCATAGCGTCCCAGCAGCCCGTGGCTTCGGAGACCGTCGGCAGCTACGAACTCGGGCTGCGGGCGCTCTCGCCGGAGCGGAACTTCAGCCTGAACGTGACCGCCTACCAGGAACGGTTCTCCGGCTTCCAGGCCCAGAGTCGCGACGACGCGACGGGCCTCAACGTGCTGAACAGCATCGGCAGCATGCGCGCCGAGGGTATCGAGAGCGAGTTCAGCGCTCGCCTGAGCCCGCGCCTGACCCTGGGCGGCGCGGCCGCCTACAGCCGCGCGGTCATGACCGATTTCGACAGCGCCGCCTGCTATTTCGGCCAGACCGTGGCCCAGGGCTGCGTCGGAGGTCGTCAGGATCTCAGCGGCAAGACCCTGTTCAACGCCCCGCGCTGGTCGCTGACCCTCAACACGCTCTATCGCAAGCCGCTGGCCGACGGCCGGCTGCTGGAGCTGAACGCCGGCTATCGTTGGCGCTCGAGCGTCGTCTACAGCCTGCTGCAGGATCCGGCCTCGGGCGAACCGGCCTATGGCGTGCTGGACGTCTCGGCCGGGCTGAACGGGGAGGGCTGGCGGCTGACCGGCTTTGTCGACAATCTGCTCGACGAACGCTTCGCCGTGACGCGAGGCCGGGACGTGCAGTGGAACCTGCTCGGCGCCGATGGCCAGCCGGCCAAGGCCACCCATTGGAAGCCGGCGCGCGACAGTGGACGGCATCTGGGCCTGCGCCTGGCTGTCGAATACTGAAAATGGGCGCGGTCGCTTTGAGGAACCACGAGGCTAGCGCGTCGAAACCCCATGAGCGCGGCGTAGATCCGCGCCCCAGGGAGGATTTGTCTTAGGTATGGCCGCGCAGCCCAAACTCGATCCGCGCGAACAGGCCTTCCTCCAGCGCCTGTCGGAGGCCTATCGCGGGCCGCTGACAGCCTATTTCGAGCGCCGGGTGCGGTCGCGCGACGAGGCCGAGGATATGGTGCAGGAGGTGTTCCTGCGCCTGGTGCGGCGTCCTGACGGCGCGGATATCGACAATCCGGAGGCGTTCGTCTTCCGCACGGCGGTCAATCTGCTGCGCGACCGATCGAGGCGGCAGAAGACGTTCCGCAGCCACCTCGACGAGACCGCGCTTCGCCAGGACCGTTTTGAGGGTATTTCACCCGAGCGCGTCTTAGGAGACAGGCAGGCCCTGCAGGCGGCGATGCGGCGATTGTCCGAGCTGGACGAGCGCACGCGGGACGCCTTCATCCTGCATCGACTGGAAGGATGGAAACATGCCGAGATCGCCAAGGCGTTCGGCGTTTCCGTCAGTTCGGTCGAGAAATACATCATCAAGGCGCTGGCGCATCTGATGCGCGGCGTCGATCCGTTCCAGAGCTGAGACCCGTGTCGAACCCGTTGCAACAGACCCTGATCGACGAGACCGCTGCGGGCTGGGCCATGCGCCGGCAGGGCGGTGGCGCGTCAGACGAGGCCGGCTTCGCGCGTTGGCTGGAGGAAGATCCGGCTCATGAGGAAGCCTATGCCCGGGCCGAGGCGGTCTGGCGGCTGATGGGCGAGGGCGCGGGGACCGACGGTCTGTTGGCCCTTCGCCGCGAAGCCTTGCAGCGCGCTCGCACTAGGCGTTCCGGCTGGGATCGCCGGGCGGTCGCCGCCGGCATTGTCGCCGCCGTCGCCGCGCCGGCCGGCGGCCTGTGGTGGCTACGCCATCGCGCCCAGCAGGGAGCCTTGTTCCAGACGGCGCTGGGCGAGCAAAGGACCGTGACCCTGTCCGATGGCAGCCGGGTGACCATGGACGCCTTGACGGTCATGCGGGTCCGTTACAGCGCCTCGGTGCGGTCGATCGATCTCGCCCAGGGGCGCGCCTATTTCGAGGTGGCCCACGACTCCAGCCGGCCGCTGCGGGTTCATGCCGGCCCGCGCACCGTGACGGCCGTCGGCACCGCCTTCTCCGTCCATCGCGAGCCGCGCGAGACCACAGTCGTTCTCGCCGAGGGCAAGGTCGCCGTCAGCGATCACGAAAGCCCGACGCCGCTGGCCATGATGCGGCCTGGTCAGTCGATGCTGCTGGTCGACGGCGTCCGCGCCGGCGGACCCCAGGAGGTCGACCTCGATCGCGCCTTGGCCTGGCGCAAGGGGCAGGTGGTGTTCGACAATGTCGCCTTGGCCGACGCTGCGGCTGAAATGAACCGCTACTCGACCCTGCAGGTGGTGGTCGCCGATCCCAGCCTACGCAAGCTGCGGATCAGCGGCACGTTCAACGCTGGCCAGAGCCGGGCGTTTGTCGAGGCGATCCAGTCCTACTTCCCCGTGCGGGCCCAAAGCACCGCCACGACGGTCGAATTGCGCGCGGCTCCGTAAAAAACTTTCGGAAACGATTGAGGACGTTGCCGGTGGGCGCGTCGGAACGGTCAAGAGCAGGTCGAAAACGGCCACTCGGGGAGGACCGTCGACTTGTACTTGACACCGGTTACCAGCGTCGCGCGCAGCGTTTCGATCGCGACCTTGATCCTGCTGGGCGCGGGGTCCGCCACGTACGCGGCCGAGGCTCCCGCCGCCATTCCGGCCTACGACGCCACGGTCCGCGAGCGCATTCAGCCCCAGACCGAACAGTTGCTGATCAAGCTGGTCAAGGACGGCCGCAAGCTGGAGCTGGACGGCACGCCGGTCTTCAACGGCAGCGACAAGTTCCTGCCCGGCAAGATCGCCCTGGGCCTGGTCGACTTCCTGGTCACCCTGCCGGACAACGATCCGCGCCTGCCGACCTACCTGGCCGACTTCCGCAAGATCGCCAAGCTCACGGCCGACGACGCCAACGACACCTGGGGCGCCTACTACTACCTCTCGGCGCTGAACAAGCTGCGCGAGGCCGGCCGCCTGAAGGACGCGGTCGATCCGCTGACCCTGGCCAAGCTGCGCGTGCGCCTGGACTGGCGGATGTTCGTCGATGTCGACACCTACGCGCTTATCGACCATCCCAATAACTACTACTGCGTCGCCTTCGCCATCGCCCGCCTGCGCACCCGCATGGGCTGGGAGGACGGTGCGCCGGCCGAGAAGCTCTACGCCAAGATCGCCGAGCACTATCAGCTCTACTCGGGCCAGTACGGCTTCGCCGACGAGACCGACGGGGAAGGGCGGTTCGACCGCTACAGCGTGCTGCTGTCCGGCGAGATCGCCCAGCGCTTCATCGAGACCGGAGGCAAGCCGCCGCAGGAAGTGCTGACCTGGCTGCGCAAGTCGGCCGACGTCATGCTGATGCGCCTGGACGCCGAGGGGCAAGGCTTCGAATACGGGCGCAGCATTGGCCCGTACGGCGAAACGGCGATCATCGAGGTGCTCACCGCCGCGGCGGTGCTGGATCTGCTGATCCCGCAGGAAAAGGAGCTGGCCTACGCCTATTCCGCCCGTGCGGCCCAGCGCTACGCCGCGTTCTGGCAGGATCCCAAGACCGGTTCGGTGAACCTCTGGGACGGCGGTCGTCGCACCGACGACTATCGCGGCAAGTTCCGGATCCTCGGCGAAAACCTCTCGCTGGCCCACCAATACGCCTACACCAGCGCCCACTGGGCGCGCATGGGCTACAGCGGCAAGGCGCCCGCCGACGACTGGGCCAAGGGTCTTTCGACCCTGCCGCGCCGACAGGTGACCTGGTTCCAGCGCGGTGAATACGACCGCCTGCTGATCTCGGTGCGGGATGGCGCGCGGCTGATCAGCCTGCCTGTGATCAACGGTGGCGAAAGCCAGCATATGCACAACCCGTATTTCCCGATCCCGTTCTCGCCGGGAATGCTGGCGGCTTCGCCCGATGGCGTCGCGCCGTTCCTGATCCCCCGCCTGACCCTGGAAGACGGCTCGGCCCTGATGCCGCTGGCCTATTTCAAGGACGCCAAGGTCGAGGCCAAGGGCGCCAAGGCCACGGTCTCCTGGCGCCAGGACGAGCTGGACAGGATGGGCGAGCGCGCCCCGGTCGCCGACAAGCGCGTCACGGTCGCGACGACCTATGTGCTGGAGCCCGGCCGCATCACTCGCACGGACGTCTTCACCCCGGCCAAGGGCGTGAAGGTCAAGGACATCGAGCTGCAGCTCGGCGCGTTCTCGGGCGGCGCCAAGCAGGCCGGAGCGACCACCACCTTCGCGGACGGCGCTGTGCGCCGCTTCGCCGTCGAAGGCCTAAAATCCTGTCAGTCCGGACCTGCGGGTGAGGACAAGGAATACCGATCCGCGACGGGCGCCATGACGACCAAGGTCGTCTGTCATGGCGCGCCGACGGACCCAGCGACGCCTTTCAAGATCACCTGGCGTCTCGACTACCGCTGAGGCGGAGGACCTCGGCGCAACAACCAAAAAAGAGAAGGGGAGAGACCATGAAGTTCACATCATCGACCAAGCGCTCGGCATTCTATCGGAGCCTGCTGCTGACGGCGGCCATCGTGCTGCCAGCCCAGGCCCTGGCGCAGACCGCGCCGACGCCCGCGTCCGAGGATCCTTCGACGCTCGACGCGATCGTGGTGACCTCGGCGCGCGCCACTCAGCGCAACTCGATCGAGACCAAGCGCACCGCCAGCGTCATCGTCGACGGCATCGTCAATGACGAGATCGGCGCCCTGCCGGACAATTCGGTGGGCGACACGCTGGAGCGTATCACCGGCGTCACCGCCGACCGCTTCAAGGGCAACGCCAACGAGCTCAGCGTTCGGGGCCTGGGTCCCGCGCTCAGCTTCTCGACCTTCAACGGTCGCGAGGTCTCGACGGCCGGTCCCGACCGCTCGGTGGCCTTCCAGCAGTTCCCGTCGGAGCTGGTCAACGGCGTCTTGGTCTACAAGAGCCAGCAGGCCGACTTCCTGGACGGCGGCATCGCCGGCGTCATCGAGCTGAAGTCGATCCGCCCTGTCGACTACGGCAAGCGCCGCATCCAGATGGAAGTGCGCGGCGCCTACCTGCCCAAGGACGACGACATCCGTGGCCGTAACGGCCTGGGCTATCGCGGCAACGCCTCCTTCACCGACAGCTTCGACACGCGGTTCGGCGAAATGGGCGTGAGCCTTGGGTATCAGCGCCTGGATCAGGCCACGCCCGAGGACTACTACATCACCAACTCGGCCTTCGTGCCGTGCACGACCTACGCGACGGCGCCGGCGACCTCGTCGACCAACTGCTCGAACGCCACGACCGCGCCCACGGGCGCCACGCTGGGGCCGCGCTACTTCGCCACCAGCTCGCGCACGTTCCAGGCCAAGATCACCGACGAGAAGCGCGAGGCGCTCATCGGCGCCTTCCAGTGGAAGCCGAGCGACAGCCTCGACATCAGCCTGGACGGCCAATACTCGACCCGCAAGAGCCGGGAGTACCGCAACCAACTGGCCATCACCCAAGGTCTGGCAGGCATCCAGCCCCTGATCGTCGGTGGCGTGTCCAACGACGCCAGCGACGGCGTCCTGCTGAAATACAACGGCAGCTCGACCCTGGAAGTGCAGCTGGAGAACCGCCAGCGCAACGAGAAGTACATCGGCGGCGGCGGCGCGATCAGCTGGACCCCCACCGATCGCCTGACGGTCAGCGGCGACCTGTCTTACTCGCAGTCGCACCGCACCGAACTGCAGAAGGCCACCAACATGCGCTCCAAGGCGCGCGTGGCCTATACGCTGGACGCCACGACCGACGAGGTTCCCTCGGTCACCTTCACGAACTTCGACGTCAACGATCCGACCAACTTCCTGCTGGCCACCCCGGTCGCCAACAGCAACTACGCGCGCTATCGCCTGGTCACCGACCGCTTCGACAAGATCGGCGCGGTGCGGGCCGACGTCACCTATGAGCTGGAGGGGAAGTTCTTCCAGAACATCAAGGTCGGCGGCCGCCTGTCGGATCACCGTCGGACGCAGGACGCCAACAACAACAACGACGTCACCATCCCGACGCCGTACGACGGTCGCTCGGCCGCTCAACTGGTCGCCGACGCGAACGCCAACTGCCGCTTGCCGTTCTCGACGTCCAACTACATGGACGGCAAGAGCAACGTGAAGTCCTGGGCGCTGTTCGACAACGACTGCCTGTTCCGCACCTACACCGGCCGCGACAGCAACCCGCTGCCGGAAAACGCGCCCGACCCGACGGACTCCAACATCCGTGAGCGGATCAGCACCGCCTATGTGATGACGAACTTCCGCACCGAGGTGGGCGACACGCCGGTCTCGGGCAACGCCGGCGTGCGCTATGTCCGCACCACGGTGCTGTCGCGCGGCTACCGTGGCCCGGTCACCGTCGTCCCGTCGATCGGCGGCGCGGCCGCCTCGGTGGTCCGCACGCCTGGCACGCCGCTGGAGGAAATCACCGGCACGGGCAAGTACGAGTATTTCCTGCCCAGCGTGAACGTCGCCTTCGACCTGACCGACGTCGTGAAGCTGCGCCTGGCCGGCTACAAGGCCCTGTCGCGCTCGGGCATCGAGGACTTCAACGTCGGCATCACGCCGGTGGCCGACACCACGGCCACGACGGTGCAGGGCGTGCTGGCCAACAGCACCACGGGCAACCCGAACCTGAAGCCGCTGCGAGGCTGGAATCTGGATGCCTCGCTGGAGTTCTACGTCAATCGCGACACCTCGTTCGCGATCGCCACCTACTACAAGTGGCTGAAGGGCGCGTCGTTCGACGCCCAGGAGCCGCGCGAAACCAGCATCATGGCCAATGGCAGCCTGGTGACCTTCAACGCCATCGCGCCGGCCAACGACCCCGAGACCCGCGAACTGTACGGCGTCGAGTTCTCGGGCAACCATGCCTTCAGCTACCTGCCGGGCTTCCTCAGCGGTTTCGGCGTGCAGGGCAGCCTGGCGATCACCGAGGCCAATTTCGAGATCCCCGATCCCTCCACCGTCGCCGCGTACATGGGACCGGCCAACCTGAACGGCCTCTCGAAGTACACCGGCAACGGCTCGGTCTATTGGGAGAACGACAAGGTCTCGCTGCGCGCCTCGTACCGCTACCGCTCGGACTACTTCAAACCCAACAGCGGGACCAATCGCAGCGCCAAGGGTTCGGGCTACCTGAACCTGTCGGCGACCTACGACGTGACCAAGAAGGTCCAGCTGAAGCTGCAGGCGCTGAACGTCACCAACACGCGCGACGTCATGTACAAGGCCGGCGAGGACTCGATCACCGAGGTCTCGGACAACGGGGCGCAATACTACTTCGGCGTCCGCCTCCGCTTCTGATCCTAATCGGTCCGGCGGGTCCTTCACCTTATCCCCGCCGGATCGACCACTGTCCCGCCGCATCGCCGCGGTCCGTTGGTCGCCAGGATTCCCCTATCGCCTCCCAAGCGCGGAGCTCCTGACCGACAGATGATCCCCCAGCGAAGGCGCTGCGGGACGCGGGATCCCTTTATCCGCTTCGCCCCCATCGGGACGGAGTTCAGCAGCGACCGCGAGACACCTTCTGGCGCGGCCGCCGAACAATAAAGAAGGGGGAGAAGACCATGTCCTGCAAATCCATCCTGCTGGCGTCGGCGGCCCTGGCCAGCCTAGCCGGCGCCGCTCGCGCCCAGGAAACCGCCGCGCCGTCTACCGTCATCGAGGAAATCATCGTCACGGGCACCAAGCAGGCCCAGAACATCCAGAACGTCCCCGCCTCGGTGCTGGTCGTCACGGCCGCCAATCTCGAGCGCGGCAATGTCCGCGACTTCGACGACCTGCCGCGCGCCGCGCCGTCGCTGACCATCTCCAAGACCACCCAGCCGGCCAACAACTCGATCAACATCCGCGGCATTGGCACCTACGCCTTCTCGATCGCCACCCAGCCCAGCGTGGCCGTGGTCATCGACGATGTGCCGCAAGCCTTCCAGGCCGCCGCCTTTGCCGCCCTGGTCGACGTCCAGCAGGTGGAAGTGCTGCGCGGACCGCAGAGCACCCTGTTCGGCAAGGCCGCCTCCGCTGGTGTCGTCAACATCACCACCGAAGCGCCCAGCAAGACCTTCACCGCCAAGGCCGACGCCCTCGTCACCGACGATCACGAGCGCCGCCTGCAGGCCAGCGTCTCGGGCCCTGTCAGCGACACCGTCGCCGTCCGCCTGGCCGCCAACTACAGCCACTATCGCGGCAACATCCTGAACCTGACGACCGGCAACTGGCAGAACGGCACCACGGACTACACGGTGCGGTCGAAGATCGCCTGGAGCCCGACCGACCGCTTCACCGCCACCCTGTCGCCGTACTACACCAAGACCGAGGGCACCTGCTGCGCCCCGGCCCAGTACTTCCTGAGCCCCGGCGTCACCTTCAGCCGCGCCAACCTGCCGGCCTCGACGATCCTCGCGGGGATCACGCCCGGGCCGAACAATCGCCTCACGCGACTGGACCTCGACACCGAGGGCTTCGCCGAGGACTACGGCGCTGGTCTGCGTCTGGTCTATGACCTGCCGAACGGCGGGACGCTGATGTCGATCTCGTCCTACGACAAGTATCGCCTGGAGGACTTCAAGGACTCCGATTCCAGCGACTTCAACTTCCAGACCCTGACGGTCAGCGGCGTGAACTTCGCGGCCGCGCCGAAGGGCGGGGTAGGGGACGGCGGCTCGTTCGACGTCAAGACGCTGACCCAGGAACTGCGCTTGACCTCGCCGAGCAGCGGGCCGTTCCGCTACGTGGCGGGCCTGTTCTTCAGCAAGACCGACAGCACCCGCGACTATGTGCGGGGCTCCAACACTCACGGCAGCTTCAACGGGGTGATCTTCAACGGCGGCCAGCAACTGCCGACGACCAACTCGCTGGTCTATTCCACCTACATCACCAACTCGACGTCGAAGACCTATGCCGCCTTCGCCCAGGGCTCCTACGACGTCACACCGAAGCTCACTTTGATCGGCGGCCTGCGCTATCACCACGAGAAGCTCGACTACGACTTCCTGGATCGCGACACGGGGGTGACCTTCGGCCGACCGGCGTGCTCCACCAACACCCCGACACCCTCGCTGAAGATCTCGACCTGCGACAGCGACAGCGTCGTCACCGGCAAGGCGGCGGTCCAGTATCGCTTCACGCCCGGCTTCATGGCCTTCGCCAACTTCGCCAAGGGCTACAAGGGCTTGGCCTACGACCTGACCAGCATCCTGACCGTGCGCACGCCGACCACCGCGGCCGGCTCGTGCTTCGGCCTGCCGGTCGCCGACTGCGTGGCCGCGCGCCAGCCGATCCCGCCGGAGACCAGCAAGTCGTACGAGACCGGGTTCAAGGGCTCGTTCTTTGACCGTCGCCTGACCTGGAACATGACGGCCTTCTTCGAGGAGTACCGCCACTTCCAAGCCCAGAGCCGTGATCTGGATCTCGGCCAGAACATCCTGCAGAGCCTGGGCAAGGTGACGTCCAAGGGTGTCGAGAGCGAGGTGGCGATCTATGCCGGCGGCCTGACCCTGAACGCCAACGGCGCCTACAACATCGCCCGGATGGACGAGTTCCTCAGCGCCCCGTGCTACGCGGCCCAGACCGCCGCCGAGGGCTGTGTGAGCGGTCGACAAAACCTTTCGGGCAAGGGGCTGCCCAATGCGCCGAAGTGGACGGCCAGTCTGACGGGACAGTACGACTGGCGGCTGAACGCCGAGTATGGCGCCTTCATCCAGGCGTCGTATCGCTGGCAATCGGACGTGACCTTCAGCCTCGTTCAGGACCCGGACGCGGTGCAGGAAGCCTACGGGATCTTCAACCTGGGCGCGGGCGTGCAGAAGGACCAGTGGAAGATCAGCGTCTTCGCCAACAACCTGTTCGACAAGAACTACGCCCTGACCAAGGGGCGCGACAACGCCTGGAACTTCAGCCGCACGGCGACTCCGGCCACCCTGGCGGTGAACTGGAAGCCGGGCCGCGACAGCGAGCGCTACTTCGGCGTCCGCGCTCAGGTGAAGTACTAGTCCAATCCACGAGGGCGGCCTTCGCGCCGCCCTCGCTCTCGTTCGGAGCGTTTCATGAACCGGCGCGACTTCTTTCTGGGGACGGCCCTTGCCGTCACGACGTTCGGAACCTCGGCGGCGGCCGGTGGCAAGCTGGACCTGGCGGCGATCGACCGAGCGCGGATCCTGAAGGCGGCCGACCGCTATCTGATCGAGGAGCCGGTGACGATCACCGCGTTCGACGCGCCTCGTAGCCCCGGCAGTCGCCAGGACTACTACTCCGAAGCCGACTACTGGTGGCCCGATCCGGCGAACCCGAAGGGGCCGTATATCCGCAAGGACGGCTACTCCAATCCCGACAAGTTCACGGCCCACCGCGACGCGGTGATCCGGCTGGGCGTCCAGCTGCCGGCCCTGGCCGCAGCCTACAAGGTGACCAAGGACGCTCGCTATGCCGAGCACGCCGAAAAGCACCTGAAAGCCTGGTTCGTCTCGCCCGACACCCGGATGAACCCCCATCTCGAGCATGCTCAGGCGATCATCGGGGTGAATACCGGGCGCGGGATCGGCGTCATCGACACCCTGCACCTGGTCGAGGTCGCTCAAGCCGTCTCGGTGCTGAAGGCCGCGCGGCCGAAGGCGAGCGTCTATCCCCAGACGGTGGCCTGGTTCGACGCCTACCTCACCTGGATGAGCACCTCGGCCAACGGCGTCGACGAGCGCGATCAGAAGAACAACCACGGCACATGCTGGGCGCTTCAGGCCGCCGTCTTCGCGCAGCTTACCGGCCGCAAGGCCGAGCTGGACGTAGCGCGAGGCCGGATCAAGACACTGGTTCCCGGCCAGATCGCCGCCGACGGCTCCCAGCCGCTGGAGCTGGTTCGGACCAAACCCTACGGCTATTGCCTGTTCAATCTGGATGTCCTGGCCGCCTGCGCCCACGTTATGTCAACACCGGGCGACGACTTCTGGACCTGGAAGGGCGCGGCGGGCGGTTCGATCGCCGACGCGCTCGCCTACATGGCCCCGTTCATCGCCGACAAGAAGACCTGGCTCAAGCCGCCGGATGTCGAGGCCTGGGACGGCTGGCCCGTTCGCCAGCCCAGCTTGCTGTTCGGCGGCCTGGCGCTGAAACGGAACGACTACCTGGACCTGTGGCGCCGTCTCGATCCGGATCCCACCGAGGCCGAGATCATCCGCAACTATCCGCTTCGTCAGCCGGTGCTTTGGATCGATGCCTGATCTCTTTTCCCATGGAAGCCGGTCGGGCGCGGCCGCGGCGCTGATCGCCACCATCGCCATCGCGGGCTCTGCTCGGGCGGCCGAGGTCCATCGCGTGCCGTTCGGAAAGACCAAGGCCGGTCTCCTCGTCGTCAAGACCGTGATGCGCAACGACCTGGGCATGAGCGTCGCGGCGATCGACTTCGGCGCCACCCTGACCGCGATCGAGACGCCCGACCGCCAAGGCAAGATCGCCAATGTGGTTCTGAACCGCCCCGACATCGGCTCGTACGAGACCAACCAGCGTCGCTATGGCGCGATCATCGGGCGTTATGCCGGCCGCATCACGGACGCTCGTTTCACCTTGGACGGCCAGATCCACGCGCTGGAGGCCGGCCGCAACAACATGACCCTGCATGGCGGCTCGCGTGGCTACGACAAGCGGGTCTGGTCCAGCGAGGCCTTCTCTGATCGGCAGTCCGTCGGCGTCCGCTATCACCTGCTCAGTCCAGCTGGCGACCAGGGTTTCCCTGGCGCGCTGCGGTTTTCGGTGACCTATCGGCTAATGCGAAAGTCCAACGAACTGCGCATCGAATATGCCGCGCGCACCAGCGCTCCGACGGTCGTCAACTTCACCAATCACGCGTTCTTCAATCTCGCGGGAGCAGGGGCGGGGACCGTTGCGGACCACCGCGTCCACATCGACGCGGACCGCTATGCCGAGGTCGACGCGCGGAAGGCGCCGACCGGTGCGTTGCCCCCCGTGGAGGGCTCGGTGCTGGATTTCCGCGCGCCCAGACGACTCGGCGACGTGCTCCGGCTGGACGATCCCTTGCTGGCTTCGTCGAACGGTTTCGATCACAGCCTCGTCCTGCGTGACGCGGTCGCGCCGACCCCGCTTCCGGCCGGTTGGATCGAGGACCCCGTCAGCGGCCGGCGCATGACCGTGCTGACCACCGAACCCTCCGTGCAGTTCAACAGCGGCAACGGCTTCGACGGCAGCGAAATCGGTTCCGAGGGCGTAGCCTATCCCCGGCACGCCGGCTTGGCGTTCGAGACGCAACACCTGCCCGACAGCCCCAACCAGCCCGCCTTCCCATCGACGGTCCTGCGTCCGGGCGAGCAATTCAAGTCGACGACGATCCTGCGGTTCTCGCGTTAGAGACACCGAAGCGCCGCTCGACGTTCGCTTACCCGCGAAACGCACGCCCTCACCAGCGCCTTTTCGCGAGGCCCACACCCGAAGCGCATCAGCGTGCGTTCCGCGGTGCTTCGCAACCCATGCAAGAAATTGGTCGCCCAATTCTCTGGCCGCGCAAAACTGGTCAGGACATTTTGGTGGCGCAAGGGCTTGTTTTGTCTCGATATTCGAAATTGGCCAGGGGACTTTGTCAATTATCCTTTGACAGCGCTGCCATCGTGATGGATTAGATCGTTGCCCATCGAGCCGCCCCGGCGCGAGAAAACACCGTTACCGGTACCGTATTGGGGCGTTTCTGCGCAGGACTGTTCGGCTTGGCGTCGAATGGGATGGCGCGGTGCGATGAGACTGGTCGATCGAACTGGCCAGGTCACTTTGAACAACAACGGCGGATCAGCCGCCGAATGTGCAGGGGGAAACGAGATGAATTCGTCGCCGAAGAACCACTTCCAGAGCATCCGTGAGCGTTTGCAGCTGGGCGTCTCGATCATCGCGCTGGGCGTCCTGGCCAGCGCGCCAGCCGCCTTCGCCCAGACCGCGCCCGCCGCGCCGAAGAGCGAGCCGGAGACCGTCAGCGAGGTTGTCGTCACCGGCCTGAAGGCCAGCATCCAGAGCGCCCGCGACCTGAAGCGCAACGCCGACGTCGTCGTCGACAGCATCTCGGCCCAGGACATCGGCGCGCTGCCCGACCGGTCGGTGACCGAGGCCATCCAGCGTATCCCGGGCGTCTCGATCACCCGTTTCACCGCCGGCAACAATCCGGACCGCTTCTCGGTCGAGGGCAGCGGCGTCGTGGTGCGCGGCTTGACCTACACCCGCAGCCAGCTGAACGGCCGCGACACCTTTACCGCCAACAACGGCCGGGGCCTGAGCTTCGCCGACGTGCCGGCCGAGCTGCTGTCGGGCGTCGACGTCTACAAGAGCCCCAGCGCCGACATGATCGAGGGCGGTATCTCGGGCACGGTCAACCTGCGCACCCGCACGCCGTTCGACGCCCGAGGCCGACTGCTGGCCGCCACGGTCGAGCTGAACAACAGCGACTTCGCCAAGCGCTCCTCGCCGAATGTCTCGGTGCTGGCCAGCGACCGGGCGATGACCGGCATCGGCGAGATCGGGGCCATGGTCAGCTTCGTGCGCTCCGAGCTGCACTCGCGCGCCGATGGCATCCAGATCGCCAATTTCGGCCTGCGCGGCCTGGACGCTGCGGGCAACCTGGTGGCTCCGACCACGGCGGGCGCCAAGCAGGTTTGGGTGCCGCGCGGCGGCGGTCAGCGGACCCAGGAATACGACCGCGTCCGTTACGGCTATGCCGGCGCCCTGCAATGGAAGAGCCTGGACGGACGTGCGACGGCAACCGCGCAGTTCCTGCGCTCGGACGCCCGCGAGAAATCCGACGAACACACCGCCGAGATCGCCACCGACAACGTCACCTCGGCCGGCGACTCCCGCGCCCTGGGCGGAACCAGCTTCACCTTCGACGAAGACGGTGTCTTCACCGGCGGGACCCTGACCGTGCCGGTCGGCTATCGGGACGACCAGTACAATTCCCGCGCCCGCGTGCCGCTGACGGGCATGAAGAGCAACAACACGGTCCGCTATGTCGACCGCCACCTGGTCACCGACGACTTCGGGGCCAACTTCAAGTTCGAGATCAACGACCGCCTGGCCCTGACGGCCGACTACCAGCACGTCCGCTCGACGGTCGACGTCTACGACATGAGCGTGCGGGCGGTGACCTACCAGAACACCGTGCTGCAGTTGAACGGCGGGGATCTGCCGACGCTGAAGTTCATCCCGATCGAGCCCTGCACGACCGCGGCCGGCTGCCCGGGCATCACCTTCCGTCCGACCTACTTCACGACCCCGAACGACGGCTTCCTGAACCCGTACAATAGCTACTACGGCGCGGCGATGGACCACGTCGAGAACAGCACGGGCCAGGAGGACGCCGCGCGGATCGACCTGCGCTACTCGGCCCCAGACGGCTGGCTGAAGTCCATCGACGTCGGCTACCGCTGGGCGGATCGTAAGAACACGGCCCGCTTCTCGGCCTACAACTACGGCGTCCTCAGCGACATCTATGCCGGCGCCGGTCCGGTGTGGTTCGACGACCCGATCAACGGCAAGCCCGACAACGTCGGGACTGATCCCGCCCGCCTCGGCGGTCCGGTCGGGCCCCAGGAAGGCTTCCTGTTCAGCAACTTCCTGCGCGGCAAGGTCTCAAGTCCGGCGGGCGACGGCCGTCTCTACTACCCTTCGGCGCTGCTGCGCGACTACGCCGCGCTGAGCAGCTCACTGCTGCAGATCGGCGACGAGTGGCGTCCGCGCTTGCTGAACGGCTGCCCGCAGAACTGGGTCCCGCTCTCGCAGCGCTGCGGCGTGATCTCGGGCTCGGACTATCTGCCCAGCGAGATCAATCCGGTCGAGGAGAAGGTCAACGCCGCCTACGCCGTCGCGCGGTTCAACGGGACCTTCGACAACGGCTGGGCGCTGAGCGGCAATGTCGGCCTGCGCTACACCAAGACGACGCGCGAGGCCTCGGGCTATTACGCCTTCCCGTCCCGGGTCTACACCTGCACCCAGCCGACCTCGCCGTTCTGCGGCTTCGTGCCGGACGCCAACAAGTTCGCCAACGGCGCCATGACGCCGATCACCACCAAGCTGAACTATGACTATTGGCTGCCCTCGCTGAACGCCAAGCTGAATGTCGGCGGCGGACTGTTGTTCCGGGCGGCGCTGAACAAGTCGATCTCGCTGCCCGAGTTCGGCCTGACCCGCGCCTATTACAGCGTGGTGCTGAACACGGCCGACCAGACGATCATCACCAACGGCAAGCCGGTGGCGATCTTCAACGTCGGCAATCCGTACCTGAAGCCGGTGACGGCCACGAACCTCGACCTGACCGCCGAGTACTACTTCTCCAAGGTCGGTCAGCTGTCGCTGGCGGTGTTCGCCAAGGACCTGAAGGGCGTCGTCACCAACGGCACCGAGCGCCTAACCTTCAACAACAACGGCGTCAGCTTCGACGGCCTGGTCACCACCCCGCTGAACTCCAAGGACACCGGCAAGGTGCGCGGCTTCGAGGTCGGCTACTCCCAGACCTACGACTTCCTGCCGGGCGCGCTGAACGGCCTGGGCCTGACGGCCAACTACACCTATGTCGACGCTTCGGGCGTGCGCCAGAGCACGCTCAGCAGCACCGACCCGGATGTCGCCGCCGGCACCGTGGCCACGGTCGACACCAGCAAGCTGTCGCTGCAAGGCCTGTCCAAGCACACCTTCAACGTCCAGCCCTTCTACCAGAAGGGGCGGGTGGAACTGCGCGCCGCCTATTCCTGGCGCTCGAAGTTCCTGCTGACGACACGCGATGTGATCGTGCCGTTCGCGCCGATCTTCTCGGAGGCGACCGGCCAGTTGGACGCCTCGGCGTTCCTGACCGTCTCGCCGAACGTGCGCCTGGGCCTGCAGGGCTACAACCTGACGGCCGCGACGACGCGCACCTCGCAGGTGATCAACAACAACCTGGTGACCGCGCCGCGCTCCTGGTTCGTGGCCGACCGCCGCCTGACGGTGTCGCTGCGCGCCCGGTTCGGCGGCTAAGGCGGAGCGCGTGAAGATGAGATCGTGGATTGCGGCGGCCCCCCTGGCCGTCGTTGTCTGGGCCGCCGCGGTGCTCCTGGCCCCGCGGGCCGATGCGCAGACCCTGGTAGCGGCGGACCTGCGGGCGGGTCAGAGCCTCTCGGGCCTCTGGCATTACTCGATCGACCCCTATCGATCGGGCGTCACCGACTTCCACGGCCAGCCAGCCAACGCCAGCGAGCGGCGCTACGCCGAGACCGACGTCGACGCGGCGATGCGGGAGGGCGGAGGGCCGTTCGAGTACAATATGCAGGCCGCGCCGCTGGCGACGCTGCCGGGTTCGTGGCTGACCCATTCGGCCGAAATGCGCCACTACCAGGGGCTGGTCTGGTACCAGCGCCGCTTCGTGGCCCAGCTCGAGCCCGGCAAGCGCCAGTTCCTGCGGTTCGGCGCGGCCAACTACAAGACCCGCGTCTACCTGAACGGCGAGTTCGTCGGCGAGCACGAGGGCGGCTTCACGCCCTTCGCCTTCGAGGTGACCCAGCGCCTGCGTGCCGGCGAGAACCAGATCACGGTCGGCGTGGACTCGGCGGCCAGTCCGTCCAGCGTGCCGCCGCCGGTGACCGACTGGGAGAACTACGGCGGGATCACCCGCGATATCCGCCTGATCGCGACGCCCGCGACCTTCGTCGACGACGCCTGGGTGCGGCTGAGCCGCGATGGCCAGATCCTGGTCGACGTCCAACTGAGCGGCGCCCAGGCCGCCGCGCTTCCTGTCACGCTGCGCGTCGCCGCCCTGGGCCTGACGCTGTCTGGGACGACCGACGCCAATGGCCATTGGCGCGCCAGCGCGGCCGCGCCCAAGAGCCTGGTCCGCTGGTCGCCCGAACGGCCACAGCTCTACGACGTCGCCGTCGAGGCGGGCGAGGATCGTTGGCGCGACCGCGTGGGCTTCCGCACGATCCAGGTCCAGGGCAGCCAGATCCTGCTGAACGGCAAGCCGCTGTTCCTGCGCGGCATCAGCCTGCACGAAGAGGAGTTCGGCGTTGCGCCCTCGCGCGCCATTACCTCGGCCGCCGCCCGTGCTCTGCTGACCGAGGCCAAGACGGGGCTGCACGCCAATTTCGTGCGCCTGGCCCACTATCCGCATTCGGAAGTGACTACTCGCATGGCCGACGAGCTGGGCCTGCTGGTCTGGAGCGAGATCCCCGTCTACTGGCTGATCGACTGGGGAAACCCGACCACTCTGGCCGCCGCCCGCAAGATGCTGGCCGAGAACATCGTCCGCGACCGCAACCGCGCCGCCATCGCCATCTGGAGCATCGCCAACGAGACCCCCAACTCGCCGGCGCGCAACGCCTTCCTGCAGACGCTGGCGGCCGACGTGCGGACACTCGACGACAGCCGGCTGGTCGGCGCGGCCCTGCTGACCGAGCGGACCGAGGAGAACGGGACGCCGGTCATGACCATGAACGACCCGCTGGCCGCGTCCCTCGATGTGATGGGGATCAACACCTATAACGGCTGGTACACCGCCGACCGCCTGGCCAGCGTGCCGGCGATCCAGTGGCGCGTGCCCGCCGACAAGCCGCTGCTGTTCTCTGAGTTCGGGGCCGACGCCAAGGCCGGCTTCCACGACGAGCGCGCGACGCCGCAGAAGTTCTCCGAGGAATTCCAGCGCGACTACTACCGCGCCACCCTGGCCATGGCGGCCAAGATCCCGACGCTGCGCGGCGTCTCGCCCTGGATCCTCAAGGACTTCCGCTCGCCGCGCCGCCAGAACCCCTATCAGCAGGGCTGGAACCGCAAGGGGCTGGTGTCGGAGACTGGGCAGCGAAAGCTGGCGTTCGACGTCCTGGCCGACTTCTATGCCGACAAGGCCGCAAAGGAACTGAAGTGATGCGGATGGATCGACGCGCGATCATGCTGGGCGGCGCTGCCGCCGCCTTTGCGCCGACGGGCTTGGCTCAAGCGGCCGAGGGCGAGAGCCTGGCGGCCGCCGCGGCGCGCAGCGGTGTCCGTTTCGGCACGGCCGTGGGCTCGCGCGGCTTCGCCAACGCCGACTACCGCGCCCTGGTCGAGCGCGAGTGCGCGGTGATCACGCCCGAGAACGCCATGAAATGGGTCCCGCTGGCTCCTGGGCCTGACCGCTTCAACTTCGAGGAGGCCGACCGCTATGCGGCCTGGGCCGGCAACGCGGAAAAGGCCTTGCGCGGGCACACGCTGCTTTGGCCGCGCCAGGACCGGCTGCCGGACTGGGTCAAGACCTACGACTTCGGCTCCAAGCCCGTCGAGGCCTGCGACCGCCTCGTCGGCCGTCATGTCGCGACGGTGGCCAAGCGCTATGCCAAGCGCATCGACAGCTTCGACGTCGTCAACGAGGCGATCGATCCCAACACCGGCGGCATGCGCGACAGCATCCTGGCCCAGGCTTCCGGCGGACTGGGCCGGTTGATCGCCCTGTCGTTCCAGTTGGCCCGCGAGGCGGCGCCGAAGGCTCAGCTTGTCTATAACGACTACATGGACTGGGGGACGGGGTCGGCCCAGCACCGTGCGGGCGTGCTGCGCCTGCTGGAATCGCTGAAGAAGGGCGACATCCCGGTCGACGCCCTCGGTATCCAGGCCCACGTCACCGCGCCGGCGGACAAGTCCGCGGTGCAGCGGCGCGAGCGCGACTGGCGAGCGTTCCTCGATGAGGCGACCGGCATGGGCTACAAGTTGCTGGTCACCGAGTTCGATGTCGACGACCGCGATATCGCCGGCGACGCGGCCGAGCGCGACCGACAGGTGGCCGACTACGGCAAGGCCTGGGCCGACATCGTCCTGTCCTATCCGCAGACCACCACTTTCGTGACATGGGGCCTGTCGGACCGCTTTAGCTGGCTGGACAGCTTCCGGCCGCGCGCGGATGGCCAGCATAAGCGCGGATGCCTCTACGACGACGATTTTCAGCCCAAGCCGCTGGGGGCGGCCTTGCTCAAGGCGTTTTCGGCGGCGCCGGCGAGAACCTGAGGTCCACGCCGAACGGTCGGCCAAGGGGGCGCTGAAACGCAGTAGTCAAGGCTCCCCGAAATCCTTAAGCGTGGTCCCCTGAGG
The DNA here is from genome assembly GCF_059415885.1 of Caulobacter sp. GW821-FHT09H08. Lineage (NCBI taxonomy): Bacteria > Pseudomonadati > Pseudomonadota > Alphaproteobacteria > Caulobacterales > Caulobacteraceae > Caulobacter > Caulobacter sp. GW821-FHT09H08. The sequence continues at coordinate 462,424 of NZ_JBWKOC010000002.1, forward strand.
TTGAGTAGTGTGTTGGGGGAATCTTGCACCGTCGCTGGAACTGGTCGCCTGTGCTGCTCGCGCTGGCGGCTGCGCTGACGGCTTCGCCGGTTTGCGCCGCTGAACCCTCCGTCAAACCGGATCACCAGACGATCCGGCCCGACCCCTCCGTCCTGCGCGGCGTTCTGCCCAACGGCATGCGCTACCAGATAATGCGGAACGCCACGCCCAAGGACGCCATCTCCTTGCGGTTCGCGGTGGATGTCGGCAGCTACGAGGAAGCCGATTCCGAGCGCGGCTGGGCGCACTTCGTCGAGCACATGGCCTTTCGCTCGACCCGCGCCTTTCCCGATGGGGCGGTGGGGCGGGTGTTCGCGCCGGCGGGCGTTGCATTTGGTCGCGACCAGAACGCCATCACGACGCTGTTCTCGACCGTCTACCAGCTGGACCTGCCAAAGCCTGACCAGGCCCAACTGAAGACGGCTTTCGCCTGGTTGCGAGACGTCGCCGACGGCATCGTCTTCACCGAGGACGCGGTGTCTCACGAGCGGGGTGTCGTGCTGGCCGAGATGGAGACGCGCAACAGTCCCATGCTGATGGCGCAGGAAGCGATCAGCGCCTTCCAGGCCAGCGCCCAACGCTCCGCCAATCGCTCCCCCATCGGTCTCCGCAGCACCTTGGAAGCCGCCACCGCGTCCGGGCTCGAGCGCTACTATCGGACCTGGTATCGGCCCTCGCACACGGTGTTGACGGTTGTCGGGGATCGCCCGGTCGAAGCCATGGAAGCGGCCGTCAAGGCGGGCTTCTCAAGCTGGCAGGCCAGCGGCTCGCCGCCTGAGCGCGCCAAGTTCGTTCAGCCACCCGGCGGGCGGAAGTCGGAGGCGTTCACGCTCGCCGGGCCGACGCTGCCGGCAGCGCTCAGCGCCTGTCGTCTAGGGCCCGCGTCGCAGCAGGGCCCCGACGACGTGGCGCGTCTGCGCCGAAACGCGCGGACACAGATCTGGCAGCAGATTCTCAACCAGCGTCTGGAGCGGCGCGTCACCGCTGGCGACACCAGCCTGCTGGGGGCCGCCATGATGTCCAGCGACGCCCGGGACTTTGCGGCGGCTTGCCTGATCGTCATGCCTGTCGGCGAGGCTTGGCCGGAAGCGCTGAAGGCCGCGCAGGAAGAGATCAACAGCTTCGCCGCCGCGGGGCCGAGCGAGCTCGAGATCGAAAAGGCGGTGGAGCTGCTCCGCGCCCGACTTCGCGGCGCGGCCCTTTCCGTCAGCTCGCGCTCTTCGGTCGATATCGCCAACAATCTCTCCGCGCGCGAAGTGGCGGGAGAGGTCTTCGCCACGCCGGCTGACGCAATTTATGCCTACGATCTGGCGATCGAAGACCTGACGCCGGAGCAGGTCATGAGCAGCTTCGCGGCCGACTGGCCCAGCGGATCGCGCTTGCTGGCGATGACGAACCCCAAACCCGTGGCGCGCGAGGCTCTTCTCGCCGCCTGGGAAAAGGGCGCTGGTGCGATGGCCGAAGCGCGGCCGGCCGAAACGGCGGCGCGACCTTGGGCCTACGATGGGTTCGGCAAGCCGGGCAAGCTGGTCGAGCAGAAGCTGGTGGAAGATCCCGGCTTCCAGCGTCTGAAGTTCGCGAACGGTCTTGTCGTCAACTTCAAGCAAACCGCGCTGGCGCCCAACAAGGTCGAGGTGCGCGTTCATTTCGGCGCGGGGCAGCGTGAGGTCGACAAGAGCGACTACACCGTCGCGGAGCTCGGCCAGACGCTGCTGGCCGCCGGCGGACTGGGGCGTCACCGCCTGAGCGAGCTTCAGGCGATGTTTCCGACCTCGGGCACGTTGAACTTCACCATGGGCATGGGCCCTCAGAGCTTCGGGATCCGCGCGACGACCTTCGTGGACAATATCGAAGAGCAGCTACAGGTCATAGCCGCCTACATGACCGATCCGGGATTCGACCCCTCGCTGGATGCGCGGATCCCGTCGAGCGTCGATTTGATCTATCGGACGTTCCTGACCCAACCCGCCGCCGCGGTGAACATCGCGCTCATCGACGCCGTCGCGCCGGGTTCGGCCAATCGCATGCCGCCGCGCGAGGCGATGGCCGCAATCCGGTCGGCCGATTTCGCACGCGTGCTCAAGCCCATCCTGACGACCGCGCCGATCGAACTGACGCTTGTCGGGGACATCGATCAGGCCACCGCCGTACGCATCGTTTCGACGACGCTGGGCGCGCTTCCAGCCCGGCCCGGGACCGCGCGCGACAAGGGTGATCCCGGTTTCCTCCGTTATCCGGAGAAAGCGCCGGCGGTGATCCGGGCCGAACACGATGGTCCGGTCGACAAGGCCGCGGCCGCGATCGTCTGGCCGCTCTATGTGTCCACGCCCGAGCGCCGGCGCGAGGAGTACGCCCTCAAGCTTCTCGCGTCCGTGTTCGACACGACCTTGCGCCAGCGTATCCGCGAGGAACTGGGCAAGGTCTATGCACCCAACGTATCCTCTTCGGGTCCCGACTATGGCGATCAGGGCGTGCTGCAGGTGTCTATCGACGCAGCGCCAGGGGACCTGGAAGTCCTGATTGTCGAAGCCAAGGCGATCGCCGCCCGGTTGGCCGCGGGTGAGATCACGCCCGCGATGCTGGAAAGCGCCCGCCAGCCGGTGCTGGCCGCCGCTGGCGCACGACGACAGACCAATGCCTGGTGGGCTGGCGCGATGGGCGGCTCGGCGCGCGATCCGGCCATTCGTCGGGAAGCGTTGGACTATGAAACGCTGATGTCCGCACTGACCGTCGACGATCTCAAGACGGCCGCCGCGACCTGGCTGAGCCGTGATCCCATCGTGGCCACGGCCTATCCCCGGAAAGCCGCCACGGGAGCTTCCCAATGAGCCACGGCGACATCGCGCGGCGCATGATCGTCCTGCTGCTGGTTTCGAGCGCCTCATCCGCGCTCGCGGCCGCCTTGCCCTCGGCCGATCCCTTGAAGGCCTGCCTGACCGCCGACTCCGTCCGGGCCAAGCGTGCCGCCCGAGAGCAGATCATCGTCGATTGCGACAAAGCGCTGGAAATGGGCATCGCCGATCGCGCCCAGCACGTCCAGGCATTGGTCAATCGCAGCGGGGCCCATTGGCGACTCGATCACAATGCGGAAGCCGAGAAGGACGCCGAGGCGGCCCTGAAGCTGACTCCGAACGATGCCGATGCTCTGTTGGCCCGTGGCGTGGCGCGTATGGACCAGGATCAGGTCGATCGGGCCCTGGAGGACTTCAACACCGTGTTGAAGGCTCAGCCGACCAATAAACTCGCGCTGCTCTACAGGGGGCGGGCGAGGCAATGGCACAAGAACGATCCGGCCGGAGCGCGCGCCGACTACGACGCCGCCTTGAAGGCGGATCCGGACTTTGTCCGGGGGCTGACCCAGCGCGCGGATCTGCTGACGAGCGATGATCCAGGCCTCGCCGAGCGCGACCTGAAGCACGCCGTGGAGCTCTGGCCGACCGACAGCGGCGTGAAGTTGCAGTTGAGCGCCTTTTACGAGGCGCAGGATCGATCAGCCGAAGCGATGAAGCTCTATGAGGAAGTGATCCGGGCAGAGCCCGACAATCCCTATCCGCTCATCTATCGGTCGGCGTTGAAGCGGTCGCTGGGCGACACCGGCGGCGCGCTCCGCGACGCCGAGGCGTCGATCCGTGTCGATCCAAAGGCTTCGGATGGCTACAACGCGCGGGCGCAAGCCTTGGCGGAGCTGGATCGGGCCGACGAGGCGATGGCGGCCTATCGCGACGCCCTGCGCGTGGACGCCAAGGACCTGACCGCGCTTATCGGTATCGGCTTCCTTTCGCGTAAGACCAAACAGCTGGATGCGGGGTTGGAGGCCCTGGAGACCGCGCTGAAGATCGCGCCGAAGAACACGGAGGCCCTGTTCGACCGCGCCCTGATCTGGGCGGCCAAGGAAGACACCAAGCGCGCGATCGCGGACTACGATGCAGTCATCGCCCTGAAACCCAACGCGGCGGCGCACTACAATCGAGGCCAACTCCTCGCCGACCTGAAGGATCACAAGGCCGCGCTGGCCGACTATCGCAAGGCCGCGGAACTGGACCCCAAGGATCCCGACGCGCTGAACGCCATGGGGGTCGAGCTTGGTGAGCTGGGGCAGGGCGAGGAGGAGTTGAAGGCCTACGACGCGGCGCTCAAGGTCGATCCGAGCAACGGGCCCGCGAAGGTCAACAAGGCCATCTACTACGCCGACAGGAAGGACTGGTCCCGCGCGGCGGAAGCCTACCGGCTGGCGCTCCAGGGACAGCCGAAGCGCGCCGACCTCCACGTGGAGCTCGGCGACGCCCTGTTGAACCTGGATCAGGAAGCCGCGGCCCGGAAGGAATACGATCTGGCCGTGAAGCTGGATCCCAAGGCCGTCGATGGCTGGAGCGCCAGGGCGGAGCTGCATCGCCGCGCTGGCCGCCTCCGCGACGCGATAGCGGACTATGGACACGCTCTGGCGATCGAACCTGACAATGCCGATCTGCTGGTCCAGAGGGCGACGGTGCTGAAGCTCGACCGACAACAGGCCAGGGCGATGGCCGACTTGGATGCTGCTGTCCGGTTGGCGCCGAAGTCGGCCTTCGTCCTCAACAATCGTGGCCTGGCCCACGCCGACGCGGGTCGCAACGACGCCGCCTTGGCGGACTACGCTCAAGCCATCAGCGCCGATGCCGACTACGAGCCCGCCTACTACAATCGCGCCAACGTGTTCATCGACCAGGACCGGTTCGATCGCGCGATCCGCGACCTCAACGCCTCGCTCCGCCTTTCGCCGGGCGACGCCATGTCCCTCGCGCGGAAGGGCTATGTGTACTCCCTTCTGAAGGACTATCGGCGGGCCCTGGAAGAACTGGATTCCGCGCTATCGAGCGATCCGGACTACGCCCAGGCGCTGACCTGGCGCGCCGAGGTGAAGGAGGCCCTGGGCGATACGGCGGGCGCCAACGCGGATCGGTCCAAGGCAGGCGCGCGTCCGGGCTAAGCCGTTCAGGCGGACGCGCGCGCCATGACTAAGGGGCGTCTTTTGATGGCCCGGCCAGCTTCGCTTTCGTCGTGAGCGGCAGGTCCGCCGAGGAACCGCCCACGGCGATCGCGTAGTCGCCTGCGGGCCGGATCCAGCCCTTCTCGCCATACTCCGAGTAAGCCCGGGGTTCGGCGACGATGCGAACGGTCTTGCGCTCGCCAGCCTTGAGCGGGACGCGGACCCAGCCGGCCAAGCGCGGCGTCGCGCCGGGCGGGGTCACGTAGAGCTGGGCGATCTCGACGCCGTCGCGAGCGCCGGTATTCGCCACCTCGACCGAGACGGTCAGGGTCTTGCCCGGAACGGTCGCCAGCTTGGCGTAGGCGAAGCGGGTGTAGGAGAGGCCATGGCCGAACGGGAAGAGCGGCTTGGCCCCGGTGCGCTGGAACCAGCGGTATCCGACGTCCGCACCTTCGGGATACCGCGCCGAGAACGGCTGGAAGACGCCAAAGAAGGGCACGGTCGGCATGTCGACGCCGTCGACCTTCGGGCGCGGCAGCTGGGCTTCCGCAGCGGGGAAGGTCATGGGGAGTTTGCCCGAAGGATTGACCTTTCCGGTGAGGACATTGGCGATCGCCGTTCCGCCTTGCGAGCCGGGGAACCAGGCCTCGACGACGGCGCCAACCTCCGCGAGCCAGGGCATGGCGACCGGGTTGCCGGTTTGCAGCACGACCACGGTCTTCGGATTGGCCTTCGCCACGGCCGCGATCAGCGCATCCTGACCATCGCCCAGCGACAGGTCGGCGCTGTCGTCGCCCTCGCTCTGCCAGCGGTTGGCGAAGACGATCACGACGTCGGAGTGGGCGGCGAGGGCGGCCGCCTCGGCGAGGTCTTGGCCGCTGGCGAACGTGACCTGCATCCCCGGCGCGGCGTCGCTGAGGGCCTTCAGCGGCGCGACGCCGCCATAGGAGACCTTCGCGAAGGCGGCCGAGACGCCCTTGGTCACCGGAAGTTCCAGCTTCGCGCCGCCGTACGGCACGACCTGGGACGAGCCGCCACCGGAGAGGACGCCGACGTCGGCATGGCCGCCGATCACGGCGATGCGCTTGGCCGAGGCGGCAAGGGGCAGCAGGCCGCTGTCGTTCTTCAAGAGGACGATGCCCTGCTCGGCGGCCTGGCGGGCGACGTCGGCATGGGTCGCGCGGTCGATCGTACGCGGCGTGGCCGGGTGATCGACGACTCCCTTGTCGAACATGGTGCGCAGGATGCGGTGGACCATGTTGTCCAGACGAGCCTGTGAGACGGCGCCGCTGGCCAGGGCGGCCTTGAGCGGCGCGCCGAAGAAGTCGGCCTCCGCCGGCGTCGTCTTGCCGCCGACCTGGCTCCACACCATGGCGCGCAGTTGGTCGAAGGACTGGCCCGACTGCTGGTCCAGGCCCGCATTGGCGGCCGCGACCGTGCTGTGCACGCCGCCCCAGTCCGACATCACCCAACCCGGGAAGCGCCAGTCGCCCTTCAGCACCTGGTTCAGCAGGTAGGGGCTCTCCGAGGCGTAGGTCCCGTTGACGCGGTTGTAGCCGGTCATCACCGAACCGGGCTTGCCGCGTTCGATGGCGATCTCGAAGGCCAGGAGGTCGGACTCGCGCAGGGCCTTCTCGTCGATGTCGGACGAGACGACGTTGCGGCCGGTCTCCTGGGCGTTGATGGCGAAATGCTTGGTGGTCGAGATGACGTGGGCGCTCTGCACGCCGGCGATGGCTTCGCCGACCATGACGCCCGACAGCAGCGGATCCTCGCCGGCATATTCGAAGTTGCGGCCGTTGCGCGGATCGCGGGTCAGGTTGACCGCGCCGGCCAGCAGGACGTTGAAGCCCTTGGCGTGGGCTTCGGTCCCGATCATCGCGCCAGCTTCACGGGCCAGGGCCGGGTTCCAGCTGGAGGCCGTGGCTAGGCCCGAGGGCAGGCCGGTCGCTTCGTCGCCGGGGCGCAGGTGGCCGCCGTTGGCGACGCCCAGGCCGGCGTCGCTCTCGTGCAAGGCGGGCAAGCCGAGGCGTGGAACGCCGGGCACATAGCCGGCCGTACCCAACGCGCCGTCGGGTTTGACGTTCAGTGGTGGTGGCGCGTCCTTGAACGCGGCGCCGAACCGGCCATGCACTAGCGCCAGTTTCTCGTCCTGCGTCATCTCGCGCTGGAGCAGCCGGGCGCGTTCGTCCGGGTTCAGCCTGGCGTTCATCCAAGGGCGCGAGCCCTCGGCGGCATGGGCCAGGGGCGTCAGGGCCAGAGCGGCGGACAGGGCCAGCAGCGAAGGCGCGGCCTTGCGGGCGAAGGTCGTCATCGGGTGTCCTCTCAGTCCGGAAGGCGTTCGAACTGCGCGCGCATGGCCTTGAAGACCGGCGGCGGTTCGGCATGCTTAAAGGGAGCGAAGGTCTCGCGGGCGGCCAGCAGCCGCGCCTGCATCGCCTTGGCGATCTCGGGGAAGTTCTGGGCGACGCTGTAGTTCTCGCCCGGATCGGCCTGAAGGTCGTAGAGCTCGTCGTAGCCGAACAGGCGATAGGGCAGGAAGGCACCGCGATAATAGTCGCCGGCCACGTACTTCCAGCGCTGGCTGCGGATCGCGACCGGGACCTCGTTGTTGAAGATCACGACATCCTCGCGCGGCGAGGCCTTGCCGCCCTTGAGCACGCCGGTGATGTCGACACCGTCCAGCACCACGTCCTTGGGCGGCGGCAGGCCGGCCATGGCGCAGAAGGTCGGCAGCAGGTCGACGCCCGAGGCGATGGCGTCGGTTCGCTTGCCGGCGGGCAGTGTCCCTGGACGCCAGGCTATGAAGGGGACCCGCGAGCCGCCGTCATAGCCGCCGCCGCCCTTGCGGTCGCGAAGGTTCCCCGCGGAGCCCTCGAACCATGGCCCGTTGTCGGAGGTGAAGATCACCAGCGTGTCGCGGTCGAGATGCAGCGCTCGCAACTTGTCCAGCAGCCGCCCCATGATCGCGTCGATCTCGGCCACGACCGCGCCGTAAGGACCCGCGGCGGTCTTGGTGTCGAACGGCTCGTGCGGATACGACGGCAGGTGAGGGGCGCTGAGCGCCAATTCCAGGAAGAACGGCCGGTCTCTGTTGTCGTCGATGAAGCGCTCGGCCTGTTCGTAGAACCGCTGTTGCAGTTTCGGAAAGTCGACGGGCTCCTGCTTGATCTCGTCCGAGCCCGCCCGGGTCTCGAACAGCGCCAGCGGGGCCATGTCGTGGCTGTAGGGGATGCCGAAGAACCGGTCGAAGCCGTGCTTGGTCGGCGGCCAGGCCGCGCCCTGGTGGCCCAGGTGCCACTTGCCGATCAGGGCGGTGGCGTAGTCGGGCTTCAGCGTCTTGCCGATGGTCATTTCACTGAGCGGCAGGCCCCGGTTGTCCTGCTGCATGATGACCTCGTAGCCGAGGCCCGTGCGCACCGGATAGCGACCGGTCAGCAGGCCGGCGCGCGAGGGTGTGCAGAGGTTGGCCGGGGCGTAGTAGTCGGTCAGGACCACGCCCTCGCGCGCCATCCTCTCCAGGTGAGGCGTGCGGATCGCCGAGCGGCCGTAAACGCTGGTGTCCCCGTAGCCGAGGTCGTCGCACAGCACGACGATGAAGTTGGGCTTGCGGACCGTAGCGGCGGCCCGCGCACCGCCCGGAAGGGCGGCGGCGAGCGCGCCGGCAGCGCAGGCTTTCAGAAGGTCTCGGCGATGCATGCGCCTACTCCGCGATCTGGAACTAGAACTTGCCGCTGAGAGCGACACCGACAGTGCGCCGCGCGGCCTGGCCGAAGAACTGGCTGTAGCCGGCCGGAGTCGTGGCGTTCCCCGACTGGAACGAGCTGGGATAGATGAACGAGGCGTAGCGCTCGTCGAACAGGTTGCGGGCGAACAGCGCCAGGCGCAGCCCCTGGCCCGGCGTCTGGACGCCGAGGTTCACGCTGGCGATCCCGAAGCCTTCCTGGATCGTGTTGGGGTCCTGGTTGAGACTGAAGTTGACCTTGCTGCGGTAGGCGTAGTTGACGTCCACGAAGCCGTTCAGGTCATGCCACCCCAGCGGGCGCGTGTACGAGGCGCTGAGCGTGTAGGCCCACTTGGGAGCGTTGTTCAGCGGCGAGCCCTTCAGGTCCTGGACGAACGTCGCGCCCAGGGCGTGGCAGCGGCTGCCCGTGACCAGCATCTCGCCTGCGTAGCAGGGCGCGTTCGGGAAGTCGGTGAACTCGGCGTCGGTATAGGCCAGGTTCGCCGAAACCGTCAGGCCACGCGCGGGGGCCGCCAGGGCTTCCAGCTCGACACCGCGCGAGCGCAGTTCGCCGGCGCTGGTCAGGGTGTTGCTCTGGGTCAGGCTATCGTAGGCCGTGGCCTGGAAGCCCTTGAAGACCTCGTTGAACACCGTGGCGTTCAGCTGCAGGCGGCGGTCGAAGAAGGAGGTGCGCGCCCCGGCCTCGTAGGCCGTGGGGATCTCCGGCGGCACCAGATAGGCGCCGGTCGACACCTGGGCGGCGCTCAGGAAGTTCAGGAGGTTCAGGGCCGCGCCCTTGAAGCCGCGCGAATAGCTCGCATAGACCATCAGGCCGGGGGCGATGTCATACTGGACGCCAAAGCGGGTCGAGACCTTGCTCTCGTCCGACTTCAGGCCCTCGGCGATCAGCGGACCGCCAGCGACGGAGGCCGGAGCGGCGGCCAGGGCGCCGGGCAGCACCTTGCGGCGGAACCAGGCGCTCATCTGCTCGGTGGTGTATCGGCCGCCGGCGATCAGCGAGAGCTGGTCGGTCACGTGGAAGGTCGCTTGGCCGAACACCGAGGCGTTCTCGGTGTGGATGCCGCGATCGACCTGGCTGCCCAGGAAGGTTCCCACGGGCACGGCGCCCAGCGTCCCGGCCGACTGGGTCTGGGTCTTCAGGCCCTGGAAGAAGTAGTAGAGGCCCGCGACGTACTCGAGCTTGCCGCCCTTCGGCGAGGTGATCCGCAGTTCCTGGGTCAGCTGGTTCTGGCGCTGGTTGGCGTTGTTCAGGTCCAGCAGGTTGATCGAGACCAGGTCGGAATCGATGTTGTCGTAGACGTGGAAGTGCCGGAAGGCGGTGATCGACGTCAGGGTGAACCCGCCCAACTGCTGGTTCGCCTCGATTGAGGCGCCGGCGCTGTTCTGGTTGTTCACGGAATCGACGCTGGCGGAGGTCTGTTCGTTGTCCTTGCTGGGCGTGACGCCGAGGTATGACGCGTAGGTCTTGCCGAAATAGAGGTTGTTGGCCGTGACTGAGCGGATGGTCGGCGCGCAGCAGGCGCCCGAGCTCTTGGCGTAGTCGGCCATGGCCACCACGTCGAGCGTGTCGGTGGGCGTGAACAGCAGCTTGGCGCGGACGCCGTACTGCTTGCGGTCGTTCAGCTCCGTGCCCGTGGTCACGTTCTTCACGTAGCCGTCGTAGCCGCTGTAATAGGCCGTCAGGCGGGCGGCCAGCTTGCCGTCGACCAGTGGGCCGGTGACGGTGCCGCGCACCTTGCGCTCGCCCTGGTCGGTGATCGTCGCGCCATAGGCTCCGCCGGTCTTGAAGGTCGGCCGTTGGGTGACGATGCTGAGCACCCCGGCCGAGGCGTTCTTGCCGAACAGCGTGCCTTGGGGGCCGCGCAGGATCTCGACGCGGTCGATATCGATCAGGTCGAACACCGACATGGCTTGGCGACCCAGGACCACGCCGTCGATCACGGTCGAGACGCTGGGCTCGACGCCGTCGCTGAAGCTGAGCGTGCCGACGCCGCGGACGCTGAGGCCCTGGCCCCGAGCGCTGTTGGCGTCGTTGAAGGCCAGGCTGGGCGAGACCAGCGGCAGGTTCTCGACGCTGCTGATCTGCTGCTGCTCGAGGCGGGCGCCCGAGACGACGGCCACCGAGACCGGGACCTCCTGCAGGCTCTCGCTGCGCTTCTGGGCGGTGACCACCACCTCTTCGATCTGAATCGGCGCGGCGCTGGCTTGCTGCGCCATCGCGCCGCTCGCCGTCATCAGCATCGCAATGCCGCTCGCACCGCCGCACAGCACGGCCTTGATCCCCTGGCTCATGTCTCGTCCCCGTTGTTGGTCAGGCCGACGTCGTGCGGTCGGCTGAGCCCAAGGTTTTCGAGTTTGGATAAATATGTCAATATTTCTTATCGAAATTGACGACGAGCCCATACACAGGGGGCGTGTATGACTTCCAGGGCAGACGGGCGTGAGGATGCCCGCCGCGCCGTGAAAATGCGTCGCGGGCCTCTGCCATGAGCGCTGTTGTGATCGTTTCGGATGGTGGCGCGACCACCCGTATCGGCTTTCGTCGCGCGGTCGGGCCTTAAGCGGCGGGCAGCAGCAACTGGGCGATCAGCGCCGCGTAGTCCTCGCGACTGACCTTCCGGCCGGTGACGTAGGTCATGTAGGTGACGTTGTTCAGCACGAAGAGCAGCATCTGGGCGTTGATGTGTGGGGTGTAGCCTTGGTCGCGAAGGGCGCGATCTAGGGTCTCGACATTCGTCCGCCTGCGGCCTCGCTCGGCTTGGGCCATCGGCTCAAGCAAGCCGGGGCGGAGACGGGTCTCCGGCCAGATGAAGCTGAGGCAGGGGCCCAGCAGCGGGTCGTTGTAGAGCGCGCGCAGCTTGTCGGTGAAGATCAGCAGGTCGGCCGGGATATCGCCGCTTATCTCCAGCAAGCCGATCTCGAAGCGCTCGTTGAAGGCCTCGGACACTAGCACCGTGGGGGTCGTCCAGCGACGATAGAAGGTCGCCGCCGGCGCCTTGGCGCGAGCGCAGATCCGATCCAGCGTCAGGCCGCCGAAGCCGAATTCGGCCAGGATCTCCAGGGCGGCTTGCTTGAAGCGCTGCTCGATTTCGGGATCGCGCGGCCGGCCAGCGCCGCGCCGGCCGGCCGAGGGCTCGGGGGGCGGCAGGGCGGGCTGGGGCGATGTCGGTTCGGGCGGAGGGGAGAGCCCGGCGCCGGCGTCCGCGACGAAGGTGCCGCGTCCGCGCACCAAGCGAACCGCGCCTCGCGCCGCCAGTTCGTCATAGGCGTGTCTGACCGTATTGAGGTCCACGCCCAGATCGCCCGCCACCTGCCGCATCGTCGGCATCTGCTGGCCGGCGACGAGGTCGCCCGATGCGATCCGCTGAAGCAGGTGATCCCGAATCTGGACGTAGATCGGCACGCCAGTCCGTTCGATCACGAATGTGCTCTGTGTATGCATGTTCTCATACACATCGGTTCGAGGCCGTTTGTAAAGGGCGGCGACAAGGTCACGGCGGTCAGGGGTGATCCGGTCGACGTGACCACGGAGCGAACGCTGCGCCAGATTACCGGATGAAGCGGAGGCGTAACAACTTGGCCACGGGACGGCCAAGCCCGGCGGCTAGCCAGCGGGACTGGCTCTCGCAGGTAATCCATGTCCCGCAAACTTCTCGTCGCTACGGCCGCCGCCGCGCCGCTGCTCATCTACGCCGGCGCCGGCCTGGCCCAGGTGGAGGTCACCAGCAGTTCGCGCACGACACCGATCAGCACCTCGAGCCCGAACGACGGCGCCGCTGACGACGTGAAGGTGACGACCGATGGCGTCATCACGCTGAGCGTCTCGGGTCCGATCATCACGCTGGACAGCAACAATACCGTCACCATGAGCGGCGCGCTCGCCAGCTCCGACATCGACGATTCCGTCGGGATCCTGGTGCTCGGCGGCAAGACCGGCTCCGTCACCAGCGACGGCTCGATCAGCCTGCTGGAGGACTACACCGTCGAGGACGAAGACGAGGATGGCGACTACGACGGCCCGCTGGCCAAGGGCTATCGGCGCTACGGGATCCGCCTGACCGGGACCGATTCGTTCACGGGGACCATCACCCACTCAGGCACGATCTCCATCGAAGGTATGGATTCGGCCGGCATCAGCCTCGAAGCGCCCTTGATCGGCGGCTTCACGCACTCCGGTACGATCAGCGTGACGGGCGACCGCGGCTACGGTGTGCGGATCGCCGCGCCCGTGATCGGCGCGGTGACGATCCAGGGCTCGACCAGCGTGATTGGCCAGGGATCGGTCGGGGTCGAGATCGACGCGCCGATCGAGGGCGCGCTCGTCCTGCAGGGCTCGGTGTACTCCAGCGGCTATCGCGTCACCTCGCGCTATACCGACCCCGACGATCGCGCGCTAATCGACGAAGACGACCGGCTTGAAGGCGGCGGTGGCGTCAACATTTCCGCCAGCGTCACAGGCGGTGTGCTGCTGGATGTGCCGCCCACCGACACCAACGATGACACCACCGACGATGAAGATGGCGACGGCGTCGCTGACAACGCGGAAGGCTCGGCCTCGATCGCTTCGGTCGGCGGCGCGCCGGCGCTGCGGATCGGCTCGGACACCGGCGCGATCACGCTGGGTGCGGTCGGCGCGGACGACAACGCTTATGGCCTGATCATCAAGGGTTCCGTCGCGGCCTCCAGCCCATACGACGGGATCGAGACGACCGGCGTTCAGATCGGCGGCGACGCCGGCCAGCAGACCCTGATCGCCAACGGGATCCGGATCGGCGGCGTGGTGTCGGCCTCGTCCTACGAGGCGCAGACGACGGGGCTGCGCCTGAAGGCCGGCGCGGTCGCCGAGACCATCTGGAACACCGGAACGATCAGCGCGGCGTCGACGTCGGAAGGTGAGTTCTCCGCGCGCGCCGTCGTGATCGAAGTCGGCGCCCTGACCCGTGTTCTCAACAACGACGGCGCGATCAGCGCGACCGTCGCGGGGGAGAAGGGGAGCGCCTACGCCATCCTCGACAACGCCGGGACGCTGACGACGATCAACAACACCAGGGCGATCACCGCCTATGTCGTCCCGACCGACGACGCGTACGACACCGACGACGACAATACGGCCAGCTCGGACGAGGCGACGACCGGCAAGGCCATCGCGATCGATGTCTCCAGGAATTCCGGCGGCGTGGTGATCACCCAGCTTGGCGTCAATGATGGTGACGACGGCGCCGACGAGGTCGCTGACGTCGACACCGATGGCGACGGCGTGGATGACGGCGACGAGCCGGCCATCGTCGGCAAGATCCTGTTCGGTTCAGGCGACGACAGCCTGAGGATCCTGAACGGTACGCTCGTCGGCAGCATTTCCTTCGGGGACGGCGCGGACAAGCTGGTCATCGACGGTGGGGGCTATGTGCTGACCTCGCTGTCCGACGGCGATGGGCGTCTGGACATCACGATCGGTGACGGTGCGCTCGGCATGACCAACGCGGGCGATCTGAAGGTCTCCACCCTGACGCTCGGCTCCCAGAGCAAGCTGATCTTCAGCGTCGATCCCGCCGCTGGGACGGCCACCCGCGTCCTGGCCGACACGGCGACCATCGAGACGGGCGCGAACCTTGGCCTCATCCTCAACAACCTGCTGACCACGGCGACTACCTTCGAGGTGATCAAGGCCGGCAGCCTGACGGCGGGCGATATCGGCCAGGACCTGCTGGGCGATGCGCCGTATCTCTATGTCGCCAAGGCCTATCAGGCAGGGAACAGCATCGACATCGACGTGCGACGCCGTACGGCCGCCGAGGCGGGCATGACCCGCAATCAAGCTTCCGCCTATGACGCCGTGTTCGCCGCCCTGTCCAAGAACGAGGACATCGCCTCGACCTTCCTGCAGCAGACCACGCGGGACGGCTTCTACAACCTCTACAACCAAATGCTGCCGGACCAGGGCCTGGGCATGGCCTCGGCGCTGCAGGCGGTGAACCAGCAGATCTCGGCGGCGACCGCCATCCGCCCGGACCTGGGCGAACGCTACGGCCCCGACAGTGTCTGGGCTCAGCAGATCAATACCCTGGTCCGTCGCGAGAGCGGCGAAAGCCAGGGCTCCGACACCCAGGCCCTGGGCTTCGTCGCCGGCTACGAGGCGATGGGCGACGCCGGCGGCGCGCTGGGCGTCACCCTGGCGATGGTCAATGTCGAAGAGCACGGTACGGTCGCCAAGGTCGGCGAGCATGTCTCCAACTCGATGGTCCAGGCGGGCCTCTATTGGCGACGCGCGGTCGGCGGTTGGCGGTTCAATCTCGGCGGCGGAGGCGGTTATGGCTGGCTGACCGGCGACCGAAGCTTCTACAGCGAGGATGTCAACGGCGATGGCGTGGCGGATGTCGCGGTGACGAACACGGCGCACTGGAACGGCGCCACGGCCAACGCCTTCGCCGGGGTGGCCTATGAGCAGGCGATGGGCCGCGCCTTCATCCGACCCGAGGCTCGTCTGGACTATGTCTACTTCTCGGAAGGGCGACGGGTCGAAAGCGGCGGGGGCGACGGCTTCGACCTGACGGTGGATTCCCGCGCCTTCAGCAACCTCAGCGGCGACCTCGGGATCGTGCTGGGCGCGCAGTTCGGCAAGGCCGTCTGGTGGCGGCCCGAGGTGCGGGTCGGCTATCGCAAGACCCTGGCTGGGAGCGTCGGCGACACGGTGGCGCGGTTCCGGGGCGGGGATAGCTTCACCCTGACCTCGACGCCGGATCGCGACGGCGCCGTAACGCTCGGTTTGGCTCTACGCGCCGGCTCGGCCCTGTCCTATCTGGCGCTGGAAGGCGGGGCGGAGGCGAGCCGCAAATTGACCCGCTACTACATGCGCTTCTCGGGCCGGGCGATGTTCTAGCGGCGTTGCGAGCACCGCCACAATCGCGCCTCAATTCGGAATGTTCGAATACAATGAGCCGCTAATTTCGCCGCCTCCGGTCCTTAGCTTCGCTTCTCATCGAAGCAAGGAGCGCGGGGCGTGCGACAAAGAATTCTTCTTCTGGACGCGGATCAGACCGCGCGCTCGCAGCTCTACGATTTCCTGTCCCGGCACGAGTACGAGGTGATCACCGCCTCGTCGGGGCGACAGATGGACCGCATCCTGACCAGCGTGCCGGTGGATGCGGTGGTCCTCGACATCATGCTGCCTGGCGAGGGCGGCTTCTCGGTCTGTAACCGCCTGCGCAGCCACGTACCCGCGCCGGGTGTGATCGTCGTTAGCGCCATGGCCGAGGAGAGCGACATCGTGGTCGGACTGGAGATCGGGGCCGACGACTATGTCGCCAAGCCCTATCGCTCGCGCGAGCTCCTGGCCCGTATCCGCTCGGTTCTCCGCCGTCGCCAGGAGACGTTCCGGCGGGCCCCCGACGACGATCGTGGCCGTGTCTACCGTTTCAACGGCTGGCGGCTCAACGTCGTCACCCGGCAGTTGTTCGATCCCTATGACCGGTCCGTCGAGCTGTCCTCGGCCGAGTTCTCGCTGCTGCGGGTGCTGCTTTCGCATCCCCAGCAGATCGTGCCGCGCGCCAAGCTGATCCAGGACCCGCAAACGGGCGACTGGCGCGAAGGTCCGTCTCAGCTGAACGTCATCGTCAGCCGCCTGCGGGCCAAGCTGGCGCGGGTCGAGGGCGGCGAGGATTTGATCCGCACCGCCCGTGGCCAGGGCTATCTGCTGACGGCCGCGGTGGACACCGTGCCGCTCGACTAGGCCGCCATCCGCGCGGTGGCGGCCTGTGGCAGACGCAACTCGGCGACCAGGCCGGGCTCGCCGGAACGCAGGCTGAGGTCGCCGCCGTGCGCGCGGATCGTGGCGCGGGAGACCGAAAGTCCAAGGCCAACGCCCGATTGGCCCGAAGCCCGCGCCGCGACGCTGCGGTAGAACGGCTTGAAGACCTGATCCAACTCGTTGGCGGGTAGGCCCGGCCCGTCGTCGGCGACCGCCACGAACGCTTCGCCATTGTGAACCGCCAGGCTGACCTTGGCGCGGCCGCCATACTTGACCGCGTTGTCGACGAGGTTCTCGACGACCCGTTGTACGCCAACGACGTCGATTTCGACCAGGACCGCCGGCCCTGGCTCCAGTTCGGCGGGGCCCTGGGCGTCGTCGACCACCACCTCCACCAGCGAACGCAAATCGACGATCTGCCGGGGCGCGACATTGGCCTCGTCACGCATGAAGCTGAGCACGGAGGCGATCATCTCCTCCATCTGGTCCATGTCGCGGCCGATGGCCTCGCGGAGCGACGGCGGGGCGCGCTCCAGCTTGAACCGAATGCGCGTGAGGGGCGTGCGCAGGTCGTGGGAAATGGCGCGGATCATGCCCGTGCGATCCTCGACATAGCGCTTGAGCCGCTGCTGCATCAGGTTGAAGGCGTCGGCCGCCTTGCCGATCTCGGCCGGACCCGTGAGGGGCGGAAGGTCCGCTGACGGCTCGCGACCCAGTCGGTCGGCGGACTCGGCGAAGACCTTCAGGGGCGCGGCCAGGCGCCAGGCGACGAACAGGGCGAGCGGCGTGATCAGCGCGACGGAGAGGCCGAACCACAGCAGAACGCGCCGCTGCCAGCTGTTCAAGAAGCCTTCGGGGCGAGGCCGGACGGTCGCCCAGCGCCCGTCGGCCATGTGCATGGCCGCGACGAACTCGCCTTCGACATAGGGCGCCTGACCCAGGCGGAAGCCGGTGGTGGCGCTGGGCGGGTCCAGGGTGCGTTCGGTGACTGCGGGGGCGGGCGGTGGCGTCGCCGGGAGTGCGGTGCGCGGGATTGTCGTGAGCACGGGATCGACCGTGGGGCGGACAGGTTCGATCCGCTGCGGTGTCGTGACCGGCGGGGCGGCGGCCGGCGCCTGAGCGATCGGCACAGGGGCGGGCGGCGGCGGGCTGGCCGTCGCTTCCACCGGCGGTGGTAACGAGCGGACGATGGGGCGTGCGAAGACCGCCGCATCCAGCGGCGAACGGATGATCGGGCCTCGCGGCGGGCCGGTGAACGGTTGTGGGGGAGCGGGCATGCGGCCGGGGTCGGGACGGCCAGCGCCTGGCGGAGCGTTGGCGGGCATCCTTGCGGGCGTGGAACCCATCGGCGAGGGAATGGGGCTGGCGCTCGGTGCTCGTACGAGTGGCGGTTGCGAGGATGGCGCTCGACTGGTCGGCAAGCGTGAGCCGGGGAAGGTTCCGCCTGGGAAACCCGCTCCAGACGGCGGCATGCCCGCGCCGGGACCCGGCCTCGCACCTGGTCGACCGGGCGTCATGCCGCCAGGGGGCGGTCCGCCTGGGCCACCCGCGCCGCCGGCCTGGCCGACCTGGGCCATGCGAAGCGAGAAGGGGGGTCGCGTCGCCTCGGCATGCGGCGGAGGCGGCATCGGCGCGCCGGCCAACGGGGGCGGCGCATAGAACAGCAGCCGGACGTCGGCCTCGGCCGCACCGACCAACTTGGCGAGATCTCGCGTTGCGGGCGCCGACACGACCCAACCCGGGCTCTGCAGGCTAGGCGCGCCATCCTCGAAGCTCAGCACCAGCGGCCGCTCATGCTCGCGCGCCGTCGTTGAGCCGCGCAGCGCCGCGCCGATGTCGGTCAGGCTGTACTGGCGCGGAGGTTCCGGCGGAAAGAACACGGTCAAGGCCAGAGTCACCAGTTGCGCGGCGACCAGGGCGCCGACGACGATCGCCAGGATGCGAGCCCAGAGCGGCGGGCTGAGGCGTTTGGACCAGGTCATTCGCCGATCACTCCGGCATCCAGCATGTAGCCCACTCCTCGATAGGTGCGGATCATCTCGCGATCGGTCTGGTCCTGGATCTTGCGGCGCAGGCGGCCGATGTGCAGGTCGACGGCGCGGCCCATCTCCTCGGCCTCGTCCGGGCGTAGCAGGGCGATCAGGTCCTCGCGCGGCACCACCTGCCGGGCGCGATCCAGCAGCGCCGACAGGATCGCCAACTCGCTGCGCGTCAGCAGCAGGATCGCTCCGCTGGGCGCGCGCAGCTGGCGGGCGGCTAGGTCGAGGCGGAACTCGGCGAAGTGATAGACGCTGGTCTTGCGGCTGGTCGCGCCAGGAGGGCGTCGTCGCAGCAGGGCCTTGACCCGAGCCAGCAACTCGCGGGGCATTATCGGCTTGACCACATAGTCGTCGGCCCCGAGTTCGAGGCCGAGGATCCGGTCGATCGGATCGCCCAGGGCCGTCAGCATCAGGATCGCCGGACCGTCGCCGCCCGCCAGGGTCCGACACAGCGACAGACCGTCCTCGCCCGGAAGATTGACGTCCAGCACCGCGACCTGGATGGCGCGTTCGCCCAAGACCTTGCGCGCGCTGGCGACGTCGCCGACCTCGTGCACGACATGGCCGTTGTCGCGCAGATAGGCGGTCATTTCGCGGCGGAGCTCGAGATCGTCCTCGACCAAAAGGATTTCGGCGACAGGCGTCGTGGCGGTCTGCAAACTCATGGTCCGCACAGTAAACCATGAGCGTGCGCGAGCGGTCACATCGTTTCCTGCGGGGCGCGCGACCGGCCGACGCGGGATTGGTGCTCTCTCGGATCGACGAAGTCGGCGGCCGCCGAAGGGTTATAGGGCGGCGTCTAAAGTTATACCGGCGATGCGCTGGGGAGTTGGTAGTCCAAGGATGCGCCGGGCTTGAAGCCGTCGGGCCCCGGACCACCAAGATCAAGGTTCCCGCGTGATCATCGATTGCCACGGCCACTATACGACGGCTCCGCGCGCCCACGACGCCTGGCGCGACGCTCAGACCTCGGCGTTCAAGGTCGGCGGTGATATCGATCCGACCTATCCAGACATTTCCGACGATCAGATCCGCGAGACCATCGAGCAGAACCAGCTGCGCCTGCTCCGCGAACGCGGCGCCGACATGACGATCTTCTCGCCGCGCGCCTCGACCATGGCCCATCACGTCGGCGACGAAGCTGTCAGCCAGGCCTGGACGCTACGCTGCAACGACCTGATCAAGCGGGTCGTCGATCTGTTCCCCGAGACCTTCGTCGGCGTCTGCCAGCTACCCCAGTCGCCAGGCGTGTCGATCGAGAATTCGATCGGCGAACTCGAGCGCTGCGTGACCGAGCTCGGCTTCGTCGGCTGCAATCTCAATCCGGACCCGTCAGGCGGCCACTGGAACGGCCCGCCGCTGACCGACCGCGCCTGGTATCCGTTCTTCGAGAAGATGGTCGAGCTGGACGTGCCGGCGATGATCCACGTCTCGGGCTCGTGCAATCACAACTTCCACGCCACTGGCGCGCACTACATCAACGCCGACACCACGGCCTTCATGCAGTTCATCGAGGGCGACCTGTTCAAGGATTTCCCGGACCTGCGCTTCATCATCCCGCACGGCGGCGGCGCGGTTCCGTATCACTGGGGTCGCTATCGCGGCCTGGCCGACATGCTTGGGAAGCCGAAGTTGAACCAGCATGTGATGAGGAATGTCTTCTTCGACACCTGCGTCTATCACCAGCCCGGCATCGACCTGCTGTTCCGGGTCATTGACGTCGACAACATCCTGTTCGGCTCGGAGATGGTCGGGGCCGTGCGTGGCATCGATCCGGAGACGGGGCAGTATTTCGACGACACCAAGCGCTATGTCGACGCCTTGCCGATCCCGCTGGCGGACAAGCAGAAAGTGTTCGAGGGCAACGCGCGCCGGGTCTATCCGCGCCTCGACGCGATCCTGAAAGCCCAAGGTCGGTAACGGGGTGGCATTAGTGAGTGGCGCCGGCGATACGATCCTCGATCTCGCCGACATAGCCGCGCGCCGCATCCACGAAGGCCTGGGCGTTACGCAGAAGGGGCGTGTCGCCCCGGCGGATAAGCCCGGCAGGGCGTGGCCGCGAGGCCGTCTCCAGCGGCAGCAGGCGCATGGCCCCGCGCAAGAGATCGCCGGCCAGCAGCATGTGCGGCATCACCGCGACATTGTCCGTGGCGTAAAGGATCTCGCGGATCATCGCCGCCGAGCTGGAGCGCAGCGGCTGGCGGGGCGTGACGCCCATCTCGGCCAGCAGCACGTCGATCTCCTGACCGACGCGTTGGGACACCGTCGGCAGCACCAGGGTGTGATCGTTCAAGGCCGAGGCCAGATCGCCGCCGCGCGCGAAGATCGAGTGATCGCTGCGGGCCAGCACCGAGATCGGCTCAGCGTAGAACGGAAGCCGGACCAGGCCGTCGTCCTGCGGCATCGCATAGAGCTGGCCGATGATCAGGTCGATCTCGCGCAGGGTCAGCAGCGAGATCAATTCCTCGGTGCGGCCCTGGATGACGCGGACCTCGATGTCGGGCCGCGCGATCTTCAGACGCGCCAGGGCGCCGGGCAGGACGCCAGCCGCAGCGACAGGCAGGGCGCCCACGACCACCGGTCCGCCGTCGCCGCCTTCCAGGGCGTCCAGGTCGTCTTCCAGTCGTCCGATCTCGGCCAGAAGGCGACGAGCCGAAGCGGCCATGGTCGCGCCAAACGGCGTCGGATCGGCTCCGCGCGCGTGACGGTCGAAGAGGCGCGCGCCGACGATCTCTTCGATCTCTTGCAGGCTCTTGGTCAGCGCGGGCTGCGAAAGGCCCAGGGCCTTGGCGGCCTGCAGGATGCTCTCGTAGGTGACGATGGCGTCGATCACCCGCAGATGCCGGAACTTCAGTTTCTGTTGCAGATAGCGTTTCACGCGGAGCCCTCGTTCAACGCCTTTCTCCGCTGCGCGACCAGATCAAGCAACGCTCCAAGGTCCTCGACCCGTTCGCTAGACGCCGCAAGGCCAAGGGCGCCCTGACGGGCTTGAACCGCGACGGTGGCCGTGGTCATGGCCGCCTCCAGGCCAGCCGTCGCCAGCATGTCGGCGGCTTCGGCCATCTCCTCGCTGCGCCGCTGGCCATGGATCAGGGGGCGCGACAACAGATATCGCGCCAGGCCCGGCCAGTCGGGGTGGGGCAGGGTGTTGGACAGCGAGGCCAGCACCTCGGCCTCGACGCCGTGGTGGCGAGCGTTGGCCAGGCTCTCCGTGACCAAGGCTTCCAGCCCCTTCACGAAGATGCTGCGCGACAGCTTCACGGCCGAGGCATGACCGATGCGATCGCTGGCGAAAGTGGCCGCGAAGCCCAGCTCAGCCAACAGCGGCGCGATCTCTGCAGCGACGGGACCGCCCAGCAGGATCGGCGTCTTCAGGCGTTTGGGCGCGATCGGGGCCATGACCGCGCCCTCGACATAGCGGCCCCGGTGGGAAGCGAGGGCATCCGCCTGAGCCTGGCGCGTATGGGGCGCAACTGAGTTCAGGTCGAGGAAGACAGCGCACCCAAGATGCGGCGCGGCGGCCTCGGCGACAGCCAGGGCCTGGCCGGCCGTCACGGCGCTGATGACGAGGTCTCGATCGCGGCAAACGGTGGCGATGTCCGCTGCGACCTCGATCCCTCGTTCGGAGGCGACGCTTGATGGCGGCGAGGCAGGATCGGCGAACAGACGGTCGTGAACGACGATGTCCAATCCCGCTACCGCTGTGAGGTCGGTGTGCAGAATCTGACCCACCTCGCCGAAGCCGATCAGGCCGATGCGCGGGCTCATCGGCGACCATCCCAGACCGAGGTCGGCACGAAAACCTGCCCGGCCATCAGCAGGCGAGCCGTCCGCAGCAGGGCGGCCGAGACGACTTGGCCGTCGGCGAGGCTGAGCAGGGCGGTGAACTCGCCGGTCGGATGCTCGACGCTGACGGAGACTTCGCCGCGGGGCGTCGGCAGGACGGCCACCGACGCGGCGACCGACCCTGGCAGGCAGGCGGCGGTGGCGACGCTGACAGCGCCGAACACGCCGATGGCCTTGTGCACCGTGTGGGGGATGAAGCTACGCGTCGACAGTGCGCCGCCGGCGGTCGGGGCCGAGACCAGGGTCACCTTCGGTACGGTGGCGGTTCTCACGTCGCCGAGATTCATGCGGCGGCCGGCTTCCAGGCGGATCGCCTCGACCTTGGCGCGGAGCTCCGGATTGGCTTCGAGTTCGGCCGGTGTCTCGTCGCCGCGCACGCCCAAGTCGGCGGCGCGAACCAAGGCCACGGGCATGCCGTTGTCGATGCAGGTGACGTCGACGCCCTCGATCGTGTCGACCACGTTGCCCGTGGGAAGCAGTGCGCCGCAGGACGAGCCGGCGACATTGGCGAAGGTGATCGGGATCGGCGCGGCGGCGCCGGGAACGCCGTCGATCCGACAGTCGCCATCATAGTTCACGCGGCCGTCCGGGGTTTCGATCCGCGCGGTGGCCAGACCGTTGGTGTTGCGCATGAAGATACGAACGTCGGTCTGCTGGTCGGCGGCCTTCACCAGGCCCTGTTCGATCGCATAGGGGCCGATCCCGGCGAGGATGTTGCCGCAGTTCTGACGATCGGAGATCAAGCTCTCGGCGACCGAGACCTGCAGGAACAGATAGTCGACATCGGCGTCGGGTCGCGACGGCGGCGAGATGATCGCGACCTTGCTGGTCAACGAATCCGCCCCGCCCATGCCATCGATCTGCCGCTCGTCTGGCGAGCCCATCGCCGCCAGTAGAACCCGGTCGCGTAGCGCGACCTCGGTAGGTAGGTCCTCGGCGCGGAAGTAAAGGCCCTTGGAGGTGCCGCCACGCAGGATCAGGCAAGGGATCGCCGTCTGCATCGGTCAGTCGCCCTCGTGGTCGACATAGACCAGGCCCGCGGCCTTCAGCGGTTCGCGCATCCCGTAGAGGTCCAGGCCAAGTACGCCGGACGCCAGTTGGGCGCGCTTGTCGACCTCGCGAGCCTCGCGGTCCGCCGAGGCGGCCAGGACGGCGCTTGCCTGGTCGCGGGCGACCACCACGACGCCGTCGTCGTCGGCCACGATCACGTCGCCCGGCCTCACCAGCGCGCCACCGCAGATAACGGGGACGTTGACGCTGCCCAGCGTGGCCTTGACCGTGCCTTGCGCCGAGATCGCGCTGGACCAGACGGGAAAGCCCATCTCCTTCAGCGTGGCGACGTCCCGAACGCCCGCGTCGATGACCAGAGCCCGGACGCCGCGCGACATCAGCGAGGTCGCCAGGAGGTCTCCGAAATAGCCCGCATCGCTGGCCGACGTCGGCGCGACGACAAGGACGTCGCCGGGCCCGCACTGCTCGATGGCCACATGCAGCATCCAGTTGTCGGCCGGCGGGACCGACACCGTCACCGCTGTCCCGGCCACATGCGCGCCCGGCCAGATCGGGCGGAGCTTCGGCGACATCAGGCCGATGCGGCCTTGGGCTTCGTGCACGGTCGCGACCCCGAAGGCCCGCAGACCATCGACAGCGTCCTTGGGCGCGCGCGGCGGGTTCTGGACGACCTTGTTCACAAGCTTCTCCTGCGCTGGGCAGGGTTTGGCTAACACCAGCCATGGCAGGCGGCGTATGCATTTTGAGGTCGAGGTATAACCAAATCGCGGGTCAATCGCGAAAACACTTCGCTCCGTTATAGCCTGCGCGCTTTTGTTATACCGGCGCCGTCGCGCGGGCTTGCTAACGGCTTGGGCTCTGGGGCCGGACAAGGCGGGAGGACCACGTGGCGTTGGCGTTTTCGAAGGGCGCGATCCTGGCGGCGATCGGGGCCCTGGCCTTCTGGGGCCTGGCGCAGGCTCAGCCGGCGCCGAACCTCGCCGCCTTGGCGCCGCTGAAGCCCACCATGCCCTGCGAGGCGCTGACTTCCGCAGATGTCAGCGATGCGGTCGGAGCCAAGACCACGATCACCTCCGCGAAGGTCGCGGGTAGCGGCGACAAGGTCTTCTGCGCCGTCCAGGGCGTGATCGCGCCGAAGATCCGCTTCGAGCTGCGCCTGCCCACCAACGGCTGGACCCAGCGCTATCTGCAGATCGGCTGCGGCGGGCTGTGCGGTGTTCTCAGCATCCGCGCCGAGCACGCCGATGGCTGCACGCCGGTCAGGGACGGCGCCATCGCCCTGGCCTCGACCGACATGGGCCACCAGGGGCAGGGCGGCATGGCCGCCATGGGCGACGAGACCTTCGGGAACGATCCGCAGGCCCGCGTCGACTTCGCCTATCGCGGCGTCCACCTGACCGCCGTGGCCTCCAAGGCGCTGATCGCCAGGTTCTACGGCCAGGGACCGAAATTCTCGTACTTCTCGGGCTGCTCTGACGGCGGGCGCGAGGGGCTGATGGAGGCCCAGCGTTTCCCTGGCGACTTCAACGGCATCGCGGCTGGAGCGCCAGCGATGTACTTCACCGTTCAGAACAGTTTCTACCACGCCTGGCAGGCCGCCTCGAACACCGGACCGGATGGCAAGAGCGTCCTGGTCGCCGCGCGGCTGCCGATCCTGCACGCTGCGGCGCTCGCCGCGTGCGACGGGGCCGACGGCGCCAAGGACGGCCTGATCGACGATCCGCGCGCCTGCCGTTTCGACCCTGTCGTCGCCCAGTGCAAGGACGGGCAGGCGACCGACGCTTGCCTGACGGCCGCCGAGGTCGCGACCGCGCGCAAGCTCTATGACGGTCCCGTCGACGAGAAGGGGCGTCACTTCACCTTCGGTCAGCCTCAAGTGGGTTCGGAGCTGTCTTGGGCGGGTGTCTTCGTGCCGCGCTCGATGGAAGATCGGCCCAACAGCTACGGCATGGCCGAGCAGCCGGTGAAGTACCTGATGTCACCGACCAATCCGCCGGCGAGCTATAGTCTGGCGGCGGACTTCAAGTTTACCGGCGCGCAGTTCGAGGCCCTGGCGTGGGCGCACGGGCTGTACGACGCCACCGAGACCGACCTGCGTCCGTTCGCGGCCAAAGGCGGCAAGCTGATCCTGTGGCACGGCTGGTCGGACCCGCACATCTCGCCCCTGGGCACGATCGCGTACCGCGACGCGGTGGTGAAGGAGATGGGACAGCGCCAGGCCGACGCCGCGATGCGGCTCTTCCTGTTCCCGGGCCTCTATCACTGCGCGGGCGGCGATGGCCTGAACCAGTTCGACATCGTCACGCCGCTGATGGCCTGGGTCGAGGCCGGCCAGGCTCCGGACGCGGTGAGCGCGGCCCATGTCGACCTGCCGGCCTTCGGTCCGCCGCCGGCCGGCGCTCATGGTCCTCCGCCCGGCGGTCCGCCTCGGGGCGAGTCGCCCACGACCGCGCCCAACCTCGTGCGCCAGGTCCAGGCCTACAGGACTGGCCCCGCGTCGCGCGACGCCTATGCGGCCGCCTTTCTGACCCCACATTTCCATAGCGATTGCACGGTCGACGGCCGGGGGCTTTCCTGTACGCCCAGCGCCAAGCCGTAGGGATCAGACATGGCCAAGCTCATCGGCGCGATCGGCGTTTCCCACACCCCGACCATCGGCTACGCCCGCGACCGCAGCCTTGAGAAGGATCCGGTCTGGGCGCCGATCTTCGAGGCCTTCGAGCCCTTGAAGGCGTGGCTGGAAGCCAAGAAGCCCGACGCGCTGGTGATGATTTATAACGACCACGTCACCGCCTTCTCGTTCGACCACTACTCGGCCTTCGCCCTGGGAGTGGGGGAGGCCTACGAGGTCGCCGACGAGGGGGGCGGGCCGCGCGATCTGCCGCCCGTGCCGGGCCACGCGCCGCTGGCCCGCTGGCTGACCCGGGCGATCATGGCTCAGGACTTCGACCTGTCGATGTTCCAGCACAAGCCGCTGGATCACGGATGCCTGTCGCCACTGTCGCTGCTGACCCCGCCGGACGAGACTTGGCCGATCCCGATCGTGCCCCTGCAGTGTGGGGTGTTGCAGTTTCCAGCGCCCTCGGCGCGCCGCTGCCTGAACCTGGGCAAGGCGCTGCGCAAGGCGATCGACGCCTGGCCCGAGGACGCGCGGATCGTGGTGGTCGCGACCGGCGGTTTGTCGCACCAGGTCCATGGCGAGCGGGCTGGTTTCAACAACACCGCCTGGGACGAGGAATTCCTCGATCTGCTGGCCCGTGATCCAGAGCGCTTGGCCAATCTGACCCACGCCGACTATGCGCGACTAGGCGGGTTCGAAAGCACCGAGGTGATCATGTGGCTGATCATGCGGGGGGCGCTCTCGAACGATCTCAAGCGGCTGCACCACGCCTACTACCTGCCGTCCATGACCGCGATCGCCACCGTGCTCTACGAGGACGAGGGCGACGACACGGCGGAGGCCGACATCGCGCAAGTGCGCGAAGCAGCCGCGCATCAGCTGGCTGGCGCCGAGACGCTGGAGGGCACCTATCCCTTCACGCTGGAGACCAGCGCCAAGGCCTACCGCATCAACCGCTTCCTGCAGGGGCTGGTCGATCCGGCGGCGCGTGAGCGCTTCCTGGTCGACCCCGAGGCCGAGTTCGAAGCCGCGTCGCTCAGCGACGAGGAGCGCCGGCTGATCCGCGAGCGGGATTGGCGCGGCCTGATCCACTATGGCGCGATCTTCTTCGTGCTGGAGAAGCTGGGCGCGGTCGTCGGTGTGCCCAATCCGCAGATCTACGCGGCCATGAAAGGCATGAGCCTGGACGAGTTTCTGGCGACGCGGAACGCCAAGATCACCTATTCGGTGGCTCGCAAGTAATCGGGTCTCACCAGGGCATGATCCGGTTATAGGTCCCGGCTTTTATCTATAGCGGCGCCCGCCGATCCCCCTGTTAGCCAAGACGAGAGCTCAACAAGAGCTTTTCGAGCGACCCAAAGGCGCCTTCGGGCAGCCCAAGAGACGGTCGCCAGTCTCGACCCAGGGAGGGTAATTTGACTCACCATTCGGCCCTGAAGCTGGCCCTTTTCGCCTCGGCGGCCTTGTTGGCCTCCCAGGCGCTCGCGGATGAAAAGGCCGCGCCGAGCACGACGATCGAGGAGGTCGTTGTCACCGCCCAGAAGAAGACCGAGCTGGCCTCCAAGGCGCCCATCGCGCTGACGGCCTACAATGGCGACACGCTGAAGGCCCAGGGCGTGGTCAGCGTCTCGGATCTGCAGAACCTGGCCCCGTCGGTGAACATCGGCCGCGACGGTTTCGGCGTGAACACCAACATCCGGGGGATCACCACCACCGACACCACCAGCAAGGGCGAGCAGGGCATCTCGTTCAATGTCGACGGCGTGGCCATCGGCCGTCCCGCGATCCAGGGCCTTTCGTTCTTCGACGTGGAGCGGGTGGAGGTCCTGCGCGGGCCGCAAGGCACCCTCTACGGCAAGAGCAGCACAGGCGGCGCCATCAACGTCATCACCAACAAGCCCAAAGACCAGTTCGAGGCCGCGGCGAACCTTGAGTTCGGCAACTACAACACCCGCCGCGCCGATGGCTTCGTGAACCTGCCCATCAGCGACAAGCTGGCGGTGCGGGCGGCGGTGAGCACCAACAAGCGCGACGGCTATGTCTATCCCGCCGACGGCTCGCCGGCCCGCAACGATCAGGACGACACCTCGGCGCGCCTGTCGGCTCTGGCCAAGTTCAACGACGACACCAGCCTGCTGGTCTCGACCACCTTCGGCCATGTCGGCTCGGTCGGCACGACCACGGTCCCGTTCAACTACCTCGTGACCAAATCGAGCCGCGAGGCCCGCCACGTCTTCGGCAATCCGTTCGGCAGCAAGATCAACGAGGACTTCCACAACTACAACGTCGACTTCAAGACGGCCTTCCAGGGCGTGGCCGTGGATTATGTCGGGGCGCGTCACAGCTTCTCGTCGAATGACCGCACGTCGTCGACCAACGATCCGTTCGGCAACTACACGGGTCCGGGTCCGGCCGTCGCCACCTACAACTGGCGCCAGTACCGAGGCGACGTGAAGACCACCTCGCACGAACTGCGGCTGTCGAACGCTGAGCCGAGCCGCTTCGATTGGGTGGCCGGCGCCAACTACACCAAGGAAGATATCCACGAGAGCGACCATAACTGGAACGCTCCGATCACCAACGCCACCCTCGCTGGCAGCCGCAACGGCATCGATCCCGTCAACAACACGATCCACACCTCAAAGGGCGCCTTCGCCCAGGGAACCTTCCACGCCACGGACCGCCTCAACCTGACCGCGGGCATCCGACGCTCGTCGGACGAGGTGGATCGCCACGGCACCTTCGCGGCCGGCCCCGGCCCCTGGAAGAACGCGGCGGGCGGAACCTGCGTCGCGCCCGACGATTGCATCGGCACGCCCAACAACGGCTTCCAGAGCGCCAAGAAGACGACCTACCGCCTGGCCGCCGACTACCAGATCGCCGAAGGCCAGATGGTCTTCGCCTCGGTAGCCACGGGCTACAAGGGCGGCGGGTTCAACGACTTCGAGCCGTCCACCGGCACGGTCGGCACCTACAACCCCGAAAGCCTGACCGCCTACGAGGTCGGCTACAAGGGGCGGCCGATGTCGAACCTGCAGATCAACACGACGGCCTTCTACTACGACTATCCGAAGTCGCAGGTCTCCAGCCGCATCACGGTTTCGGGCACCACCGTGATCTACACCCGCGCGGTGCCGGTGACGATCTACGGTCTCGAAAGCGAGGCTAAGTTCAAGCCGACGCCGAACGACTCGATCGACCTGGCGGCGACCCTCATGCACTCCGGATACAAGCGCTTCATGGCTGGCATCCTCCAGAACGTGGACTGGTCGGGCGCTCGCCTGGACAAGACGCCGAAGGTGGCCCTGACCGGCGCCTACTCGCACGTCTGGGAGCTGTCGAGCGGCGGGTCGCTGACCGGCCGGGTCTCGAGCAAGTACTCCAGTGGCTATCTGACCAGCGATTTCGTCAACGCCAAGCGTTTCAAGCAGGACGCCTTCACCCGCACCGACGCCACCCTGACCTATGCCGACGGCGACGGGCGCTTCACGTTGGCGGCCTTCGTCAAGAACATCGAGAACGACCTGCAGATGATCAGCGCGCCGGGTTCGTACTCGGCGACCTACGTCAACTCGGCGTCGGTCGCGATCAGCGAGCCGCGCATGTACGGCGTGCGGCTGGGGCTTCGGTACTGAGACCTGTCCCCCTCGGAAGCAGCAGCAACCTGGCCCGGCGCATCCCGCCGGGCCTTTTGCTATTGGGCGGTCGTCTTCCTAGCCGAGTTCGCCTGCCGTCCAGCCGCCGCCCAGCGCCTGGATCAGGGCCACCGCCGTCGTTTGACGGGCCACCGCCGTGGTGATCAAGGCGCGGCGGGCGGACAGGGCCGAAGCCTGGGCGGTGACGACGTCGGTATAGGCCACCTGGCCGGCGCGATACTGGTTCAGCAGCATCTGCTCAGTCTGGTCGGCGGCCTGGGAGGCTGTGAGCTGCAAGGCGTACTGCCGCTCCAGGGTACGCGCGGCCGTCAGTTGGTTCTCGACGTCTTCGAAGGCTTGGAGAGCGATCTGGCGGTAGTCGGCGGCGGTCGCGTCATAGGCGGCGCGTGACTGCTCGACCCGCGCCTTTCGGACCCCGGCGTCGAACAGGGTCTGGGCGGCCGACAGGCCCAGCGACCAGGTATTGGCCGAGGCCGCGAACAGGTCGCCCAGCTTGCTGGCCGTCGAAGCGCCGTTGGCGCTTAGGCTGAAGGTTGGGAAGAAGGCCGCCCGGGCTACGCCGATGTCGGTGTTGGCGGCGGCCACGCGGCGCTCGGCGGCGGCGACGTCGGGACGGCGCTCCAGCAAGGTCGAGGGCACGCCGACCGGGATCTCCGGCACGACCGGCTTCCAGTTCGCCTCGGCGGCCAGGCGGAACCCGCTGGCCGGTTCGCCGACCAGGACGGCGATGGCGTTCTCGAAGGTCGCGCGGGTCTGGACGAGACCCTCGAGGGTCGACTCGGCGTTGGCGAGCTGGCTCTGGGCCTGCAGGACGTCGGACTTGGGCGCGATGCCGGCGTTGTAGCGGTTCTGGGTGATCTGCAGGCTGCGCTGGTAGCCCTCGACCGTGGTGTTGACCAAGGCGATCTCGGTGTCCGCGCGGCGCAGGCCCAGATAGCTGGCGGCTAGTTCGCCTTGAGCAGACAATTGAGCTGCGGCGAGGTCGGCGGCGCTGGCCTGCGCGCCGGCTTTGGCGCCGCTGATCCCCGCGCGAATGCGGCCCCAGACGTCCGGCTCCCAGCTGGCGCCGATGCCGACCTGGTAGCGCTGGGTGTCGCCAGCGCTGGTGGCGCCGCCGGCCGAGGTCGTGGTCTTGGTACCGCCGCCGCCCGACTTACTGGCCGACCCCGAGAGGTCGATCGACGGGAACAGGCCGGCCCGCTGCTCGCGGACCAGGGCGCGGGCCTGGCGATAGGCGGCCTCGGCGCGGGCGATGGTCTGGTTGTCCACTTTCACCCGCTCGGCCAGGGCGTTCAGCTGCGGATCGCCCAGCAAGGTCCACCAGTCGCCGCGATCCAGGTGGTCGGACGGGGTAGCCGTCTTCCAGCCTTCCAGGGCCTTGTACGCCGCCGGAGCGGGGCTCTTGAGGGCGGGGGTCTCATAGGCCGGCGTCATTGAGCAGGCCGAGAGCAGGACCAGCAGCGAGGCGGCGCCGAGCAGGCGGGAGGAGCGAGGCATCATGCGGGTTCCGGCGAGGTCGGGTGGTGGGCCAGATGTCGCTCGTCCTTGTCGCGCGCCTTGCCGCGCAGACGGTCGAGATAGACATAGACCACGGGGGTGGTGATCAGGGTCAGCAGCTGGCTGGCGATCAGGCCGCCGATGATGGCCACGCCCAGCGGGCGGCGGAGTTCAGCGCCTTCGCCGAAGCCGATGGCCAGGGGCAGGGCGCCCAGGGCGGCGGCCAGGGTGGTCATCAGGATAGGACGGAAACGCAGCAGGCTGGCCTCGCGCGCGGCCTCTTGGGCGGTGAGCCCCCGGCTGCGCTGGGCGTCCAACGCGAAGTCGATGATCAGGATGGCGTTCTTCTTGACGATCCCGAGCAGCAGGAAGACCCCGATCAGGGCGATGATCGAGAACTCCATCTTGAAGATCAGCAGGGCGATCACGGCGCCGACACCGGCGGCGGGCAGGGTGCTGAGCACCGTGATCGGGTGGACGTAGCTCTCGTAGAGGATGCCCAGCACGATGTAGATCGCCACGATGGCGGCCAGGATCAGCAGCGGTTGTTGCTTCATCTGGTCGTTGGCCTGGCGGGCCTGGCCCTGGAAGCTGCCGCGCACGGACGTCGGCATACCGATCTCGGCCTCGGCCGCCGCGACGGCGATCTGGGCGTCGCTCAGCGACTTGCCGTCCGCCAGGTTGAACGAGACCGTCGTGGCCAGCTCGCCGTTCTGGTGGTTGACCGAGGTCGGGGTGGCGTTCTGGGCGACCGTGGCGATGGCCGGCAGCGGCGTCATGGCCGTGGCGGCGGTGTTCAGGGCCGAGCCGGTCGACTGGTCGCGCAGGGCCGGATTGACGCTGGGACCGGTCCTGGCCGCCGTGCTGGAGGGGCGGGTCGGCACGTGGACGTCGTTCAACGCTTCGGGGCCTTGGGCGAACTGCTTCTGCCACTCCAGGATCACGGCATACTGGTTGACGTCCTCGTAGATGGTCGCGACCTGGCGCTGGCCGAAGGCGTTGTAGAGCGCGTTGTCGACGGCGCGCGGCGTAACACCCAGGCGGGCGGCGCTGTCGCGGTCGATGGTGACCAGGGTCTCGACGCCGTTCTCCTGCTGGTCGGAATCGACATCGGTCAGCACATCGTCGTGCCCCTTCATCGCCTCGGCCAGCTTGGCGGCCCATTCCTTGAGGGCGGCGCTGGAGTCGCTGTTCAGGGTGTATTGGTAGGTTGAGTTGCTCTGCCGGCCGCCCATGCGCAGGTCTTGCACCGGGTTCAGGAACACGCTGATGCCGGTCACGCGCTGCAACTGCGGGCGCAGGCGGGCGATGACGGCCGAGCCCTTCTCCTTGCGCTCGCCGATCGGCTTGAGGTTCACGAACAGGAAGCCGCCGCCCGCCCGGCCGCCGCCGGTGAAGCCGACCACGGTGTCGACGGCGGGGTCCTTATGGATGATGCCGACCACTTGGCGCAGCTTCTTCTGCATGGCCTGGGACGAGACCGACTGGTCGGCGCGGATGCCGGCGTTCAGCTGGCCGCTGTCCTGCTGGGGGAAGAAGCCTTTGGGCACGGCGACATACAGCCAGCCGGTCATAGCGATCACCGCCACCAGGATGAAGATCACCAGCGGCTTGGCGGCCAGGGCCCAGTCCAGGCTGCGCTCGTAGGTCTTGTGCACGAAGGCGAAGCCGCGCTCGAAGAAGCGGGCGATCGGGCCTTCCTTGTCCTTGCGCTCGGGGCGCAGCAGGTAGGCGCACATCATCGGCGTGGTGGTCAGGCTGATGACCAGCGAGATCAGCACCGCCGCCGACAGGGTGACGGCGAACTCGCGAAACAGCCGCCCCACCTGACCGCCCATGAACAGCAGGGGGATGAAGACGGCCACCAGCGAGATGCTGATCGACAGCACCGTGAACCCGACCTCGCGCGCGCCCAGCAGGGCGGCCGAGAAGCGGTCCATGCCCTTCTCGATGTGGCGGGCGGTATTTTCCAGCACCACGATCGCGTCGTCGACCACGAAGCCCGTCGCCACGGTGATGGCCATCAGGCTGAGGTTATTCAGCGAGAAGCCCATCAGGTACATCACGCCGAAGGTGCCCAGCAGCGAGACGATGGTCGCCGCCGCCGGGATGAAGGTGGCGCGGGCGCTGCGCAGGAAGACGCTGACCACCGCAACCACCAAGAGGATCGAGATCAGCAGGGTGATCTCGATCTCGTGCAGCGACGCGCGGATCGAGTTGGTGCGGTCGCTGGCCACCGCCACGCTAATGTCGCTGGGCAACTGGGCGCGCAGCTCCGGCAAGGTGGCGCGGACGCTGTCGACGGTCTCGATGATGTTGGCGCCCGGTTGGGCGGTGATCAGGACGATGATCGACGGCTTGCCGTTGAAGAGGCCGAGGGTGCGGGTGTCGGCGACGCTGTCGGTCACGTCCGCGATGTCCGACAGCTTGATGCCCGCGCCGCCGCGCCAGGCCACGACCAGGCCGGCATAGTCGGCGGCCTTGCGGCCCGCGCCGGTGGTGTAGATCTGATAGCGCTGGCCGCTACCCTCTAACGCGCCCTTTGGGCGGTTGGCGTTGGCCGACTGTATCGCCGCGCGGACGTCCTCCATGGCCACGCCGTACTTGTTGAGCAGGAACGGATTGGCTGAGATCCGCACTGCCGGCAGCGAGCCGCCGCCGATCTCGACGTCGCCGACCCCGCTGACCTGAGCCAGGCGCTGGGCGACGATGTTGGAGACCGCGTCGTAGATCTGGCCAGGCGTCTTTGAGTCCGAGGTCAGGGCCAGGATGATCACCGGCGCGTCGGACGGGTTGGCCTTGCGATAGGTCGGGTTGCTGCGCAGCGTCGCGGGCAGGTCGGCGCGGGCGGCGTTGATGGCGGCCTGCACCTCGCGCGCCGCGCCGTCGATCTTGCGGTTCAGGTCGAACTGTAGGGTGACCTGGGCTCGGCCGGTCGAGCTTTGCGAGGTCATCTCGTTGACCCCGGAGATCACGCCCAGTCGGCGCTCCAGCGGCGTGGCGACGCTGGAGGCCATGGTCTCGGGACTGGCCCCCGACAGGTTGGCCGACACCGAGATGGTCGGGAAGTCCACCTGCGGCAGGGGCGAGACCGGCAGCACGAAGAAGGCCGCGATGCCCGCCATGGCCACGCCGAGGGTCAGCAGGATGGTGGCGACCGGCCGCCGGATGAAAGGTCCGGACAGGTTCACGACGGCGCCCCCGGGATCGGGTCGGGATCGACGCGGCCGGGATGCTGGCCCTCATCCGTATGCTTGCGACGCGCGGCGGGGGCTAGGCTGTCGAAGGCCAGGTAGACGACCGGGGTCGTGAACATGGTCAGCAGCTGGGACAGCAGCAGGCCGCCGAAGATGGCGATGCCCAGCGGACGACGCAGCTCGGCGCCTTCGCCGAAGCCCAGCATCAGCGGCACGGCCGCGAACAGCGCCGCCAGGGTGGTCATGAGGATCGGGCGGAAGCGCAGGATGGCGGCCTGGAAGATCGCCTCCCGCGGGCTCTTGCCCTGCTCGCGCTCGGCGTCGATCGCGAAGTCGATCATCATGATCGCGTTCTTCTTGACGATGCCGATCAGCAGGATGATGCCGATGATCCCGATGACGCCCAGGTCGTTGCCGGTGATCCACAGGGCCAGCAGCGCGCCCACGCCGGCCGAAGGCAGGGTCGACAGGATGGTCAGCGGGTGGATGTAGCTCTCATAGAGCACGCCCAGCACGATGTAGACGCAGACCACCGCCGCCAGGATCAGCCACAGCTGGTTCGACAGCGAGTTCTGATACGCCCCCGCCGCGCCCAGGAAGGTGTGGGTAACGGCGGTCGGCATCTCGATCCGGGTCATGGCCTTGCGGATCTCGTCGACCGCGTGGCCCAGCGAGACGCCTGGCGCGGTGTCGAAGCCGATCGTGGTGGCCGGGAACTGGGCGACGTGGGTGACCTGCAGCGGCGACTGTTGCGTCTTGATCGTCGAGAACGCCGCTAGCGGGGTTGGCAGGCCGCCGCCGGTCTTGAGGTTCAGATTGCCCAGGGTGGTCGGGTCGGTCAGGACGCCGGGCTTGGCCTCCAGGATCACCCGGTACTGGTTGGTCTCGGTGAAGATCGTCGAAACGATCCGCTGGCCGAAGGCGCTGTAGAGGGCGTCGTCGACATCCGAAGCGGTGATCGACAGGCGCGCGGCGGTGTCGCGATCGATGTCGACATAGGCCGCTTGGCCGGTCGCCGAGGCGTCCGAATAGACGTTGCGCACCGCCTTCACCTTCGCCAGTTCCGCCGTGAGCTTGCTGGCCCATTCCTTGATCGTGGCGGTGTCGGCGCCTTCCAGCGACAGGCGGTACTGGGTGGGGCCGGTCTCGGCGTCGATGGTCAGGTCCTGGGTCGGCTGGAGGTACAGCGTCACGCCGGCGACATTGGCCACACGCTCGCGCAGCCGCTGCATGATCTTCTCCTGCGAGCCCGAGCGGTCGGGCTTGAGGTTGATCTGCATCTGGCCGGTGTGGAGCATGGCGTTGTTGGCGCCGTCGACACCGATGAACGAGGCGACGTTCTCGACCGCCGGATCATCCAGGATCGCCTCGGCCGCCTGCTGCTGCAGGGCCGCCATGCGGTCGTAGCTGACCGACTGGGACATCTCGGTGCGAGCTTGCAACTGGCCGGTGTCCTGGGTCGGGAACAGGCCCTTGGGGATGATCAGGTACAGCAGGCCGGTCAGGACCAGCGTGCCGACGGCCACGACCAGGGTCGCCACTTGGCGTTCCAGCACCCAGGCGAGCGCCGTCTCATAGCGGGCCTCGACGCGCTCGAAGAGGTCCTGGGTCTTCTTGCTGACGCCCTTGGCGTCCTTCTCCGGATGGGCGGTCAGCCAGCGGGCCGACAGCATCGGCGTCAGGGTCAGGGAGACCACCGCCGAGATCAGGATGGTGATGGCCAGGCTGATGGCGAATTCGCGGAACAGGCGGCCGACGACGTCACCCATGAACAGCAGCGGGATCAGCACGGCGATCAGCGAGATGGTCAGCGAAATGATCGTAAAGCCGATCTCCTTCGCGCCCTTCAGCGCCGCCTCCATGGGCTTCTCGCCCTTCTCGAGGTGGCGGGTGATGTTCTCGATCATCACGATGGCGTCGTCGACGACGAAGCCAGTGGCGATGGTCAGGGCCATCAGGCTGAGATTGTTCAGCGAGAAGCCCATCAGGTACATCACCCCGCACGAGCCGATCAGCGAGATCGGCACGGCCAGGCTGGCGATCACCGTCGCGCGCAGGCTGTGCAGGAAGAAGAAGATCACCAGCACCACCAGCGCCACGGCCAGCAGCAGCTCCATCTCGACATGGTGCACCGAGGCGCGGATGCCGGTGGTGCGGTCGGCCAGGACCTGGACGTCGAGA
Organism: Caulobacter sp. GW821-FHT09H08; assembly: GCF_059415885.1. NCBI lineage: Bacteria > Pseudomonadati > Pseudomonadota > Alphaproteobacteria > Caulobacterales > Caulobacteraceae > Caulobacter > Caulobacter sp. GW821-FHT09H08. The sequence continues at coordinate 498,965 of NZ_JBWKOC010000002.1, forward strand.
GTGGCCGGCAGACCCGCTTGCAGCTCCGGCAGTTTGGCCTTGATGGCGTCGACGGTCTTGATGACGTTGGCGCCGGGCTGGCGCTGGACGTTGACGATGATGGCCGGGGTCTTGCCGGCCCAGGCGCCCAGGCGGGTATTTTCGGCGCTCTGCACGACCTGGGCGATGTCGGAGAGGCGGATCGGCGCGCCGTCCTTGTAGCTGACGATCAGCGACTTGTAGTCGTCGACGCTGAGCAGCTGGTCGTTGGCGTTGATCGTGTAGCTGCGGGTGGGGCCGTCGAAGCTGCCCTTGGCGCTGTTGGCGTTGGCGGCGCTGATCGCGGTCTGCACATCCGACAGGGTCAGGCCGTAGCTGGCCATGGCCTGGGTATCGGCCTGGATGCGCATGGCGGGCCGCTGGCCGCCCGACAGTGATACGAGGCCCACGCCCGAGACCTGGCTGATCTTCTGGGCCAGGCGGGTGTTGACCAGGTTCTGCACCTCGGTCAGCGGCAGGGTGTCCGACGTGATGGCCAGGGTCAGCACTGGCGCGTCGGCCGGGTTGACCTTGGCGTAGACCGGCGGGGCAGGCAGGTCGGCCGGCAGCAGCGAGCCGCTGGCGTTGATGGCGGCTTGCACCTCCTGCTCGGCGACATCGAGCGTCTCGCCGAGATTGAACTGCAGGGTGACGATCGAGGCGCCGGCCGTGCTGACCGAGCTCATCCGGGCCAGCCCCGACATCTCGCCCAGCTGGCGTTCCAGCGGCGCGGTGACGGTCTGGCTCATCACCTCGGGGCTGGCCCCGGGATACAGGGTCTGGACCTGGATCGTGGGGTAGTCGACCTGGGGCAGGGCCGACAGCGGCAGCAGCCGGAAGCCGACCAGGCCGGCCAGGACGATGGCCGCCATGAACAGGGCCGTGGCGACCGGCCTCTGGATGAAGGGACGCGAGGGGTTCATCGCCAGCTTCCCGGGCTATTCCGGACGCTGCTGGCGTTGGCGGCCTTCGCCGCCTTGCCCTTGACCTTGGGCGCCGCCTTCACGCTTGCGGCGCTCACCCTTGCCCTTGCCGTCCTTGCCCTGGCCTTGCGGCTTGGCGCCGGGCAGCTGGACTTTGCCGCCGTCGCGCAGGCGGTCGCCGCCCTCGGTGATGACCTTGTCGCCAGCCTTCAGGCCTTCGGTGATCTGCACCTGGACGCCCGTGGCCTGGCCGGTCTTCACCGGGGTCTTGGAGACGGTCTTGTCGTCGTTCAGTAGCCAGACGAACGAGCCGTCGCCGCCTTGGCGCACGGCCGTGGCGGGTACGACGATCGCGCCCTTGATGGTGTCCAGCTCCATGCGGACATTGACGAACTGGCTGGGGAACAGGGTGTTGCCGTTGTTCGGGAAGCGGGCCTTGGCCTTCACCGTGCCGGTGCCCGTGTCCACGAGGTTGTCGAGGGTCGAGAAGCTGCCGCGATCCAGGGTCTGGGTGCGGGTGCGATCCAGCGCGGTGACTGGCACATTGGCGCGGCCCTGACGGGCGGCGATGCGCGGCACGTCGTCCTGCGGGACGGTGAACTCTACGTCGATTGGCGAGACGGTGGTGATCACAGCGACGCCGTTCGCATCACCCGCGCCGATATAGTTGCCAACGTCGGTCACCCGCAGGCCGACACGGCCCGAGACCGGAGCGGTGATCCGCGCGAAGCCGAGGTTCAGGCGCGCGGTGCCCACGGTGGCACGGTCGGACATCACCGTGCCCTCCAGCTGTTTCACCGTGGCGGCCTGGGTGTCGACCTCCTGGCGGGCGATCGAGTCTTGGGCCAGCAGGGTCTGGTAGCGGGTGAGCGTCAGGCGCGCGGCGGCCAGCTGGGCCTCGTCGCGGGTCTGGTTCCCCTGCGCCTGCAGCAGCGCCATCTGGTAGGGGCGGGGATCGATCTGGACGAGGGCTTGGCCACGCTGGACCGTCTGGCCCTCACGGAACATCACCTGAGTGATCGTGCCGCCCACCTGCGGGCGCACTGTCACCGTCGCGGCCGGCTTCACCGTGCCCAGGGCCTCGATGACGATCGGCAGGTCCGTGGCGGTCGCCGTGGCCACCGCCACCGTGCTGGCCGGGCCGCGACGTCCGCCGCCACCGCCGCCGGGACCTCCCGGGCCGCCCTGGCCACCGCCTTCGCCCTTGTCGCCGTGCAGCAGCGTCCAGGCCAGCCAAACCACGCAGACCAGCGCGAGGACGGCGACCAGCCCGCCAAGGATCAATCCCCTGCGGCCGGCCGGACGATGCGAGGGAGCGGGGGAGGTTTCGTGCATCGGGGCCTCGGTTCGAGCGGTGGCGCTGCGAGATGTCGGCTTGGCGACCTTGGTGGTCCCTGGCCAAACGAAGCTTGAGCTTTCGCGGTTCCTCGCGGCGCGCTGTCGTCCTCAGATGGCCGGACTGGTTTGCGGTCGGATTTCAGTCCGGAAATCCAACGCGCCTTGATTGGGTCGTCCGTCAGGCTAAGACGGCTGGACCAAGCATGGAGCCTCGAAGCCGCATGACGACCAAGACCCTAGCGTTCGCGTTGCTCGCAGGCGGCGGGCTGGTGACGGCGTCTTCGGCCCTGGCGCAGGCCAAACCGGAGGACACCGAGGTCTGGAAGCCTGTCCCAGCCGTTGTCGCGCCCGCCGCTACGGCGGCCGGAGCTCCCTCGGACGCGATCGTGCTGTTCGACGGCCACGACCTAGCCCAGTGGGTCTCAAGCCGGGACAAGTCGCCGGCTGAATGGACGGTCGCGGACGGCGTCTTCACCGTGAACAAGGCGCGGGGGAACATCGAGACCAGGCGCGCCTTCCGCGACTACCAGCTGCATCTGGAGTGGCGGATCCCGGCCGACATCACGGGAGCTGGCCAGGCAAGGGGCAACAGCGGGGTCTTCCTGGCGTCCACGGGGCCGCGCGATGAGGGCTACGAGGTCCAGATCGTCGAGTCGCATGACAACACGACCTACGCGAACGGTCAGGCCGCCTCCGTCTACAAGCAGCATCCGCCGCTCGTGAACGCCAGCCGCAAGCCGGGTGAGTGGCAGACCTACGATATCGTGTGGCGTGCGCCGATGTTCGGCGCCGATGGAGTCGTGCTCAAGCCGGCGACCGTGACTGTGCTGCACAACGGCGTGCTGGTGCAGGATAACGCGGTGCTGGCCGGCGAGACCGTCTATATCGGAAAGCCGTCCTACAAGGCGCACGGCCCGGCGCCGATCAAGCTGCAGGCCCACGGCGATCCCAGCGAGCCGATCAGCTTCCGCAACATCTGGGTCCGCGAACTGGCGCCGCGCCCCTAGGCTGGCGGCGGCGCGGTGCTCGACCGGACGACAAGCTGGTGGGGCAGGGTGACGTTCTGCAGGGCGGTGGTCCGGTCGGCCAGGATGTCGAGCAGCAGACGCACGACCTCGTGGCCGATCTGCTCCATCGGCTGGCTGACGGTGGTCAGCTGCGGGTCCAGGTACTGGGCGAAGCGGATGTCGTCGAAGCCGACCAGCGAGATGTCCTGCGGGCAGCGCAGGCCTCGGCGGCGGATGGCCTCCAGCGCGCCCATGGCCATCTCATCGCTGAAGCAGAAGATCGCGGTCGGGCGACCGGGCTCGTCCAGCAGTTCGCCGGCCTGGCGCAGGCCGGACTCGATCGAGAAGTCGCCGATGGCCATGCGTAGAGCGCTGGCGCGCCCGTGGCGCTGGGCGGCCGAGAGCACGCCGGCGAGGCGGTCGCTGCTGATCGGGCTGGCCAACGGTCCGGTGATGACTCCGACGCGGGCGTGGCCCAGGCCGTAAAGGTGCTCCATGACCTCGGCGGCGGCCTTGTCGTTGTCGATGTGAGCGCTGGACACCGCCAGGCCCGGCCGGAACTCGCAGCCGTTGACGATGGCGGTCTTGGGTCCCTTGGTGGCGACCATCTCGGCCAGCACGTCGGGCAGTCGATGGCCCAGGAAGATCAGGCCGTCTGCTTCCTTGCGCCGGAACATGGCCGCGTACTGCTCCTCGCGGGCCTCCTCGTGGCGGGTGTCGCCCAGCAGCACGGAATACCCCGCCGCCAGGGCGGCTTCCTCGACGCCGCGGATCACCTGGGAGAAGAACGGGTTCGAGATGTCCGGCACCGTGACCAGGATCTTCTCGGTGCGAAGGGTGCGCAGGCTCTTGGCGGCGAAGTTCGGTTCGTAGCCGAGCCGGTTTACGGCTTCCATGACCTTCTGACGGGTTGCTTCCACCACCAGTTCGGGCGCGCTGAACACGCGTGAAACCGTCGCCGTGGAGACGCCCGCGTCGCGCGCAACATCTTGAATAGTCGCCATTGGCGGGACACTGGCGACTAGGCGGCGCCTTGGCAAGGTGGCGGACCCCTGTTATCGATGATTTCGATTACATCGGAGCGGATGCGGCCCAACGAGGCCGAAAATCCGCCCAAGCTGGTCGGGGAGGGCCAGGACCATGAAGACGAGCTTCAAGCTCTTCGTGATGATGGTGCTTCAGCTGGCCATCTGGGGCGCCTGGGCGCCGAAGATATTCCCCTACATGGGCATGTTGGGCTTTGCGCCCTGGCAGCAGTCGCTGGTCGGCAGCGCATGGGGCGTGGCCGCCTTGGTCGGGATCTTCTTTTCCAACCAGTTCGCCGACCGCAATTTCTCGGCCGAACGCTTTCTGGCGGTCAGCCACCTGATCGGCGGCCTGGCCTTGGTCGGGACGGCGCTGTCCACCAGCTTCTGGCCGTTCTTCGCCTGCTACCTGATCTTCAGCCTGGTCTATGTGCCGACCCTGTCGGTGACCAACTCGATCGCCTTCGCCAACCTGAAGGACCCGGCCGCCGACTTCGGCGCGGTGCGCATGGGCGGGACGGTCGGCTGGGTGCTGGTCAGCTGGCCCTTCGTCTTCCTGCTGGGCGCCCACGCGACGGCCGAGCAGGTCCGCTGGATCTTCCTGGTCGCGGCGATCATCTCGTTCGCCTTCGCGGCTTTCTCGCTGACCTTGCCGCACACGCCAGCCCGCAAGGATGCGCCGGGGATCGACAAGCTGGCGTGGCGGCGCGCCTTCAAGCTGCTGGCCGCGCCGTTCGTGCTGGTCCTGTTCCTGGTCACCTTCATCGATTCCGTGATCCACAACGGCTACTTCGTGATGGCCGACGCCTTCCTGACCAACAGGGTCGGGATCGCCGGCAACCTTTCCATGGTCGTGCTGAGCCTGGGCCAAGTGGCCGAGATCCTGACCATGTTCCTGCTGGGCCGTGTGCTGGCCAAGCTGGGCTGGAAGATCACCATGATCGTCGGCGTGCTGGGCCACGCCGCCCGTTTCGCGGTCTTCGCCTTTTTCGCCGACAGCATTCCGGTGATCGTGGCCGTGCAGCTACTGCACGGGATCTGCTACGCGTTTTTCTTCGCCACCGTGTACATCTTCGTCGACGCGGTGTTCCCCAAGGACGTTCGGTCCAGCGCCCAGGGCCTGTTCAACCTGCTGATCCTCGGCGTCGGCAATGTGGTGGCCAGCTTCCTGTTCCCCACCCTGATCGGCCGCCTGAGCCAGGCCGGCGCCGATGGCGCGGCGGTGGTCGACTACACCAGCCTGTTCCTTGTCCCGACCGGAATGGCGCTGGCCGCCGTGGTGCTGCTGGCCGTGTTCTTCCGCCCGCCGTCGCGCGGTCCCGTCACCCAGGCCGATGAAGACGCCGCCGTGGCGGCCGCCAACCCGGCCCAGGTCTAGCCCATGCTCCTCCAGAACAAGGAAAGCCCCGTGCGTTCAGCAGCTTGCGAAACCCGAGTCCCACGCACCGACCTGTCGCGTCGCGGCCTGTTGGCGGCCGGCGCAGCGGCGCTGGGCGCGACCTATGCCGGCGGCGCAAGCGCGGCGGGGAAGGCCTTCTTCGAGAGCCGCAAGTTGCCGATCGGCATCCAACTCTACACCTTGGGTCCGGATCTGGCGAAGGACCTGGACGCCCAACTGGCCACCATCGCCAAGATCGGCTTCAAGTCGGTGGAGTTGGCCGGCTATCTGGGCCGCACGCCAGCGGAGCTTCGCGCAGCCTTCGACAAGGCGGGCCTGGTCTGCCCCAGCGCCCACATCTCGCCCAAGGGACCTAACGGCTTCAGCGGCGACCTCGCCAAGCTGGCCGATGAGCTGCATGTGATCGGCGTGAAGTCGGCGATCATGCCGATCCTCTACATCCCCGATCGCCTGGGCAACGACCTACGCCAAGCCGGTGTGCAGATGACCGCCGACGATTGGAAGTGGAACGCCGACTTCCTCAACGAGAAGGCCGCCGTGCTGAAGAAGGCCGGTATCGCCACCGGCTATCACAACCACAATTTCGAGTTCGCGCCGCTGGGCAACACCAACGGCATGCACATTCTGCTGGACGGCACGGACCCCAGCCTGGTCACGTTCGAGATGGATGTGGGCTGGGTCACCGCGGCCGGGCACCACCCGCTCAACATGCTGAAGAAGCACGTGGGTCGCTTCACCCAGATGCACGTCAAGGACATCAAGGCGACCACCCAGTCGAACTTCGAGCTGCGACAGGACCCCACCGAGGTCGGCAGCGGCAAGATCGACTGGAAGGCGCTGCTGCCCGCTGCCTATGACGCCGGAATTCGGGGCTTCTACTACGAGCAGGAAGCGCCGTTCGAGCATACCCGCCTGGAGTCGGCGAAGATCAGCTTCGACTATCTCGCGAGCGTGGTCGGCTGATGACTCTGCGGATGGCCATGGTCGGCGGCGGTCCCGGCTCGTTCATCGGGCCGGTGCACCGCATGGCCGCCGAACTGGACGGCCGCATCCGGTTGAGGGCCGGGGTGTTCAGCCGCGATCCGGCCAAGAACGCCCAGGCGGCCGCTGCCTGGGGTGTCGCGCCGGACCGTGTGTATCCGGATCATCATGCGATGATCGCGGCTGAGCGGGCCCGTGAAGACGGGGTCCAGCTGGTCTCGGTCGTGACGCCCAACCATCTGCACTTTGACGTGTCGGCCGCCGCTCTGCGCGGTGGCTTGCACGTGATCAGCGACAAGCCGGCGACCCTGAACCTCGCGGAGGCCCAGGACCTGGCGAGCGTCGTCGCGGCCTCGGGCAAGCTTTACGGCCTGACCTACACCTACACCGGCTACCCGATGGTCCGCGAGGCGCGTGAGATCGTGGCGCGTGGCGATCTGGGCGCGGTGCGCAAGGTCATTGTCGAGTACTCGCAGGGCTGGCTGTCGAAGCCGCTGGAGCGCGACGAGGGCAACAAGCAGGCTAGCTGGCGCGGCGATCCCAAGCAGTCCGGCGTCGGCGGCTGCATCGGCGACATCGGCGTCCATGCCTTCAACATCGCCGAGTTCGTGACCGGCGTCCGTGTCGAGCGCCTCTGTGCCGACGTCGCCACCGTGGTGCCCGGCCGCAGCCTGGACGACGACTGCAACGTACTGCTGCGGTTCGAAGGCGGCGCGCGCGGCGTGCTGATCGCCTCGCAGATCTCGGCCGGGGCCCGCAATGGCTTGACGCTTAGCGTCTATGGCGAGAGGGGCGGCCTGACCTGGTCGCACGAAGACCCCAACATCCTGACCATCGATTGGCTGGACGGACCCAGCCAGGTGCTTCACGCCGGCTCGGGCTATCTGGGGGCGGGCGCGCGAGCGGTCACCCGCCTGCCGACGGGCCATCCGGAAGGCTTCATCGAGGCCTTCGCCAATATCTATCGCGACTTCGCCGACGCCATCGAAGGGCAGGGCGGCGGCCTCGTGCCCGACATCGGCGAGGGCGTGCGCGGCATGGCCTTCGTCGAACGCGCCGTGGCCGCCAGCCGCGACGACGCGGGCTGGGTGGCTCTGGAAGGAGAGGGGCGATGAAGACGCTCAAGGGACCGGCCATCTTCCTGGCCCAGTTCATCGGCAGCGAGCCGCCATTCGACAAGCTGGAGACCATGGCCAAATGGGTCTCGGACCTCGGCTATGTCGGGGTGCAGATGCCGACGGGCGGGGCGGGCTCGTTCTTCGACCTGGCCCTGGCCGCCGAGAGCCAGACCTATTGCGACGACATCGCCGGGATGCTGGCCGAGTACGGCCTGGAGATCACCGAGCTATCGACCCACCTGCAGGGCCAACTGGTCGCCGTGCATCCGGCCTATGACGAGCTCTTCGACGGCTTCGCGCCGCCCGAGCTGCGCGGCAAGCCCAAGGAGCGTCAGGAGTGGGCTGTAGGGCAGGTGAAGGCCGCCGCTATTGCCAGTCGCCGTCTGGGCCTGAAGGCTCACGCGACCTTTTCGGGCTCGCTGGCCTGGCCCTACATGTACCCCTGGCCGCAACGGCCGGCGGGCCTGGTCGAGGAAGCCTTCGCCGAACTGGGGCGTCGCTGGAAGCCGATCCTGGACGCGTTCGAAGAGAATGGCGTCGACGCCTGCTACGAGATCCATCCTGGCGAGGACCTGCACGACGGCGCGACGTTCGAGCGGTTTCTTGACGAGGTCGGCGGCCACTCCCGCGCCAACATCCTCTACGACCCCAGCCACTTCGTCCTGCAGCAGCTGGACTACCTCGGCTACATCGACCTCTATCACGAGCGGATCAAAGCCTTCCACGTGAAGGACGCGGAGTTCCGCCCGTCAGCCCGCTCGGGCGTCTATGGCGGTTATCAAGGCTGGGTCGATCGGCCGGGCCGCTTCCGCTCGCTGGGCGATGGCCAGGTGGACTTCAAGGCGATCTTCTCCAAGCTGGCCCAGTACGACTACGACGGCTGGGCCGTGCTGGAGTGGGAGTGCGCTCTGAAGCATCCGGAGCAGGGCGCTCGCGAAGGCGCGCCGTTCATCCGCGATCACATCATCCAGGTCACGGACAAGGCGTTCGACGACTTCGCCGGCAGCGGGTCCGACGCCGGCCGCAATCGCCGCCTATTGGGCCTGTAGGCCGCCGCCAAATTCGACGGAGTTTGCTTGATGAAGTCCCCGCTTATCCTCGCCGTGGTCATGGCCGGCGCGGCCACCGCTGCTGTCGCCGCGCCGCCCTCGGGCCAGCAGGTGTTCGAGCAGCAGTGCTCGGTCTGCCACTCGCTCCAGCCCGCGCCGGGCAAGATGGGGCCCCCCCTGGCCGGCGTCGTCGGCCGTAAGGCGGGCACGGCGCCGGGCTTCGCCTACAGCAGCGCCTTGAAGGCCTATGGCGTCACCTGGAGCGCCGAAACGATGGACGCGTTCGTGAAGGCGCCGGGCAAGACCGTTCCCGGCACCAAGATGCTGCTGGGCGCGCCGGACGCCGAACGCCGCGCCGCCGTGATCCAGTATCTGGCGACGGTGAAGAAGTAGCGCCCAGCGTCCCTGACGGCGCTCAGCGCGCCGTCAGCTCCTGGATCTGGATATCCTTGAACTCGATCGGATGCCCTTCGCTCTGCAGGGCGATGTAGCCTTCGGTGACGGGGACGCCGCCGCGCGCCAGGATATAGGGCTTGGCGCCAGCCGCGACCGTGTCGTCGACGTCTAGGGTCACGCCCGCATAGTGGTGGACCACCAAGCCATTGATCTTCTGGAAGACCTCGCCGTTCGGCAGGACTTCCAGCTCGGCCTGCACCCAGGTCCCGTTCGGAACGGTCGGCGCGTCCTTCGGCGGCGTGCAGTGCTCCTTGGCCTTCACACCGTCGAAGGTGATGGTGATGCCGGGCGTGCAGACCGCGCCGGTGGGGCGGGGTTTGTCGCCGTCCTGGCCCAGCAGCTGGAACTCGACCGAGACCGGGAACGACTGCTCGACCGTCATGCTCTCGGCGCTCTGGCTGTGGAACATGATGCCGCTGTTGCTGCGCGCCCAGACGGGGGTGTCGGCCAGGCCGCCGTCGGTCAGGAAGCGGTAGGTCAGGCGCAGGCGATAGGCCTTGAACGGCGTCTTGTAGAACAGGTGGCCGAACTGGGCGTCCAGCTTGTCATAGCCGGCATAGGACACCCGGATGACGCCGTGGTCGGCGACGAAGGTGTCGCGGTAGTTCTCGCCCGCGGGGTGCTTGGCGACCTTGGCCGTCCAGCCGTTCAGCGTCTTGCCGTCGAAGAGCGGCTTCCAGGGGCCGGCCTTCACGTCCTCGGCGTTCGCGGCGCCCGCGCAGAGGGCCAATACGAGCGCGGCGGCGAGGTGGCGTGCGCGAAGGGGCGGCATGGTCATGGCGTTCCTGTCTCTCCCTGGTGCTCGACGATTTTGACGTGAAATGCCGAGCTTTGTTGCAATGTAACCCATTTCATGGAAGCCTCTAGCCAAGAATGAAGGGTTCTCCGAGGTCGGGGCGTCGCGTTGCTTACAGCTTCCGGCGTGGCCATCGAGAGGGCCGCAAAGGGAGCGAACATGGCCAATCTGAGCGGCCGCGCGCGTCGCAAGAACACCTACGACGCGATTGTCGTGGGTAGCGGTATGACCGGCGGCATGGCGGCCAAGGAGTTGACCCAGAAGGGCCTGAAGGTCCTGGTCCTCGATCGAGGGCCGATGGTCCGGCACCTCGAGGACTATCCCACGGCGGTCATGGACCCCTGGCAGACCAAATATCCGCGCGGGCAACTGCCGCAGGAGGAACTGGCCGCCCACTATCCCGTGCAGCGCCGCACCAACTACACGATGACGGAGTACACCAAGCACTTCTTCGTCCGTGACGACGAGCATCCGTATACCGAGGAAAACCGCTTCGACTGGATCCGCGGCTATCACGTCGGCGGTCGCTCGCTGACCTGGGGGCGGCAGAGCTATCGCCACAGCCAGCTGGACTTCGAAGGCAACGCCAAGGAGGGCGTCGCGGTCGACTGGCCGATCCGCTACGAGGACCTGGCGCCCTGGTACGAGCATGTCGAGCGCTTCATCGGCGTGTCGGGGCAGCACGAGGGCCTGGCGCACTTCCCGGATGGCCACTACCAGCCGCCGATGGAGATGAACTGCGTCGAGAAGGCCTTCAAGGCCAAGTCCGAAGGGCGGTTCCCGGAGCGCCGAATCTCGATCGGCCGCGCGGCCCACCTGACCGAGCCCACCGAAGAGCAACTGAGCCTGGGCCGGACCAAGTGCCAGTTCCGCAACCAGTGCATCCGGGGCTGTCCCTTCGGCGGCTACTACAGCTCCAACTCCGGCGCCCTGGTGTCCGCCGAGCGCACCGGCAACATGGTCATCCGGCCGAACTCGATCGTCACCGAGCTGATCTATGACGCCAAGGCGGGCAAGGCGACCGGCGTGCGCATCATCGATGCGACGACGAAGAAGGACGAGGAATTCCACGCCGACGTCATCTTCCTGTGCGCCTCGGCCTTCAACTCGGCCTGGATCATGATGAACTCCACGAGTTCGCGGTTCGAGAACGGTTTCGGCAACGCCAGCGACCAGCTGGGTCGCAACGTCATGGACCATCATCTGGGCGTCGGGGCGACGGGCGAAGCGCCCGAGTTCGCCGACATGTACTATTCGGGACGCCGACCGAACGGGATCTACGTGCCACGCTTCCGCAATCTCGGTGACGCGGCCACCAAACGCAGCGACTACCTGCGTGGCTTCGGCTACCAGGGCGGGGCTTCCCGACCGGGCTGGGATCGCGGCGCCAAGGGGTTCGGCGCCGAGCGCAAGGCCGCGCTCAGCCAGCCAGGACCCTGGGTCATGGGTCTGGGCGGGTTCGGTGAGATCCTGCCCTACGAGGACAACCGCATCACCCTGAACCGCGAGGTGAAGGATCAGTACGGCCTGCCGACGCTGTCGATCAACGTCACCATGCGCGAGAACGAGGCCGCCATGCGTCGCGACATGCAGAACGCGGCGGCCGAGATGCTGGAGGCGGCGGGCTTCAAGAACGTGCAAGGCAAGGACAGCGGCTTTTCACCGGGCCTGGGCATCCATGAGATGGGCACGGCCCGCATGGGGCGCGACCCGAAGACCTCGGTGCTGAACGCCCACAACCAGGTCCATGAGTGCAAGAACGTCTATGTCACCGACGGTGCGGCCATGACGTCGGCGTCCTGCGTGAACCCGTCGCTGACCTACATGGCGCTGACGGCCCGAGCCGCCGACCACGCGGTCCAGGCGCGCAAGCGGGGAGACCTGTGATGCTGAACCGACGCGACGCGATCCGAGGCCTGGCCCTGACGGTCGGGGCCGCGGCGACGGGCTGGGCCGGACAGGCGATGGCGGCTCCGGCGTCGGCCCCCGCGCTGACCTGGACGCCGACGGCGCTGACCCTGGATCAGGCGCGCCTGCTCGACGTGGTGGCCGAACTGATCATCCCGGCGACCGACACGCCCGGCGCTCGCGAGGCCGGCGTGCCGCAGTTCGTCGACCGCGCCCTGGCCAACTACTGCGAGAAGGCCCAGGTCGAGCAACTGGTCGGCGGGCTGACCCGCATGGACGCCGACGCCCGCGCCGCCCATGGCGACGTGTTCACGGCGCTGACGTCCGAACAACAGGTCGCCCTGCTGACCCGCTACGATCAGGAGGCGACGACCGCCCGCGGCCAGTCGCCCAGGCAGAGCCACTTCTTCCCGGTTCTCGAAGACCTGGTGACGGTCGGGTACTTCACCTCCGAGCCCGGGGCGACCGTGGCGCTGAAGTACGATCCCGTACCGGGCGCCTATCACGGCTGTGTGCCCCTGGCGGAGATTGGACGCGCCTGGGCCACCCGCTAGGCGCAAGCGATGCCTGTTCGGCATCGAGACGCGCGAAATGGGCATGAGCGATGCGTGTCGGCTCGGCCTAGTCTCCCCGTGTTTTTGGGAGGACTCTGCATGCGTGGTGGTTGGATGATGGCGGGCGCGGCCCTGGTCGGGGTTGCGCTAGCGAGTGGGGCTGCCAGCGCCCAATCGACCAACAGCTTCCCGTCCAAGGTTTGCGACGTACGTGATCACGGCGCGAGCGGCACGCGCATCTGGTTCGACACCGAGGCCTTCCAGAAGGCCATCGACACCTGCGCTCAGGCCGGCGGCGGCACCGTGCGGGTGACGCGCGGCGAATATCTGATCGGCCCGATCTGGCTGAAGTCGAACATCCGCCTGGAGATTCAGAAGGGCGCCGAGGTGCTGGCCGGCACGGATCCTGGCCTGTTCCCGCAAGGCGAGCGCGTGGGCGTCATCAATGTCGACGGGGCCCAGAACGTCGCCATCGTCGGCGAGGGACTCGTCGATGGCCAGGGTCAAGTATGGTGGGAGCGGATCCGCGCCGTGTGGCGCTCGATCCCCGACTACGCCACCAACGGTCAGGCCCGTCAGCAGCAGAAGGACGATCGTCCGCGCCTGGTCTGGGTCAACAAGAGCCAGAACGTGCTGTTCGAGGGGCTTCGGTTCGAGAACTCGCCGTCGTTCCACCTGGTGATCAACAACAGCGACCACATCACGATCAACAAGGTGCGCATCACCGCGCCGGCCCACGGGCCGAACACCGATGCGATCGATCCGATGAACAGCCGCCACATCGTCATCACCAACAATGTCATCAGCGTCGGCGACGACATCGTGGCCATCAAGTCGAATGGCCCCGACGCGCGCTATCCGGACGCGGTGTCGTCCGACATCCTGATCGCCAACAACACGATCCTCGAAGGCCGGGGCATCTGCATCGGCAGCGGCTCCAGCGGCGGCGTCCAGCGCGTGCGGGTCGAGAACAACACCTTCGAGGGCTCGATGTACGGCCTGCGCATCAAGTCGATGCGCGGCAAGGGCGGGACGATCAAGGACGTGGTGTTCAAGAACAACACCATGAAGGACGTCGAGACGCCGCTGGTCTTCACCAGCTACTATGAGTACCGGCCGCTCGACATCGCCTCGGCCGAGAAGCAGCTGCAGCCGGGCGGTTTCATCCTGGGCAACCAGATCTGGCCGGGGCCGACCGACGCGGCCCAGCCGTTCGTCCATGACAAGACGCCGGACATGTCGGGCATCGTCGTCGACGGTGTCACGGCGACGGGCGCGGACCTTGCCGGCATCGTGGTGGGCCTGCCGGAGAAGGCGATCGGCATTACGCTGAAGAACATCAAGATCGAGGCCAAGCGCGGACTGCTGGTCCGGAATGCCGAGGTCGCGACCCAAGGTGTGGTGATCAAGTCGGCGGACAAGACGCCGATCCGCCCGGAAGCGGGCGGGGTGGTGAAGGCGGCGAAGTAGCCGTTGGGCGCCTTACGTCGTCCTAGCCCTTCGACAGGCTCAGGGTGAGGACGATTTTCGACGGTTCAGTAGGAAACCTCACCCTGAGCTTGTCGAAGGGCGGGGTTTTCGGCTCCCGCTGGCTCACTCGCCCCCTTGAACGCCCCCAGCTCCGACCAGAATCCCTCGGCCGCCAGGCTTTGGCGCGCGGCGGGGCGGAAGACACGGATGTCCACCGGCACATCCCATTCGGCGCCGCCGGCCCGCACCAGACGGCCCTCGGACACTTCCATCTCGGCGAGCGTCGCCGGCAGCCACGCCACCCCACGCCCGTCTCTCGCCATCGGCATCAAGCTCGCGGCCAGGCGCGCCGAGAATACCTCGCGCAGGCCGGAGGCGCGGTCGACGAACCGCTGGGATTCCAGGATCCGGCCAAGGCCCGACTCGATGCTGTAGCCGAGATACGGAATGTCGCCGTCGCTGTCGGTCAGCGTCCAGCGCGGCGCGCCGGCGTCATTGGGCGCGCAGTAGGGGACGAGCGCGTCCCGACCCACCACCACCGACCGGAACTGCGAGCCGAACCGGCTCGGCGCGGCCGCGTGGTGGTGGCACAGCAGGAACTGCGCCTGGCCGTGCAGCATAAGTTCCTCGCAGGCCTGCATGCTGTCGGAAATCAGGCGCACGGGCCCCAGCGGCGCGCGGGACTCCAGCAGCCGCATCCACTGTGGGAAGAAGGTGAAGGACAGGGCGTGGGTGGCGGCGAAGCGCAGGGTCGCGGCCTCCTTGCCGCCAGCCTCGCGCGCCTCGCGGCGCAGTTGGATGATCCGGCGGATCAGCTCGTCGGCGCCGGTGCGGAACTGCTGGCCGGCGGCCGTCAGGGCCACGCCGCTGGCGGTGCGATCGAACAGCGGCGCGCCGATCCAGTCCTCCAGCGCCCGGATGCGACGGCTGAAGGCGGGCTGGGTGACGTTGCGGTTCTCCGCCGCCCGCGAGAAGTTGCCCGTCTCGGCCAGGGCCACGAAGTCTTCGAGCCAGATCAATTCCATCGATGATGCCTGTTGCGCATAGCGACCTTCGACAACGGCATTGGCCGGTGAGCGGGTCGAGAGCCTAGGGTTTCCTAGCTGACTGGAGAACCCCGTGCGAATTCTAGACATCCGCGAGAAGACCGTTTCAATCGCCTCGCCGATCGCCAATGCCTATATCGACTTCTCGAAGATGACCTGTTCGGTTGTCGCCGTCATTACCGATGTGTTGCGGGACGGCAAACCTGTCATCGGCTACGGGTTCAACTCCAATGGCCGGTATGGCCAGGGCGCTCTGATGCGGGAAAGGTTCCTGCCGCGTCTCGCCGAAGCCAAGCCCGACAGCCTGATCGACGAGCAGAACGACAACCTCGATCCATTCGCCATCTGGAACACCCTGATGACGAACGAGAAGCCGGGCGGCCACGGCGAGCGCTCGGTGGCGGTCGGCACGATCGACATGGCGGTCTGGGACGCCGTCGCCAAGATCGCCGAGAAGCCGCTCTACCAGCTGCTGGCCGAGCGCTATCGCGGTGGTCAGGCCGACGACAAGGTCTGGGTCTACGCCGCCGGCGGCTACTACTATCCGGGTAAGGACGACGCCCAGCTGCAGGCCGAGATGCGCAGCTATCGCGACCGCGGCTACAAGGTCGTCAAGATGAAGATCGGCGGCGCGCCGCTGGACGTCGACCTGCGCCGCATCGAGTCGGTGCTGGAGATCGTCGGCGACGGCCAGAACCTGGCGGTGGACGCCAACGGTCGCTTCGATCTGGAGACCGGCCTGGCCTATGCCGAGGCCCTGAAGCCCTACAATCTGTTCTGGTACGAAGAGGTCGGCGACCCGCTGGACTACGCCCTGCAGGCCGAGCTCTCGAAGCACTACGAGCTGCCGATGGCGACCGGCGAGAACCTGTTCTCGCACCAGGATGCCCGCAACCTGCTGCGTCACGGCGGCATGCGGCCGGATCGCGACTACCTGCAGTTCGACTGCGCCCTGTCGTACGGCCTGGTCGAATACCTGCGCACGCTCGAGGTCCTCGAGCAGAACGGCTGGTCGTCGCGTCGGATCGTGCCACACGGCGGCCACCAGATGTCGCTGAACATCGCCGCCGGCCTGCATCTGGGCGGCAACGAGTCCTATCCGGACGTCTTCAAGCCGTTCGGCGGCTTCGCGGACGGCATCCGGGTCGAGAACAGCTATGTCGGCCTGCCGGACGTCCCGGGTGTCGGCTTCGAGGCCAAGTCGGAGCTCCACGCCCTGATGCGCACCCTGACCGAAGACCTCGCCCACCAGGCGGCCTGATACGAGCACTGAAACGGGACGACCCGGCGAAGACAGCCGGGCGCCCCCGGGGGGACTAGAGACTTTGAACTTCAAGCGCCTGCTTTCGCAGATCTACGTCCAGGTCCTGATCGGCATTGTCATCGGGGCCGTGATCGGCGTCCTGTGGCCCCATGTCGGCGCTTCGCTCAAGCCGATCGCCGACGGCTTCATCAAGCTGATCAAGATGCTGCTGGCCCCGATCATCTTCGGGACCGTGGTGGTCGGCATGGCCCGGATGGGCGACCTCAAGGAGGTCGGCCGGATCGGGGTCAAGGCGTTGATCTATTTCGAGGTGCTGTCGACCATTGCTCTCGTGATCGGCCTCGTGGTCGTCAACCTCATGCAGCCCGGCGTAGGCCTGAACATCGACGCCGGCGCCCTGGATGGCAAGCAACTGGCGACCTTCACCGAAGCCGCCAAGGAGCAGGGCGTCATCCCGTTCCTGCTGGACATCATCCCCACCACCTTCGTCGAGGCCTTCGCCAAGGGCGCGATGCTGCAGGTCATCCTGCTGGCGGTGCTGATGGGGACGGCCGTCAGCCAGCTGGGCGAGCGCGGCAAGCCGCTGGTCGACTTCATCGACATCTTCCTGGACGCGATCTTCAAGGTCGTCGGCATGGTCATGCGCCTGGCGCCGCTGGGCGCAGGGGCGGGGATCGCCTTCACGATCGGCAAGTACGGCATCGACACCCTCTGGTCGCTAGGCCGGCTGCTGGTGGCGCTATACGTCACCTCGATCGCCTTCGTGGTCATCGTGCTGGGCTTGGTCATGCGCTCCACGGGTTTGTCGTTCTGGCGGTTCCTGGGCTTCATCCGCGAGGAGATCTTCGTTGTCCTCGGCACCTGCTCGACCGAGGCGGTGCTGCCGCGGATGATGAAGAAGCTGGAGGACCTGGGCTGCGCCAAGCCGGTCGTCGGCCTCGTTTTGCCGGCGGGCTACACCTTCAACGCCGACGGCACCTGCATCTACCTGACCCTGGCGACGGTGTTCGTGGCCCAGGCGACCAACACCCATCTGTCGCTGATCGACCAGCTGGTGATCCTGGCCGTGCTCCTGCTGACCTCGAAGGGCTCGGCGGGCGTGGCGGGCGCGGGTTTCATCACGCTGGCCGCGACGCTGTCGACCCTGCACGCCATCCCGGTCAGCGGCCTTGTGCTGCTGCTGGGCGTCGATCGCTTCCTGAACGAGGCGAGGGCGGTGACCAACCTGATCGGCAACGGCGTCGCCACGGTTGCGATCGCCAAGTGGGATGGCGCGCTGGACATGGACCAGGCGCGTGCGACCCTCGCCAAGGGCGCGCCCGGCGCATGACCCTTTCCCTGTACGAGCTTACCCTGTGAGAAGGAGCGCCAAGTTGGTGCGTCGATCGAACAAGGCCCTGCGGGCCGCGCTGTTGGCTTCGGCCGCTCTTCTGGCCCTGCCGACCATCGGCAGGGCCGACGGCCTTTTGTTCCACCTCACCGGCGACAAGGGCCTGAAGGCGGACGTGGCGGCCGGGGAGGCGACGCCGAACTTCGCCGACAAGGTCAAGATCAAGACCGACCCGACCCACGGGGCCTATGTCGAGGCCTCCAGCGAGCAGGTGTTGAGCTGGATGGCCCCGGGGAACATCTACGCCCAACGCGGGACCTTGAGTTTCTACTGGCGAGCGCGCGAGCCGGTCGGGACGACGCCGTTCCCGTTGTTCCGCGTCGGCTATGCCGACCACACCAGCTGGGACATGACCTGGCTGCGCATCGACTGGAACGGCAAGGGCTTCGACGCCTTCGTCACCGACAACAACCTCTCGCGCGTGCGGGTCTCGACCACCCAAGCCGCGCCAAAGCCCGACCAATGGGTGCTGGTCACCTTCGCCTGGGACGAGGCCAAGGGGATCGCGCTCTATATCGACGGCAAGCCGGTGGCCTCGAAGGCCCAGGTCGCGGCGCTGGACGCCGGCCTCGACCAGTTGGGTCCGCACAGCCGGGTAGTCTCGCCGCACCAGGTGCAGAGCGCCTACCAGTTCATCCGGGGTGGCGATGTCGATGACATCCGCATCTACGACCACGCCCTGAGCGACGCCGACGTGGCCGGTCTCGCGGCCGGCAAGGAGCCCGCCGGCGCCGCGCCCGCGCCGGACATGAAGGCCTGGGCCTATCGCTACGGCTGGAACCGTCCGACCGATCCGCCGCCCTATTTGGCCGACGCCGCGACCAGGATCCGCAAAGTCGAGTTCACTGATCAGTTCGACCTGAAGGAACGGATGAGTTTGGGCTCGGACGGTATCGCCGAGACCACCTGGCCGGGGGTGTACAACCGCTCGAAGCTGCCGGGCCGTCACGACTATTTCGAGCTGCCCGACTGGAACGTCTATGTCGAGGGCGGCAAGGGCATCACTTTCACTCTGCCGAACGAGCCGTGGAACCGGCTGGAGTTCCAAGGCGCGGCCTATGGGACGCTGACCGGGCCCGACGGTCTCGCTCTGAAGCGGCCGCAAGGCGAGCTTCGGACCCTGAACCAGTTCACCACGCGCACCGGCGGTCAGCTGAAATTCGAGAACCTGGTCCAGGAGACCCCGATCCAGGAGCTGGGCGCCTACTATGTCGCCGCCGGTGCGGAGCCTGACGAGACGACCCTGGACTATCGCGTGAAGGTCGACGCCGACGTCGCGACCTACCCGTCGCTGGATGAACTGACGAGCTTCGTGAAGGGCCGCTTCGGTCCGGGCGAGCGGACCATGCTGGCGGCCCTGCCGGCTAGGGCACCGAGTTCGCCGCGTCCGAAAGCCGAGGCTGGTCCGGCTCTGCCGATCGCCCACATCCTGATCCCGGCCGACTTTCGCCAGACCCGCGCGGCAGGGCCGGTCGGCAAGTTCCAGTACGGCTGGCAGGGTATGGACGCCGGCCTCGACGGCGTGGCGATCGATATCCCGGCCCTGAAGGTCGCGCCGACGGTCAACGGATTGTTCCCGCTGAACATCAAGGTCAAGGACCCGCTGTGGCCGGGGCGCGACCTGCTGGACGTCAATGTCTCGGTCAAGCCGGGCGAGGCGCGGACCGTGTTCCTCGACACCCGCGATCGCCTGATCATACCGGGCAAGAGCCTGCTGATCACCATCGCCGGTGGCGGCGCGGACTTCGACGCCCGCCAGCTAGACGGCATGGCCGTGCGCCTGAAGTTCAAGCCCGCCGATGACGCCAAGGCCGAGCACATCGCCGACCGCCTGGCCCAGGCGCGCGACAACCTGGCCTTCCTGGTCGAAGAGCACGACGTCTCCAAGCGCCTGGCCCGCTATGCGCGTCTCGACCTGGAGCTGTCGGACCTGCTGCGCGTGGACCCGAAGAACCAGCACGGCCGCGAGATGTGGGCCGAGCTCAATCCCGAGCAGCCGGGCACGCCGGTCACCGTGCCGACCCCGCCGGCCGGCGTGCCGGCCTGGGCGTTCCTGCAGACCGAGGACCTCAAGCGGGTCCGCAAGTTCATCGAGTGGTGGATCGATAATCGCCAGGTGGCCTACGGCGACTTCGGCGGCGGCATCTCGGACGATGACGACCTGACCCAGCAGTGGCCGCCCCTGGCCCTGATGGGCGAGATCCCGGACAAGGTCACGGCCTCGCTAAACGCCCTAGTGGACGCCGCCTACAAGAACGACATGCTCCCGGGCGGCCTTGGCAAGATCAAGACCGACGAGTTGCACTCGTACGAGGAGGCGATCAACGCCAAAGCCGAGGCGATGTACACCGGCTATGGCGACCCCAAGGTCGTCGAGCGGCTGATGGAGACGGCGCGGGCCTATCCGACCGTGATGAAGAAGGCCGAAGACGGCCACACCCACGTGATCAGCCGGTTCTTCTCGGCCACCGATGTGTCGCGCGACGGGCCGTGGGGCTGGTCGCATCCGTACTCGTACCTGATCCTGCACCCAGGCATCGTGCTGACCGACTTCAACGGCGACCCGACGATCAAGAAGCTGATCATCGACCTGGCCGACGGTCACATGGCCCACGGCAAGCAGCAGCCCGACGGGACCTGGGCCTATCCGGAGGACATCCATTCGGCCACCGGCGAGAGCCGTGGCCAGCTGGCCGCCGGCGCGCGTGGCAACGTCTCGGCCGCCCAGCTGTTCTGGGCCGCCTGGCGCTGGACGGGCGACGACAAGTACCTGCTGCCGCTGAAGGGCGAGATGGCGCGCGGCAAGCTGGCTGATCTGGACGAGCTGAACGCCGACGTCGTCGACAAGCTGGGCATGCGCGACAGCTGGGGCGCCAAGCTGAAGGCCGACGCCGATGCGGGCGCGGATGACGCCTACACCCTGTACCAGGCCTGGAAGAGCAGCGGCGACACCAAGTACCTGGAGAAGGTCTTCCACGACGAGGTCGTCACGGCCGAGCAGCGCATGTGGATGGTAACCGACGCCCACTGGTGGTCTGACCGGGTGGAGCTGTTCAGCGACACCTTGCAGCGCACCCGCCTGGGCGGCATGGCCCTGCGCCGCAACCAGATGGTCCCCGGCCATCTGGTCAGCTGGCGCTTCGACATACCGACGGCGGCCGAGGATGTCGGCATCCTGGTCACCGGGACCGGCGAGAAGAGCTTCAAGGTCACGGGCTTCAACCTGACGGACAAGCCGCTGCACGCGGTGATGACCGGCTGGGACGTCTCGGCCGGCCAATGGAAGATCGTCCGGGCGGTGGATGGCGCTGCTGATCCCGCCGCTGAAGTGGCCCTGGAGCGCACCACCGGCGTCGATCTGACCTTCGCGCCCAGCAAGACCACGACCTGGGAGTTCACGCTGACGACGGCCGCCGCGCCGCCGGCTCAGCGCTTCGACCTCGGCATCGGCGTCGACGACGTGAAGGCGCGCAAGGGCGGCGGGATCGACGTCACGGTCCACAGCCTGGGCGCCAAGCCCGCGCCGGCCAGCGTCGTGATCCTGGAGGACGGGCAGGGCAAGGAACTGGCCCGCGTCGCCGCGCCCGCCCTGGCCGCGCCGCTGGACCTGCACCCCAAGACCGCCACCGTTCGCCTCAAGGGCGAATGGAAGGCCGGATATCGCGTCCGGCTCAAGGCCGAGGGCGCGGAGATCACCCAGCTCAACAACCTCGTCACCGTCAAACCGTAAGCTTGTCCATGGCCGAGACTGTCACCGTATCCCGCGACACCTTCCAATGCTTGCGCGCACGGCTGCCCGCCGTGACGCGCGAGCGGCTTTTCGACTGCTATGCGATCAGCGAAACCACCTGGAACAAGCTGCGCGACGGCAAGCCCGTCAAGCGTACGACCCTGGACCGCATCCTGGCGCGCTACGCCCTGTTGGACACCCGCGCGGCGGCCTGATGCCGAACCAGCATAACCACGTTCCAACACGGCATTGGCCCGCGTCGGCGACCCGACCCTAGTCTTCCTGACAAGACGCCAAGCTCTCGCGCTCACCGCGCCGGGCTCAAGGACGTCGGCAACAAGAAGGCCCGACAGGGGAGGGACTATGCGTACCAAGGAACGCCAGCTGTGGCTGGTCAGCGTCTCGGCGGCGGCCATCGGCTTGAGTCTCGCGGGGGCCGCATCGGCCCAGCAGGCGCCGGCTCAGGAAGACAATTCGGTGACCGAAGTGGTCGTCACCGGCTTCCGCTCCAGCCTCGACAAGGCTCTGAACGTCAAGCGCTCGGAAGCCGCCGCCGTCGACTCCATCCTGGCCGAGGACATCGGCAAGTTCCCCGACCTGAACCTCTCGGAATCCATCCAGCGCATCCCAGGCGTGGCCCTGGCGCGTGACGGTGGCGAGGGCCGGCAGATCTCGGTTCGCGGCCTGGGTCCCCAGTTCACCCGTGTCCGCATCAACGGCATGGAAGCCCTGACCACCGCCGGCGGCGCCGACGCTTCCGGTGGCACCAATCGCGGCCGCTCGTTCGACTTCAACGTCTTCGCCTCGGACCTCTTCAACGCCATCACGGTGCGCAAGACCGCCGAAGCCGGCATCGAGGAAGGTTCGCTGGGCGCGACGGTCGACCTGCGCACGGCGCGGCCCTTCGACTATCGCGGCTTCACGCTCGTGGGCTCGGCCCAGCTTGGCTACAACGACCTGGCGAAATCGAAGAACCCGCGCGGCGCCTTCATGATCGCCAACACCTGGGCCGACGGTAAGCTCGGCGCCCTGATGTCGGTGGCCTACTCGAAGCGCAAGCTGCTGGACGAGGGCTCCTCGACGGTGCGCTGGGCGACGGGCAACGCCTTCTCGCCGGGCTTCAACGCGCTGCCGAACGCGGCTGGCCTACCGACCACGGTCAATCCGGCCGAGGCGACCAACAACGCCGCCTTCCACCCGCGCTTCCCGCGCTTCGACATCTACAAGGACGACCAGAAGCGCCTGGGCGGCACCCTGTCGCTGCAATACGCGCCGACCGACAAGACCGAGATCAGCCTCGACGTCCTCTATGCCGACTTCAAGGGCTCGCGTGAGGAGCAGTATCTCGAAGCGCCGTCCTTCAGCGTCGGCGGCGCCTGTACGGCAGCCAACGTGACCACCTCGTGCGGCATCGCCCAGACCCAGGTGGTCTCGGCGACGATCGACAGCGCGACGAACACCATGACCAAGGGGGTGTTCAACAATGTCGACCTGCGCGTCGAGGACCGCTTCGACGAGCTCGACACCAAATTCACCCAGGTGGGGCTCACGGGTAAGCACAACTTCACCGACGACATCCAGGTCGAGGGTCTGATCGGCCACTCTAAGTCGGACCACCAGAACCCGGTCCAGACGACGGTCCAGTTCGACCAGTTCAACATCCAGGGCTATTCGTACGACTACACGAGCGGTCGCCTGCCGGTGATCGGCTACGGCAGCGCCAAGCTGACCGACCCGTCGGCCTGGGTGCTCACCCAGATCCGAATCCGCCCGCAGTCGGCGGTGAACACCTACGACGTCGCGTCCATCGACGCCTCGTGGGCCAATCTCGGCATCTTCAAGCTGTCGGCCGGCGCGTCGTTCAAGAAGTACGACTTCGAGACCACCGAGTTCCGCCGTTCGAACGGCACCAGCACCAACCTCGAGCCGACCGTCCCGGCGGCGCTGGTCGCCATCGACAAGTCGACCTATGGCCAGGTGGTCAATTTCGCGGGCTTCAACAGCCTGATCCCCGACGTCTCCAAGGCCAAGAGCGTCCTTAGCCTCTACGACCAGACCGCCAACGGGGGCACGTTCAAGCTGGGCAAGGAACCGGCGCTTGGCAACAACCGCGGCGTCGCCGAAAAGGACAGCGGCGGCTACGTTCAGGCCGACTGGAACACCGAGATCGGCGAAATGCCGTTCCGAGGCAATATCGGCGTCCGCTATGTCGAGACCGAACAGAGCTCGACCGGCTACACCTACGTCTCGGGCGCGCCGCTGGCGATCTCGGCCGAGCGCAAGTACCACGACACCCTGCCGTCGCTGAACATGGTGCTGGAGCCGCGCGACAACTTCCTGATCCGCTTCGGCGCCGCCAAGGTCATGGCCCGTCCCGACCTGGGCAGCCTGACCCCCGGCGCGACGATCAGCGTCTCGGGCGCAGGGCGCTCGGTCAGCGCGGGTAACCCGAACCTGGATCCGTTCCGGGCCAAGGCCTACGACCTGTCGTTCGAGTGGTACTTCAAGAAGTCGGCCCTGCTGTCGCTGGCCCTGTTCAAGAAGGACATCAACAGCCTGGTCCAGACGCTGCAGACCAACACCACCTTCACCGGCAATCCGTTCGGCCTGCCCGACAGCGTGGCCCTGGCCGCCTGCGGCACGACCAACGGCTGCAGCCCCTCGGCCCAGTGGCAGTTCAGCACCCCGGTCAACACCCCCGGCGGCACGCTGAAGGGCTTCGAGGTCAACTACCAACAGCCGTTCAGCTTCCTGCCCGGCGCGCTGAAGCACACCGGCATCCTGCTGAACTACACGGGCGTGAAATCGGAGATCCAGTACCTGAACGGGGCGGGGGCGGTGATCGCCACCGGCGACCTGACGGGCCTGTCGCGCAAGTCCTACAACGCCACCGTCTACTATGAAGACAGCAAGTGGAGCGCCCGCGTCTCGGCGGCCTATCGCGACAACTACCTGACCCGCATCCCGGGTTCGGAAGCCGGCACCAACGCCGACGGCACCAAGGAGACGCTGAACGTCGACGCCTCGCTGCAGTACACGCTGAACGAACACTTCAAGCTGTCGCTGGAAGGCGTGAACCTGACCGACGAGTACCAGGATCAGTTCAACGACAGCGTCGCCGACCGGTCCTCATTCTACCACCACACGGGTCGCGAGTTCATCCTGGGCCTGCGGTACACCTTCTAGCCTGGGCATGACGCTGGCGGTTCCAGTCCTCCCTTGGACCGCTGGCAGCCAGGTGCTCGGACGCCAACACTCCTCCCGGCGTCCGAGCGTCTGGCGACTTTTTGTGGAATGATCGCGTCGATGCGACTTCGAGTGCTCCCCGGCCTGTTCCTCGCCGGCCTGCTTGCCCTGCCGGTGAGCGGGCTGGCGCAGATCGCCGTCTCGGCCAATGACGGCAAGCAGGTGCTGGACGACGGGAACCAGGTGGTTCCGGTCAAACCCGTGCCGGACACCGTCACCCTGATCGACCTTTCCGTTTCGCCGCCTAGGCTGCTCGGCTCGGTCGAGGCGCCGACCAGCGTCATCGGCCCTCCGGCCAGCGTGGCGGTGGCGCCTGACGAGTCGATCGCTCTGGTCACGGCGGCGCGCAAGCTCTCCGCCACTGGACCGGGCGGCCAGGCGCCCGACGACAAGCTCACCGTCATCGCCCTAAAGGGCGGACCGCCTCGGGTGATCGCCACGCTGAACGCGGGACAGGGCGCTTCGGGGGTCTCGATCAGCCCGGACGGCAAGCTGGCCCTGGTGGCCAACCGCGCCGAGGGCACGGTCTCGGTGTTCGTCATCGCAGGCCAGGATGTGCGCTCGGCCGGAACGGTTCGCATCGGCGACGAGAAGTCGGCGCCGGCCGAGCCCGTGTTCTTCGACGGTGGCCGTCGGGCCCTGGTCACGCGCGACGGTGACCATCGGATCTCTGTTTTACGGATCGAGGGGACGACGGTGACCGTCGAACCCGGCGTGATCGCGCCCGGCCTGCGGCCCTACCAGATCGACACCGTCGGTCCGCGCCGCTTCGCGGTGGTCGGCAATATCGGCGGCGGCGGGCGTGACATGGACACGGTCAGCTTGATCGACCTGACGTCTGAGGCCTTTCCGCGCGTCGTCGATGTCGTGGCCGTCGGCTTGACGCCCGAGGGGCTGAAGATGTCGCCGGACGGCCGCTGGGTGGCGGTCAATGTCAATGACGGCTCGAACGCCAGCCCCAAGTCGCCCCGCTATTCCAAGCAAGGTCTCGTTCAAATCTGGCGCATCGACGAACCGGGCAGGCTGGTGAAGGTCGCCGAGGCCAGGACCGGCGCCTGGGGACAGGGGATCGCCTGGTCGAAGGACGGCAAGACGCTGCTGGTCCAATGCATGGTCGAACGGGCGCTGGACGTCTTCGCCTTCGACGGGCACAGGCTCAAATACAAGACGCGTATCGCCATGCCGGCCGGGCCGGCGGCGATCCGCACAGCGGAGCCCTGAGTATGTCGACCAGCTTGAACCGTCGCACCGTGATCGCCGCCGGAGC
Source organism: Caulobacter sp. GW821-FHT09H08 (assembly GCF_059415885.1). Taxonomy (NCBI): domain Bacteria; kingdom Pseudomonadati; phylum Pseudomonadota; class Alphaproteobacteria; order Caulobacterales; family Caulobacteraceae; genus Caulobacter; species Caulobacter sp. GW821-FHT09H08. The sequence continues at coordinate 524,950 of NZ_JBWKOC010000002.1, forward strand.
GGCGCTTACCGCTTCGCCGGCCTTCGCCAAGTCGAGGTCGACGACCTGGACCTTCGATCGTCTCTCCGATATCGGCGGCGCGCCGACCCAGGTGGAGGGCGATCCGCAGCTGATCGACAGTCCCTATGGCAAGGCCGTGCTGTTCGACGGCGTCGATGATCGGCTGTTGATCGACAAGCACCCGCTGGCCGGCGCGGCCCAGTTCACCTTCGAGGCGTTGATCCGTCCCGACGGCGGGGCCTTCGCCCAGCGCTGGTTCCACCTCGCCGAGGACCCTCAGGCGCCGACCGACGGCCCGCCGCTCAACACGCGCTTTATGTTCGAGATCCGCACGGAGAACGGGCGCTGGTGGCTGGACGCCTTCGTCACGGGGCCGGGCTACAAGCAGACCCTGATCTTCCCCGACAAGACCTTCGTGGTCGGTCGCTGGTATGCGGTCGCACAGACCTATGACGGCAAGATCTACCGCATGTATGTCGACGGGATCCTGCAGGGCGAGGCCGAGATCGCCTTCAAGGCGCAGGGACCGGGCAAGGCCTCGGTCGGGGCGCGGATGAACAAGATCGACTACTTCAAGGGCGCGATCCGCGCGGCGCGGTTCACGCCCAAGGCGCTAAAGCCCAGCGCTTTCCTGAAGGCCTGATCGACGTCAGGCGGCGGGCAGGAAGCCGCGATTCCAGGCCACGAGCGGCGGGGCCGGTGTCAGCGTGCTGTGGGCGGCCGAGACGATGAGCACCGAATGGGTGCCCGCGTCGGTGATGCTGTCGATCGTGCAGCGCGCGACCGCCAGGCCGCCGCGATAGGCCGGCGGGCCGTCTCCCGACAATCGCCAGCGGCGCGGCGAGAAGCGTTCGGCCGCGCGGGCCGAACTGGCGAAACGCAGGGCCTCGTCCTGATCGGCCGCGCCCAGCAGCGCCACCCCGACCTCGGCCGATGCCAGCAAGGTGTCATGACTGGCGGCCTCCTTGCGCACGCAGAACAGGAAGCGCGGCGGCTCGACCGACAGGCCGGTGATCGAGCTGACCAGCAGGCCCTTGGGCGTGTCGCCTTCCCAGCACGAGATGATGGCGACGCCGCTCGCCAGGTGCGCCAACACCTCCTTGAAATCGACGGGAGATGTCGAGATCAGCGGCGAGGGCGGAGCGGCGTCGTAGGGATCCATGAGCCTCAGCTCGCGGCCCGGGCCAGGCGGATGTCGCGCTCGGCCAGCAGCTGGCGGACCAGCGGGATCAGGTCGCGACCGTAGCCAATGGCGTCCTCGACCGGGTCGAAGCCCCGGATCAGGAAGGTCGAGACGCCCAGGTCGTAATAGTCGAGCAGGCTCTCGGCGACCTGCTCGGGCGTGCCTACAAGGCCGGTGGAACTGCCTTGCGCGCCCGTGACGCCGGCCACGCCGGTCCACAGGCGCTTGTCGAGGCGCGATCCCTGCGCGGCGGCGTCCAGCAGGCGCTGCGAGCCGGCGTTGGGCGGACGGTGACCGGTGGTCGGCAGGCCGGCGGCCTCGCGCAGGGCTTTGGCGCGGGCGACGATATCGTCGGCGCGGGCCCAGGCGGCTTCCTCGGTGTCGGCGATCACGGGGCGCAGCGACAGCGAGAACTTCACTTGGCGGCCATGCTTGGCGGCGGCCGCGCGGACGCGGGCGATGGTTTCGCGGACCTGGGCCTGGGTCTCGCCCCACAGGGCGTAGATGTCGGCGTGCTTGCCGGCCACCGGGATGGCTGCGTCGGACGAGCCGCCGAAATAGATCGGGATGTGCGGCGCCTGCAGCGGTTTCACCGCGCCGAAGCCCTGGTCGACCCTGTAGTACTTGCCCGCATAGTCGAACGGCTTGTCGCCGGTCCATTCGGCGCGGACGATGTCCAGATACTCGCTGGTGCGGGCGTAGCGCTCGTCCTTGGTCAGGTGATCGCCGTCCTTGGCCAGTTCCTCGTCCGAGCCGCCGGTGATGATGTGCACGGCCACGCGACCGCCGGTGAAGTGGTCCAGCGTCGCCAGCTGGCGCGCGGCCAGGGTCGGCTGGGTGAAGCCCGGGCGGTGGGCGATCATGAAGTTCAGTTTCTTGGTCACCGAAGCCGCGTGGGCCACGACCAGCTGGCTTTCAGGTGACGTGGAGCTGAACGCGACCAGGGCGCGGTCGAAGCCGCCTTCCTCGTGCACGCGAGCGGTCTTCTCGACATAGGCCACGTCGATGGCCGGGCCGGACGGTGGGTGGATTTCGGACGCGTGCTGCGTGCCAATGAAACCGATGAATTCGACGCTCATGGCGTACTCCAGTCTTGTCGGAATGTTGGGAGGGGCGGTCGGCTTCAGATCACGTAGAAGCCGTGCGTGCCGTCGCGGGCCAACTGGTCAACCAGGCCGAACTCCCAGTCGAGATAGGCCTGCATGGCCTCGCGTGGATGATCGGCGCCCTCGTACGGGCGCTTGTAGACGTCCGTGGGGGCGTTGGCGGCGCGGGTGAGTCCGGCCTCGACGGCGCGGCCGGCGGCGATCCAGCCTTCCGTCCCGCCAGCCAGCACGCGCACGGGACGATCGGTCAGGGCTTCGAGCTCGGACGCCGCCAGAGTGGCGAGAGCGCCATCGGGCGACGTCAGGACGAAGGCCTTGTCCTTCGGCAGGCGTTCCACGGCCTCGGCGAGCTGGGCCCGGATGGCGAACCAGGCGCCGGGCACATGCGCCTTGCGATGGCGTGGGCTGGGCGCGAGGTCGATGACCACTACGGCCTCGTCGGCGATGGCCTGGGCGAGATCGCGCGGCGACAGGGTTTCGACGGTGGGCAGAGGCGGCAGGCGCGGCGACCATGCGCCTATTTCGAGATCGTCCTCGAAGCCGCCCTCCAGCACGTAGACTTCCCAGCCCAGCTGGGCCAGCCAGGAGGCGGTCATGTCGGCGCGCGGACCCAGGTCGTCGGCTAGGACGATGCGGCCGCCGCGCACGGGAGCGAAGACGTCGGTCTCCTGCACCAGCTGGCCACCCGGAGCGGAGCGGAACGCGGGAAGATGGCCGGCCGCGTACTCTTCGGGCGTCCGGACATCGAAGCGGTAGAGCGTGCGGTCCTGATCCCGAACCAGCCCGGCTAGACCTTCGCGGTCGATCCGGCGGACGCCCGCGCGATACGCGACGTCGCGGGCTCGCGTGCGGGCTTCCCCGAGGGTCTGCTCGCGCACGTCTGGGAACTTGCGGCTCTGGCCGTGTTCCAGCGTCTGCTGGGCCAGGGTCCAGCCGATGGTGCCGTTGCGTAGGGCGAAGACGGGGTTGGGCAGGCCGGCGTTCACCAGCGACTGGGCGCCGATCAGGCTGCGGGTGCGACCGGCGCAGTTGACGATGATGGTGGTGGCCGGATCGGGCGCCAGCTCGCGGGCGCGCAAGACCAGCTCGGCGCCGGGTGTGCTGACACCGCCCGGGATGCTCATCACGGCGTATTCCTCGAACCGACGGGCGTCGAGGATCACCTGGTCGGCCTTGGCGTCGATGCGGGCCTGGACCTCCTGGGCGGGCAGGGACGGCGTATGCCGCCGCGCCTCGACCAGCTCGCCGAACGCCTTGCTGTAGGAATTGACGTCCTGGAACAGCTCGTAGCCGGCGGCGCGCCAGCCGGCGAGACCGCCTTCCAAGGCGTGGACGTTGGTGTAGCCCAGCGCCGCCAGCCGTTCGCCGGCTCGGGCGACCAAGCCCTCGCCGTCGTCATAGAGGACGATCTTCGTCTCCTGGCGCGGGACGCGATCCAGGATCTCAACCTCCAGCCGGCTCAGCGGTAGTTGCGAGGCGAACAGAGGGTGGGCCTTGGCGAATGGGTCTTCCTCGCGCAGGTCCAGCAGGGCGATCTCGCGGCGGGCGATCAGGTCGGCGCGCACCTGCCAAGGGGTCACGGTGGGCAGGGTCATTCGGCGGCTCCGTAGGCCAGGGCGCTCTTGCGGTCGAAGAGGAGAGGCGGCGCGACGTCGGCGTAGCCGGAGATGAAGGTCTTCTGGCCGCCGTCGGCGTCGTAGGTCGAGCGCCGCACGGTTCCGATGTCGGCGCCGTAGACGTGAATGCTGATCGACACCCGGTCATCGAAGGCGTTGGCGACGCGGTGGATGTCGCCGACGGTCGGCGAGACGGCCTCGACCTGACCGGCTTCCAGGCGATGGACCTCGCCGGTCGGCGTCAGCGAGCATTCGCGTCGCGCATAGCCTTGCGAAAGCTCGGCTCCGCGCAGCAAGCCGACCAGGCCCCAGACGGTGTGGTCGTGGATCGGCGTCGCCTGTCCCGGCCCCCAGACGAAGCTGACCACCGAGAAGCGGCCCGCAGGATCACGATGCAGGAGATACTGCTGGTAGCGCGAGGGATCGGGCTGGCTATGCGCCTCGGGCAGCCAGTCGTCGGTCGCGACCAGATGAGCCAGCAAGGCGCCGCCTTCCCGCAGGATCACGGCCTCGTCCTGGGTCTGGTCGAGCAGGTCGGAGAGGTCGGCGACGAAGTCCGACAGGCGATGGGGGCGATGCTGGCTCATCGATCAGAGCACGATCTCGCCGGTCGGGAAGGCGACCAGGGCGCCTTCGCCATGGGCTGGAGCCGTCTCGACGCCCAGATGACCAAGCAGGCGGCGGCGGATGGCCTGGAAGCGGGCGTCGGGCGCGCGCGGGCGCTCGAGCGTGATCTGCTCCTCGGCGGCGATACGGCCCTTGTCCAACACCAGCACGCGGTCGGCCAGGGCGATGGCTTCGTCGACGTCGTGGGTGACCAGCAGGACGGCCGGGCTGTGTTCGCGCCAGAGCGACAGCACTAACTCGTGCATCTTCAGGCGGGTCAGGGCGTCGAGGGCGGCGAAGGGTTCGTCGAGCAGCAGTAGGCCGGGCTCACGAACCAGCGCGCGGGCCAGGGCGGTGCGTTGCGCCTCACCGCCGGAGAGCGTGCCCGGCCAGGCGTCGAGGCGATGGCCGAGGCCAACTTCCTTCAACGCGGTTTCCGCGCGGGCGCGGACATCGCCGCCCGAGAGACCCAGCGCCACGTTGCGCCAGACCTTCTTCCACGGCAGCAGCCGGGCGTCCTGGAACACGACGGCGCGGGCGTCGGGCGTCTTCACGTCCTGGTCGCCAGCGGTGTCGAGCCCGGCCAGGGTGCGCAGGAGGGTGGTCTTGCCCGATCCGCTGGCGCCGAGCAGGGCGACGAACTCGCCGGGAGCAATCGAAAGGTCCAGGCCGTCGATGACCGTATTGTCGCCGAAGCGGCGCACGAAGTTCGAGAGGCGTACGGCTGGCTCGACGGACTTCGGAGCCGAGCGGGCGATTTCTGGGCGGCGAAGGCGAGGCTGAGGGGCGGCCATGGTCATTGCTCCACGAGGCTGGGGCGCCACGCCAGCGTCTTGCGCTCCAGCGTGCGGACGAGGGCGTCGGCGGCGAGGCCGAGCAGGGCGTAGACGACCAGGCAGACGACGATGATGTCGGTCCGCATGAAGTCGCGGGCGTTGTTGACGAGGTAGCCGAGACCGGCCTGGGCGTTGATCTGTTCGGAGATCACCAGCACCAGCACTGAGACGCCGAGGGCGTAGCGCAGGCCGACGAAGAACGAGGGCAGGGTGCCGGGCAGGATCACCTCGCGCACGAGACTCCAGCCCTTCAGGCCGAAGCTGCGAGCGGCCTCGACCAGCTTGACGTCGACGCCCCGGATGCCGGCGAACAGGTTGAGGTACAGCGGGAAGGTCGCCGAGACGGTGATCAGCAGGATCTTCGGCGTCTCGCCGATGCCGAACCAGACGATGAACAGCGGCGTCAGGGCCAGGACGGGGATGGTTCGCTTGATCTGCATCAGCGGGTCCACCAACGTCTCGCCCCAGCGCGACAGGCCCGAGATCAGGCCCAGGACCGTCGCAAGAACCAGGGCGATGCCGAGGCCCGCGCCGGCCCGGGCCAGCGAGACCAGCAGGTTCTTCGGCAGCTCGCCGGAGGCGGTCAGGGTCCAGAAGGTCTCCAGCACCGTGGACGGCGCGGCCAGCACCCGCGGCGGGATCACGCCGGCGCGCGCGCCCAGCTCCCACAAGACCAGCAACGCGACGGGAGAGAGCCAGCGGGCGCGGGCCAGATTGGGCCAACGCCATGGTCTAGCTTCAGAAATTCTGTAGGTCGTCGCCAGAGACACTGCGGTCCTCTCTCGTCGGAAACCGTTGCGACGCAAGCGCCGCGGGTCCAGAAAGAAGGCCGTTGAATTCCTACTTGATCAATAGACTTATCCTCACAGGTCTTATTAGCAAACCTCAAGAGGGCCCGATGGCTACCAACCTGCCGACCGAACTGCTGCGGAGCTTCGTGGCCATCGTCGACTCCGGCTCGATGCTGCGGGCGACCGAGCGGGTGTTCGTCACCCAGTCGGCGTTGAGCCTGCAGATGAAGCGCCTTGAGGAGACGGTGCTGACGCCGCTGTTCCACCGCGAGGGGCGCAAGCTGGTGCTGACCCCGGCGGGCCAGACCCTGCTTCCCCGAGCGCGGGAGATCCTGGCGCTGAATGACCGAACCGTGGTGGCGCTGACCGGGGATGTCCTGGCCGGTCCCGCGCGGGTGGGCCTGGTGCAGGACTTCGCCGAGACCCTCTTGTCGGGCGTCCTGGCGCGCTTCACCCAGCTCAATCCGGACACCCAGTTGCAGGTCCGCGTGGCGGGATCGCCGGAGCTTCTAAGCCTTCTGGAAGCCGACCGCCTGGATGTCGTCCTCTGCATGGGCGCGGCGGACGATCCGCGCGCGGCGCGCGTGGCGCCGATGGTCTGGCATGGCGACTCGACCTTGGCCGAGAGCGACATCCTGCCGATCGCCATCCTCGAAGCCCCGTGCCGTTTCCGCGACGCCGCGCTGACGTCGCTGGAACGGTCGAACCGCCCGTATCGCGTCGCCTTGGAAACCCCAAGCCTGTCGGCGCTCCGGGCGGCGGTGCAGGCTGGATTGGCCGTGACCTGCCGGACGTCGCTGTTCCTGCCCGACCGCGCGCCTCTGGCCAGCAACCACCTGCCGCCGTTGCCGGAGGTGGCCTATGTCCAGCGCATCAACGATACGCCGCACGCTTCGATCGCGAAACTGGCGCAGTTGATCCACGCCGCGGCGCTGGATCTCTAGCGGCGCAGTGCGGCCAGCACGGTCTCGGCGACAGCCGCGGCCTGACCGCGGATGTCGGGGACGGCGGTCATTTCCCAGGACGCGCCGCGCGTCGCTGGGCCGACGGCGAGCAACGTCGGCGAGGCTTGGCCGGAGACATCGCGGAGGCCGCTCGCATCATCGACATCGAAGCCCAGCCGTAGTGGGTCGGGGCGGGCGAGGCCGCGCTTGACCAGGTCCTGGATCAGCGGATCGGTCGAGGCCAGCACGTCACTCGTCGGACCGGTGCAGTTGATGACGGCGGTGGCGCGGAAGACGTAGCCGCTCTTTTCGCTGCGGCCTCGCCAGCGACAGAGCGCGAAACCATCAGCCTCCAGCGTCAGGCTGCGGATCTTGCCGGCGGCCAGGGTCAGTTGGCCGGTGTCGCGCATGGCGCCGATCCGTCTGGCGACCAGCGGAGCCAGGCGATGGCGATGGATTTCCCAGAACGGCCGAGCGTGACGCAGGAAGGCCTGCTTCTCGCGGGTCGACCAGCCGCGCCACAGGCACTGGGTCGCCGGACGCGTGGCGTCGATGGCCGTGCGCCAGCCGTGCTCCCGCGATGTATGCTTAAGCCAGCGGAACATCTCAAGCGGCGAGAGGTCGTTGGCGGGCGGCGAGGGCAGGGAGAGCTGCGGTGCGCCGTCGTGCTCCAATGGCGCGAGGCCGCGTCGCGACAGGGCCAGCATCGGCCGGCCGTGCTGGGCATGGTTCAGCGACAGCGCCACGTCGACCATGGTCAGGCCCGTGCCGATCAGCAGCACGGGGCCCTTCGGCAGCGCGGCGGCGTCCCAGCGCCACGGATCGGCGATATAGGCGCTGGAGCCCGCGAAGGCTTCGCTGACGCCCGGCGGCCGGGCTGGCGGAGGATTGCCCAGGGCCAATACGACAGCATGCGCCGTGGCGCTCCGCCCCATGGCGCATTGCAGCCGCCAGCCGTCCCCGCCGGGCTCGATCCCAACGACCGCATCGGGAATCACAACGAGCCGTCCGACACCGGCCGGTCCTTCGGCGACCTCGGCGACCTGGCTTTGCAGGTAGCGACCATAGTCCTCGCGCGTGGCGAAGTCGGCCGGCCCGAGCGCGAAGTTCCGTCCCTTCAGCCACCGAACGAAGTGCCCAGGATCGTCCGGCCAGGCGGTCATGTTGCCGGCCCGCACATTGAGTCTGTGACCCGGATTATGGGTCGCATAGGCCGCGCCGAGACCGACCGGGGTGCGCTTCTCGAATAGAATGACCTTCGCATCGGGCGATCGGCGCAGGATGTTGAGGGCGGTCATCACGCCGCTGAACCCCGCACCGACGACGGCGATGACGGGCGCTGTAGGAGAGGGCATCCGGCAAAACTCTATGAATTTAGTAGAGATTTTGTCGACCATCCCGAGCCGACATGCAACAGGCCTTGTCGATATGCGCTCCGCAAATGCCGCATATTGCGACGCACGATATATAAAACTCTGTATTTGCTCGGAGAAATACTAGGTCGCTCCATCGGGAGGCTCCGACCATGGTGCCCCTCGCCAGCCTCAAGGCCGGCTTCACAGGAGGTTCCCATGAGCGCCGTCCTCGACAGAATTCAAGACGCCAAGCTGAGTGTCAGGCCGCTCAGCCCTACCATCGGGGCAGAGATTGGCGGACTGGATCTGCGTCAGCAACTGGATCGCCAGCAGCGCGATGCGTTGAAGGCGCTGCTGCTGCGCCACAAGGTCCTGTTCTTCCGCGACCAGGACATCAGCCGTGACGAGCAATTGGCCTTCGCGGCCAATTTCGGCGAGGTCTACGCGCACCCGGTCGGCGGGGTCGAGACCCACCGCGCCGTGCAGCCGATCTCTGCGGAAGCGCTCAAGAAGTACGACATCCGCGAGAACCATTGGCACACCGACACCAGCTGGCGGATCAATCCGTCGCTCGGCGCGGTGCTGAAGGCGGTGCACATTCCGGAGGTTGGCGGCGACACGATCTGGGCCGACGGCCACGCGATCTGGAAAGGCCTGCCCGAGGACCTGAAGGCGAGGATCGACGACCTCTACGTCATCCACGACTACCAGGACGCCCTCGCCAAGGCCGGCGAGCGCTACCCGCTGGTGGCCCATCCCGCGATCCGCACCCACCCGGAGACGGGCGAGGAGATCTTCTGGATCAATTTCGGCCTCAAGCCGCGCTTCGTCGACCTGGCGCCGGACGAGAGCCGGGCGCTGCTCGCCCGCCTCTATGACGAGGTCAAGCGACCGGAGCATCAGGTCCGGTTCCGCTGGAAGGCGAACTCCGTGGCCGTGTGGGACAACCGCGCGGGCCTCCACTACGCCGTCCGCGACTACGGCGACTTCCCACGGGTCATGGAGCGCGTGCTGATCGGCAGCGACGACATCCCGTACCGCGAGCGCAAGCCCGGCTAGTTCCGGCGTCCCAGGGCCGGGGACGTCCTTCCACTCACGAAACCAATGACGACGCTCGGCGACCCGCCGGGCGCGGGGGATAGACTTTTGCCTTCTTCGCAAGCCCGTACGGCCGCCCGACAGGGACCTTCGAAACTCCAATATCACGCCGCCTTGCTGACCTGCGCCTCGGTGCTGGCGCTGGCGGGCCAGGTTCGCGCCGATGAAACGGCGCCGGCCGTGGCGACGCCCGCGGCGGCCGAAGGGGATGGCGCGGTGGCGCTGGACAGCGTCATCGTCACCGGCGTTCGCGGTGTCCGCCGCACGGTCGCCGACAGCCCGGCTCCGGTCGACGTGATCAGCGGCGAGCAACTGCTGGCGACCGGCAAGGTCGGCCTCAAGGAGGTCCTGAACACCCTGATCCCGTCGTTCAACCTGCCGGGCATCAATGGCGGCGGCACGTCTTGGACGGTGCGAGCCATCACCCTGCGCGGCCTGAACGGCGACCAGGCCCTGTTCCTGGTCAACGGCAAGCGCCGTCACACCACATCGCTGATCAACAACCTGGCTCGCGTGGGCCGGGGTGGCGCGCCCGTTGACCTGGACCTGATCCCGGCCTCGGCGATCGCGCGTATCGAGGTGCTGCGCGACGGCGCCTCGGCCCAGTACGGCTCGGACGCCATCGCGGGCGTCGTCAACATCATCCTGAAGGACGACGCCGAGGGCGGATCGTTCAGCTATACCGGCGGCCAGAACTTCCTGGGCGATGGCGACACCCGCGCCGCGACGCTGAACTGGGGCCATGCCCTGGGCGACGAGGGCGGCTTCGTCCATCTCGCCCTGAACTGGAAGAACAACGAGGCGGCCAACCGCGCCATACCCTCGCGCGCCCAGTACCTCTACCAGCCCACCGTCATGTCCGTTGGCGGCGTGACGACCGTGACGCCAGATGCGCGCGACGCCACGGCCGACCGCTACTTCTGGGGGCAGAGCTACGGTCCCGGCGAGGAAGATATCCTGGCGGCCTCGTACAACGCCGAACTGCCCTGGCATGACCTGAAGCTCTATTCGTCCGGCACGCTGAGCCACCGCTCTTCGAGGAAGGTCACCGGCAGCTTCCTGCCCAATCTGGCGCCGGTCACCGGTGTTACGGCCGGCCGACCGCTGAACCGAAACTCGCTGCCCGAGGTCTATCCGAACGGCTTCAACGCCCAGCGCCGGATCTTCGAGCTGGACTTCCAGACCAGCTTCGGCGCGCGCGGCGAAAAGGCTGGCTGGGCCTGGGACCTGTCGACCACCCTGGCCCAGGACCACGCCCAGCTGGACGGCCAGAACACGCTGAACGCCACGCTCGGTCCGAAAAGCCCGACCTATTTCCACCTGTCGACCCACGAGTTCCGGCAGTGGACCAACAATCTCGACGTCACCCGCGAATTCACGGGCGTGCTGAAGAACCCGCTGCAGGTCTCGTGGGGCCTTGAGCACCGCTATGAGCGCTTCCTGATCGAGGCGGGCGACGAGGCGTCTTACATCGTCGGCGACTACGTCATCCCAGCCGGCCAGCCGTTCGCGGGTCTGCGTCCCAATCCGGGCCTGGCCTCCTATGCTGGCACCGCGCCGGAGGATGCGGGCTCGACGCATCGTCACAACGTTGCGACCTATGTCGATCTCGGGACCAACCTCACCGACAACTGGTACGTCGGCGTGGCCGGCCGCTACGAGCGCTACGGCAAGGGCGTGGGCGACACCGCCAGCGGCAAGTTCACCACGCGCTGGGAGTTCCTGCCGGGTTATGCGGTGCGGGCCACCGTCAGCAACGGCTTCCGCGCCCCGTCGCTGGGCCAGACCCTGTTCGCGACCTCGACCATCAACGGCAGCCTGTGCCCGGCCGCGCCGGCCAACATCTTCCGCGGCGCGCCTTGCGTGCCCGGCGAGTACCTGACCTTCCCGACCAAGGTCTTGCGCACCGACAGCGCCGAGGCCAAGGCCTTGGGCGCGGAACCGCTCAAGCCGGAAACGTCGACCAACTACAGCTTCGGCGTCACCGCCGAGCCGTTCGCCGGCCTGCGCCTGACCCTGGACGCCTACGAGATCCAGATCGACGACCGCATCGTCGACACCAGCAACCTCGACCTGTCGGTGGCGCAGCTAAGTTCGCGGCCGAACCTGTCGCCGCTGTTGGCGCGATTCCCGCAAGGTCTGACGGCGACCTACTACACCAATGCCGTCTCGACCCGGACCCAGGGCCTCGACTTCGTCGGCGAGTACGGCTTCAGCTTGGGCGACTTCGGCCGCCTGAACCTCAACGCCGCCTACACCTTCAACAAGACCAAGGTCACCAACCTGAAGGCCACGCCCGCCGTTCTGACGGCGGTGAACCCGAACCTCGTCCTGTTCGATCGCCAGAAGATCGCCGACCTGACCATAGGCACGCCGCGCGAGAAGATCATCGTCGGCGCCCAGTGGTCGCTGGCGAACTGGAACGTCAGCCTGCGCAACACCCGCTATGGCCGTTACACCGAGGCCGGCACCTCCGCCAGCCTGGATCGCACGTTCAGCCCGAAGTGGATCACCGATCTCGATATCGGTTGGCAGGTCCGCGAGACGACCAACATCGCGATCGGGGCCAACAACCTGTTCGACAAGCATCCCGACAAGATCGGGGTCCTCAACGCCGACCAGGGCACCGGCCAGTTCGGCATCTTCTCGCCCTTCGGCATCACCGGCGGCTACTACTACGCCCGCCTGACCCAGCAGTTCTGAGGGGGAGGGCGTGATGGATAGACGTCAGCTCATCGCCGGTATCGCGTTCGGAGGCCTGGCCGCCAGTCTCGCGGCTTGCGCCAAGGACTCCGGCGGCCAGCCGGTCCTGAAGGTCGGCAGCCAGCGCGGCGGCACCAAGGCCGTGCTGTTGGCGTCCGGCGCGCTGGAAGGCGTTCCCTACAAGATCGAGTGGAGCGAGTTCCCGGCCGCGGCGCCGCTGCTGGAGGCGCTTTCGGCGGGCGCGGTGGATCTCGGCGAAGCCGGCGACGCGCCGTTCCTGTTCGCCTATGCGGGCGGAGCCAGGATCAAGGCCGTTCAGGCCGGCCAGAGCGGCGGGGCCGCGACGGCGATCCTGGTGCGCAAGGACTCGCCCATCGCCTCGCCCGCCGACCTGAAGGGCAAGAAGATCGCCACCGGGCGCGGCTCGATCGGCCACTATCTGCTGTTGCGGGTGCTGGAGAGCGTCGGCTTGAAGCCGACCGACGTTTCGATCGTCTATCTCAATCCCGGCGACGCCAAGGCCGCCTTCACCGCCGGCTCGATCGACGCCTGGGTCACGTGGGGCTCGTACGTCGCCCTGGCCCGGCTGCATGACGCGGCGCGGATCCTGATCGACGGCCAGAACCTGCTGGGCGGCTTCGGTTACGAGGCCGCCAGCGAGAAGGCGATCGCCGAGAAGCGGCCGCAGATCGCGGACTTCCTGAGGCGGCTGGCCAAGGCCCGGCGCTGGGCGGCCGACAACCCCGACGCCTTCGGCAAGGTGCTGGCGCGCGAGACCGGCCTTTCGGAAGAGGTCGCGCTCTACACCGTTCGCCAGTACCGCATCCTGCCTGCGCCGATGGGGGAGGCTTCGGTCCGGGAGGCGAGAGCGGTGCTCGACCGCTTCCGCGCGGCTGGCGCCGTGAACACGGCCCGCGATCCGGCGGCCGCCTTCGACGCCTCGTTCAATGGGTCTCTGACGTGAGCGAGGCCCTGACAGGCTCGGCCGACGTCCTCGTGATCGGCGGCGGTCTGGCCGGCGCCTGGGCGGCTATGGCGGCCGCGCGCGAGGGCGCGAAGGTTGTCCTGGTCGACAAGGGCTACTGCGGAACCAGCGGCGTCACGGCGACCGCGGGCCCCGGCCACTGGTGGGTTCCCCCCGAGCGTCGCGAGGCCGTCGTGGCCGATCGGCTGAAACGGTCCCTCGGCCTGGGCGATCCGGACTGGATGCGGCGCATCATCGAGCTGACCTGGACCAGCCTGCCGGGCCTGCGCGATCACTACGCCTTCTCGACCGACGACCGGGGCGAGGTGCAGCACCGCGCGCTTCGGGGCCCCGAATATATGAGGGCCATGCGCGCGTACGCCTTGGCGGCGGGGGCGAGGATCCTGGACCACCATCCGGCGTTGCAGCTGCTGCGCCACGGCGACGGCTCCATCGCCGGCGCTTCGGGCGTTGTTCTCCGGGGCGAGCGGCCGTGGACGATCCGGGCGGGAGCGGTCGTGCTGGCCACCGGCGGCACGGCCTTCGCCTCGCGGCTGCTGGGCTCGGCGACCAATACCGGCGATGGCCTGCTGATGGGCGTCGAGGCTGGCGCAGATCTCTCCGGCATGGAGTTCACCAACTACTACACGCCGGCCCTGGCGGGTACGAACATGGCCCGCTCGATGGCCTACAGCTTCGCGCGCTGGTTCGACGCGGACGACAACGAACTCGACATCGTCAACGGCCCCGACGTCACGCCGCATCTGGCGAAGGCGCTGCTGAGAGGGCCGCTGTTCTGCCGGCTGGACCGAGTTCCAGAAGATATCCGGGCGGTAATGCCTGAGGTACAACCCAACTTCGTCTTGCCTTTCCAGAGGCTTGGGATCGAAACCTACAGCCAGCGCTTCGAAGTGACGCTGCATGCCGAAGGCACCGTTCGCGGCATCGGCGGGCTACGGATCGACGACGAGAACTGCCAGACGGCCGTGCCCGGGCTCTATGTCGCCGGTGACGCCGGCAGCCGTGAGCTGGTCACCGGCGCGATCTCGGGCGGCGGCGCGGTCAATTCGTCCTGGGCGCTGTCGTCGGGACAATGGGCGGGAACCGCCGCCGCACGACGGGCGCGTTCGATCGGCGCCCGCGAGACCGATCTTGCCGTCGCCACCGGTCGCGCCGGCCTGTCGCCCCGTGGCGCTTCGCGCGCCTTCGACACGGCCGGTGCTGTCCAGGCCGTGCGCGACGAACTGAACGCCTACGACAAGAACATCTTCCGACGCGGCGACGCGCTGAGCGTGTCCCTGGAACGGCTCGACGGTGTCTGGGCTGAGCTGGCCAACCATGGCCAGGCCCAGGGCAGGGCGGCGCTGCGGCTGCGCGAGGCCGCCGCCCTGGTCGCCGCCGGACGTTGGAGCAAGGCCGCCGCCCTGGCGCGGCGCGAGAGCCGGGGCATGCACCGCCGGGAGGATGCTCCGGGCCTCGATGCTCGCCTGGCCTCCCGTCAGCGCGTGCAAGGTCTCGACCGCGTGTTCACGCGCTTCGAAGCCGCGCCGGCCCCCGAATCTATCAGGGCGGAGGTGGCCTGATGATCGAAGTCGTCATCGAGGACCGCTGCACCGGCTGCGGCGACTGCGTCGAGGCCTGCCCCAGCGATGTGCTGCGCCTGGGCGAGGGCGGCAAGGCGGTGATCGCCGCCCAGGCCGACTGCCAGACCTGCCTGCTGTGCGAACTGCACTGTTCGGCCGATGCGCTGTTCGTGTGGCCCGAGGTCGAGCGCGTCGCCGGGATCACCGCCGACCAGGCCCTGGCCTCGGGCCAACTGGGCGCCTTCCGCCGCGATCACGGCTGGGGCGAGCACGCCGCCACCCACACCAATCAACACTGGCGGATGGGGACGATCTTCGAGCGCGCCTACCGCATGGCGACCGAGCTCGCCGCCGCCAAGACCGCTCGATCCGAGGACGCCCGATGAGCAAGAGCCTGAAAGACCGCCTGGCCGATCTCCACGCCGAGCGCGTGCGGACATGGGATCCGGCGGCGCTGAGGATCAATGTCGATCAGCGCCAGACCCTGATCGACACCGCCGACCCGTCGCGGTGGATCAAGGTCGGCAAGCGCCTGGAGCCGTTCACCTTGCTCGACGTCGAGGGCGGCGAGCTGTCGCTAGAGACGCTGATCCAGCGTGGGCCGGCGGTGCTGGTCTTCTTCCGCTTCGCCGGTTGCCCGGCCTGCAACATCGCCTTGCCGTACTACGAAGAGCGCCTGGCCGCCGGCCTGCGCGATCTCGGTGCGACGCTCGTGGCGGTCAGCCCGCAGGTTCCGGAACGCCTCGTCGAGATCAAGAGCCGCCACGGTCTCAGCTTCAAGGTCGCCTCGGACAAGGACAACGCCCTCGGTCGCCGTTTCGGCGTCCTCTACACGGCCGACGAGGCCAGCCAGGCCGCCCAGCGCGGCAAGGGCGGCTTCATCGGCGACACGACGGGCACCGGAACCTGGGAACTGCCCCAGCCCACCGTCGTCGTGATCGACCACGAGCGCGTCGTCCGCTTCGTCGATGTTAGCCCTGACTGGCTGGTCCGCACCGAGGCCGAAGTCGCCCTCGAAGCCGTTCGCGACATCACTCTAGTTCCCGCCGAATAGATCGGAGATTTCAAATGACTGCGCCCAAAACCTCCGCCCAGAACGACACGGGGCGTCAGCTGAAGCTCGGCTTCATCCTCCACGGCGTCGGCCCGGGCTGGGGCGATTGGCGTCACCCGGACGCCGAGCCCAGCGCCAGCACGGACTTCCAGTTCTACAAGCGCCAAGCCCAGATCGCCGAGGCCGGCAAGTTCGACTTCCTGTTCGTGGCCGACAGCGTCTACATCACCGAGAAGTCCAGCCCGCACTACCTGAACCGCTTCGAGCCGCTGACCATCCTGTCGGCCTTGGCCGGGGCGACCAACAACATCGGTCTCGTGGCCACCCTGACGGTCAGCTACAGCGAGCCGTTCAACGTCGCCCGCCAGTTCGCCTCGCTGGACCACATCAGCGGCGGCCGCGCCGGCTGGAACGTCGTCACCTCGTGGCTGGAAGGCAGCGCCGCCAACTACAGCCGCGAGAAGCACTACGCCCACGACGTGCGCTACCGCCTGGCCGGCGAGTATCTCGACGTGGTTCAGGGCCTCTGGGATTCGTGGGAAGACGACGCCCTGACCTTCGACAAAAAAGGCGGCCAGTTCTTCGATCCGGCCAAGCTGCACACCCTGAACCACAAGGGCGAGTTCTTCTCGGTGAAGGGGCCGTTGAACATCAGCCGCTCGCCGCAGGGACAGCCGGTGATCTTCCAGGCCGGCGCGTCCGAGGATGGCAAGAACTTCGCGGCCCAGCGGGCCGACGCCATCTTCGTCTCGCACGAGGACGTCGAGGCCGCCCAGGCCTACTACAAGGACATCAAGGCCCGCGCCGCCGGCTCCGGTCGCGATCCCGACCAACTGCACGTGTTGCCCGCCGCCCGTCCGGTGGTGGGCCGCACGGCGGAAGAGGCCGAGGCGCTCTACAAGGAACTGACAGAGCTGGTGTCGCTGGACAATGCCCTGTCCATGCTGGCCCGGCCCTTCAATGAGTACGATTTCGGCCAGCACGACCCCGATGGTCCGTTCCCGCTGGAGGCCGCCGTGTTCGGCGCCAATTCCAACCAAAGCGCGGTGACCCGCATCGTCGCGACGGTGAAGGAAGAGAACCTGACCCTGCGCGAAACGGCCCTGCGCTTCGCCACGCCGCGCGGCCATTTCGTCGGCGCGCCGGAACAGGTCGCCGACAGCCTGCAGCACTGGTTCGAAGCACGGGCTTCCGACGGCTTCGTACTGTTCGAGAGCCTGCCGGGTCAGCTCGAAGCCTTCGTCGAACTGGTCGTGCCGATCCTGCAGGCGAGGGGGCTGTTCCGCACCGAGTACGAAGGGACCACCTTCCGCGAGAACCTTGAATTGGACTTCCCGACCAACCGCTACGCCGGCGCGCTGCAGGCGGCGGAGTAGGGCGACGAGAGGGCGCGCTCGTGCGAGCGCGCCCTTCAAGTCAGTGCGTCGCCGCGGCGCTCATCTTGGCCATGAGCTCTTCCTTGCGGGCCTTCATGCGCTCGCCCATGGCCTCCAGGTCCTCGTCGCCCTTCTTGGCCTGGGAGAAGAGGCCGCCGGGCTGCTCCTCCTCCTTCACGTGGTGCTTGATGTACTCGCCCAGCACCTTGACCTTGGCGTCGTAGAACTCGTCGCCGGGCTTCATCGCCTCGATCTCGGCGATCAGCTTCTTGGCCCCGTCGTGCTCGACATAGGCCTCGTCCAGCAGGTCGTCCTCCACCTCGCCGCGGCTTTCGGGATAGAGAATCTCCTCTTCGATCTGCGTGTGCACCTTAAGAGCCAGGGCGATCTTGTTGAAGAGCGCCAGCTTTTCGGCGTCCTTCTCCAGCTGTTCGTACTCGTCGAACATCTGATCGACCTCGCGATGGTCCTTCTTGAGCAGGGCGATGGCGAGCGGATCGCGACGGCCGGTTCGGCGCGTGCGGCGGGCCTTGGCGGTCTTCTGGGCCTTGTGAGCGGTTTTGCTGGCGGCTGCCATGGGAATCTCCTGGTCTGTCATGGGCTTGAAGCCTCGCGACCAACCGCCGGTTCCAGCAGTCAAGCTAGTTGAGAGATGGTCTCAGTCTAGCTCGCCGGAGTCAGGGCGACATCGACCATGATCTCGCCGGAGATTTCCTCCAGCGCCGCCTGGACCGCAGCGGCCTTGAGGACAGGCGGCAGGCGCAGGCGGGCGTCCATGTGGAATAGCGGCGCGCCGGAATGGGGCTCGACGCTGAGGTGCGTGTCGAAGTCCTCGATATTGGCGCCGATGCCGCTGAGCACGCCCGTCACCTGGTGGACGATGCCCGGACGGTCCTGGCCGACCAGCGAGAACTGCACCGCCTCGCCTTGGGCGCTCGCGGCCTCGACCGTCGGCGCGATGCGGACTTCCAGGCCCTGGGCGTCCACGGCGCTGACAGCCACGCGCAGGGTGTCGACGCGGTCCGCATCGAGCTCCACGAGCACCGAACCCACATAGAGACCGCCCAGCTGGCTGAGATGGCTCTCCAGCCAGTTGCCGCCCGCCGACAGCACCGCGCACGCCAACGCCTGGGTCAGGCCGGGTTTGTCGCTGCCGATAACGCTCAGGATCAGGGTGGCCATGGTGTTCTCACGAAGGTCGACGACGCGACCGAACGAGCCACGCACGGCGACCGCAGTCAATGCGCACCCAGCGCCAGCGTGTTTCCCATTTCAATCAAAATACAAGCAGGATTGACTGTATTATTTCTCCGCCTATGGTCGACTCATAGAACAAGGGAGGCGCAATTGGCTCAGGACGGATTCGATCGGCGCGCGCTGCTGATGGGCGGCGTGCTTGGCGCGGGCCTGGCGGCGGCGAAGGCCACCGTGGCGGCGCCCAAGGCCGGCAAGGCCGTCAAGAGCGCGGCGCCGTCGGGCTTCCTGTGGGGCACGGCGGGCGCGGCCTATCAGATCGAGGGCGGCAACCACGCCAGCGACCTCTGGGTGATGGAGCATGCCAAGCCGACCATCTTCAAGGATCCGTCGGGCGACGCCGCTGACGCCTACAACCGCGTTTGGGAAGACATCGCCCTGGCCGCTTCGCTGGGCTTCAACACCCACCGCTTCTCGATCGAATGGTCGCGCATCGAGCCCGAGCCGGGCCAGATCTCGCTGGCCGCCATCGCCTACTACCGCCGAGTGCTGGAAGCGATCCGCAAGCACGGCATGACGCCGTTCGTGACCTACAACCACTTCACCACACCGCGCTGGTTCGCGGCGGCGGGCGGGTTCGAGACGCGCGACAACATCGACGCCTTCGTCCGTTACTGCACGATCATCACCCAGCATCTGGGCGACCTGATCGGTATCGCCTCGACCTTCAACGAGCCGAATCTGGGCGCGCTGATCAGCTGGTCGCCGGCCATTCGACCCCTGCGGCCCTATATCGAGATGTCGAAGAAGGCGGCGGCCGCGTCGATCGGCGCGACCCGCTGGGCCCCACCGGTGCTGGGCGACTTCCGCATCCAGCAGCCGATCATGATCGAGGCGCACGAGCGGGCCTATGAGGCGATCCGTGAGGCCTCGGGCGATCGCTATCCGGTCGGCGTCACCCTGTCGCTGAACGACGAGCGGGCCCCGGCCTCGGGTCCTAGCGGTGTCGAGGCCAAGCAGGCTCAGGTGATGCTGCCGTGGCTGGCCGCCCAGGGCGACTTCATCGGCGTGCAGAACTACACCTGGACCGAGGTCGGCCCAGACGCCGACCTGCCGCCACCCAAGGGTGTCGAACTGAGCCAGATGGGCTACCCCGCCGCGCCCGAGGCGCTGGAGGGTGTTATCCGCACGGTCGCCAAACACACGAAGAAGCCGATCTACGTCACCGAGAACGGCGTCGCGACCGAGGACGATACGCGCCGCGTCGCCTTTATCGACAAGGCCGTGCCAGGCGTCTTCGCCTGCATGCGCGATGGCATCGATGTGCGTGGCTACATCCACTGGTCGCTGCTCGACAACTGGGAATGGTTCTCGGGCTATGGGCCCAAGTTCGGTCTGGTGGCGGTCGATCGCACGACCTTCAAGCGCACGCCCAAGCCCAGCGCCCGCCACATGGGCGCGATCGCCCGCAAGGGCCTGCCCGCTGGCCTGAAGAGCCGCTGAGGAGCGTCGCCTTGTTGAAGCGTTTTGTTGGAATCCTGCTGATGACCTCGACCCTGACGACGGCCGGCGCGGCTCTGGCGCAGGTCGCCGATCCGGACGCCCGCGCCAAGGCGATGGTCGACGCCATGACCCTGGATGAGCAGATCAGCCTGCTGCGTACCCAGGCGGGCTTTGGCCTGCTGTCGCTGGGCATCCCGCTGCCGCCGTCGGTGCCCGAGAGCATGCGCAAGACTACCCCGCCTGGCGCTCTAGGCTCGGCTGGCTATGTGCCCGGGATCGAGCGTCTCGGCATGCCCGCCCAGCAGATGTCGGACGCCAGCCTCGGCGTCGGCAATCTGGGCGGCTTCATCCGGCGCGGCGACGAGGCGACCTCGCTGCCGGCGACCCTGGCCTTGGCCGCGACCTTCGACACCGACCTCGCCCAAGCCGCCGGCGACATGCTGGGCGCCGAGGCCCATGCGAAGGGTTTCAACATCCAGCTGGCCGGCGGCGTGAACCTGACCCGCGAGCCGCGTAACGGCCGGAACTTCGAGTATGCCGGTGAAGACCCGTTGCTGTCGGGCCTGATCGTCGGGGCGCAGGTGGCGGGCATCCAGGCCAAGCATGTGGTCTCGACGGTCAAGCACTTCGCCCTGAACGCCCAGGAAACCGGTCGCTTCGTGCACGACGCCCAGATCGACGAGGCCAGCTTGCGCGAGTCTGACCTCCTGGCCTTCGAGATCGCCATCGATCGGGGCCAGCCGGGCTCGGTCATGTGCGCCTACAACAAGATCAACGGCGTCTATGCGTGCGAGCATCCGTTCCTGCTGGGCAAGGTGCTGAAGGGCGATTGGAAGTATCAAGGCTGGGTGATGTCCGACTGGGGCGCCTCGCACAGCCTGGCGCCCGCTCTGCGCGCGGGCCTGGACCAGGAGTCGCCGCAGGACGCGCCGTTCTTCGGCGAGCTGAAGGCGGCGGTCGAGCATGGCGAGGTGTCGCCCGAGCGGGTGCGCGAGGCGGCGTTCCGTATCGTCCGTAGCCTCTATGCGGCTGGGGTCATGGATGATCCGGCCAAGCCGGGTGGCGTGATCGACAAGGAGGCCCACGCGGCCGTCGCCGAGCGCGTGGCGCTATCGGGCATGGTGCTGCTGAAGAACGACGGCGTGCTGCCCCTGGCGGCCAGCGCCAGGAAGATCGTCGTCATCGGCGGCTTCGCCGACAAGGGCGTGCTGTCGGGCGGCGGCTCGTCCCAGGTCATGCCGTACGGCGGTCATTTCACCGACCGGCGCGGGCGTGAGGGCATCTCCGCCATCCTTGCGCCCGTCTATGGCCTCTCATCGCCGCTGGACGCTTTGAAGGCCCTGCGGCCGGACGCCGACATCCAGTTCGACGACGGCTCCGACCCGGCGCGCGCCGCTGCCCTGGCCAAGGGCTCGGACGTGGTCATCGTCTTCGCCACGCGGCCGGAAGAGGAGGGCATGGACGCCGTCGCGCCCGACCTGCCCAATGGCCAGGACGCCCTGATCGCCGCCGTCGGCGCCGCCGCCGACCATACGGTGGTCGTGCTGGAGACGGGTAACCCGATCCTGATGCCGTGGCTGTCCAAGGTCGGCGCGGTGCTGCAAGCGTGGTATCCGGGGCAGCGCGGCGGCCAGGCCATCGCCAAGATCCTGACCGGGGCGGTCTCGCCCTCGGGCCGCTTGCCCATGACTTTCCCGGCCAGCGTCCAGCAACTGGCGCGTCCGGCCATCCCCGGCTTTGACCCCAACAACCGCAAGCCGTTGGGCCTGGGCGCCAAGGTCGCGCCGTTCGTCGTGCCGTTCAACGAAGGCGCCGATGTCGGCTACCGCTGGTTCGAACGCACCAAGGCCAAGCCGCTGTTCGCCTTCGGCCACGGCCTGACCTACACGCGGTTCGACTATTCGAAGCTGGCCACCGCCGGCGGCGACGGGCTCTCGGTCACCTTCACCCTGACGAACGGCGGCAAGCGCGCGGGGACCGAGGTCGCCCAGCTCTATGTCGCGCCGCCGGGGCGCACCCACCGCCTGGTCGGTTGGGCCCGCGTCGATCTGGCGCCTGGCGAGAGCCGGCAGGTGACCATCAGCGCCGATCTGCGCCTGCTGGCGTCCTACGACACCAAGGCCGATGGCTGGCGACGCGAGGGCGGGACCTATGGCCTCTATGTCGGCAAGTCGGCCGGCTCGCGCGATCTCGTCGGCAAGGTCAGCGTGAAGGCGGGCGCCCGATGAGCGTCGTCGCCTTCTTGGCCGCCGCCGCCCTGGCGGGGCCTGTCGCCAAGATCGAGACCGGCGTCCTGCAAGGCGCGACGTCCGAGGGCGTCACCGCCTTCAAGGGCGTGCCCTACGCGAGTGCGCCGGTCGGTGATCTCCGCTGGCGGGCGACGAAGCCCGCCGCACGCTGGAGCGGAACGCGAGACGCCTCCAGGCTTGGGCCCGACTGCCTGCAAGGCCGCATGCCCGGTTCGCCCGAGCCCGCGCCGCAGTCCGAGGACTGCCTGTTCGCCAATGTCTGGCGGCCGGAAGCGGCCAAGGCTGGAGCGAAGCTGCCGGTCATGGTCTGGATCCACGGGGGCGCCTTCGTGAACGGCGGTTCGTCCTCGCCCGAGACCTGGGGCGACGCCATGGCCAACCGCGGCCTGGTGTTTGTCACCTTCAACTACCGCCTGGGCCGGTTCGGCTTCTTCGGCCACCCGGCCCTGAGCGCCGAGAGCCCGGATGAGGCGACCGGCAACTACGGCCTGATGGACCAGATGGCCGCCCTGGCCTGGGTCCGGCGCAACATCGCCGCGTTCGGGGGCGATCCGAAGAACGTGACGGTCGTCGGCGGCTCGGCCGGCGGCATCTCGATCAACCTGCTGTCGGGCGCGCCCAAGGCCAAGGGGCTGTTCGACAAGGCCATCATCCAGTCGGGCGCGGGCCGCCGTTTCCTGACTCCCGAGCGGCGGCTGTCGCAGGATCTGCCGGGCAAGCCCTCAGCCGAGAGCGTTGGCGTGGCATTCGCCAAGCGCCTGGGCGTCGAGGGAACCGACGCTGCGGCCCTGGCCGCCCTGCGGGCCATGCCGGGCGACAAGATCGCAGCCAATCTCAGCATGGCCACGCTGGTCTTCCAGGGCGAGGGCGCGCTGTACTCGGGACCCGTCGTCGATGGCAAGCTGATCGTCGAGACGCCGGAGGAGGCCTATTCGCATGGTCGTCAGCACAAGGTCCCGGCCATCGTCGGAGCCACCAGCGCTGACCTCAGCCTGGACTTCCCGGCGACCGCAGAGGCCGCCTACGCCAAGTTCGGCGATGGCGCAGCCGCCGCCCGCGCGGCTTATGACCCTGACGGCAAGTTGCCGCTGAAGGCGTTGAACCAGGCGATCGGCGGTGACCGGAACATGGTCGAGCCGGCCCGCTTCGTGGCCCGCGCGATCGCGGCCAAGGGCGCGCCGACCTACGAGTATCGCTTCGGCTATGTCGCCCCGGCGGCGCTGGCCGGTTCTCCCTACGGCGCCAACCACTCGACCGAGGTGGCCTACGTCTTTGACCGCCTGTCGCCGGTTTATGGGGCGAACGTCACGCAAGCCGACCAAGCGGTAGCCGGGCGGCTGGCCGACTACTGGGCCAACTTCGCGCGCAAGGGCGATCCCAACGGTCCAGGCTTGCCGACTTGGCCGCGCTACGACGCCAAGGAGGATGCGATCCTGGATGTGCGTGCCGATGGAAGCTTCATCGGCGTCGCCGATCCCTGGCGCGCGCGCCTGGACGTTACGGAGCGGGCGGCGGCGAAGTAGTCGTCTGCCCCAGCCGCGGCCCCGCGCCCTCCATGGGCGTCAGGGCGGTGGCGATCATGTCGCGCAGCAGCTTCACGGCGCGATTAAGGTCGGCCTCGCCGTCCAGGGTCTTGGCGACCGAGAGGCCGCGAAGGGTCCAGACCATCAGGCGCAGCAGCGGCCGGATCGGCGCGCCGTACCCGCCATCGTGGCGTTCGGCCCAGGCGAAGGACTCGTTCTCGATCGTGTTCTGCAGCGGCAGCAGGCGCTCGGCCAACTCACGATCGCTACGTGAGCCCTGCAGCACCTCCAGCACCGCCACGCCGGAGGGGCGGCTGAGCACCTCCCAGGCGACTTCGACGATGGCCAGCAGCTTCTGACGTGGATCGCGGATGTCGCGCAGACGCGCGCCATACTCGGCGATCTCGCGGTCATAGACAGCGCGGACCACGAACAGCATCAGGTCCACCTTGGTCGGGAATTGATGCAGCATGGCGCCGCGACTGACGCCGGCCTCCTGGGCGACGAGCAGGGTGGTGCTCGCCGCATAGCCGCGCTCGTGCAGGCAGCGGATGGTGGCTTCCAGCACGCGAGCGCGGGTCTCGTCGCTGCGTTCGGCCTGGGTGCGGCGGGGCTTCTCCATGCTTAGTGCGCCGCCGCGAGCAGGGCGCGGACGCCCGGCGCGACCTTGATGATCAGGTCGGCCGGCGGCTGCTTGCCCAGGAAGCTGAAGATCGGACGGGCCGAGGCGGCGTCGAAGGCCTCGACGCGGGTCAGGACGGTTTCGGCCTGGGTGCGATCGGTGTCTGACATCGGCTTGCCGGACTCGACCGCGTCCATGGCCTGGAGGCCGGCCTGAGCGAGGGCGGCGATGTCGGCCGAGATCGGCAGGGCGGCCTCCAGGGCCGGACGCCCCTTGGCTACAGCCTGGAAGGCGGCGTCGTTGGCGCGCCAGGTCACGAGGTCAGCCCGCAACGCCGCGGCGTCGCTCCGTTCGCCCTTCGCCCAGGCCTTGGCGCGAGCCTCGAAGCGATGAGCCGCCAGGCTGTCGACCGGCGCGGCGTCGGCCGGGGTGTTGAGGTCCTGGACGATCTTCTGGCCACGCAGCATGGCCAGGATCCGATGATCGCGGGCCATGTTGCGAGTGGGGCCGACCAACTCTAGCAGCGTCATGATGGGGCCCGAGGCCCCGGGGGAGAGGCGGGCGGCCATTCGAGCCTGGTTGGCTTGGTCTTGCACGCCCTGCACACGCAGCTGGTCCTGCACGACGGGCAGGCGGCGATAGAGGTCGTCCACGTCACGGACGGCGCGCGGCGACCAGAACCGTTCAGCTAGGGCGGCGGCGCGCGGCCAGAGCTGGGCGTCGAGCATCTCGTCGGTGGCGATCTCGGCCCACATCGGCGCCTCGCCGCCCAGCACCAGCTTTTCCTGTTCCGGCGTCAGCGGCGGCAGCGGCTTGGCGACCAGGGCGTCCTTCAGCACGGCGGCCAGCAGGGGGCTGAGCTTGCGGCCCTTCTCGACCTCGGTCGGGGTGAGGCCGGCGGCCGAGGTGTCGGCCGGATCGAACGCATAGTGGAACGAGGCCGGCTCCTTCAGGTCGAGATAATAGCCGGCCGAAACGATGGTGCGGTGGCCCTTGGCGACGGCGGCGGCCGTGGCGTTCGAGGTCTGCCAGGCCTGGACCACCACATCCTTGGACGCGCCGCCGTCGGCGGCGACCTCTTCCCAGCCGATTGGAGTCTTGCCGTGGCCCTTGAGGATCGCCGCGACACGGCGATTGAAGTGGCTCTCGAGCGCCAGCTTGGTCGGCAGGCCCTGGGCCTTCATGAAGGCCTGAACGTGTGGATGATCCATCCAGACGGCGTCGCCGACCTCGTCGCCTCCCGCATGGAAGTAGGCGTCTGGGAACAGGCCGGCCATCTCGCCGAACAGTCGATCGAGGAAGCGGTAGGTTTCTTCCTTCGTCGGGTCCAGCGCCCGGTCGAGGGCGGCGAACGCATTTGCGGGTTTCACCGGCGCCAGGGCGAACTCGGGATAGGCGTCGGCGACGGCGCGGGTATGTCCGGGGACGTCGAACTCCGGCACGATCCGCACGCCCCGGTCGGCGGCGTAGGCGACCAGGTCCCGAACCTGATCCTGAGTATAGAACTGCCCGTCGCCGGTCGCCTGGAGCTTCGGGTAGCGCTTGCTTTCGACCCGGAAGCCCTGGTCGTCGGACAGGTGCAGGTGGAGGACGTTGAGCTTGACCCGCTCCATGGCGTCGATCTGCCGTTTCACGGTTTCGACGGTCATGAAGTGGCGAACGGTGTCGATCATTACGCCGCGCCAGACGAAGCGCGGCGCATCGTCGATCGTGGCGTAGGGCAGGGCGGCGCCCGGCGGGTTGGTCTCGATCATCTGGCGCAGGGTGGCCAGTCCCCGCAGGACGCCTAGCGAGCCGTCGGCTTCCAGCGTGACGCCATCCGCGGCGACGGCTAGGCGGTAGGACTCGACCTCCGAACTCGCCGCACCGCAGCGGATCGTCAGGCGTGGGCCAGGGCGCTCGATCAGGGCCAGGCCGGTCAGCGCGGCCACATCGCGCTGGAAGCGGCCGGCGGCGCGTGCGCCCGAGCCATCGCGGCAACCAGCCCACTCGATCTTGAACGCGCCGTCCAGCTTCAGCGCGCCTTGTGTCCAGGCTACGGAGCGGGGCAGGGGCATGAGCGCTGGCTCGGCGGCGGCCGGAGGGGCGCCGGTGGCAAACATCGCCGCCAGCGACAGGACCTTGAAGGCGGTCGTTCCAAGAAGGGCGTTCAGACGCATGCAGGCCTCCCGTCGCTCATTTACAAGCGAACTTGACTGCATGTTAGTGATGGTTCTAACGTCCGCGCAACCAAAAGGTCTAGATTGACCCAAGAACGCGGGAGAACAGCATGCGAATCGTGACGGCCCTGGCCCTGACCCTTTTGGCGGCCACGCCGGCCCTGGCCCAGAACACCTCGACCCCGGCGCCGGCCCCGGCGGCGGTCGCCGCTGCTCCGGCGTTCTCGGCCGACACGCCGCTTGAGGCCGTCGTCGCCAATCCGGCCGCCAAGGCGGCGCTGGACAAGACCCTGCCGAACCTGGCCAAGCACCCGGCCTTCGATCAGTTCAAGGCGATGAGCCTGCGTCAGCTGCAGCCCTATGCGCAGGGCGCGATCAGCGACGAAGCCATCACCAAGGTCGACGCCGACCTGAAGGCGCTCTCGGCCAAGCCCTAAGAAACCGCGCGCTCCAGAGCGGTTTCCAGACGCGTCATCAGCGACGTTCCGGAAGGGGCGGCGCCGATGGCGCGCGCCTGCGTTTGCGCTCTGTTGGCGGGCTAAGCGACGCAAAAGGCACAGAAAATCACATAACAGTCAGAGCTGACGGAATCTTCTTGCCAAATCAAAAACAATCATCATTGACTGTAAGTCGAGGCGCCTGACGACAACGAGCGCCAACTGAGAAATCGACATAGGGGACTGGGACATGCGAACTACTACTGGCGCCTATCGCGCCGTTCTGCTGGGATCGGCCATGGTAGGCCTGATGGGGGCGAGCGCTGCCCAGGCTCAGGACGCGGCTGCACCGTCGTCGTCGGTGACCAGTCTCACCGAAATCATCGTCACGGCGACCAAGCGCGCGCAACGCCTGCAGGACGTCCCGGTGGCGGTGACCGCCGTTTCGGGCCAGACGCTCGAGAAGTCGAACTTCCGCGAAGTCTCCGACATCCAGTACCTGGCGCCAAACGTCACCTTCTCGTCGACCAATCCCGTGGCCAACGGCGGCGGCTACCAGGTGCGCGGCGTCGGCACCCAGACCTATGACAGCGGCGTCGAGCAGACGGTCGGCCTGGTGGTCGACGGCGTGATCATCGGCCTGCCGCGCGACCCGGGCGCCACCGGCTTCGCCGACGTCGAGCGTGTCGAAGTGCTGCGCGGCCCGCAAGGCACGCTGTTCGGCAAGAACGCCTCGGCCGGCGTGATCCAGATCGTCACCAAGAACCCGCGCTTGGAGCAGACTTCGGGCGAACTGAACCTCTCCTACGGCGAACGCGAAGAGCAGATCGCGCGCGGCAGCGTAAACCTGCCGCTGGGCACGACCGCCGCCGTCCGCGTCTCGGGTTTCTACAACGCCCAGGACGGCGCCATCCCGTATGTCGTTCGCAAGAGCGGTCACGTCGGCGACCGCGAGAACTCCGGCGTGCGCGGCAAGCTGCTGTGGGAGCCGGTCGACAATCTCAGCATCGTGCTGGCTGCCGACTACCAGAAGGGCTTCGCCCGCGACGCGCCGATCGTCCACACGCTGGGCATCAACCCGCGCTACAACAACCTGTTCGCCGCGTTCAGCGAGAAGCCGGGTCCGGACAACTACAGCAGCTACCAGGACGGCGACTGGCGCGCCAACACCAAGGTGCGTGGCGTGTCCGGCCAGCTCGACTACAAGCTGGGCGGGTTCACCCTGACCTCGATCACCGCGGCGCGTAAGTCGCAGATGACCCAGCTGTCGGACATCGACCACGCGCCGATCGACATCTTCAACTTCAGTGACGGCGGGCTGGACAGCGACCAGTTCACCCAGGAATTCCGCATCACCTCGCCGTCCGGCGAGAAGCTGGAATACGTCGCCGGCCTCTATTACCTGCACACCCAGGTCGAGGGTTGGACGACCCAGAAGGGCGACTTCCTGAAGTTCTCGACGGGCAGTTCGGCCTATCCGCCGGCGGTGCTGTTCGGCGCCCGCTACCAGACCAGCAAGACCAAGAGCTACGCCGCCTACAGCCAGGCGACCTATGCCCTGAGCGACACCTTCAAGCTGATCGGCGGCCTGCGCTACACCAACGACAAGTCGTCCGGCACGCTGACGGTCAAGGCCGTCCCGGGCTACTTCACCTACGGCTCGCTGCTGCCCTATGATGGCGAGGTCTCGGCCGACAACGTCTCGGGCAGGATCGGCGGGCAGTACCAGCCCAGCCGCGACCTGATGGTCTATGCGACCTACGCCACCGGCTACAAAGGTCCGGCGATCGACAGCCTGAACGGCAAGATCAAGCGGGTGAACCCCGAGACGGTCGAAAGCTACGAGTTGGGGGCCAAGTCGACGCTGTGGGAAGGGCGCATGACCCTGAACGCCTCGATCTATCGCGCCGACTACACCGACTTCCAGGCCCAGGCCCTGGATCTGACCTCGGCGACGCCGCGCCTGGGTCTGACCAATGCGGGTCTGATGCGGGCCCAAGGCTTCGAGGTCGAGACCTCGATCAAGGTTGCCGAGGGCCTGACCGTCGGCGGCAGCTTCAGCTACAACGACGCCCAGTACAAGGACTACACGGGCGCCTGCTACACGGGCCAGCCGACGTCGACGACCGTGGGCCAGGGCTGCTACGCGCTGCCCGGCGCGGCCGGCACCTTCGTGGCCAACTACGCCGGCGCGCGCCTGACCAATGCGCCGAAGTGGAGCTACAACCTCAACGCCGCCTACGAGCGCGCTCTGACGGCCGACCTCAAGTTCGACGCGAGCGCCAACTGGTCGTGGCGCGACGACAGCTACGCCATCACCGCCGATCCCAAGGCGATGGTGAAGGCCTATGGCCTGCTGAACGCCAATGTCGGCATCGGCCAGGCGAACGGCGGCTGGCGCGTGGGTCTCTATGCCCGCAACCTCTTGGATAAGCGCTTCTACGCGCCCTATCCCTCGCTGACCCTGATCAACGCCGGCGGCTACGAGAAGATCGTCAGCCCCGATGCGTTCCGCACGGTCGGCGCCAAGTTGAGCCTTAGTTTCTAGGGCTCTCTGGGCGGGCGAGGCGCTCTTCCCAGCCTCGTCCGCCCTCCATCCTCGCTTCTTTTCAGGTGGCCCGATGCTGGCTCGAGCGACGTTCTGGGGCATGAGCCTGGCGCTGATCAACGCCGCTTCCGGGCAGGCAGCCGAGGTGGCGGACACCAGACCCGCCATCGTCGGCATGGTCGCCGAGCCGTGTCCTGCGCCTCTGGAAACGCCGCCGCCGGTGCGCGCGTTCAACGACGCTTTTCTCGCACCGGGCAAGGTCGACATGCCGCGCATGCTGGCCCTGACCAAGGACCCGGCTTTCGTCGCGTATAACGACGCCAAGACGGCGCGCGAGGCGACGGACTGGGCGGGGCTCTGCCGCTATCAGGCCGACAACGAAGCACTGCGGCGTTCGGGGCGACGGCCGGCGGTCGTGTTCTACGGCGACTCCATCACCGAGAACTGGGTTCCCGGCGATCCGGCCTTGTTCGGCGCTGATATCGTCGGGCGCGGTATCGGCGGGCAGACCAGCGCCCAGATGCTGGTGCGCTTCCATAGCGACGTCATCGCGCTTGCCCCGCGCGTCGTGCAGATCATGGCGGGCAGCAACGACATCGCCGGCAATCGCGGCCCGACCAGTGAGCGCGACTACCAGGACAACATCATGGCCATGGTCGAACTGGCCAAGGCCCACCGCATCCGCGTGGTGCTGGCCAGCATCCCGCCGGCCGCCCGGTTCTTCTGGCGTCCGGAAGTCGCGCCAGGGCCGCTGATCGCGCGCCTGAACGCCTGGCTGCGCGACTACGCCAAGCGCGAGGGACTGGTGTTCATCGACTACCACGCCGTCCTGGCAGGGCCTGACGGTGGCATGCGGGCAGGCCTGTCGCTGGACGGTGTCCATCCCAATCGCGACGGCTACGCGGCGATGCGAAGCCTCGCGGAGCGTGTGCGCTGAGCCGCGTCTCGACGAAGAGGCTGGACCGCGGCGGCGGTTGCGCTGATCCTGCGCGCATGACTCAAGGTTCGCAGACCCTCGACCCCGTCGCGGCTCGCCCTCGCCGCCGGACCCAGGCCGAGCGTAGCGCCGGGACACGGCGCATCCTGCTG
The DNA here is from genome assembly GCF_059415885.1 of Caulobacter sp. GW821-FHT09H08. Lineage (NCBI taxonomy): Bacteria > Pseudomonadati > Pseudomonadota > Alphaproteobacteria > Caulobacterales > Caulobacteraceae > Caulobacter > Caulobacter sp. GW821-FHT09H08. Next base: position 555,489 of record NZ_JBWKOC010000002.1, read on the forward strand.
GAGACGACCATCCGCTGCCTGCACCAGCGCGGCTATGCGGCGACCACCACATTGCTCGTGGCCGAGGAAGCGGGCCTGAGCCGGGGCGCCATGCTCCACCAGTTCCCGACCCGCGTGGACCTGATGATGTTCGTGGTCCAGTCGGTCTTCGACGACGAGGTGGCCATCTACGACGCGCGCCTGTCGGCCATCGCCGATCAGAAGGAACGGCTCTACGCCTTCCCGGAGATCGTCTGGGAAGTGCTGAGCCGTCCGTCCGGCGTGGCGGTGCTGGAGATTCTGCAAGGCTCGCGCAGCGATCCGGACCTGGCGACGCGCCTGGCCCCGTTGCAGGCCCAGATCGAGCAGAACGCCCTCGTGCTGCTGGGGCGCTGGTTCGGCGACACCGGGGCGGGCGGCAAGGCGGCCATGCGCCTGGTCGTCTGGGCCATTCGTGGCCTTTCGATTGCACAAGTGCTTGCGCCCGACCCGGAAGAGATAGAAAAGTCCGTGACGCTGTTGCGGCGCTTGTTCGAGGTCTATGCCGAACGGCCGCGCGACAAGATCTAGAGGCGGCTCAGCCTTCCTTTCCGACATTCAAAGATGATTAACCGCGAACCTTGGCTTTTCCTTAGGGCCAGGGTGCGAAAAGGCGGTCATCGAATTCGTCCGCAAGGGAATGGTGCACATGAAATTCTCGATCGCGCTCGCCGCTGGTATCGCCGGTAGCTTCTTCGTCGCTCAAGCCGCTTCGGCCGCTGGTGGTTTCGAAGACCAAATGGGCCGCTGCCTGCAGCAGTTCGCGAACACCCGCGACGCTGCGCAAGTGATGCTGGAATGCACGGCTGACGCCGGCAAGCTGTCGGACTGCAAGGTCGTCGACAACAGCGCCGCTGGTAAGGGCTTCGACAAGGCCGCCATGTGCATCGCCGAAAAGCTGCCGATGGGCGCCAAGACCGGCACCGTGAAGGTTCCGTTCCGCTTCCCGGGTGGCGCGTAAGCTCCACGCGCCAGTCGCATCCGAACAAAAGCGCCCCCGTCGATCCGTCGACGGGGGTGTTTTCGTTTTTAGTCGCCGCGCAGAACCGGCGCGGGGCGTTGCGAGAGCGCCAGGGCGGCGGCGATCAGACCGCCCACCGTGGCCAGCGAGGTCGCGCCGGCCAGCAGCGCCAGCACGCCATTCCAGTCGACGGTCCAAGTGGCCTCGAAGACCTTGACCACCACCGGCCAGGCCGCCGCGAAGCCGAACAGCACGCCGGCCGCGCCCGCGATCAGGCCCACGGCGCCATATTCGATAACATAGGCCAGCAGGATCTGGCCCCGCGTCGCGCCCAGAACTTTCAGGGTCGCCGCTTCCCGCGCCCGAGCGCGGGCGCCCGCCGCGATGGCGCCGGCCAAAACCAGCAGGCCTGCCAGGCCCGCGACGCCGGCCGCGCCCCGAACAGCCAGCGCCAGGCGATCGAACAGGGCGGCGGCTGCGTCCAATTGCTCGCGGACACTGATGACGTTCACGCTCGGAAAGGCCTCGCCCAGCTTGCGGGTCAAGGCCGCCTCCCGCTCGCGGTCCAGTCGGGCGATGGCGACGCTGCGCAATTCGGCGCCTTCCAGTGTCGCGGGATTGAAGATCAGCGCGAAGTTGGGTCCGAACCCGCCGAAGTCGACCTTGCGCAGCGCCGCGATCCTGGCCTCGATCTCGCGGCCCAAGACCTGCACGGTGATCGTGTCGCCGACATTGAGGCCGGCGGCCTCGGCGATCTCGGTGTTCATGGCGACGAGAGGCGGTCCGACGTAGTCTGGCTTCCACCAGTGCCCTGAGACAATCCCCGCCTTCTTTGGCTCGCGGGCGAACAGAGACAGGCTGATGTCGTTGTCGAAGGCCCAGCGCTGGGAGCGCGCGATCGCCTTGGTGTCGATCGGCTTGCCCTTCAAGGCGACGATGCGGCCGGTCGCGAACGGCATGCGCAGATAGGCGTCTTCGTCCAGCGGACCGGTCACGCCGGCCACCGTGGCGTCGAAGGCGGCGGCGCGGTCGCCCGGGATCTCAGTGAAGACCATGGCCGGCGCGGTGCGTGGCGCTACGTCGCTGACCTGGGCCAGCAGCGCCGACTGGATCAGCACCACGCAGGCCAGCAGGGCGACGCCGAGACCGATGGCGGGGCTGGCGGTCCGCGCGGCCGAGCCAGGTCCAGCCAGGTTGGCGAGGCCGAGCCGGGCCGGGCCGCGTGTCAGGCCTCGCGCCTTTCCGGCGACCCAGGCGGCGGCCCTGCCCAGGGCGGAAAGCAGGCCAAAGGCGACGACGACGCCGGCGATCATGATCGCGGCCGCCATCGGTGTGGGGGCGGTGACCACGGCCAGCGCGGTCAGCCCGATCCCGGCGAGGACGGCGCCGAAGGTTTCCAACCCGAGCGGCAGGCGAGCGCGGGGCGCACGCCGGAACAGCGCCGACGGCGGCGTGCTGCGCGCCCGGGCCAGCGGTACGAGCGAAAAGGCGGCGGCCGCCAGCAGTCCGAACAGACCCGCTTTCACCAGCGGCCAGGGATAGACCTTGAACAGGGCTGGAATGGGCAGGTTGGAGCCTGCCATCTGACCTAGGATCAGCGGCGCGACGGCGCCAACCGTCAGGCCGATCCCCACGCCCAGCAGGGCCAGCACGCCGATCTGAATCAGGTGCAGGTTGCGGATCAGGCCGCTTTCCGCGCCCAAGGCCTTCAGCACGGCGATGGCGGGTTCGCGGGTCGAGAGATAGGCCGACACCGCGCCGGCAACGCCCAGGCCGCCGGCGACCAGCGACGCCAGGCCTATGAAGCCTAAGAAGTATTCCAGCTGGTCGATCAGCCGTCGCGCGCCGGGCGCGCTGTCCAAGCGGTCGCGGACGCGAAGGTGGGAGTCCGGCAGCTTGGCTTGGACCGCCTTGCCCACGGCGCGCGGGTCCTGGCTGGCCGGCAGCGCGACACGGACGGTGCGGCTGGACAGGCCGCTGGGCGCGAGCAAGCCGGATCGTTCAAGGACCTCGCGGCGCACCAGGACGCGCGGCGCCATCGAGAAACCGCGAGACAGGCCGTCGGGTTCGCTGATCAAGCGAGCCCTGACGATCAGGGTCATGGAGCCAACCTCGACGCGATCGCCGATCTTGAGGTGCAGGCGATCCATCAAGGCCGGCTCGACCGCCGCTCCGGGAAGGCCGTTGTGGTCTGCCAGGGCGACAGCGAGGTTCGGCGCGCCCTCCAGCTTCACGGTTCCAGCGAGAGGGAAGCGGCTGTCGACCCCGCGTAGGCTAACCAATCGGCGATCGCCGCTGGGCGCCTGGGCCATGGCGCGTGCGCCGGCGGCATAGGTGGTGACGCCCAGCTTGTCGAAGGCGGCGCGCTCCTGGTCGGTGAAGTCGCGGTTCTCGACCGAGAACGACAGGTCGCCGCCCAGGATCTCGCGCGCCTGGCTGGCCAGGCCTTGGCGGAAGGCTTCGGCGGTCGAGCCGGCGGCGGCGATGGCGGCGACGCCCAGCGCCAGGCACGCCAGGAAGATGCGAAAACCGCGCACGCCGGAACGCAGCTCGCGACCGGCCAAGCGGAAGGAGAGGGGAAGCCCGCTCACGCGACGATCCGCCCGTCGGCCATCCGCACGATGCGGTCGGCGCGCGTGGCCAGGCTCGGGTCGTGAGTGACCATGACCAGCGCCGAGCCGACTTCGGCCACCAGGTTGAACATCAGGTCGGCGACCGAGGCGGCCGTCGCGCCGTCCAGGTTGCCGGTCGGCTCGTCGGCGAACAGCAATGCAGGGCGAGCGGCGAGGGCGCGAGCCAGTGCAACGCGCTGCTGCTCGCCTCCGGAGAGTTGGTGCGGGTAGTGGGTCAGGCGCGCGCCAAGACCGACCCGTGCCAGCCAGTCCTGCGCTGTCGCCGTGGCGCCGCGCACGCCGGCGATCTCCAGCGGCGTGGCGACATTCTCCTCGGCGGTCATGTTCGGCAGCAGGTGGAACGACTGGAACACCAGGGCCGCCCGACCGCGTCGCAAGCGGGCGCGGCCGTCCTCGTTCAGCTTGGCCAGCTCCTGGCCGAACAGGCGCACGGCCCCGGAGGTCGGCTCCTCGAGCCCTGCGCCGACGGCGATCAACGACGACTTGCCCGAACCCGAAGGGCCGACTACGGCGACGCGCTCGCCAGGGGCGATAACGAGATCCACGCCGCGAAGGATATTCACGGGGCCAGCGGAAGAGGGCAGGGTCAGGGTGACGGCGTCGAGGGCCAGGGGCGCGGCGGGCAGGGCGTCGTCGGTCATGTCGCTTCCTGAAGGACCAGCCATTGTTCCGCCGGCAGTCAGACTACATAGGAAGGCATGAGCCAGACCGCACAGCGTTTTCCCAACCGTCGTCGAATTTTGCTCGCGTTGGGCCTGTTGCCGCAGATCGCCGCCGCGCCGGAAGCGCCGGTGGTGACCGTGCTGGGCGACTCGATCACCGCCGGTCTCGGCCTGCCGGCGCGGGACGCCATGCCGGCTCAGCTCCAGGCAGCCCTGGCGCGACAGGGCGTTTCGGCGGTCGTTCGGGCTGCGGGCGTGTCGGGCGACACCAGCGGCGGCGGGCTGGCGCGGGTCGGTTTCAGTGTCGCGCCCGACACAAAGGTCTGCGTAGTGGCCCTAGGCGGCAACGATCTGCTGCAGGGCGTGGAGCCCTCCCAGACCAAGGCCAACCTGCGCGGAATCCTCCAGAAGCTGAAGGCCCGCGGCATCGTCGTGGTGCTGGTTGGCGTCGCCGCGCCGCCGTCCATCGGCGCGGCCTATGCCCGCGAGTTCAACGGCGTCTACACGGCGCTGGCGCGGGAGTTTTCCGCGCCGCTCTACGCGAACATCCTGGCCGGCGTCGGTGGGAACAAGGCCCTGATGCAGCGCGACGGCATCCATCCCAACGCCGTCGGCGCCAAGAAGATCGGCGAGGCCCTGGCGCCCTTGGTCGCGCGCGCGCTGAAGGCCGGAAAAGGCTGAGGCCGACGGGGAGCCGCCGACCTCAGGCCGACTACTTCGCGACCGAGACCTTGAACACCATGGTGTTCTTGTAGGCCTGGCCCGGATCCAGGCGGACCGGCGCGAACTGCGGCTTGTTCGGCGCGTCGGGGAAGTGCTGCGGCTCCAGCGCGATGCCGTCGCCCTGGCGATAGATCTTGCCGCTCTTGCTGATCGTCGTGCCGTCGATGAAGTTGCCGGCATAGAACTGGATGCCCGGCTCGGCGGTCAGGATCTCCAGCACGCGGCCGCTCTTGGGATCGGCCAGTCGCGCGCCCAGGCGCAGGGCGCCGCCGGACTTGCCGTTCAGGACGTAGTTGTGGTCGTAGCCCCGGCCGACGACCAGCTGCGGGTCATGCGCGTCGCGGATGCGGTCGCCGACGGCGGTCGGCTTGCGGAAGTCGAAGGCCGTGCCGGCCACCGGCGTCGTGGCGCCCGTCGGGATCAGCTCGCCGTCGACGGGCGAATAGCCATCGGCCGGGATGGTCAGGACGTTGCCCATTGCGCCTTCCGACACGCCTTCGCCGGCGACGTTGAACAGGGCGTGGTTGGTGATGTTGACGATGGTCGGCTTGTCGGTCGTGGCGCCGTAGGTGACCGTCAGCTGGTTCTGCTCATCCAGGGCATAGGTCGCCGTGGCGGTGAGCGTGCCGGGATAACCCTCGTCGCCGTCGGGGCTGACATAGCCCAGGGACACCGAGGCGGACGGACCGGACTTGGTGTCCAGCACCTTCCAGACGACCTTGTCGAAGCCCTTTACCCCGCCATGCAGGGCGGCGACGCCGTTGTTGTTGAGGGCCAGCTGATAGCTCTTGCCGTCCAGGCTGAAGCGGCCCTTGCCGATGCGATTGGCGAAGCGACCGACCGTGGCGCCGAAATAGCTGGCGTTCTTCACATAGGCGCCGGCGTCGGCGAAGCCGAGCACGATATCCGCGCCCTTGCCGTCGCGACCCGGGGCGATCAGCGACTGCAGGGTTGCGCCATAGGTGATGATCGTAGCGCTGACGCCGCGGGCGTTCTTGAGCGTGAAGGCCTCGACGGGCTCGCCCGACGGCGTCTGGCCGAACGGCTTGCGCGACAGCTCGGCGGCGCTCGCGGTCGTCGCGAGGAGGGCGGTCGCGCCGCACAGCGCAATGGTCTTCAGCTTCATGTTTCCTGTCCCTCTTGTCGTTCTTCTTGGATACGTCGGGCTATTCGACGAAGGCCGGTGCGACCACCCGCTCGCTGAGCATGAAGGCGTCGGCGACATGGCGTAGTGGGCTGACATCGACGTCGCTGGCGCCGTCGGCGATCAGCTTGGCGAACTCGTCGTAGAGGCCCGGATACTCGCGGTCCGGCCCCTCCTGCATCAACTGGTCGTCGATGTAGAGCTTGGCGCCGCCGTGGGTCAGCTTCAGCGCGCCGTCGTCGGTGTCGACCTCGATGTCCCAGCTCTGCGGGCCGGTCTGCAGGAAGTCGAGCTCAGCGCGGATCGGCGCGCCGGCGGCGTCGCGGAAGTCGAGCTCGGCCTGGATCGGCGACTGCTTGTTTTCCGGCACGTGCAGCACGCCCCTCGACAGGAAGAACGGCCGCGGCAGGATGCGGGTGACGATCGACAGGGCGTTGATGGCCGGATCGAAGACGCCCAGGCCGCCGGCCTCCCAGATCCAGTCTTGGCCGGGGTGCCAGACGCGTACGTCTTCCTTCCAGTTGATCCGCACGGCCTTGACCGAGCGCTCGGCCAGCCATTGGCGAGCGGGCTCGACGCCGACGGCGAAGCGGGAGTGCCAGGTGGCCTGAAGGGTCAGGCCCCGCGCGACGGCGGCCTGGCGCAAATCCTCGACCTCGCTGAGCGTCGCGCCCGGTGGCTTCTCCAGCATCACGTGCTTACCGGCGGCGAGCGCTAGGTGGGCCAGAGCGTGACGCGGCTGGGGCGGCGTGCACAGGGCGACGGCGTCGATCACCACGTCGCTGGCCAGGAGATCGCCCAGGGCGGTGAAGTGCGGCACGCCGTCCAGCTCGGCGTTGCGGCTGACGATGGCCGCCAGCTCGAAGCGCGGATCGGCGGCGATGGACGGCAGATGCTGGTCGCGGGCGATCTTGCCCAGGCCGACGAGCGCCAGGCGGATCGGGATCACAGCGACCTCACCGCGACCGGACGTTCGGCCGCCTGGGCCAGGACGTTGCGGACCGGGTAGTGGAACGGCGCGGCCTCGATCTCGAACACGTCGCCGACCTTGGTCTGGAATCCGGACGAGAACGACAGGGTGGCCGTGCCGAAGAAGTGGACGTGCACGTCGCCCGGACGACGGAACAGATCGTACTTGAAGTGGTGGTGTTCCAGATTGGCGATGGCGTGGGACATGTTGGCCTCGCCCGACAGGAAGGGCTGCTCCCACACCGTCTCGCCGTCGCGGATGATCCGGCTGGCGCCGCGCACGTCGGTGGGCAGGGGGCCGGTCAGCAGTTCGGGGCCCAAGGCGGCGTTGCGCAGCTTGGAGTGGGCCAGCCACAGATAGTTGCCGCGCTCGATCACGTGGTCGGAGAATTCGTTGGCCAGGCAGAAGCCCAGGCGGTGCGGCGTTCCGTCGGGACCGATCAGGTAGACGCCAGCGATCTCGGGCTCCTCGCCGCCGTCCTGCGCGAAGGCGGGGGAGGTGAGCGACTGGCCGGGACCGACCAACTGGCTGCCGTCGCCCTTGTAGAACCACTCCGGCTGGACGCCCGTCTGGCCGTCGACGGGCTTGCCGCCTTCGACCCCCATCAGGAACATCCGCATGGAGTCCGTCAGCTGTTCACCCGATTGGGTGGCCTTGTGCATCTTGTCGCGACCCTCGGCCGAGCCGAGGTGGGTCAGACCGGTGCCGGTCAGCGCCAGGTGGGCGGGATCGGGATGGTCGATCGGCGCCAGGACCCGGCCTTCGGCCAGGGCGGCGGCGATGTTGATGTCCTCACCCAGCGCGCGGGCCTGAGCCGCCTCGGCCAGGGTGGCGTCGACCCGGATAGCGACCTGGGCCAGTTCATAGAGCGTATCGGCGACCTCGACCTTGCGAGCACGACCGGCGTCGTCCACGGCCGCCAACTGGCGATCGCCGCTGACGCTCTTCAACTGCACGAACCGGAACACCACGGCGAACGACCTTTTCGAAGCTGTATAATAGTCTGACAAATACCGTGGTCGAGCCCGGTGTCAAATCGCGTTTGGCGCACCCGGCGATAGGAAGCGGGTCTGGAAGCCAGCGGAACCGGTGTTTCGGCGCGGTTCGGCGCGTCGATTGATCCTACATTTGGCGCTGCGACGCCTTCCTCACACGTCTGAACAAACAGGCGAATTCGCTTGTTCTCCGACAAATGGTCTCGCTAGAGTCGCGTCGGGCCGTTTTCCGGGTCTAATTTGTGTCGCTGAGGGAGCGAAGGACGCGTGTCGAAGGCCAAGGGAGCAGGTGGCGCCGCCGAGGGTGAGCGCGAGGAAGGCTTCTCCGGCCGTATCCATGGCTCGATCGCGCGTACCCTGGGGATCGCGATCGTCTCCGGCCAGCACCAGCCTGGCGACGTGCTGAACAACGAGATTGACGCCAGCGAGCAGTTGCACGTCTCGCGCAGCGCCTATCGTGAAGCCATCCGCATCCTGGCCGCCAAGGGCCTTGTCGAAAGCCGCCCCAAGACCGGCACCCGCGTCAGCGCGCGCTCGCGCTGGAGCTTGCTGGATCCGGAAGTCCTGGCCTGGTTCTTCGCCTCCGCGCCCAGCGAGGACTTTCTGCGCGAGCTCTACGAACTGCGCATGATCGTCGAGCCGGCCGCCGCCGCCCTGGCGGCCGAGCGACGCAACGACGCTCAGTTGGAGCACATGCGCGCCGCGCTGGTGACCATGCAGCACGAGACCCTGTCGACCGAGGCCGGACAGGCCGCCGACCGCGATTTCCACGACACCGTGCTGGAGGCCACCGGCAACGCGCCGCTGTTCACCCTGAGCAGCAGTATCGGTGCGGCCGTGCGCTGGACGACGATCTTCAAGCAGCGCGACGGTGAGTTGGCCCGTGATCCGATGCCCGAGCACTGGAAGGTGTTCGACGCCATCGCCGCCGGCCGCGCCGACCAGGCCCGCCAGGCCATGGAGCGGCTGGTCAACCTGGCCCTAGACGACACCCGCGCCGCCATTGCGCGGGGGCCTGCGCAGGACAGCTGATCCTTCGAAAACACTGACGATGTTTGCGGATCGCGAGGTCCGAGGCGTCGTCGCGCGACATGCTCGGCGCTCATTGACGCTGGGTACGGCGAGGTATAGTCAGACAAATACGATAAAGCGGGGTCGAGAAGGATCGGGCGGGTGATTCCGCGCTCGGCCTGGATGTTCACGAGCCACCGCTACGGCCAAGGATTGTCATGAGCGTTTCTTCCGTTCCGCCCCGCGCCCTCCGCTCGCGCGCCTGGTTCGACAATCCGGACAACATCGACATGACCGCGCTCTATCTGGAGCGCTACCTGAACTTTGGCCTGACGCTGGAAGAGCTGCAGTCGGGCAGACCGATCATCGGCATCGCCCAGACCGGCTCGGACCTGTCGCCTTGTAACCGCCACCACCTGGTCCTGGCCGAGCGCGTGCGCGAAGGCATCCGCAGCGCCGGCGGCATCGTTCTGGAGTTTCCGGTCCACCCGATCCAGGAGACCGGCAAGCGTCCGACGGCGGGCCTTGACCGGAACCTCTCGTATCTCGGTCTGGTCGAGCTGCTGTACGGCTATCCGCTGGACGGCGTGGTGCTGACCATCGGCTGCGACAAGACCACGCCCGCTTGCCTGATGGCGGCGGCGACGGTGAACATCCCGGCCATCGCGCTCTCCGTCGGTCCGATGCTGAACGGCTGGCACAAGGGCCAGCGCACCGGCTCAGGCACGATTGTCTGGAAGGCCCGCGAGATGCTGGCGGCCGGCGAGATCGACAATGCCGGCTTCATCAAGCTGGTGGCCAGTTCCGCCCCGTCAACCGGCTACTGCAACACCATGGGCACGGCCACGACCATGAATTCGTTGACCGAGGCCTTGGGCATGTCGCTGCCCGGCTCGGCCGCGATCCCGGCGCCGTATCGTGACCGCCAGGAGAACGCCTACCGGACGGGCCTGCGCATCGTCGACATGGTCCATGAGGATCTGAAGCCGTCCGACATCCTGAGCCGCGAAGCGTTCCTGAACGCCATCGTCGTCAACTCGGCCATCGGCGGCTCGACCAACGCGCCGATCCACCTGAACGCCCTGGCGCGTCACGTCGGCGTCGAGCTGTCGATCGACGACTGGCAGCAGACCGGCGAGGAGGTGCCGCTGCTGGTCAACCTCCAGCCCGCCGGTGAATATCTGGGCGAGGACTACTACCGCGCCGGCGGCGTGCCCGCTGTGTTCGGCCAGCTGATCGAGCAGGGCCTGATCCGCGAGGACGCCCGCGCCGTCTCTGGCCAGTCTATCGGCGAGCAGTATCGCGGCGTCGAGATCGAGGATGAGAACGTCATCCGTCCGTTCTCGCGCCCGCTGGTCGAGCGCGCCGGTTTCGTCGTCATGCGCGGCAACCTGTTCAACTCGGCGATCATGAAGACCAGCGTGATCGCCAAGGAATTCCGCGACCGCTACCTGTCGAACCCCGACGATCCGGACGCCTTCGAGGGCGACGCCATCGTGTTCGACGGCCCGGAGGACTACCACCACCGGATCGACGACCCGTCGGTCGGCATCACCGCCAACTCGATCCTGTTCATGCGCGGCGCCGGCCCGATCGGCTATCCGGGCGCGGCCGAGGTCGTGAACATGCGGGCGCCAAACTATCTGATCAAACAGGGCGTGAGCCAGCTGCCGTGCATCGGCGATGGCCGCCAGTCGGGCACCTCGGGGTCGCCGTCGATCCTGAACGCCTCGCCGGAAGCGGCGGCGGGCGGTGGCCTGGCGCTCCTGAAGAGCGGCGACAAGGTTCGCTTCGACCTGCGCAAGTCGCGCGTCGACGTGCTGGTCTCGCCGTCCGAAATCGTCGAGCGCCGCAAGGCGCTGGAAGCAGCCGGGGGCTTTGCCTATCCGGAAAGCCAGACGCCCTGGCAGGAAATGCAGCGCGCCGTGGTCGGCCAGATGGAGACCGGTGCGGTCCTCGAGCCGGCCGTGAAGTACCAGCGCATCGCCCAGACCAAGGGCCTGCCGCGCGACAACCACTAGGCGCTCGACGGAGGGCAGGGCGATCATGGACTTGAACCGTCGCGCCCTGCTCGGAGCCTCGACCGCGTTGGCCGCCGCATCGACGGCCAACGCCGCGCCGGCCAAGGGCAAGGCGCTGCTCGCGCCGACCCCGCCGATGGGCTGGAACAGCTGGAACAGCTTCGCCACCACCATCACCGAGGCCCAGACCTTGGAGCAGGCCGGGATCATGGCGCGCGAGCTGCTGCCCGCCGGCTACGACATCCTGACCGTCGACATCCAGTGGTACGAGCCCGGCGCCAGCAGCTACGAATACGCCGCCAAGCCGGTTCCGACCCTGGACGACCACGGCCGGCTGCTGCCCGCGCCGAACCGCTTTCCCTCCAGTGTCAATGGCAAGGGCTTCAAGCCGCTGGCCGACCGCGTCCACGCCCTGGGCCTGCGCTTTGGCGTGCACCTGATGCGCGGCGCCCCGCGCCTGGCGGTCGAGCGCGGGCTAAAGGTGCTGGGGACCGATATCCCGATCGCCGACATCGTGGACCGGAGCAGCGTCTGCTCCTGGAACCCCGATATGTATGGCGTCGACATGCGCAAGCCGGGCGCCCAGGCCTACTACGACAGCGTCTTCGCCTTGCTGGCCGCGTGGGGCGTGGACTTCGTCAAGGTTGACGACCTTTGCCGACCCTACGACGCCCACATGGCCGAGATCGAAGCGATCCATCGCGCCATCGGCCGTAGCGGTCGGCCGATGATCCTCTCGATGTCGCCCGGCGAGACGCCGGTGATCCGAGGCGATCACGCCCGCAAGCACGCCCAGATGTGGCGCATCTCCGACGACTTCTGGGATGACTGGCGGATGCTGGAGGCGCAGTTCACGCGCCTGGAGAACTGGTCGCCGTTCATCGGTAACGGCGGCTGGCCGGACGCCGACATGCTGCCGTTGGGCAAGCTGGCCTTGGGCGCGCGCGACACCAAGTTCACGCCCGATGAGCAGCGCACCGTGATGACGCTGTGGTCCATCGCCCGCTCGCCGCTGATCATGGGCGGCGACCTGCGTCACCTGGACGAGGCGACCAAGGCGCTACTGACCAACCCCGAAGTCATCGCCGTCAACCAGGCCTCGAGCGACAACCGCCCGCATTTTGTCGAGGATGGCATTCGCGTCTGGACGGCCAAGTTGTCAAACGGCGACGTCTACCTCGCTCTGTTCAACACCGGCGGCAAGTCGCGGGAGCTCGGGGTCGATCTGGCAAGGATCGGCTTGCCGGCGTCAGCTTCGGTGCGTGACCTGTGGGCGCGTCAGGCGTTCGCGAAGGCGTCTGACCGGTTCTCGGCCAGGCTGCCAGCGCACGGCTCAGGGCTCTATCGCCTCAGCCGCGCCTAGCGCGGCGCCTTGAACACGCGCGCCTCGAACACCGCCGCCCACTGGTTGGCGGCCATGTCGAACCGTACCTCGATCTTGTCGCGGCCCTCGGTCAGCGCCTCGGGCAGGGCATAGGTCTTCACGTTCAAGGTCGAGGTGCGTTCGCCCTCCAGGATCTCGCGGGCGATCTCCTGGCCCTCGATGAGGATCGCGAAGCGCTTGTTCCGCGCCGCGCCGTCGTAGCTCACTTGCAGGGCTAGCGGGCCCTGTGCGGTCGCCATCTGAAAAACGATCGAGCCCTTGTTGAGGATGCGGCTACGGACCGTCAGATTTCCGGTGTCCTGGGTGCCGGGGCTGGCCTTCAGGGCGTGGTCGACCTCGGGCTGCTGTTCGCCGAAGCGGAGGATGTCGACGGTGCGCTCGCGGATGTCGGCGCGGACCTTGGCCTCGGCGATCAGGCGCGGCTCCGCCTGCGCCCACTGATCCGACGTCAGGCGACGGAAATAGACGGCCGTGCGGTTGTGGTGCTGCTCGAAATACGGCCGGAAGGCCAGGTCTTGCGGATGTCCATGGTCGGCGAGCGCGAACCGCTGCGGCCCGCCCACCGGCGTCAGGGAGGGCTCACCGACCACCACCGGATCGAAACTGTCCCACGCCTGGTCGGCCGGGCCGAGATCAGCCGCCAGCACCAGCGGACCGTTCAGGAAGGCGATCAGGTCCGGCGCGTCCGGCATGGCCTCGGTCCGCACCGCCATCGGCAGGGTCAGGCTCACCCGGTCGCCGGCGCGCAGGGTGAGGTCGATGTATCCGTCCCGGGTTGTGATGGCCTGGGCGCGGCCGTTGACCTTAGCCGAAGGCTGGGCGCACCAGCCCGGAACCCGCAGTGACAGCGGCGTCGGCTTGCGCGCCTTGCTCAAGGTAAGTGCGACCTCTTCGCCGTACGGAAATTCGGTGTCGATCTCAAGCTTCACGCCCTTCTCGGCCCAGTCCAGCGTGGCCGGGTAATAGAGATTGACCCGCACCCGCTCGCCGTCCTGCCAGAAGATGCTGTCGCCCAGCTTGGCGTAGTTCTCCATGCCCGTGCCGACGCAGCACCAGAACGACTCCGTCAGTGTCGAGTGGCCGCGCGCATAGCCGGAGGCCAGCGGCGAGAAGTAGGTGAACATCCCGGTGTCGGGATCCTGCTGCGACAGGATGTGGTTCAGGTGGGCGCGTTCGTAGAAGTCGAAGTATCGGCTATCGCCCGACCAGGCGTGCAGATGCCGGGTCAGCTTCAGCATGTTGTAGCTGTTGCAGCACTCGCAGGTCTGTTGGCCCAGGCGTGTCGAGAGTTGACGCGGCTTACCCAGGTGCTCGAACTCGGAATTGCCGCCGATGACGTACGAGTGGTCATGGACGATCGTCTCCCAGAACACCATCGCGGCCTTGGCGGCGTTCGCGTCGCCGCCGGTCTCGTAGAGTCGGGCCTCGCCGATCAGCTTGGGGATCTGGGTGTTGGCGTGCTTGCCGGCCAGGTCGTCGCGGCCGGCGACCAGCGGATCGATGATGTCGGTGTGCTGGACACGCCGGGCCAGGTCCAGCCAGCGCGGCTGGCCGGTACGGGCGTGCAGTTCGGCGAAGCTCTCGACGATGCCGCCGTGCTCGATGCGCAGCACGGTCTGGACTTGCTTGGCGTCCAGCGCCTCGAACATCCGCCCGAGATAGTCGCCAAGGCCGGTAGCCACCTTTAGCGCCCGAGGATCGTCGCACAGGGCGTGGGCGTCCAGCGCTCCGGCCAGGACCTTGTGGTAGGTGTAGATCGGCACCCAGCCGCCATTGAGGCCGCCAGAGGTCTCGATCTTGCCGCTGCGGATCTCCTCGTAGACGACCTTGCCGTCCACGGTCTTGCCGCCGCGCTCGACCGTCGTGCCGCCGGTGTAGCCGTCACCGTTCGCGGTCTGGCAGGCGGCCAGTTCCTCGACGATGTAGACGGCGCGCCGCCGGAACTCGGGCTGGCCGGTCTGGGCCCACATCAGCGAAACCGCTGACAGGTAGTGGCCCAGGCTGTGGCCGGCGATGCCAGCGCTCTCCCAGCCGCCATAGGTCGCGCCCTTGGGCGTCAGGCCCGCGCCGGCGCGGAAATTATGCAGCAGCCGGTCAGGCTCCAGCGACAGCAGGTAGCGCTGGTTGGTCTCCTGCGCCGTCAGGAAGCGCGAAGGCTTCAGCCGCACCTGCGACAGCGCGAAGGGCGCGAGGCGTGATCTCGTGGCGGAGGCGGCGAGGGCGGGCGTGGCCAGGCTCGCCGCGCCGACGGCGGCGCCCGTCTTCAGGGCCGTTCGACGCGAGAGCCTGGTCATGAGCGGAGCCCTATTCGACGTGCTGGTCGGGGAGGGCGTTGGTCGCCTTTGAACCCCACAGCGCATAGAACAGCACATAGACCTCGCAGGCCGCCGTCAGCAGGAACGAAGTCTGCAGGCCGAAGGTGTCGGCCAGCCAGCCCTGGACGATCACCAGCGCGCCGCCGGCGATGGCCATGATCAGCAGGCCCGAGCCTTCCTCGGTCAGCGGACCCAGGCCCTTGATGCCCAGGGTGAAGATCGTCGGGAACATGATCGAGTGGAAGAAGCCGACCGCGATCAGGGCCCACATGGCCGTCGGACCCTGGGCGAACGAGGCCACCAGCATCACCAGGAAGGCGCCGATCGAGAAGGCGGCCAGTACGTGCTCGGCGGCGAAGCGGCGCATCAGCACGCTGCCCAGGAAGCGACCGACCATCATGCCGCCCCACAGGATGGCCAAGTAGCGCGAGGCCGCCTCGTGGGTGATCGCGGCGATGTTCGGCTGCGAGACGAAGTTGATGAAGAGGTTGGCCACACCGATCTCGGCGATCAGGTAGATGAAGATGGCCGGCACGCCGAACACCAGGTTGCGGTGCGACCACAGGGACAGGCTCTTGCGCTCTTCGCGCGAGGTGCGCTGGGTGGCCTGGCCAATGGCCGGCAGCTTCACCCGGCCCATGACCACGGCCAGCACGACCAGGGCGATCGTCACCAGCACATAGGGCAGGATCACCGACTGGGCGTCGGCAAGGCGCTCGGCCTGGGTGAGGACGACTTCTCCACCTGCCGTGCCGCTCTTGGAGCGGCCGAGGATCAGGTAACCGGCGAACAGCGGGGCCAGGGTGGTGCCCAGCGAGTTGAAGGCCTGCACCAGGTTCAGGCGGGCCGAGCCGGTCTCGGGCGGACCGATCACGGCGACATAGGGGTTGGCCGCCACCTGCAGCAGGGTGATGCCGCTGGCGATCACGAAGAGGGCCGTCAGCACCAGACCGTAGGACGCGAACATCGCCGCCGGGACCATCATGGCCGCCCCGACCGCCATGCCCAGCAGGCCAACGACGATGGCCTTCTGGTAGCCGATCCGCTCGATCAGCTTGGCCGACGGGATCGAGGCCACGAAATAGGCGATGAACCAGACGGACTCGATCAGGGTCGTGCGGGTGTAGTCCAGCACGAACACGCTGCGCAGGTGCGGCAGCAGCGTGTTGTTAATGACCGTGATGAAGCCCCACATGAAGAACAGGCTGGCCAGCAGGCTCAGCGCGGAGCCGTAGCGCTGCTGCGGGGTAGCGGAAGACGCGCTCGTCGAGGCGCTTTGCGGAAGGGCGGGCATCGTTTCCTCTTCGTCGGCGAAACTGGCGGCTCAAACCGCTCTGCTATTTTGTCGGAGTATAGTTGCTCGTGCGCTGCGTCAACGTGGGCCCGGCTTGGCCTGCGAAACCTAGCTGAAGGCAACGGCGTCAGGGGTTTGGATTTATCCCACAAATTGGGAGTTCAAATCCGATACCGGCCTTATTGTAGGACAAAATAACGCCTGCTACTTAACCACCAGAAGAATGCGGACGCCGCGAGCATCCGCGAACTCCGGAGGAGAGTAAGGATGGCGAAGGCCAACAGGTTCCTGGGCGCGGCGGTTGCGCTGCTGGCGATTGCGGCGGGCGCGCCAATGGCTGTTCAAGCAGCCGAGTTGACGGCGGCGGCGACGCTAAAGAGCGACCAGCCGGGCGCGCCGATCTCGCGCTACATCTACGGCCAGTTCTCCGAGCACCTGGGCGCGGGCATCTATGACGGCGTCTGGGTCGGTCCGGACTCCAAGATCCCCAACGTGCGCGGCATCCGCACCGACGTCGTCAACGCCCTGAAGGACATCAAGACGCCTGTCATCCGCTGGCCGGGCGGCTGCTTCGCCGACGAGTACCGCTGGCGCGACGGCATCGGCCCGCGCGACAAGCGCCCCTCGCGCAAAAACAACTGGTGGGGCGGGTCGCCCGAGACCAACGCCTTCGGCACCCACGAATTCATGGATTTCGCCGAGCAAGTCGGCGCTGACCCGTATGTCTCGATCAATGTCGGTTCGTCCAACCCAACCGAGATGCGTGAGTGGATCGAGTACATGATCTCGCCGGGCGACGACACGCTGGCCCAGGAGCGTCGCGCCAATGGTCGCGACAAGCCGTTCAAGGTCCCCTTCATCGGCATCGGCAACGAGAGCTGGGGCTGCGGCGGCGAGATGACGCCGGAATACTACGCCAATGAGTACCGCCGCTTCTCGTCGTTCTTCCATAAGAACGCCGATAACCCGGCCATCCGTGTCGGCTCCGGCGCCAATTCGTTCGACGTGAACTGGACGGATGTCGTCACCAAGAACGCCGGCAAGCGGATGGATGCGATCTCGCTCCACTATTACACGATCCCGACGGGCGACTGGAAGAAGAAGGGGGCGGCCACCGGCTTCGACAAGGCCGCCTGGGGCAAGACCATGGCCCAGACCCTGCGCATGGACGATCTGATCCAGAAGCACATCGCGGTGATGGACAAAAACGATCCCCAGAAGCGGATCGGCCTCTATGTCGATGAATGGGGCACCTGGTACGACGTCGAGGCCGGCACCAATCCGGGCCACCTCTATCAGCTCAACACCCTGCGAGACGGCGTGCTGGCGGCGGCGAACTTCAACATCTTCCACCGCTACACCGAGCGCGTGAAGATGACGAACATCGCCCAGACCATCAACGTGCTGCAGGCGATGATCCTGACCAAGGGTGACCAGATCGTCCTGACGCCGACCTACTACGCCTACAAGATGTACCTGCCGTTCCAGGACTCGACGGCGATCCCGCTGGACGTGACCGCCCCGGAGATCGACGTTGCGGGCAGCAAGATCCCGGCCTTCAACGCCTCGGCGGCCAAGGGCGCGGACGGCAAGACCTATGTGGCCGTGGCCAACATGTCGCCCGACGACAGCGTCAAGCTCGACGTCGCCTTGGGCGCGCTGAAGGCCAAGGCCGTGTCGGGCCAGGTGCTGACCGCCGACAAGATGGATGCGATGAACGCCTTCGGCGCCAAGCCGACCGTCGCGCCGGCCGCCTATACCGGCGGCAAGATCGCCGGCGACAAGCTGACCCTGACCATCCCGGCCAAGTCGGTCGTCGTTGTCCGACTGGACTGATTTCACACGGGAGCGTCGTTCGCGCGGCGCTCCCATGAATTTCATATTTGACGATCGAGTTTATATATGATGTCCATGCGGCAGGCGCTCCGTGAGAGGGCGTGGCCGGAGGAATCACTCATGACCCTGGGTAAGAGCTCGCGCGCGGGGCTGGCGCCGCTGGCGCTGATCACCGCCCTGTTCTTCCTGTGGGGCGTCGCGAACAATCTCAACGACGTCCTGATCCCGCATCTGAAGAAGGCCTTCTTCCTGACCGACCTGCAGTCGGGCCTGGTGCAGTCGGCCTTCTATCTGGGGTACTTCTTCTTGGCCTTGCCCGCCGGCCTGCTGATGCGTCGTTACGGCTACAAGGCCGCGGTGATCGTGGGTCTCCTGCTGTTCGGCGCAGGCGCACTGCTGTTCTGGCCGGCCGCCGAGCTGCGCCGCTACGAATTCTTCCTCTCGGCCCTGTTCGTCATCGCCTCGGGCTTGGCGTTCCTGGAGACCTCGGCCAACCCGCTGATCACCGTGCTGGGCGACCCGGCCAAGGCCGAGCAGCGGCTGAACCTGGCTCAAGCCTTCAACCCCCTGGGCGCCATCACCGCTGTCGTGGTCGGCCGTCAGTTCATCCTGTCGGGCGTCGAGCCCACCAAGGCAGAGTTCGCGGCCATGAGTTCAGCCCAGCTGTCGGCGTTCCAGGCCGCCGAGGCCAAGTCGACCCAACTGCCGTACCTGATCATCGCGGGCGTCGTCCTGCTTTGGGTGGTGCTGGTGGCGATCACCAAGTTCCCGCCGCAGGCCAGCCGCCCGACGGCCGAGGACCTGCACGAGGAGTGCGTCGACAAGCCGATCCTGGGCCTGTTCTCGCGTCCGCGCTTCCTGTTCGGCGTCGCCGCCCAGTTCTTCTATGTCGGCGCTCAGGTCGGGGTGTGGAGCTATATGATCCGCTACGCCCAGGACCAGGTCCCGGGCATGGGCGAGAAGGCCGCCGCGGCCTATCTGTCCTGGTCGCTGGTCGGCTTCATGGTCGGGCGCTTCACGGGCACGGCCCTGATGAGCAAGGTCGACCCGTCGCGCCTGATGGCGGCCTTCGCGGCGGTGAACGTCCTCCTGACCCTGGCGGCGGCCTTCGTCGGCGGCCATCTGGGGCTGCTCGCCCTGGCCTCGACCAGCTTCTTCATGTCGATCATGTTCCCGACCATCTTCGCCAGCTCGATCAAGGGGCTGGGCCCGCTGACCAAGACCGGTTCGTCCTTCTTGGTCATGAGCATCATCGGCGGGGCGGTCCTGACCGTGGTGATGGGCGGGATTTCGGACGCCAGCGCCATCCGCTTCGCGATCCTCGTGCCGTGCCTCTGCTTCGCCGTGGTGGGTCTCTTCGGGATCACCGCCAAGCGCCGCGTGATCGGCGCGCATGACGCGGTCCTGGCCGGAAGTCACTGAGCATGATGGATGTGCTGGTCTGCGCCGCGCCGGGCGAGTTGAGGGTCGAGCGCCGACCCACGCCGCAGCCTGCCGCCGACGAGGTGCTGCTACGCGTGCGTCGGGTCGGGATCTGCGGCACCGACATGCACATCTATCGCGGCGCCCAGCCGTTTCTCAGCTACCCGCGCGTGATGGGCCATGAGCTGTCGGGCGAGGTGATCTCAGCGCCAACCGACAGTGGCCTGACCGAGGGCGACCTCGCCTATGTCATGCCGTACCTGTCGTGCGGGACCTGCGCGGCCTGCGCCAAGGGCAAGTCGAACTGTTGCATGAACATCCGCGTGCTGGGCGTCCATATGGACGGCGGGCTCTGCGAGTATCTGGCCGTGCCGGCGGGCTTTGTGCGCAAGGTCGAGGGTGTCGGCCTGGACGAGGCCGCCATGGTCGAGTTCCTGGCCATCGGCGCTCACGCCGTCCGCCGCGCGCGGATCGTGCCCGGCCAATCGGTGCTCGTGGTGGGGGCAGGGCCGATCGGTATCGCCGCCACCCTGTTCGCCAAGCTGGCGAGCGCGAAGGTGACCGTGCTGGACGCGCGCGCCGATCGCCTGGCGTTCTGCCGCCAGCACCTGGGCGCGGACCATGTCGTGGGCCTGAGCGGCGAGACCCGCGCCGTGCTCTCCGACCTCACCGACGATGATTTCTACGACGTCGTGTTCGACGCCACCGGCAGCGCCGCGGCCATGCAGCAGGGCTTCGCCTATGTCGGCCACGGTGGGACCTATGTGCTGATCTCGGTCGTCTCGGCCGACATCACCTTCTCAGACCCCGAGTTCCACAAGCGCGAGATGTCGCTGCTGGCCAGCCGCAACGCCACGCTGGAAGATTTCGACCATGTGCTGGCGGCGATGCGCGAGGGGCAGGTTCCGACCAAGGAACTCAACACCCACAAGGCCTTGCTTGGAGAACTTCCAGCGGCGTTGCCGGGGTGGATGGAGCCGTCGGCCGGGGTGATCAAGGCGATCGTCGCGTGCTGATCGACAGTCACTGCCATGTCTGGCGGATCGGCCAGAACGACCACGAATGGCCGACGCCCGATCTGGCGGCGATCCATCGTGACTTTGACCTCAAAGATCTATCTCAAGTTGCTGGTTTGGATAATCTTTCCGGTGCGGTCCTGGTGCAGTCTCAGCCCAGCGAGCGCGATACGGAATGGTTGCTGCGCCTTGCCGAAGTCGATCCGCTGGCGCTGGGTGTCGTAGGCTGGACCGACATTGCCGCGCCCGACGCGCCGGCGCGGATCACGCGGTTGGCGGCGAACCCGTGGCTCAAGGGACTGCGGCCGATGCTGCAGGACCTGCCGAACGACTGGGTCCTAGATCCGAAGCTGGACGGCGCTATCGAGGCGATGATCGCGGCGGGCCTCACATTCGACGCCTTGATCAAGCCGCGCCACCTGCAGTCGATCCTGACCTTCGTCCGTCGCTGGCCAGAGTTGCGCGTCGTCGTCGATCACGGCGCCAAGCCCGACATCGCGGCGGGCGCTCTCGATCCGTGGCGCGAGCAGATGACGGTTCTGGCCGGGGCGCCGGGTGTCCATTGCAAGCTCTCGGGCCTGTTGACCGAGGCCGGCGAGACGCCGACCGCTGACACCGTCGCGCCCTATGCCACGCACCTGATCGAGGTCTTCGGGTCCGACCGCCTAATGTGGGGTAGCGACTGGCCGGTGCTGAACCTGGCCGGCGACTACGCGTCCTGGCGGGCCATGTGCGAAGACTTCATCGCCGCCGAGCATCACGCCGATGTATTTGGCGCGACGGCCCGCCGATTCTACCGCTTATAGGAAGGCGATGTCAGACGTGCCCGCCAAGAAGCGAGAATATCGCGCGCCCGCCCTCGAGAAGGGTCTCGACGTGCTGGAACTGCTGGCCGCTCATCGCGGTGGCCTGACCCTGGCCCAGATTTCGAATGCGCTCGACCGCTCGTCCAGCGAGCTCTTCCGCATGGTCCAGGTGCTCGAGGCGCGCGGTTATGTCGGTCGCGCCGCCGACGAGGATGGCCTCGTTTTGACCAACCGCCTGTTCGCCCTGGGCATGACCCGCGCGCCGGCCAAGGACCTTCTGGAAGCGGCCCTGCCGGTCATGCGCGCGGCCAGCCAGCGGATCGGTCAGTCCTGTCATCTGGCCGTGGCCAGCGGCGACCAGATGGTCGTCGTCGCCCGCATCGAGGCCCCGGGCGACCAGGGCTTCTCGGTCCGGGTCGGCTATCGCCGCAAGATCGTCGAGGCCACCTCGGGCCTGGTGCTGTTCGCCTTCCAGCCCGACGGCGTCCGTCGCCGCTGGAGTGAGGATCTCCGAGGCGACGCGCCCGACGCCGCCTGGAAGGCCTTCGAGGCCGGCGGCGCCAAGGCGCGCAACGACGGCTATGTCCGCGCCGACAGCTACGTCACCAAGGCCGTCGTCGACCTTTCGGTGCCGGTCTACGGTCCCGATGGTGTCGCTGCCGCGCTGACCAGTCCCTACGTCGACACGCCGACCGCGATCCCCATGCCGGAAACGATCGCGGAGCTGCAAAAGGCCGCCGCCGAGATCACCGCCGAGATACGCCCGACCGCTTAGAATCCAGGCCGTCGCCAGCGACGGCTCGGATTGACTTGGCGTGTCTGGAATGGAATTTTATCAGCAAGATCGATTTTACAAATGAACGGGACGGAAGCGCATATGGATGTCGAGAAGCGGTCGGGGACCTTGGCGCGTTTGCCGCGCCTGGGGTTCGGCGGCGCGGCCGTCGGCAATCTCTACAAGGCTATGTCCGACAGCGCGGCCCGCGATGTGGTCGAGACCGCGCTCGCGGCTGGCGTCGGCTATTTCGATACGGCTCCGCACTACGGCTTTGGTCTCAGCGAGACGCGCCTGGGCGAGGCGCTGGTCGGTCATGAGGTGATGATCTCCACGAAGGTCGGCCGTCGCCTGGAGCCTGTCGAAACGACGGAGCACGAGCGTCATGGCTTCGTCGACGCCGCGCCATTCGAGCCGGTGTTCGACTACAGCTACGACGGCGTCATGCGGGCTTTCGAAGGCAGCCTCCAGAGGCTGAAGCGCGAGCGGGTGGATGTGCTGCTGGCCCACGACCTGGGCCGCATGACCCACGGCGATCGGCACTCAGAGCACATGCGAAGCTTCCTGGAAGGTGGCTACAAGGCGATGCGAGAGCTGAAGGACGCTGGTGTCGTCGGGGCCATCGGCCTGGGCGTCAACGAACAGGCGGTGTGCGAGGAGGCGCTGGATCACGCCGACTTCGACGTCTTCCTGCTGGCCGGCCGCTACACGCTGCTGGAACAGACGGCGCTGGATACTTTTCTGCCGCGCTGCTTGGCGCGCGGTGTCGGGATCGTCATCGGTGGCCCGTTCAACTCGGGCGCCCTGGTCGAGACGACCGGGACCCTGCACTACAATTACGAGTCCGCGCCGGCCGAGATCGTCGAGCGGGTTGGGCGCTTGCGGTCGGTTTGCGCCAAGCACGGCGTGCCGCTGGCCGCCGCGGCCCTGCAGTTCCCGCTGGCCCATCCGGCGGTACTGAGCGTCATTCCAGGCATGGCGACGCCCGACCAGGCAACGCAGGCCACGGCGTGGATGGATCGGGCTATTCCTGTCGCACTCTGGGCCGACCTGCGCGCCGAGGGGCTGATCCGCGCCGATGCGCCGGTTCCCGCCACATGAAGCCGATCCTGCTACATCCGGACGACAACGTCCTGGTCCTGGCCCAGGCGATCCATGCCGGCCGAACCATCGAGATCGACGGCGCTTCGCTGCCAGCGCCGGGCGATGTCGCCGTCGGCCACAAGATCGCGCGCCGGTCCTTGTCCGTCGGCGAGAAGGTGCTGAAGTACGGCGCGCCGATCGGCTCGATGATCGCGCCCGCCGTCGCCGGCGAGCACGTCCACATGCACAACATGAAGAGCGACTACATCGCCGGCCATACTCGGCTCGCGACCGGCGAGAACCAGGAGCGATGAGCATCCAGGGCTATCTGCGCGCCGACGGCCGCAAGGGCATCCGCAACGTCGTGGCCGTGGCCTATCTGGTCGAATGCGCTCACCATGTGGCGCGGACCATCGTCACCAAGAGCGATGATCCTGACGTTCACCTGATCGGCTTTCCGGGTTGCTATCCAAATGCTTACGCCCTGAAGGTCATGCAGGCTATCGGCACGCACCCCAACATTGGCGGGGTCCTGCTAGTCTCGTTGGGCTGCGAGAGTTTCAACCGAGAGGCCCTGCGCGCGGCGGTCGCCGCCAGCGGGCGTCCGGTCGAGACCTTGGTCATCCAGGAGAGCGGCGGCACCGCCGAGACTATCCGTAGGGGCGTCGAGGCCGTGGCGCGGCTGAAGGCCGTCGCCGACCAGGCGCCGCGCATTTCGATGGATGTCTCCGAGCTGGTGATCGGCACCATCTGCGGCGGCTCCGACGGCACCTCCGGCATCACCGCCAACCCCGCCGTCGGCCGCGCCTTCGACCGCCTCGGCGCGGCCGGCGCCGCCTGCGTCTTCGAGGAGACCGGCGAGCTGGTCGGCTGTGAGAAGATCATGGCCGACCGCGCCCTGACACCGGAGCTGGGCGCCGAGCTCGAAGCCAGCGTCCGCAAGGCCGAGGCCTACTACACGGTCATGGGCTATGGCAGCTTCGCCCCGGGCAACGCCGAGGGGGGCCTGACGACCCAGGAAGAGAAATCGATGGGGGCCTATTCGAAGTCGGGTTCGGCCCCGATCGTCGGCATCCTCAAGCCCGGCGACCAGCCGCCGACCGGCGGCCTCTACCTGCTGGACGTGGTGCCGGACGGCGACGTCCGGTTCGGCTTTCCCAACATCTCGGACAATGCCGAGATCGTCGAACTGATCGCCTGCGGGGCGCACCTGACCCTGTTCACGACAGGTCGTGGCTCGGTCGTCGGCTCGGCCGTTTCGCCCGTGATCAAGGTCTGCGCCAATCCCGAGACCTACCGCAAGCTCTCGGGCGACATGGACATCGACGCCGGCCGGATCATGGAAGGGCGCGGCACGCTCGACGAGGTCGGCGACGAAATCTTCGATCTGATCCTCGCCGTGGCCGGCGGCCAGCGGACGGTGTCCGAGGCGCTGGGCCACCAGGAATTCATCCTCACCTACAAGGCCTTCGACCCTATCGGTCCGGCCTGCCTGCCGCTGCGGCGCGCGAGCTAAGGAACATTCGAATGGGAAGACTATCCGGCAAGACGGCCCTCGTGACGGCGGCGGCCCAGGGCATCGGCAAGGCCAGCGCGGAGCTGTTTGCCCGCGAGGGCGCGCGGGTCATCGCCACGGACCTCAACATGGACCTGCTGGCCAAGGTCGAGGGCTGCGAGGCGCGCCGCCTTGACGTTCTGGACCTGGACGGCATCAACGCCCTGGCTGCGGAGCTCGGTGCGATCGACGTGCTGTTCAATTGCGCCGGCTACGTCCATTCCGGCACGATCCTGGACTGCGACGAGAAGGCTTGGGCGTTCTCGAACGACATCAACGTCACGGCGCAGTACCGCACGGTTCGCGCCTTCCTGCCGGCCATGCTGGAGGCGGGCAAGGGCTCGATCATCAACATGGCCTCGGTGGCCAGCTCGATCAAAGGCGTGCCCAACCGCTTCGCCTACGGCGCCACCAAGGCGGCCGTGATCGGCCTGACCAAGGCCGTGGCCGCCGACTTCGTGGGGCAGGGCGTACGCTGCAACGCCATCTGTCCCGGCACGGTCGACACGCCGTCGCTGAACCAGCGCCTGGCCGATACCGGCGATTACGAGGCCGCCCACAAGGCCTTCACCGCCCGCCAGCCGATGGGGCGCCTGGGCAAGCCGGAAGAGCTGGCGCAGCTTGCGCTCTACCTTGCCAGTGACGAATCCGGTTTCACCACCGGCCAGATCCACATCATCGACGGCGGCTGGATCAACTGATCCGCCAAGTTCAGGACAAGACTGATGAAACTGCTTCGCTACGGCCCCGAGGGCCACGAACGCCCGGGCCTGCTGGACGCCGAGGGCGTGGTCCGCGACCTGTCCGGGATCGTCGACGACATCGCCGGCGTGACGCTGACCGCCGAGAACCTGGCGCGCCTGGCCGCGCTCGATCCGAACAGCCTCCCGAAGGTGGAAGAGCCGGGCCGCATCGGCCCCTGCGTCGGTCGCGTCGGCAAGTTCATCTGCATCGGCTTGAACTACGCCGACCACGCCGCAGAGAGCGGCCTGCCGGTCCCGGTCGAGCCGGTGATCTTCACCAAGGCCACCAGCGCCATCGTCGGCCCGGACGACAACGTCATCCAGCCGATCGGCTCGACCAAGCTGGACTGGGAGGTCGAGCTGGGCGTCGTGATCGGGACCGAGGCCCGCTACGTCTCCGAGGACAAGGCGCTGGACCACGTCGCCGGCTACTGCGTGGTCAACGACGTCTCCGAGCGCGCCTTCCAGATCGACGGCACGGGCACCTGGGACAAGGGCAAGGGCTGCGACACCTTCGGCCCCATCGGCCCCTGGCTGGTGACCAAGGACGAGGTTCCGGACGCCGGCGACCTTTCCATGTGGCTGAAGGTCAACGGCCAGACGTTCCAGGACGGCTCGACCAGGACCATGGTCTTTAAGCCCGCTTTCCTGGTCTCGTACGTCTCGCGGTTCATGAGCCTGCAGGCGGGCGACATCATCTCGACCGGCACGCCGCCGGGCGTCGGCATGGGCCAGAAGCCGCCGCGCTACCTGGTTCCTGGCGACGTCATGGAGCTGGGCATCGAGGGGCTGGGCGCCCAGCGCCAGACGGTCGTGGTCGAGACGCGGGTCTGACCATGCGCCGCTGCCTGGCCCTCGACCTGAAGGATGATCCCGCGCTGATCGAACGGTATGAGGCCTGGCATGGACCGGGAGCGGTTCCGCCCCCGGTTATCCGCTCGATCCGCGAGGCCGATATCCTCGACATGGAGATCTGGCGGATCGGGACCCGGCTTTTCATGATCATGGACACCGGGCCCAACTTTTCGCCCGAGGCCAAGGCCGCCGCCGACATGGCCTCGGAGGATGTCCAGGCGTGGGAGCGACTGATGTGGGAGTTCCAGCAGCCGCTGCCGGGCGTCGCGCCGGGCGAGAAGTGGATCGCCATGAGCCGCATCTTCGCCCTGTCGGAGCAGCCCTAAGCCCCCAACCTGCGGATCCTCAGTGGCGCCAGCGCAACCCGATGCGGAAATCCCGTCCGGTGCGGTGCTGGTAGTTCGGGATCTCGCTTCGATCGATGAAGTGGCGAACGACGGAGTCGGTCAGGTTCGAAGCGTCGGCCGTCAGGGTGATCTGCGGCGACAGCCTGTAGCGGAACGAGGCGTCGACCGTCGTCACCGGTTCCAGGCCCTCGGCGTCGCCGCCGGTCAGGGCCGGGATGTTCGAATAGTAGCGTCCGCGATGATTGACGCTGGCTCGGGCGTCGATACGCCGGCCGTCATAGACCAGGATCAGGTTGGCGACGACGCGCGGGCCGCCCAGGGCGTCCGAGACCAGCTCGATGTCGCCGTCGGGCATGCGGTAGCGGATCTTCGACTGGGTGTAGGCGACCGAGCCCTGCAGCCGCCAGGGCGCAAGGCGCGAGCCGGGTTGGCCTAGCGGCGTGGCGCCCGAGACTTCCAAGCCATTCAACTGCCCCTTGCCGGTGTTGGCTGGTCGGACGAACTGCCAGATCGGTAGGGCAGGATCGCAGCCGACGCCCTCACCGCAGGCCAGGGTCGCGACGCTGTCGGGCAGGCCGTACGGATTGGTCGAGAACCGCGCGGGCAGGGTGATGGTCTGCTGGACGATCGAGGCGATCGACTTGTGATAGGCCGCGATCGAGATGGCGCCGCCGTTGGGCGCGAACACCTCGACGGCCACATCGAAATTGCTGGCGTGGGTCGGGCGCAGAGTCGGATCTCCGGCCGAGACGGTCTTCAGGCTGGTGGTCGAGATCGTGAACCCAGGGCGCAGGCTGCGCAGGTCGGGACGCACCATGACCTTGGCCGCGCCGAAGCGGACGGTGACGTCGTTCGAGGCCTCCCAGACCAGGTTCGCCGCCGGGAGCAGGTCGTCATAGGTTCGGCGCGAGGTCACAGGCTTCAGCGCGCCGTCGGCCTGCAACTGGGAGCCGCTGGCTTCCTGGACGGTCCGGGCGAGGCGAACGCCGACATCGCCCCACAGGCGTCGCTCGGTGTCGCGAGGGCGGGACAGCAGGATGTAGGCCGCGTCATCGCGCTCGCCGATGGCGTAGTTGGTCGCCGCCACGGGCTCGGGGCCAAGGTCGAAGGCGTTGCAGCCGGCGCTGGCGCAGGCGTCACGCAGCAAGGACAGGCCTCGGCCCACGTCGGGCGACAGCCATTCACGCGGTGGCGAGACGGTGCCGAAGTCGGTCCCGGCGCCGACCAGGCGCGTGTAGTTCGCCACCGGCACGCGGGCCAGCGCGGTAGGGATCAGGGGGTTGAGGTTGGCGATCGTTCCGTTCGAACGGGTGAGCGAGACGGACTCGGTCCGATAGTCCTTGTGCAGGACGCCCGCTTGCCACTCCAGGCCGGCGACGGCGCCGCGGAAGTCCAGGCCGGCGGTCTTGAAGCTGTTGTCGACCCAGTTGGGATCGTCGCGGAACTCGCTGAGCGACCAGGCCGACGCCTTGTCCAGCATCGCGTTGCCATAGCCGACGAATGGTCGCGCGCGGTCGCTGAAGTCGTAGGCGTAGCCGTTCACCCCGTACTGGTCGAGGTGCAGGGTGTTCTGGACTGGATTGCTGAAATCCGAGCGCGAAAAGCCGAGCAGGGCGGTCGCTTCGACGCCGTTCGGCAATTGATGCGTGGCCGACAGCGTGGCTTGCCGGAAGATGGTGTCCAGTTCGTCGTAGCGGGCCTCGGACTTCACATCGACGCCGTCGAACGTTCCGGCGATCAGCACGGGCAGGCCGGGACGCAGCGTCTTGATCAGCGGGTTGGTCGCGGTGACGCCGTTCAGGCCGCAGGACGAAGGCGCGGCGGGGCCGCAGGCGCCGGCCGTGCGGAAGGTGAAACTCTCAAGCAGGAACTCGTTCCGCCGGGATTCCAGGGTCGCATACAGCAGGTCCAGCGAGACTCGGGTCTTGTCGGTCGGCCGCCAGTCGAGCGATCCGGTCAGGCCGAGGCGTGACTGGGCGACGGTCATCAGTTCCAGTCGCGGAATGCGGGCGTGCAGGGCGGCGTTGAGGTCGGCGAGACGGGTTCCGCCAGTGACCGCGCCGAAGCCAGGATAGAGGGCGTCTCCTGACTGCCAGCCCCCGGCGGTGCTGCCCGCATCTACGGCGTAGCGCCGGGAGTAGGCCGCTGAAACGAGGACGCCCAAGTGGTCGTCGGCCAGGCGGCGGGACAGCACGACCGAGCCGCGCGGCGCCAGGCGTTCGGCGCGGCTGTTGTAGGTTTGCTCGGCATAGAGCAGCACGCTGCCGTCGCGCAGGTCGAATGGCGAGCGGGTGCGGATGTCGACCGTCGAGCCGAGGGAGCCCTCGTCGACATCGGCCGAGGCAGTCTTCTGCAAGCGGATCTGCCGGAAGAGGTCGGCGGCGAAGACGTTGTAGTCGAAGGATCGACCGCGGTTGGTGCCGCCGCCCACGTTCGCCCCGCCGAACGTGGCCAGGGTTTCCATGCCATTGATCCGCACCCGGGTGAAGCGACCGGCGAGGCCCCGGATGGCCACCTGGCGGGTCTCGCCACCGTCGGCGACCGCCGCCGTTCCGGGAAGATCGCGCAGGGCGTCGCCCAGGCTGAGCGCGCCCGAGCGGGCGATCTCGTCCTCGGTCAGGATGTCGATGGGGGAGGGCGTACGGCGCTTCAGGTTGGCCGGCTGATCGGGACCCGCGATGGCGGTGACGCTGACGGGATCAACCTCGGCGGGGAGATCATCGATCATATGCGGAGGCGACTGCAACGGCGTTGGCGCGATCCGCAACGGAGAGCGGGGCCTAGTGGGCGCGGCAATGATCGTCACCACGCCATCGGCGCCGATGCGGAAGTCCAGTGGCGCGCCGGCCAGCAGGGTTCGCAGCGCCGCGTCCAGACTCATAGATCCCCGCAAGGCGGGCGCGGTCCGCCCGCTGATCAGCGGGGCAGGGGCCAGAACGACGGCGCCCGCGCGTTCCGACACGGCCAACAGCGCCCCTGCGAGCGGCTGGCTCGGTTGGTCGAAAACGAAAATCGCGGGGCGCTGGGCGGCCAGGGCCGGCGCTCCCGCCAGGAGCGCGACCAGGGCGGCCGCCGTGCCGAGCGGCGAGCGACGGGTCATCGGGCGGCGTCGATCAACATCGCGTCGCTAGCATTCGCCAGGGACGCTCTGAAAGCATGCCACTTGCGCGCATACACGGCCGAACACGCCGGATGATCACGCCGAACTTCTCCCCCCGCGATTCGAAGCTCTGCCCGCTTCGTCCAGGACACCGGCGCTCCCTATTGTCGTCGGCGTCCTCGTTTGCGGTGACGATGCGGGGGAACGGCCCTTCGATCAATGAAGAGCTGGGCTTTTGGCGCGATCCCGAACTTTTTTGTGCGGATCGGACGCCCCGAAACGTCGTTATAGTCCGCCAGCCCTTCGGCAATAAAACCCCATACATTTTCAATAGTTACCGGTAACTTTTCGCTTTTTGAAAGCGATCCGACATGCTTATCTCGAATGACACCGGTGACAAACATATCCGGTGAAGAACGGCCAGCAAGGCCGCGATTTGAGGAGAAGGGAGGAAACCGATGCTCGCGCCATCGCGCCGCGCCGTTTCGAGCGCACCCGCCGATCCGACCTTCTATTCGCGCCCAAGCCAGCTCCGCGCCGCCCCGTACGGCGTGTCGGAGCAACCGTTCCGCAACGCGAATTCCTGAACCCCGAGACCACCTCCTCCCGAGGTGACAACTAGGGCGGCGCTGGTCCTTACCCCGGCGTCGCCCGATCTTCCTTCCAGTGGAGTGTATCCATGCGTCTGAAAGCCCTGACCCTCGCGGCCCTGCTGGCGACCACGCCGCTGGCCGTTCAGGCGCAGACGTCCATCCAGCCCGCCGTGGCCGAGCCCGCGCCGGCCAAGTTCCGGGCGGTGAAGATCGTGCTGATCGGCGACTCCACCAGCGCCGTCCAAGGCGGCTGGGGGCCCAGCTTCTGCGGCTGGCACGTCACGTCGTTCGCGGCCTGCATCAACCTGGCGCGTGGCGGCCGCTCCAGCGGCAACTACCGCGCCGAGGGCTCGTGGGCCTTGGCCATGGACGAGATCAAGTCCGGCGGGTTCGCCGACACCTACGTCCTGATCCAGTTCGGCCACAACGACCAGCCGGGCAAGCCGGGCCGTTCGACCGATCTGGTCGCCGAATTCCCGGTCAACATGAAGCGCTATGTCGATGAGGTGAAGGCGGCCGGCGGCAAGCCGATCCTGGTGACGCCTTTGACCCGTCGCTCGTTCAAGGACGGCAAGTTGCTGGACGACCTGGGACCGTGGGCCGAGGCGGTGCGCAAAGTCGCCGCCGAGACCGAGGTTCCACTCATCGACCTGCACGCTCGCAGCCAGGCCGCCGTCCAGGTCATGGGCCCGGTCGAGGCCATGAAGTTCGCGCAGCGTCCGCCGTCGACCGAGGTGCTGGAGGCCGCGACCAAGACCGGTACGACCATCGCCGCCAGCACCGGCGTTCCGGTCGCTCCGGGCGCGCCGCCCGCCGCGCAGAACAACGCCGCTGTCGAGCCGATGGGCCAGGCCAAGCTGTCGTTCGACTACACCCATCTGGGCGTCGTCGGCGCCGACTACTTCTCGGCCATCGTCACCGACGAGTTGGCCAAATCCGTCCCGGCCCTGCGCCGTTATCTGATCCAGTAAGTCTCAAGGCTTGGCCATGTCCCTGACCCGCAGGTGCACACTCGCCGTCCTCGGCGCTTCCTCGGCTTTGGCCGGCGTTTCGGCGCGAGCCGCCGCGCCCAAGGCCTCGCCTTATCGCCTCTGGTATCGCCAGCCTGCCAAGGAATGGGTCGAGGCCTTGCCGGTCGGTTCGGGCAAGCTGGGCGCCATGGTGTTCGGCGGCGTGGCGGCCGAGCGGCTGCAACTGAACGAGGACACCCTTTGGGCCGGTGGCCCCTATGAGCCGATCAATCCGGAATCCAACGCGGCCCTGCCGGAAATCCGCCGCCTGATCGACGCCGGCGAGTATACCAAGGCCACCGAACTGGCCGACGCCAAGTTCATGGCCCTGCCCAAGCGCCAGATGTCCTACCAGACGATCGGCGACTTGAAGCTGGACTTCCCGGGGCTGGCCGAACCTAGCGGCTATATCCGCGACCTCGACCTGGACGGCGCCATCACGACGACCGGCTTCACGGCCGGCGGCGTCCGCTACCTGCGCGAGGTGATCGGCAGCGCGCCGGACGGCGTGATCGCGGTGCGCCTGACAGGCAGCAGGAAGGGCGCGATCAGTGTCGACCTTTCGTTCGCCAGCCCGCTGAAGTCCAAGCCGGTCTCGTCCGTTGAAGGCGCTCAGCTGATCCTGGCCGGCGCCAACGAGCCTTCGCAAGGCATCGACGCCAAGCTGAAGTTCGAATGCCGTGTCGATGTCCGCGTCAAAGGCGGCAAGGTCACAGGGCGGGGCGGCAAGCTGTCGGTGACTGGCGCTGACGAGGTGCTGCTGCTGATCGCCGCCGCCACCAGCTACCGCAAGTACGACGACGTGTCGGGCGATCCGACCGCGCTGAACAAGGCCACGCTGACCAAGCTGTCGGCCAAGCCCTGGGCGAAGATCCTGGCCGATCATCAGGCCGATCACCGCGTCCTGTTCCGCCGGGTCAGCGTCGACTTCGGCCGCACCCGCGCCGACCTGCAGCCGACCGACGAGCGGATCAAGCAGTCGCCGACCACCGATGACCCGTCGCTGGCGGCGCTGTACTACCAGTACGGCCGCTACCTGCTGATCGCCTGCTCGCGTCCTGGCAGCCAGCCGGCCAACCTGCAGGGCATCTGGAACGACAAGACCTTTGCGCCCTGGGGCGGCAAGTACACGATCAACATCAACACCGAGATGAACTACTGGCCGGCCGAGCCGACTAACCTCTCGGAGCTGGTCGAGCCGCTGATCGCCCTGGTGCAGGACATCGCCCAGACCGGGACCCGCATGGCCAAGGCCATGTACGGCGCGCGCGGCTGGGTCACCCATCACAACACGGATCTCTGGCGCGCCACGGGGGCGATCGACGGCGCCAAGTTCGGCGTATGGCCGACGGGCGGCGCCTGGCTCTGCAAGCACGTCTGGGACCACTACGACTACAACCGCGACCCGGCCTATCTGGAGCGCGTCTATCCGCTGATGAAAGGCTCGGCGCGGTTCTTCCTCGACACCCTGGTGGTCGATCCGAAGTTCGGGGTGCTGGTCACCAATCCCTCGATCTCGCCCGAGAACGGCCACGGCCATGGCTCGTCCCTGGTGGCCGGTCCGACCATGGACCAGGCGATCATCCGCGACCTCTTCACCAACTGCCTGAAGGCCGAGGCCATCCTCGGCGCGGACACCGCCTTCGTCGAGGAACTGAAGACCGCCCGTGAGAAGCTGGCGCCCTACAAGATCGGCAAGGACGGCCAACTTCAGGAGTGGCAGGAGGACTGGGACGCCGACGCCAACGACATCCACCACCGCCACGTCTCGCACCTGTACGGCCTGTTCCCCTCCGACCAGATCAGCATCGACACGACGCCTAAGCTGGCGGCGGCGGCCAAACAGTCGCTGTTGACGCGGGGCGACCTGGCCACCGGTTGGGCCATCGCCTGGCGTCTGAACCTATGGTCGCGGCTGGGCGATGGCGATCACGCCCACAGCGTGCTGAAGCTGCTGCTGGGTCCCGAGCGGACCTATCCGAACATGTTCGACGCCCACCCGCCGTTCCAGATCGACGGCAATTTCGGCGGGACCTCGGGCATGACCGAGATGATCCTGCAGAGTCGCAACGACCACATCTATCTGCTGCCGGCCCTGCCGTCGGTCTGGCCGACTGGTCATATCACCGGCCTCAAGGCGCGTGGCGCTGTCGGCGTCGACATCCGTTGGACGGGCGGCAAGCTGGCCGAGGCCGTGCTGACCGCCGAGGCGGACGGCAGCCACACGGTCGTTCACGCCGGCTCGCCCCTGAAGATCGACCTCAAGAAAGGCCAGACCGCGCGCCTCGTCGTGCGGGGCGGCGCCCTGGTGAAAGCATGATGATCGGCAAACGCCTCTTCCTGGGCCTGCTACTGGCGACGGCGCTGACGAACGTCGCGGTCGCCGCGACGCTCAAGGTCGGACCCAAGGGCTCCTATCGGACCCTGACGGCGGCGATCGAAGCCCTGCCGGCCGATGGCGGCACGATCGAGCTGGCGCCCGGCGAGTACCGGGAGAAGGTCACGGTCGCCAAGCCGAACGTCCGTCTGATCGGCAAGGGGAAGAAGCCTGAGGATGTGGTCATCGTCTGGAGCGACGGCGCCCGCACCGCCGGCGGCACCTTCAAGTCGTTCTCGATGAACGTCAGCGGCGACGGCTTCCGGGCCAAGAACCTGACCATCCAGAACGACTACCACCTGAAGGATCCGCAGCCGTCCCAGGCCGTGGCCCTGGCCATCACCGCCGACCGCGCCGTGCTGGAGAAGGTCCGTCTGCTCGGCGCCCAGGACACGCTCTATGCAGCGTCGAAGAAGGACAAGCCCAGCCGGCAGTACTTCAAGGAGTGCTACATCGAGGGCCACGTCGACTTCATCTTCGGCGACGCCAAGGCCTTCTTCGACAGCTGCCACATCCATGGCATCGCCCATCAGAGCGTGATGATCACGGCCCAGAGCAAGGTCCGGCCCGACCAGGACAGCGCCTATGTCTTCGACCGCACCCTGATCACCGCCGACAAGGACGCCACGGGCATCTTCTTTGGTCGCGCCTGGCGGCCGCTGGCCACGGTGATCTTCATGCGCTCGCGCATCGAGGCCCCGCTGGACCCCGCCGGTTGGCGCGAGTGGACGCCGGGCAAGACCGAGACGCTGAACACCGCCTATTTCGCCGAGTACGCCTCGACCGGTCCGGGGGCGAGTCCCACGACCCGCGAGCCGCGCACCCATCAACTGACCGACGACCAGGCCAAGACCTGGGACCGCCGCAAATTCCTGGCCGGCGCCGACGGCTGGAAACCTTGAGACCGAGTGACCCCATGCGTATCGACCGCCGCAGCTTCCTGATTACCAGTCTCGGCGTCGCCGCCGCCACCGGCCTGGCTCCGACCACCAGCCTGGCCGCCGAGCCGTCGCTAGCCATCCCGGACGATGGATGGCGTCTCTGGATCGACCAGGGCGCGGCCTGGAAAGACGATGTCATCCACCTGCCGGGGACGTTCGAGCTCTCCAAACTGCCGGTGAACCCGCCGACGGGCGGCTGGGGGGCGCTGGCCACCAGCGACGCCATCGGCGTGACTCTGCCGACCACGGTCGAGCAACACCTCTGGGGCCAGTTCGGCACGCGGCCGTATGGCCCCGATGAGTACCGCTACGCCGAGGACGACGACGTCCCCAAGTACGGCGCGTACAAGGGCGTGTCGTGGTGGAGCAAGACGATCGACATTCCCGCCTCGGCCAAGGGCCAGCGGGTGATGCTGAACATCCGCGGCGCGCGCAAGCGGGCCGAGGTGTTCCTGAACGAGCAACTGGTCGGCTATTCGATCATGTCGGAGCTGCCGGTCCACTGCGATCTCAGCGCCGCCATGAAGCCCGGCGAAGCCAACCGCCTGTCGATCCGCATCACCAATCCGGGCGGCCGATTCGACTGGCGCGACTCCACGACCATGATGTGGGGCAAGCTGAAGCTGTTCGCCGACCACGGCTTCGGCGGTCTCGATCGCGGCATGACCCTGAGTGTCCATCCGATGGAGGCTCGGATCGACGACGCGTGGGTGCTGAACACCCCTCAGGCGCGTCAGGTCACCGGCTTCATGGAGGTGGTGCTCGACAAGCCGCTGCCGAAGGCGGGCGTGGACAAGCTGAAGACTAAGGCCGCCGTCGCGCTGGTCGATGACGCCGGCGCGCCCGTCGCCGCCACGACCACGATCGAGGCTGTCGAGGCGGTGGACGAGCACCGCCTGCGCGTCCGGTTCACGGTCTCCGCGCCGGGCGCGAAGATCTGGGATCTCAAGACGCCCATCTTGCATCGCCTGCGTTTCCGCTGGTCCGAGAGCAAGAAGGCCGTCGATACCCGCGAGGTCCGGTTCGGCTTCCGCTGGTTCGGCGTCGATGGCGTCGGGACCGACGCGCTGCTACGCCTGAACGGTCGTCGTGTGCGGCTCTATTCGGCGATCTCGTGGGGCTATTGGGGCTTCAACGGGATGTGGCCGACGCCTGAGCTCGCGCGGCGCGAAGTGACTTCGGCCCACGCGCTGGGTTTGAACGCACTCCACTTCCATCGCAACGTCGGCAAGCCCGAGGTGTTCGACGCGATGGACGAGATGGGCCTGCTGCGGGTGATGGAGCCCGGCGGCGGCCGTCACGCCATCGGACGCGATCTCAAGGCCGGCGAGAGCCTGTCCGTCGCCGACGCGTTCAGCCGCGACTTCATGCTGGAGAAGTGCAAGGCCATGGTGCGGGCGTTCCGCTCGCGGCCGTCGCTGGTGCAATACACCCTGCAGAACGAGATCGGCGCCAACCTGGCCAATCCTGACGTGCAGATCGTGCTGAAGGCCATGCATGACCTGGATCCCAGCCGCGCGGTCGTCCTCAACGATGGCTTCGTCAAGCGCGGCGCGGCCCAGGCGATGTATTTGCCGTACAACGACCACTATTACCGCTCGGACGTCGAGCCGTGGGGCGGCTGGTGGGTCGAGCACCAGGGCGCGGGCGACCAGTGGTACGACAAGTTCTACAAGTCCAAGGACGAGTACATCCACATGCAGAAGGGCAAGCCCTTCATCGTCGAGTTCGGCGAGATGCAGGGGTGCGCCACGGCCGACAACCACGAGGCCATGGTCGTCGAGATCCTCAGCAAGGGTGGCAAGAGCTACGACCTGCAGGACCACAAGGACGTGGTCGCGACCACCAACAGCTACATCGAGCGCTGGGGTTTCAAGCAGGCCTTCCCGACCAGCGAGAAGCTGTGGCTGTCGGTCGGCCGCAAGGTCTACGAGTCCTGGCGCAACTACCTGGAGAACATCCGTCTGGGTGAGACGGTCGACATCGCCTGCGTCTCCGGCTGGGAAAGCACCTCGATCGAGAACCACTCGGGCGTGGTCGACAACCTGAGGGGCTTCAAGGCCGATCCGGCCCTGATGAGCCAGGCTCTGCGGCCGGTCATGGCGATCGCCAAGCCACGCGCCCTGGCCTATGCGGCCGGCGAGACGGCGGAGCTGGACATCTGGTTCTTCAACGACAGCGGAGCCGCCGCCGGCGGCGACGTGGTGCTGAGCCTGGTCGGCCCCGACGGGGTGGCGCAGGAGCTGGGTCGCTGGCCGACGCCGACCCAGACGCCGGACCAACTGAGCTATCTGCTGGCCGAGAGCTTCCACACGCCGGCTTTGACCCACGAGGGTCTCAATCACATCCGCGTGGCGTTCGGCGATGTCGTTTCCGATCGCGAGATCTGGGTCACAGGCGCCGGGCCGAAATCCGCCACGCCGGTCAAGATCGGCGTCTCGGGCATCGCCAAAAGCTTGCGCGAGCAGCTGACGGCCCTGCCAAACGTCGTGGTTGAGGACGTAAAGCTGGGCGTCCGCTACGCTGGCATCGTCGCCTCGGGCCTGAAGACCGACGAGATCGTCCGCCGCCAGGTGGGCGAGCAGACCGGTCTCGAGGTCCAGCCGAAGAAGGGCGAGAAGCCTGTCGTGGTCTTGGGCGAATTGCCGCCGGAGGTGCTGGCGGCCGCCAGGGCGGGGACGCCGCTGCTGGCCATGGTCCAGGAAGACGGGCTCGCCGACGGCGTCGCCAAGCAGCTCGCTGGTTTGGGTCTGTTCAGTTACGCCGGCCAGGTCGGCGGGCTGCGTGCGCCGTGGATGGGCAACTGGAACTTCGTCCGCACCCACGCCACCTTCGCCGGATTGCCAGCCGACATGGCCATGAGCGTCCTGCACCAGGTCGAAGGCCAACCTTCGAACGGTCTGGTGGTGGACGGCCAAGGCGTCGAGGTCATCGCCGCCTACAGCCGAGATCACGACCGCAAGAACGGCGCGGCCAGCTTCATCGCCCGCAAGGACGGCGCTCGCGTGCTGGTCCACCGCCTTCCCGACATGGCCAAGCCGCTGCAGCAGCGCTGGCTGGCCAACGCCATCGCCTGGCTGGCGACCGGCGCCTAGAGGAGTTTCCCGATGTTCACTCGACGTGATGCTTTCCTGGCCGGCGCGGCCCTGGTCGCCACCCCCGGTCTTGTTGTCGCCGCTCCGCGCAAGCTGGTCTTCGATCGCCTGGGCTGGGCCGCCAAGACCCCCGGTGGCGACGGCGGCAAGGTCATCCGCGTCAAGACGCTGGAAGGCGGCGGCCCGGGCTCGTTGCGGGAAGCCGTCGCCGCCAAGGGCCCGCGCACGATCGTCTTCGACGTTGGCGGCGTGATCGACCTGAAGCGCCACAGCATCAAGGTCGTCGAGCCGTTCCTGACCATCGCCGGCGAGACCGCGCCGTCGCCGGGCATCACCCTGATCAAGGGCAGTCTGGCCATCGAGAGCCACGACGTCATCGTTCGCCACATCCGCGTGCGCGCCGGCCGTGATGGCGAGCCCTCCAAGAGCGGCTGGGAAGTCGACGGCATCACCTGCTGGAGGGCCCACGACGTCATCATCGACCACTGCTCGACCAGTTGGGCGACCGATGAGAACCTGTCGGCTTCGGGCCCGCGCTTCGATGGCGGCGAGGATCAGGCTAAGTGGCGTGACGGCACCTCGCACCGGATCACCATCAGCAACAACATCGTCGCCGAGGGCCTATCGAACGCCAGCCACGTGAAGGGCGAGCACTCCAAGGGCAGCCTGATCCACGACAACGCCTACGAGGTGCTGATCGCCCGCAACCTCTATGCCCACAATCGCGAGCGCAACCAGCTGTTCAAGGGTGGCGTCGAGGCCGTGACGGTCAACAACTTCGTCTACGACCCGGGCACCCGCTGCATGCACTACGCCCTGAACGCCAGCGAATGGGTGGGCCACCAGTGGCGCGTCGGCCAACTGGCCATCGCCGGCAATGTCGTGAAGGGCGGCGCTTCGACCCGGCCGGACCTGCCGTTCCTGATCGTCGAGGGGCAGGGGGATCTCGAGCTCTACGCCCACGACAACCCGGCCCACTATGCCGACGGCAGCGAGATGCCACCGGTGCGGATCCTCAACACCACGCCGTTCCCGAAGATCAAGCACTTGGCCAAGGCGCCGTTCTGGCCGGAGGGGCTGAAGCTGATGCCCTCCAGCCAGGTCGAGGCTTACGTCCTGGCCAATGCCGGTGCACGGCCCTGGGATCGCGACGCCGTCGATCGTCGGATCGTCCGCGAGGTCAAGGCCGGCGCGGGCAAGGTCATCGACGACGAGCAGGAGGTCGGCGGGTATCCGAAGGCCTGACGCGCTAAACCCTATTGCAGGTGAGGCGGTCGCCCGGTGTCATCGGCGCGCCATTCCGCGAAATCCGCCACTCGAAGATCATCGTCTTCGGGTCTTGGCGGATGAAGGCGAAGGCTTCCTCGGGCTCGTCCTGGTCGCGCACGCGTGACCAGGTCCATTCGTCTCCCTTCCAGCCCTCCGAGCGGTACCAGCGCATCCCGCCGCCCGACGCGATCCCGGCGCGGTAGGTTTTGCGATCGGGCGCCTGGGCCCAGGTCTCGGTGGCGGAGAAACGGTTCGGCGCGCGGTCCTGGTGAGATTTCACCAAGGCGCCGCTGCGCGGATCGATCTGGAAATCCATGTCCGAGGCCAGCGGCCGGTTGGACGGCAGGAAAGCGCCTTCGCAGCTCCAGCTGCCTTCGAAATAGCTCCAGGGCGCAGGCGACGGCTCGGCCAGGAGGGCGGTCGAGGCCAGGATGAGGGCAAGCATGAACATACCGAACGATGTTACGTGACAAGCTTAGCTAGTGACGCTTGCGGCGACCGCAATGCCGAGCGGATGGCGTATCGGCCGTCTTCCGGCTAAGACGCGCCCTATGCTGCGTATTTCGGAACTGAAGCTGCCGCTCGGCCACCCGCCGGAGGCCATGGCGCCCGCCATTGTCGACCGTCTCGGGATCGCGCCTGACGACCTGCTGAGCCACGTGGTCGCCCGCCGCGCCCACGATGCGCGCCGCAAGGCGGCGATCCTGATGGTCTATTCCGTCGACGTCGAACTGCGCGACGAGGCTGCCGTCCTGGCCAAGTTCGCGGGTGATCACCACGTCCGCGTCAGGCCCGACACCGAATACAAGTTCGTGGTGAGAGCGCCGGAAGGTTTCGACGGCCCGCGCCCGGTCGTCATCGGCGCTGGCCCCTGCGGCCTGTTCGCCGGTCTGATCCTGGCCCAGATGGGCCTCAAGCCGATCATCGTCGACCGCGGCAAGGTCGTGCGCGAGCGGACCAAGGACACCTGGGGCCTGTGGCGCAAGAGCGAACTGAACCCTGAGTCCAACGTCCAGTTCGGCGAGGGCGGGGCGGGGACCTTCTCGGACGGCAAGCTTTACAGCCAGATCAAGGATCCGCGCTTCCTGGGCCGCAAGGTGCTGGAGGAGTTCGTCGCGGCCGGCGCGCCCGAGGAGATCCTGACCGAGGCCCACCCGCACATCGGCACCTTCCGCCTGGTGCACATGGTCGAGCAGATGCGCGCGCTCATCGAGAGCCTGGGCGGCGAGTATCGCTGGCAGCACAAGGTCGAGGACTTCGACATCGAGGTCGGCGCGGACGGTTCGCGCCGGCTGAAGGGCCTGCATATCGCCGGCGAGGACTACCTGCCGGCCACGCATGTGGTCATGGCTCTGGGCCACAGCGCCCGCGACACCTTCGAGGTGCTCCACGCGCGCGGCGTCCACATCGAGGCCAAGGCGTTCTCGATCGGCGTGCGCATCGAGCATCCGCAGTCGTGGATGGACAAGGCGCGCTTCGGGACCTGCGCCGGTCACCCCGACCTGGGCGCGGCCGACTACAGCCTGTCGCACCACTGCAAGAACGGCCGGACCGTCTACAGCTTCTGCATGTGCCCGGGGGGCACGGTAGTGGCGGCGACGTCCGAGCCCGGCCGCGTCGTCACCAACGGCATGAGCCAGTATTCGCGCAACGAGCGGAACGCCAATTCCGGCTTCGTGGTCGGCATCGATCCCGAGCGCGACTATCCGGGCCATCCGCTGGCCGGCATCGAGTTCCAGCGCAAGTGGGAGAGCCTGGCCTATGTGGCGGGCGGCTCGACCTACCAGGCGCCGGGCCAGAAGGTCGGCGACTTCATGGCCGGACAGCCGTCGGCCGAGCTGGGCGAGGTCGTCCCGTCCTACAAGCCGGGCGTCACCCTGACGGACCTGTCGGCCTGTCTGCCGGACTTCGTGATCGAGGCTATGCGCGAGGCGCTGCCGGTGTTCGGCCGTCAGATCGCCGGCTACGATCATCCCGACGTGCTGCTGACCGGCGTCGAGACCCGGACCTCCTCGCCGATCCGGATCACGCGCGGCAAGGATTTCCAGAGCCTCAACACCGCCGGTCTGTTTCCGGCCGGCGAGGGCGCGGGCTATGCCGGCGGGATCCTCTCGGCGGCGGTGGATGGCATCAAGGTCGCCGAGGCCGTGGCGCAGGCCTATGTCGCCGAGGGGCTGATCCCCGCAACAGCCTAGGCCGTCGCGGGGCGGGGCGCCTATTCGGCAGCTTGGAGCGTTTGCTCCAGCGTCGGATAGTCCGTGTAGCCCTCGGCGCCAGGGGCGTAGAAGGTGGCCGGGACCGGCGCGTTGAGCGGCGCGCCCTTCCGCAGGCGCTCCACCAGGTCCGGGTTGGCGATGTAGGCCTTGCCGAACATGACCGCGTCGGCCTTGCCGGCCGCGATGGCGGCGTTGGCGCTGGCCAGGTCGAACTTCTCGTTGGCGAAGTAGACGCCACCGAACGCGGCTTTCAGCGCCGGTCCCAGGCTGTCGGCGGCTTCGTGCTCGCGGGTCGAGATGAAGGCGATCTTGCGTTCGCCCAGGGCCTTGGCGACATAGCCGAAGGTGGCCGGCAGGTCGCTGTCGCTGATGCCGTGGCTATCGGCGCGCGGCGCCAGGTGGACGCCGACGCGGCCGGCGCCGAACACCGAAACCACGGCGTCGGTGACTTCCAGCAGCAGGCGGGCGCGGTTCTCGATCGGACCGCCGTACTGGTCGGTGCGTTGGTTGGAGCCGTCCTGCAGGAACTGGTCTAGCAGATAGCCATTGGCGCCGTGGATCTGCACGCCGTCGAAGCCGGCGTCCTTGGCGTTCTGGGCGCCTTGGCGGAAGGCCTCGACCACGCCGGCGACTTCCTCGGTCGTGAGGGCGCGCGGGGTCGGGTAGGGGCGCTCGGGGCGCAGTAGGCTGACATGGCCCTTGGCCGCGATGGCGCTGGGACCGACCGGCAGTTCGCCGTTCAGGTGCTCGGGGTCTGAGATGCGGCCGACGTGCCAGATCTGCATGAAGATGCGGCCGCCCTTGTCGTGCACGGCCTTGGTCACCTGCTTCCAGGCCTCGACTTGGTCCTTCGACCAGATGCCGGGCACCCCAGCATAGCCGACGCCTTGTGGGGTGACGGGCACGCCCTCGGTGATCAGCAGGCCCGCCGAGGCGCGCTGAGCGTAGTACTCGGCCATCAGGGCGTTCGGCGTATGGGTGGAACCGGCCCGCAGCCGGGTCAGCGGCGCCAGGACGACGCGGTTGGGGAGATCGAGATCGCCGACGCGCAGCGGGTCGAACAGGGTAGGCATGGGTACTGTCCCTCAAAGGGGCGCCGACCCTCCGTCGGCGTCTGCGCAGCTATCTGGGGATGGCTTCCTCTATCGCAACCGAAACAGTTCCGATTTCGTCTGAAGGCGAGGCGGTGAAAATCTGAAAGCGCCCCCGATCAGCGTCGCTGGCGATACTTGTCCAGGTCCAGGCCATGGCGTTCGATCTTGTCGTAGAAAGTCTTGCGGGGAATGCGCAGCACCTCCAGCGTCGCGCGAACGTCGCCGCCACAGCCGGCCAGGGCCTCCTCTATGACATGCGCCTCGTAGGTCGCCACGCGCTCGGGCAGGGGTGGCAGGTCCGCCGCACCGCCGCCGCTGGCCTGGTCCGCCAGGCCGAGCGCCACGCGCTGGGCGTAGTGGCCAAGCTCGCGGACATTGCCGGGCCAGTCGTGATTGTGCAGCCGCCAGCGGACCTTGTCGTCGATGACCGGCTGGGGACCGTCGAGACGCTCGCAGGCCCGGGCCAGGAAGTGCGCGAACAGCAGAGGGACGTCCTCACGACGCTCGCGTAGCG
The DNA here is from genome assembly GCF_059415885.1 of Caulobacter sp. GW821-FHT09H08. NCBI lineage: Bacteria > Pseudomonadati > Pseudomonadota > Alphaproteobacteria > Caulobacterales > Caulobacteraceae > Caulobacter > Caulobacter sp. GW821-FHT09H08. The sequence goes on from NZ_JBWKOC010000002.1 coordinate 598,267, forward strand.
GCGGGATGCGGATACGCACGACATCAAGGCGGTGGAACAGGTCCTGGCGAAAGGTCCCGGCCGCCACGGCGTCGGCGAGGTCCGACTTGGCGGCGGCGACGACCCGCAGGTCCAGGGTGTGGGCGCGATTGGAGCCCAGGGGCGTTACCTCCCGCTCTTCCAGCACTCGCAGGAACTTGCCTTGCGCCTCGGGGGCGAGGGTCTCGATCTCGTCGAGAAACAGGGTGCCGCGATCGGCCTGTTGAATGCGTCCCACGCGCTGGCGGACCGCGCCGTTGAAGGCGCCCAGCTCGTGGCCGAAGAGCTCGCTGTCTAGCGCGCCGGCGGGCAGGGCGGCGCAGTCGACGGCCACGAACTCCCGGTCCCGGCGACGTCCCCAGGCGTGCAAGGCGCGGGCGGCCAGTTCCTTGCCAACCCCGGTTTCGCCTTCGAGCAGCACGTCGACATCGGCCGAAGCGAGCTGGCGCAGGGTGGCGCGCAGACGCTCCATCACGGGCGTCTGGCCGATCAGTGGCCAGTCGGACTGGGCCTGGGCCGCGAGGCTGCGCAGCTCTCGGTTTTCCAGCACCAGCCGCCGCTTCTCCAGCGCACGCCGGACGCTGGAGACCAAACGCTCGGGCGCATAGGGCTTGGCGACGAAATCGTAGACCCCGTCGTGCATGGCCTCGACCGCCTCGCTGACATCGGCGTGGCCGGTGATCAGGATGACCGGCAGGTCCTGGTCCTGCTCCTTCAGACGCCGAAACAGCTGGCGACCGTCCATGCGCGGCATCCGGATGTCGCTGACCACCACGCCCGGGAACCCGGCGCTCAGGGCGTCCAACGCCGTTTCGGCGGAGGCGAAGGCCAGGACCTCGAAGCCGGCCAGTTGCAACGTCTGGACATTGGCGTCGCGCAGGACGTCGTCGTCGTCGATGAAGGCCACTTGGTTGACGATAACGGGCATCTCTAACGCGCCTTGGGAAGGGACATGACGAAGCGCGCGCCGCCGGAGCCTGCTTCGAGGGAAAGCTCGCCGCCGAACTCGGCGACGATGTCGCGGCTGATCACCAGCCCGAGGCCGAGACCTCGGGGCTTGGTGGTCGCGAACGGGGTGAACAGGGTCTTGGCGGCTTCGGGCGCGACGCCAGGACCGTTGTCAGCCACCAGAATCCGCACCTGCGAGCGCTTGATCGAGACCTGCACGCGGATCTCGGGATCGGGGATGTCCTCCAGCGCCTCGATCGCGTTCTGGAGCAGGTTCACGAGCACCTGTTCCAGCCGGAAGCGCTCGGCCATCACCTTGGCGGCCTCGTCGGCCTCGTCGCGAACGACACGAACGCCTTGTTGGCGTAGGCGCGGGCCGACCAAGAGCAAGGCGCCATCGACGGCTTCGCGCACCGCGACCGGAGCGGCCGGGGCGCTGGACTTGCGGGCGAAGGCGCGCAGTTCGTCGGTGATCAGGCCGATCCGTTCGGTCAGGCCCGCGATCAGGCCAAGATTGGCCTTGGCGGTCTTTTCGTCAGAGCGATCCAGGAACTGGCTGGCGTTGTCGGCATAGGCGCGGATGGCGGCGACTGGCTGGTTGATCTCGTGGGCCACGCCGGCGGCGATCTGGCCCAGGGTCGCCAGCTTGTTCGACTGGATCAGCTCGTCCTGCATCAGGTGAACGTGGGCTTCGGCGCGGCGACGCTCCTCCATCTCGACGGTGAGGCGTTCGTTGGTCTCGCGCAGCTCCGTCGTTCGCTCGGCGACGCGGGCCTCCAGCTCCAGGCGCGCGGCTTCCTGGCGCGCTGCTCGGACGCTGGCTTGGCCGCGCCAGCGCAGGACGGCGGCGGCGAGGCCGCAGACCACCAGGCCAACCAGCAAGGCGATGGCCCTGGCGCCGGCGACCGCCGTTCTTAGCACCGCGCCCACCGGGGTGAAGGTGTAGATGGTCCACCCCGCCGCGCCCAGTTCGGCGCTGGCGGCCATGTAGCGCGTCTCGTCCTGCCCTGGCGCGCTGACGCTGGTCAGGATCGGCGCGCCACCGGCCAGAGGGGCGGGCGCGGCGTTCAGCACCGTGAAGGGGGCGTCGCCGAAGCGATGTTCGGCACGAAGCTGATTTTGCTCGGCGCGAGGCAGGAGGCGCAGAGTCGAGAAGCGCCAGGCCGGGATCGAGGTGACCAGCACTACCCCTTTCGGATCGGCCGCGAAGGCGGGCTCGGCCGCGGACCATTCCGCCTCCAGCGCCTCAAACTCGACCTTGACCACCACGACGCCGATCGGCCCCTCGGGGCTATCGACGCGACGGGACATGAAAAGGCCGGGACGACGGCTGACGGTGCCGAGGGCGAATAGCTCGGCGGTGCCGTTGGCGGCCGCGTCCTTGAAGTAGGGGCGGAAACTGTAGTCGGAGCCCACGAAGCTGGTCGGTTCGCGCCAGTTGCTGGCGGCGATGGTCATGCCCTGGGCGTTCAGGACGTAGATCACGGCCGCGCGTGTGCCGCCGCTAAGGGTCTCCAGCTTGCGGTTCAGGGCGTCGATGCCGCGCGGGTCGGCCGAGCGGAGGGTCGCGGCCACGTCAGGGTCCTGCGCGAGGACGAAGGGCAGGGAACGGTGCTTGGCCAGTTCACTGCGCAGGACGGCCGCATGCAGCGTGGCTGAGGCTTGGGCCTGCCGGGCCAGATCCGCCGTGGCTCGACGTTCGGCGATCGCGCCGACGAAGCCGACGACGGCGGCGAGGAGGGTTAGGCTTATCGCCAGGAACGCCGCCCAGCGGCGCACGATCGGGTCGGCCAGATTCGGCATTCGCAGCGACGTCATCGGAGCTCGTCCACGCTTTGTGCGGATTTTCGCACAAATCCGTTCGGCGGCGTGAGGAATCTCGCCGGATCGCGTAGGCCAGTCGCTACTCGAGAAATGGAAATATTGAGATAGAACAATGTTTTGTGGCTTTTCGTGAGGCCGCTTGCGCGGCGTCCTTCCCCCGAGGATCGTCTATCCAAGCGTCCTGGCAAAGGGGCGCGGGGTGGAAACGCGGCCTTCGGGCCTGGCCAAGAGGCGACAGTGCAGACGATCCAACCGGCCGCTCCGGCGCCGTCCGACGGACGACCCACGCCATTCTACCGTCACCTCTATTTCCAGGTGCTCGTCGCCATCCTGGTCGGCGGCGCGATCGGCCACTTCCAGCCCGAGATCGGGCAATCCCTGAAGCCGCTGGGCGACGCCTTCATCAAGCTGGTGAAGATGGTCATCGCCCCGGTGATCTTCCTGACGGTCGTGACCGGCATCTCCGGCATGCGTGACCTGGAGAAGGTCGGCCGCGTGGCGGTCAAGGCGATGGTCTACTTCCTCGTCTTCTCCACCCTGGCCCTGATCGTGGGTCTGATCGTCGCCAACGTTGTGCAGCCGGGCGCGGGCATGAATATCGATCCGGCCACGCTGAAGGCCGGCAAGGTCGCCGAGTACGCCGCCAAGGCCCACGACCAGACGATCGTCGGCTTCCTGATGAACATCATCCCGACCACCGTGGTCGGCGCCTTCGCCGAGGGCGAGATCCTGCAGGTGCTGCTGATCTCGATCCTGTTCGGTCTGTCCCTGACCCTGGTCGGCGAACCGGCCCGCCCGGTCGTCGACTTTCTGGAGCTGGTCGCTCAAGCCTTCTTCAAGCTGGTGCACATCGTGATGAAGGCCGCCCCGATCGGCGCCTTCGGGGCCTTCGCCTTCACGATCGGCAAGTACGGCATCGCCTCGGTGGCGAACCTGGCCATGCTGGTCGGCACCTTCTACCTGACCTCGCTGCTGTTCGTGATCGTGGTGCTGGGCGCCGTCGGCATCGCCAACGGCTTCTCGATCTTCTGCCTGATCCGCTATCTGAAGGCCGAACTGCTGCTGGTGCTGGGCACCAGCTCGTCGGAAGCCGCGCTGCCCAGCCTGATCGAGAAGCTCGAAAAGGCCGGCTGCCCCAAGTCCGTCGTCGGCCTCGTCGTGCCGCTCGGCTATTCGTTCAATCTGGACGGCACCAACATCTACATGACCCTGGCGGCGCTGTTCATCGCTCAGGCCACGGGCGTCCACCTGTCCTGGGAGCAGCAGGCGCTGCTACTGGGCGTGGCCATGCTGAGCAGCAAGGGCGCGGCGGGCGTGACCGGCGCCGGCTTCATCACCCTGGCGGCGACCCTGTCGGTCGTACCGGCGGTGCCGGTGGCGGGCATGGCCCTGATCCTGGGCGTCGACCGCTTCATGTCCGAGTGCCGGGCCCTGACCAACTTCACCGGCAATGCGGTGGCGGCGATCGTCGTCTCCCGCTGGGAGAAGGGGCTGGACGCGGCGGCCTTCAAGGCAGCCCTCGATCCCAAGGCCGCGCCCGCCAACGAACCTATCCCGGAAGCCGCGCGCCCTTAGGCGCGGCCTCGGACCCAGACGTAGCCATAACAAAAAGACATATTGGGGAGCTAACCGCGTGACCAACCAAGCCCATCGCAACCACCGCCGCCGTCTCGTCCAAGGCGTGGCCCTGATCAGCCTGCTCGCCGCCACCGGCGCGGCCGCCCAGGAGGCCGCCGACACGACCAAGGTCGAGGAGATCGTCGTCGTCGGCAGCCAGATCAAAGGCGCCAAGACCACAGCCGCCTTGCCGGTCACGGTGCTCGACAACAGCCAGATCGCCGCCACGGGCGCGGTCTCGGGCGATGACCTGTTCCGCTCGATCCCGCAGATGGGCGACGTGTTCATCAACCCGAGCAACGCGCCGCAGACCAGCAACTCCACGCGTGGCGACGTCAACTCGATCAACTTGCGCAGCCTCGGCGTCGGCAACACCCTGGTGCTGCTGAACGGTCGCCGCCTGGTGTCGCACCCGACCAGCCAGTCGTCGGGCACGGTGCCGCTGCTCGGCTACAACGCCAACGCCATCCCGACCTCGAACCTCGAGCGCTTGGAAATCCTGCGCGACGGCGCGGCCGCCATCTATGGCGCGGACGCGGTCGCTGGGGTGGTCAATACGGTGCTGCAGGACGACTTCGACGGTCTGACCGTCGACGCCCAGTATGGCTGGGCCGAAGGCACGCACCGCAAGGAATACAGCAGCAACATCTTCGCCGGCCGCAACTTCGCGGAAGGTCGGGGCAATATCTCGCTGAACGGCAACTTCACCTGGCGCACGGCCCAGCGTCCCAGCGACCGGCCCTATACCGCAACCCAGGACCTGCGTCCTCTGTTCGCCGGCTATGCCGACTACGCGACCAGCGCCGCGCCGGACAACCGCGGCAACCAGAACTCGTTCGCCAACTTCACGGTGTTCGGCGCGACCGCCGCGATCCGCCAGGGGACGACGGCCCTGACCACGGCGGCCGGAGCGACCCACGTGCAGCCCAACACCATCACCGGCTGCGCCACCCAGATCGGCAATGGCCTATGCCTGGGCACTGGCAACCTGGCGACCGGCAGCACCGCCAACGCGTATCGCTACAATGCGCCGCAGAACGACGCGACGACGATCGCGCCGGAGATCGAGCGCCAGAACCTGTTCCTGAACGGCCACTACGACATCAGCGACACGCTGACGGCCTATGGCGAGGTCGGCTTCTATCACGCCACGTCCGAGGGCCTGACGACCCAGGGCACCAGCCTGGTGGCCATCGGCGTGCCGGCCAGCAACTACTACAACCCCTTCGGCCCTGTGACCTTCGCCAACGGCCAGGCCAACCCGAACCGCCTGCCGAACCTGACCAACGTGTCGGTCAATGGCGCGGCGGTGACCTTCACCAACTATCGCTTCAATGACCTGGGCCCGAGCAAGGTGGAGGTCGAAAACTACCAGACCCGCTTCCTGGGTGGTCTGAAGGGCGAGAAGTGGGGCTGGTCCTGGGATTCGGCGGTCCTCTATTCGAAGGCCGACGCCAAGGACGAGAGCGACGGCATCGACAGCAAGAAGCTGGCGGCCCAGCTCGCCCTGTCCACGCCCGACGCCTACAACCCCTTCAACGGCGGTTGCCTGGACGGCATGGGCGGCCGTGACTGTACGCCCAGCTCGAAAGCCGCCCTCGATGCGATCCGCTTCCGCCTGAAGCGTCACTCGACCACGACCCTGACCCTGGCCGACTTCAAGGTCTCCAAGCCGAACCTGCTGACCATCTGGTCGGGCGATGTCGGCGTCGCCGCTGGCGTAGAGTTCCGCCACGAGACCCAGCAGGACCGCCGCGACCCGATGCTGGACGGCCGCACGCCCTTCACCGATCCGGTCACCGGCGCGACCAGCAACAGCAACGTCACTGGCGTCAACGACACACCCAGCACCAAGGGCTCGCGCGATGTCGGCTCGGCCTTCATCGAATTCGCCCTACCGCTGGTCTCGCCCGACATGAACATCCCGCTGGTCCGTCGCATCGACGTCCAGCTGGCCGGTCGCTTCGAGAACTACAGCGACTTCGGCTCGGTCGCGAAGCCGAAGGTGGCGTTCGCCTGGGATGTCGTCGACGGCGTCCGCTTCCGCGGGTCCTGGCAGCAGGGCTTCCGCGCCCCGAACCTGGAGACCACCAACCCGTTCGCCTATTCGCGGACCAATACGGTCACGGACTACTACCGCTGCGAAGCCGACCTGCGCGCCAAGCGCATCGCGAACTTCACGGCCTGCTCGCGTGGGGTCGGCATTCGCTTCACCACGGCCGGCAACCCGGACCTGAAGGCCGAGGAGAGCGAAAGCTACTCGGTGGGCGTCGTTCTGCAGCCGACCTTCATTCCCGAGCAGTTCGGCCGCTTCACGCTCACGGTCGACCGCTGGCAGATCAAGCAGGAAGGCATCGTCGGCACGCTCGGTTCGACCAACGCGGCCATTCAGGACTATCTGTTCCGCCTGGGCGGCAACACGAACGCCAATGTCATCCGAGCCGCTCCGACCGTCGACGATGTCGCCCTGTTCAATGGCACGGGCCTCACGCCCGTCGGCCAGATCCTGGAGATCCGCGACCAGTTCAAGAACCTGCAGCCCCAGACCGTCAGCGGCATCGACTTCGGCCTGAACTGGACGCTGCGCACCGAGACCATCGGCCGGTTCAGCCTGAACGTCGACGGCACCTTCATGGACAAGTACTCGCAGCAGCTTGCCCCGCCGATCGCCGACCTGTTCGCCGCCCGCGCCGCCGGCACGATTAATCCCGCCACCCCGCTGACCGACCCGGGCGATCTGCTGAAGCGGAACGGCAAGCCGAAGTGGAAGTGGAGCAGCACGGGCACCTGGCGCGCCGGTCCGGTCCAGGTGGGCGCCTCGGTGATCTATACCGGCGCGGTGCTCGACACCGACTTCCTGTCGACCACGGGCGAGCCCTGGCGCGTGAAGCCGCTCACGACGGTGAACCTGTACGGTCAGTATCGCATCGAACAGAAGGGCTGGGCGCATGACACCCGCATCCGGGTCGGCGCGCGCAATCTCTTCGACAAGGACCCGCCGCTGTCGGCGAGCGGCTACATGGGCTCGCTCTACAACCCCTATGCCCGCTACTGGTACTTCAGCATCGCCAAGTCGTTCTGATGCTGATCCGGCCGGCCGCTCCCACCTCCCTGGAGCGGCCGGTCTCTCTGCTTCGCGTTTCAAAGGTCTGCATGGTCATGAAGCTTTCTGTCGCCGTCCTGGGTCTGGGCCTGGCGCTCACTGGCTGCGCGACGCGCGCCGAGCCAGCGGCGGACAAGGCCTGTCCCTCCGGCTTGCCGGCTGAGACCCGCTGCCTGGCGGGCCAGGATCAGAACGGGGCCTATTACTGGATCGCCATTCCCAGGGCGTGGAACGGGACGCTGGTCCTCCACACCCACGGTGGTCCGCGCCTGAAGACGCCCAAGCCTGACGACGCGGTCGAGGACCTGCAGCGCTTCGCCGTCACCGTGGCCGAGGGTTATGCCTGGGCGGGTTCGAACTATCGCCGCGAAGGCTACGGTGTCCGCTCGGCCGCCGAGGATAGCGACAACCTGCGCAAGCTCTTCTGGGACAAGTTCGGACGACCCAAGCGCACGGTGCTGCACGGCCAGTCCTGGGGCGGCAATGTCGCGGCCAAGACCGCCGAGCTCTACGGCAAGGACGCCCAGGGCAAGCTCGTCTATGACGGCGTGATCCTGACCAGCGGCGTGGTCTCGGGCGGCACGCGCGCCTACGACTTCCGCGCCGACCTGCGGGCCGTCTATCAATATTATTGCGGCGACCACCCCGCGAAGGACGAGGTTCAGTATCCGCTGTGGCAGGGGCAGCCCGTCGGCTCCAAGCTCACCAACAAACTGCTGGATGAGCGCCTCAACGCCTGCACCGGCGTGAACCTGCCGGCCGACAAGCGTACGGCTGAGCAGCAGCGCAAGCTGACCAACATCCTGGCGGTGACGCGGATTCCCGAGCGCACCCTGGACAGCCACCTGGGCTGGGCGACCTTCACCTTCGCCGACATGGTCAACAAGCGCCTGGGCGGGAAGAACCCCTTCACCAACGAAGGCGTCGTCTACAAAGGCTCCGACGATGACGCGGCCTTGAACAAGGGCGTGCCGCGTTTTGCCGCCGATCCGGAAGGCGTGCGGCGGCTCGCCGAGGACAGCGATCTGACCGGCAAGTTGCTGGTCCCGACCCTGACCATGCACGCCATCGACGACCCGACAGCCTTCGTCGAGCTGGAGCAGGTGCTACGCGACACGGTCGCCAACGCCGGCAAGGCCGATCTCCTCGTCCAGTCGTTCACCGACGAGCACGAGCACTCCAAGCTGGCCACGCCCGAGTACGCGGCGCTGCTGCGCGCGATGACCGCGTGGATAGAGCAGGGGACCAAGCCGAGCCCGTCGTCCCTGGCCGTCGGTTGCGCCGAGGCCGTAAAGACCTACGGCGAGGCCTGCCACTTCCAGGTCGACTATCGCGTCCCGGACCTTTCGACTCGCAGCTATCCGCGCGCGAAGCCGGGCCTGCCGACGAAATAGACCCTCCTGTTCTGGCGGCCGGTTTTGAGCCAGTCGGCCGGGCCCTGACGATCAGAACGCGTCAATTGCGTGCAGAGGGCTGCTCAGGCCTGCTTTGCTGCTGTGCAAAATGGCGTCTTTTGTGCGCCGCGGCGGCCGCGAACGCCGTTTTGCGATTGCCGGTTTCCGCCGCCGGCCGCCTCCTGATCACGACACGGGGGACAACGACGTTTCCCGTTGGCCTGTAAGGGCCGCCGGCGGTGCTGTAGCCGTCTGGCAAGCTTGGACAACGACGTCCGGAGAGACCGCTGTACGCGGGCTCGCCGGGCGTTTTTTTGTTTTGGCCTTAGGGGATGAAGGCATGAAACCTACTCGATTTATGCTGCACTGCGGTGCGGCACTGAGCGCGCTTGCCTGGAGCACGGCCGCCTTGGCGCAAACAGCGCCTGATCCAACGCCGAAGCCGGCGGAAGAAGCGGCCGCGGAGCCTGCCGCCGAAGCGGCGCCCGAACCGCCGCCACCTCCAGCCCCACCGCCGACGATCAGCGACCAGATCGGCGCCGGTAAGCTGATCCTGGAGGTTCGGTCCCGCTACGAGACCGTCGACCAGACGCGCACCGCAACGCTGCTGGACAAGGCCAACGCCTTCACCGTCCGCACCCGCCTGGGCTGGGAAACCGCCGAGTTCAAGGGCGTCAAAGGCCTGGTCGAGTTCGAGGACGTCCGCCAGCTCGGCTCCGAGCACTACGCCGTCAACGTGCCGGGCGTGACCACCGCGCCGCTGAACGGGGCCGACAAGGCCCGCTATCCGATCGTCAACGATCCTGACGTCACCGAGCTGAACCGCGCCCAGCTGACCTGGACGCCCAGCGCGGCCCTGCAGGTCACTGCCGGCCGCCAGCGCATCCTGCTGGATGACCAGCGCTTCGTCGGCAATGTCGGCTGGCGCCAGGACGAGCAGACCTTCGACGCCATCCGCGCGGATGTCGCCTACAGCCGCTTCAAGGCGACCTACGCCTATGTCACCCACATCAACCGCATCCTGGGCGAGCTGCGCGACTGGGGCAGCGACAGCCACCTGTTCAACGCCACCTGGTCGCCGGCCGAGGCGCTGCGCCTGCAAGGCTTCGTCTACGCCCTCGACTTCGGCAACTCGGCCGCCAACTCGTCGATTACCAAGGGCGTGAAGGCTTCGGGCAAGACCTGGTTGGGTCTCTATCAGGTGGCCTACAACGCCACCTTCGCGCGGCAGTCGGACTATCGCCACAACACGGTGGCTTACGACCTCGACTACTTCGGCGCGGACCTCGCCGGCACGTTCGACATCTATACGGCCAAGGTTTCCTACGAGTCCCTGGAAGGCGACGGTGTTCGCGGCTTCACGACGCCGCTGGCCACCACCCATGCCTTCAACGGTTGGGCCGACGCCTTCGCCGCTCCGGGCGGCAACAAGAGCTTCGTGGACGGGATCGAGGACTTGAACCTCAGTCTGAATGTCAAGCCGCGCTTCCGCCGGACCTACTTCTTCAACAGCGACATCGTGATCCGCTACCACGACTTCGACGACCAGCGGACCGGCGCCGATCTCGGCCACGAGTGGGACGCGCAGTTCACCGCCGCCATCACCACCAAGCTCTCGATCCAGCTGAAGTACGCCGACTTCCAGCGCGTGAAGACCGTGCCGGTCGGCACCGCCACGCCGCCAGCGTCGCGGACCAAGACCTGGCTCACCCTCGAATACAAGTTCTAGCCCTCAGGACGCATGACCATGAGCAAGACCGACAAGACTCAGTCCGGCCTAACGCGCCGTCACGCCCTGATGGGCGCCGCCGCCACCGTCGCCGCCGTCAAGGCCGCGTTCCCGGCCGGGGCCCACGCCGCCGGCGCGGGGCCGGAGACCGCCAAGGCTCGCCTGGGCTTCATCGCCCTGACCGACAGCTCGCCGCTGATCATCGCCAAGGAGCGGGGCATCTTCGCCAAGTACGGCCTACCCGATATCGAGGTCGTCAAGCAGGCCTCGTGGGCCGCTACCCGTGACAACCTGGTGCTGGGCTCCGAGCGCGGCGGCATCGACGGTTCGCATATCCTGTCGCCGATGCCCTATCTGATGACCACGGGCGCGATCACCAACGGCGTGCCGACGCCGATGTACATCCTGGCCCGCCTGAACGTGAACGGGCAGGGGATCTCGGTCGGCAACGACCTTAAAAGCGTCCAGGTCGGCCTGAACAGCGCCGGCGCCAAGGCCAAGTTCCAGCAGATGAAGGCTGCCGGCAATATCGCCAAGATCGCCATGACCTTCCGAGGCGGCACCCACGACCTCTGGGTTCGCTACTGGCTGGCAGCGGGCGGCATCAACCCCGAGACCGATGTCGCCACCATCGTGATTCCGCCGCCGCAGATGGTGGCCAACATGAAGGCCGGCACCCAGGACGCCTTCTGCGTGGGCGAACCCTGGAACGGTCAGCTGGTGAACCAGAAGGTCGGCTACACCGCCTGCCTGACCTCCGAACTGTGGATGAACCACCCGGAGAAGGCGCTGGGCATGCGCGCGGCCTGGGTCGACAAGTACCCCCGCGCCGCCCAGGCCATCACCGCCGCCGTCCAAGAGGCGCAGATGTGGTGTGACAAGACCGCGAACCTGCCGGCCATGTGCTCGATCGTCTCGGGTCGCCAGTACATCAACGTGCCGATGGGCGACATCCTGCCCCGCCTGCAGGGCACGGTGGACTATGGCGACGGCCGGACGCTGAAGAACTCGCCGCACCGGATGAAGTTCTGGAGCGACAACGCCAGCTTCCCGTTCAAGTCCCACGACCTGTGGTTCCTGACCGAGGACATCCGCTGGAGCGTGCTGCCTCAGAAGACCAACACCAAGGCCCTGGTCGATAAGGTCAACCGGTCGGACATCTGGCGCGCGGCCGCCAAGACCCTCGGCCAGAACGGTCCGGCCGGCGACAGCCGCGGCGTTGAACGGTTCTTCGACGGCAAGGTGTTCGACCCGGCCAATCCGGGCGCCTACCTGGCCAGCCAACCGATCAAGAAGCTGGTCTGAGGAGAGGGCGCGTTATGACCTATCCCAAGCCCTCGTTCACCCCTGCGACGCCAGCCCTAGCCCCGACCCCGGTCCCGACTGGTGCGTCGGCTCCGGCGACGATTCCGGCGCCGGAGCCGGACAAGCCCTCGGTGCTGCCGGAGCTGGGCCGTCGCGCCAAGGCCATCGCTGGCGTGTTGATCCCGCCGGTCCTGACCCTGCTGGTCGTGCTTGCGTTCTGGCAGGTGGCGGTAGGTGACGCCTACACCGGCCTGCCGTCACCCAAGCAGGTGTGGTTGGAATCCAAGGACCTGATCCTGCATCCGTTCTATGACAACGGCGGCGTGGACAAGGGGCTGTTCTGGCACGTCTTCACCAGCCTGAAGCGCGTCGGTGTCGGCTTCTCGATCTCGGCTGTCTGCGGGATCCTGCTGGGCGTCTTCGTCGGCTCCAACCGCTGGGCGCATCGCGGCCTCGACCCGATCTTCCAGGTCCTGCGCACCGTGCCGCCCCTGGCCTGGTTGCCGATCTCGCTGGCGGCCTTCCACCAGGCCCAGCCATCGGCCCTGTTCGTGATCTTCATCACGGCGATCTGGCCGATCATCATCAACACCGCCGTCGGCGTGCGGAACATACCCAGCGACTACGTCAACGTCGCCAAGGTGCTGCGCCTGTCGCCGGCCGAGTACTTCTTCAAGATCCTGTTGCCCTCGACTACGCCCTACATCTTCACGGGCCTGCGCATCGGGATCGGCATGAGCTGGCTGGCCATCGTCGCCTCGGAAATGCTGCTGGGCGGCGTCGGCATCGGCTTCTTCATCTGGGATCAGTACAACGCCTCGCGCATCGCCGACATCATCGTGGCCCTGGCCTGGGTCGGTATGACGGGCTTCTTCCTCGACCGCATGGTGGCCCTGATCGGCCATTTCGTCTCGCGCGGCAGCGCGGCCAGCTAGGAGGTCACACCCATGGCAAAGTCCTACCTCTCCATCGAGAACGTCGGCGTGACCTTCGCCAAGGGCGCGTCCCGCAGCGAGGTGCTGACCGGCGTCGACCTGAAGGTCGAGAAGGGCGAGTTCGTCTCGATCATCGGCCACTCAGGCTGCGGCAAGTCTACGCTCCTGAACGTCGTGGCAGGCCTCGTGCCCGTCACCACCGGCGCGGTGATCCTGGACAAGCAGGAGGTCAATGCGCCCGGTCCTGACCGCGCCGTGGTCTTTCAGAACCATTCGCTGCTGCCGTGGCTGTCGGTCCGCGAGAACGTGGCGCTGGCCGTGGACAAGGTGTTCGGCGGATCCAAGTCCTCGGCCGAGCGTCGCGACTGGACGCTGCACAATCTGGAGTTGGTCAAGATGACCCATGCCCTGGACAAGCGCCCGTCCGAAATCTCCGGCGGCATGAAGCAGCGCGTCGGCATCGCCCGAGCCCTGGCCATGGAGCCCAAGGTGCTGCTGCTGGACGAACCGTTTGGAGCCCTTGACGCCCTGACCCGCGCCCACCTGCAGGACAGCGTCATGGAAATCCATTCGGCGCTGAAGAACACGGTGCTGATGATCACCCACGACGTGGACGAGGCTACCTTGCTCTCGGACCGCATCGTGATGATGACCAACGGCCCGCGCGCCTCGGTGGGGCAGGTGCTGGACGTGACGTTGGATCGCCCGCGCGACCGCCTGGCTGTCGCCGAGCATCCGACCTACGTGCACGCACGGGCGGCGGTGATCGAGTTCCTCTACGCCCGCCGAGCGGCTTGATTTTGGCCGCGCGATGGCCGCCGAAACCGGCTGCCACTTTCGGCTATCGCACTCAGGTCGCCGGTTTCAGCTCCTGCAGCATCGTCGGGATCAGCTCCGACACCGTCGGATGGATGTGCACCGCCCGCGAAATCACGGTGTAGGGGGCCTTGGTGTACATCAGGTCGATCATGCCGTGGATGGCCTCGTCGCCGTTCAGGCCCAGGATGGCGGCGCCGAGGATCAGCTTGGTCTCGGCGTCGACCACCACCTTCATGAAGCCCTGGGTCTCGCCCTTCTCGACGGCGCGGCCGACGCGAGTCATCGGGCGCTGGCCGATCAGCAGCGGTCGGCCGGTGGCCCTGGCTTCGGCCTCGGTCATGCCGACCCGGCCCAGCGGCGGATCGACGAACAGGCCGTAGCAGGTGATGCGGTCGCTGACCTTGCGAGGATCATCGTCGAGCAGGTTGGCCGCGATGATCTCGAAATCGTTGTAGGCCGTGTGGGTGAAGGCGCCCTTGCCGTTGCAGTCGCCCATCGCCCAGATACCGGGCACATTGGTGCGCAGCTGATCGTCGACGTTGATGTAGCCGCGCTTGTCGAGCTCGACCTTCGCCTTTTCCAAGCCCAGGTCGTCGGTGTTCGGCTTGCGTCCCACGGCCAGCAACACGTGCGAGCCCGTCACCTGAGGCGCGCCGGCCTCGCAGGTGACGTGGACGCAGACGCCCTCATCGTGGGGCGCGAAGCTGATGCATTCGGCGTTCAGGCGGAAGGCGACGCCTTCGGCCTCGAGGATCTCGCGGATTGTGTCCGAGATTTCCGGATCTTCACGGCCGATCAGGCGCGGCCCCATCTCGACGACGGTGACCCGGCTGCCGAAGCGGCGGAACATCTGGGCGAATTCCAGCCCGATATAGCTGCCGCCGACGATGACCAGATGCTCGGGCAGCGTATCCAGCTGCATCATGTCGACATTGGTCAGGTACGGAATGTCGCCGATCCCCGGCATGTCCGGCGCGTTGGCCCGGCCGCCGACATTGAGGAAGATCTTCGGCGCGGTCAGCAGCTCGTCGCCGACCCGGACCGTATTGGCGCTCTCGAACCGGGCATGGCCCTGGATCACGGTGATCCCCGGCATGCCGCGCAGCCATTTCTCGACACCGCCGCGCGCGTTGCGAACGACCGTCTGCTGGCGCTCCTTGACCCGCTTCATGTCGACGCCGACCTCGCCACCCAGGGTGACGCCATGGTCGGCGGAGCGACGGGCCAGGTGCGCGGCATAGGCGCTGGTCACCAACGTCTTGGTCGGCATGCAGCCGGTGTTGACGCAGGTGCCGCCGAAGTCCTTGCGCTCGATCATCGCCACCGTCTGGCCGGCGGCGGTCAGGCGGCCGGCCAGGGACGGGCCGGCCTGGCCCGCGCCGATGATGATGGCGTCGAAGCGCTTGGTCATCGGGCCAGCGCCACGATGGCCAGGGCGCCGAAGACCGCCACGGCGTCCTCGATCAGTGCGGCGGGCAGGTCCTTGCCGAACTTGGCGGCGAGGCTGCCGCGAACCTTGGCGCCGCCCAGGGTGCCGATCACCGCGCCGACCGCGCCGATCCCGGCGCCCAAGATCCACTGGCCGCTCGGCAGAAGCAGCGCCGCGCCGCTGAAGGCGCCGGTCAGGATGCGTGTGCCGAACTGGTGGGGGACCTTGCGGCTGGGGGTCTTGGGATGCTGGTCGGCGAACAGCTCCAGCGCGGCCAGGACAGTAAAGACCGCAACCGCGACCGTGCCGCCTAGCCAGGCCAGGGGAAGGCCCGCGAGGGGCAGCCAGCCGAGACGCGCGGCCCAGGCCACGGCGGCGGGCGCGGTCATGGCGCGCAGGCCGGCGACCACGCCGATCAGCAAGGCGAACAGGTAGAGGGACATGCAAGGCTCCGCTTCAAGTCGCGCCGTGGAGACTGGCGCGTGTCCTGATGAGAGCGCAAGACCGGTGACGTCTATTGCACGTTCCGAGCGTGTCGAGCGCCCGAATGCCCCTTCACGCGGCATGGCCTTGCTTGGGCGGGCAAGGGCGCGGCAGCGTGATGCCACAGACTGGCTTGCCAGGGGCGGCTTTTGGTTTCGCCCAAGGAACGATCAGGTTTGCTCGATCCGTGAGCATCTTCTCGAGCCGCGCCGCCAGACAGGGGAAAGTTCGCCCCAGCCGGGGAGCCGCCTCCTAGGACCAATAGCGATGCGGGTGCTCGTGATTGATCCAGATACCGCGCGCGCCGCTCTCGTGGCCGAAGGGCTAGAGGGCGTGCAGCCGCTCGAAGTGCGTCGTTCGGCCGTCTATGACGAGGCCGAGGTGCTGGCGTTCGCGCCCGACGTGGTGGTCATCGCCGCCGAGAGCCCCGACCGCGACACGCTCGACAGCCTCAAGGAATCCAGCGCCGGCCACGCGGTCGTGATGTTCGTCGATAGATCCGAGCCCGGCCTGGCCGAGCAGGCGGTTAGGGCAGGGGTCGCGGCCTATGTGGTCGATGGCTTGGCGCCAAGCCGCATCCGTTCGATCCTCGACGTTGCCATGAGCCGCTTCGCCCTGACCCAGCAACTGCGCGGTGACCTGGCCAAGGCCAAGGCCGACCTGGAATCGCGCAAGACCGTCGAGCGCGCCAAGGGCCTGCTGATGAAGGAGCGCGGTCTGGACGAGGACGGCGCCTATCGCCTGCTTCGCAAGCTGGCCATGGACAGGGGCAAGCCGATCGGCGCCGTGGCGGCCGACCTCCTGGCCTTCGCTGGAGTGCTGAAGGGGGACGCCTCGTGAGCGGTCTCTCCGATCTGCGCCTGGGCTTCATCCCGCTGAGCGACTGCGCCCCGCTGGCGGCGGCTCATGCCCTGGGCTTCTTCGAGGAAGAGGGGCTGAACGTCGAACTGGTCCGCGAAGCCTCGTGGGCCACGATCCGCGACAAGGTCGCCGCCGGCGTCCTGGACGGCGCGCACATGCTGGCGCCGATGGCCCTTATGACCACCGCGAGCGGCGAGGGCGAAATTCTGGCGCCGCTGGCCCTGAATCGGAACGGCAGCGCCGTGACGGTTTCGACCGCCCTCGCGCAAGCGATCGGCGCGGCCGAGCCGCAGGATCTGGGTGGCCGACCGGTGACGGCCCAGGCCTTGGCCAAGGTGGCCGCCGACCGCAGGGCCGCCGGCCAGCCGCCGCTGACCTTCGCGGTCGTCTTCCCGTATTCGATGCACAACTACCTGCTGCGCTACTGGCTGGCGCAGGGCGGAGTCGATCCGGACCAAGATGTGCGGATCGTCGTCATCCCCCCGCCGCGCATGGTCGAGCAGATGCGAGCCGGAGCCGTCGACGGCTTCTGCGTCGGCGCGCCCTGGAACGCCGTGGCAGAGGCCGAAGGCGTCGGTCGCATTCTGATCGCCGCCTCGCAGTTCTGGCCGGGCGGGCCCGACAAGGTGCTGGGCGTGCCCGCCACGCTTGCCGATCAGCGCCCCGACGAGCTGCGCGCCGTGCTGCGGGCGGTGATCCGGGGGGCGGCCTGGGCCGACGCGCCCGAGAACCGCGAGGATTTGATCGCCTTGCTCGCCAGGCCCGACCGAGTCGGCGCCGCCGAGGCCGAGATCGCCCGGGCCATCACCCACGAGATCGTCTTCCACCGCGACGCCGCCGGCCTGCCGCGCCGTGAGCATGGCCTGTGGTTCCTGTCGCAGATGGGCCGCTGGGGACAGATCGGCGTCGAACAGGATCTGCAGGCGCTGGTCGATCGCGTCTATCGCCCGGATCTCTATCGGGAGGCGGCGCTGTCCGTCGGCCCGATTCTCGAACCGGCCCTGGCCTTCGCGGACGCCGTCGGTCCCGCCGAAGCACGCCTGTTTGACGGGCGTTCGTTCGACCCGGCGGCCGTGCGCGCCTATGCCGCCAGCTTCCCGATCAGTCGGGCGCTGGCCTGATTTGCACATTTTCCGAGCGGTGCTGCTGTGCAAATGCTGAGCAAGTGTGCGCCGCAAGAAGCTTCGGCGCCGCAGCGCGGCATAGGCGGTGACACCAAGCCCGACACGGGTCTCCACTAAGTTCAAGGCCAACGAACAACGGCGTTCGCGGCTGCCAGAGGACCGCTCGGATGCGGTCAGCCACCCGGGACGATGACGTCCCGCTCTCGCAGACACGCAAACATCCGAGGCCGTCATGCTCTCCCGCGATTTCCTCAAGGCCGGTCATACGCCGACCCTGTTCGCAGCCTTCCTCTATTTCGATCTCAGCTTCATGGTCTGGGTGATCCTGGGTCCGCTGGGCGTCGCCATCGCCAAGGACTTCCACCTTGATCCCGCCCAGAAGGGCCTGATGGTCGCCATCCCCGTCCTGGCCGGCGCGCTGCTTCGCCTGGTCAACGGCGTGCTGGTCGACCGGATCGGTCCGAAGAAGACGGGCATGATCGGCCAGCTGATCGTGCTGACCGGCCTAGTCCTGGCCTGGGCCGTGGGCATCCACAACTACCAGCAGGTGCTGGCCCTGGGCATCATCCTCGGCGTCGCCGGCTCGTCGTTCGCCGTGGCCCTGCCACTGGCCTCGCGCTGGTATCCCGCCGAGCACCAGGGCCTGGCCCTGGGCATCGCCGGCGCCGGCAACTCGGGCACCGCCCTGGCGGCCCTGTTCGCGCCGGCCTTGGCCAAGATCTTCGGCTGGCAGGCCGTGATCGGCCTGGCCGCCCTGCCGCTGGCCGTCGCCTTCGTCGTCTACATGCTGCTGGCCAAGGACGCGCCGGAACAACCTGCGCCCAAGAAGTTCGCCGAATATCTCGACGTCCTGAAGGTTCCGGACGCCTGGTGGCTGATGCTGCTGTACGGCGTGACGTTCGGCGGCTTCGTCGGCCTGGCTTCGTCGCTGACCATGTATTTCAACTCGGAGTACGGCCTGGATCCGGTCATCGCCGGCTTTTTCACCGCCGCTTGCGTGTTCGCCGGCTCGTTCATTCGCCCGGTGGGCGGGGCCCTGGCCGACAAGTTCGGCGGCGTGCGCACCCTGAGCTTCGTCTACCTCCTGGCGGCCCTCGGCCTGGCCGTCGCCAGCTTCCAGCTCCCCTCGGCCTTCATGGCCCTGGCCGTGCTGCTCTTCTCGATGCTGGTCCTGGGCGCGGGCAACGGCGCCGTGTTCCAGCTGGCGCCGCAGCGCTTCCGCAAGGAGATCGGAGTCATGACCGGCCTTATCGGCATGACCGGCGGCATCGGCGGCTTCTACCTGGCCTCGAGCCTGGGCATGGCCAAGAAGATGACCGGTTCCTACCAGTCCGGCTTCCTCGGCTTCGCCCTGCTGGCCCTGTTCGCCTTCTTCGCCCTCTACGGCCTGAAGGCCCGCTGGCGGGCGGTGTGGCCGACCCTGCACGGCGACGCCGCCAGCGTCCGCGTCTGATCCTCCCGCTTCGACGAACGAGATATCCATGACCCATCCTAAGGAACGTCTGGTCGTCATCGGCAACGGCATGGCCGGTTGCCGGGCGGTCGAGGAAGTGCTGAAGCGCGACCCCGCCCGCTACGACGTCACCATCTTCGGCGCCGAGCCGCGGGTGAACTACAACCGCATCATGCTCTCGCCGGTTCTGGCGGGCGAGAAGACCTTCGACGATATCGTCATCAACGACGAGGCCTGGTACCGCGACAACGCCATCACCCTGCATGCCGGTCGCACGGTCACCGCCATCGACCTGGAGTGCCGGACGGTCTCCGCCGAGGGGGGACTGGAAGTCGGCTACGACAAGCTGATCCTGGCCACCGGCTCGGACCCGTTCCGCCTGCCGCTGCCGGGTTCGGACCTGAAGGGCGTGGTGACATTCCGCGACCTGGACGATGTCGAGGCGATGGTCGAGGCCTCCGGCAAGCCCGGCGCCCGCGCCGTGGTCATCGGCGGCGGCCTGCTGGGCCTGGAAGCCGCCTACGGCCTGGCCCGTCGGGGCATGGCCGCAACGGTCGTCCACCTGATGGACGTGCTGATGGAGCGCCAGCTGGACGAGAGCGCCGGTTATCTGCTGCGCGAGGCCCTGGCCGAACGCGGCGTCGAGACGGTGCTCGGCGCTCACTCCGAAGAGATCGTCGGCCAGGACGGTAACGTCGCCGGCCTGAAGCTGAAGGACGGCCGCGTTCTGCCCTGTGATCTGCTGGTCATGGCCGTCGGCATCCGCCCGAATGCGACCCTGGCCAAGGCTTCGGGCCTGCAGGTCAATCGCGGCATCGTCGTCGATGACGTCATGCGCACCTCGGACCCGGCCGTGTTCTCGGTCGGCGAGTGCGTCGAGCACCGCGGCAACTGCTATGGCCTGGTCGCGCCCATCTGGGACATGTGCCGGGCCCTGGCCGAAGAGCTGACGGACGGCGAGGGCGGTTATCAGGGCTCGGTCCTCTCGACCCGTCTGAAGGTGTCAGGCGTCGACGTCTTCTCGGCCGGCAAGTTCGCCGGCGGCGACGGCTGCGAGGACATCGTGTTCCGCGATGCGGCGCGCGGCGTCTACAAGCGCGTGGTCATTGAGGACGGCAAGGTCGCTGGCGCGGTGCTGTTCGGCGACGCGGCCGACGGCGGCTGGTACTTCGACCTGATGAAGGCGGGGACCGACGTCGCGGAAATCCGCGAGACCCTGATCTTCGGGCAAGCGATCACGGAGGGCCTCTCGGGCCTGGACCCTAGCGCGGCCGTTGCGGCCATGCCCGACACGCAGGAGATCTGCGGCTGCAACGGCGTCTGCAAGGGTGCGATCACGGGCGCCATCACGGCCCAGGGCCTGACCTCGCTGGACGAAGTCCGCGCGGTGACCAAGGCCTCGGCCTCGTGCGGCTCGTGTACCCCGCTGGTGGAACAGGTCATCCGCCTAACCCTCGGCGACAGCTTCAAGGCCCAGACGGGGCCGAAGCCGATGTGCAAGTGCACGCATCATCCGCATGGCGACGTGCGCAAGGCGATCGTCGAACTGGAATTGAAGTCCATGCCGGCCGTGATGCAGGCCATGGAGTGGGACACGCCCGACGGCTGCGCCTCGTGCCGTCCGGCCTTGAACTACTACCTGCTGTGCGCCTGGCCGGGCGAATATATCGATGACAGCCAGTCGCGCTTCATCAACGAGCGCGTCCACGCCAACATCCAGAAGGATGGCACCTATTCGGTCGTGCCGCGCATGTGGGGCGGCATGACGACGCCCGATGAACTGCGCGCGATCGCCGACGTCGCCGACAAGTATGACATTCCGGCGGTCAAGGTGACGGGCGGCCAGCGCATCGATCTGCTGGGTGTCCAGAAGGACGACCTGCCAGCGGTGTGGGCCGACCTGAACAGGGCGGGCATGGTCAGCGGCCACGCCTACGCCAAGGGCCTGCGCACGGTGAAGACCTGCGTCGGCAGCGACTGGTGCCGTTTCGGCACCCAGGACTCCACGGGCCTGGGCATCAAGCTCGAGAAGTTCATGTGGGGGTCCTGGGCCCCGGCCAAGGTCAAGCTGGCCGTGTCGGGTTGCCCGCGTAACTGCGCGGAATCGACCTGCAAGGACATCGGCGTGATCTGCGTCGACAGCGGCTACGAGATCCATGTCGGCGGCGCCGCCGGCCTGCATATCCAGGGCACGCAGCTGCTGACTAAGGTCGCCACCGAAGAGGAGGCGATCCAGCTGATCTCGGCGGTCATGCAGATGTACCGCGAGGGCGGCTGGTACCTGGAGCGGATCTACAAGTGGATGGCCCGCGTGGGTGTCGACACGATCCGCGCCCAGACCGTGGACGACCTCGACAACCGCGCGGCGCTGTTCGCCCGCTTCGTGGTCTCGCAGGAAACCGCCCAGATCGACCCGTGGGCCGAGCGCGCCACCGGCGGCGTGGCGGCTGGCGAGTTCACCCCGATGGCGACCCTTCCCCTGGAGATGGCGGCCGAATGACCGTTCAAGCCCATATCGACCCCGACTGGCGTGACGTCGGCGCCGTGACCGACATCCCCGAGCGCGGCGCGCGTCGGGTGGCCACGGCCCAAGGCGACGTCGCCGTGTTCCGCACCGGCGACGGTCAGGTCTTCGCCCTGGTCGATCGCTGCCCGCACAAGCACGGTCCGCTGAGCCAGGGCATCGTCCACGGCCACGGCGTGACCTGTCCGCTGCACAGCTGGGTCATCGACCTGGCCACCGGCCACCCGACCGGCGCCGACGCCGGCAAGGGCTGCACGCCCGTAGTGCCGGTGCTGGTCAAGGACGGCCGCGTCCTGCTGGCCCAGCCGGCGATGGCGGACTGACCGCATGGCCGACGGTTCCGCAGCCCTGAAGACCGTCAAGACGACCTGCGCCTATTGCGGCGTCGGCTGCGGCGTGACGGGCGTGGTCGGGGAGGGACGGTCGGTGTCGGTCGCCGGCGACGCCGTCCACCCGGCTAACCTCGGTCGGCTGTGCTCCAAGGGCTCGGCGCTTGGCGCGACGGTCAGTCTGCAGGGCCGGCTGCTGGAGCCGACGATCAACGGCAAGGTCGCGTCCTGGATCGAGGCCACCACCCTGGTGGCCAAGCGCTTCAAGGACACCATCGCCCGCTATGGCCGCGACAGCGTCGCCTTCTACGTCTCGGGCCAGCTGCTGACCGAGGACTACTACGTCGCCAACAAGCTGATGAAGGGCTTCATCGGCTCCGGCAATATCGACACCAACAGCCGCCTCTGCATGGCCTCGGCCGTGGCCGCCCACAAGCAGGCCTTTGGCGCCGACCTGGTGCCGGGCTGCTATGAGGACCTCGACGTCGCCGATCTGGTGGTGTTCAGCGGGCACAACGCCGCCTGGACCCATCCAGTGCTCTTCCGCCGTATGGAGGCGGCCAAGGCGCGCGGCCAGAAGCACGTGGTCATCGACCCGCGCCGCACTGACACGGCCGAGGGCGCGGACCTGCACCTGGCCATCGCCCCGCAGAGCGACGTGCGGCTGTGGAACGGTCTGCTGGCCGATCTCATCCGGCGCGGTGCGATCGATCGCGACTACATCGCCGAGCACGTGAACGGTTTCGATCAAGTCATTGCCGCGCTTCTGGAAATGGATCAGTCCTTGAGCGCGGTCGCCGCCGATTGCGGTGTGGCGATCGAGGATCTCCAGACCTTCTACGACCTGTTCGCGGCTCATGAGCGCACGGTCAGCCTGTTCTCGATGGGTGCCAACCAGTCGGCCCAGGGCGTGGCCAAGGGCCTGTCGATCATCAACGCCCACCTAGCCACCGGCCGGATCGGCAAGCCGGGCGCCTGTCCGTTCTCGATCACCGGCCAGCCCAATGCGATGGGCGGACGCGAAACCGGCGGCATGGCCAATACCCTGGCCGGTCACATGGACTTCGCACCCGAGGATCGGGACCGTGTCGCCCGCTTCTGGGGCGCGCCCGACACCGCGCGCGCGCCGGGCCTGAAGGCGGTCGAGATGTTCGAGGCGGTCCGCGACGGGCGGATCAAGGCGATCTGGGTGATGGCCACCAACCCCGCCGTCAGCCTGCCCGACAGTGGCGCGATCCGTGATGCGCTGGCCAAGTGCCCGTTCGTCGTGGTCTCCGACTGCGTCGAGACCGACACCACCGCCTTCGCCGACGTCAAGCTGCCGGCCCTGGGGTGGGGCGAGAAGGACGGCACGGTCACCAATTCCGAGCGCCGTATCTCGCGCCAGCGGGCCTTGTTTCCAGCGCCGGGCAACGCGCGCGCCGACTGGAAGATCATGGCCGATGTCGCCACGGCGATGGGCTATGGCGGCTTCGGTTGGGCCAACAACGCCGGCGTCTTCCGAGAATGGGCCCGCCTGACGGCCTACGAGAACGAAGGCCGGCTACTGAACCTGTCCGGTATTTCAACTTTGACGCCAGAGGCTTACAGCGAACTTCTGCCGATTCAATGGCCAGTGAAGGCTGACGGCAGGGGCACGCCGCGCCTGTTCGTCGATGGACGCTTCCAGACCCCCGACGGCCGCGCTCGCGCGGTTCCTGTCAAGCCGCGCGGACCGGCCGAGGCGGTGGGCGCGGCCTATCCGATGTCGTTGAACACCGGCCGCATCCGCGACCAGTGGCACACCATGACCCGTACCGGCCTGGCGCCGGATCTCTGCCGTCACGCACCCGAGCCGTTCGTCGAGGTGCATCCCGACGACGCCAAGGCGCAGGGGTTGAGGGAAGGCGCCCTGGCGCGGGTGATCACCGCGCGCGGCGAGGCGGTCGCGGTAGCCAAGCTCACGGACCGCCAGCGGCGTGGCGGGCTGTTCATGCCCATGCACTGGACCGACGCCTTCGCGCCGTCCGGCCGGGCCAATGCTCTGGTGGCGCCGAACCTCGATCCCACCTCCGGCCAGCCGGAATTCAAGCATACGCCCGCTCGTGTCCGCGCCTATCGCGAGACCTGGAAGGGCTTTTTTCTCGCGCGATGCGGCCTGGCCGCTCCCGCTGGCCTGGATCTCATCTGGCGGCGGATCCCCCAGGACGCCTGCCAGCAACATGAATTCGCGGGCCGGGGCGACGTCGCCGAGCGCGACGCCCTTCGCAAGGTCCTGACCAAGGGTCTGGCGGGCGAACTCGTCAGCTACGAGGACGCCGCCAGTGGCTCGCGCCGGCAGGCCTGGATCGAGGATGGGCGGCTGGTCGCCGTGCTGTTCACGACGGTCGAAGGCCGTCTGCCGCCGCGCGACTGGCTGGCTGAACTGTTCGGCGTCCCCCTGACCGCCGAGGCCCGCGCGGCCTTGCTGTTCGGCCGTGCGCCGGGCGCGCAGGGCGACAAGGGGCCGATGGTCTGCGCCTGCCTGAAGGTCGGCGCCAAGGCTGTCGAGGCCTCCATCGCCGCCGGAGCCTGTACGCCGGACGCCGTCGGCGCGGCCACGGGCGCGGGGACCAATTGTGGGTCCTGTCGCCCCGAGATCGCTCGAATGATCAAGGCCTTGGCCGTGACTTCTAAGGAGCCTGCCCATGTCGGTTGAGAACAAGTTCGGCAAGGTGATGCTGGTCGGCGCCGGCCCCGGTCCGGTGGACCTGATGACCGTCCGCGCCTTCCGCGCCGTCGAGAGCGCCCAGGCGCTACTCTACGACGCTCTGTGCTCGGAGGAGGCCATCGCCCTGGCCCCGCCCGGCTGCGTGCGCATCCAGACCGGCAAGCGCGCCGGCAAGCCCAGCATGAAGCAGGACGAGATCAACCGCCTGATGCTGCGCTTGGCCCGCAAGGGCCTGAAGGTCGTTCGTCTCAAGGGCGGCGATCCGTCGATCTTCGGTCGCGTGGGCGAGGAGGCGGCATTCCTGAATGGCTTTGGCGTCGAGACCGAGGTCGTGCCCGGCGTCACCGCCGCCTGCGCCGCCGCCGCCCAGTTCGGCTTCCCCCTGACCCATCGTGGCGAGGCCCGCCGCGTGGTCTTCACCACCGCGCGCCTGGAAGCCGGCAAGCTGTCGGGCGACTGGAGCGCCGCCGCCGATCCCGAAGCGACCCTGGCCGTCTATATGGGCGGCGACGTGGCCGGTGATCTCGCCCAGCGGATGATCGACGCGGGCCGCCCCGCCGACACCCCGGCCGTCGCGGTCGAGAAGGCTGGTGGCGCGGATGCCAGGCTCTACCGGGCGACCCTGGCCACCCTGGCCGAGCGCGTCGAGGAGGCCGGCGATGGCCCGCTGCTGATCGTGGTCGGCGAGGTCGCCGCCCAGGCCCACGCGGTGGCCGAGATCGTCGAGCAATCGCGCCGGACGGCCTGACAAAAGTTCAATACTGACAGCAGGGTGTCAGTAGGCTTCCTCTAGAACGGCGTTCAACAAACGCTCATCGAGAGGGAAGCCCGATGCTGAAGACCTATACCGGCAGCTGCCACTGCGGCGCGGTCCGCTACGAAGCGGACATCGACCTGGAAGCCGGCACGGGCCGTTGCAACTGCTCGATCTGCAAGAAGGCCCGCAGCTGGGGCGCGCTCATCAAGCCGGACGCCTTCCGGCTGCTGGCGGGCGAGGATCGTCTGGGCGAGTACAAGTTCGGCACGATGAGCGGCAATCACCAGTTCTGCACGACCTGCGGCGTCCGCACGTTCGGCCAAGGCTATGTCGAGCAGATCGGCGGGGCGTTCGTCTCGATCCAGGTCGCCACCCTGGACGACGCGACGATCGAAGAGCTGGCCGCCGCGCCGATCAACTACGGCAATGGCCGCGACAATCTCTGGTGGGAGCAGCCGTCGGAGGCCGAGAAGCGCTATCTGTAGGGATCGCGCGATGACCAGCCTTCGCTTCAGAGCGACGATCGAGATCAACGGCATCAATCCGTTCGTGCCGGTCGACGCCGAGCAGGCCGCACGCCTGCGCGAAGGCTGGCGCAAGCCGATGCCGGTGCTGGTCCAGATCAACGGCGCCCCGGCCGAGCCGTGGCGGATCAACATGATCCCACGCGGCGATGGCGGTTTTTTCCTCTACCTGCATGGCATCGTCCGCGAGGCGGCGGCCGGCGTCGGGGTGGGCGATACGGTCGAGGTGTCGGTCGCCTTCGACGAGGCCTATCGCGGCGGCCCGGCCGATCCGATGCCGGAGGCCTTCGCCGCGGGGCTGAAGCGGAACAAGGCCGCCGCCAAGGCCTGGGAAGCGCTGACGCCGAGCCTTCAGAAGGAAGCCCTGCGCCGCTTCGCCAGCGTCAAGTCCGACGCAGCCAAGGCTCGCAACATAGAGGCCGCCCTGGCTGTGCTGGGCGGCGCCGAGGGGCGGTTCATGGCCCGCGACTGGAAGGCCGGCGCGGTCGTCTAGCCCGCGCGCAAGGCGTCGAAGCCCCGATCCAGGTCGACTTTCAGGTCGTCGATGCTCTCCAGCCCGATATGCAGACGCAGCAGCGGGCCTTCCAGCTTCACCGGCACGGACCGGTTCTTCAGCTGCGGATCGCAGTGGATGGCCAGGCTCTCATAGCCGCCCCACGAGAAGCCCAGGCCGAACAGCTTCAGCTCGTCCAGGAAGGCGTGGACGGCGCGCTGTGAGCAGTCCTTCAGCACCACGCCGAACAGGCCGCAGGCGCCGGTGAAGTCGCGCTTCCACAGGGCGTGGCCTGGATCGCCGGGCAGGGCGGGGTGCAGGATGCGCGACACCTCGGGGCGGTCCTGCAGCCAGCGGGCGATCTCCAGGCCGTTCTCCTGGTGGCGCGGCAGGCGGGTGGACAAGGTCCGCAGGCCCCGCAGCATGGTGTAGGCGTCATCCGGGGATACCGACCAGCCGATGTCCCACATGGCGTTGCCCAGCTCGTTGCCGATGTCGACGTCCATGGTCGTGGCCGAACCCATGAAGCAGTCCGAATGGCCGCCGACATACTTGGTCAGGGCCTGGACGCTGATGGTCACCCCGTGCGCCAGCGGCTTGAAATAGAAGCCGGCCGCCCAGGTGTTGTCGATCAGGGTAATGATGCCCCGTTCATTGGCCGCCTTGGCGATGGCCGGGATGTCCTGCATCTCGAAGGTCAGGGAGCCCGGCGCCTCCAGCAGGATCATCCGGGTCTTCGGCGTCGCCAGGGCGAGCAGCGCTTCGGGCGTGAGGGCTGGGTCGTAGTAGGTGGTCTTGACGTTGAAGCGGGTCAGCACCCGGTCGCAGAACCGGCGCGTGGGCTTGTAGGCGCTGTCGACCACCAGGATCTCGTCACCGGCCTTCAGCACCGCCAGCATCGCGCCGGTGATCGCCGCCAGGCCCGACGGATAGAGGGTGACGTCCGGCGAGCCCTCCAGCTCGGCCAATGCCCGCTGCAGGGCGGCGGGCGAGGAGAGGCCGGTGATGCCGTAGGTGATCTGGTCGTCGTCATACAGTGACGCCGCATTGGGCAGCAGCACCGTCGAGCCGCGCTGGATCGGCGGATTGACGGTCCGCGCCAGCGCAGTCGGTTCGGAGCCTGTACGGATCAGGCGGGTTTCTTCGTCCATCGGAGTACTCTTCGGCGACGCGGTGCGACGGTTGTGGTTTAAGGCCACCCGCGCGCGGTTCAAGGGAGCGATCGGGTGTCGGTGCGATTTGGCGTGATGATCTTGTCGATGCTGGCCCTGACGGCCTGCGATCGACGCGCGCCTGACGCTGAGCCAAAGCCCGTCGAGGCGACCGCGCCGCTCAAGCTCAAGCCCGCCGCGCCGAGCCCCACCCTGAAGGCGATTAAGGCGCGGGGCGAATTGCGCTGTGGCGTCAATCCCGAGCTGCCAGGCTTCGCCTTCCAGGACAACAGTGGGCGCTGGCGCGGGTTCAATGTCGACTTCTGCCGCGCCCTGGCCGCCGCCGTGCTGGGCAAGGCCGACAGGGTGATTTTCGTGCCGCTGGGCAACGAGGAGCGGATCACGGCGCTGCGGACCGGAAAGGTCGACGTCCTCTACCGCAACACCTCCTGGACCTTCTCGCGCGACGCCGGCGACCAGTTGGACATGGCGGCGGTCTCCTACTTCGACGGCCAGGGCTTCCTGGTCCGCCGCAGTCTGAACCTGACCAGCGCGGTCGAGCTGAACACGGCCAAGATCTGCGTCCAGAGCAACGCCACCTCAGCCCAGAACCTAGAAGACTTCTTCCGCTCGCGCGGCATCGCCTACACCGCCATGGTGTTCGACAGCGAGGACCAGGCGCGAGCGGCCTATCAGGCCGAGAAGTGCGACGCCTTTACGGCGGACATCTCGGCCCTGGCGGCGGCCCGGACGTTGATGAGCGCGCCCGGCGACCACGTGATCCTGCCGGACGCCATCTCCAAGGAACCGCTGGGGCCGTTTGTGCGCCAGGACGACCCGGCCTGGACCGATATCGTCCGCTGGACGCTCTACGCCCTGATCCTGGCCGAGGAGCACGGGGTGACCAAGGCCAATGCCAAGGAGATGAAGACCGGCGCCGATCCCGAGGCCCGGCGACTGCTAGGCGAGGGCGGCTATGGCGCCATGCTGGGCCTGGACGCCGACTGGGCCTATCGCGCGATCACGACGGCCGGGAACTACGGCGAGACCTTCGACCGCGATGTCGGGGGTGGTTCGGCGCTCAAGCTGGATCGTGGCCTGAACGCGCTGTGGAACGCGCCCAAGCCGGGTCTGCTGTACGCGCCGCCTCTACGCTAGACGGCCGGCCCCGTCGCCACCGGCGTGTCCGCCAGGCCGCCCCATTCCGTCCACGAGCCGTCGTAGACCGCCGAGCGGGGCTTGCCCATGCGGGCCAGCGCGAGCGCGACGACCGAGGCAGTGATGCCCGAGCCGCAGGTCGAGGCGATCGGTTTTTCGATGTCGACGCCGGCGGCCTCGAACACGATCTTCAGCTTGTCGGCCGACAGCAGCGTGCCGTCCGGTGCGATCATGGCCGACAGTGGGATGTTGCGGGCGCCGGGCATGTGGCCGCCACGCAGGCCGGCGCGGGGTTCGGGATCTCGGCCTTCGAAACGGCCGGCGGCGCGGGCGTCGATGATCTGCTCGCGGCCGGTCTCGACGATCTCGCGCATCTGCTCCAGCGAGCGGTAGATGTCGGCCTGATAGCGCGGCGTGAAGTGGCGTTCCTGCGGGGAGGTTGGGCCGTCCTCGATGGCGCGGCCCTCGGCGATCCACTTGGGCAGGCCGCCGTCCAGCACCACTACGTCCTCGTGGCCCATGGCGCGGAAGTGCCACCAGGCGCGGGCGGCTGGCAGGATGCCGATGCTGTCGTAGACGACGATCCGCGAGCCGTCGCCCAGGCCCAGCTTTTTGGCGCGGGAGGCGAACTTGGTCGCCGTCGGGATCATGTGCGGCAGGTCCGAGGTCTCGTCGGAGATGTCGTCGATGTCGAAGAACACCGCGCCGGGGATGTGGGCGACCAGAAACTCCGCGCCAGGATCGCGCTGAGCGGCCGGCATGTGCCACGAGGCGTCGACCACCCGCACGTCAGGCGCATCGAGATGCTCGGCCAGCCAGGCGGTGGAGACCAGCGGATCGGACGGAGTGCTCATGGAACGCCTCTTCGGAATCTGACTCGCCGGCGACCTTACATCCAAGGCGGCGTCGGCAGCCCCTTTTCCTTCAGGAAGTCGGGATTGAAGAGCTTGGATTGATAGCGCGAACCATGGTCGCACAGGATGGTCACGATGGTGTGGCCGGGCCCCAATTCCTTGGCCAGCTTGATCGCGCCGGCGACGTTGATGCCGGTCGAGCCGCCCATGCAAAGGCCCTCGTGCTGGACGAGGTCGAAGATCACCTCGACCATCTCCTGGTCGTCCACGCGGAAGGGGAAGTCGATCTTGAGGTTCTCGAGATTGGCCGTGACTCGGCCCTGGCCGATGCCTTCGCTGATCGAGGTTCCTTCGGACTTCAGCTCGCCGTCCTTGTACCAGCTGTAGAGCGCCGCGCTGTAGGGGTCGGCCAAGCCGATCTTCACGTCCGGATTGCGCTCGCGCAGGGCCGCGGCCACGCCGGCCAGGGTGCCGCCCGAGCCGACCGCGCAGATGAAGCCGTCGACCTTGCCGCCGGTCTGCTCGAAGATTTCCGGGCCCGTGGTCTTGTAGTGGGCGTCACGATTGGCGGTGTTGTCGAACTGGTTGGCCCAAATCGCGCCATTGGGTTCGGTCTTGGCCAGTTCCTCGGCAAGGCGGCCGGAGTAGCGGACGTAGTTGTCGGGATTGGAATAGGGGACGGCGTCCACCTCGACCAGCTCGGCGCCGAGCAGGCGGATGGCGTCCTTCTTCTCCTGGCTCTGGGTGCGCGGGATAACGATCGTCGTCTTGTAGCCCAGCGCTGAGGCGACCATCGCCAGGCCGATGCCGGTGTTGCCGGCCGTGCCCTCGACGATGCGACCACCGGGCTTCAGCAGGCCCTTGGCCTCGGCGTCTCGGATGATGTGGAGGGCGGCGCGGTCCTTGACCGACTGGCCGGGGTTCATGAACTCGGCCTTGCCCAGGATCTCGCAGCCCGTGGCCTCGCTGGCGCGGTTCAAGCGGATCAGGGGAGTATTGCCGATGGCGTCCAGGACGCTGGTCTTCACAGTCATGATCTTGGTCCGGCCGGGCAGGTCTTGAGCGCCTTAGATCGTGACGTACACCCGACAGGCAAGGCCAGTTTTCCTAAAAGCCCGAACGGCGGCGTCAGGGATCGCGAAGGCGCGGTCGCGATCAGTCGATCCGCTGGGTGATGATCACGTTCAGTAGCGCCAGATTGCCCGCCACCGTGGTCGCCGCGCACCAGGCGCCGTGCAGGCCCTCGACCTCGACCAGGCGGTTCTCGACCGCGTCGATCATGATGCCCTCAGCGACGTTGGAGGAGATCTCGCCGAGCAGTTGCTCCTCCTGGAGCTCGTTGCACCAGGCGGTGACCGCGTCGACCTCGGTCGCGGCGTCGAACTGGCTGATATAGGTGCCGCCGTGGAAGTCGAGGACCATGGTGTAGAGGTTCATCGCCCTAGCTCCTGCTGAGGCCCAGTTGGATCACGTTGGTCCGTTCCGTTCGGAAGCCGGCCTCGCAATAGCTGAGATAAAACCGCCACAGCCGCCGGAACCGCTCGTCGAAGCCATCCTTGCGGATGTCGCTCCAGGCGCCTTCGAAACGGCGCGCCCATTCGGCCAGGGTGTCCGCATAGTTCTGGCCGAAGCGCTTGAGGTCGCTCCACTCCAGGCCCGCGCGCTCGGTTTCTTCTTTCAGCCGCGCCTCGCTGGGCAGCATGCCGCCCGGGAAGATGTAGCGCTGGATGAAGTCGGTGCGACCGCGATAGCGACCGAAGAGCTCGTCGCGGATGGTGATGATCTGCAGGCCCGCACGGCCGCCGGGCTTCAGCACGTCGCGAATCTTTTCGAAGTAGGTGGGCCAGTAAGCCTCGCCCACCGCCTCGAACATCTCGATGGAGGCCACGGCGTCGAACTGGCCCTGGATGTCGCGATAGTCGATCAGCTGGATGTCGGCCTTCTCGGCCAGGCCCTGGTCGAACAGGCGCTTCCTGGCGAAGTCGTACTGGGCCTGGGAGATGGTGATGCCGGTGACCCTGGCTCCGGCCTCCTTGGCCGCGAACTCCGCGAAGCCGCCCCAGCCGCAACCGATCTCCAGCACGTGCTTGCCGGGCGTGAGACCGATCGTTCGGGCCAAGGCCGCATACTTGGCGTGTTGGGCGTCGGGCAGTGGCTGGTTCGGCCGCTCATAGAGGGCGGAGGAGTAGGTCATGCTGGGGTCCAGCCAACGCGAATAGAAGGCGTTGCCCAGGTCGTAGTGAGCATGGATGTTCTTCCTCGCGCCTTCGCGACTGTTGCGATGGATCAGGTGGTGGATGCCGTTGATTGCTCGCATGATTGGGTTGCCGGAGAGCAGGCTGGAGAGCTTGTCGAAGTTCAGCGAGAAGGCCTCCAGCACCGCCGACAGGTCCGGGGTTTCCCATTCGCCGGCCATGAAGCCCTCGGCGAAACCGATGACGCCCGACGAGAAGGCGCGGCGCATGAAGTTATAGTCGTTGATCAGCACGACCGCGTCGGGTCCCGGCTTGCCGCCCGCGAACCTCAGCGCCTTGCTGGTGGGCAGGATCCAGGTGACCGAGCCGGTATCCCAGTTGGTCGCCACCACGCGGAGGGCGGCGCGGAACGCCGTCGGCGCGTCCTTGAGGTCGGGATCGTTCCAGAGCGCAGTATCCAAGGCAGGGCCTCGCATCCGGGTGACGCAAGAATTAGCGCCGTTAACAGCCGGACCGTAAAGCCCCGTCTGGTCAGAGGCTGCGATAGGCCTCCATCGCCCGTTCCCGGGCCCGGGCGTGGTCGACGATCGGTCGTGCATAGAGACGTTTGGCTTCCGCCGGCAGATGCAAGGCCCGCTCCCACGGCTTGTGGATAAATTCGTCGGGAACGCCGCCCAGTTCGGGGACCCAGCGCCGGACATAGACGCCGCGCGGATCGAACTTCTCGCCCTGGGCGATGGGATTGAAGATGCGGAAATAGGGCGAGGCGTCGGCGCCGCTGCCGGCCACCCACTGCCAGTTGCCGACGTTGTTGGGCAGGTCCGCATCGACCAGCGTGTCCCAGAACCAGGCCTCGCCCTCGCGCCAATCGACCAGCAGGTGCTTGATCAGGAACGAGGCGACGATCATCCGCACCCGATTGTGCATGAAGCCGGTGACCCACAACTCGCGCATGCCGGCATCGACAATGGGATAGCCCGTCTCGCCCTTGGTCCAGGCCTCGAAGGCGGCGTGGTCCCGGGCCCATGGGAAGGCGTCGAACTCCGGCTTGAAGTTCTTGGTCGGCAGTTCCGGCCAGTGGAACAGGATCGAGTGGTTGAATTCGCGCCAGCCGACCTCGGATAGGAACTTCTCGATCTCGCCGGCGGGGGCGTCGCCATGCTCGCCAGCGTTGCGGGCGGCCAGCCAGACCTGGCGCGGACCGATCTCGCCGAAGTGCAGGTGCGGCGACAGGCCGGAGGTCGCCTCCACGCCGGGGATGTCGCGCTTCTCGCCATAGCCGTCGACCGGGCCGGTCAGGAAGTCGTCCAGCCTCTCCAGCGCGCCGGCCTCACCGGGTGTCCAGAGGTCGAAGCCCTTGGACCAGTCGGGTTTGGTCGGATGCAGGTTCCAGCCCGCCAGGCTTTCGCTGTGGGGGAAATGGTCGGGTGATTTCAGTGACTTCGGCGCGGGTTCTACGACGACATGGGTCAGCTGCTCACGCGCCGCCCGCCAGTAGGGCGTGAAGACCTTGTAGGGTTGCTTGGCGCCGTTCTGGACCGTCCAGGGCTCGTTCAGCAGGCCGGCGTTGAAGCTCTGGCAATCGACGCCGGCGTCCTTGAGGCGGGCCTTGATCGCGGTGTCGCGGTCGATCGAGGCCTTGTCGTAGAGGCGGTTCCACAGCACGCAGGTCGCGCCCGTGTGCTCCAGAACGTCGTCCAACACGTCGGCCGCCAAGCCCTTGCGCAGCACCAGCTTATTACCAAGCTTCTCAAGGCTTTCGCCCAGGCTCTTCAGCGACTTGTCCAGCCACCACAGCGAGGCCGCGCCCATCGGCCGGACGCCCGGCGTCTCGTCGAGGATGTAGAGCGGGACCACCGGACGCCCGCTTTCCGCGGCATGGCGCAGGGCCGGATTGTCGGCTAAGCGCAGGTCGTTGCGGAACCAGACGATGATCGGGTCCTGGTCGCTCTGTGTCCGCACTTGCTTCACCCCGCCCGAAAGGTCACCTCTTGGGCGCCTGAAATCCCTGTCCGCCGGAAGAGTTGCCTTGAGTCAGCCGAAAGCCGTAGCCCCCAACGCCGTCGTCGAGGTCAAGACGCCGACCGGCGCGCCCGTCCGCATCGGCAACGGCGAGAAGCTCTCGATCATCGCCGGCCCCTGCCAGATGGAAAGCCGCCAGCACGCGCTGGAAACGGCCCATGCGCTGAAGGAGATGGCGGATCGGCTTGGCGTCGGCCTGATCTACAAGACCTCCTACGACAAGGCCAACCGCACCTCGGCCAGCGCCCAGCGCGGCATCGGCCTGAAGGACAGCCTGCCGATCTTCCAGGAGATCCGCGAGGCCTCTGGTCTGCCGACCCTGACCGACGTGCACGAGATCCACCATTGCGCGCCGGTAGCCGAGGCCGTCGACGTCATCCAGATCCCGGCCTTCCTGTGCCGCCAGACCGACCTGCTGGTCGCCGCCGCCGAGACGGGCCGGGCGATCAACATCAAGAAGGGCCAGTTCCTGGCCCCCTGGGACATGAAGAACGTCATCGCCAAGGTGACCGGCGCGGGCAATCCCAACGTCATGGCCTGCGAGCGCGGCGCCTCGTTCGGTTACAACACCCTGGTCAGCGACATGCGATCCCTGCCGATCATGCGCGAGATCGGCTGCCCGGTCGTGTTCGACGCTACCCATAGCGTCCAGCAGCCGGGCGGGCAGGGAACCTCGTCGGGCGGCCAGCGCCAGTTCGTGCCGACCCTGGCCCGCGCTGCGGTGGCCGTCGGCGTGGCCTGCGTCTTCATCGAGACCCATCCCGACCCCGACAACGCCCCGTCGGACGGTCCCAACATGGTGCCGATGAGCCAGTTCGAGGCCTTGGTCGCGAACCTGCTCGAATACGACGCCCTGACCAAGCGAGCCGCCTGATATGACCCGACGCATCGTTCTCGTCACCGGCGGCGCGGGCTTCATCGGCTCCAACGTC
Source organism: Caulobacter sp. GW821-FHT09H08 (assembly GCF_059415885.1). NCBI lineage: Bacteria > Pseudomonadati > Pseudomonadota > Alphaproteobacteria > Caulobacterales > Caulobacteraceae > Caulobacter > Caulobacter sp. GW821-FHT09H08. Next base: position 632,937 of record NZ_JBWKOC010000002.1, read on the forward strand.
GTCGCGCGGCTCTGTGAAGACCCGACCCTCGACGTCGTCGTCTGCGATCGTCTGCGCGATGCGGCCAGCGGCAAGTGGCGCAACATCGCCAAACACCCGATCGCCGACTTCGTCGCGCCGGAGCAACTGACCGACTGGTTGGCGCGCAAGGGCAAGGACGTCGAACTGGTCGTCCACATGGGCGCGGTGTCCTCGACGACCGAACAGGACGCGGACAAGATCGTGCAGTCCAACTTCGTGCTGTCGCGCGACCTGTGGGACTGGTGCGCCGAGCACGGCAAGCGGCTGATCTACGCCTCGTCGGCCGCGACCTATGGCGACGGAACCCTGGGGTTCGAGGGCAAGGACGACCTGGGTTCGCTGCACGCCCTGCGGCCGCTGAACGCCTATGGCTGGTCCAAGGCCCTGTTCGACATCTACGCCGTGCGCGAGGCCCATCGCGGCCACGCCCCGGCCCAGTGGGCGGGGCTGAAGTTCTTCAACGTCTATGGCCCCAACGAGGACCACAAGGCCGGCATGAAGTCGGTCGTGGCCCAGATCTGGCCGCGCATCGCCGCCGGCGAGGGCGTGAAGCTCTTCAAGTCGCACCATCCGGACTACGAGGATGGCGGCCAGCTGCGCGACTTCGTCTATGTCCGCGATGTGGTCGACGTGATCGCCTGGCTGGCCAAGAGCTCGGCGGTGAACGGGATCTTCAACCTGGGCTCGGGCCACGCCCGCTCGTTCCGCGACCTGGCCGAAGCGACGTTCCGGGCGGTGAACCGCGAGCCGGACATCTCGTACATCGACATGCCGGAGGTGCTGCGCGGCAAGTACCAGTACTACACCCAGGCCGACATGAGCCGCCTGCGGGCCGCCGGCTACAACGCGCCGATGACCGCGCTGGAGGACGGCGTCGCCGACTACGTGGCGGGCTATCTGAACACGGAAGACCCTTTCCGCTAAGGCCTGGGCGCTGACGTCAGGGCACGGTTGCCGTCCATTTCCGCGAGCGTAAGCTGAACGCCGATAAGTCGGGTCCACCCGACAGGCAGGGAGCGTGAAATGGCCGGCATCGCCGCCTGGGGAGCATACGCGCCCCGTCTTCGTCTGAGCCGCAAGGCCGTGACCGAGGCCAATGCCTGGGTCGCCCCGAACCTGAAGGCCAAGGGCAAGGGCGAGCGGTCCATGGCCAACTGGGACGAGGACGCCCTGACCATGGCGGTCGAGGCGGCCCGCGACGCCCTGGGTCCCGACGACGACCGCTCCCAGATCGACAGCCTCTATTTCGCCTCTACGACCGCGCCGTTCGCCGATCGGCTGAACGCGGGCATCGTCTCGGCGGCCCTGACCCTTGAGAAGTCGATCACCGCCAGCGATGTCACCGGCTCGCAACGCTGCGGCCTGACGGCCCTTGGCCAGGCCCTGGCGGCAGGCGGGACCTCGCTGGTGGCGGTCGGCGAGCATCGCAGGGCCCGCGCGGTTTCGGCCCAGGAGCTGGACTTCGGCGACGGCGCGGCGGCGTTCGTGGTCTCCGGCGGCCCCGGCGCGGCCGAGTTGCTGGGGCGCGGCAGTGTCACTGACGACTTCGTCGACCACTTCCGCGGCGATGACGGCGGTTTCGACTATTACTGGGAAGAGCGCTGGATCCGCGATGAGGGCATCGTCAAGCTTGTCCCGCCGGCGATCCGCAAGGCCCTTGAAGTCGCCGGACTAAGCGCCTCCGACGTCGATCATTTCTGCTTCCCATCGACCTTCACCGGCATGGCCGCGACCCTGGCCAACTCCGTCGGCATCAAGCCCGAGGCCGTCCGCGACAACCTCGCCGCCGTGATGGGGGAGGCCGGCTGCGCGCACGGGCCGATCATGCTGGCCCATGCCCTGGAGCAGGCCAAGGCCGGTGAAGTGATCCTGGTCGCTCAGTTCGGCCAGGGCGCCGAGGCCCTGGTCTTCCGCGCTACTGGACAGGGCCAACGCCCCGCGCGCGGCGTCACCGGCTCGCTGGCCGATCGTCAGGAAGAGACCAACTACCTGAAGTTCCTGACCTTCAACGGCCTGGTCGAGTGGGACAAGGGCATGCGGGCCGAGAAGGACAACAAGACGGCCCTGACCACGCTGTATCGCAACGAGGACATGATCCTGGGCCTGGTCGGCGGCCGCTGCCGCGAGACCGGCGTCGTCCAGTTCCCGCGCACCCGCATCTCCGTTGCGCCCAACAACCCCGCCGTCGACACCCAGGAGCCGTACCGCTTCGCCGAGCGGAGGGCCTCGGTGCTCAGCTACTCGGCCGACCACCTGACCTTCTCCATGGCCCCGCCTAACCACTACGGCATGATCGTGTTCGAGGGCGGCGGGCGGATCATGATGGACATCACCGACGTCGCGCCGGGCGACGTCGAGACCGGCCTGCCGGTGCGGATGGTGTTCCGCATCAAGGAGGTCGACGAGAAGCGCGGCTTCGTCCGCTACTTCTGGAAGGCCACGCCCGACCGCGCCGCCATTTCCGCCAACACCGCTCAAGCCGCCGAATAGGGAGACCGATCATGCCGCAGGGTATCCGGGATAAGGTCGCTATCCTCGGGATGGGCTGTTCGAAGTTCGGCGAGCGCTGGGACGCCGGCCCCGACGACCTGATGGTCGAGGCCTATCTGGAGGCCATGCGGGACGCCGGCATCGATCAGACCCAGCTGGACGCGGCCTGGTTCTCGACGCACATCGACGAGATCGGCTCGGGCAAGGGCGGCACGCCGCTGTCGATCGCCCTGCGCCTGCCCAACATCGCCGTCACCCGGGTCGAGAACTTCTGCGCCTCGGGCTCGGAAGCCTTCCGGGGCGCGGTCTACGCCGTAGCGGCTGGCGCGGCCGATATCGCCCTGGCCGTCGGTGTCGAGAAGCTGAAGGACACCGGCTATGGCGGGCTGCCGGTCGCCAATCCCGGCACACTCGGCCCGCAGGTCATGCCCAACGGCTCGGCTCCCGGCAACTTCGCCCAGCTGGCCAGCGCCTACCGCGCCAAGCACGGCGTCTCCAAGGACGACCTGAAGCGCGCCATCGCCCATGTCTCGGTCAAGAGCCACGCCAATGGCGCCAAGAACCCCAAGGCTCACCTTCGCAAGCCGATCACCGCCGAACAGGCCCTGAACGCCCCAATGATCGCCGAGCCATTGGGCCTGTTCGACTGCTGCGGCGTCTCGGACGGCGCGGCGGCGGCCATCGTCACCACGCCCGAGATCGCCCGCAGCCTCGGCAAGCACGACCTCGTCACCGTTAAGGCCCTGCAGCTGTCGGTCTCAAATGGCTACGAGAGCCAGTACAATGGCTGGGACGGCAGCCATTTCCACACCGCTCGCATCGCCGCCGGCAAGGCTTACCGCGAGGCGGGCATCGAGCGCCCGCGCGAGCAGATCTCGATGATGGAGGTGCACGACTGCTTCTCGGTCACCGAGTTGGTGACGATGGAGGACCTGTTCATCTCACCCGAGGGCCAGGGATGGCGCGACGTGCTGGACGGCTTCTACGACGCCGACGGCGGGGTGCCGTGCCAGATCGATGGCGGCCTCAAGTGCTTCGGCCACCCGATCGGCGCTTCGGGCCTGCGGATGCTCTACGAGATGTACCTGCAGCTCCAGGGCCGCGCCGGCGAGCGCCAGCTCTCGAACCCGGTCTTCGGCATGACCCACAACCTGGGTGGCGCGCCGGCCAGCAACGTCTGTTCCGTGGCGATCATCGGTCAGGAAGGCGCCTAAGAAAGGGGATTAAAGCGGATCAGGCCTTGGTGTACCGAAGGTCGCATGGGTCAGTTCAAAGGCTTCAAGCGCTGGATCTTCACGGGCGTCGTGCTGTTCCTGGCGCTGATCCTGTCGGCCGCCTTCATCTGGCGCTACGACATCCTCAGCAACGCGCTGGATCCCAAGATCCCGTTCCTGACCTACCACCCGCCGCCCGCGCCGGACTATGGCAAGCGGGACTCGTGGGCGCTGCTGCCTAGGGACCCCGAAGGCGTCGCGCCGGCGGACCATCCGGTCGACGTCTTTTTCGTCCATCCGACCACCTTCGACGGCGGGCGCGACTGGAATGGCGGCATCGACCAGCCCAAGGCCCAGCGGTTCCTGTCGCGGGTGGTGATCCCGAACTATGCGGGGCCGTTCGACCGCGTCGGCCGCGTGTTCGCGCCGCGCTATCGCCAGGCCAGCCTCTACACCTATCTGACCCTGCGCGACGACGCCCGCGAGGCGCGGCGGTTCGCCTATGGCGATGTGAAGCAGGCCTTCGCCGCCTTCCTGGTCCGCTACAACCACGACCGGCCGTTCATCATCGTCGGCGTGGAGCAGGGGGGCTCCCTTGCCGCGCGGTTGCTGCGCGAGGAAATCGCCACCAAGCCCGAGCTCAAGCGCCGCCTGGTCGCTGTCTATCTGATCGAGACGCCGGTCCCCGCCGACGAGTACGCTTCCGACGCGCCGACGCCCGCCTGCGATCGCAAAGGCGAGACAGGCTGCGTCGCCGCCTGGATCTCGGTCCCGGAGGGCGACTTCCAGGGCGCTCAGGCGGTGATGGGGCGCTCGTTGGTCTGGGACGCGGCCGACCAGCTGGTCAATCTGGAGCGCCGTGCGCCACTTTGTTTCAACCCTCTGCTGGGCGGCGTCTCGCTGGAGAAGGCGCCGGCCCGGCTGAACCTGGGCGCAGCCAACGCCACCGGCCTGGAATGGGGCGCCCGGCCGGCGTTTCTGCAGCGGCAGGTGGCGGCGCGGTGCGAGGAAGGCGTCCTGCGCACCAGCAAGCCGAAGTCGAGCTCGCTGCGCGACACCGGTTCTTGGGCCGACCGGCGCAAGGTCGACGCCTACAACCTGTTCTATGCCGACCTGGAGGCCGACGCCCAGGCGCGGGTCGTCGACATGACCGGTCGTCCCCTAGCCGCCGCGCCCGTGGTGACCGGCGCCGAGCAAGGCCGCTAGCCCGCCGTAGGTGGGCTGGTCGATGGCGACCTGGCCGATGGCCGTGGCGCGCAGGTGGGCCAGCACGATCGGGTCCAGCGGATCAAGCCGCCCGTCGCGCAGGTCTTCGCAGAGTTCGGCGTTGAGCGCGGCGTAGTCGCCGCTCTTACCGAGCAGGGCCTGCAATCGTGCGATCGCTTCCGCCTCGAGGCGGGCGCTGTGCTCGGCCTCGCGGGCCAGGGTGGCGCGGGCGTTGTCGGTCACGCGGGCGAGGAAGGCATGGCGAGCATCGCCGGGCGCAGCGATCTCGGCCTCGAACGCGGCGACGGCCTCTGACAACTCGGCGGCGGTCGGATGGCTGATCATGCGGCCTCCATCAGGGCGACGAGGTCGATCTCGGTCTCGCTGGTCCGCCGGCCGATCATGGCGCGCTCGATGGAGCGGTCAGCGCCCGTGGCGAAGCTCTGGTACATCATCAGGCACATGACGCCCCATTTCAGCGAGCCGAGCGCCTGCCAGAACCGCACGCGCTCCAGCGTGACGCCGTTTCCATAACCGGCCAGCAGGTCCGCATATTCGCCGAAACCGCCGACAGGCTTCTTCCAGTCGCCGAAACGCCAGGAGTTGACGCAGATCCAGCCAAGGTCCTCGGCCGGGTCACCCAGATGAGCCAGCTCCCAGTCCAGAACGCCGACCAGGCCTTGCTCCGGATGGATCATCAGATTGCCGTTCCGGAAGTCGCCGTGGACCAGGACGGGCCGCTCAGGCGGGGAGGGCGCGGCGCGCTCCAGCCAGCGGAAAGCGGCCTCCAGGATCGGCCGGCGCGCGCCCAGCTCGCGATAGATCGCCTCGTAGCGCGCCAGCTCGCCGCGCGCGTCGGAGGTCGCCAGCGGCGGCAGGCCCCCGGTCGGAACGGCGTGGATGCGCGCCAAGACCTCGCCGCACCGTCGCGCAAGGCCGGGCCGCACGCCGGCGAAGGCCTCGTCGCGGACGATCCGGCGACCCAGGGTCTCGCCCTCCAGGCGGCGCATGACATAGGCCTCGCCGAGGCCGTCGTCGGGCGCGCAGACATGAACCACGCTGGGCGCCGGCGCACCGCCCTGATCGGCGGCGCGTATCAGGGCGGCCTCGGAGGCCAAGGGCAGGGCCGTCTCGCGCATCGCCGCGCCGTCGGGCCGACGACGCAGGATCAGCGGCGCGCCGTCATCCAGGTCGAAGGCCCAGGTCTCCAGGCTGGCGCCGCCCGACAGGCGGCGAGCGTTCGCCGCTCCAGTCGCGGTCGGCGACAGGCGCGGGGCGAGGCGATCAAGGGCGGCGACGACGTCCATGGCGAGAGCTTCCAACCCTCACCCAGCGTCATGCAAGGCCCTCCAACCTTTACGGCGAGCCCGGCGCGCCTTACGCAAAGAGGGCCCAACTCTGGCTGTTCAGGATCTCCCATGCCCTCCGGTCTCGCCGCGCTGCTCGATGACGTCGCCGGCATCACCAAGATCGCCGCCGCCTCCCTGGACGACGTCGCCGGCGCAGCCGGCAAGGCCGGAACCAAGGCCGTGGGCGTTGTGGTTGACGATGCGGCCGTGACGCCGGGCTACGCCATGGGCTTCACGCCTGACCGCGAGCTGCCGATCGTCTGGAAGATTGCGCTGGGCTCGCTGCGCAACAAGCTGCTGTTTCTCCTGCCCGGCGCCCTGCTGCTCAGCGCCTTCGCGCCCTGGGCCGTGACGCCGCTCCTCATGCTCGGCGGCGCCTATCTGGCATTTGAGGCGACCGAGAAGGTCCTGGAGGCCTTCACGCCGGAGTCCGAGGGCGAGGCGATCGAGGAGCTGGCGCTCAGCGGACCCGAGCTCGAGAAGGAGAAGGTGACGGGCGCCATCCGCACGGACTTCATCCTGTCGGCCGAGATCATGGCCATCGCCCTGGCCGACGTCTCGGGCAAGCCGCTGCCGATCCAGGCCGGCGCCCTGGCCTTGGTCGGCGTGCTGCTGACCATCGGCGTCTACGGCGTCGTGGCCCTGATCGTGAAGATGGACGACATCGGCCTGCATCTGGCCAAGCGCAAATCGAAGGGAGTCGCCGGTTTCGGGCGCGGCCTGGTCAAGGCCATGCCCTACACCATGGAAGCTCTGACCGTGATCGGCACGGCGGCCATGCTGTGGGTCGGCGGCGGCATCATCGTGCATGGCCTGGAACACTTCCACCTGACGCCGGTGCCGACCTGGGTCGAGGGTTTCTCGCATTGGGCGGGCCAGGCACCGGGCGTCGGCGCCCTGACCGGCTGGCTGGCTTTTGCCCTCGGCTCGGCCGTGGTCGGTCTGGTGATTGGCGGCGTGCTCGCTGGCGTCATGCACCTCTGGCATCACCGCAAGGGCGCGGCGGCGCACTAGGCCGGCTTGCGGCCCGCCACCAGGGTCGCGCAGCCGAAGAAGCAGCGCTTGAACTCGACCTCGAGGCCTTCGGCGCGCAGCATGTCGCCGAAGGCCGAGGCGTCGCCGAAATTGGTGCTGTAGGTCCCGATCATCGTGAAGTCCTGGGCGCCGGCCAGGAAGATCCGCTCGATCAGCGGCAGCACGACCTTGAGGTGGAACAGGTAGAGCGGCCGCAGGACCCAGCCCTTCGGGTCCGACGCCTCGATCAGCGAGAAGACGCCGTCGGAGCGCAGGCTGCGGGCGATCAGCTTGGCCAGTCGCCGATGTTGCTCGGGCGCGAAGGTCTTCAGGCCGAAGGTCGAGATCACGAAGTCCGCGCCGGCCTCCGGCAGAGCGCTGTCCAGCACGTCGTCCTCGACGAAGGTGATCTTGTGGGCGCGATGGCGATGCAGCCGCTCCAGGGCGCGCTGGTGCATGCCCGACGAGATGTCGACGGCGGTGATCGACGCCAGATCTGGAAAGCGCCGAAGCAGATGTGGCCAGACCTCGCCCGTGCCGGCCATCAGGTCGTAGCCCGTCGGCGTGCTGGTCAGCGGTTCCGGCAGGGCGGCGACGCACTGCTTGCGCCAGCGCTCGGTGAAGCCGAACGAGCAGATGAAGCTGAAGGCGATGTACTTGCCCGAGCACCGATCGAAGACGGCCTTCACGAAGGTCGGATCGTAGATGTCGGGCATCGGCGGCTCCTGCTAGCCCGCTTCGTTCAGCGGCGAGGCGGGCTTCCAGTCGAACAGCTCCTGCAACATCCGCAGGGCCTGGCCGCGCGGCGAGGTCAGGTCGGGGTCGCGCGCCAGGATCAGGCGAGCGTCGTCCGCCGCCACGGCGATCAGGTCGCGGTGCGCTACCGGATCGGCCAGGCGATAGGCCGGGAAGCCGCTCTGCTTGAGGCCCAGCGGATCGCCGCCGCCGCGCAGCTCCAGGTCCTTCTCGGCGATCTCGAAGCCGTCGTCGCTACGACGTAGAATGTCGAGGCGCTGTTGGGCTACTTCCGACAGCGGCGGGTCGTAGAGCAGCACGCAGGAGCTCTCCCGCGTGCCCCGGCCGACGCGACCGCGCAGCTGGTGCAGCTGAGCCAGGCCGAAGCGGTCGGCGTGTTCAATGACCATGATGCTGGCGTTGGGGACGTTGACCCCGACCTCGACCACCGTAGTGGCCACCAGCACGCTGACCTCGCCATCGACGAAGCGCTGCATGACGGCGTCCTTCTCGGCGACCGGCATCTGGCCGTGGACCAGGCCGACCCCGGGCAGATGTCGGGCCAGATCGGCGGCGCGATCCTCGGCGGCGCGCAGGTCGACTTTGTCGGACTCTGAGACCAGCGGGCAGATCCAGAAGGCCTGGGCGCCGGCGGCGATAGCCGAGCGCAGGCGGTCGACGATCTCGGGCACGCGCGGCGTGGGCGCGGCGCGGGTGGCGACGGGCGTGCGGCCCGGTGGCTTCTCGTCGATGCGCGAGACGTCGAGGTCGCCGAAGACAGTCAGCTCCAGGGTGCGCGGGATCGGCGTGGCGGACATCGCCAGAAGATGGACGCCTTCGCCCTTGTCTTGAAGCCGCCGCCGCTCGTTGACGCCGAAGCGGTGCTGTTCGTCGATGATCGTCAGGGCCAGGGCCTTGAAGGCCACGTCGTCCTGGAAGAGGGCGTGGGTGCCCACGGCGATGTGGTGCGTCCCGTCCGCCAGGCCCTTCAGCTTGGTCGCACGGCCGGCGCCCTTGTCGCGTCCCGTCAGCAGGACCACCGACAGGCCCAGCGCCTCCAGCGGCGCGGCGATCGTCTCGAAGTGCTGACGGGCCAGGATTTCCGTCGGAGCCATGAGGGCCGATTGCAGGCCGCCGCTGGCGACATCGGCCATGGCCAGCATCGCCACCACGGTCTTGCCCGAACCGACGTCACCCTGCAGCAGGCGGCTCATCCGCTCGCCGGAAGCGAGGTCGCCTCGGATCTCCGACAGCGCGCGGATCTGGGCGCCGGTCAGCCTGAAGGGCAGGGCCTTCTCGGCGGTCTCCGACAGCGGTCCGGCCGGAATGCGCGGACCTGGCGTGGAGCGCCGTGACGCCTTGCGCTGAGCCAGCGCCAGTTGGTGGGCCAGCAGCTCGTCATAGGCCAGGCGCCGCCGCGGACGGCACAGCGGCGAGAGCTCGGCCTCGCTGGCCGGCGCGTGGACTGCCGCCAGGGCCTCACGCCAGCCCGGCAGCTTCTCGCGCTGGCGCCAGGCGGCGTCCTGCCATTCGGGCAAGTCCGCTGCGCGGTCCAGCGCTTCCAGGGTGAACTTGCGGAAGGTGCGCGAGGGAAGGCCTTGCGTGGCCGGATAGACGGTCTCGATCTCGGGGATGTCGGCCGCGCGCGCTTCGTCGACAATGTAGTCGGGATGGGCGATCTGGAGTTCGGAGGCGTAGCCGTCCGGTCGCTCTACCTTGCCGCTGACCGCACGCCGCGCGCCCTTCGGGTGTTGGCGCTCTAGGTGCGGGCCGTGGCCCTTGAACCAGATCAGGGTCAGGAAACCGGTCCCGTCCCAGGCGCGGATCTTCCAGGGATGGCCCAGGCGATGCGGCGGCTGGTGCTGGTCGATGGTGACCACGAAGGTATGGACCTGGCCCTCCACGGCCTGGTCGACCGTGGTCACGCTGCGCCGGATCAGGCCGGTCGGCGCCGTGAACAGCACGTCCCGCACGATCGGCCCGGCCAGCTTCTCGACCAACGGCGCGACGCGCGGGCCCACGCCCTTGAGCGTGGACACCGAGGTGAACAGAGGAAAGAGAATCTCCGGGCGCATGTGGCGGGACCATAGCCGGTCCCGCGCGCCCGCGTAGAGCCCTCAATGGGACCTATCGGCGACCGATTAGTCGGCCTTGTTCATGACCGGCTGCAGCGCGATCACGATGTCGGAATATTCGTCGGCCCGCGAAGCGCCCGAAACGTTCAGGCGCGTGTAGAGCCACGTCGCGCCATGACGCGAATAGGCCTCCGACCAACGCGCCTTGGAGTCGATCAGGTTGTTGGCCTCGCCCGCGTAGACGACGGCTCCCTTGGAGTCGACGTACACGTAGTTGCCGGCGATCGTGGTGTTGGGATCACCACTCTCGGCCAGCTTGTAGCGATAGACGGCGCCCGAGGCGCCCTTGAGTTCGATATAAGGCTTCACGCTGTCCTCGCCATAAAAGCCACCCGGCGCAGGGCTTTGGATTCAATAGTTAAAGCACGTGTGAGCGGCGAGGCCGCCTACGCATTCGCCTGACGCGCGAGACCACGAGGTGAAGCGTCCCGTGGGCCAAATTATGGCTGGAGCACACCCGATCTGGCCAGGAACCGACGCGTCCGCTCCTCACGTGGGGAGGCAAGGAGCTGACGAGAAGGTCCTTGCTCCACGATCACGCCGCCGTCCATGAAAATCGTGCGGTCGGCGACATCTCGCGCGAAATCCATCTGGTGGGTGACGATGACCATGGTCCGTTTTTCGGCGGCCAGATCGCGGATCACGGCCAGCACTTCGCCGACCAGTTCCGGGTCGAGGGCCGAGGTCGGCTCGTCGAACAGGATGACTTCCGGGTCCATGGCCAGGGCGCGGGCGATGGCGCAGCGTTGCTGTTGACCGCCCGACAGCGCGGCCGGATGGGCGTCGGCGCGACCGCCGAGACCGACCTTTTCCAGCAGGGCCAAGCCCTTGGCGCGAGCTTGAGCGGGATCGGCCTTGCGGACGACCACGGGACCCTCGATCACGTTCTCCAGCGCCGTCTTGTGCGGGAACAGGTTGAAGTTCTGGAAGACGAACCCGACCCGCCCGTTCAGCGCCTTGGCCAGCGGAACCTTGCCGCCCTCGACGACGCCCGCGATGGTCAGGTCGCCGGCGTTGATCGGCTCCAGGCCGGCCAGGCAGCGGAGCAGGGTGCTCTTGCCCGAGCCGCTGGGACCGATGATCGCCACCACCTCGCCGGGGACGACATTCAGGTCGACGCCCGCCAGGACTGGGGTTTCGCCATAGCTCTTCTTGATGCCCTTGGCGTCAATCGCGCTCATCGGCGGCCCTCCGCGGCGCGGCGTTCCAACCCGCTTTGCACGGCCGCCAGCACGGTGGAGAGGATCCAGTAGATGGCCGCCGCGGCCAGATACATCGTGAAGATCTCATAGGTGCGGGCGGTGATCAGCTGGGCCTGGCGGAACAGCTCCGGCACTTGGATGGTGGCGGCCAGGGAGGTGTCCTTCACCAGGCCGATGAAGCTGTTGGATAGCGGCGCCAGGGCCGTGCGGGCGGCTTGCGGCAGGATGATCCGGCGCAGGGCCTGGCCGCGGCTCATGCCCAGCACGCTGGCGGCTTCCCACTGGCCCTTGTCGATGGCGTCGATGGCGCTGCGCAGGATCTCGCAGCTGTAGGCCGCAACGTTCAGTGAGAAGCCGATGCCGGCTGCCAGCAGGGGCGGCATTTCGATCCCGAACTGCGGCAGGCCGTAGTAGATCAGGAACAGCTGCACCAAGAGCGGCGTGCCCCGAAAAGCCGAGACGTAGACGGCGGCGGGCCAACGCAGCAGCGGGCTCCGCGAAAGGCGCATCAAGGCCAGGCCAAAGCCCAGGACGACGCCCAGGCCCATGCCGATGACGCTAAGCAGGACGGTGTAGCCGGCGCCCTTCAGCAGCAGGGGCGCCGACTGGCGCAGCAGGTCCAGACCGGTTTCCATGAGCCTAGCGGGTCACGTCCATGCCGAACCACTGCTGCGAGATCGAGGCCAGGTCGCCGCTCTTGCGCAGGGCGTCGATAGCCTGGTCGATCACGACCTTCAGGCCCGGATCTTTCTTCATGGCCACGCCCGAGCCTTGGGCCGCGAACGGCGGGCCAGAGGCGACGAATTCCGGTGAGGTCTTCACGAAGTCGGCGGCGACCAGGCGGTCGTTCAGCACCGCGTCGGTGCGGCCGGCCTTGAGGTCCTGGTACTTGGTGGGGTCGTCGTCATAGGTGCGCACGTCGGCGCCGGGGACATTGGCGCGGATCCACTGCTCGTAGTTGGTGCCGAGGCCGACGCCGACCTTCTTGCCGGCCAGGTCCTCGGGCTTGGTGACGCCCGTCTTGCCCTTCACCGTGATGATCTGGATGCCCGAGACCGTGTAGGGCTCGGAGAAGTCGTATTTGACCTGGCGGTCGGGGGTGATGGTGATCTGGTTGATCACGACGTCCACGCGGCCCGATTCGAGCGAGCCCAGCAGGCCGGCGAACGGCGCGGGGCTGAACTCGGCCTTCAGGCCCAGCTGAGCGGCCAGGGCCTTGGCGAAGTCGACTTCAAAGCCGGCCAGCTGGCCGTCCTTGTCCTGGAAGTTGAAAGGCGGATAGGTGCCTTCCAGGCCGACCCGCAACTTGCCCGAAGCCTTGATCCGATCCCAGGCGCTGACATTCGCGTCCGGTTTCTTGCCGCAGGCGGCGAGCAGGGCAAGGCCGAGACCGGAAAGAACGGCGCGGCGGGCAGGGAATCGCATCGGAAAGACCTTTGGGCGAAACAACTCGCCTTTTCTATACGCGCGCGCGCCGTTCGCCAGCCCGAACGTTGCCGTGTTTCGCCGTCCACGGACCGTGACGACGAATTAAGCTGACGCCGTTCCCGGACTCGGGGCCTGCTCCCGCGCACATCTCCGGGGAGAGGGACATGTCCAAATTCGATCCGGCGGCCGCCACGGCCGCCTATCTGGCGCAATTGCCGCCGGAAGCGCACGTCAAGGCGCAGCACTACACCCAAGGCGGCCACTGGCTGCTGCTCTGGGGCTTCCTGGTCTCGCTCGTCGCCGCCTGGCTCATCATCCGCACCGGCGTGCTGGTGAAGGTCCAGCAGGGCGTCGAGCGCAAGAAGGGGCGGCCGTTCCTGGCCAGCCTGCTGGTGGCTTCCGTCTATGTCGCCGTCAGCTGGCTGCTGGAGCTGCCGTGGTCGGTCTACGCCAACTGGTGGCGCGAAAAGCAGTACGGCCTGACCGACCAGGCGTTCGGCGGCTGGTTCAAGGAGAACCTGATGGGCACGGCCATCTCGGTCGTGTTCACCGCGATCTTCCTGGCGCTGCTGTACCTGTTGATCCGCAAGGCGCGGAAGCTGTGGTGGCTGTGGGCCGGCGGCCTGACCGCGGCGACGATCGTGTTCGGCATGCTGATTTCGCCGACCTTCATCGAGCCGCTGTTCAACAAGTACACGCCCGCGCCGGCCGGTCCGGTGCGCGACGAGGTGGTGGCCATGGCCAAGGCGGTCGGCGTGCCGCACGACAAGATCTTCGTCTACGACGGCTCCAAGCAGTCCAACGCCTACACCGCCAACGTCTCGGGCCTGGGCGGCTCGGCGCGCATCGCGATGAGCGACACCATGTTCAAGAAAGGGGCGGATATCGCCGAGGTGCGCGGCGTCGTCGGCCACGAGATGGGCCACTACGCTCATCAGCACAGCCTGTGGATCACGGGCATCTTCGCGGTGCTGGCGGTCGTGGCCTTCTTCATCGTCGACCGGACGTTCCCGTGGTTCGCGGCGCTCTTGAACGCCAAGGGCGTGACCAGCGTCGCCGACCCGGCTGGCCTGCCGGTGCTGGCGGTCATCCTGGCCGTGCTGGGGCTGCTGGGCGGGCCGATCACCAACACCCTGATCCGCGAGGTCGAAAGCGACGCCGACCGCTTCAGCCTGGTCCACTTCAACGAGCCGGACGGCCTGGCCAAGGCTCTGGTGAAGACCATCGAGTATCGGGCGGCGACGCCGTCCAAGGTCGAGGAGGTTCTGTTCTACGATCACCCGGCCGTGGGCGTTCGCGTCCGTCGCGCGATGGACTGGAAGGCGACGCATCCGAAGCCGTGAGACATGAAAAAGCCCCGCGCCTTCTGGCGCGGCGCTTTGATCTTTGATGATAGGTGGAACCTAGCGCTTGCGCACGAACACTGTGCCCGCCGAGTAGCCCGCGCCGAAACTGCAGATTAGCCCCGTCTCGCCCGAGGCGAAGTCGTCGTTGGCGGTGTGGAAGGCGATGATCGAGCCGGCCGAGCTGGTGTTGGCGTACTCGTCCAGGATGATGACGTTCTCTTCCGACGTTGGGTCGCGGCCCAGCACCTTGCGGCCGATCATCTCGTTCATGTTGATGTTGGCCTGGTGCAGCCACAGGCGCTTGAGGCCGTGCGGATCGATGCCCAGGTCGCCGGCATGCTCGACGATCATCTCGCTGACCATCGGCACCACCTCACGGAACACCTTGCGGCCTTCCTGCACGAACAGCTTGTCGCGCGCGCCTTCGCCTTCCGGCGCGGCGCGGTTGAGGAAGCCGAAGTTGTTACGGATGTTGTTGGAGAACTGGGTCTTCAGGCGCGTGCCCAGGATTTCCCAGCCGTCGGTCGCCTGATCGGCGTCCTCGACGATCACGGCCGTGGCCACGTCGCCGAAGATGAAGTGGCTGTCGCGGTCCTTGAAGTTCAGGTGGCCCGAGCAGATCTCGGGATTGACCATCAGCACGGCCTTGGCGCTGCCGGTCGTGACGAAGTCGGCGGCGGTCTTGATGCCGAAGGTGGCCGACGAGCAGGCGACGTTCATGTCGAAGGCGAAGCCGTCGATGCCCAGGGCCTGCTGGATCTCGATGGCCATGGCCGGGTAGGGGCGCTGCATGTTCGAGGCGGCGCAGATCACCGCGCCGATCTCGCTGACCGGCTTGCCCCAACGTGCGATCGCCTGCTTGGCCGCCTCGACCGCCATCTCGGCCAGGATCGACAGCTCGTCGTTCGAACGCTCGGGCAGGATCGGCCGCATCAGGTCCGGATCGATGATGCCGTCCTTGTTCATCACGAAGCGCGACTTGATGCCCGAGGCCTTCTCGATGAACTCGGGCGAGGAGGGCGCCAGGGCGACCACGTCGCCGGCCGCGATGGCGTCGGCATTGGCGGCGTTGAACCGCTCGACGAAGGCGTTGAAGGCCTCGACCAGCTCGGTGTTCGAAATGGCGAAGGGCGGAGTGTACAGCCCCGTGGCGGCGATGACGGCTTGCGGCAAGGCGACGGTCCCGATGATACGCACGGACCTCGATGAGTCCGCGTTCTGACGCTTGTTTGAACCCGTAGATAGCATGGATGACGCCTCCGTCATCACTCCACGACCACTGCGGCTTTTCGGCAACGACACGCAACGGCCTCAAACCGGGCCGTGAACCGCCCCATGCCCGCCGCGTTATCCGCCTACCACGGGCTGGCTGAGGGAGCTGAAGACTACGAGTAGAATTGGAGTACAAGAATGAAGACTCTCATCACCGCTACCCTGGTCGCCGGTTCGGTCCTCGCGGCTCCGCTCTATGCACAGGCTCAAAATTCGACCGACGCCTATGGTTCGTTGAATTACAATCAAACTCGGACGAAGGGCGCGGATACCGGCGCTATTCAAGGTCGCGCCGGCGCCAAGCTTACGCCTAATTTCGGTGTCGAGGCCGAGGTCGCCGGCGGCGTCGATGGCGACAAGGTCTATACGCCGGGCGGTCCGGCGAATGTGAAGATGGAGCACCAGGTCGCCGGCTATGCCGTGGGCTATCTGCCGGTGACCCCGAACCTCGATATCCTCGGCCGCGTCGGTTATGGCTCGACCAAGTTCAAGACGTCCAATCCGGCCGCCACCCAGTTCAACGGCAGCCGCGAAAGCTGGAACTACGGCGTCGGCGCCGAGTACAAGTTCGACGACAAGAACGGCCTTCGCGCGGACTACACCAAGTCCGAATACACCAAGAGCGACCTGAACTCCGACACGGTGTCGGTGGGCTACGTTCGCCACTTCTAAGCAGGCGGTACTTCGAAACTTGAGGACGGCGCGCTCCCGACGGGGCGCGCCGTTCGCGTTCGTGGCGACGTCGTGACAGCTTGACGCCGTCGTTCCGCTCGTCAAACTTAACAGCAATAAGTTACGGGGGGATGCGTCGGTCTTGGACAAGGCGCTGTTGATTCAGTTGGGCGGCTCCGTGGTCGCCGTGGCTTTGCTTGTGGGGTTCGCGGCGTGGCTGGGGGTGGCGCGATCGACGCCGCCGCTCGACGCCGAGTCGGCCAAGGCCCTGCTCGATCTCGAATTCCCGGATCATAGGCCGGACGCCGTCTGGATCGCCGCCGACGGCGCCGCGGTCATCGCCCGCGAAGGGGCGCTGGCGCTGGTGCTCTACCGCCGTGGCGATGGCTATGTCGCCCGCGACCTGCCGTGGAGCAGCATCGCCGCCCTCAAACCGACCAACGGCCGGCTCACAGTACGCCTTGCCGACGCCCGTCCCATCTTCGCCGTCAATGACGACGTCTGGCCGCCGAAAGAGCTCGCCTGATGCTGAAAGCCTCGTTCGACCCCGTCCAGATGGCCATCCCGTTCTTCGTGCTGGCCGTTATCCTGGAAATCCTGCTGGGCCGTTTCGGCAAGGCCAAGGCCAACTACGAGACCCGCGACACGGCCATGTCGTTGTCGATGGGCCTGGGCAGCACCATCGCCGGCGCGCTGCTGGGCGGGGTGATCTTCGCCATCACGGTCTGGGTCTATCAGCATCGGATCTTCACGATCCCGATGACCGCCATCTGGGCCTGGGTCGCCGTCTTCCTGCTGGAGGACCTGACCTACTACTGGTTTCACCGCATTGCCCACGAGCGCCGTGTCTGGTGGGCCAGCCACGCCAATCACCACACCTCGACCCACTACAACCTGTCGACCGCTCTGCGTCAGACCTGGACCGGCGGCGTGGCCGGCACCTGGCTCCTTTGGCTGCCGCTGTCGTTCCTGGGCTTCCCGCCGGCCATGGTGGCCATCCAGAAGGGCATCAGCCTCGTCTACCAGTTCTGGATCCACACCGAGGTGATCAAGCGCATGCCACGCTGGTTCGAGGCGGTGTTCAACACGCCTTCGCATCACCGCGTGCACCACGCCCGCAACGCCCGCTATCTGGACGCCAACTACGCCGGCATCCTGATCATCTGGGACCGTATGTTCGGCACCTTCATCCCCGAGGTCGACGAAGAGCCCTGCCGCTATGGAACGGTGAAGAACCTCGGCAATTTCAACATCCTGCACAACGTCTTCCACGAGTGGATTGGCATCGGCAAGGACGTGGCCGGCTCCAAGTCGCCGCGTGACGCGCTGGGCTACGTGTTCGGCCCGCCGGGCTGGAGCCCCGACGGCTCCCGCGACACCTCGCATACGCTGAAGGCCAAGTGGCGGGCGCGGGTGGAAGCCGAAGAGGGCGGTTCCTGACGGGCCGCTATTGGCAGACGTCCGACCACTTCTGCTCGATGGCGTCGGTGCCATCGGCTTCCTCGACGGTCAGGGCGCCCGACGAGAAGACATAGCGCTCCTCGCCGTCGAACGAGTCCTGCTCCTCGACGATATCGACCCGGCCACAGACCGACGGTACCTCGCCGTCCCAATGGACGAAGGTCTTGCCGTAGGTGACCTGGGCGTCCGGGAAGCGGTTCTGGATGGCGATCTTGGCGCCCGCGATCTGCAGCGCGTCATCGTGCGACTGTTCGACCGCCTCGGTCTCGACGTCGCGGCCGACATAGAGCCAAAGGCCGACGCCCACGCCGGCCAGCAGCACGGCGGCGATTGTCGCGATCAGGACGTTTCGTTTCGCCATCTTGAGGCGAGCTTAGGGCGAACCTCGCCCTGCCTTCAATCCAAAGAAGCCTTCAGTCCCGCAGCAGCGGCAGGGAGAGGCCGGTGGCCTGGCGCGTCGCCAGCATCTCGCGGCGGAAACGGAACAGCTCGGCGGGGCGACCACCGGTTTCGGCGTCCAGGCGACCCAGGCCCTCGACCAGTTCCTCGCGCTCGACCACGCGGCGGAAGTTCTGCTTGTGCAACGGCACGCCGGCGATGGCCTCCACGGTGCGCTGCAGGGTCGAGAGGGTGAACTCCTCGGGCGTCAGCTCGAACACGACCGGGCGGTACTTGATCTTGCCGCGCAGGCGCGACAGGCCCGTAGCCAGGATGCGACGGTGATCCGAGATCATCGGCTCGCCCAGAGCCGCCGACAGGGCGGCGGGTTCGGCCGGAGCGTGGCCGTCGGCGCGGGCCCGGTCACGGGCGGCTTCAGGGGCCAGGCCGGCCTCGTAGAGCAGCTCGTAGCGCTCCAGCACCCGTTCTTCGTTCCACGGCGCGCCGTCCAACGCGAAGGCCAAGCGCGCCCGGGACCACTTGGCGGAGTCGTCGCCGGCCCAGCGGCGCAGGGCAGGGGCGATGGCCTCGTCCAGCAGCGCGGGGCGGCCCGCGCGCCAGTCTTCCCAGGGGAAGAACCGCGTCCACGGCGCCCAGGCCGTGTCCGGGGCGTCGGTGTCGACAGCCTTGGGCGTCAGGCCCAGATAGCCGACCGAGACCACGCGCGCCGCGCCGGCCCCGACCTCGGCGCGCGGGGCGTCGCGACCCTTGTCGCCGAAGGTGTAGAGCTGCTCGACATAGCCCAGCTGGAACCGCGTCTGCTCGGTCACGAAGGCCCGCAGGCCCAGTTCGAAGGTGCGGTGCGCTTCCGGATCGAACGGGCCGAACGGCAGGCCCGAGAGCGGCGAGGCTACATCCGTGACGGCGTCGTGCGGTCGCACGGTCAGCACGACGGTCTCGCCGTCGCGGATCGCCACGACCACCGCCGACAGACCGATGACGACCGAGATGCTCATTCGGTCTCGAACGCCGCGCCGGGGGCGGACTCGTAGCCCGCCGCGCGCGAAAGGACGTGGAACCGCTGCACATAGCGCGCCTGGGCCTCGAAAGGCGGCTGGGGGGTGATGCGCAGATCGTAGCCGGCCGGCGGCGCGCCGAAGATCGCCAGGGACTCGGCATGCTCGAAGCCGGCCAACTGCGTGGCCTCGAAGAAGGCGCAGGCGCGGTCGGCTTGCTTGATCAGTTTCTTGATCGGGGCGGGAGTCTTCACCGGCAGTCCGAAGCGAATGTGGATGGCGTCCTCCAGCCTAGCCTCGAAATCCTTGTAGCTCACCCCCAGCGCCGCCTTGAACGGGCTGATCATGTCGCCGATCACATATTCGCTGGCGTCGTGCAGCAGCGCGGCCAGACGCCACTTGGGCTCCAGGTCCGGTTTGATGTGGGCCGCGATCTCCTCGACCACCAAGCTGTGCTGGGCCACCGAGAAACCGTGGTCGCCGATCGTCTGGCCGTTCCAGCGCGCGACGCGGGCCAGGCCATGGGCGATATCCTCGATCTCGATGTCCATCGGCGACGGATCGAGCAGGTCGAGCCGACGTCCGGAGAGCATCCTTTGCCACGCGCGGGGCGGTCCGCCCTTATGCAGCCCTTTGGCCACGAGATCGTTCCTTATGGTGAAGGTGGTTGACTGGCCTATGGATTGAGAAAGATCAATGTGGCCGTCGCCGTCATCTGTGGAAATGCCCTTCAAGGGAGTTCGATCATGAGTTGGGCGAGAATTATGGTTCCGCTGGCCGGAACGCCGAACGACCAGGGCGTCTTGACCTCCGCCGCGGCCCTCGCGGGCGCCTTCGAGGCCGAACTGGCTTGTGTCCACGCGCCGGCCGACATGGCCGACCTGATGCCCTGGATGGGCGAAGGGTTCATGGGCGGCGTGCAGGTCACCGCGCTGGAAAGCTTGAAGGAAGCCGCGCTGGAAGGCGCGCGCGCCGTCGGCAAGCTGGCCGCACAGACCGGCTATCCGCGCACGCGTGTCGTCAGTCTGGATTCTCCCGTCTGGGCGGGCCTGGCGATGGAAGGTCGGCTGTCCGACGTCATCGTGTTCGACGACGCCTCGGCGCGTGGCAAGGGACCGCTGGCGGAGTCCTTCCAGCAACTGGTCGCCGACGAGCAGCGCCCGACCCTGGTGGCCCGTCCGGGCTTCAAGGTCGACGGCGTGGCCCTGGTCGCCTGGGACGGCGGCAAGGAGGCCAGCCGGGCCATGCGAACTTCACTGCCGCTTCTGCAGAAGGCCGGCTCGGTGATCATCGCCGGCGCGCCCGGCGCCTCGTCGCGCGCTTTCGAGCTGGATCGCCTGGTCGAGTTCCTGGCCGCACGCGGCGTGAAGGCTACGGTGAAGCTTCTGGAAGGCAACGGCGACGCTGCTGGCCTGTTGCTGGGCGCGGCGAAGGACACCGGCGCGAACCTCCTTGTGGCTGGTGCGTTCGGTCATCCCAGGCTGCAGGAGTTCATCTTCGGGGGCACGACCCGCACGCTGCTGAACAGCGACGGGCCTTCCCTGTTCCTGTCGCACTAAGTCCAAACTGTTCCGAAAGAAGGGAGACTCGCATGTCCCTGTCCCGCATCGTCATGCGCCTGGCGCGCAATCCCGGCACCGAGTTCGCCGGCGGCGACGACCACCGTGGATACGCCCTGACCGCGCCGCTGACCGAGGACGGCCACATCGACGAGGGCGCCTACGCCAAGGTTAAGGGCTCTTGCAGCGTGCGCCGTTTCGCGCCGGACGAGGATGCGGTGGACGGTCGCCTAAACAAGCGTGGAACGCGCTGGTTCTTCGACTATGACGACGACGACGTGGCCGACGACGAACCTCTGCACCGCTTGGGCGAGCATCGCTTCGCGCTCGGCGAATACGTCACCGTCACCGACGAGGACGGTCGGCCGCTGACCTACAAGGTGATGCAGGTCGAGCCGGTCACGCAGTAGGGGCCTCAGCCCCCGACGTTGTGGCGGACCAGCGCCTTCATATCCCGGAAGATGTCGTGGTCGTCGGTGTTACGGGTCTTGGCCTTCACCACGGCCACGGCCAACGGGCCGCCCTTGGGGCCGCGAGCCTCGTAGCCGGCCAGGCGGTAGCCCCTCGGGGCCTTGTCGTTGGCCAGGATCAGGGTCGAGCGGACGACTTCGCCCGCCTTCTTGGCGCGGATCTCGGCGGCGTGGTTGTCGGCCTTGATCGTGACGTCACCTTCGCCGTGTTCGTCATCGGCGGAGATGGCGATGTCGTGATGGCCGTCGTCCTTGAAGTTGACGTTCTTGTTGACCTTCACCTCGGCGGCTCCGCCGTCGCTGTTGATGGTCAGGTGGCCGATGCGGATATCGGCGCCGTCGTCGCTGGCGTCGATGTTGATGCCGGGCAGGTGGATGCTGGTCTTGTTCTTGCCGGTCTTGCCCTTGGCGGGCTTCGGCGAAGCCGGCGGAGTTGGCATGACCTCTTTCAGCTCGGCCTCGACCGGCGCCAAGGCGGCCTCGGCGTCGCCGCCGTTCAGTCGCACCAGCCGCAGATCGACTATCGCCTCGCTGGAGGAGTAGGCGCACGACTGGCCGTCGGCGGCCGCGGATACCCGCGTCAGCTCGCCTTGGCGCTCGGGGCAGTCCAGGCGGTCGATGGCGCGGATCGGCTCGCGGCGGCCCAGGCGGCGCTCGTGATGGTCCGGCTTGTCGGCTTCGACGCGATGGCAGGCCGTCACGGCGGCCGAGCTGGCGCTGAGCACCAGCACCGCGGCCAGCCATTTCGAATGACGCATGGGTGTTCCCCCCAGGACCTTCCCAGATTTGAGCGGGAAGGTGGGCGCACGCCCTACGCGCGTCCAGTGAAATCCAAGTAACGGCTGTTTCGCCGCACCCCCTCGCGGGAGACTACTGCCCCGGACGCGAGCCCGAACCCTCGCGACGAGCCAGGAAGGCCAGGCGTTCGAAGAGGTGGACGTCCTGCTCGTTCTTCAGCAGGGCGCCGTGCAGGGGCGGGATGAGCTTGGTCGGATCTTTCTCGCGCAGGACCTGATCGTCGATATCCTCGACCAGCAGCAGCTTCAGCCAGTCCAGCAGCTCCGAGGTCGATGGCTTCTTCTTCAGGCCCGGCACCTTGCGCATGTCGTAGAAAATCCGCAGCGCCTCGGCGACCAGCTTCTGCTTGATACCCGGGAAGTGGACGTCGACGATGGCCTGCATCGTCTCGGTTTCCGGGAAGCGGATGTAGTGGAAGAAGCAGCGGCGCAGGAAGGCGTCCGGCAGTTCCTTCTCGTTGTTCGAGGTGATGATGATGATCGGCCGGATCTTGGCCTTGATCGTCTCGTCGGTCTCGTAGACGTAGAACTCGTTGCGATCGAGCTCCTGCAGGAGGTCGTTCGGGAATTCGATGTCGGCCTTGTCGATCTCGTCGATCAGCAGCACCGGGCGCACGCCACTTTCGAACGCCTCCCAGAGCTTGCCCTTCTTGATGTAGTTCTTGACGTCCTTGACGCGCTCGTCGCCCAGTTGGCTGTCGCGCAGACGGGTGACGGCGTCGTACTCGTAGAGGCCCTGCTGGGCCTTGGTCGTCGACTTGATGTGCCAGGTGATCAGCGGCGCGCCCATCGCCTTGGCGACCTCGTAGGCCAGCACGGTCTTGCCGGTGCCCGGCTCACCCTTGATCAGCAGGGGACGCTCCAGGGCCACGGCGGCGTTGACCGCGACCTTCAGGTCGTCGGTGGCCACGTAGTCGGAAGTGCCTTCGAAGCGCTGGCTCATGCCCATCTCCGCCGGAATCGAATCCGGTTCGAACAGTTGTTCAAAACGAACTGATCAAACTACCGGCGCTAACGCGGTTGGCAAGAGTAACGATGGGGAAGGGACCCTAGACGGGGAGTTGCGCATCGAGGTCGTCGGCCGAAAAACCCTTGTCCAGCAAGCGGGCGCGCGCCTCCGAACGGTGCTCGGACCATTCCTCGGCAAGCAAGCCCAGGCCGATCACATCCTGGGGGGCGCCGCCCTTGATCACGTGAGCGCGTAGCAGGGCCTCGCGGCGGAAGCCGTGGCTCATGTGCAGCGTCCAGGCGACCTCGTTGTCGGCCAGCACCTCGGACCACAGCTTGCGCAGGCCTATCTGACCGAACGCGTGGTCGATCATCTTGAATTCGGCGAAGCGCCCCAGGCCAACGCCGTGCGGCGCTTCCGGCGCCAGATAGCGGGCCACGGTGGCGCGGCCATGTTCGATATCGATGTCCACCAGGCGATTTAAGCCCATCGGCTCGCCGTCCAGCAGGACGATCCAGTCCAGGTGACGCCCGCTGGCGAGCAGGCCGTCGAACCACCGATCATGCCCCTTACGGTCGATCAACTGGTCGGAAAACATGAAGGCGGCGACGGCCGGGTGATCGCGCCAGACCATCAGTCGGTCACGGTCGGTTTCATCAACAGGACGGAGCGAGGCCTTGGACATGCTCAGACCCGCCGATCGCCGCCGTACGCCGCCAAATCGGGGCGACTGCGCACAAATGCGCGGACCGCCGCGGAGTCGAACGCCGGATCCGTCTGATAGAGCGCATCATAGACCGCGCGGACGAACTCCAGGTCGTCGGGCCGATCGACTGTCCAGCGCACCTCGCCCTCGTCGGCCGCCTGCGCGTAGCCGGCCAGGCGGAAGCGCCCCGGGGTGCGGTAGAGGTAGGGCGTGACGTGTTCCCGATCGTAGGGATCGGCGCTTTCGACGGCGGCTCGACGCAGGGCGGCCGCCTTCATCACCTCCACATCCAGTCCCTTTGGGAAGGTGCGCGGCTCGGCGACGTTCGAGGCGTAGTCGGCCTGCGTCTCATGGAAGCGGTCTATGGTGGCGTCGATGACGTCCGGATCGGCCAGGGGGCAGTCGGCGGTCAGGCGGATCAGTGTTTCGACTGGACCGAAGGCGTCCAATGCGCCGATGAAACGGCCCAGGACGTCATCCAGATCGCCACGATGAATTTCCACGCCCGCTGCCTGGACGGCCTCGGCCAAAGGATCGTCATCGGCGCGGACGGACGTGGCCACCACGATCCGCTCCAGCCGCTTGGCGCGGCGCAGGCGCTCGATCTGGCGCAGGATCATTGGCGCGCCAGCCACAGGCGCGAGCACCTTGCCGGGCAAGCGACTGGACGACATTCGGGCTTGCAGGACCGCCAGCGCCATGGCGTCAGCCGCCGACCTTCTCGGTCAGGGCCTTGGCCACATCGCGCAAGGCCGGTTCCCAGTCACTGAAGTTGGGCGGGGAGAAGACGCGCGCCTGCGGGTACCAGGGGTAATGATCGGTGCCCAGCCGGGTCCAGACCTTCGGCGCGGTGATCATCCAGATCGGCGCGCCAGAGGCGCCCGCCAAGTTCATCGTGGCGTTGGAGTAGCCGATCGTGAGGTCGACCGCGGCGCATAGCGCCGCGACGTCGTCCAGATCCTGCTTCAGGTCGATACCCGGCGGCTGCCAGATTTCGACGCCGAACGCTTCCTTGGCGTGCGCGATCTCCTCGTCGCAGTCCCCGTACTGCAGATTGATGAAGGTGACGCCCGGGGTCTTCAGCACCGGCTCCCAGGCGTGGAACGACGAGAACTGGCGCGCCCGTTCGGCGGTGAGCACGAGGCTCTTCCACAGCAGGCCGACCTTGAGACCAGGACCCAGCTTTTCCAGTTCGGCCTTCCAGTGGGCGACCCGCGCCGGATCCGGCGTAAGGAAAGCGTCGCCCTGGCCGAAGGACTCGACCGTGCCACGCAGGCTGGGCAGGAATTCACCGAGCGCGGCCCAGTAGTCGAAACGGCCGAAATCGTCGATTTCGGGGATCGCGCGCCAGACACGGCCCTCATACGAAACGGTGCGATGGGGGACGATCTCGATATCCGGGAACGACCGTTCGAACAGCGGGACCAGACGGCGCTCGACCGCCAAGGTCACCGTGGTTTCGGGACCGAGGTCTTTCAGAATGTCCGGCAGCAAGCTCGCGAGCATGACCTCGTCGCCGAGTCCTTGCTCCGCGATGATCAGCACGGCCTTGCCTTTGAGATCCTGGCCCGACCAGCGGGTTCCGGGGATATAGAAGAGCGGGGCCTCGGTAAGCTCGTGTGAGAAACGAGCCTCATAGGCTTTCCAGCCTTCTTCGAGACGGCCTAGCGCCAGAAGCAGGACGGATTGGGCGAAGCGCATGATCGCCAGGTCTTGAGCCTGGGCGGGACGCTTCATCGCCTCCTCGCAGTCGACCAGCGCGCCCTCGAGATCGCCGAGGTCCGTCTTGGCGAAGGCCCGGTTGTGCCATGCCTTGGCGTAGTTGGGCTCCAGGCGTAGCGCTTCCTCGAAGAAGACGAGCGAATCCCCGGCCTTGCCGAGGTTGCACAGCACCGTCCCAAGTGTGTTCCAGAGCGCGGGTGCGGCCGGATTGATGCCGATCGCTTCCTTCAGCACCTCGATCGCCTCGTCCTCGCGGTTCAGTTCGCGCAGGGCGCAGGCCAGGTTGTTCGAGGCTTCGACGTCCTCCCGGCGGGTCAGGCGGAAGTGGGCGAAGAACTTCACCGCGAGTTCCGGCATGTTCATGCGGAAGGCTAGGCGGCCCAGGTCGCCCGCGACGGCGCTGTGGTCGGCCAGAAGCTTCAGCGCGGCCTCGTAAGCGCGCAGGGACGAGGCATAGTCGCCATTCTTTTCGCGCGAGATGGCCAGGATGTGCCAGGCTAGGCCCAGCTGCTCGTCGCTTTGCAGCAGCTTCAGGGCCCATTTGTCGGCCTTCACGTAGTCGCCGGAATGCACCGCCTGGATCGCGCGGACCAGCAACTTGCTGTTCTCGGCGTTTTTAACGTCCTGGGTGGCGCGTTTCAGGCGCTCCAGCGATTCCGCCGAGGCCGAGTCGCCGATGGCTCCGGCGATTTGACCGTTGTGAATCGGCGCGGCGCCCACGTCGGCCTGGGCGAGGGCGCTGGCGGACATTTCGAGCGCGGCTTTGCGGGACATACGAGGGACCTTAGACTCTGCTGTTAACCATGTCTTGAGGCGCTATGCTTAATCGAGTCCTAAGCTGCGGCTCACGGTCGCAAGGCGGTCGTTTGAGATGCAAGATGGCGTTAACACGTGTTCGCCTAGCTTGCCGATCAAGCCGCCGTCATTGGCGGGGTCGGGCTCGCAGCGCAACGAGAGGGAGCGGCATTAAGTGCCTTTGAAGCTGTCGCTGAAGCCCGGCGAGAAATTCGTTCTCAACGGCGCCGTGGTCCAGAACGGAGACCGGCGCGGTGTTCTGGTGCTCCAGAACAAGGCGTCTGTCCTTCGCGAGAAGGACATCATGCAGCCGGATCAGGTCACGACGCCCGCGCGTCGGATCTATTTCCCGGTGATGATGATGTACCTCGAAGAGGGTACGGCCGAGAAGTTTTACGAGGAATTCGCGACGCGCCTTAACGATTTTATGGGTGTTGTGCGTAATCCTACGGTCCTTCAGGACTGCATCGCCATTTCGAAGCACGTGATGGCGCGTGAGTACTACAAGGCTCTGATGTTGAGCCGAAAGTTGATTGAATACGAAGACGAGAGGTTGGGGCATGTCTCTTCGGGCGTATCAGCAGGCGGCGACGCGGGCTGAGAATCCCCGTGAAATGGAGTACCGCCTGTTCGGTCAGGTGACGCGCGCCCTCATGGACGCGTCGCAGGCCTCGGCGGACGACATTGCTACGCGGATCGACGCACTGGATTGGAATCGCAAGGTCTGGTCGGCCTTGGCGACCGATTGCGCCTTGCCGGAAAACCAGCTGCCCATGGAAATGCGCGCGAGCATTATCTCGCTGAGCCTGTGGGTCGGTCGTCACTCCAGCGCTGTGATGCGCAAGGAGGAGGACTTCGAGCCCCTGATCGAAATCAACCGCATGATCATGCAGGGCCTGGCCGGCCGCGCCGACGCGGCCTAGTTTTCCCTTATCTAGGCGTCGCGCCGATGCGGCGGACGTCTTCTGCGAGCGGCCCGCCGCCGCCATCTGATTCTTCGATTTCCGCAAGACTGAACGTCTTGCCTAGCACCTCCGGAAAAACCTGCCGCCCGGCGAATATTGCATTCGCCGGGCGGTTTTGTTTTTACCCCGGCTTGCTCATATAATTCAATAAAATCAGTAACTTGCGCAATGGTACCGAACGCCGTTCGGCTGGCCCGACGCTTGCGATGGTTCGCGCGGGCAAAACGCCTACCCGGCAATACGCCGGATAAATCCCACCAAAACGGTAGGTATCCAATGCTGAATTCGATCAACACCAATCCTGGTGCGCTGCTCGCGCTCCAAAATCTGAACGCCACTAACACGGAGCTCTCCACCACCCAGAGCCGTATCAACACCGGCAAGAAGATCGCTAACGCCAAGGACAATGGCGCGATCTGGTCGATGGCCAAGATGCAGAGCGCAAGCTCGAGCTCGTTGAACTCCGTGAAGGATTCGCTCCAGCGCGGTCAGTCGACGATCGATGTTGCTCTCGCTGCAGGCGACACCATCACCGATCTGCTCAGCAAGATGAAGGAAAAGGCCCTGGCCGCTTCCGACACCTCGCTGAACACCGCCTCGTTCAACGCCCTCAAGGCGGACTTCGAATCGCTCCGCGACCAAATCCAAAAGGCCGCGGACAATGCGAAGTTCAACGGCGTCAGCCTCGCTGACGGCAGCACCACGAAGCTCGCTTTCCTGGCCAACTCGGACGGGGGCAACTTCACGGTGAATGCGCAGACCCTCGATCTGGATGGTCTGTCGCTGTCGGCGAACTTCACCTTCACGTCGGCGACCAACGCGAAGAGCATCATCCAAAAGATGACCGACGCGCTGCAAACGGCAACGAACAAACTGTCTTCCCTGGGCACGTCCTCGACCGGTCTGGATACTCACCTGACCTTCGTGGGCAAGCTGCAGGACAGCCTGGACGCCGGCGTGGGCAACCTCGTCGACGCGGACCTGGCGAAGGAAAGCGCCAAGCTCCAGTCGCTGCAGACCAAGCAGCAGCTGGGCGTGCAGGCTCTCTCGATCGCCAATCAGAGCCCGCAGTCCATCCTGTCGCTGTTCAAGGGGTGAGCCCGATACGCCGGACGGCCGTCAAAAGCCGTCCGGCGCCTCTTTTCTGCTGGGTGCGCATATTGTGCCCGGCAACAATTGCCTATGTCGAAAGCCTCCCGGCAAAAATTGCCGGGAGGCTTCGTCGTTAATGGATGTATAACTCAGTAATTTCAGCGATTTAGCGGGATTGTCGCAGCCCGGCAGAATTGGCCCGGCAATTGCTACAGACCTTTTCGAGCAAAACGCTCCCGGCAGCCAAAATGGCGTCGGATACCTTGAAAAGGAACCTAGTCGTATGCCGCTGAATAGCATCAATACGAACGCTGGCGCTTTCGTCGCCCTGCAAAACCTGAACACCACGAACAGCGAGCTGGGTGTTGTCCAGCAACGCATCAATACCGGCAAGAAGGTCGGTAACGCCAAGGACAACGGCGCCATCTGGGCCATGGCCAAGAACCAGACGGCCACCGCCAACAGCCTGAATTCGGTGAAGGACTCGCTGCAACGCGGCCAGTCGACCATCGACGTGGCGCTGGCCGCCGGCGACACCATCACCGACCTGCTGGGCAAGATGAAGGAAAAGGCTCTTGCCGCTTCCGACACCTCGCTGAACACCGCCTCGTTCAACGCCCTCAAGGCGGACTTCGAGTCGCTGCGCGATCAGATCGAAAAGGCCGCCACCAACGCCAAGTTCAACGGCGTCAGCATCGCTGACGGCAAGACCACCAAGCTGACCTTCCTGGCCAACACGGACGGTTCGGGCTTCACGGTCGCCGCCAAGAGCTTGAACCTGACGGGTCTGAAGCTGTCGGCTGCCTTCACCTTCACCTCGGCCGCCAACGCCAAGTCGCAACTCGTCGAGATCGACAAGGCCATCGGCACCGCCACCAACAAGCTGGCCTCGCTGGGTACGTCGTCGACGGGCCTGGACACCCACCTGACCTTCGTCGGCAAGCTGCAAGACAGCCTGGAAGCCGGCGTCGGCAACCTGGTGGACGCCGACCTGGCCAAGGAAAGCGCCAAGCTGCAGTCGCTGCAAACCAAGCAACAGCTTGGCGTGCAGGCGCTGTCGATCGCGAACCAATCCTCGTCGTCGATCCTGAGCCTGTTCCGCTAAGGAACTGGAGGAGGCGGGTCCCGGGGACCCGCCTCCCTCTTTCCTCAGGATCCGATCGCAGGAGCATTCAATTCGTAAGGAGGGTCGGCACGTAATCGCCGGCGATTAGAAAATGGAACCCAAAGCCGCATTGTCGGCCATTCGAGACTTCATTGCCCCCGTTTCTCCCGCGAACGCCCCGGACCCGTCCGAGGGCGCGAACGTCGTTTCGGGGCAGGGCGGCCTGGCGGCCGCGGCGCCGGTGGAGAAGGCCCTTCCAGCCGAACCCGCCAAGCCTGTCGACGATGGCCCTCAGCCTGGTGATCTGCGTCTCGTGATCGAGCAGGACGACGACTCCGGCGAGTATATCTACAAGACGGTCGACCGCCGCACCGGCGAAACGCTGCAACAGTTCCCGCGCGAGCAGGTCCTGAAGCTGCGCGAAGAGTCCGACTACGCGTCGGGCGACGTCTTCGACGGCCAAGCCTAGGCGGTAGCAAGTCTAGGCCGGGCCTGTTGGGCGCGTCCGACGGGGAGGGTGCGACGGCGGGCCGCAGGCCTTAACGGACATGGTTTATATCCGTTAACCATAATCTTACTTTCTGAGCCCAATTTCGGCGGCGACTAGATCGCACGTCGAATCGCGTGCGGTCGCAACCAACGGCAAAATCGCCGATCGGAGGCCGCGATGACGCTAAGCGTCAACACGAACCAGCCCGCGCTGATCGCGCTGCAGAACCTGAACCGCACCAACGACGACATGCAGTCGGTGCAGACCCGCATCAACACGGGCCTGTCGATCTCGACCGCCAAGGACAATGCCGCCGTCTGGTCGATCGCCCAGGAACAGCGCGCCGACCAGAGCGCCCTCGGCGCGGTCAAGATGAGCCTGGATCGCGCGACCTCGATCGCCGACGTGGCCCTGGCCGCTGGCGAGTCGGTCTCCGACCTCCTGAAGCTGATGCGCGAGAAGGTGGTGGCCGCCAAGGACACCTCGCTGACGACGACGTCCCGCACCTCGCTCAACGCCGACTTCCAGGGGCTCCTGAAGAACCTGCAGCAGGTCGTGAGCAGTGCGGTCTTCGACGGCGCCAACCTGCTGGACGGCAGCCAGGCCGCCGATATGCAGTTCCTGGCCGACGCCGATGCGGCTCAAGCCATTACGCTGTCGCTGCAGAACCTGTCGCTGGGCGGTCCGGTCAATACGCTGAACCTGACGGACGACATCCTGACGCCGGCCAACGCCACAACGGTGCTGGCGAACCTCGACACGACGATGAGCGCGGTCAACCAGGCCGTCGGCAACATCGGCACCCAGGCCAAGCAGATCGACGCCCACAACAGCTTCGTCTCGCGCCTGACCGACGTGCTCGAGACCGGCGTGGGTAACCTCGTCGACGCCGACCTCGCCAAGGAAAGCGCTCGCCTGCAAGCCCTGCAGGTCAAGCAGCAGTTGGGCGCCCAGGCTCTGTCGATCGCCAACGGCGCGCCGCAGATCATCCTGTCCCTCTTCAAGGGCGGCTAACCCTCCAGGTTGAAAGCCAGTCTGAATTAGGTCCCAAGGCCCGGCCGAGCTAAGCTCGCGCCGGGCTTTTTGGGGATTCGGCGAAGGGCATGATCGAGCTGCGCGACTTGCGGGACGAGGACGAGGCGATCCTCTTTCAGTGGCGCTCGGAGCCCGAGGTCGACCGCTGGATGTCGGACGCCGATCTGCCCAGCCGCGAAGCCCACGCCGCCTGGTTCCAGGCTCTGCGCACAGATGCCGACATGCGCGGCTGGATGATCACCCGCGGCGGCGCGCCGATGGGCTTGCTGACCCTGACCGGCCTGACCAGCCATCATCGCCGCGCCAGCTGGAACTGGTTCCTGGGCTCGGCCGAGGCGCGGGGCAGGGGCGTCGGTCGCGCTGCTCAAGTGCTCGGACTGGACCACGCCTTCGGCGAACTCGGCCTGCACAAGGTATTCGCCGAGGTCATGGCCGACAACGACGCGGCCCTGAAAGCACAGTCGGCCGCCGGTTTCCGCCGCGAAGGCTATCTGCGGGGGCATGTTCTTAAGGACGGTCAGCCCCGCGACGTGGTGCTGCTGAGCATTCTCGCCTCGGAATGGGCGGAGCTGCGCGAAGGCGCTCGCCGGGCTCTTTCCGACGCTAACCTTATCGCGGCTTAAGCCTAGGGCTTAACGAGTCGTAAGCGATCGTCTGGCAAAGGTACCAGCGGGGCATTTTGCGCTCCGCCCGGATTCGCTCGTGATCAGTTTCGATACCAGCGCGCTGCTCAGCTACTATCAGGCCCGTTCGGGCCTGACGGGCGCTGCTGCGTCCGCGCCGGTCACGAAGTCCAAGGCCGTCGTGCCGAACGCGCCCTGGCTTGGCGGCGCAACGCCGCCGGCCAGCGAGCTGGTCCGTTCGGCCCTTAACGGCCGCAAGTTCGTTGACGAAGGCGCCAACACCTCCAGCCTCAAGGGCGTCAGCCCGGACTACAAGAAGTTGTTCGCCACCTATCAGGCGCTCAACACCCTGACGGCGCTGAATACGCGCGCAGGTGAGAAGGGTGTCGCGGATGGCGAGATCGAGCGCCTGCAGACCGCGCTGACCAAGGGGCTCGGCGAGATCGGAAACTACGTCCAGGGCCTGTCGCTGGACCAGATGCGCCTGACGACGGGCTCGGTCACGACCACGGCCAAGAGCACGGTCGGCGTGCCCAAGGCGACCTATTCCTACACGACCGACACGCTCTACAGCGGCCAGGTCGACGACGAGGTGCCGAAGTTCCAGGGCAATGTGTCGTTCAGCGTCGCGGTGAAAAGCTTCGGCGTCACCTCGAACGTGACCATGGACCTGTCGGAGATGGGCTCGACGCCGCGGACGATGTCCAATGTCGTCAGCTACATGAACGGCAAGCTGAAGACGGCGGGCTTCAACACGAGCTTCTCGGTGCAACGCACCACGGGTGAGGAGCGCACGGTCCAGGTCAACGGCAAGCCCGTGAAGCTGCCGGCCACGGGCGACGACTTCGCCCTGAAGGTCAACGGCGACTCGGCGGAGCAACTGACCTTCTCGGCGCCGACCACGGCGCCGGCGGTCTATGTGACGACCAAGGCCGGCGATCCGGACCCGGACAAGAACGCGGCGACCGACGACGGCGTCTTCGAGACCACGCTGAGCAAGTACAGCGCCTCGGGGACCGGCGGCGGCGCGGGCGCGGGCGCGCCGGGCGGCAAGGTCTTCACCGAGACGCTGCAAGGCACGATCTCCACGGTCCGCAAGTCGGTGACCGGCGCGGACGGCTCGATCTATATGCTGGCCGACGTCGACACGGCGGTGGAAGGCAAGACCGACCTCAACGGCCAGATCATCAAGGGCGAGAGTGACGTCGCCCTGCTGAAGTACGACAGCGCCGGCCATCTGCTCTACGCCCGGACCCTGGGCGCGACCGACGAGGCCAACGGCCTGTCCCTGGCCGTCGCCGACGACGGCAGCGTCGCCGTGGCCGGTTCGGTCAGCGGCCGCCTGCAAGGCGCGGTCACCGGTCCGATCAACAACGGCGACAGTTCTTCGGTCACCGACAGCTTCGTCACCCGCTACGACGCCAAGGGCGACGAGCAATGGACGGTGCGCCGCGGCGGCCTGCAGGAGGACGAGGCCACGGCCCTGGCCTTCGGCTCCGACGGCGTCCTCTATGTGGGTGGTCGCAGCAAGTCCGACCTGCCGGGCGCTGTCGGCACGGATCCGTCCGGCGGCTGGGATGCTTACCTGACGGCCTTCGCCGCGGACGCCGGCGGCCAGCCCAAGGCGCTGTTCACCCAGAAGTTCGGCACGGCCGAGAACGACTCCGTCTCGGACATCGTCGTCAACGGCTCGCAGGTCATCGTCGGCTCGAAGGAGAACGGCGAGGCCATGCTGCGCAGCTTCGACGTCGCGGCCAATGTCGTGACCGAGAACGTCACCCAGCTGGACCAGTACGGCGCCTATCAGAGCGTTCCGGTGACCTACACCAAGACCGCCACCGTGACGGCCGGCGCGACGCGCGACCTGGGCTCGCTGAAGGGCGGCGAACTGGTCGGGCTGAAGATCGACGGCGGCCAGCTCTATGTCGGCGGCTATACGGCCAACAACCTGATGTCGATCAACGGCGCGACGACCGCGCCGTCGGGCGGCATGGACGCTTTCGTCGGCCGCATGTCGCTGGACATCTCCGACAACGGCGCCGACACGCTGACCTATTACGGCGGCACCGGTGACGACACTGTCACGGGCTTCGCGGTCTCGAACGGCACGGCCTGGTTCGCCGGTGCGGCCGGCAAGAACCTGGACGGCCAGGAGACGGTGGGGACCAAGGACGGCTACGTCGCCCAGGTCAATGTCGGCACGGGCAATGTCGACTGGAGCCAGCGCCTGACCGGCAAGGACGGCAACGCGACGCCGACCTCGCTCGCGGTTTCGTCGGCCGGCGCCTCGTCCCTGGACCTGTTCGGCCTGCCCAGCGGCAAGATGGACTTCACGCAGTCCGACCGGATTGTCTCGGCGACCGCGGCGCGGGCCGGCGACACTTTCCAGATCCGGACGCGCGAGCGCGGCACGCTGACCACGATCAAGATCGAGGCCAACGACACGCTGGAAACCCTCGCCGACAAGATCAAGCGCGCCTCGGGCTATCGCGCCAAGGTCGAGGTCGGCAGCAACGGCAACAGCCGCGTGCTGAAGATCAGCCCGGCCTCCAGCACCTCGACCATCGAGATCGTGGCCGGCAAGGGCGGGACCGACGTGCTGAGCTCGCTAGGCCTGGCCGGCGGCGTGGTGCGCGCCACCAAGACCGACGACGGCAAGACCGTTTCGGCCGACGGCAGCGGTCCGGTCTACGGCCTGCAACTGCCGCCCGAGCTGGACATCACCAGCGAGGCCGGCCGGAAGAACGCCAGCATCGTCCTGCAGCGCGCCATGTCGTCGGTTCGCTCGGCCTATCGCGAGATCGCCGACACGGCGATGGGGATCAAGAACGACAGCGGATCCAGCTCCGGCAAAACCGACGGCACGGTGCCCGCCTATCTGAAGAACCAGCTTTCGAACTATCAGGCGGCGCTGAACCGGCTGACGGGCGGCTGACACCAGCCCTTTTCTGGCCCCGTCGTGCTTGAAAGCGTCATCGACGCGTCGTAGCCAGGGACCATGGATTTCCTCAAAGATCGACGGACCGTTCTCATCTTCGGCGGCGGCGCGGCTTTCGCGGTGCTGGCGGGTCTGGGCATCGCCGTGGCCCTGATGTCGGGGCACAAGCAGACCGAGGCCCCGCCGGCCTCGCGCGGCGGCCTGATCGTCGAGACCGGCCGTGACGACGACAGCAAGTTGGACCCCGCGCGCCCGCTGCGCTGCTTCGTCGGTGGGACTTTCGTCGGCGAGATCACCCTGGCCGAATGCGCCAAGAAGAACGGCGTCGCCACCGGCGCCCTGGACGTCGGCGTCGACGAGACCGGGGCCCTGGCCGCCGCCGACCAGGCTGGCACGGTGCTGACGCCGCTGCCGCCGACCCCGACCGTCACCGCGCCGACCGCGCCCGCGCCGTCGAACCCGGTCGCGCCTTCGACGCCGACCAATGCTTCGGCCAACACGCCGCTGGGCGCCTGCTGGCGCTACGCCGGCAACGAATGGCGGCGCCTGCCTGGCGAGATCACCCTGAACGCCTGCGCCCAGCAGCTGTTCGGCGGTCGCTGCGAGAAGACCGGCGGCGCCACCTATGGTCGCTGGGGCGAGGAAACGCTGCGCCTGGTGCCTGGGCGGGTCGAGATCTCGTCGGACAACCGCAGCTTCCACACCGCGTTCGACCAGGGCCCGAACTGCTCTATCCCGAACGGCTGATTGGTTTTATAAGTGTAATCCATGAAGAAGACCGTCCTCGCCGTTGCCGCACTCCTGACCGTCTCCAGCCTCGCGCTCGCCGGGTGCGAGAAGCAGACCAAGGCGCCGTTCGAGCAGGGCGTCTGCTTCCATGTGGGCGTCAACAAGGACGGTACGCTGCGCTACAATCCGGTGGCCCGTAACGTGCCGCAGATGGAAGAGTGCGCCGCCACGCTGGAAGGCATGCGCATCCGCTTCGTCCGCATGGGCCAGTCGAACAGCAAGAGCATGGTCGGCGCTTACCAGGGATCCTTCATCTTTATCGAGAAGGAGGGCATCTATCTGGGCCAGACCTATGAAGGCGCGCGCTTCATGTCGCTGGTCCGCACCGGCGATGGCCGCCTGGCCGTCCCGGGCGCCATCCGTCCCGCCCAGTAACGCTTCTCTCTGACGCCTCGACGAAGCGGGCGGGCGACTCGTCCGTCCACAGCCCTCTTGCTCGTCCACAAGAACATTGCAAGAACAAAGCTTGCATTTCGGGCGCGCACTTCGTTAACGTCCGCGCTTAGATTCCGGCGCAAGGGTCGCCGGGCGAGAGCAAGGTCAAGCGATGGCTGGCAGCGTCAACAAAGTCATTCTGGTGGGCAACCTCGGGGCCGACCCCGAAATCCGCAGCCTGGGTTCGGGCGACCGCGTCGCCAACCTCCGCATCGCAACCTCGGAAACCTGGCGCGACCGCAACAGCGGCGAGCGCAAGGAAAAGACCGAGTGGCACCGCGTGGTCATCTTCAACGACAACCTGGTGAAGGTCGCCGAGCAGTACCTGAAGAAGGGCTCGACGGTTTACATCGAGGGCGCGATCCAGACCCGCAAGTGGACCGACAACACCGGCGTCGAGAAGTACTCGACCGAAATCGTGCTGCAGAAGTTCCGTGGCGAACTGACCATGCTGGGCGGCCGCGGCGACAGCGCCGGCGCCTCGTCGGGCGGCGGTGACGAGTACGGCGGCGGCTATTCGGGCGGCGGCGGCTCCAGCTTCGGTGGTGGTGGCGGTCAGCGCAGCCAGCCCAGCGGCCCGCGCGAGAGCTTCTCGGCCGACCTGGACGACGAAATCCCGTTCTAGAGCCAGATCGGCAAAAGATAGTGGAAGGCCGTATGGCGGCCGCTTAGAGCCAAAGACGGCGCCTCCACGGGGGCGAGTGGCGGACGATCCGGTCGGGTCGTCCGCCGCTTTCGTTTTAGGGGGCTAGAGCAGGGCGCTTGGCGCCGACCACCGATACCGCACCACATCCACCTCGCGCCCGCCTGGAGCCGCCTCGCGATAGCACGCGACCTCCACGCCGCCCTTGCGCTCGTAGAAGCCCAGCGCTGAGGCGTTCGGCGCATAGACCTCCAGGTGCAGCGGCGCGCCGCCGTGCTCCTCGACCAGCCATCGCGCCACGCCGGCCAGCAGGGCCGAGCCCAGGCCGCCGCCTTTACGCTCGGGGGCGACGTGCAGGTTGTCGAGCAAAGCGCCCACCTCGGGCCTCAGCCGGAACGAGGCATAGGCCAGGCCTACGGGTTCGGCGCCATCCATGGCCGCCAGAATCAGGTCGCTCGCGGGATCGAAGTCGGCGAACCGCGCGCGCCAGGTCGTCCGCGAAACCTCGAACAGCTCGGTGTCCAGATAGGCGTCGCCATAGAGGCCGCGATAGGCGACCTGCCGACTGCGAGTGTGCAGGTCGGCGATGGCGTCAGCGTCGTTTCGGGACGCGCCGAGTCGGGCGAGCAGGGGGCTCATACGCATCAGAGGATGCATTTCGCAGCGCGAAGACAAGCGCTCAGATCGTCCGGTTCCGGTTCAAGTCGCGGATTCGCCGCGCGCTCGCCGCGAAGCTTGCGAAGTCCGATATGCGGACAACGTTGTCATTGGAATTATTTGCCGAATTCTCTTGTTATCACTTGGAACGCGAACCGCCAGTGGACGCGTTCTTGGCCAAAGTGCTACTGAGGCGCCCGGATATTGCACTGCGGGATCACGACACGCGGAGCTGTTCCAGGGCGAGACGACCCCCGTCAGAGGGGCGCGGCCTTTTCACTTATCGCAGGGTGAATTCAAAGATGCCGGTTGAGACGCTGACCAAGGCCCGCTGGGTTTACGGTTTCGGGGGAGGCGGCGCTGACGGCGACGCTTCGATGAAGAATCTCC
Organism: Caulobacter sp. GW821-FHT09H08; assembly: GCF_059415885.1. NCBI lineage: Bacteria > Pseudomonadati > Pseudomonadota > Alphaproteobacteria > Caulobacterales > Caulobacteraceae > Caulobacter > Caulobacter sp. GW821-FHT09H08. The sequence goes on from NZ_JBWKOC010000002.1 coordinate 670,036, forward strand.
TAGGGGGGAAGGGCGCCAATCTCGCGGAGATGTCGTCCCTGGGCCTGCCGGTTCCGCCCGGCTTTACGATCACCACCGAGGCCTGCGTCCACTACTACGCCAACGGCAAGCAGTACCCGGCCGAGCTGGCTCAGCAGGTCGCCGCCGGCCTGGCCAAGATCGAGGAGATCACCGCCAAGACCTTCGGCGACGTCGCCAACCCGCTGCTGGTCTCGGTGCGCTCGGGCGCCCGCGCCTCGATGCCGGGCATGATGGACACGGTGCTGAACCTGGGTCTCAACGACGAGACCGTCGAAGGCCTGGCCAAGCTGTCGGGCGACCGGCGCTTCGCCTATGACAGCTATCGCCGCTTCATCCAGATGTACTCGAACGTCGTGCTCAATCTCGAGCACCACATGTTCGAGGAGATTCTGGACGACCACAAGGATCGCCTGGACGTCCACGTCGACACCGGCCTGACGGCCGACGACTGGGCCGAGGTCATCAAGGACTACAAGGCCGCCGTCCGCGACCACCTGGGCAAGCCGTTCCCGCAGGACGCCCAGGAGCAGCTGTGGGGCGCCGTCGGCGCCGTGTTCGCCAGCTGGATGAACGATCGCGCCAAGTTCTATCGCCGTATGCACGACATTCCCGAGAGCTGGGGCACGGCCGTGAACATCCAGTCGATGGTGTTCGGCAATATGGGCGAGACCTCGGCGACCGGCGTGGCCTTCACCCGCAATCCGTCGAACGGCGACAACCGCCTGTACGGCGAGTTCCTGATCAACGCCCAGGGCGAGGACGTGGTGGCGGGCATCCGCACGCCGCAGTCCCTGACCAAGGCCGCCCGCGAGGAAATGGGCGACGTCGCTCCCTCGATGGAAGAGGCGATGCCGGAGGTGTTCGGCCAGTTCAAGTCGGTCGTGGAGACGCTGGAGCGTCACTACCGCGACATGCAGGACATCGAGTTCACCGTCGAGCGCGGCGTGCTCTACATGCTGCAGACCCGGAACGGTAAGCGCACCGCCAAGGCCGCGCTGAAGACGGCCGTCGACATGGCCGCCGAGGGCGTGATCAGCAAGGAAGAGGCCGTCGGCCGCGTCGAGCCGGCCTCGCTGGACCAACTGCTGCACCCGACCATCGATCCGTCGGCCCATCGCGACGTGATCACCAAGGGCTTGCCGGCCTCGCCCGGCGCGGCGACCGGCAAGATCGTCTTCGACAGCGACGCCGCCGAAAAGGCCGCCGCCAATGGCGAGTCGGTGATCCTGGTGCGCGAGGAAACCTCGCCCGAGGATATCCACGGCATGCACGCCGCACGCGGCATCATCACGGCCCGGGGCGGAATGACCAGCCACGCCGCCGTCGTGGCGCGTGGCATGGGCCGTCCCTGCGTCTCCGGCGCCGGCGACGTGTCGATCTTCCCCAAGGAAGGCCTGTTCCGCGTCCGTGGTCGCGAGTTCAAGCTGGGCGAGACCATCACCATCGACGGCTCGACCGGCGACATCCTGGCCGGCTCGCCGAAGATGATCGAGCCCGAGCTGACCGGCGACTTCGCCACCCTGATGGGCTGGGCCGACGAGGTCCGCCGCCTGAAGGTGCGCGCCAACGCCGAGACGCCGCTGGACGCCAAGACCGCCCGCCAGTTCGGCGCGGAGGGCATCGGCCTGTGCCGCACCGAGCACATGTTCTTCGACGACACCCGGATCGCCGCCGTGCGCGAGATGATCCTGGCCGATGACGAGAAGGGCCGCCGCGCGGCCCTCGCCAAGATCGCGCCGTTCCAGAAGGCCGACTTCGTCGAACTGTTCACGATCATGGAGGGCCTGCCGGTCACGATCCGCCTGCTGGATCCGCCGCTGCACGAGTTCCTGCCGCACACCGAGGAGGACGTCCAAGCCGTGGCCGAGGCCACCGGTCTGGACGCCGCCAAGCTGCTGCGCCGGGCCAAGGAGCTGCACGAGACCAACCCCATGCTGGGTCACCGCGGCTGCCGCCTGGGCGTCTCGTATCCCGAGATCTACGAGATGCAGGTCCGCGCCATCATCGAGGCCGCCTGCGAGATCGCCAAGTCGGGCAAGGCCGCTCCGGTCCCCGAGATCATGCATCCCCTCGTCGCCAAGGGCGAGGAGATGAAGTACCTGCGCGACCTGACCGACCGCACCGCCAAGGCTGTGCTGGAAGAGCAGGGCGTCGAGATCACCTATTCCGTCGGCACGATGATCGAGCTGCCCCGCGCCGCCCTGCGCGCCGGTGACCTAGCCCAGAACGCCGAGTTCTTCAGCTTCGGCACCAACGACCTGACCCAGACGACGTTCGGCATCAGCCGCGACGACGCCGGCAAGTTCCTGAACGCCTATATCGACAAGGGCATCTTCGAGAAGGACCCCTTCGTCAGCCTCGACCAGGAAGGCGTCGGCGACCTCATCCGCTTGGCCGCCGAGCGCGGCCGCGCGGTGCGTCCGGACGTCAAGCTGGGCATCTGCGGTGAACACGGCGGCGACCCGGCCTCGATCAGCTTCTGCGAGAAGGTCGGCCTCGACTACGTGTCGTGCTCGCCCTACCGGGTGCCGATCGCGCGGTTGGCTGCGGCGCAAGCGGCGTTGGCCAACAAAGGCTAGAACCCAAGAAGGGGCCTCGGACTGGACAGTCCGGGGCCCTTTCCCTATCCGGGATCGATATCTCGGGGGATTTCATGGCCTATCTGCGCTGGCGCCGATTCACGGAGCTGATGTCCCTAGACCGTCCGTGGGTCGGCGAGCTGTTCATGCGCAAGCGGAACAAGCCGATCATCGCCGCGCCGGTCGAGAAGTGGGACGCCGAGTACCAGGACGGCATCTACGACCGCCTGAACCGCTCCGAACAACGCCACCATCACCGCCTGCTGGCCGCGATGATCGCCGACCGCTGGCCCAATCCGCGCGTGCTGGAGATCGGGGCGGGCGAGGGCGTGTTCTACGAGGCCTTGCGGGCCCACCGGCCGGCCCGCTATGTCGGCGTCGACTTCTCCAAACCCGCCGTCGAGCGCGGCGAGATGCGCCTCGCGCCCGAGATCGCGATCGGCGAGGTCAAGATGCTGCTGGGCGACGGCCGCATCTTCGCGACCGACGAGACCTTCGACGTCGTGGTCTTCTCCGAGTGCATCGAGCATCTGGGCGAGGTCGAGGCACTGGTGGCGCACTACGCCCCGAACCTGAAGCCCGGTGGCGCCGTGGGCCTGACCATGTGGCTAGCCCTGAAGCCGCTGCGGCTCTGGCATCGCTTGAAGGCCCTGGGCGAGATGCTGGACGAGGCGGTGATCAACACGCCGTGGGGCGGCGGCTGGCTGACGGCCGTGGTGCGTCCGAAGGACTGATCCACCGGCTGGATTATCCAATTCAAAAATTTGGCTAGACCAATTTCGGGCCGACGCTATACCCAGGAGCAAGACTTCTGGGAGGAAGCATCATGCTGGCGATCTTGGCCTTCAGCGCGACCCTGGCCGCCGCGCCTGATCCGCAGCCTCAGATCCTGACGCTTCCGGTCGCAATCGACCTCGCCAAGGCCGCCATCGGCGCCTGCGCCGCCAAGGGCGCACATGTCTCCGCCGCCGTCGTCGACGCCAAGGGCAATCCGCTGGTCGTCCTGCGCGATGAGCTCAGCCCCAAGCCGCCGATCGCCGCGCCGCGCAAGGCCAATGCCGCCGTCGTCTTCGACCTGCCCGGCAGCGTCATGGAGCCGCGTGAGAAGTCCGATCCCGAATTCGCGGCCAAGATCGCCGCCGATCCCGATCGCCTGAACGCCCACGCCGGCTCGTTGCCGCTGCACGTGGGAACCGCCGTCGTCGGCGGGCTGGCGATCGCCGACACCACGCACGAGGCGGCCGATCAGTGCGCCCGGGCGGCCCTGGCCAAGTTTCCGCAGTTCCATTGAGAGCGTTCGAGATGAAGAAGACCCTGATCCTCGCCGCCGTCCTGGCGCTCTCGCTGGGCTGCGCCCACGCCCAGGAGCACGCGCCCGCCAAGCCGCTGCCCAAGCCCGACGCCGAGGGCCAGAAGCCGCGCGCCACCGTGGTGCTGGCCCCGTACCGCTTCAACGACATCCTCTGGGAGAACGACCGCACCGCGCACCGGATCTACAGCCGCGACCTGGAGAAGAACGAGCCGCCGTCGACCTCGGGCGTCGACGCCTGGGGCAAGAGCGAGCGGTGGCCTTACATGGACCGCCAGCTGAAGACCGGCGACCAGCACGCCAACCATGGCGAGGGACTGGACTTCTACGACGTCGGCACCGGTCGCGGCGCGGGCGGGCTGGGCGTCTGGCAGGACAACAAGCTCTGGACCTCGCGCAACTGGTCCAGCTGGAAGATGATCCAGAACGGGCCCGACGTGGCCTCGTTCAGCGTCGACTACGCGCCGTGGCCGGTCGATGTGGATCGCAAGGTCTGGGAGACGCGGACCTTCACCCTGCCGCTGGGCACCAACTTCACGCGGATGGTCTCGACCATCAGCTCCGACCAGCCGGGCCCGCTGATCGTCGGCATCGGCATTTCCAAGCGCAAACGCGCTAGCGGGACGGGCGTGTTCAAGAAGGACCTGGCGCCTGGCCGCGTCACCTTCTGGGAGCCGGCGGATCCGGAGAAGGGCTCGATGGCCATCGCCCTGATGGTCGACCCCAAGTCGGTCGTCGAGGTGCGCCAGGACTTCGACAACTACCTCGTCCTGATCAAGGTCGAGGCCGGCAAGCCGTTCGTCTACTACATGGGCGCGGCCTGGGATAAGGGCCTGGACTTCCACTCGGCGGCCGAGTGGGACGCCTATGTGACCTCGCAGGCCCCGGATTTCGATCCGAAGCACTAGCTGCAAATAGAACGAAAAGCCGCCCCGAGGCGGAGGGAGTCCTCGGGGCGGTTCGTTGATCGTCGGCCATTGGGGGAGGGCGCGGACGATCGGCTACGGCTTGTAGATCCTTGGAGGGAGGATCAGCCGTGCAGCTTGAGGGCGGTCTCGGCGATCTTGCGGCCCTGGTAGCGGGCGCCGACCAGCTCGTTTTCGCTGGGCTGACGCGAGCCGTCGCCGCCGGCGATGGTGCTGGCGCCGTAGGGGCTGCCGCCGGTGACTTCGTCCAGCGTCATCTGACCGGCGTGGCCGTAGTCGAGACCGACGATCACCATGCCAAAGTGCAGCAGGTTGGTGATGATCGAGAACAGCGTGGTCTCGTTGCCGCCGTGCTGGGTGGCCGTCGAGGTGAACGCGCCGCCGACCTTGCCGTGCAGGGCGCCGCGGGCCCACAAACCGCCGGCCTGATCGAGGAACGAGGCCATCTGCGAGCTCATGCGGCCGAAGCGCGTGCCCGTGCCGACGATGATGGCGTCGTAGTCGGCCAGTTCAGCGACGGTCGCGACCGGCGCTTCCTGGTCCAGCTTGAAGTGGGCCTTCTGGGCGACTTCAAGCGGCGCGGTTTCCGGCACGCGCTTGATGTCGACCTGGGCGCCGGCTTCACGAGCGCCTTCGGCGACGGCCTTGGCCATGGTCTCGATGTGGCCGTAGGATGAGTAGTAGAGAACGAGAACCTTGGCCATGACGGCCTCCTTGCGGGAACTGTGGGGAGGAAGGTCGGACGCGAGGTTTAGGTTTCCTCGCGTCCTGTTTCTTGAATGGAACGGTCGCGCTTACGCCGCGTCGACCAGAACCAGTTCGGCGTCTTCCAGCGCGGTGACGGTGATCACGTCCTCGTCCTTGATGCCGGCGCCATCGCGGGCGTTCAGCTTTACGCCGTTGACTTCGACGACACCGACGGCGGGCACCAGATAGCCGCTGCGATCCTTGCCCAGGGCGTAGGTCGTGCTCTCGCCGGCCTTCAGCGTGGCGCCCAGAACGCGGGCGTCGGTGCGGATCGGCAGGGCGTCGGCGTCATCGGCGAAACCCGAAGCCAGGGTCACGAACTTGCCCGAGCGGTCGCCCTTCGGGAACGGCTTGGCGCCCCAGGAGGGAGCCGCGCCGAAGGTCTTGGGCTCGATCCAGATCTGGAAGATCCGGGTCGTTTCCGGCTCGAGGTTGTACTCCGAGTGACGGATGCCCGTGCCCGCGCTCATCACCTGGACGTCGCCGGCCTCGGTGCGACCCTTGTTGCCCAGGTTGTCCTGGTGGGTGATCGCGCCGTCGCGGACATAGGTGATGATCTCCATGTCGCTGTGCGGGTGCGGCGGGAAGCCGGTGTTGGGGGCGATTTCGTCGTCGTTCCAGACCCGCAGCGCACCCCAGTTCATGTTGCTGGGATCGTAGTAGCTGGCGAACGAGAAGTGGTGCTTGGCGTTCAGCCAACCGTGGTCGGCGCCGCCAAGATTATCGAACGGCTTGTGGACGATCATGGCTCTAAACCTTTCTGTACCCTCTGGAGTGCGCCGCGTCGGCGCGTCCTGTTGAGGAGAAGATAGGCGGCTGGCTGAGATCATAAATAGAAACGATTGAAACTCATCGTTTCCAAAACTACGATTATGCCATGTCCAAGCTTCCCGATCTCGAAGGCCTCGCCGTGTTCGCCAAGGTGGTCGAGCTGCGCTCGTTCGCCGCCGCCGCCGACGAGCTGGCCATGTCCAAGGCCACGGTCTCCAAGGCCGTCACCCGGCTGGAGGAGCGCCTAGGCGCGCGGCTCTTCAATCGCACCTCGCGTCGCCTGGCCCTGACCGACGCCGGCCAGTCCCTCGTCCAGCGCGCCAGCCGCGTCCTGGCCGAGGCGCAGGCGGCGGAGGAGGAGGCGTCCAGCCAGTCCTCGGCCCCGCGCGGCAACGTGCGGATGGCCGTGCCGATGTCGCTGGGCATCACCAGTCTTGGGCCGGTGCTGCCGGGCTTCTTCGAGGCCTATCCGGACGTCTCCGTCGACCTGCACCTGTCGGACGCCACCGTCGACCTGGTCGGCATGGGCTTCGACCTGGCCCTGCGCGTGGCGGCCCTTCCGGACAGCTCGCTGGTCGCTCGGCGGCTACGCGCCGTGAAGCGGCATGTCGTGGCTGCGCCTGGCTACTGGAGCAAGCACGGCAGGCCGAACCATCCCGCCGGCCTGGCCGAGCATCGTGGCCTGACCTATGGCCACCAGTCCGCGCCGGAGACCTGGCGCTTCCAGAAGGGCGGGGAGGAGGCGTCCGTGCGTCCCCGCTCGGTGATCCGGGCCAACAACGGCGACGTCTTGGTACCATCGCTGATCGCCGGGGTCGGCGTGGCGGTGCTGCCGGACTTCATCGTTGGCGAGGCGCTGGCGGCCGGAAGGTTGGAAGAGGTGCTGACCGACTGGACCGCCGCCCCGATTGCTCTGCACCTAGTCATGCCGCCCGGCGGCCCGCGTCCGGCACGCGTCGAGGCCTTGGCGAACTACCTGGCCAAGGCGCTGGCCGGCAAAGCCTAGGGAAGCCGCTCGACCTGAGCCGGGGTGAAGGCGCCGACTTGCAGTGGCGTCATCGATGCGACGTTGGTCGCCGACAGCCAGCCTAGCTGCGAGAGGGTCAGGCCCGGAATCTGGGCCGGCTGCAGGTAGCTGACCTGGGTCGTGGTCAGGCTGGCGATCACCGAGGTCGCCAGCGAACCGACCTGGGCCGCGGTCAGGGCTTGGACCTGCGGGCCATTGAGGCGGGCAAAGGCGGTCGCCGTCAGGCTGCGCAGCTGGAACGCCGACAGGCCCGTCAGGGTGCTGGGCGCCAGGGCCGAGACCTGGTCGGACGACAGCGCGGCCAGGTCGGTCACCGACAATGCGACCAGCTGCGAGGCCGTCAGGGCGGAAACCTGAGTCGTGGTGAAATCGCCGATGTCCGTGGTGCTCAGCGCGCTGAGCTGCGTCTGGCTGAGGCCAGCGATCTGCGAACGGCTCAGGGCCTGGAAGGCGGTGGCCTTGAGCCCGCTGAGGTGACTGGCCGACAGTCCGCCGATCTGGGTTCCGGACAGCGAGAAGAACTGGGTCGTGGTCAGCTCGGCCAGGTCGGTGTCCGACAGACCGCCCATTTGCGTGGCGGTGAGGCCGGCCAGTTGGGTCGAGGTCAGGCCGCGGATCTGCGTCAGGCTCAGGCCGTTGAAGTTGGTCGTCGACAGCCCGCCCATCTGAGCGCCGCTGAAGCTGTCCAGCTGAGCCTGGGTGAACTTCGCGAAGTCGGTTTCGGAGAGGCCGCCGATCTGGGTCGCCGTCACCGCCGCCAGCTGCGATCCGCTCAGACTGCGGACCTGGTCCTGGCTGAGGCTGTTGAAATTGGTCGTCGACAGCGAAGCCATCTGGGGCGGCGTCAGATGCTGGACCTGGCTCGGCGTGAACTTGGAGAAGGTGTCCTTGGCGAGCCCGGCCACCTGCGTCGGGGTCAGGGCCGCCAGCTGGTTCTCGGTGAAGGCCTGGATGTTTTCCTGGGTCAGGCCGTTCAGGGTGGTGGTGGCCAGGGCGGCCACCTGGGTGGCGTTGAAGGTTTCCGCCTGGGAGGTCGTGAACTCGGCATAGTCGGTCTGCGACAGGCCGCCGATATGCGTCGTTGTCAGCCCCGCCAGCTGGGCCGCGGTCAGCGCCCCGATCTGGCTCCGGTCGAGCGCGTTGAAGTTGGTCGTCGTCAGCGCGGCCAACTGCGTGGTCTTGAAAACCTCGACCTGGGCGGGCGTGAACGCCGCGAGGCTGGTCTGGGACAATCCGCCGATCTGGGTCGTGGTCAGGCCGCCCAACTGGGTGGCGGTCAGGACCTGGATCTGGTCTTGCCTCAGGTTGTTCAAGCCGGTGGCGGTCAGGGCTGCCAGTTGGGTGGTGCTGAAGATCTCAACCTGGGCCGGCGTGAATTCACCGAGATCGGTTTCCGAGAGACCGGCGATCTGGGTCGTGGTCAGCGCGGCCAGTTGCGTCGCATTGAAGACCTGGATCTGGGTCTGGCTCAGGCTGTTGAGACCGGTCGTACTCAGGGCGGCCAGCTGGGTGTTGCTGAACACCGCTACCTGGGCTGGGGTGAACTCGGCGAGTTCGTTAGCGCCCAAGGCGCGAATCTGGGTCGTTTTCAGGCCTACGATTTGGTCCGCCGTCAAACCGGCCACGTGCTCGGCCGAAAGGCCGGCGAAACCATCGGCGCTGAAGCTGGCTAACTGCGTTGCCGTGAGGCCTTGGACCAGCGCGTCGGAAAAGGCTGCGGTCTGGACGCCGCTCAGGGCCGTGATCTGAGTGGCCGACAGCGCGCCCAGATCGGTGTCGAGGGCCCGGATCTGGTCGCTGGTGAGCGCCGCGATCTGGGTCGCGGAGAAGCGCTGCAGGTGCGTGCTGGTCAGCGACCCCAGGCGCTCGCCCGCCAGGGACGAGATCAGGGTGGCGGGCAGGGCGGCCATCTGGGTGGCCGACAGGGTCGCGAACTTCTCCGGCGAGAGCTCGTTCAGGTCCTCGGCGCTGAACGCGGCGATCTGGGTGACGGACAGCTGCGCGATCTGGGTCGTGCTGAGCGCGGCGACCTGGGTGGCGTCCAGACCCGTGAAGTGGGTGGCGTCCATCGTGCCGACCTGGGTGGCGCTCAGCGCCTGCAAGCGCTGGGAGTCCAGCTTGGCCAACTGGGTGGAGGTCAGGGCGTTGAGTTGGACGCCGCTGAAGGCCTGTAGCTGGTCGATGTCGAACAGGAGGTTCTGCGAGAAGGCCGGGATTTGGGTGGCCGTCAGGCCTTTGACCTGGGTGGACGACAGCGCCGAGACCTGGCTGGAATCCAGGACGCCGATCGCTTCGCCCGACAGCGCCCCGACCTGGGTGCTGGACAGGGTTTCGAGCTTGGTCGTCGAGAGGTTCTGGATCGTCGTCGTCGCCAGGTTGGCGATCTGGGCGGCGGAGAGGTACGAAATCGGCACTGGACTCGTTGCCCCAAAGGTCGCGACGCGAATCGTTCGCGTTAACCATAGGCAAAAGCCGCAGGCGCGGCCATGCGGCGAAAGGGACTAGCTCGCTCGCATGGTCCAGAGATCGAGATCGGCTTCGCGACCGATCAGCGCCAGGCCCGAGGCGATCGACTCGAACTCGCCGCCGCTTTCGATCTTCTCGGCCCCGAAGCGGCGCAGGAAAATCTCGCGCACGGCCGGCACGAACGAGCTGCCGCCGGTCAGGAAGACGCGGTCGACGCCGGCTTCGGTCAGGTCGGCGCGTTCCAGGGCCTGGCCGACGGCGGTCTCGATGGCCGTCAGTTCCGGGTTGATCCAGGCCTCGAACTCGCTGCGCTGGACGTGCTTCTCGATCTCCACCGAGCCGGCGGCGAAATGGAAGGTCGCCTCGGTCTGGCTCGACAGCGCCTCCTTCAGCGCCGAGACCGACTTGTAGAGGGCGTAGCCGTGGTTGCCGTCCAGCACCTCGATCAAGGCCGCGATCTTCTCGGGCTCCACGGCCGCGCGCTCTAGGGCGCGGATGTCGCGCATGTCCTTGGAGGCGCGGAGCAGGGCCAACTGGTCCCAGCGAGCGAAGGCGGCGTAGTAGCGCTGCGGGATCGGCAGGCTGTTGGAGAACGAGCGGTACTCCGAGCCCTTGCCCAGCTCGGGCGAGACCAACTGGTCGATGATCCGGTAGTCGAAGGCGTCGCCCGCCACGCCGACGCCCGAACGCGACAGCGGCGTCGAACGCAACGTGCCATCGGCGGCGCGCTCGAAACGGACCAGAGAGAAGTCCGAGGTGCCGCCGCCGAAGTCGGCGACCAGCACGGTGGCGTCCTGCTTCAGCTGCCGGGCGAAGAAGAAGGCCGCGCCCACGGGCTCGTAGGCGTAGCGGATGTCGGTGAAGCCCAGGCGCTTGAAGGCGTCCTCGTAGCGGCTCAGCGCCAGGCTCTCATTGGGCGAGGAGCCGGCGAAGGTCACCGGGCGACCGACGACGATGCGCGGGGGCAGGGCGTCCAGCTGGCCGGCGGCATGGTCCTTCAAGCGCAGAAGGAACGCGGCCAGCAGATCCTCGAACTGGTAACGCTTGTTGAGGATACGGGTCTCGGTGAAGGCCGAGGAGGCCGCGAAGGTCTTGAACGACTGGATGAACCGCGTCTCCAGCGGATCCTCAAGATAGGACTCGATCGCCCACGGGCCAGCCTCGACGACACGCTCGTTGGCTTGGCCGCCCACGCCCTGAACGCTGTGGAAGCTGAGCGCCGAGCGGAAGGCGAAGAGCTCGCGATTGTCCAGCGTGAAGCGCACCAGATGCGCGTGATCGTCGCCGTGCGTCAGCGAGACGACGGTGTTGGTGGTGCCGAAGTCGACGCCAATGGTCGGCGCGAGAGGTGCGGCCGTCATGGGATGGCTCGATATCTGTCGGGGCGGAGGGGGCGTGCGTCGTAACGCCTCCATCAAGAACGTCAAGCGCCCTGACCAGTTTAAGCGCTCATTTACGGTCGGCGCCGGAATCCTATTCGGTAATGGAGCCGGGTTGGGCACGATTCGTCTGACACCGGTGTCGCTCGCACAAAGTATGGCGAGCTCGCGTAAAGCTGGGGGGAAGGCTGTGAAGCTCGACGATCTCAAGATCTCCTCGAAGGTGCTGTTGCCCGCCGCCGTCCTGGCTGTCGCCACGGTGGCCTGCGCCGGCCTCGGGGTCTGGCAACAGAAACGCGCCGATGCGGCGACCGAACAGCTGGTGGCGCACCGATCGCCGGCCGAGGTCCAGTCCGCGCGCTACCTGCGCCGCCTTTCCATGATGGGCTACGCCGCGCACCGGATCGTCACCTATGACGGCGCCTCCGAGCAGGCCGAGTCGGCCTCCAAGCAACTCGACAAGGTCTATGGCGAGGGCAAGGAAAGCCTCGACAAGATCACCGCCGCCGATCCCAAGACCGCCGAATATACGGGCGAGATGCGGACCAAGCTGGACGCGGTCTATGCCGACGCGCGCTCGGCCGCCGACCTGGGCCTGAAGAACGACGACGTCGCCGCCGCTGGCGTGCTGGCCAAGGTCGATCCGGCCATCGACGCCCTGGCCAAGGAAGGCAAGACCTGGGGCGACGCCTACAACAAGGAAACGGCGGCCATGGTCGCCAGCGCCAGCAAGTCGGCCGCCGCCGGCTCGTGGCTGACCCTGCTGTTCGGCCTGGGCGCGGCCGCCTGCGGCATGGGCTTCTCGCTCTATATCGGCTCGTACAAGATCTCGCGTCCCGTGCGCTCGCTATCGCGCAGCATGACCGACCTGGCCGATGGCCAACTGAATGTCGCCGTGGTCGGCGCCGGTCGCCGTGACGAGGTCGGGTTGATGGCCCGGTCGGTCCAGATCTTCAAGGACAACGCCGTGGCCCTGCGCGCCTCGGAGGCCGAGCAGGCCCGGGTCAGCGCCGCCAGCGACAGCGAGCGCGCGCGCAACGAAGCCGTCTCGTCGGCCGCCGCCCGCGATCAGGCCTTCGTCATGGAGCGGCTGGCCGACGCCCTGTCGCGCCTGTCGAATGGCGACCTGACCGTCCGTGTCGCCGACGCCTTCCCGAAGGGCTACGAAGCCATCCGCGACGACTTCAACGGCGCCATCGCTCAGTTGGACGACGCCATGGGCGGCATCGTGGCCGTGGTCGGGACCGTCGGCTCCAGCGCCGACGAGATCGCCGCCGCCGCCGACAACACCGCTCGTCGCAGCGAACAGCAGGCCGCCAGCCTGGAAGAGACCGCCGCGGCGCTCGATGAGATCACCGCCACCGTCCGTCGCGCCTCGCAGGGCGCGGGCGAGGCCAGCCGGGTCGTCACCTCCACGCGGTCGGACGCCGAGCGTTCGGGCGAGGTGGTGCGCGGCGCCGTCTCGGCCATGAACCAGATCGAGCAGTCCTCGACCAAGATCGGCAATATCGTCGGCGTGATCGACGAGATCGCCTTCCAGACCAACCTCCTGGCCCTGAATGCCGGTGTCGAGGCCGCGCGCGCTGGCGAGAGCGGCCGGGGCTTCGCGGTTGTCGCCCAGGAAGTGCGGGCCCTGGCCCAGCGCTCGGCGGAAGCGGCCAAGGAGATCAAAGGCCTGATCAACGCCTCGACGGCCCAGGTCGACGAAGGCGTGCGCCTGGTCGGCCAGACTGGCGAAGCTCTGGATGGCATCGTGCTGAAGGTCGGCGAGATCGACGCCCTGGTGTCGGAGTTGGCCGCCTCGGCGCGCGAGCAGGCGACGGGCCTCAACGAGGTCAACGCCGCCGTGAACCAGATGGACCAGGGCGTGCAGCAGAACGCCGCCATGGTCGAGCAATCCACCGCCGTCAGCCACGCCCTCAAGAACGACATCGGCGGCCTGGTCCAGATGATCGGCCGCTTCGAGGTCAGCCAGAAGGCGCCCCCGCAGCGCCAACAGGTCGCCTCGCGTCCGGGCTATCGCCGCGCGGGTTGATTGACTTGCACGCCCGGCTCCGGTCGAAGGGACCGGAGTTGAGGTAAGTGGTCTTGGAAACTTTCGACGTCTTGGTTGTCGGCGCGGGCGCGGCCGGCATGATGTGCGCCATCGAGGCTGGCAAGCGCGGGCGCTCCGTGCTGGTGATCGATCACGCCAAGGCCCCGGGCGAGAAGATCCGCATCAGCGGCGGCGGCCGGTGCAACTTCACCAACACCGGCGCGTCGATCCATAACTTCCTGTCGGCCAACCCGAAGTTCGCCCTGTCGGCCCTGCGGCGCTATCGGCCGAAGGACTTCATCGCCCTGGTCGAGCGGTACGGCATTGCCTACCACGAGAAGACCTTGGGGCAGCTCTTCTGCGACGGCTCGGCCAAGCAGATCATCGACATGCTGCTGACCGAGATGAAGGCCGTCGGCGTCAAGCTACGGCTGGAGACGAGCTTTCAGGACGTGGCCAAGACCGAGGCCGGCTTCGAGGTCGAATTGTCATCCGGGACCGTCCGTTGCGCCTCGCTGGTGGTGGCCTGCGGCGGCAAGTCGATCCCGAAGATGGGCGCGACGGGCCTGGGCTACGAGATCGCCAAGCAGTTCGAGATCGGCATCGTCGAGACTCGGCCGGCGCTGGTGCCCCTGACCTTCGAGGCGGGTATGCTGGCGAAGCTGACGCCGCTGTCGGGCGTGGCGCTGGACGCTGTGGTCGCCCACGGCAAGACCAAGTTCCGCGAAGGCATGCTGTTCACCCACCGGGGCCTGTCGGGCCCCTCGATCCTGCAGATCTCGTCCTATTGGCGCGAGGGCGACGAGATCCGGGTCGACATGGCGCCGGGCGTCGACGCCCTGGCGACGCTGAAGGCGGCGCGTACGGCCTCGCCACGTCAGGCGGTGGCGACGGTGCTCTCGACCCTGCTGCCCAAGCGCGTGGCTCAGCTGATCGCCGACGACGAGGACGGGGCGAAAGGCAATATCGCCGACTGTTCGGACAAGGTGCTCGGCAGGCTGGCGGAGGCGGTCAATGCCTGGACCTTCAAGCCGGTCGGCTCGGAAGGCTATCGCACGGCGGAGGTGACGCTGGGCGGGGTCGATACCGATGCGCTCGACTCCCGCACCCTGGAGGCCAAGGCTGTCCCGGGCCTCTATTTCATCGGCGAGGTGGTCGACGTCACCGGCTGGTTGGGCGGCTACAATTTCCAGTGGGCCTGGGCGTCCGGCTGGTCGGCGGGGCAAGAGGCCTAAGAAAAGATCTGCTCCCCTCCCGGGGGAGCTGTCGCGGAGCGACTGAGGGGGCATCGCCGGCCTATGCCGAGCTACCCCCTCTGGCCCTCTGGGCCACCTCCCCCAGAGGGGAGGAGAACCCAATATCTACTTCTTCTTGAACGGCTTACCGGCCGGCTTGCCGCCGGGCTTGCCGCCGGGCTTGGCGTCAAAGCTCTTGGCCTTGAAGGGCTTGGGGCCCTTGAACGGCTTGCCAGGACCCGCGTCGTCACGCTTGCCGGCATAGGGCTTCGAGTACGGCTTCGGGCCGGCGGCGTTGTCGCTGAAGGCCTTCTTGAAGGGCTTCTTCGGGCCGTCGCCGTCAGCGCGCGGCGCACGCGGCTTGAACTCGCGCGGCGCATCGGCTCCGGCCTCGTGACGCGGCTTGAAGGCGCGCTTGGGAGCGCCTTCCGAGTCCTGCGGCGAGTACGGACGCGGAGCTTCGTCGCGCTTGAAGTCGCGCGGCGCGTCATTGTCTCGCGGTGCGCGGCGCGGCTTGTAGTCGCCCTTGGGCTCTTCGCCACGGCCATACGGCTTGGCGTTGCTGACGCCGTCGGCGCTGTAGCTGGACGGACGCGGCGTGTGATCGCGCGAGCCCGGCGCGTTGTCACGCGGCGGGCGCGGCTTGAACTCGCGCGGGCTGTCGTTGTCACCACGCGGCGGACGCGGCGTGAATTCACGGCGCGGACCCGCTTCGCGCGCGGCCGGAGCCGCTGTCGGAGTGATCGTGACGTCTTCGCGCACCGTCTGCTGGACCGCCGCGCCGAACTTCACGGCCGCCTCGGCCGAGATCTCGAACTTGGTGTCGTAGTCGAAGATCCGGATCGACCCGATGTCCTTCTTGGTAATGTGGCCCAGGCGGCAGATCAGCGGGATCAGCCACTTGGGGTCGGCGTTGTTGCGACGGCCAGTGTTCAGGCGGAACCACTCCGAGCCTTCCATGCTGACGCGTTCCGGGCGGTCGCCGAAGTCGCGATCGCCGCCGAACTCGCGGGGCTCACGCGGCTCGCGGCTGCGCGGGCCCGGATCGGCGCCATGGCGCGGGTCGTCATAGATCTCTTCCGGAGCCGGCAGCTTGGCGCGGCGGGCGCGGATCAGGGCCGAGGCCAGCTCTTCGGGCGTGCGCTTTTCCAGCATGGCGGCGACCAGGCCGGCGTCATCCTCGTTGGCGGCCTCGGAGAAGATCGGATCGTCCAACAGACGTTCCTGATCCTTGATGCGGATCTCGTCGGCGGTCGGAGCGCCGCCCCACTGGCCTTCGACGCCGGCGGCCATCAGCAGCTGCTCGGCCTTGCGGCGACGCGTGTAGGGGACGACCAAGGCGCTGACGCCCTTCTTGCCGGCCCGGCCGGTGCGGCCCGAACGGTGCAGGAGGGTCGCCTTGTTGACCGGCAGTTCGGCGTGGATGACCAGGCCCAGGTCCGGCAGGTCTAGACCGCGCGCGGCGACGTCGGTGGCGACGCAGACGCGGGCGTGGCCGTCGCGCAGGGCTTGCAGGGCGTCAGCGCGTTCGCGCTGCGAGAGCTCGCCCGACAGGCCAACGACGTCGAAACCGCGCTCGCGCAGCTTGGAGTGCAGCGAACGGACGCTTTCACGGGTGTTGGCGAACACCAGCGCGCCGGGGCTTTCGAAATAGCGCAGCAGGTTGACGACCGCGTGCTCGACCTCGTTCGGCGCGACGCGGACGGCGCGGTATTCGATGTCGCGGTGCGGTTCGTTGCGGCCGATCGTGTCGATGCGGATGGCGTCGTTCTGGTAGCTCTTGGCCAGCTGCACGATCTCGCGCGCCAGGGTGGCCGAGAACAGCAGGGTGCGGCGCTCGGCCGGGGCGGCGTCGAGGATGAACTCCAGGTCCTCACGGAAGCCCATGTCGAGCATCTCGTCGGCCTCGTCGAGGACGGCGACCTTCAGCTCCGACAGGTCCAGGTGGCCGCGCTCGATGTGGTCGCGCAGACGGCCCGGGGTGCCGACGACGATGTGCGCGCCGTAGTTCAGGGCGCGCTGCTCGCGGCGAGCGTCCATGCCGCCGACGCAGTTGACCACCACGGCCTTGGCCTCGGCGTAGAGCCAGGTCAGCTCGCGATTGACCTGGATGGCCAGTTCGCGGGTCGGGGCGATGACCAGGCACAGCGGCGCGGCGGCGCGGCCGAAGATCTCTTCCTCACCCAGGAGGGTGGGGGCGGCGGCCAGGCCGAAGGCCACGGTCTTGCCCGAGCCGGTCTGGGCGCTGACCAGCAGGTCGCGGCCTTCGGCGTCGGCTTCCAGCACGGCGGCTTGGACGGGGGTGGGCTCGGCATAACCTTGAGCGGCGAGAGCCCGCTCAAGAGCGGGGTGAGAGGCGGGGAAGGGCATTTCGGTCCAGTTCATTTGCGGCCGCACACACAAACGCGCGGCTCGCGCCAATGACCAAATCGGGCCCCTGAAGCCTAAATGCTTCCCTCGGACCGCTTCTTGGTCGAATTCAACGAAAATAGCCCCCTTTCGCGGCCGCGACGATGCGTCGGCGACGAAAAGGGGGCTTGATGAGCGGCCTTATGAGGCTATCCGCCGTCGGAAAGCAAGTGCGGCGGCATATTTGTCGCGGTTCAGACGAGGCCTGTGTCTTCCAGGCGACGCCCAGAGAGCTCTCCGGCCAGGCGCGCGACCCCGGCGGTCAGCAGCCCGAGCATGGCCATCATCAGGGCCTCGGCCAGGCCCGGCGCCAGGATGGCGAGGCTCGGGGTGGCGCCCAGATTGGCGATCCCGACCGCGCCGGCCAGCAGGGTGTAGGCCGCTGCGGCGAAGCCCAGGGGCAGGGCGCTTCTATTGATCGCCGCCAGCCATTTCGGCTCGAGGCGGGCCAGCGCGATCACCGGTCCGGCGATCAAGCCGGCCACCAGCAAGACGGCGATCAGTTTCACTGGGATGGCGGCGTCGACGAAGATGCCCAGCAAGGTCAGGGGTTGCTTGCCGGTAGAGGCCAGGGCAGGCGTAGCGAGCATCACGGCGGCTGCCGCGACGAGTGTTAGATGGCGTAGGCGCATGGTGAACTCCAGCGTGATTACGGATGTAATTCATACGGGAGAGTTACGCGCGTAAATTTTGGAGTCAAGCGCCCGAAATCAGCGCCTGATCGATGGCCTCGGCGATGCGCTCCGGCGTTTCAGCCCCGACCACGGCGACCTTGCCGGCGAAGATGGCGAACGGCACGCCGGTGACTCCGCCCTGGACGGCCATGGCATGCTCACTGGCCACGGCTTCCTTGTCGGCGCCTTCGGATAGCAGCTGCAACACCACGATCCGCTCCATGCCGGCGGCTTCGGCGATGTCGGCCAGCACCATCGGATCGCCGATATCGAGGCCTTGGGTGAAGTAGGCGCCGAACATCGCTTCGACGACCTCGTCCTGGACGCCGGCCGTCAGGGCCCACCGGATCACGCGATGAGCGGCGTTGGTGTTGGGCGAGAGCGTGATGGCCTCGAAGTCGAAGGTGATGCCTTCCTCGGCGCCGCCCTCGACCAATGCCGCGTGGACGGCTTTCAGCTTGTCGGGATCCTTGAACTTGTTGGCCATGTACTGCTTGCGATCGACGCCTTCCTCGGGAAGCGTCGGGTCCAGCTGGTAGGGCCGCCAGACCAGCTGGGCCTGGACGTCAGGGCGCAGGGCGACCGCCGATTTCAGGCGTCGCCAACCCAGATAGCACCAGGGGCAGACCACGTCGGCGACGACGTCGATAATCATCTGCTGAGCCACGGCGCACTCCTCACGAAACCGCTACAAGACGGGTTCCATATAGGAGCTGCCGCTACGGCGCCCAAGCTTCACTTTAGGAGTAGAAACTTAGCCGGCGTCGCGCTTCAAGGCGCTGGCGGCGGCGCGTTCCAGGGCCTTCACGGCGCCTTCGCCCGGCTGGACCTCGGCGACGCCGATGTCGAACTCGCAGACGAACGGCGGGCGGTCGTCGCCGGCGTCGAAGGCCGTGCAGCCGATCACGGCCGCGATCCGCTCGGCGGCGGCGCGGGCGGCGCCCAGGTTGGTCGCGGGCAGGGCCAGGGCGAAGACCTCGGTGGCCAGGCGGGCCGGAGTGTCCTCGACGCGGACCAGGCGGCCGACCATCGAGCCGATCTGCGGGATGGCGCGGTCCAGCCAGCCGTTCTGGCGCGCCCAGACGGTCTCGGGCTTGTCGGCGATGCGCAGGACGCAGATCGACAGCGGCCGGGCTCGTTCACGGGCGGCGGTGGCCAAGCGGGCCAGGTGGGCGGCGAACAGGTCGCGAGTGAAGAGGCCGGTGGCCGCGTCCATCAGGCCCGAACTGCGAGCCTTCTCCAGGGCGCCGCGGATGGCCTCGCCGCGTCGGAAGCTGCGGGCCAGCTCCATGACGCGCATGGCCGTCTCGACCTCGGGCGTCTCGGGCGAGGCCACGTCGGACACGCCGCGATGGAACGCCTCGGACATGGTCACGTAGCTCTCGGCCTTCAGATAGAGCAGGGCCGGGATGTGGAAGAGGCGGGTGTTGCGGCGCATGCCGGCCGCGATCGACAGGGCTTCCTGCTGGCTGTCGCCGGCCCAAAGCACCACGGAGTCGAACGCCCGCTCGTGCAGGTAGTCGAAGGCCGTATAGGCGGTGAAGGCGCCGACCACCTCGGCGCCGCTGCTCTGCAGGGCGTTGGCGAGGGCCAGGAACTGCGGGGCCGGCTCGCCGACGGCCAGGATACGGTAGGGCGTATCCGGCGGCTCGGGCAGGTCGAGGCGACGGCCACGCTCGCCGAAGGTCTCGAGGCGCAGCTCGAACTCTTCCTCGGCGATGGCCGTGCGCACCAGGGTCTCCAGGCGCAGGGCGGCCTGGGACGGATGCAACGGCGGCGAAAGCGTCAGGTCGAACGACTGGTTGCGATAGTCGCCTTCCGGGTCGCCGATGGCGATGACGGGCAGGCGGCGCGGCTGGACGGCGGCCTTCAGGCGACGGGCCAAGGTCTGGGTCTCGGGGCCAGCGCTGGCCAGGTCGACGATGACGGCCTCGATCGGCAGGTCGCCCAGCGCGGCCAGAGCGGCATAGGGACCGCGCGCGGTGATCGTGCGCCATCCCAGCCGGTCCAGCCCTTCGGCCAGCGGTCCGGCGCGAACGTCATCGCGCGCCACGATCAGGATCCGGGCGTCAACCGCCAAACCAACCTCCGCCCGAATGCTCGCGTGGCCTGTACCACGGGTACGGCTGAGATTCGACGCCGCAACATAGCAGAGGCGCAGCGACGTCAAAGCTACGCAACGCCGCAGGCTGGGGGTGAAACGAAGATCGTCGCGAACCTGGGCGGGAGGGCTTGCCTGACCGAGCGTCAGGGTCGTTCTAGTGGGCACAAGGTCGGCCACGTTCGAAGGGCCGTCCCTCAAGGGAAGACTGGGAGATCGCGTCATGGGCCAGGGGCCGCTTTCGGGACTGAAGATCGTCGAGTTCGCCGGCATCGGTCCGGGACCGTTCTGCGGCATGCTGCTGTCGGACCTCGGCGCGGATGTCGTTCGGATTGACCGAAAGGGGCAGGGGCGGGGCTCGCCGGCCGATGTCACCGCGCGGGGCCGCCGCTCGGTGGCGCTGGACTTGAAGAACCCGGAGTCGATCGAGACCTGCCTGAAGCTGCTGGAACAGGCCGACGGCCTGATCGAGGGCTTCCGGCCGGGCGTCATGGAGCGGCTGGGCCTGGGCCCGGACGTGGCGCTGGCCCGCAATCCCAAGCTCGTCTACGGCCGCATGACCGGCTGGGGCCAGACCGGCCCCTACGCCAAGGCCGCTGGCCACGACATGAACTACATCGCCATCACCGGCGCGCTGCACGCCATCGGCACGAGCGACAAGCCCGTGCCACCGCTGAATCTGGTCGGCGACTTCGGAGGTGGCGCGCTCTACCTGGCCTTCGGTCTGCTGGCCGGGGTGATCCACGCTCGCTCGACGGGGCAGGGGCAGGTGATCGACTGCGCCATGAGCGACGGCGCGGCCTCGCTGATGGCCATGTTCTACGGTTTCAAGGCTGGCGGCATGTGGAACGAGGGGCGGCGGACGAACCTGCTCGACGGCGGAGCGCACTTCTACGACACCTACGAGTGTTCGGACGGCAAATGGATCTCGATCGGCTCGATCGAACCGCAGTTCTACCTGCTGCTGCTGGAGAAGACCGGCATCACCGATCCTCAGTTCCAGCACCAGATGAGCCGCGAGGAGTGGCCGGAGCTGCGCGAGAAGCTGGCCGCCGTGCTCAAGACCAAGACTCAGGGCGAATGGTGCGCGATCATGGACGCCACCGACGTCTGCTTCGCCCCGGTCCTGACCATGGACGAGGCGCCCAAGCACGCCCACAACGCCGCCCGCGAGACCTTCGTCGAGGTGGCCGGCGTGACCCAGCCGGCGCCGGCGCCGCGCTTTTCGGCCACGCCCGGCGCGATCCAGGGGCCGCCGCCCAGGATCGGCGGGCATAATGAGGAAGCCTTGGCCGACTGGGGCTTCTCCGCCGGTGCGATCGCCGGTTTGAAGGCCTCCGGAGCGCTCTAGATCGGATGACCGCCGCGTTCAGGTGCGGTTCAGGCGGCGGGTCCTAGCTTACGGGTGTCGACCGGTTGCTACGCCCATCCGTCCCTCGAAGTGGCGACCGGTTCACAGGTACGACCAACAGGCACGTCCTGCGGAGACGCGTCGCCTTCCCCAAGGCGGCGCGTCTTTGACGTTTGGCTCTCCGCTTTGACTCCGGGGGTCCGCATCGCCATGGTCCGCCGGATGCAAGATCCGCTGCACCAAATCCGTTGGCGCGACCTCGACCTCGATCCGACACACTGGGTGCGTGAAATCCTCCGCGTTCTAGGGCTGGCCTTGTCGCGCCTCTGGGGCCGCGATGTGATGCTTTACGTCGGTGGCGTCTCGTTTTTCGCGCTGCTGGCGGTGTTCCCGGGGCTGGCGATTCTGATCGGCCTCTACAGCTTCTTCCTGACGCCGGAGTCGGCCGCGCACCAGGCCACGAAGCTGGCCGAACTGATTCCCTCCGGCGCCCGCTCGATGTTCCAGGACGAGTTCGGCCGCCTGGCACACGCGCCTGGACAGACAATCTCGCTGCAGAGCGCGGTGGTGCTGATCGTTGGCGCCTATGCCGCCCATCGCGGCTTCAAGGCCCTGCTGGCGGGCCTCTCGTTCATCCACGACGAGGAGAATCAGCGCGGCTTCTTCGGCTTCAACCTGATGGCCCTGCTGGTGCTGATGGCGGCCTTCGGCCTGCTTTTCATCATGTCGGGCGTCTTCCTGTTCCTGCGCCTGCTGGGCGCGGCCCTGAGCCTGCGGCCGCTGGCCGGCGTGTCGTGGATCCAATCAGAGTGGACCTGGGCCAGCTTCGGCATCGTGGTCGGCATGACCCTGGTCTATCGCTACGCCATGTCCCGCGAGCCGGTCGGCTGGCGCGCCTCGATCGCCGGCGGCGTGGCCGCGGCGGCGCTTTGCGTCTTCATGTCGTGGGCCAGCGCCTTCTATGTCGAGAAGATCGTCCACCTGGGCGCGACCTACGGCTCGGTCTCGGCCGTGATCATCTTCCTGATCTGGCTGTCGTGGAGCGTGAACGCCATTTTCTTCGGCGGCGCCCTGGCCACCGAGGTCGAGATCGCGCTGGACGAGCGGCCACGCGCACTTCTGGAAGGCCCCAAGCCTATCCCGCTGAAGTCGCCTTCCGAATACGAATCCTGATCACGCCGCCGTCCTGATCGGCGACCTCCAGCACTTCGGCGCCAACCAGGGCAGCGAAGTGTGGTGCGTCGATGCGCGCCATCGGGTCGGTGGCCAGCAGCACCAGCTCCGCGCCCGGCGCGGCGGCTTCATGGGCTTTGCGCAGCTTCAGCGTCGGAACGGGGCAATGGTGGCCCCGCGCATCGACCAGGATCGGCTCAGCCATCGGCGAACACCGCCTCGGCTTCGTCGGCCGGCAGGATGCGATGTTGGCCCGGCTCCAGGTCGGCGGGCAGGACGAGGCCGCCGATCCGTTCGCGATGCAGTGCGACCACGTGATTGCCGACGGCGGCGAACATGCGCCGCACCTGGTGATAGCGGCCCTCGGTGATCGTCAGCCGCGCCGTCTTCTCGTCGACGACATCCAACTGGGCCGACAGCAGCGGCTTTTCCTCGCCGTCCAGCATCAGCGTCCCGGCGGTGAAGACCTCGCCCTCTGAGCCGGCCAGCGGCCGGTCGAGCGTGACGAAATACGTCTTGGGCACGTGCCGCTTGGGCGAGATCACCCGGTGCAGGAAGTCGCCATCGTCGGTGATCAGGATCAGGCCGCTGGTGTCCTTGTCCAGCCGGCCGACGGTCGACAGGCCGGGATCCCGCAGCCGCCAGCGGCGTGGCAGGAGGTCGTAGATCTTCTCGCCGTCCTCCTTGTGCGAGCATGTCACGCCCAGCGGCTTGTGCATGATCAGCACCAGCGGGGCGGGAGGATCGACCGGGACGCCTCGGATGGTCATGCGCTCGGGCAGGGTGGCGTCGACGGCGATGCGGGCGCCGGCGTCCTTCACGACCTTGCCGTCCAGCACAACCTTGCCCGAGGCGACCAGCGCCTGGACGTCCTTGCGGCTGCCATAGCCCAGATTGGCCAGCAGCCGATCCAGGCGCGCCATCAAGGCCTTGCCGCTCACTTCTTCGCCTCGAACACCTTGTAGCCGCCGCCTTCCGCGACCAGCCGGACCTTGGCGAAGCTCTCGGCCAGGATCGCCTCGTAGGGCAGGTGGCGGTTGGCCACGATCCACAGGCTGCCGCCCTTGCGCAGCACCTGCGCCGCCGAGCGGATGAAGGCCTGACCCAGCGTCTTGTCCTCGCCGCCACCCTCGTGGAACGGCGGGTTGCTGACCACGAAGTCGAGGTCCTTCAACTCCGACTGGCGGGCGTCGCCCCAGGCGAACGCGGCGCGCGGGTCGGTGACGTTGCGCTTGGAGACCTCGATGGCGCGATGGTCCAGCTCGACCAGGGTCAGCTTGGTCACCTTGGCCGAGGCCAGGACATTCAGCGCCAGCAGGCCGATGCCGGAGCCGAAATCGGCCCCCGTGCCCGCGAACTCGGGCAGAACCTGCAGCAGGGCGTTGGTGCCGGCGTCCAGGCGATCCCAGCTGAAGACGCCCGGTTGGGTCCACAGGCCGTTCTCGCTGATCCGACGCGGCGCGCCGGCGGCGATGGCGTCGGCCAGGCCCTTGATCTCGGCCGGGCGGACGACGACGCAGATGCGATTGTGCCGGCGGGCGTTTTCGCCCACCTCGCAGCCCAGGGCCTGGAGCTCCTTCTTCAGGCGCAGGCCGCCCCGATCCTTGGGCGCGAAGGCCGTGAGACGAGCGCCAGGCGCCAGAAGACGCAACGCCTGGGCGAGGACATAACGTCGCTCCACCGCTCCGGCGGGCGCTCGAACGGTCACCGCCGCGAAGGATTCGTCCGGAATCGAAGCGATATCGGTCGAGCCGACGACCAGGGGTGACAGCTGAACTGCGTCCGGCGCGGACGGCGCCAGATCGAGATCGGCCTGGCCATAGAGCGCGGTACGGGTCGCCGACATGCTTGTCCTGAAAGGGTTTTCTGGGCCTGGAAGTTGTGGCGGACAGGGTGGGATTCGAACCCACGGTAGGCTTCCACCTACGGCGGTTTTCAAGACCGCTGCCTTAAACCACTCGGCCACCTGTCCGGAGCAGGCGGCTATATCAGCGCGCCCGCGCCTTAACCAGACTTCAAAACAAACAGGCGAAGATGCCAGCTCGGAAGGGTGCGACCCGTCTGGACGGCTTGGAGATGAACCAGCGTATCGATCAGGTTTGGCGGACCGTGCGCAACCTGGGCCTTCTGGCCCTGGCGGCGGCGAGCCTCGCCGCCTGCGCCACGCCCAAGTACGAGGCCGGCAGGCCCTCCATGACCGTGGCTGCCAGCACCGGCAGCGCGCCGCGTCCTGGCTCGACGGTCGGCCGCGACGGCAAACCGCTGCGCGGCACCGAAAAGCCCTATCAGATCAAGGGCATCTGGTACTATCCGCACGAGGACAAGGACTACAACGTCACCGGGACCGGGTCCTGGTACGGCGAGCAGTTCCACAACCGCCGCACCGCCAACGGCGAAATCTTCGACATGGATATCCCGTCGGCGGCCCATAAGACGCTGCCGCTGCCCAGCCTGGTCGAGGTGACCAATCTCGACAACGGCCGCAAGATGATCGTCCGGGTCAATGACCGCGGTCCGTTCATCGACGACCGCATCATCGACCTCTCGAAGGCCGCCGCCGACGAGCTGGGCTATCGCAAGAACGGCCTGGCCAAGGTCCGCGTCCGCTATGTCGGCCCGGCGCCGAAGACCGCCTTCGACACGCCGCGCCAATACGCCCGCGCCGAGACCGCGCCACGCAGCTTCGACGACATCAAGGAACCGCCGCAGCGCGTGCAGGTCCTGCCGCCGCGCCGTGAACCGGAGTGGACGCCGCCCGTGCAGCCGGCCCGACAGCTTCCGAGCATGGCCGACTATTCCGCGCCGGAGATCAATCCGCCGAACCTGGGCGCCATCCCGGCCAAGGCTTACCGCATCCAGGCCGGCTCGTTCTCGAACCGCGAGAACGCCGAGAAGGCCGTACGGCAACTGGCCGGCGCCGGACGCGCCCTTATCGAGCCGATCGAACGCGCCAGCGGCACGCTTTACCGCGTCACGGTCGCCGCCGGTCAGGACGAGGGCGAGGCTTGGAGCCTGCGCGAGCGGGTCGAGTCGCTGGGCTATTCCGGCGCTACGGTCCTTCGTCCCTAGAAGCGCTGGACAAGGCTCGGAAACCGGTCGAATGGAGACCGGTGACCCAGGGCCATTTCATCAGTTTCGAAGGCGGGGAGGGGGCTGGTAAGTCCACCCAGATTCGCCGCCTCGCCGAACGTCTGCAGGCCGCCGGCCATGACGTCGTCGTCACCCGCGAACCGGGCGGCAGCCCGGGCGCGGAGGCTATCCGCGAGCTACTGGTCAACGGCGCGGCCGACCGCTGGTCGTCGGTCACCGAAACGCTCCTGATGTACGCCGCTCGCCGCGACCACGTGGAGCGGGTGATCCGTCCGAGCCTGGCTCAAGGCAAGGTCGTGCTGTGCGACCGCTTCGCCGACTCGACCCGGGCCTACCAGGGCGCCGGCGGCGATGCGCCGGCGACGTTGATCGCCTCGCTGGAAGACCACGTGCTGGGCGGGACCGTTCCACATCTGACCCTGATCCTGGACCTGCCGGCCGAGGTCGGCCTGACGCGAGCCGAAGCCCGTGGTGGCGCCGCTCGGTTCGAGTCCAAGGGCCTGGAATTTCATCAGCGCCTGCGCGCCGGCTACCTGGAGATCGCCCGCAAGGAGCCCGAGCGCTGCGTCGTCATCGACGCCAACGCCGAGATCGACGCGGTTACGGTCGCGATCGGCGACGCCGTCACTCAGCGCCTGGACCTCTGATGGCGACGCCGGCTCATCCCCGCGACGTTTACCGCCTGGACGGCCAGTCCGCCGCCGAGGCCGCTTTCATCGACGCCCTGGACCGTGGCCGGCTGCACCACGCCTGGCTACTGACGGGTCCCGAAGGCGTCGGCAAAGCGACCCTGGCCTACCGAATGGCCCGCCGCCTGCTGGGCGCTCGGCCCGATCCGAGCCAAGGCCTGCTGGGCGCCGCGCCGTCCGACGTCGTCAGCCGCCAGGTCGCGGCCCGCTCGCATCCGGATCTGATGGTGCTGGAGCGCCTGACCGACGACGGCAAGGCCCGCAAGTCGATCCCGGTCGACGAGGCCCGCCAGCTGCCGGAATTCTTCTCCACCACGCCGGCGGTCTCGCCCTATCGGGTGGCGATCATCGATGCGGCCGACGACCTCAACGTCAACGCCGCCAACGCGGTGCTGAAGACGCTGGAAGAGCCCCCACCGCGCGGCGTCATCCTGCTGATCAGCCACGCGCCAGGAAAGCTGCTGCCGACCATCCGCTCGCGCTGCCGCCGTCTGGCCGTGCCCGCGCCGGGCGTGCCGGCCGCCGCCGAGATGGTCGAGCGCATGGCCGACGTTTCCGGCCGCGACGCCGAGCGACTGGCCCGCATGGCCCACGGCGCGCCGGGCAAGGCGCTGCAACTGGCCGCCGCCAAGGCCATCGAGATGGACGACGCAGCCAACGAGATCCTGCGCGGCCTGCCCAAGATCGACGAGGGTGCGCTGCTGGCCATGGCCGACACCTTCCGGGGCGCGGAAGGCGCGGCGCGGTTCGAGCTCCTGATGGATCGCATGGCCGACCAGGTGCGGATCTTCGCCACCCAGGTCGCGGCCGACGGCAAGAATTCGCCAGGCCTGGACCGCTGGGCGGCCGCCTGGGAGCGCCTCTCCAGCTGGCCAGGCGAGGCCGAGGCGGTGAACCTGGACCGCGCCGACGTGTTCTGGAGCGTCATCTCGGACTTGCGCGCGGCGGCCAAGACGGCGATGTGAGCCGCATGCTCATCGACAGCCACGTAAATCTCCACGCCCCCCAGTTCGCCGAGGACAAGGACGCCGTCATCGCCCGCGCTCGTGAAGCGGGCATCGGCCTGATGGTCACCATCTGCGACAAGGTCAGCTCGTTCGAAGCCGTGCACGAAATCGCGATGGCCGAGCCCGACATCTGGTGCACGGTCGGCACCCATCCGCACGAGGCCAAGGAAAACCCCGGTCTAGTCGCCGCCGATCTGGTCGCGCTGGCCCAGCGTCCGCGCGTCATCGGCATCGGCGAGTGCGGCCTCGATTTTCACTACGACCTGTCGCCGCGCGAGGTGCAGGCCGAGGTGTTCCGCCAGCACTGCATCGCCGCGCGCGAGAGCGGCCTGCCGCTGGTGGTCCACACCCGAGAGGCCGACGATGTGATGGCCGAGATCCTGGAAACCGAGCACGCCGCCGGTCCGTTCAAGATCCTCATGCACTGCTATACTAGTGGCCCCGAATTGGCCGCCCGAGCCGCCGCGCTGGGCGCCTGGTTCTCGGTCTCCGGCATCGCGACGTTCAAGGCAGCCGAAGAGGTGAGGGCGGTGATCCGCGACATGCCGGCCGACAAGATCATCGTCGAGACCGACTGCCCCTATCTGGCGCCGGTGCCGATGCGCGGCCGTCGCAACGAGCCGGCCTACCTGCCGCACATCTACGACAAGCTGGCCGAAATCCGAGGCTGGACGCGCGCCGAGACCGAGCAGCGGACTGAAGATGCGTTCTTCGCCCTGTTCGACCGGATCCGACGCCCATGACCGGTCAGCTGGAGTTCACGATCCTGGGCTCCGGCTCCTCGGGCGGTGTTCCGCGCTCTGACGGCAATTGGGGCGATTGCGATCCGGCCGAGCCCAAGAACCATCGCTCCCGCTGCTCGCTGATGGTGCGGAAAATCGGGGAGGGCGTCCCTTCCCGCGAGACGACGATCATCGTCGACACCTCGCCCGATTTGAGGCTCCAGACCGCCTCGGCCGGCGCCAAGCGCGTCGACGCGGCGCTGTTCACCCACGACCATGCCGACCAGGCCCACGGTATCGACGACCTGCGGCCGTTCTTCCTGAACCAGCGGGCGCGTATCCCGGCCTATATGGACCAGGCGACGCATGACGGCCTGCTGGCGCGGTTCGAGTACATTTTCAAGACGCGGGGCGGCTATCCGGCGATCCTGGAGCCGCGCCTGGTTCCGCCGCTGGGCGAGGATTTCGCGATCGAGGGCCCCAGCGGGGCGATCCCGGTCCATACGTTCGATGTCGACCACGGCGAGGTCCGCGCCGTCGGCTACCGCTTCGGCGGCGTGGCCTATACGCCGGACATTCGGGCGGTGCCCGACGCCAGTTGGGCCAGCCTGGCCGATCTGGACGTCTGGATCGTCGATGCGCTGCGCTGGACGCCGCATCCGACCCACGCCCATGTCGAACTGGCCCTGGACTGGATCACTCGCGCCAAGCCGCGTCGCGCCGTCCTGACCAATCTGCACATCGACCTGGATTTCAACGCGCTGAAGGCCAAGCTGCCGTCCGGCGTGGAACCCGCCTACGACGGTATGCGCTTCACGCTCTAGATTACCGCGTTGTCACTTTTGACCGTCGTTTCGAGGCGTAAGCTGCCTAAACCAGGCGCTGAAAGCGCTCCCAAACGTCCTTCGTCGCAACTTCCCCCAAGTTCGGCGAAAACTTGGCCTTACGTAACAGCGTTGAAATAAGCTCGTCCAACAACACCGTCATAGGGACGCGGTAGAGTTCACTTACCCGAGCGTCACTCGACCCAATCGTCATGGCCGAAACCGTCACCATCTCTCGCGAAGTGTTCCAGCGTCTCAGGGCGCGCTTGCCCGCCGTCACGCGCGAGCATCTGTTCGACTGCTATTCGATCAGCGAAACGACCTGGACCAAGCTGCGCGACGGCAAGCCCGTGAAACGTTCGACCCTGGACCGCGTATTGGCCAAGCTGGCGCTGCTGGACGCCCGGGTCGCGGCCTAGAGCCGACTACGCGCACAACGGCCGAAATCTCGACCTCATTGACGAGTTCGTGCGCCGTAAGCCGCAGAACTTGCGATCAACGCCGAAATTGCGGCTGGATCCGCATCGGTGGGCGCAAAACCAAGGCCATCCGCTATTTCTGATAATATATCTTAGACGATATATGGATTGGCGAAGCTGGACGCGCCTGTCGCTGGCCGTCTCACGCTTCCCTCTGATCCATGAAGTTTAGGAAACGGCCGAAGACCCTCGTCTCCGACCGTCTCTCAATCCCTCAGGCGCCCCTCGGCGCCTTCCTGGTCTTGCTGGACGCCTTGGCGGCGTTCAGCGCGACGGCGGCACGGATCAGCGCCTTGAACGCGGTCTCGTTGATCTCGACGCCTTCGCCGAAATCGATCGCTCGCCGGGTCGCGCCTTCCAGGCTGGAATTGAACAGCTTGCTGGGATCCGCCACCGACGCGCCGTTAGCGAAGGTTGTCTTCACGGCGGTCTTGTAGCTCTCGCCGGTGCAGATGATCCCGTCGTGCGACCAGACCGGCTGACCCCACTTCCATTCCTCGACCACATCCGGGTCGGCTTCCTTGATCAGCGCGCGCAGCCGGCCCAGCGTTTCGCCACGCCAGCCGCCGAGCTCCTGGATGGCCCGATCGATCAGGATCGAGGCCGGAACGCCTTCATCTTCTGGACGGGACTTTTTCATGATCTGGCCGCTCGTTAATGATTATGAAGCGCTGGCTCGGCCGCGCATCCGCAGCACGTACGGCAGCGCGAACAGATAGAGCCCGGTGACCAACAGTATGATCAGCGGGATCAGGGCCAGCAGTCCGACCCAGCCCGGCGGTTGGGCTTTGCCCACGGTCATCGTGACGATGTAGGTCAGAACGCCCAGTGTGAAGGCGATCGACAGCCAGCGGTGAACCTGGCGCATCCACTTGTTCATGGTGAGAGTCCCCTACTCTACGGTTTGGTCCAGCCGCGTCAGCAGCTGCTCGAGATTGCCGAAGAAGGTCTTCCAGCCGGCATGGGCGCCGCCGAAGGCCTGCTTCTGGTCGGGACGGAAGCCCACCTGCTCCATGCGCAGATGCGTGCCGCCGCCGGTCGGGGTCAGGGTGAAGGTCACCACGCTCTTGAGGTCGTAAGCCGGGTCCTCGTGCTCGAAATCCCAGCTGTAGGACAGCGACGTCGGCGGCTCGACCTCGATCACCTTGCAGTCCAGGACCCCGCCCCATTCGCCGCGCAGATTGAACTTGTGGCCGACGGTCGGCTGGAAGTCGTTCTGCATCAGCCATTCGGAGATCAGGTGCGGCTGCGTCAGGGCGCGCCATAGCTTTTCGGGCGGATGAGAGATGTCGCGCTCGACGATGACGGAACGGGCTTCGGTCATTGGTCCATCCTGTTGAGAAGGTTTTCGAGGTTGTCGAACCGGGCTTCCCAGAAGCCGGTCATCTGGCGCGTCCAGTCCGTCAGCGGCGCCAGGGCGCCCAACTGGGCGCTGTAGTGGGTCTGACGACCCTCGTGGCGATCACGGACCAGGCCGGCGAGCTTGAGCACGCCGAGATGTTTGGAGACCGCTGGTTGGGACACGCCCGCCTGGACAGTGATGGCGCCGACGGTCTGTTCGCCGTCACGGCACAGGCGCTCGAAAATGGCTCGCCGTGTGGGGTCGGCCAGTGTTCTGAAGAGCGCGTCTTGGGCATCGGTTGCCGACAACTCATAACTCCTTGGATATGAGTTATTCATAACCGCAGAGCTATAGGTTCGTCAAACCCGAAAAATGGACGCTCGCGACGACGCCAGGAGGATCGCCTCGTCGCGAGCGGCGTCCGGTTTATCGCCAGACGAAGGTCCCGGCGGAGCGGGCCGGTAGGAATGCCTTGAAACGCCGAGCGCCCTCGCCGATCGCGAAGCTCGCTGGCTGGGTTCCGACGTTCAGTACGATCATCACGCGCTCACCGTTCTTGTTCTGGAACGCGACGGTTCGCAGGTCGCCGACCTTGGCCGGCGAGCCGATCCGCACCGCGCCGGGCTTCACGAACCGACTGGCGTGACCGAAAGCGTAGTATTCCTGGGTCCGCGTGACCGCGCCGGTCTTGCTGTCGATCGAGACGACGCCCCGGCAGCCGCCGCAGCCGCCCTTGTGCGGGCCGAAGGTCTCGTCGAGGGCCAGGTTCCACATCAGGACGCCGCGCGCGCCGCCTCGGGTGGAGCCGATGATCAGTTGCTCGACCACCCACGAGAAGCTGTCGTCGAACTTCGCCGACCATTCCCCGCTCGAGCATTCGGTGAAGAAGACATCCTTGTCGGGGTGAACCGCCCTCACCTGCTCCTGGGCCGCCACTTCGCCCGCGTAGCAGTGCCAGGCGACGCCGGCGAGGAAGGCCTTGGCCTTGGGATCGGCCAGCACGGTCAGCGGCTGCTGCGGCTGGTCCCAGTTGTGATCCCAGTCGAGAACCTTGGTCGTGATTCTCGCGCGCCTGAAGGCCGGCGCGAGGTTCTCGCCGAAGAACCGGGCGCGATCCTGGGGCCGCCAGCGCATGCCGGGATAGTTCTCGGGCTCGAAGTCGGGCTCGTTCTGGATGCTGAGATAGTCGGTCGGCACGCCGACCTTGGCCGCATCCTTGACGTAGCGGGCGAAGAAGTCGGCATAGACCGGATAGGCCTCGGGCTTCAGCTGGCCCTTCACCAGCGAGCCCGTGGTCTTCATCCAGGCCGGGGCGCTCCAGGGCGAGGCCATGACCTTGAGCTCGGGATTGATCTTCAGAGCCGCGCGGACGGTCGGGAAGACGTATTCCTGTGGCCGCTTCAGCGAGAAGTGCTCCAGCGTCGGATCGGCCGCCCCGCCTGGGGCGTCGTCCAGGCTGTAGTGATCCAGCGAAAAGTCCGACGCGCCGATGGTCACGCGGGTGAAGCTGAACCCCAGACCGCCCTGCTCGCGTCCGTAGAGCTCCTTCAGCAGGCTGTCGCGCTGGGCTGGCGTCAGCTTGTTCTGGATCAGCCAGGCCGAGGCGTCGGTGATCGCCGCGCCGAAGCCGACGATCGACTGGTGGCGCTCCTTGGTATCGACGGCGATCAGCGGCAGGCCGGCGACCGCATCGGCCGGCACCGCGCTCGAAGGCGCCTGGGCGGACATCAGCTGGCTCTTGTCGCCGGTCGTCACCCAGGCCTGGAGCTTGGGCGCGGCGATGGCCGGCGCCGCCGAAGCGAGCGCCACGACCGCGACGGTGGCGTGGAGCGCGCGCATCACGGCTTCCTAGACCAGGCCTTGAGATTGGCCTTGCCGGTCAGCACGGCCTCGCCCGCGTTGCGGCCGACGTAGAGCGGATAGCTGCCCGCCGCGATCGTCCAGCCGGGCTTGGTGACGTCGTAGTCGGCCAGGAGGCGCGGTTCGACGGTCAGGGTGACGCGCTTGGTCTGTCCCGGCGCCAGATCGACCTTCTCGAAGCCCGCCAGGCGGACCATCGGCTTGCGCTTGCCGGCCGTGACATAGAGCTGCGGCGTGTCGGCGCCGGCGACCTTGCCGGTATTGGTGACATCGAAGCTGACCTTCAGGCCCGCCGCGTCCTCGACCTTGAGGTTCGCGTAGCCGAAGCTCGTGTACGAGAGGCCATAGCCGAACGGATAGAGCGGCTGGCGCTTCTCTTGCGCGTACCAGCGGTAACCGACGGCGGCGCCCTCGACGTACTTCACGGGGAAGCCCTTGATGCCCGGGACTTTCTGACCGGCGCGGCGAGCATCGTCGATCGCGGCCTGCTCGGCGAAGCCCGGCGCGCTGGCGCGCGGCGCCTGATCGGCGGACTTGGGGAAGGTCATGGCCAAACGGCCCGACGGATTGACCTCGCCGAATAACAGGCGGGCGATGGCCTGGCCGCCGCGCTGGCCGGGATACCAGGCCTGCAGCACCGCGCCGACGCGACCCAGCCACGGCATGGTCACCGGGCCGCCGGTCTCCAGCACCACGATCGAATTCTTGTTGGCCGCCGCGACCGCATCGATCAGGGCGTCCTGGTTCTCGGGCAGAACGATCGACGGAGCGTCCTGAGCCTCGGTCTGCCAGTGCCAGGCGAAGACGATGGCGATGTCGGCATCCTTGGCAGCGGCCGCTGCGGCCGCCGGGTCTTTGCCGTCGACATAGATCACCTCAGCGCCCGGCGCGGCGGCCTTGATGGCCTCCAGCGGCGAGGAGGCGTGCCAGGTGACGCGGACGAACGAAGCCGCCTCGCCGCCGTTCAGCGGGATCTCGACCGGCGCGCCGCCGACCGAGCGGACCTGGGACGAACCGCCACCCGAGATCACGCCGACATCGGCATGGGCGCCGATCAGCACGATCTTCTTGGCCGTCCTGGCCAGGGGCAGCAGGTTCCCGTTGTTCTTCAAGAGCACGGAGCCGCGCTCGGCCACGGCCTGGGCGACCTTGGCGTGGGCGTCGTAGTCGATCGGCTGGGCGGTCGTCGGCAACGGATTGTCGATTAGGCCAGAGGTAATCACCCCATGCAGGATGCGGCGGACCATGTCGTCCAGCCGCGCCTGGCTGACCTCGCCCTTGGCCAGCGCCGCCTTCAGATCGTCGCCGAAGAAGATCTGGGTGTCCAGCTCCTGGCCCGACTGCTGATCGAGGCCCGCCAGGGCGCCCTTCACCGTGCTGTGCACCGCGCCCCAGTCGGACATCACCCAGCCCGGATAGTTCCAGTCGCGCTTGAGCACCTTGTTGAGCAGGAAGTCGTTTTGGCAGGCCCAGTCGCCATTGACCTTGTTGTAGGCGCACATGACCGAGGCCGGATGGCTCTTCTCGATCGCGATCTGGAAGGCCAGCAGGTCGCTCTCGCGCAGGTCGGCCTCGTCGATCTGGGCGTCCATCACGTGGCGGCCCGTCTCCTGGGCGTTCAGGGCGAAGTGCTTGATCGTCGAAACGATGTGGTTGGACTGCACGCCCTTGATCTGCTCGCCGGCCATCTCGCCGGCCAGCAGCGGATCTTCGCCCAGATATTCGAAATTGCGGCCGGCCCACGGGTCGCGGGTCAGGTTCATGCCGCCGGCGAGCAACACGTTGAAGGTCTTGGCGCGGGCTTCCGAGCCGATCATCGCGCCGCCGGCATAGGCCAGCTTGGGCTCGAAGGTCGAGGCCAGGGCCAGGCCCGACGGCAGGGCCGTGGCGACATCGCCCTTGCGCTGCTCGACCTGGTTGGCCACGCCCAGGCTGGCGTCGCTCTGGCGCAAGGTCGGGATCTTCAGGCGCGGCACGCCCGGCACGTAGCCGGCCGAGGGGATCATGTCGGCCGGGACCGTCTTGGTCATCGGCGGGAACAGGCCGTGCAGGTACGTGATCTTCTCGTCGAGCGTCATCTGTTTGACGAGCGCGTCGGCGCGGGCCCAGGCCGGGTCGTTGGCGCGCGGCGCCAGCGGGGCGCTGTTCTTGGTCGGCATGACCTCGGCGAGCACGCCCGACATTGGAGCGAGGGAAAGCAACGCCACGGCGGCAGTGGTCCGGCACAGGATCCGCAGGGCGGATGAAGGCTGGGCGGCGGTCGTCATGGCGTTACTCCGTAAGCGTCTAAGATGTTGGGGCTGAGGGCGCGGCCAGCGGCGGCGCCTGGCACGTGCGCGCCACGAACTCGGCATGGCTCGGCATGACGTTCAGGCACTTGCCGATGACGGCTTGGATATTGCCGAGGTAGCGGGCGATCTCGTCGTCCGACTGGACGCGGACCAGCGGGTCATGGCCGCGCGGGATCACGCCCTGGCCCAGGAACACCTGGATCCAGCTCTCCTCGGTGAAGAGCTCGTCGTCCTCGCGGAACACCCGGCCGTTGGCGCGGAAGAGGTCCATCTTCCGCTGCAGCGTCGCGGGAACCTCCATGTCGCGGCAGTAGCGCCAGAACGGCGTGTCGTCGCGCTCGGTGGCCTTGTAGTGGAGGATGATGAAGTCGCGGATGCGCTCGTACTCGAAGTCGCTCTGGCGGTTGAACTCATCGACATTGGCCTGGTCGAAGCCGGCGTCGGGCAGCAGCCGCACCAGGCGGATCACCGCCGACTGGATCAGGTGCAGGCTGGTGGACTCCAAAGGCTCCATGAAGCCGCTGGCTAGGCCGACCGAGACGCAGTTCTTGTTCCAGATCTTCTTGCGCTTGCCGGTCGTGAAGCGGATGCGCAGCGGATTGGCCCGCTGGGCGCCGTCCAGGTTCGACAGCAGGACGCGCTCGGCCTCGTCGTCGTCGATATATTTGGACGAATAGACGTGGCCGTTGCCGGTGCGGTGCTGCAGCGGGATGCGCCACTGCCAGCCGGCGTCATGCGCGGTCGAGCGGGTATAGGGCGTGAAGTGCTCCGAGCGCTCGGACGGCAAGGCGATGGCCCGGTCGCAGGGCAGCCAGTGCGTCCAGTCCTCGTAGCCGGTCTTCAGCGCCTGCTCGATGATCAGCCCGCGGAAACCCGAGCAATCGACGAAGAAGTCGGCGACGATGACCTCGCCGTCGTTCATGGTCACCGACTGCACGAAGCCGTCCTCGGGCCGCAGGGTAACGTCGACGATCTTGCCCTCGCGCCGGTTGACCCCGCGCGCCTGGGCGTAGGTCGACAGGTGCTTGGCGTAGAGGCCCGCGTCGAAGTGGAAGGCATGGGCGATGTGGCCGATCGGGGACTCGGCCATGTCCGCCCGGGCGCGCATGAACTTGTCCTGCAGCGCCATGGCGTTGTTGATCGACAGGTCGTTGAAATCGCCCGCGCGGCCCAGTTCGCGCATGCGCAGCCAGTACTGGTGGACGCGCAGCCAGCCGAGATCCTGCCCCAGCACGCCGAAGCCGTGCAGGTAGCTCTCGCCCTTGCGGAACCAGTTGCGAAATTCGATGCCCAACTTGAACGAGCCCTGCGTCTTGCGCAGGAAGTCGTCCTCGTCGATGCCCAGAAGCTCGTTGAACTTCTTGATGGCGGGGATGGTCGCCTCCCCTACCCCGACGGTGCCGATCTCCTCGGACTCGACGAGCACGATCTCGTAGAGGCCTTGAAACAGGCGCGAGCACAGCGCCGCCGTCATCCATCCAGCGGACCCGCCGCCGGCGATCAGTATCTTCTTGAGCGGTTGCAACCACCCGCCTCCCGTTAAGCGAAAGGTCGAGGGGGACATGCCCCCTCGCCTCCCTTGGTTCTTGCCTGGCGAGCCGGACCGCTGGGGAGAGCGGCCGGTTCAGCCCTCTGCTTAGAACCGATAGTTCACGCCGAACAGGATCTGACGGCCGTACTTTTCGTAGGTCTCCGGCAGCGAACCGCCGCTGCTGGTCTTGGTGCCGCCGCCGTCCAGGCCGAGGCGCGTCCGGTACGGCGTGTTGGTCAGGTTGTTGACCTGCACCAGGAAGCCCAGGTTCTCCATCGGACCGTCCTGGAAGGTGTAGCCGACCTGGGCGTCCACCTGCTTGTCAGCCAGGATCTCGGTGAAGCCCCGGGTAGCGAACAGCTGCACCACTTCGCCCTTGAAGGCCGAGCGGTAGCGCTGGCTGATCCGCGCCTGGAAGCCGCCACGCTCGTAGTAGCCGGTGACGTTGTAGACCGTGCCCGACAGGCCCGGGATGCGGACCTTGGCCTTGGGATCGGTGCTGGTCGTCGGATTCAGGTTCGACTTGGTCAGCGACAGGCTGCCCTGCATGCCGAAGCCCTTCAGGATATCGGCGAACTGGCCGAACTCGACCGCGCCGCTGAATTCCAAGCCCTTCACGACACCGCCATTGCCGTTGGCCGGCAGGGTGATCTGGCCGATCGGGCTGATGGTGATGCCCGGCGGGATCGCCGAGGCGGTCGTGGGCAGCGGGACGCCGGTGAAGTCGAACTTGCCGGTCTGCGTGTAGATGTAGGTGTCGAGCTTCTTGTAGAAGCCGGCCACCGACACGTAGGTCGCGGGGCTGACGTACCATTCGTAGGCCAGGTCGGCGGCCTTGGCTTCCCACGGACGCAGGTGCGGATTGCCGCCGCTGGCCGACCACGGATTGACCGTCGTGCCGGGCGCGCAGGGCTGACCCGAGCAGACCAGCGAGTTGAAGCCCGGGGTCACGTTGGCGCGCATGTCGTCCATGCGCGGACGGGCCATGGTCTTCGATAGCGCCAGGCGCAGGCGATGGCCGCCGCCCAGGTCGTAGATCAGGTTCAGGCTGGGCAGGACGTCGGTGTAGTCGTCCTTGGTGCTGATCTTGGTCGGGGTGATCGGCTTGCCCGGCTCGGTGCCGTTGATGACGATGCCGGCCGAGGCCTGTTCCTGCTTGACCACCTGGACGCCCAGGTTGCCGCGCAGATCGCCGGCCTGGAAGTTGGCGCGGGCGAAGAGGGTCGTCACCTTCTCGGTGATGTCCCAGGTCTTGTCGTAGTAGTTGGCGTCCAGGATCGGCGCCCAGTTGTAGTACTTGCGCCAAGCGTCGCCGATGTTGACGCTAAGCACGCTGCCAAAGCCGGCGAAGCCCAGGCTGGTCGGATCGACCAGGTCGGCGGCGTCGACATAGACCTGCTGGCGACCGTTCTTCAGGAACAGGTCGTTGTCCGAGACGGTCTTGCCCTTGTCGCGCTTGGTGTGGTTCACGCCCGCGCTGACCTGGGTGATGAAGCCGTCCAGCTCGTGCTCGAGGCGCACGTCGATGGTGGTCACGTCTTCCTTGACGTGCGGGAAGCGGATCGCGCCGTCATGGCCCCAGCCGCCCCACGGTGCGCGGTCGCCGAGGGTGACCTTGCCGGCGTCGGCGTAGTTGAAGCCCTCATCGTACTGCGAGAAGCCGTTGTCGGCGACGCGGAAGCCGATGTTGTCGAAGGTGCGGCCGATGTCCGGCGTGGCCGGGGTGACGCCGCCGACGCCGCGGCCATAGCCCGCGTACGTCTCCATGATCTGTTCCTTCCGCTTGTTCGACGAATAGGACAGGTCGGCGACCAGCTTGGTCTTGTCGGTGAGCTGGAACTCGTTGTTCAGGCCGGCCGAGAACAGCTGGTCCATGCGCGTGTTGTAGTCGTTGCGCAGCTGCGGGACGCCGTTGTGCAGCACGCCGCTGCGGGCGAACTGCGATCCGCCGATCTCCTCGGTCTTCACGTCGGTATAGGTGGCGTTGTCGGCCCAGCCGTTCGAGAACCACTGCGCGCCGCGCGTGGCTTCCTTCTGGCGGAACGTCGAGTAGTAGAGGTCCAGGGTCGAGTGGATCTTGTCGTTCGGCTGGTACTCGAAGATGCCGATGGCCGCGTCACGCTTGTTGAAGCGCGAGGTGGCGAAGATCTCCTGGCCATTCAGCATCAGGGCGTTGTCGGCGCTGTCGGGCGTGACCGCGAAGCCGAAGGCCTCGTAGCCGTAGGCCTTGTAGTGCTTGACCTGCGAGGGCGAACCCAGATGGGCGTAGCCCAGGGCCACGCCGAACGTGCCGTCGGCGAACTGGTTGATGTAGCTGGCGCTGTAGCGGCCGCCCCAGTTGTCGATGTCGTCGTTCAGCTTCTTGCCGGCGGTCTGCTCGCCCCGGATGTTCACGGCCAGGGCGCGCTTGCCGTAGGCGAGCGGACGCACGGTGCGCAGGTCGGCGGTGCCCGACAGGCCCATGCCGGAGACCTGGGCGTCCGGCGTCTTGTAGATCACGACGCTGGACAGCAGTTCGGACGGATACTGGTCGAACTCGACGGCGCGGTTGTCGCCGGAGCTCGCCTGCTGGCGGCCGTTCAGCAGCGTGGTGGTGAAGTCGGGCGCCAGACCGCGGATCGAGATCACCTGGGCGCGGCCGTTGACGCGCTGCGCGGCCAGGCCAGGAAGACGGGCGATCGACTCAGCGATCGAGACGTCGGGCAGCTTGCCGATGTCCTCGGCCGAGATGGCCTCGACGATCGAGGTCTCGTTCTTCTTGATGTTGATCGAGTTCTGGATGCTGGCCCGGATGCCCGTCACCACGATGGCTTCGACGGTGTCGTCTTGGGCGGGCTTGGCGGCTTGGTCGGTCGATTGCGCCCAGGCCGCGCCCGGGCCGGCGATGGCCAGGGTGATCGCGGCGGCCGAAGCCGTGGCGTAGAATCGCTGGATGGACGGACGCGCGCCGCTCGTCGTGCGGTTTCGCATAAGCTCTCCCCTATGAACTCGCCCCTGCGCGGGCGGCCTTATCGTTTTTTGTTTTCGGGCCAAGCATGGCCGTGGAAGCGCTTCCATGGAAGCGCTTCCAATAACGTGCAGCCCGACAACGTTGTCAAGCGCGAAACAATCTCGAAACAGAAACGGGGCGGAACGAGCCTAGGTCGCGGCCGTCGTCTGGCGCGAAACGACGGCGTGCTCCAGCTGTTGGAACACGGGCTCGGGGGCCAGGTTGGCTCCGGTCAGACGGGCGACCAGAAGCTCGACGGCGCGTTGGCCCAGCACCTTCACGGGCTGGTGCACCGTCGTCAGAGGCGGCCAGACGATGGCGGCGACAGGGGCGTCGTCAAACCCTGTAATGGAAAGGTCCGCCGGGATGCTGAGGCCCCTGGCGTGAGCCGCTGAAAGCACCCCCGCGGCCATGTCGTCATTGGCGCAGACCAGGGCCGTCGGCCGCAGCGGATGGTCCAGCAGGCTGGGCGCCAGATGGGTCCCCGAGCGGAATGTGAAGTCGCCGCGCACGACCACATAGTCGGTCGCGCCGAGCCCCTGCTCGTCCAGGGCGCGCTGGAAGCCCTTCAGGCGGC
Source organism: Caulobacter sp. GW821-FHT09H08 (assembly GCF_059415885.1). Lineage (NCBI taxonomy): Bacteria > Pseudomonadati > Pseudomonadota > Alphaproteobacteria > Caulobacterales > Caulobacteraceae > Caulobacter > Caulobacter sp. GW821-FHT09H08. The sequence continues at coordinate 709,640 of NZ_JBWKOC010000002.1, forward strand.
GATCGGCCGAAAGGTGGCCCTCGAGGCCGGCGATGAAACCGAATCGGCGATGGCCCAGGCGCAGCAGTTCGCGGGCGATGTCGTAGCCGCCCGCCTCGTCGTCGACGCCGACGCCGTCGAACCGGACCTTGGCCGGACCGCCAGGCGAGACGGTGACGACCTTGCAGCCCTGGGCCAGCACGGCCTCGATCAGGGCCACGTCGTCGCTGTAGGGCGGCGACAGGATCAGGCCTTCGCAGCGCTGGGTGGTGATCAGCTCGATGACCCGCTTGTGGCAGTCGGGCGTCTGGTCCGGAACGTTCTGGACCAGCACCTGATAGCCCAGCGCCAGGCAGGCCCGCAGCGCGCCCAACTCCAGGGCGGACTCGTAGTACGAGTTAGGGTCATTCTCGGGGTCCGAGGCGAACACGAAGGCCAGCAGCCGGCTGGCGCCGCCCGCCAGGCTGCGCGCCTGCGGATTGACCTTGTAGTCCAGTTCCTCGACGGCCTGCATGACGCGAGCCCGGACCTCGTCGCGGACGTTGGGACCGCCGTTGAGCACTCGAGACACCGTCACGCGCGCCACGCCCGACAGGCGGGCGACGTCGTCGATGGTCGGTCTCTTACTCGTCAAGTCGGGCTCCCCTCGAAGGCCGGGAAGATGATCAGGAAAGCGGCGCAACACAAGCGGTTGAACCGGATGGCTCGCCGATCGGTCGTCCGCCGCCGGATGACGACGCGACAAATCGGCCGGACCAATGCTCTAATATTGGCATGACCAATAATTGACAAGCTTGCTGATTGGCCAGATATCTTCCTGCAACATCCGCACCGTAGGTGGGTGACAGAGTTTCCTGGGAGGCCACCTTGAAAACCGCATGGCTCGCTGCTTGCGCCCTGACCCTCGTCGCGCCCGCGGCTCACGCCACCGACTACGCCCTGCTGGGGCCCACCTTCGGCAAGGGCGCGGTCTCCCCTGCCCTCACCGACTCCATCGTCAAGCGCGCCACGGCCACCTTGGACCGTCCACCCGGCGCCATCCCGCACGCCCACACCGAAGGCACCCTGCCCGGCAAGGGTATCCGCGAGATCAGCCTCAAGGCGCGCGAGGATCAGCCGATCGTGCTGAACTCGGCCATCGCCTACCGCCTGACCGGCGACAAACGCTTCCTCGAGGCGACCGGCCGCTATCTCGAGAACTGGGCGGACGTCTATCAGATCTCGCTCAACCCGATCGACGAGACCGGCTTCGACACCTTGCTCATGGCCTACGACCTGACCGAGGACGACCTCGCCGCTCCCATCCGCGCCAAGGTCGACGCCTTCTGGCGCAAGATGGCGGTCGGCTATCTCGACGCCATGGACGGCGTGACCCGCAACAACAACACCAACTGGCAGAGCCATCGCGTGAAGCTGGCGACCATGGCCGCCTTCCAGACCGGCGACGCCAAGATCATCGACCGCGCCCGAAAGGCCTATCAGAAGCAGGTCAGCGTCAACCTGTACGCCGACGGCTCGATGTTCGATTTCCACGAGCGCGACGCCCTGCACTATGTCACCTACAACCTCGACCCGCTGATGATGGCAGCCCTGTCGGCTCAGGCGCACGGCGAGGACTGGTTCAACTGGAAGAGCCCGTCCGGCGCGAGCCTGCCCAAGTCTCTCGACTGGCTGGCGGGTTTCGCGACCGGCGAGAAGACCCACGTCGAATTCGCCAACTCCAAGATCCAGTTCGACCGCGACCGCGCCGCCACCGGCCAGAAGGAGTACGCGCCGCATCCGTGGGACGTCTCCAACGGCGTCGGCACCTACGGCCTGGCCAGCCTGCTGGACCCGCGCTTCCTGGCGCTACGCGACGACCTGGTGAAGCGGACCAGCAAGCGGCCCCAGCCCTGGACCGAAATCCTGCGCGCGTCACGCTAGCCCTCGCCCTGATTGACACCGGTTGACCCCGCTCCTCCCGCCTGCCTCACTCTGGGTGGGAGGACTTCATGACTCGTACGAACCGCATCCTGGCCGGCCTCGGCCTGGGCCTTGCCGTGATCGTCCTGGTCGGTGGCTACTTCGCCTCCCCGATCCTGGCCCTGAACAGCCTGACAGTCGCCGCCAAGGCGGGCGATCGCGCCAAGCTGGAGCGCGGCATCGACTTCCCGGCCGTGCGCGAGAGCCTGAAGGTCCAGCTGAAGGCGGCGATGACCCGCTCGATCGACGACGACCCGAAGCTACGCGACAACCCGTTCGCGGCCCTCGGCCAACTGCTGCTGGGCGGCGTGGTCGACAAGGTGGTCGACACCTACGCCACGCCCGACGCTATCGCCAACATGGTCGCCACCAACCGCGCGCCCAGCGAAATCACCACGCCGCCGGCGCCCGGTGCGCCCGCTCCCGCGCCCGAAACGTCCAAGCCGGAACCGAAGGCTAATTCGAAGACCGAGGTCCGCTACGGTTACGAGGACCTCAACCACTTTCGCGCCACCTACCGCGATGCTGATGATGAACCGGGCGAGGAATTCGGGCTGCTGCTGGAGCGGCGGGGCGTCTTCAAGTGGAAGCTGACCCGGATCGACCTGCCGAACCTCGGCAAGTCCTAGTCCAGCCGCCAGTCGAACACCGCGCCTTCAAAGGCGTCGACACCCCGACCGATGCCGGCGATGGCCCGGCTCATCGCGCCGTCGCGGCCCAGCGCCCGATCGGCCAGCGCCACCATCAGCGGATTGGGCGTCGCTTGCGGACAGACCGATCGCAGGTATTCGGCCAAGGCCTGCTCGTCGCTCGCCGAGCGCGCCGCGCAAGCCAGGATGTACGCAGCAGCCGTCGAACGGCTGACGCCGGCGTAGCAATGGATCAGTAGGACGCCGTTCACGGGCATCATCGCGCCCAGGGCCAGGATCCGCGAGACGATTGCGTAGCTCGGCGCCACGAGGCCAGGTCGTTCTTCCGCGATGTCGTTGAACCGCAGCAGGGTCCTGGGGGGATCGACGACCGGCGCCTCGGCGTCGGGCGAGATCAGCGTCAGGACGTGATCTACACGCTCGCTGGCCAGCAGGCGCCCGACCGCCGAGCCCGGACCGACCAGGAGCCTCATGCCAGCGCCGCCACGCCCAGCAGGAAGCCGACTTCGAACGCCTGCTCGACCGCGCCGAGGACATCGCCCGTATGACCGCCGATCAATCGACGCGCCAGGAGCGCCAGGCCGCCGGCCAGAACGGCGCCGGCGATGACGCCCGCCAGGATGGCTTGTGGGGGAAGCAGGAACAGAGGCCAAGCCGCGATCAGCCAGGCGACCAGCACCTCGCCGCCCTGTACGCCGAGCGGAACCGGATTCCACTTCCCGGCCTCGCCGCTCGGTGCATAGGGCGTCAAGCGCATGACCACCACGGCCGCTGCTCGCCCCACGCCGTGGGCGGCGAGCAGTGCCAGCGCCGCGATGGGCGCGGCGGTCGCGCTCAACGCGCCAGCCTTCAACGCCAGGACAGAAACCAGCGCGCAGACGCCATAGGTCCCGATCCGGCTGTCCTTCATGATCTCCAGCCGCCGCTCGGGCGTCTGGCCGCCGCCGAGACCGTCGAAGGTGTCGGCCAGGCCGTCTTCGTGAAAGGCGCCGGTGATCAGCAGGCCGGCGGCCAGGGCCAGCACGATGGCGACAGGGCCGTTCCAGACCTGCTGGGCCGCCACGAGCACCAAGGCGCTCAGCGCGCCGACGCCCTGCCCCACCAGCGGAAAGTAGCGGGCGGATCGCGTGATCCATTCGCGCTCGAAGGTCTTCAGCGCGGGCGTGGGGATACGCGTCAGGAACTGGATCGCGCAGATCAGCAGCAGAACCTGTTGGCGCGCCCAGGCCATGGCTCAGAGCCGCCCGCTCAGGACGTCGTCCAGGCTGGCGACCTCGTTCAGCAGGCCCGAGGCGGCGCGGACGAGCGGCAGGGCCAGCAAGGCGCCGGTCCCCTCGCCCAGCCGAAGCCCGAGATCCAGCAAGGGCTCGACCTGCAAGGCCTCCAGCATCCGGCGATGCCCCTGCTCGGCCGAGCGGTGACAAAACACGCAGTAGTCCTGGACGCCGGGGACCAGCCGGATCGCCGCCAGCGCCGCCGCCGAGGCGATGAAGCCGTCGACCAGCACGGGGACCCGCACCGACGCCGCCCCGATCACGGCGCCGGCGATCATGGCGATCTCCAGTCCGCCGAACTCCGCCAGGACGGCGCGCGGGTCGGTCGTGCCCGAACGCGCCGCCGCGCGCTCCAGCACCGCGAGCTTGCGCGCCAATCCTGCGTCGTCATGGCCCGCGCCGCGTCCTACGCAGTCCGCCAGAGGCGCTGGCGCCAAGCGGTGCATCAACAGGGCCGCCGAGGCGGTGTTGCCGATGCCCATCTCGCCCAGCGCAAGGATCTCGAACCCCTCCCGCGCCGCGTCGCGGGCGATCCGAGCGCCGGCTTCGAGCGCGCGGTCGACCTCGTCCAGGGTCAAGGCCGGCTCGACCGCCGCGTTGCGCGTTCCTCGTCGGATCTTCTCGGCCAGCAGGTTCGGGTGCGGCGCGAGTTCGGCGTCGACACCGGCGTCCACGACCCGCAGCTCGGCCCCGACCGCGCGGGCAAAAGCGTTGGCGCTGGCCTTGCCGGCTAGGAACGTCGCGACCATGGCCTGGGTGACGGCGGGGGGATAGGACGACACGCCTTCGGCCGTCAGGCCGTGATCGCCGGCGAAGACCAAAAGCAGCGCTCGCTCGAAGCGCGGCGGGGCGCCCTCGGCGATCAGCCCCAGCTGGACGGCCAAGTCCTCGATCCGCCCCAGCGCGCCGGGCGGCTTGGCCTTGCCGTCGACCCGTGCGCGCAGTCCGTCCACCTGGGCGACATCGATGGGCGGTACGGTCGGCAAACTCATCGGAAACCCTCCAGGCCGGCGATCGCCGCGAGGGCGGGAATGTCGAAGGCCTGCTCCAGCATGGTCGCGATCTCGTCCAGCGCGGCGTCGACGCGAGCGGCCTGATCGATGGCCTCGGACCGCGCGCCGAGCTCGGCCAGCAGTTCCGCCCGCGCCTCGCCGCGATCGAACAGGCCGTGGACGTAGCATCCCCGTACGCGGCCATCGTCGGAGACGGCGCCGTCGTCGGTTCCGTCGGCGAAGGTCAGCATGGGGCGAGCACCACTAGTGGTACGGCCGACGTGCATCTCGTAGCCTTCGAAAGCCGCGCCGCCGGGCAGCCGTCCTTGAACGGGCCGCAGCGTCTTGTCGCCGCTCATCACGGTTTCGACGTCGAGCAGGCCCAGCCCCTCGACCGAGTCCGGCGGTCCTTCGATCCCGTCTGGGTCGGACACCCGCTTGCCCAGCATCTGGTAGCCGCCGCAGACGCCCAGGACGCGTCCGCCTCGTCGGACATGGGCGCGCAGATCGATGTCCCAGCCCTGGGCGCGCAGGAACGCCAGGTCCGCCAGGGTGGCCTTGGTCCCCGGCAGGATCACCAGGTCGGCGTCGCCCGGCAAAGGCGAGCCGGGCGGGACGAAGGCGAACTCGACATCGGGCTCGGCGCGCAGGGCGTCGAACTCGTCGAAATTGGCGATGCGCGACAGCATGGGAACCACGATCCGGATCTTGCGGCCATCGCCGGCCACGCCGCGTTCCAACACCACGGCGTCCTCGGCCGGCAGCCGCCGCGCCGCCGCCAGCCAGGGCGCCATGCCCAGATCGTCCCAGCCCGTGCGGCGGACGATCTCGGCGCGGCCATCCTGGAACAGGGTCGGGTCGCCCCGGAACTTGTTGATCAAGAAGCCTCGGATCATGCCGCGGTCGGCGTCGTCCAGCACCGCATGGGCGCCGACCAGGGCCGCGATGACATGGCCTCTGTCGATGTCACCGACCAGTACGACAGGCACGTCGGCGGCGATCGCGAAGCCCATATTGGCGATGTCATTGGCCCGCAGGTTGATCTCGGCAGGACTGCCGGCGCCCTCGACGATGACCAAGTCGCTCTCGGCTTCCAGCCTGCGGAAACTCTCGACGACGGTGTCGAGCAGCGCGGCCTTGCGCTCCTGATAGCCCCTCGCCTTCCAGGTGCCCGCCATCTGGCCGTGCACGATCAGTTGGGCGCCGACATCGCTCTGGGGCTTCAGCAGAACCGGGTTCATGTCGACGGTCGGTGGCGTCCGGCAGGCGATGGCCTGCAGCGCCTGGGCGCGCCCGATCTCGCCGCCGTCGGCGGTCACGGCGGCGTTGTTGGACATGTTCTGCGGCTTGAATGGCCGGACCGTCAGGCCTCGGTTCGCGAACAGGCGGCACAGCCCCGCGACCAGGACCGACTTGCCGACGTCGGAGCCACATCCCTGGATCATCAGCGCGGCCATGCGAATCCTCCCCAGACGAACCCCGTTAGGGCCAGCATCAACCAGACGAGCCCGCCGGCGAGAAGGTAGATCCGAAGCGCGCGATCCAGGTCGGCCGCGCGCGCGGGACCACCATCGCCCAGGATCGGACGTTCGGAGACGACGCCGTCGTACCAGGCCGGCCCGCCTAGCCGGACTCCCAGCGCTCCGGCCATCGCCGCCTCGGGCCAGCCGGAGTTTGGCGAGGCATGCTTGCCGGCGTCGCGCAGCATCACCCGCCATCCGCCTCGCCCGACCAAGGCGATCAAGCCGCCCGCCAGCCGCGCCGGAATCAGGTTCAGCAGATCATCGAACCGCGCGGAGGCCCAGCCGAACGCTCGCCAACGCGGCTCCCGGTGGCCGATCAGGCTGTCGGCGGTGTTGACCGCCTTGTAGACGAACAGGCCCGGCAAGCCGCCGACCACGAACCAGAAGATCGGCGCGACGACGCCATCGCAGAAACTCTCGGCCAGGCTTTCGATGGCCGCCGTCGCGACACCGTCGGCGTCTAGCCGCTGGACGTCGCGGCCCACGATGCGGCCGACAGCGGTCTGGGCTTGCTCCAGATCACCCGTCCGCAAGGGAACGGCGACCGCGCGGACATGATCGAACAGGTTCCGCTGCGCCAGGCCCAGAGCGCCGACCAGGGCGACAGCCCAAGGCCCGCCGAAATGCACGATCAGCCCGCCGCCGCCGCTGACGACGATCAGGACGAGCAAGGTCGCCACGCCCAGGAGGCGGCGAACGCTTTCGCTGAAGGCCGGTCTGTTGAGCCGCGCGTCAAGCGCCGAGATCAGGCCGCCGATCCAGGCCACGGGATGGGGAACGCGCCGGTGCAGCGCGTCCGGATAGCCGCAGACGGCTTCCAGGCCCGCGGCCGCCAGCACGAGCCAGGGGCTAACCGGCACGGCCCAGGATCTCGATCAGCGTCCCGCCCTCACCCGCATGCCGCCGGACCGTGACGCCATAGACGGACGACAGGGTCTCCGGCGTTAGCGCCGCCTCGGGCGGGCCGTCGACGATCAGGCGCCCCTCGTTCAGCATCAGCACCCGGTCCGCGAAGCGCGCGGCTAGGTTCAGGTCGTGCAGGGTGACGATCACGCCCTTGCCTTGATCGTGGGCCATGCGGCGGAACAGGGCCAGGGCGTCGAGCGCGTGGCCAGGATCGAGGCCGGTCAGCGGCTCGTCGGCCAGCAGCCAGTCGGTCTGGCCGGCCAAGCCTCGCGCGATCAGGGCCCGGGCACGCTCGCCGCCCGAGAGCCGGGTGACCGAGCGGTCGACGAAGGCCTCGAGGCTGGCGGCGGCGATAGCGGCCTCGACCGCCGCGCGATCCTCGCCGCTGGGCCCGAACGCGCCCAGATGCGGCGTGCGGCCCAGGCTGACGAAGGTTCGCACGTCGACGTCCCAGGCGATCTCGGGCATCTGGGCCAGGAAGGCTATGCGGCCGGCGCGCCGACGGCCGGGCATGGTCGCGACCGCTGCGCCGTCCAGTGTCACCGCGCCTGCGTCCGGCCTGAGCAGGCCCGCCAGGCACGACAGCAAGGTCGACTTGCCCGCGCCGTTGGGACCGACGATGGCGATCACTCCGCCCTTGGCGAAATCGGCTGTGATGCCGGCCAGCACCGGGCGACCGCCCAACGCCAGGGTCAGGTTTTCGGCGCGCAGGCTCATGCCAGCCTCCGTCGCATCGAAATCAGCATGGCCAGGAAGAACGGCCCGCCCAGGATGGCCATGGCCACGCTCAGCCGGATCTCACTGGCGGCCGGGGTCAGGCGCACCAGGATGTCGGCGGCCAGGGTCATGACCGCACCGCCCAGGAATGACGGCAGCAACACCGCGCTCGGCTTGGAGCCCAGCACCGGACGTAGCAGGTGTGGCGTGATCAGGCCGACGAAGCTGATCACCCCGGTGACCGCCACGCTGGAGCCGACCGCCACGGCGACGCCGATGGCCACCAGCAGACGCGTGCGGGACAGCTCGACACCCAGCGACCGCGCGCCCTGCTCACCCAGGGTCAGGGCGTCCAGCGGGCGGCCCAGGGTCAGCAGCAGCAGCGAGCCGGCGATGACGCCGGGCGCGGCCAGCTTGACCTCGTCGACGCTGCGGTCGGCCAGCGAACCCATCAGCCAGTTGACGATCTCGTTCACCGCCCACGGGTTGGGGGCCAGGTTCAGGGCCAGGGCGATCATGGACCCGCAGACCGTCTGGATAACAAAGCCGGCCAGGATGAAGGTGACGATGCTGGAGGTGACGCCGGCCAAGCTCAGCAAGACCGCCACGCCTAGGCCCGCACCGAGCATCGCGGCGGCCGGCAGGATCCAGTTCGCCTCTCCCGCCGCGCCGAGATAGAGGGTTAGCACCGCGCCCAGCGCCGCCGAGGTCGAGACGCCCAGCGCCGCCGGATCCGCCAGCGGGTTGCGGGTATAGCCCTGCAGCGCCGCGCCGGAGAGGCCCAGCGCGCCGCCGACTAGGATGGCCAGCACGGTGCGCGGCAGGCGCAGGCCGAAGACGATGGCCGAGCGCGGGTCGTCGCCGCCGAACCACAGGCTCCAGGGCGTCCAGACGCGTCCGGCGCACAGGCTAGCGGCGAACAGCACCACCACGACCAGGATCAGCACGACGCAAACCAACCATGGGGATCGCGTTTTCATGCGCCCTCCTTCAACGCAGGACCCGCGCCCGCGCCAGGGCGGCGGCGGAATCGATCAGGACGGGACCGCCGCAATAGAGAAGCTTTTCGGGCAACTGCACCTGGCGCATGCGCCTGGACACAGCCCTCAACGCCGGATGGGTCATGACCCGGTCGGCCCAGCTGCGCGCGCCCGGGCCCGGAACGCCGACCAGCAGCACTTGCGGCGGATCGGCCAGCAATCGCTCCAGCCCCACATTGCCCCAGGTCTTGAGGCCGTAGCGGCGCGCGACATTGTCGAAGCCGGCATGGTCCATCATCTCGTCGACCAGGGTGCCGGGGCCGGCCGCGAAGCCGTTCGGCTGGTAGATCAGCGCCGACAGTCGCCGGGCGCCCGCCGGCGGCGTCGCGGCGGCGATCGCGGCCTGGATGCGTCCGACCAGGGCCTCGCCACGGTCGGGATGGCCGATCAGCTTGGCGATCTTGCGCACCTGCCCCAGGCTCTCGTCGACCGACTTGGGCACCTTGAAGCGCTGAACCGGCACGTGCAGGCGTTTCAGCGCATTGCGGGTCGCCAGGGCGGAGTGCTGGCTGGAGAGCACCAGGTCGGGCTCCAGCGCGATGATCTCCTCGGCGCTCTCCCAGGTGAACGGCAGGGTTCTGGCCTGCGCCGCCACCGTCGAGCCGTGCGGCTCGCGGGCGTAGTGGCTGAGCGCGGCGATCTGGTCGCGATCGGCCAGGTGCACCAGCATGGCGTCGAGGCAGGCGTTCAGCGATGCGATCCGGCGCGGCGCGGCCTGGGCCGTCCCTGCGCTCGCCAGCGCCACGGCGGCGCCCAGCACGATCCGACGGTTGACGCTCATGCCCGCGCCCTTTGAAGAGCTTCCCGCAAGCGATTGAAATCGTTTCGGGAAGGCAGGCCCATCCGAAGTCGATCCGGGCGGTCGGCGAAAGGCCGCGTCAGCACGCCCTGCTCGCACAGTCGGCCAAACAGGTCGTGGGCGTCGGGCGCCTCGACCCAGCGGAAGAGATCGCAGCCGCCGGCCGGGGTGAGCCCGACCTCGACGAGCAAGGCGTCGACCCGCGCCGCCTGAACGGAGAGCCAGGCGCGGGCCGTTTCGCGCCACACCACGTCGGCATAGGCGCCGAGGCCGAGCGCCAGCGCGTCAGCGCTCAGCGGCCAGTCGCCGAGCAGCAGCCGCAGCCGCTCGGCCAGGCGCCGACTGGCGATGACGAAGCCCAGTCGGGCGCCGGGCAGGCCGTAGAACTTGCCGAACGAGCGCAGCACCACCAGGCGATCGATCTCCTGGTCGGCGACGCTGAGGTCGGGCGCGACTTCGACGAAGGACTCGTCGACGATGGTCCAGCGCCCCTGCTCGGACCGCGCCGCCGCCTGTTCGCAAAGCGCGTCGCGCTCGATGCGCCGCCCGTCGGGATTGTTCGGATTGACCAGCACCGCCACGTCCGCCCCGTCGGCGGCGTCCAGCGACGGCTCAGACCGGGGCGATCGCGCCGCCCAGGCCTCGCGATGGCCGCCATAGATCGGCGCCACCAGGGCGACGTTCGGCTTGCCCAGCAAGCCCGGCAAAAGTCGCAGAGCCGCCTCCGCGCCGGGCGCGGCGACGACGCGGCCGGCATCCTTCACGCCGAAGGCCCGCGCCGCGGCAGCCTCGAGCCGCGCCAGATCGCGCGGATCCGGCAGGCGTTGCAGCGCCTCGGCCGACGCCCGTGCGCCGGGCCAGGGTTCGGGATTGATCCCGGTCGAGAGGTCCAGCCAGGGACGCGGCGCGTCCGGATAGGCGGCCGTCGCCTCGAGGAGACGGCCGCCATGCCGAAAGGCGCCGATGGGGGGGATCGGCGCCACGGCCGGGACTAGAACCGCGCGCGCAGGCCGATGAAGGCCCCGCGTCCCGGCGTCCCGTAGTTCAGGATCGTCTGGTAGTCCTTGTCGAACGCATTCTCGACGCGGCCGAAGGCTTCCAGGGTCTCGCTGATCGAATACGAAGCCCGCAGGTCGACGGTCGTGTAGCCGGCGACCACCTGGGTGTTGGTGTCGTTGTTGTAGGTCTTGCCCACCCGACGCGCGGCCACCGTGGTCGACAGGCCGACCGGCCAGCGATAGGTCGCCGACAGGTTGGCCATGTTCTTGGGCCGGCGGGTCAGCTGCTTGCCCTTGCTGGCGCCGCTATCGGACTCGGCGTCGGTATAGGTGTAGTTGCCCGTGAAGGTCAGACTCTCGACCGGCTTCAGCTCGCCTATCAGCTCCAGGCCCTGGGCCTTGGTCTTCTGGACGTTGTCGTAATAGCCGAAGCGGAAGGTCCCGCCCGGATTGCACAGCGCCGTCGTCGAGCCCGAGGCGCACGAGAAGAAGCGGATCTCGTTGTCGGCTTCGCGGTGGAACCAGGTCGCCGAGGCGCGGGCCTTGCCGCCCAGGAAGCGCTGCTCGATGCCGGCGTCCCAGCTGTCGAAGTCTTCCGGCGACAGGGTCAGGTTGCCGTATTCGCTATAGAGCTCGTAGAGGCCCGGGGCCCGGAAGCCTTGGCCGAAGCTGGCGCGCAGGACGGTGTTACCTTCGTTCAGCGCCCAGGCGGCCGCGACCTGACCCAGGGTGTGGCTGCCATAGGTGTCGTGGTCCTCGTAGCGCAGGCCGCCGGTCAGGGTCAGGCCCTTCACCGGTTCCACCTGCAGCTGGCCATAGACGCTGTCGACGCCGACCTTGCCGGTGCGGAAGGCGATCAGCGGCTGGGCGACGGACGGCGAGCGGGTGCGCATGCGGGCCTGCTCGCTCTCGGCGCCGAAGGTGGCGTTGACGATGTCGGTGATCGCGAAGGCGCCCTGGTATTCCCAGCGCTTGTTCTTGCCGGCGGCGTCGAAGGTCATCGGCACGGCGCGCGCGGGGTTGTAGTTCTCGCGGTCGGTGTCGGTGTAGGCAAAGCCGACGCGGTTGTTCCAGCGACCGTCCAGCAGGGCGAAGTTCAGGCCGCTATAGACGACCAGTTCCTTGGTCCGGCCGAACTCGGCGCTGTCGACGTTGAAGCCGTCGAAGTCGTTCTTGCCGCGCGAATAGACCGAACGGACCTCGGCCGAGACGTTCTCGTTGATCTGGAAGCGCAGGCGACCGGAGACACCGGCGTTCTGGTAGCCGTCCTTCTCCTTGCCCGGCTTGTACGAGGAGAAGCCGTCGGTGGTGTAGTAGCCGCCCGCGACGCGCCAGGTGATCTTCTCGGTGGCGCCGCCGACGCCGGCTCGCAGGTAGCCGGTCTTGCGCGCGCCGGCCTCGACGTCGACCGAGCTGGTGAACGGGCTGGTCGGGTCGGCGGTCACGATGTTGACCACGCCGCCGATGGCCTGGCTGCCCCACAGGGTGGACTGGGCGCCGCGCAGGATCTCGATGCGCGAGATGTCGCCGACCAGCAGGTTGCCGCTGTTGAAGCCGCCCTGGGTCGAGGACGGGTCGTTCAGCTTGACGCCGTCGATCAGCACCACGGTGTGCTGGGTCTCGGCGCCGCGGATGTTGAGGCTGGTGGTCATGCCCGGACCGCCGTTGCGGGTGAAGCTGACGCCCGGCGCCTGGGCCAGAAGTTCGGTCACCGAGATCGCCTGGCTGGCCTCGATGGCCGGCTGGGTCAGGACGGTGACGGACGCGCCGACCTTCTCGATCGGTTGGGCGGTTCGGGTTGCGGTGACCACCAGTTCGGCGACGCCGTTGGCGCCCGCCTTGCCGGCGACGTCGGCCTCGGGGGCCTTCTGCTCGTCGGCCATGGCGGCGCCGGCAATCAGGATGGTGGAAATGGCGGTTGAGCTCAAAAGCGCTCGGATCATGGTCTTCTTCCCGTTCGAAACGATCCGCGCACTGACCCGCGACGCACTCGCAAGCTCTAAAAGCCACGCGTACGCCTCGGACCGACACGCGGTCCTGTGACAGTCGTTTCTCGGGAGACCCCGTTCGTTTGGCGCACCCCGGCCAAGCGATGAACGACCGCGCCGGGCAGGTCTCCTGGCTCACGGGTCATCGCTCTTGGCGTCGCCTTCCCAGGCCGTGAGGGCCCAGTGGCATGTGACGCTAGAACTCGCCGCTTACAGTTGCGGGGGCAGCCGAGGTCTTGAACCTCGTTCCCTTTTAATCCTCTTTCGAGGAGCCTGACGCGTCGCCAGCCCTATATGCTGCATCGCACACCGTCAATGTGGAGCTTCCATGACGACCACCCTGGTGTTGGGCGGAGCCCGCTCCGGCAAGAGCGCCTTCGCCCAGAAAGCGGCGGAAAACGCCGCCGGCGCGGGGCGTCCGATGCTGATCGCGACGGGGCAGGCTTTCGACGATGAGATGGCCGAACGGATCGCCCGGCATCGCGCCGACCGGGGCGAATCGTGGACGACCGTCGAGGCGCCCCTCGCCCTCGTCGACGCGATCGGCGCCCTGCCCGTCGACGCCGTGGCCGTGGTCGACTGCCTGACGTTGTGGCTCTCGAACCTGATGCTGGCCGAACGGGACGTTCCGACGGCCGCCGACGCGCTGGTGCAAGCCGTGGCCGCCTGCTCTGCCCGGCTCTGGCTGGTCAGCAATGAGGTAGGCATGGGGATTGTGCCGGAGACCCCGCTGGGACGCCGGTTCCGCGACGAGGCCGGACGACTGCACCAGCGGCTCGCCCAGGCGGTCGACGAGGTCTACCTTGTCGCCGCCGGTCTCCCCCTGCGTCTGAAGCCGCAAAACTGATCATTGTTCAGAAGGGCTGGCGCTCGACGAACATTGCTCGCACACTCGTTTCAAACAGCCGTCCAAAGGCGGAGTGACCGAGCGCGATCAACAGCGCGGGGAGGAGTAACACGATGACCGACAGACGTTCATCTTGGTCGCTGGCCGCCTTCGCGGCGCCCTGCATCCCGATCGCGGCCATGGGCCTGCCGCTCGTGGTCTATCTGCCCGAGTACTACATCAACTCGCTGGGACTCTCGCTAACGACCGTCGGCGCGGCGTTCCTGATCGTGAAGCTGGTCGACATCATCTTCGACCCGATCTTCGGCGGCATTCTCGACCGAACCCGCACGCGCCTGGGCCGCTTTCGCACCTGGATGCTGATCGGCGCGCCGATCCTGGCGGTCGGCGTCTTCGCCCTCTTCATGGCCAAGCCCGGGGTCGGGCCGCTGTATCTCTGGTTCTGGCTGGCCGTGCTCTACATCGGCTACACCATGACCTCGCTGTCCCAGACCGCCTGGGGCGCGGTGTTGTCCAGCGACTACCAGCAGCGATCGCGGATCTACAGCTGGTGGCAGGCCGGCAACGTGGTGGGCATGATCCTGGTGCTGTGCCTGCCGCCGCTGATCACCGGCGTGTTCAAGGGCGACCACATCGCCAGCGTCCGCGCCATGGGCTGGTTCATCGTCATCCTGGCGCCTTTGACCATCCTGCTGGCCGTCTCCAGCGTCGGCGAGCCGCCGCCTCCGCCCAAGCAGGGCGATAGCGGCATCAAGCAGTATCTCCAGCTGCTGAAACGCCCCTCGGTCCAGCGGCTGCTGTTCGCTGACCTGCTGATGGGCCTGGCGCCGGGCATCGCCGGGACGCTGTTCCTGTTCTTCTTCGAGCGCATCAAGCACTTCGACAAGACCCAGGCCGGCGTCCTGCTGCTGGTCTATTTCATCGCGGCGTTGGCCGGCGCGCCGATCTGGCCGCTGCTGGCCAAGCGGATCGGCAAGCACCGCGCGCTGACCGTCGCGGCGATCGTCTATGCCGGCGTCCAGGTCGCCGCCGTCGTCACGCCGGCGGGTAACTCGCTGATCGGCATGTTCGTGCTGATCCTGGCCGGCCTGCCCTACTCCGCCGCGCCGGTCCTGGTCCGCTCGATGATGGCCGATATCGGCGACGAGGAGCGCCTGGCCAGCGGCGTCGACAAGACCGGCCTGCTGTATGCGGTAGTCACCGGCACGGTGAAGCTGGGCTACGCCCTGGCCGTGGCGGTGTTCATCGCCCTGGGCTGGATGGGGTTCGATCCCAAGGCGCCGACCCCGGCCGGCGACGCCGCCCTGGTCGGTCTCTACGCATTTGCGCCGGCGGGCCTCGCCCTGCTGGTCGCGGCGATCATGCTGCGGTATCCGCTGGATGCGAACCGTCTCGCCGAGATTCAGCGCCAGCTCGCGGCGCGGGATGCGGCGGCGGTGGACGCCAAGCCCGCAGCCGAGCCGGATCCTCATGTCATTGTCGCCCCCGCCGAGTGAAGACCACCCCCTCTTCCGCCTGATCGAGATCATGGCGAAGCTGCGCGATCCCGATGGCGGCTGCCCCTGGGACCTGGAGCAGACCTTCGCGACGATCGCGCCCTACACGGTCGAGGAGGCCTACGAGGTCGCTGACGCGATCGAGCGGGGCGATCTGGGCGAGCTGAAGGAAGAGCTGGGCGATCTGTTGCTGCAGGTCGTGTTCCACTCTCGGATGGCCGAGGAGCAGGGCGCGTTCGATCTCAAGGACGTCGCCGCCGCCATCAACGACAAGATGATCCGCCGCCATCCCCATGTGTTCGGCGACCACGCCTATGACGACCTGTCGGCCCAGGTCGCCGGCTGGGAACAGCTAAAGGCCGAGGAGCGCAAGGCCAAGGCCAAGACCGGCGTGCTGGACGACGTCCCGACCGGCCTGCCCGCCCTGACCCGCGCCGTGAAGCTGACCAAGCGCGCCGCCCGCGTCGGCTTCGATTGGCCGACCGCCAACGAAGTCCTGGACAAGCTGCGCGAAGAGACCGACGAGATCGCGATCGAGATCGAGGCCGGCGACATGGCCAAGGCCCGCGAGGAACTGGGCGACATCCTGTTCGTCTGCGCCAACCTGGCTCGCAAGCTGGACGTCGATCCGGAAGACGCCCTGCGCGCCACCAACGCCAAGTTCGCTCGCCGCTTCGCCTTCGTGGAAGCGGGCCTGGCCCAGCGCGGCAAGACGCCGGACCAGTCGGATCTGGCGGAAATGGACGCGCTGTGGAACGACGCCAAGGCGGCGGAGAAGGCAACATCTGCCGCTCATCCCCGCAAAAGCGGGGACCCAAGCTGACTTTCAGCAAGCTGCGCGGACGATGAGCCATCCCCAATCGCCGCTTGGGTCCCCGCTTTCGCGGGGATGAGCGGTGTTTTTGCTTAGTCGACTGTCCCGACGAGGGCGCCGGGATACTGGCGCTCGAACCGGCCGAGCGCCTGGCTGTCGAGCCGGGTGACGATCGTGACGTCGCCGTCTGGACCGTCGTAACGGCTCAGCACCCGGCCGTTGCGGTAGATCCAGGCGATGGCCTGGCCATCCTGGGCCTTCAGCTGGATCTCAACCGGCGGCGAGTCGTCGATCAGGCCGCTGATCCGGCGCAGCAGGGCTTCGCAGCCCTCGCCCGTCACGGCCGAGACCGCGGAGGCTTCCTTGCGGCGGGCCTGGCCCTCGATGTCCTCGCGGTCGTCCTCGGCCAGCAGGTCGATCTTGTTCCAGACTTCGACGACGGTCTTGCCCTCGTCGAAGGTGACGCCCAGTTCGGACAGCACCGTCGCGACGTCACGGGCCTGCGCCTCGCTGTCGGGGTTGGCGACGTCGCGGACGTGCAGCACCACGTCGGCCTCCTGCACCTCCTCGAGAGTGGCGCGGAAGGCCTCGACCAGTTCGTGCGGCAGGTCGGAGATGAAACCGACGGTGTCGGACATGATCGCCGGCCGGCCGTCGGGCAGCTTCACCGTTCGCAGGGTCGGGTCCAGCGTCGCGAACAGCATGTCCTTGGCCAGGACTTCCGCTTCGGTCAGGCGGTTGAACAGCGTGGACTTGCCGGCGTTCGTGTAGCCGACCAGAGCGACCGTCGGGTACGGGACCTTCTTGCGGGCGCTGCGATGCAGGGTCCGCGTACGACGCACCTCCTCAAGCTCCTTCTTGAGCTTGATGATCACGTTGGCGATCAGGCGGCGGTCGATTTCGATCTGGGTTTCGCCGGGGCCGCCAGTCGAGCCGGTGCCGCCGCGCTGGCGTTCCAGGTGGGTCCAGGTGCGGACGAGGCGCGAGCGCTCATAATCGAGCCTGGCCAGCTCGACCTGCAGCTTGCCTTCCCGGGTCCGGGCCCGCCGGGCGAAGATCTCGAGGATCAGCCCCGTGCGGTCCACGACCTTCACCTTCAGCGCCTTTTCGAGGTTGCGTTGCTGGATCGGGGTCAGCTGGTCGTCGAAGACGGCGACGTCGATGTGCTCGACCTCGCAGATCGCGGCGAACTCTTCGACCTTGCCCTTGCCGAACAAGGTCGCCGGCGTGACGAGGCGCAGGGGCGCGATCATCGTCTCGACCACTTCGAGGTCGAGAGCGATGGCCAGGCCGACGGCCTCCTCGAGCCGGGCATTGGGATCCCGGGCTTCGAGGGCCGCCTGGCCACGCAACTGGCGCGCGGGGTGGATCACGAGCGCCTTTAGGATCGGCGCGGCGTGGTCAATCGACTTGGATGTGGACTTGGACAAGCGTCTCTAGATTCAGTCGTCGGAGTCGGCGCTGGGCTCATAGAGCTGAACAGGCTGAGCCGGCATGATGGTGGAAATGGCGTGCTTGTAGACCAGTTGCGACTGGCCATCGCGACGCAGGAGGACGCAGAAGTTGTCGAACCAGCTGACCACGCCCTGCAGCTTTACGCCATTGACGAGGAAGATGGTGAGCGGCGTCTTCGACTTGCGCACGCTGTTCAGGAAGGTGTCCTGAAGGTTTTGCTTCTTTTCGGCGGACATCGGGGGTTCCCCTCTTTTGTTTTCGGAGGGCCACACGCCCCCCACACACAAGGTCATGCTAGATGATTTTTCGCTGAAAGCGACACGCCCTCAGCGAAAAATTCCGCATGCTCGCCCGACATAAAGTCGCGCCGGTCGGATATTGATCCGATCTCAGACGGCTTTCTGTCGAGCGCGCTCGATATAGGAGCGCCGGAGGTTGTTCGCCACCGGTCCCGGCTTGCCGTCCCCAAGTTTTACGCCGTCGACCTCGATGATCGGGGTCACCAGCGAACCGGCGCCGGTGATGAAGGCCTCCTTGGCGGCCTGGGCCTCGGCGATCGTGAACGGCTTTTCGCTGATCGGCAGGCCGCTTTCGCGGATCACTTCCAGGAGGGTCGAACGGGTGATGCCACGCAGGATGTTGGCGTTGGTGTCCCGGGTGCGCAGCACGCCCTCGGCGTCGATGATCCAGGCGTTGGACGACGCGCCCTCGGTGACCAGGCCCATGTCGTCGACGAACCAGGCCTCGATCGCGCCGCGCTCGCGGGCGGCCTGCTTGGCCAGGGCGTTGGGCAGGAGGCCGATCGACTTGATGTCGCAACGGCCCCAGCGGTTCTCTGGGACCGAGATGACCGAGGCGCCCTTTTCGGCCTTCGCGTTGGTGGCGGCGCGATCCAGCGACTTGGCGGTGATCACGATCGACGGGGGCACGGCCGGGTTCGGGAAGGCATGGTCGCGACGCGCCACGCCGCGTGTCACCTGGATGTAGCAAAGCCCTTCGCGGACCTTGTTCCGACGGACCGCCTCACGCAGGACGATGGTCAGGGCCGCCTCGCTCATCGGATGGGCGATGCGCAGCTCGTCGAGGCTGCGCCACAGGCGGGTGAAGTGCCCCTCGGCGTCCGCCAGCTTGCCGTCGAACACCGACCAGACCTCGTAGACGCCGTCTGCCAGCTGGTAACCGCGATCCTCGATGTGGACGGCGGCCTCGCCGTGGCGGACGAACTGGCCGTTCACATAGGCGAAACGCGACATCTACTCTTCCTCTTCCGCCCGGGCGCTGGCCACACCCAGGGACTTCAGCTTGCGGTGCAGCGCCGAACGCTCCATGCCGATGAAATTGGCGGTGCGCGAGATATTGCCGCCGAACCGCAGGATCTGGGCGTTCAGGTACTCGCGCTCGAACAGCTCGCGAGCCTCGCGCAGCGGCAGGGCGATGATCCGCTCGGCTCCGATGGCGCCCGCGTTACCTGCGCTAGGCTGATCCGCCCCCGACAGCATCTCGGCGGTGATGACCTCGCCGGGCTCGCCCGAGGCCAGGATCAGCATGCGTTCGACGTTGTTGCGCAGCTGTCGGACATTGCCCGGCCAGGTCTGAACCTGCAGCGTGGCAAGGGCGTCCTCGCCCAAGCGGCGGCGCGCCAAGCCCGTAGCCTCGGCGATCCGCTCGACGAAGAAGTTGATCAGCTCCGGGATGTCCTCTCGGCGCTCGGCCAGGCCCGGCACCCGCACCGGCACCACGTTCAGGCGGTGGAACAGGTCTTCGCGGAAGCGGCCGGCGGCGATCTCGTCGCGCAGGTCGCGCGAGGTCGAGGAGATGACCCGCACGTCGACCTGAACGTCGTTGTCGCCACCTACGCGGCGGAAACGCTGCTCGACCAGGACCCGCAGGATGCGCCCCTGCGTCTCGCGCGGCATGTCGGCCACTTCGTCCAGATAGAGCGTGCCGCCGTGAGCGCGTTCGAACACGCCGATCTTGCGCGGACGACCGCCCTCGCCTTCCTCGCCGAACAGTTCGACGTCCAGACGCTCCGGCGTCATGCCGGCGGCGCTGACGGCCACGAATTCCTGCTTGGTGCGGGTGCTGGCGCCGTGGATCAGGCGGGCGACCAGTTCCTTGCCGGCGCCGGGCGGGCCCGAAACCAGGACGCGGCTGTTGGCCGGCGCGACTTTCAGGATCAGCTGGCGCAGGGCCTGGGCCGGCGCCGATTTGCCGATCAGGCCGTCAGGCGCGAGCGTCTGGGTCCGCAGGCGACGGTTTTCGCGACGCAGCCCGGCCGCCTCAAGCGCCCGCTCGACGATCAGCAGCAAGCGATCCGACTTGAAGGGCTTTTCCAGGAACTCGTAGGCGCCGCGCTTGATGGCGCTGACGGCCGTCTCGATGTTGCCGTGGCCCGAGATCATGATCACCGGCAGGTCGGCATCCAGCGCCTTGACCATGTCCAGCAGTTCGAGGCCGTCCATGCCGCCGCCCTGCATCCAGATATCCAGGACAAGCAGGGCGGGCTTGCGCGCGCGGATCGCGGCCAAGGCCTGGTCGGAATCGGCGGCCGTGCGCACCGCATAGCCCTCATCCTCCAGGATTCCGGCCACCAGTTCGCGGATGTCGGCTTCGTCATCCACCACAAGAACGTCGGCGCTCATATCATCTCCTCAACGCCACTGGGCGCCGCGGCGGTTAGCCGCGCGGTCGTCGGAAACTTCAGGATCACGCGGGCTCCGGGAAGCTCGCGTGCGTCGGTGAGGGCCAGGCTGCCGCCGTGGTCCTCCATGATCCGCTTGACGATGGCCAGGCCAAGGCCTGTGCCCTTCTCGCGGGTCGTCACATAGGGCTCGGTCAGGCGGTCGCGATCCTTGGCGGGCAGGCCCACGCCATTGTCCTCGACCGTCACGCAGAGTTCGTTTTCATCCGAGGCCAGAATCGCGGTGATCCGGCCCGGCAGTTCAGGCTCGGCCTGACGCCGCGCGCCAACGGCCTCGCCGGCGTTCTTGAGGATATTGGTCAGCACCTGGCCGATCATCCGCTCGTCGCAGGTGATCCAGACATCCTCGACGGCGCGCGCGTCCAACTTCACCTCGATCTCGGCGTCCTGGAACTTCTGCGCGAAGACGGCTTGGCGCAGCATCTCGGTCAGGTTGGCCGGCTCGAAGCGCGGCGCAGGCATCCGGGCAAAGGCCGAGAACTCGTCGACCATCCGGCCGATGTCCCCCACCTGACGGATGATCGTGTCCGTGCAGCGGTCGAAGGTCTCCAAGTCGCTGGCGATCTCCTTGCGATACTTGCGACGCAGGCGCTCAGCCGAGAGCTGGATCGGGGTGAGCGGGTTCTTGATCTCGTGGGCGATCCGGCGCGCGACGTCCTTCCAGGCCGCGTTGCGCTGGGCGGCCATCAGGCGGGTGATGTCGTCGAAGGTCAGAACCAGGCCTTCGGCCACATGGCCGGCCGCGCGGACGCGCAGACGCCGGGTCTCGCCCTCGCGCTGGATGTCGACCTCGACGTCGGTGTCGGGACGGCTCTCCTGAAGCGCGACCATGACAGTCTCGAACTCCGGCGCGAGCTGGATCAGGTCCACGCCCAGGGCGCCGTCCGGCAAGCCCAGCAGGGTCACGGCGCGGCGATTGACGGCCGAGACGCGCCCGAGTTCGTCCAAGCTGACCACCCCCGCGCTGACGCCCGACAGCACGGTCTCGATGAACTGTCGCCGACCTTCCGCGTCGAGACTGGCCGCCTTCAGCGCCGCCTGCTGCAGTTGCAGCTCGCTGGTCATCATGTTGAAGGCGTTGGACAGCGCGCGAATTTCCTCAGGACCCGTGTCGGCCTCGACCCGGGCGTCCAGGTCGCCGCCGGAGACGCGACCCGCAGCCTCGACGAGGCCCGCGACGGGGCCGGCGATCGAGTTGGCCGCCGCGATGCCGACCCAGATCGCCGCGACCAGCACCAGCAGCGCCGTCTCCAGGTAGCTGAGGCCGAAGATCGCCTGGATGCGGCCGCGACTGCGCTCGGCGTCGCGATAGGACACCAGCGCGTCCTGGGTCTCGATCAAGTGGTTCAGGATGCCCTTCTCGATCGGACGGACCACATAGAGATAGGCGTCCGGAAACGCCTTCAGCCGGTAGAGGGCGCGGAACAGGTCGGCGGACACGAACCGCTGGGCGGTGACCTCGCCACTGTCGGTGGCCTCGTAGCTGGAGGGCGGCGGCGCCAGGAAGGGCGGCGCGTCTCGCAACTCCGCGCGGGCCAGGATACGGCCGTCACGGTCGAGCACATAGGCGGCGGCGAAACCGGCGTCCTTGGTCTCCTCGGCCAGGTAGTGCCCGAAGGCCACCGGCGAGTGCGCCAAGGCCGGCGCGGCCTCGTTCACGCGACCGGCCATCGGCCCGATGTGCTCGGAAATGTACTTGGTCTGCTGCTCGACATACGAGTTGGCGACCTTGGCCGAATTGCCGACCACGGTCTGGACGCGTTGGCTGAACCAGCCGTCGACGCCCCGATTGACCAGCACGCCGAAGAACAGTGCGACGATCACGGCGGGCGCTACGGCGGCCAGCGAGAACAGGCCCACGAAGCGCAGGTGCAGACGAGCGCCGGCGTCGCTGGCTCGGGCGTCGATCAGATCGTAGAGGCGCAGCCCCACCACGGTGGCCACGCCCAGGATCAGCACGAGATTGAAGCTGAGCACGACCAGGATGACCGTGCTGGCGGTGCTGATGGAGTCGGTCTTGGGCGGCGACGAGGCCAGGGCGACGCCCGCCACCGTCAGAATCACGGCCAGGGCGTAGCCGCCGCCGGTCAGATAGCGCGACCGCAGAAGGTCCCGCCACCAGGCCCGGCTGAACCGGGTCGGCGGGCTTTCCGATCCCGTCGCGTAAGCCACTGAAGACATCGCCGTGGAGTTTAGGACTGTGTGTCCCAAATTCAACAGCTATGTGCTGAGAAAGCTTCAGCCTTGAAGGTGCTAGCGACGTCCGCGGGTCATCTCCACACCCAGATCCTGGATCTTCTTGCGCAGCGTATTGCGGTTCAGGCCGAGGATTTCAGCCGCCCGCACCTGATTGCCGCGGGTCGCCGACAGGGTCAGCTGGATCAGCGGACGCTCCACCTCCTCCAGGATCCGGTCGTACAGGCCCGCCGGCGGCACGCCATCGGGCTGATCGGCGAAGTGCGAGGCCAGGTGGCGCTCGACCAGGGTCGCCAGCGTGACTGGCCCCTCTTCCGAGCGAACGGCCGGCGCGTGATCCTGCAGTTCCCGATCGACGATGCGGGCGGTGATCAGCTCCTCGGCATAGAGGGCGCACATCCGGCGCATCAGGTTTTCCAGCTCGCGGACATTGCCCGGCCACGGATGGCTGCGCAAACGATCCAGGGCGCCCTGATCGATGGTCTTGGCCGGCAAGCCTTCGCGAGCCGCGCGCAGCAGGAAGGTGCGGGCCAGGTCCGGAATGTCCTCGGCGCGATCACGCAGCGGCGGCAGACGCACCGGGGCGACGTTGAGACGGAAGAACAGGTCCTCTCGGAACAGACCCTGCTGGATCAGGCCACGCAGATCGCGGTTGGTGGCGGCGATGATCCGCACGTTCGGGCGGCGGCCGGTCTTGGGATTGATCACCGGCTCGGTGCCGTCGATCACGCGCAGCAAGCGGGTCTGGGCGTCCAGCGGCATGTCGCCGATCTCGTCCAGGAACAGGGTGCCGCCGTCGGCTTCGACGAGGCGGCCGTTGTCGCCGTCGCCGCGCCCGAACAGCTCGACCTCGACCCGCTCGCGCGGCACGGCGGCCAGGTTCAGCACCACGAACTTGCCGTCGCGGCGGCGACCCAGTTCGTGCAGGGCGCGGGCGACCAGTTCCTTGCCGGTGCCGCTTTCGCCCAGGATCAGGACCGTGAGGTCCGCGCCCACCAGGCGGGCGATGGTGCGGTAGACCTCTTGCATCGGCGCCGAGCGACCGATCAGCGGCAGGCGCTCGTCACGCATGGCCCGGGCCTGGGCCTTGGAGGCCTCGGCGTCGGCCGGACGCGACAAGGCGCGGCGGGCGGCGGCGGTGACGTCGTCCAGGTCGAAGGGCTTGGAGACATATTCGAACGCGCCCGCGTCGGCGGCGTTGACCGCCGTCAGCAGGGTGTTCTGGGCGCTCATCACGATGATCGGCAGCTTGGGCCGTTCCTTGCGGATGC
The DNA here is from genome assembly GCF_059415885.1 of Caulobacter sp. GW821-FHT09H08. NCBI lineage: Bacteria > Pseudomonadati > Pseudomonadota > Alphaproteobacteria > Caulobacterales > Caulobacteraceae > Caulobacter > Caulobacter sp. GW821-FHT09H08. The sequence continues at coordinate 733,248 of NZ_JBWKOC010000002.1, forward strand.
GCGGCAGCACGTCGAAGACGTTCTCGTCCGGCATCATCACGTCGGTGACGACCAGATCGCCCTCCCCGTCCGTAACCCACTTCAGCAGCGTCGTGGCGTTGCCCGTGGCGCGGACCTGATAGCCAAGCCGGGTGAAGGCCTGGCTGAGCACCAGACGCACCGAGCTGTCGTCGTCGGCGATCAGGATCTTCTTGCTCGCGGCGTTCATGCTCAGGCGTCTCCGAAGGCGGTTTGACTGTTCACGTTTTCTGGGGCGCCAATTTGGGGCGCAACAGGCAGCAGCACCCGGAAGGTGGTGCGGCCCGGCTCGGACTCGAAATCGATCAGACCGCCATGGGCGGTGACGAGCTTGGTGACCAGCGCCAGGCCCAGGCCCGTGCCGTTGGCCTTGGTGGTCACGAAGGGCTGGAACAGATGGTCGCGCAGGCTCGCCGGCACGCCGGGGCCGTTGTCGGTCACCTTGACCTCGATCGGCGCGCCGCTGACCGATTTGCCGTCGGCGCCGCGCACCCGCACGCCCGGACGCCAGGCGGTATGGATCGAGATCGTCCCCATGTCGTCGCCGCGCATGTGAGCGGCCTCGGCGGCGTTCTTGGTCAGGTTCAGGAAGATCTGGATCAGGTGATCTTCGTCGCCCCAGACCGGCGGCAGCGAAGGATCGTAGCTTTCCTTCATCTGCAACCCGTCGGCGACGCCATTGGCGGTCAGGGCCCGCACGCGGTCCAGGACCTGGTGGATATTGACCGGTTCACGCGGAGTCGGGACTTCGTCGGAGAAGGCCTCCATCCGGTCGACGAGGCGCCGGATACGGTCGGTCTCGTCGACGATCAGCTGGGCCAGGGGCTGGTCGACGGCGCTGGCCCCGGTCTTCAGCAACTGCGCCGCGCCACGGATGCCGGCCAGCGGGTTCTTGATCTCGTGCGCCAGCATCTTGCCCAGGCCCACGACCGATCGCAGGCCGGCGGCGTCGGCGGCCTTGTCGATCCCCAGGACGCCCTTCACGTGCAGGGTCAGCAATACCGAGCCGTCGCCCAGCGGTGCGGCTGCGCCGTCGGCCTCGAACGGCGGCTGCCCGAAGAGGTTGACCTCGACGCCATGCTCGCGGACCAGAGCCCCCTCGAACACGGCGCGATCCAGCAGCGAGACCAGCACCGAACCCGGCGGCAGGGCGGCGCGGAAGCGGCCACGGGCCAGCAGCGACAGGCCGTGACCGAAGAGCGCCTCGGCCGCTTCATTGACCGCTACCAGCCCGCCATCGCGGTCGACCACAAGAGCCGGCTCCGGACTGAGGTCGAAGGCGGCGGCCTTCAGGGCCTCTGGGGTGACACCACCCAGGGCTCGGGCGCGGTCGGTCATGCGGCTAGTCTCCCGCCCGCAAGCCAAAGGTCGCTGAGAGCGGCCTCCACGATGGCGGGATCTTCGATACGGCACAGGGTAGAGCGAGCTTCCCGACGCGCCTCGGCCGTCTCCGGCCAGGGCGCGGCCTCGATGTACGAGGCCAGGTGCTTGCGGAACATTTTCAGGCCCAGACGCTCGCCATAGAACTCGAGGCTGCGCCGGAAGTGGGTGAGCGCGATGGCCAGGCGTTCCTCGGCCTCGGGTTCGGCGAAGCCGCGACCTTCGAGGGCGGCCTCGATGGCGCCGGCGATCCACGGGCGGCCATACACGCCTCGGCCGATCATGACGCCGTCGGCGCCGGACTGCTCCAGGGCCGTACGGGCGCTGTCGCCGTCGATGATGTCGCCATTGACCAGGACCGGCACCGAGACGGCCTGCTTCACAGCCGCGACGGCGGTCCAGTCGGCGACGCCCTTGTAGAACTGGCTTCGCGTGCGGCCGTGCACCGTGATCGCCTTGGCGCCGACCGCTTCGGCACGGCGCGCGATGTCGGGTGCATTGCGCAGATTGTCGTCCCAGCCCAGCCGCATCTTGACGGTGACGGGAATATCGACGGCCTCGACCGCCGCACGGACCAGGGCTTCGGCCAGGTCGGGCTCGCGCATGATGGCCGAGCCCGATTGCTGGCCGGCGGACACTTCCTTGGCGGGGCAACCGAAGTTCAGGTCGACGATCTGGGCGCCGGCGTCGGCAGCCATGCGAGCGCCCTTGGCCATCAGGCCCGGATCGCGCCCGACCAGTTGGACCACCATCAGCGGCAGCCCTTCGCCCACGGCCGCGCGGCGCACGACATCGGGCCGCCCTCGCGCGAACTCGGCGCAAGCCACCATTTCCGTTGCCACGTAAGGCGCGCCGAGCGCCGTGGCGGTTTCTCTGAAGGGCAGGTCCGAGACCCCGGTCATGGGTGCGATCCACACCCGACCAAGAACTTCGACGCCGCCGACCTCGAGCGTATTGCTCATTTTGTAATCATCCCCGTAGCCGTCTTTTTAGGCACATTGTGCGGCGCAGTAAAGCCCGGATCGACTGGACTTCGGTGGCGGTCGGACTAAACAGCCGCCATGACCTTTTCAGCCGTGATCGTCGCCGCCGGCTCCGGAACCCGGGCTGGACCGGGCCAGGCCAAGCAGTGGCGGCCCGTGGCTGGCAAGCCGGTGCTGCGCTGGTCGGTCGAGGCCTTCCTAGCCGCCGGCGCGGCGGAAGTCGTGATCGTAACGACCGAAGACGGCGAAAAGGTGCTTCCCGAAGCGCTCGCGGGACTCGGCCACTGGCGCGCGGCGCGCGGCGGCGCGACTCGGGCGCTCTCGGTTCAATCGGGTCTTGCCGCCCTCGCCCATCGCCCCGAGGACGAGCCGGTCCTGATCCACGACGCCGCCCGACCGTTCCTGACCGGCGTGACCATCGACGGCGTCCTGAAAGCGCTAGAAAGCGCCGACGCCGCCCTCCCCGCCCTGCCCGTCGCCGACACGCTGAAGCGCGCCGCGCCCGACCAGAACCCGGTGACGACCTCTCGCGAGCACCTCTGGCGGGCCCAGACGCCCCAGGCCGCTCGCCGCAACACTCTGCTGGCCGCCTACGCCGCCTGGTCCGGCAGCGAACCGACCGACGACGCCCAGGTGGTTGAGACCGCCGGCGGCCGGGTGGCCATCGCGCCGGGCGATCCCCTTCTGATGAAGCTCACCTATCCCGAGGACTTCGCCATGGCCGAACGGCTCGCCGGCGCCGCGCGCATCACCCGAGTCGGCCAAGGCTTCGACGCCCACCGCTGGGGACCGGGCGAGGAAGTCTGGTTGTGCGGTGTGGCGATCAAGCACGACGAGACCCTGATCGGCCACTCGGACGCCGACGCCGGCTTGCACGCCCTGACCGACGCCATCCTGGGCGCGATCGGCGAAGGCGACATCGGCGACCACTTCCCGCCGACCGATCCGAAATGGAAGGGCGCGGCCTCGGACCAGTTCCTGAAGCACGCCGCCGAATTCGTCACCGCCAAGGGCGGAACGATCATCAATGTCGATGTGACCCTGATCTGCGAGCGCCCCAAGATCAAACCGCACCGCCAGGCCATGCGCGAACGCTTGGCGGAGATCCTGTCCCTTCCTGTCGACCGGGTCAGCGTCAAGGCGACCACGACTGAAAAGATGGGCTTCACCGGTCGTGGCGAGGGTCTCGCGGCCTCGGCGGTCGTGGCGGTCGAGACGCCGGCCTGAACGGGCTAAGGTAAGGCCGCGAATCCGGAGACCGCGATGTTCCCGCTGGAAATCCAGACCCTGGCTAGGCTGCTGATCGACGAAGCGCGGAGCAAGTCGCTGCGGGTCGTGGCGGCCGAGAGCTGCACCGGCGGCCTGGTGGCTGGCGCGATCTGCTCGATCTCGGGGGCGTCCGACATCTTCGAGCGAGGCTTCGTCACCTACACCAACCGCGCCAAGTCCGAGATGCTGGGCGTGCCGGGCGACCTGATCGCCGACCATGGCGCCGTCTCCGAGCCCGTGGCGCGGATGATGGCCGAGGGCGCGCTGCGTGAGAGCAATAGCCATGTCGCGGTGGCGATCACTGGCGTCGCTGGCCCCGGTGGCGGCACGCCGATGAAGCCCGTCGGCACGGTCCATTTCGCTGTTGCCCGCGCCAATCGTTCGGTCGTTCACCGGCACGAGCGGTTCGAGGGCGAGACACGAGAGGCCGTGCAGTTGGCGGCGGTGAGAACCGCTCTGGAAATGCTTCGCGAGGCGGTGGCCTAGTGCCGGAGACCGCGCCCAGCGACTGGAGACGCTTCGCCGGCGTCAACCTCTCGCAGCGAGCGCTGAAGGCCGCGGCCGCCCGCAAGACCGAAATCCGCCACGCCATCCGCGTCTCCGCCGCCGTCGGCGCGGCGTTTGCCCTGGCCACGCTATTGCGTCTGCCCCAGGGCTACTGGGCGGTGTTCACGGCTGTCATCGTGGTGCAGTCCAGCCTGGGCGCGACCATCACCGCCTCGATCGAACGGTTCATGGGCACCGTCGTCGGGGCCCTGGCGGGCGCTGGGGCGGCCTATTTCCATACCAAGTGGCCCGAGTTTGGCGGGCTGATCCTGTGCGTGACCGTGGCGCTGCTGGCGTTTGTGGTCTCGGTGCGGCCGGCGCTGAAGGTGGCGCCGGTCACCGCCGTGATCATGCTGATCGGCCAGACGACCCACATGGATCCGCTGATCGCCGCCAGCTTGCGGGTCGCCGAGATCACGGTCGGCAGCCTCGTCGGCGTCGCGGCCACCCTGCTGATTTTCCCGGCTCGCGCCCACACGTCGGTGGTGACCAGCGTCCAGAAGATCGCCGGCCTGCAGGCCCATATCATCGACAGCTACATCCTCATGCTGCGCGGTACGCCGGGGCCGACCGACTACCTGAAGGCCCAGGACGACCTGCGTGCGGCGCTGGCCAAGCTGCAGACCTCCATTACCGAGGCCGATCGCGAGAACGCCAGCAAGCTCAGTGAGCGATCCGTGTCGGAGGCCATCCCCCGCACGCTCTGGCGGTTGCGCAACGACACGGTGATGGTCGGTCGCACCCTGCGCGAGCTCCTGCCCGCCGCCGACCTGGCGCCCGCAGCCGCCGATATGCTCGAAGCTAGCGCGCGGTTCCTGAGGGCCACGGCCGACCTGCTGGCCGGCGGCGCGCGGCCGGACCGCATCGCCTTCGCCGAGGCGCATCAGGCGTTCCAGACCTGCGTGGAAGGCCTGCGCGAGAAGGGCGTCACCCGCGATCTGGAATTCGATGACGCCGCGCGGGTTTTCGGCCTGGTCTTCGCGATCGAGAACCTGTTCGCCAACCTCGGCGACTTCGAGGAGCGGATCGAGGAAGTCGCTGAAAAGAAGGACTAGGCCTTCACGCCATAGACCTGCTTCGCACGGTCCTCGAAGCAGGCAATCAGCTTGTTGGCAGCCTTGTCGATATTGGCGGCCAGCATCTTGTCCAGCAAGGCGGCCTTGAAGGCGAAGTCGATCACGAACTCGACTCGCGTCACCTCGCCCTCGGCGACGAACCGCCAGCCGTTCGAGAGCCGCTTGAAGGGGCCATAGAGCAGGTTGACGTCGATGCTCAGCGCATCGCGGTCACGACGCACCCGGGTGGCGAACTTCTCGCGCAGGAACGAGAAGCCGACCTGGGCCTCGGCGTCGACCGTGCTGACGGCGCCGTCGACACGGCCGTTCCAGGTGCGCATGGCGGTGATCCACGGCACGAACTTCGGATAGGCCTCGACGTCGCCGACCAGCTCGAACAACTGCTCCGGCGCGTACGGCAGCACGCGCGTGACCACGTGACGATGCACGGCGGTTACGCCGTGCGGGCGTCGAGGGCGCGACGCGCCGCCTGCAGCTTGGCGAAGTCCTCGCCCGCATGGTGCGACGAGCGGGTCAGCGGGCTGGAGGAGACCATCAGGAAGCCCTTGGCCCGGGCGATCGCCTCATAGGCCTTGAACTCTTCCGGCGTCACGAAGCGGTCGATAGCGGCGTGCTTGCGGGTCGGCTGCAGGTATTGACCGATGGTGATGAAGTCGACGCCGGCCGAGCGCATGTCGTCCATCACCTGCATGACCTCCTCCTTGGTCTCACCCAGGCCAACCATCAGGCCGGACTTGGTGAACTGGGAGGGATCGCGCTGCTTCACGCGGTCCAGCAGGCGCAGGGAGTTGTAGTAGCGGGCGCCGGGACGGATCTTCAGATAGAGCCGCGGCACGGTTTCGAGGTTGTGGTTGAAGACGTCCGGCCTGGAGTCGATCACCACGTTCTCGGCATTGTCCTTGCGCAGGAAGTCAGGCGTCAGGATCTCGATGGTCGTGGTCGGGGTCGCCGCGCGGATGGCCGTGACCACCTCGGCGAAGTGACGGGCGCCGCCATCCAGCAGATCGTCGCGGTCCACCGAGGTGATGACGACGTGCTTGAGGCCCATCTTGGCGACGGCCTCGGCCACGCGGCGCGGCTCGTCGGGATCCAGCTGGGTCGGCAGGCCGGTGGTGACGTTGCAGAAGGCGCAGGCGCGGGTGCAGATCTCGCCCATGATCATCATGGTCGCGTGCTTCTGGCTCCAGCACTCGCCGATGTTCGGGCAGGCCGCTTCCTCGCAGACCGTGGTCAGCTTGTGCTCGCGCACGATGCCCTTGGTCTCGTTATACTGACCCGAACCCGGCGCGCGGACGCGCAGCCATTCAGGCTTGCGGAGCACCGGCGTGTCGGGGCGGTTCTGCTTTTCGGGATGGCGCACCGCTCGGTCTTCCGAGCCGCGAGCCTTCAGGGTGTCGATCACCGTGGCCATGGCGCCTAAATCGGTCTTCTTGGCCTCCGGATCAAGCGCTTGATCTTGCTTATGGGCGCGACGCGCGAAATGAGTGGTCAAGTATGCGTCGCCGCCTCCTCGCTATCGCCCTGGCCCTAAGCCCGATCGTGGCCGTTTCCGCCTGTGGCGACGGGACCTCGCGCGCGCCTTTCGCCGACACGCGGACGCCGCCCGCCCTGGGCGCCCGCTTCTATCCGCCGCAAGGCTGGGCCTGGGGTTTTGTCCGCAGCGGCGAGGGTTTGACCCAACGCTACGGCGTCGCCGCGCCGCCCGTGACGTCGCGGGCCACGGTCCTGATCCTGACCGGCTATGGCGAAAGCGCCGAGGCTTGGTTCGAGACCGTCACCCATCTCACGGCGCAGGGCTTCACGGTCTGGGTGCTGGAGCGCCAGGGCCAGGGCGGGTCCGAGCGAGCGACGCCTTGGCGCGACCTTGGCCACGTCGACAGCTTCGATCCGGACGTCGAGGTCGTACGCGCCATGATCAACGGCGTGATCCGTCCGGGGGGCAATGCGCCGCTGGTGGTGATCGGCCATTCGGAAGGCGGCCTGGTCGCCCTGCGCGCCGCCCAGAAAGGCGTGGCGATGGACGGGCTGGTCCTATCCTCGCCGGCGTTCGGCCTGACCGCTCTGCCCCGCTCCCGCGCCGATTTCGCCAGGTTCACGCCGGCGATTCGGGCCTTGAGGCTGGGCTGGATGCGTACGCCCGACCAGACCGGCTGGCGGCGCGAGGGACCGGATGGCCTCAAGTCCGGCCTCACCCACGATCCCGAACGCGGCAAGGTCCAGGCCGCGTGGATGCTGGCCAATCCCGACTTGCGCATGGGCGGCCGGAGCCTCGGCTGGTTCGCGGCCTTTTTCGACAGCTCTGAAGCGGCGGCGCAGGATATCCGGCGCACCGCGGTTCCGACCCTGATGCTGGACGCCGGCAAGGACCGCGTGGTCACGGCCGGCCCACAAACGCGCCTGTGCAAGGCCATGGCCGATTGCACGGAGACCCGCTACCGCGACGCTGGCCACGATCTGCACATGGAATCGGACGCCGTACGCCAGGCCTGGCTGACCGCGATCGTCGACTTTACCCGCGCCCGGATCGACGCCCGAACCCAGCGCCGCAAGGGCTGAAACTCACGGCTTGTGACTCTTTCTTGCAAAGCTGGACCTTCCCCGGCAGACTCGGCGTTTAACGACGAGAGCGCCTAGTGCTCTTCGGGGAGGTTTCGCCGGGATGCCGGTAGCTTACGACGCGCGAGACGGCCAAAAGCCTCTCTTCGACGCCCTTATCGACGCTCGCGACAAGTACGGGGCCAAAAAACCGATCCTGGAAGATCAGGACCGCAACCCGCTTTCCTATACGGACCTGATCCGCGCCAGCTTCGCACTCGGCCGCAAGATCGCCGCCATGACCAAGGCGGGCGAGCACGTCGGCGTGCTGCTGCCCTCGGGCTCGGGCGCCGTGGTGACCTTCTTCGCCCTGCATGCCTTCGGCCGCGTGCCGACCATGCTGAACTTCACGGCCGGGCTGCGGAACCTGAAGGCCGCCTGCCAGTTGGCCGACGTGAAGATCGTGCTGACGGCTCACAAGTTCATCGAACTGGGCAAGCTTCACGACGTCATCGACGCCATCGAGACCAAGGCCAAGGTGGTCTATCTCGAGGACGTGCGCGGCACGATCGGTCTGCCCGACAAGCTGTTCGCCGCGGCCGCCGGTCTGTTTCCGCGCCAGTTCCGCGCTCACGCCAAGCCGTCGGACAAGGGTGTGGTGCTGTTCACCTCAGGCAGCTTCGGCGCGCCGCGGGGCGTGGTGCTGACCCAGGCGAACCTGGTGTCCAACGCCGTGCAGGTCGCCGCCCACATCGATCTCGATCCGGACTGGGTGTTCTTCAATCCGCTACCCGTTTTCCACTGCTTCGGCCTGACGGGCGGGGTCATCCTGCCTCTGCTGAAGGGCATGAAGGCGTTCCAGTATCCGTCGCCCCTGCACACCAAGCAGATCCCGCCGCTGGTCAAGGACACCAAGGCCTCGGTGCTGTTCGCGACCGACACCTTCCTGAACCACTATGCCCGGGCGTCCGACGGCGACGAGCTGTCGGGCCTTCGGTTCATCGTCTGCGGCGCCGAGAAGGTCCGGGACGAGACCCACAACCTGATCGCCGAGAAATTCGGTCCGGTGCCGGTGCTGGAAGGCTACGGCGCGACCGAGGCCTCGCCGGTCATTGCGGTGAACAAGCCCGACGACAACCGTCGCGGCACGGTCGGCGGCCTACTGCCCGGCCAGGACTGGAAGATCGAACCCGTCGAAGGCATCCCCGGGGGCGGTCGCCTGCTGGTCCGTGGTCCCAACATCATGGCCGGCTACCTCCGTGAGGACGGCGGCGTCGACGCTCCCGAGGGCGGCTGGCATGACACGGGCGACGTGGTCACAATCACCGACGATCTCTGGATCACCATCAAGGGCCGCGTGAAGCGCTTCGCCAAGATCGGCGGCGAGATGGTCTCCCTGACCGCCGCCGAGGACCTGGCCTCGGCCGTGTGGCCCGATGGTCGCCACGCCGTGATCTCGATGCCCGACAAGAAGAAGGGCGAGAAGCTGGTCCTGGTCACCGACTGCCAGAGCGCCGCCGTCACCTCCCTGGTGGCGCACGCCCAAAGCATTGGCGCGCCTGAGTTGGCCGTGCCGCGCAAGATCCTCAAGGTGCAGGAAGTTCCGGTGCTGGGCAGCGGCAAGACCGACTATGTCGCCATCCAGCGCATGGCCGACAGCGAAGCGGCCTAGGCGTCTGGCGGCGATCCTTTTTCTAAGCCTTCGAGTAAGCGTCGAGCCGCGAAGGGCTCCCTGCGTTCGCATCAAGGAGGGAAAAAGAATGGACCGTCTCGTCTCGTGGGCGCCGCGTGTGCTCAGCCTGCTTCGTATCATCACCGCCCTGCTCTTCATGGAGCATGGCCTGATGAAGCTCATCCATTTCCCGGCCGCCCAGCCCGGCGCGCCCGATCCGCTTCCGCCGCTCCTGCTGGCGGCAGCGCTGCTCGAGGTTGTGGGCGGCGGCCTGGTCGCGGTGGGCCTGTTCACCCGGCCGGTGGCGTTCATCCTGTCGGGCCAGATGGCCGTCGCCTACTTCCTGGCGCATGGCAGCAAGAGCTTCTGGCCCGCCCTGAACGGCGGCGATGGGGCGATCCTGTTCTGCTTTGTCTTCCTCTATCTGGTGTTCCAGGGCCCCGGCGAGTGGAGCCTCGACGCCCAGGTGCGGAAGCGCCCCTAGAAGGTCCCGCCCAGGGCTTCCAGCTCCGTGCGGAAGCCCTGCTTGCGGCTGTGCATGGCCCGCAGGTCGGCGACGAAGGCCGCGTGGTCAGGATACTCGCCGAAGTCTCCGATCATCACCGATAGCGACTCCGCCTCCAGCAATTGTCGCGCCGCCTCGGCATAGCGCGCGGCGACGCCATAGGTCAGCACGTACTGGATCGACGCGCGCAGCAGCAGCGTCGCCGCCAGCGGATAGGCGCCTTCCAAACGGCGCGCCGCTTCCGCCATCAAGGTGTCGTCGGCGCCGTTGATCTCGCCGGAGCGCGTCTGCACCAGGCGGGAAGCCGCCGCCAGGTCGGGCCAAGAGACCAGGAACGCAAGCGCTGTGTCGAAGCGCGGAAAGCGCTTGGCGACGGCCTTGGCCTGGTCCTCGGCCTCGACATCGTCGAAGTCCGGCAGACCCTTGAGGTAGGTTCTCAGGCGCGGGATCGAGAGCGTTCGCTCGAACTCGGCCCAACGGCGCTTCTGGGCCTCGTCGTGATGGCCCGTCGCCTCCAGGACGTCGAGCATCGTTTCTTCCCAGGCCGTGCGTTCGTCCAGCGAGCTCTGGTGGCGACCGCCCTGCTCGCTCGGCGCGCCGGCGTGGAGGGTGGCCAGGGCGTCCTCGGCTCGCCCCGCTTCCAGGAGCCGGCGGGCGATCTCGGCCGAGACCAGGGGCGTACGGCGCAGGTCGGGCGGGAAGGTGGCTTCGAAGGCGTCGACATCGCCGCTAGCGTCGGCCAGACGGCGCAGGGCGTCCTTGTAGACGGCCGCCATTGGGTCGGGGCCTCGGAGCCGCTTGGCGTTGACCGCCAGGACTGTCTCCAGGACCTGTCGCAGATGGGCCTGCCCCTGTGGTCCCATGGCCGGGGCCAGGGCGCCGGCCAACGGCCCCATCTGAGCATGATAGTCTGTCGCCAGCAGTTTGGAGGTTCGCTCCGCCAGAGCGATCGGTTCCGGCATGGCCTTACCGGCGATCGCGCCGATCGCGTCGCGGGCGGCCAGGAAGACGTCCTTGATCGGACCTTCGGTCTGGTTCAGGCGGTCCAGGGTCGGCGACGCTAGGTCCAGGAGGTCCAGCATCAGGTCGAGGGCGGCCGTGGCATCGTCTTCCGCCAGCCGTTCGATCATCTTGCGATGCAAATCGAGATCGCGGGCGAAGGCGGGCCGCTTGCGCCAGTGGATGCGCGACGACGACTTGCCGATGGTCGCCAGGCGCTTGGAGATCTCCAGCGCCAGCCCCTCGGCGCTGGACTCGGCGAACAGCTCCAGCCGCAGCACGCGCTTGACGTGGCTGTCGCTGGACAGGTCGAGCAGAATGGCGGCCAGGCGCTCGGGACCCAGGTCAGCCAGATTGGCCTCGGAAAGGGTCGTCTTCGATCCCTTCCGAGCCTTGGCCGGCTTCACCTTGTCCGGCCCCGCCTTGTTTAGGGCGTCGTCCGTCGTCGTCGCGGCCTTGCGCGCCATCCAGTGTCCTCAAACGAGGCCTAGATGTGCAGGACTCGTCCGTAGGCGTCCAGAGCGGCCTCGTGCATGGCTTCCGACATGGTCGGGTGGGCGTAGACGATGCCGTGCAGGTCTTCCTCGGTGGCTTCCAGGGTGATGGCGGTGACGAAGCCCTGGATCATCTCGGTCACTTCGTGGCCGATCATGTGGGCGCCGATCAGGGCGCCGGTCTTGGCGTCGAACACGGTCTTCACGAAGCCCTCGATCTCGCCCGCGGCCACGGCCTTGCCGTTGACGCGGAACGGGAAACGGCCCGCCTTGACCTCGATGCCCGCCGCCTTGGCGCCGGCCTCGGTGTAGCCGACCGAAGCGACCTGTGGGTTGGCGTAGGTGCAGCCCGGGATCGGCGAATTGACGTTCGGGGTCTTGTAGCCGGCGATGGCCTCGGCGGCGTGGATGCCTTCGTGGCTGGCCTTGTGGGCGAGCCAGGGCGCGCCGGCGACGTCGCCGATGGCGTAGAGGCCGGGGACGTTGGTCTTGCAGTGCTTGTCGGTGACGGCGTGACCGCGATCCAGGTTCAGGCCCACGGTGTCCAGGCCTTCGCTGTTCGGCGCGATGCCGACCGCGACGATGCACTTCTCGGCCGTCAGTTGCTCGATCTTGCCGCCGACGTCGACCGTCACCGAGACGCCGTCCTTAGTCTTCTCGACCTTGCTGACCTTGGCGCCGATGCGGAACTTGATGCCGCGCTTCTCGAATGCCTTCTGGGCGGCCTTGGAGACCTCCTCATCCTCGACCGGCATGATGCGGTCGATGGCTTCGACAACGGTCACCTCGGCGCCGAGGGCGCGGTAGAAGCTGGCGAACTCGATGCCGATGGCCCCCGAGCCGATCACGACCAGCGACTTGGGCATGGACTTCGGCGCCAGGGCGTCACGATAAGTCCAGATCTTGTCGCCGTCCGAGACCGCGCCGATGGCCGGGATCTCGCGGGCGCGAGCGCCGCTGGCCAGGATCACGTTCTTGGCCTGGACCGTGCGGCTGCCGCCGGCCTTCAGGGCGATGACGAGCTTCGGAGCCGGATTGCCTTTCTCCAGCTTGGCTTCGCCCTCGATGACCTCGACCTTGTGCTTCTTCATCAGGAAGGCGATGCCGCCCGACATGTTCTTGGCCACGCCCCGCGAGCGCTCGATGATCTTGCCGAAGTCGAACGAGGCCTTCTCCACCGACAGGCCGTAGCCGCCCAGGTGCGAGAGTTGTTCGTAGACCTCGCCGGACTTCAGCAGGGCCTTGGTGGGGATGCAGCCCCAGTTCAGGCAGATGCCGCCCAGGTTCTCGCGCTCGACAATGGCCGTCTTCAGACCCAGTTGGCTGGCGCGGATCGCGGCCACATAGCCGCCAGGACCGGCGCCGATGACGACGACATCGAATTCCGTGGACATGTTCATTTAACCCTAGCTTGGACGTCGTCCGGGAAAGAGAGCCGGACGGCCTAGATCGATCGGCCTGCAAGCCGATCCGGGAGAAACTAAAGCAGCGCCTCGACCGCGACCTTGAGGTCTTCGGGCTTCACGGTGGGCGCGAAACGCTCAACGACCTCGCCGTCCTTGCCGATCAGGAACTTAGTGAAGTTCCACTTGATCGCCTCGGTGCCCAGCACGCCCTTCTGCTCCGTCTTGAGGAAACGGTAGAGCGGATGGGCGTCGGCGCCGTTGACGTCGATCTTGCTCATCACCGGGAAGGTCACGTCGTAGGTCAGCGAGCAGAAGTTCGCGATCTCCTCGGCGTTTCCCGGCTCCTGAGCGCCGAACTGGTTGCAGGGGAAGGCCAGGATCGTGAAACCACGATCCTTGTGGCTCTTGAAGAGCGCCTCGAGGCCTTCGTACTGATGTGTGAATCCGCATTTGCTGGCGGTGTTCACGATCAGCAGCACCTGGCCGCGATAGTCGGCCAGGCTCACGTCCTGGCCGTCCAGCGTCTTGGCCGAATAGTCGTAGACCGACATAGCCGTCCCCTTACCGCGACCTGGATCAGACGATCAGGGTCAGCGGCTCTTCGATCAGCGGCTTGAAGGCCGCCAGGAACTTGGCGCCGACCGAACCGTCGACCACGCGGTGATCGCAGGTCAGGGTCACGGTCATGACCGTGGCGACCTTGATCTCACCGTTCTTGACGACCGGACGCTGTTCGCCCGCGCCGACGCTCATGATCGCGCCTTGCGGCTCGTTGACGATCGAGGCGAACGACTTGATGCCGAACATCCCGAGGTTGCTGATCGAGAAGGTGCCGCCCTGGAATTCCTCGGGCTTCAGCTTCTTGTCCTTGGCGCGTTGGGCCAGGTCCTTCATCTCGGCCGAGATCTGGGCCAGGCCCTTGGTTTCGGCCTTGCGGATGATCGGGGTGATCAGGCCGCCGTCGACGGCCACGGCCACCGCGATGTCGGCGTTGTGGTGCATCGCGATGCCTTCCGGCGTGTACGACGCGTTGGCTTCCGGCACACGCTTCAGGGCCACCGCCGCGGCCTTGATGACGATGTCGTTGACCGAGACCTTCACGCCTTGCTTCTCCAGCAGGCTGTTGATCTTGGCGCGGGCCGCCAGCAGCGCGTCGATCTCCAGATCGATCTGCAGCGGGAAGTGCGGCACGTCGCGGAAGCTGTCCGTCATGCGGCGCGCGATGGTCTTGCGCATGCCGTCCAGCGGGATCAGGTCGTACGAGCCGGCCGGGATGCCCTGCTGTTCCAGCGACTGGACCTGACGCGGCGCGGCGGCGGCCGGAGCAGCGGCGGGCGCGGCAGCCGGAGCGGCCTTGGCGGCGGGCGCGCCGCCCGACTTGGCGGCTTCGACGTCCGACTTCACGACACGGCCGTGCGGGCCGGTGCCCTTGAGGCTCTTCAGGTCCAGGCCGGCGGCCGAGGCCAGGCGGCGGGCCAGCGGCGAGGCGAAGACGCGCGAGCCGTCAGCGGCGACCGGAGCGGCCGGCGCGGGCGCGGCCGGGGCAGCAGCAGGAGCCGGGGCGGCGGCAGGCGCGGCGACAGCGGCCTTGGGCGCTTCGGCCTTCGGAGCCGGCGCGGGGGTGTCGCCCTCGCCCGCCAGCTTGGCGATCAGGGCGTTGACCTTGACGTTCTCGGTCCCGGCGTCGACCAGGATGGCTTCGATCACGCCTTCATCGACGGCTTCGACTTCCATCGTCGCCTTGTCGGTCTCGATCTCGGCGATCACGTCGCCGGCCTTGACGGTGTCACCGACCTTGACGTGCCACTTGGCGAGGGTCCCCTCCTCCATGGTGGGCGACAGGGCGGGCATCAGGATGTCGATCGACATTGAGCTTTTTCCTCAATCGTTCGGGACGTAGTCGGCCCCCGTGGTGTACTGGGCCGGCGTCCGCGATACCCCGCTTGAAGCGGGATGCATTCGTTGGCCAAGACGATGCGGCCCCTGCTCGTCGGGAGCAAGGGCCGCGCCAGTCTTAGCGGTAGCTGACCGTCTTGGCGGCCTTGACGATCTTCTCGACCGACGGCAGCGACAGGACTTCCAGGTTCGCCGCATAGGGCAGCGGCACGTCTTCCTGGTGGACCCGCAGCGGCGGGGCGTCCAGGTAGTCGAAGCCGAACTCCGTGATGCGGGCGACGATCTCGGCGCCGACGCCCATCGGGCCCCAGCCTTCCTCGACCGTGACCAGACGGTTGGTCTTCTTGACGCTTTCCAGGACCGTGGCGTGGTCCATCGGACGGATCGTGCGCAGGTCGACGACCTCCGCCGAGATGCCCTCCTTCTCCAGTTCCTCGGCCGCCTTCAGGGCGAAGCCAACCATGCGGCTGTAGGCCACCAGGGTGACGTCCGTACCTTCGCGGCGGACCTTGGCCTTGCCGATCGGCACGACCCAGTCCTCGACGTCCGGAATGTCGAACTCGTGGCCGTACATCATCTCGTGTTCGAGGAAGACAACCGGGTTCGGATCGCGGATGGCGGCCTTCAGCAGGCCCTTGGCGTCGGCCGCGTCGTACGGTGCGATGACCTTCAGGCCCGGGACGTTGCCGTACCAGGCGGCGTAGTCCTGGCTGTGCTGGGCGCCGACGCGCGAGGCCGCGCCGTTCGGGCCGCGGAACACGATCGACGACTTGATCTGGCCACCGGACATGTACAGCGTCTTGGCGGCCGAGTTGATGATGTGGTCGATCGCCTGCATGGCGAAGTTCCAGGTCATGAACTCGACGATCGGCTTCAGGCCGGCCATCGCCGCGCCGACGCCCATGCCGGCGAAGCCGTGCTCGGTGATCGGGGTGTCGATGACGCGCTTGTCGCCAAACTCTTGCAGCAGCTCGCGGCTGACCTTGTAGGCGCCCTGATACTGGGCGACTTCCTCGCCCATCAGGAACACGCGGTCGTCCTTGCGCATTTCCTCGGCCATGGCGTCACGCAGGGCGTCGCGGACCGTGATCTTCTTCAGAGCCGTGCCGGCCGGAATTTCCGGATCGGCGAAGGTCGAGGCGGCCGAGATCGGGCCGCCAGCGGCCGGAGCGGCGGCGACCGGAGCCGGAGCGGCTTCAGCGGCGGCGGGAGCCGCAGCTGGAGCGGCCGGAGCCGCGGCTTCGCCCTCGCCCTTGAGGCGGGCGATCAGGGTGTTGACCTTGACGTTCTCGCTGCCGGCAGGAACCAGGATGGCTTCAACCACGCCTTCATCGACGGCTTCGACTTCCATCGTCGCCTTGTCGGTCTCGATCTCGGCAATCACGTCGCCGGCCTTGATGGTGTCGCCTTCCTTGACGAGCCACTTGGCCAGGGTGCCTTCCTCCATCGTGGGGGAAAGCGCGGGCATCAGGATGTCCGTCACTGAGCGGCCTCCAGGTAGACGTCGGTATACAGTTCCGAGGGATCAGGCTCGGGGCTCGTGCGAGCGAACTCGGCGGCTTCGGCGACGATGCGCTTCACTTCCGCGTCGACGCCCTTCAGGTCGTCCTCGGTGACGCCGGCCTTGGCCAGGCGTTCCTTGATGTGATCGATCGGATCGCGGGTCGTCTTGACCTCGTCGACCTCCTCCTTGGTGCGGTACTTGGCCGGGTCCGACATCGAGTGGCCGCGATAGCGGTAGGTCTTCATCTCGAGGATGTAGGGGCCTTGGCCGCTGCGGGCGTGCTCGGTGGCGCGGGCGCCGGCTTCACGCACGGCGACGATGTCCATGCCGTCGACTTCCTCACCCGGGATCCGGAACGAGACGCCGCGCTTGTGGAAGGCCGTCTCGGACGCCGCGCGCTCGACGCTGGTGCCCATGGCGTACTGGTTGTTCTCGATCACGTACACGACCGGCAGCTTCCACAGCTGGGCCATGTTGAAGCTCTCGTACACCTGGCCCTGGTTCGCCGCGCCGTCGCCCATGTAGGCGTACGAGACGTTGCCATTGCCCTTGTAGCTGTTGGCCAGCGCCAGGCCGGTGCCGAGCGCCACCTGGGCGCCGACGATGCCATGGCCGCCGTAGAAGCCGGTCTCGATGTCGAACATGTGCATCGAGCCGCCCTTGCCGCGCGACGAACCGCCAGCGCGGCCAGTCAGCTCGGCCATGACTTCGCGGGGATCCATGCCGGCGGCCAGCATGTGGCCGTGGTCACGGTAGCCCGTGATGATCTGGTCGCCCTTCTGCGAGATCGACTGCATGCCGACCGCGATGGCTTCCTGACCGATGTACAGGTGGCAGAAGCCGCCGATCAGGCCCATGCCGTACAGCTGGCCGGCGCGCTCCTCGAAGCGTCGGATCAGCAGCATGTCCTGATAGAATTTCAGGAGTTCGTCCTTGCCGACGAAGGCGTTGACACCGGTGTCGTTCGCCTTCCCCTCAGGGGCCTCAGCCTTGCGCGTACGCGCCATTCAAATCTCCCTGGCCAATCTTCATCGCGGCCTTCGTCCAGAGAGCATTTCCCGCCGAAAAAGTCGTCGGTTCCGCGAAGGAAAAGCCCTGATGTCTCGTCAAGATCGATCCGGAATCCGAAGACTCAGGGCCGACCGGCAGTCGATTCCGAAGTTAGGCGACCTGTCAGCTCGAACGCTTGACGCGGATCACATAGTCCCTCGGATCGGCGTATCCCAGGAGAGAACGCGCGCGTTCCTCCAAAAGATCAGCCGAAAGACTGCCGCTGCGTAATAGACGAGCGCGGGCCTCCAGGTCCATCCTCTCCGCACGTATCTTCCTGAGTTCCTTTGTTTTTGCTGCGAGGTCCGCATTGCGTTGCGAGATCGACAGCAGGCCTCGATCACCCGTCAGAGCGTGAAAGGCGAAGTAGAAAATCAGGAAAAAGATCGCCGCAGTCGGCAGGAAGGGTTGCAGTCGGGCGAACATTTCAGTGTCCCAGAGGGGGATTCGCAGGATCGCCTATCGTGCTTAACGCCTTCTAAATCCAGGCGTAGCGAAGGGTTATCATCAGCTCGCGAATTTTACCGCCGATGCTTTCAGATGAGATGGTTTCACCGGCATCTAGATGCCGCATCGCCGAAGCCAGTTCGCGACCGCGAAGGCGGGAAAACTGGTCTCGTTTGAAACCACTGCTTAGCTTTTAGAAAATTTGTGGGTTAACGTCGCTGGCAAGCATACCGACGGTCGCCAGAAGGGCTGTCGTGGTCCCGGAATCGCCACGATCAGGCGCATCCTGAGGTGGAGCTTGAAGGGGATGAAACCGATGACTTCGCGTCGAAACGTGTTTCTGGGCGTGGCTGGCGGCCTGCTCCTTCCTACCCTGGCCCGCGCCGTGGAGCCCGTCATCGTGAAAGGTCGCAAGGGCGGGCCCGACATGATCAAGGGCGATCCGCCCAGGCTGGACTTCGGCGGTGGGCTGCTCGTGCCGATGAACGGTTCGATCTTCAAGGCGCTGTGGGAAGGCGAAGACCGCTGGATCACCTATAGCCACGCCCTCTCCCGACAGCAGGTTCGGGCCATGGGGCAAGCCGAGACCGCCGCCGTCGGCAAGATGAAGCTGATGCTGCTGACCCTGGCCTTCGCGCCGGACCGCCTGGAGCGTGTCGAGGGCTGCGGCTGGAAGCTGAGGTCCGACAACACCGCCGATCTTGTCAGAGGCGATATCGCCCTGCCCGGCCGTCCCGTGATGCCCACGGTGGACGAGGTCGGCGACTCGGCCGGCGGCGCGACGCCCGAGGGCGAGTCCATGGGAAGCTCCGCCTATCACGCGATCACCGGCTACATGGTGATGAAGAAGGACGCGTCCCTGGAGTACGTAAAGCAAAAGGCGCAGCTCCTTTCGGGAACCGCGCCTTCCTAGCTTCAGCGATGCGAGAGGGGCTTAGCGGCCCTTCAGCACCTTGCGACCGGCGTAGACGCCCTGATCGTCCAGCATCTCCTGGATGCGGAGCAGCTGGTTGTACTTGGCCGTACGGTCCGAGCGGGCCAGCGAGCCGGTCTTGATCTGACCGCAGTTCAGGGCGACGGCCAGGTCGGCTATCGTCGAGTCCTCGGTCTCGCCCGAGCGGTGGCTCATGACGCTGGTGTAGCCGTGACGGTGGGCCAGATCGACGGCGTCGATGGTTTCCGACAGCGTGCCGATCTGGTTGACCTTCACCAGGATCGAGTTGGCCAGGCCCTGATCCAGGCCGATCTGCAGGCGCTTGGGGTTGGTCACGAACAGGTCGTCGCCGACCAGCTGGACCTTCTTGCCCAGGGTGTCGGTCAGCAGCTTCCAGCCGTCGAAGTCGTCCTCGGCCATACCGTCCTCGATCGACAGGATCGGGAACTTGGCGACCAGATCGGCCAGGTAGTCGACCATCTGGGCCGGATCCAGCGACTTGCCTTCGCCTTCCAGCTCGTACTTGCCGTTCTTGAAGAACTCGGTCGAGGCCACATCCAGGCCCAGGACGAAATCGTCACCGGCCTTGTAGCCGGCCTTCTCGCCAGCC
The DNA here is from genome assembly GCF_059415885.1 of Caulobacter sp. GW821-FHT09H08. Classification (NCBI taxonomy): domain Bacteria; kingdom Pseudomonadati; phylum Pseudomonadota; class Alphaproteobacteria; order Caulobacterales; family Caulobacteraceae; genus Caulobacter; species Caulobacter sp. GW821-FHT09H08. The sequence goes on from NZ_JBWKOC010000002.1 coordinate 752,572, forward strand.
TTGACGATGAAATCGAGCGCGGCCTCGGCCGACGCCAGGTTCGGGGCAAAGCCGCCCTCGTCGCCGACATTGGTGTTGTGGCCGGCGTCCTTCAGGGCCTTCTTCAGGCTGTGGAAGATCTCCGCGCCCATGCGCAGGCCTTCGCTGAAGTTCGCGGCGCCGGTCGGCAGGATCATGAATTCCTGGATGTCGATCGGATTGTCGGCGTGGGCGCCACCGTTGATGATGTTCATCATCGGGGTCGGCAGCACGCGGGCGTTCACGCCGCCGACGTACTTGTAGAGCGGCAGGCCGGCCGACTCGGCGGCGGCCTTGGCGGTCGCCAGCGAGACGCCCAGGATGGCGTTGGCGCCCAGGCGGGCCTTGTTCGGCGTGCCGTCCAGTTCGATCAGCAGGTTGTCGACGCGGCGCTGGTCTTCGGCGTCCACGCCCGACAGCGCGTCGAAGATCTCGCCATTGACGGCGTTCACGGCCTCCAGGACGCCCTTGCCGCCGTAGCGGGCCTTGTCGCTGTCGCGCTTTTCGTTGGCTTCGTGAGCGCCGGTCGAGGCGCCCGACGGCACCGCGGCGCGACCGAACGCGCCGTCTTCCAGAACGACGTCGACTTCGACGGTCGGGTTGCCCCGGCTGTCGAGAATTTCGCGGGCGATGATGTCGACGATCTCGGTCATGGACTGCTCCTCAAGGCCAAAAGGCGCGGCAGCCTTTAGCCGCCATGCGCTCCGGGCGCAACTTGACTTCCCCTCGGGAGGCCGACTGATCGTTGGTCATAAACGGGAGGAACCCATGCTGGACGTCGAACGCCACGGCCCGGTGGCCATCGTCACCCTCAATCGTCCCGAGGCGATGAACGCTCTTTCCAAGGCCCTGCGGTCGGCCCTGCACGACGCCATGGTCGCCCTGGACCAGGATCCGGACGTCAGCGTGGTGGTGCTGACCGGCGCCGGCGAGCGGGCCTTCACCGCCGGCCTCGATCTCAAGGAGCTGGGCGGCGATCCCGACGCCATGAGCGCCGCCAATGCGCAGGACGCCCGCTCCAACCCCGTCCGCGCCATCGAGACCTGCCGCAAGCCGGTGATCGGCGCGATCAACGGTGTCGCCATCACCGGCGGCTTCGAACTGGCCTTGGCCTGCGATGTGCTGATCGCTTCGGAGAACGCGCGCTTCGCCGACACCCATGCCCGGGTCGGGATCATGCCGGGCTGGGGCCTCTCTCAGAAGCTGTCGCGCCTGATCGGCCTCTATCGCGCCAAGGAGCTGTCCCTGACGGGCAATTTCCTCGACGCTAGGACCGCCGCCGACTGGGGGCTGGTCAATCGCGTCGTGCCGGCGGCCGAACTGATGCCCACGGCGCTGAAACTGGCCGAGGACATGGCTTCGATCCCGGTGGAAACACTGTCGTTCTATAAAGGGCTGATCGACGACGGCTACGCCCGCAGCTTCGGCGATGGCCTCGCCGTCGAGCACCAACGCTCCAGCGGCCATAACCGCGAGGTCACGCCGGAGAGAGTCGAGGAGCGCCGCCGCCAGGTGATGGCCCGCGGACGCTCCCAGTAAGGTCAGGCGTTGAAGGTCGGGGCGACCAAGCCGCCCTGCCCCAGCCGGAACAGCACGCGCCCCACGCCGAAGTCCAGCTCGACCCGCGAGAACAGCCGCAGCACGTCGACCCCGATCAGGGCCGCCGGTTTCTCGTTCAGCGACCAGATGTCGAAGATGTGCAGGTCGGCGAAGGCCATCGGGATGTTGGTGATCCGCAGGTCGCCCATCGTGATCGACGGCACGATGCGGAACTCGCCCAGTTGCATCTCGCCGCCGGCGGTGAGCAAACGAGCCTGCTGGACGATGTCCGGCGAGCGGCGGCGACGGGCGGCGATGGCGCGAGCCAGGGCCATGTTGCCGATGCTGACACCGCCACCGGAATCGATGAAGGCCAGCGATCGAGCCCCTGCGACCCGAGAGTCGGCCATGGTCAGGCGGCCGAACTTCTCGTCGGCCATGACTGAGACCTCGCGAGACGTCCTGAAGCCTTCCGGAGCCGGCGAGCTACGGCGGACTTCCAACTGCTTCTTGCGGAAGTCCATGACGACGTTGCGGCCTTCCAGGATGTCGACGCCCAGGAGGCCGTCGGCCCCGACGCGGTCATAGGGCAGCACGGGAAGAACGCCGTCGGCGAGATGGGCGTCACCGGTCCGCAGACTGGCGACCCGGGCCGTTCGGCTTTGGATCGAGCCGGAAACGCCGTGGACGATAACGTCCGGTCCGGCCGGCAGATTCAGGCGCTCGGCCAGGCCCGGGGTCAGGACGCTGCGGTCGGCCCCGGTGTCGACGACGAATTGGAAGGGCCCCTGCCCGTTCAGCATGACGGGCACCGTCAAGCGGGCGTCCTGGTCCAGGGAGGCGTCCAGGATCAGCAGAGGCGTCTCGTTAGACGGCGTCCCGCTTGGCAGCGCCTGGTTGGGCGGAGACGGGCTCTGCGTCAGCGAAACCGGCATGATCGCTTCGGCCAGCGCCGGTGGCGCGGCTAGCGAAAGTCCCAGTCCCGCCGTGATGTTCCGGCGTGTGAGCATGGGCGTACCTCCCTTAGGGAAGGCTAACACCGTTTTTTGAGCGCACGACGAAAATACGACGAAAAACGCCGCCCGGCGAACCGGGCGGCGTTTTCAAAGCCGTCAGTGACGGAAGGAAACCTTAGTCTTCCTTCGGCGTCAGGATCTGCTTGCCGTTGTACATGCCGGTCTTCAGATCGACATGGTGCGGACGGCGCAGCTCGCCGGTGTCCTTGTCCTCGATGAACGAGTTAGCGCCCAGGGCGTGGTGCGACCGGCGCATGTTCCGGCGAGAAGGCGAAGTTTTTCTTTTGGGAACGGCCATCGAAGTGACTCTGCTCGCTGAGCGTGAAAATTAGGAGCGGCGACTAGGGTTCGACCCAGGCCGCCGCGTGAGCGGGGGCTTATGCCCGAATCTCTCCCCAGATGCAAGCACCTGGGGAAAAGGCATCAGACAAGGCGTCCGTGCTCCTTCGCGGCGGCGATGAAGCTGGCGAAAAGCGGGTGCGGAGCGAACGGACGGCTCTTCAGTTCCGGGTGATATTGCACCCCGATGAACCAAGGATGGTCGTCGCGTTCGACGATTTCGGGCAGCACGCCGTTGGGCGAACGGCCGGTCAGTTTCAGGCCCGCGTCCTCCATCAGGTGGGCGTAGCCGATATTGACCTCGTAGCGGTGCCTGTGGCGCTCGCTGATCTCGGTGCCGCCATAGATCTCGGCGACCTTCGAACCGGCCGTCAGGACCGCGTCGTAGGCCCCCAGGCGCATGGTGCCGCCCAGATCGTCGTTGGCGCGCCGCTGGACGGTCTCGTTGCCCTTGATCCACTCGGTCATGATGCCGACCACGGGGCGCTCCGTGGGGCCGAACTCGGACGAGCTGGCGTCCTTGATCCCGGCGACGTTTCGCAGGGTCTCGATGACCGCCATCTGCATGCCGAAGCAGATGCCGAAGTACGGCACCTTGCGTTCGCGAGCGAACTGGGCCGCGCGGATCTTGCCTTCCGCGCCCCGCTCGCCGAAGCCGCCGGGCACCATGATGGCGTGGGCGTTCTCCAGGCGGGCCGCGGCCGCGCCCTCGTCGCCCTCGAAGGTCTCGCTCTCGACCCAGTCCAGGTTGACCTTGACCTTGTTGGCCAGGCCGCCGTGGTGCAGGGCCTCGATCAGCGACTTATAGGCGTCCTTCAGGACGGTATATTTGCCGACGACGGCGATGGTGACCTCGCCGTCGGGATGCTGGACGGTGTTGTCGATCGTCTTCCAGCGCGTCAGGTCCGGGGCCGGAGCCTCGTGCATGCCGAAGACGTCCAGGACTTCGGCGTCCAGGCCCTGCTCGTGATAGTCGATCGGCACGGCGTAGATGGACGATGAGTCCATCGCCTGGATGACCGCGCTGGGGCGGACATTGCAGAACTGGGCGATCTTGCGCTTTTCCTCGGCCGGGATCTCCTGCTCGCAGCGGCACAGCAGGATGTCCGGCTGGATGCCGATCGAGCGCAGCTCCTTGACCGAGTGCTGGGTCGGCTTGGTCTTCATCTCGCCGGCCGTCTTGATGAACGGCAGCAGGGTCAGGTGCACGTAGCAGCTCTGGCCGCGCGGCAGGTCCTGGCGCAGCTGGCGGATGGCCTCGAAGAACGGCAGGCCCTCGATGTCGCCGACCGTGCCGCCGATCTCGACCAGCACGAAGTCGACCGGCTTCTGGCCCGTCTCGTCCATGGCGGGCGAGAGGACGAATTCCTTGATCTCGTTGGTGACGTGCGGAATCACCTGGACGGTCGCGCCGAGATAATCGCCGCGGCGCTCCTTCTCGATGATCGTCTTGTAGATCTGTCCCGTCGTGATGTTGTCGGCCTTCTTGGCCGACACGCCGGTGAAGCGCTCGTAGTGGCCGAGGTCGAGGTCGGTTTCGGCCCCGTCATCGGTCACGAAGACCTCACCATGCTGATACGGGCTCATCGTGCCCGGATCGACGTTCAGATAGGGATCGAGTTTGCGAAGACGGACCGTGTAGCCGCGCGCTTGCAGCAGCGCGCCGAGCGCCGCCGAGGCCAGACCCTTGCCAAGCGAGGAAACCACGCCGCCGGTGATGAAAATGTACCGCGTCATGGGCGATCAGATTACCCGTGATTCGACGACGCCGGTGAAAAGACCTGCGTTCATCAACAAGATTAAACCCCCGAGGTTGCCCTCGGGGGTCGGTGAGAAGTCCGTCTTGGGACGGTTATTGCTTGGGCTGGTCCGCCGGCGGGGCCGCGACCGTCGGGGTCGAGGCGGCCGCGGGGGCCGTTGCGGCCGGCTTGGGCGCCGCTTTCGGAGCCGTCGCCGGCTTCTTGGCGGGCTCGGTCGGCGCCAGCAGCGCGGGCTGGGTCGCGGCCGGAGCCGGGGTGTTCAGCTGCGGCGTCGGCGCCTGGATCGCGCCCGGCTGGGCGGTCGACGGCAGCGAGTTCACCGAACCGGGCGTGGGAGCCACCGGGGCCGGAGCGACGTTCAGGGACTTGGTGTCCAGGCCCTTGACCTGATCGGCCACCGAGCCGCCGGTGTTGGCGCGGCCGGTCAGCAGGGCCAGCGCCAGGCTGATGACGAGGAAGATCGAGAACAGGATCCAGGTGATGCGGGTCAGCAGATCGCCAGCGCCGCGAGCGGTCATGAAGCCGCTGTTGCCGCCGCCCATGCCCAGCGCGCCGCCTTCGGAGCGTTGCAGCAGGACGACCCCGATCAGACCGAGGCAGACGATGATATTGATAGCCAGCAAAACGCCGATGAGCATGACGAAGTTGTTCTCGATCCGGGCGCGGGCGAAATGCCGCGCGAAAAACGAAGCGGCCCCTCTACCACTAGCGGCGGCTCCGCGCCATAGCTGGGAAGCGCTCTCCCAAGCGCAAGCCCCCAAGCCAAGCTTCAGGACCGCATGATCCTCGAGACCGAACGCCTGACCCTCACGCCCCTGACGGTCGACGACGCGCCCCTGATCTATCCGTTCCTCAGCGATGCGGAGGTGATGTCGAACCTGGACCAGGAGCCGATCGAGGATCCTGACGAGGTCGCCAGCAGCGTCGCCGCCCAGGTGGACGAGATGGCCGCCGGCGACGCCGCCTACTGGACGATCCGCCATACGACCAGCGGCGTCTTCCTCGGCTATTGCGAGTTCATCGACATCGACAAGCGCCACGACCGCGCCGAGATCCGTTTCGTCGTCGACCGCAAGGGCTGGGGCCAGGGCTTTGGTTCGGAGGCCGTCCGCGCCCTCCTCGCCCAAGCGGCGGGCGATGGCCTCAAGAGCATCGTCGCCAGCACCCATGTCGGCGACAACCGGTCCGAGCGCCTGCTGCAGCGACTGGGCTTCAAGGCCGAGGGCTATCTGAAGGGCGCTGTGCATCGCGACGGCGAGCGCAGGGACCGGCGGCTGTACGAACTGACGCTGTAAACCGTGGGTGCGGCGATCGGTGTTATCGACCGCCGTGGTTAACAAAGGCATCTTGCCTGTTAACCATCGCGCCTCGAATCGGCCGCGACCGGAACGGAGAACCCGATGCGCTCGCCCGCCGACATGGACATCGTCCAGATCGACATCAGCACCAAGTGCCACCTGGCCTGCTCGAACTGCACGCGCCTGATCCCGCACCAGACGCAGCGCGCCGACATGGCGGTCGAGGTCTTCGAGCGCTCGGTGAAGAGCATGGAAGGCTGGAACGCCCCCAACAAGGTGATCGGCGTCATCGCCGGCGAGCCTACCCTGCACGGCAATTTCGAGCAGATCTCGCGCCGTTTCGCCGAGCTGTGGGGTGGACCCAACACCAGCAACGGCAAGTTCCCGATCAAGGACTTCAACGACTTCGCCACCCAGCGCCTGTTCGACCGCTCGAACGGCCGGGGGCTTTGGACCAGCCTGGGGAACGGGTTCTACAAGAACTACGAGACCATCATGGAGGTCTACAGCCACTTCAACACCAACACCCACGAGACCGCGGGCCAGCACCAGGCGCTGCTGATCAGCCGCAAGGACTATACGGGCGCGACGGGCATGTCGGACGCCGAGTGGGAGTACAACCGCGACAATTGCTGGGTGCAGAAGCTCTGGTCGGCGACGATCAACGACAAGGGCGCCTATTTCTGCGAGGTGGCCGGCGCCATCGACCGCCTCTATTTCAACGGCGAGCACGCCTGGCCGGTCGAGCACGGTTGGTGGCAGCGCACGCCGGAAGATTTCAAGGACCAGCTGGACCTCTGCAACTATTGCGGCCTGGCCCAGCCGGGGCCTTCGCAGCTGGACCTGCTGGACCGCGACATCATCTCGGCCGAGCACAAGGCGATCCTGAAGAAGCTGGGCAGCCCGGCGATCCGCAAGCGCGCCTACGAGATGTTCGACCCCGAGCTGCACATGCAGAAGCGCCAGGTCGAGACGCGCGACAACTATGTCGGCGACGCCAGCTCCGGCCGCCGCGTCGGGATCGGTCACAACTCGACCAAGCCGCGCAAGCTGGTCTGCGTCCTGACCTCGGTCGGCTATGGCGACGACCTGGCCCTGACCCTGCCGGCCAACATGCGCGAGTTCGACGAGATCATCGTCGTGACCTCCAGCGACGACCAGCGCACCCAGGACGTGGTCAAGGAGAACGGCGCGACCCTGGTGATCTCGGACCGCTGCTTCGAGGACGATCACGCCTTCAACAAGGGCAAGATGCTCAATGACGGCCTGAAGGTCCTCAAGGACGCCGACTGGGTGGTCTTCACCGACGCCGACATCGTCATGCACGAGGGCTTCTACGAGATCTTCATGTCCCACTCGTGGAACCCGGGGTGCCTGTATTTCACCAAGCGGATCGACAGCCAGAAGGTCGAGGGCAAGGAAACCGAGAAGACCAACTCGCAGCCCAACGGCTACTTCCAGCTGTTCAACGTCCGCGCCACGGCGATCCGAGACAACTGGCCCAACATCGTCAACGAGAACTTCTGCTCGGCGGGCAGCGTCGACAGTTGGTTCTATCAGCAATGGCGTCGCGACAATCTGGTGGGCATCACCGACATCCCGGTCCAGCACATCGCCAGCGCGCGCCTGGGCGAGAACTGGAACGGCAAGCAGGCCAAGCCCAAGAAGTGGCGCCAGTTCGGCATCCTGACCCCCGAAGGTTTCTCGGCCCTGGCCCCCGACGCCACGTCCGTGCCGGACATCATCCGCCTGACCGACACCTGCAATGGCGAGACCGTCGAGCTGCATCGCGACGACCTCGACAAGCATGTTCACCTCGGTCCCAACGGCCTGATCTTCCAGGGCAAGGACATCGGCCGCATGCACATCCACGTGGCGTACTGGGCGGACTGAGGCGCAACTCCGCCGCTTCACGCGGGAGATCGCTGAAGTTCTGGAAAGGGATGCGGAGCGCCGGACAACGTCCGGAGTGTGTTTGAGTTAGTACCGTTTCGACGAAGCCAGACGCTCCGCGCGACCGTTATCCGCCAGCGTCCCGTCGGGTGGCCCTGTTCAGGCCTTACCGGGACCCGGGAGCTTCCGTTTCCGGAAGTTCCCAGCGGTCGAAGAGGGCGGGCCACTCCAGGCCAAGACATGCCCTTTTGCCTTCAACCACGCCGACGGCGGGCGGGCCTGGCCAGCAACCAGGTCCCCGGACCGTCCGAGTATCCCCCTCGGACCTAGCCCCGCTCGATCACACCCCGCCGCCGCAACGGTCGCTGGCCATGCGCCCTTTCCTCGCGACGAGGTGGGTAGACTGTACGGCGGCGCATAAGGCCGGGGACAAGGTGACGCGAATGCTCGTCGCGTGCTCACCCTCTCCCCAGGGGAGAGGGTGACTATGCCCGTCCCCGTCGCTGGGTAGCCCCCTACTCCTTTGCCAGCTTGGCCAGCACCGCCAGGATTTTCTCCGCCGCATCCAGTCGCTGGGCCGGGGTGTCCCATTCGCCCTTGATCACGACCTTCTGGTCGGGGCGCACCTTCCAGATCAGGCTGTTCTTGGCCACGTACTGCATCAGCCCCAACGGGTTGGCGTAGGTGTCGTTGCGGAAGCTGGCCACGGCGCCCTTCGGCCCGACGTCGATCTTGGCGACATTGGCCTCGCGGCACAGGCCCTTGATGGCGACGACCTTGAGCAGAGAGTCGGTCTCGGGCGGCAGGGGGCCGAAGCGGTCGATCATCTCGGCGGCCAGGGCTTCGCGATCGGCGGCCTGTTCAGCGTCGGACAGGCGGCGATAGAGCGACAGGCGCACGTTCAGATCGGGGACATACTCGTCCGGGATCATCACGGCCGCGCCGGTGTTGATCTGCGGCGACCAACCCCGGTCTTCCAGCAGAGCCTCCTGGCCCTGGCGCTGGCGCAGCTCGGCGACGGCGTCTTCCAGCATCTGCTGGTAGAGCTCGACGCCGATCTCCTTGATGTGGCCGCTCTGCTCGTCGCCCAAGAGGTTGCCGCCGCCGCGCTGGTCCAGGTCGTGGCTGGCCAGCTGGAAGCCGGCGCCCAGGCTGTCCAGCGACTGCAGCACCTGCAGGCGCTTCTCGGCCGACAGGGTCAGCGACTTCTCGACCGGCGTGGTCAGGTAGGCATAGGCGCGGGCCTTGGACCGACCGACGCGGCCCCGGATCTGATAGAGCTGGGCCAGGCCAAACATGTCGGCGCGGTGGACGATCAGGGTGTTGGCCGACGGAATATCGAGCCCGCTCTCGACGATCGTGGTCGCCAGCAGCACATCGTACTGGCCCTCGTAGAAGGCCGTCATCACGTCTTCCAGCTGGGTGGCCGCCATCTGGCCGTGGCCGACGACGTACTTCACCTCGGGCACCTGGGTGCGGAGGAACTTCTCGATGTCCTCCAGGTCCTTGATGCGCGGCACCACGTAGTAGGACTGGCCGCCGCGATACTTCTCGCGCAGCAGGGCCTCGCGCAAGGTCACCGGGTCGAACGGGCTGATATAGGTCCGCACCGCCAGGCGATCGACCGGCGGGGTGGCGATGATCGACATCTCGCGGATGCCCGATAGCGCCATCTGCAGGGTGCGCGGGATCGGCGTGGCGGTCAGGGTCAGCATGTGCACGTCGGCGCGAAGCTCTTTGAGCTTCTCCTTGTGCTTGACCCCGAAGTGCTGCTCCTCGTCGACGATGACCATGCCCAGGTCCTTGAACGAGACCTGTTTGGAGAGCACCGCGTGGGTGCCGACCACGATCTCGACCGTACCGTCGGCCAGGCCTTCGCGGGCCTCGGCGGCTTCCTTGCCGGTGACCAGGCGCGACAGGCGCGTGACCTTGATCGGCCACCCCTGGAAGCGCTCCTTGAAGGTCTTGTAGTGCTGGCGGGCCAGTAGGGTCGTCGGGCAGACGATGGCGACCTGCTTGCCGCTCATCGCCACCACGAAGGCCGCGCGCAGGGCCACTTCCGTCTTGCCGAAGCCGACGTCGCCGCAGATCAGGCGGTCCATCGGCTTGCCGGACGACAGGTCCTCCAGCACGTCGTGGATGGCGCTGAGCTGGTCGTCGGTCTCCTCGTAGGGGAAGCGGGCGCAGAACTCGTCGAACACGCCCTGGGGCGCTTCGGTCTCCTCGACGGACTTCAGTTGGCGGGCGGCGGCGATCTGGATCAGGCCCTCGGCCATGACCCGCAGGCGCTCTTTCGCTTTCGCCTTGCGGCCCTGCCAGGCCGCGCCGCCCAGCTTGTCCAGCTGGACGCTGTCGGGGTCCGAGGCGCCGTAGCGGGTCAGAAGGTCGATGTTCTCGACCGGCAGATACAGCTTGGCCTCGCCGCCGTACATCAGGTCCAGGCAGTCGTGCGGCGCGCCCTGGACGTCTAGGGTCTTCAGGCCCTCATAGCGGCCGATGCCGTGATCGATGTGGACGACCAGGTCACCAGGCGTGAGCGCGGACGCCTCGGCCAGGAAGTTGGCGGCGCGGCGCTTCTTGCGCGGGCGGGCCAGGCGGTCGCCCAGGATGTCGGTCTCGGAGATGACCGCCAGCTGGTCGGTCTCGAAGCCGTGATCCAGCGGCAGCACGACGCGCTGCGGGGTCTTGGGATCATTGGCCTTGGCCGCCTGCCAGTAACCGGCATAGGGGACCTTCTTCAGGCCGTGGTCCGATAGCATGGTCCCCAGGCGCTCGGACGAGCCCTCGGACCACGAGGCGAACAGCACGCGCTTGCCGTCGGCCGCCAGCTTCTTGGCGTGGTCGGCGGTGGCCTCGAACAGGTTGACGCTGTCCTGGGCCCGCTCGGCAGCGAACACCCGGCCGAGCTTGGCGCCCAGGTCGACGACATCCAGGCCCTGCGGCTGGAACGGCGTGAACTTGCGGTTCGTGCGGTCGTCGAGCTCGCGGTCCCACTCGGCGGCGGTCAGGTACAGGGCCTCGGGCGCCAACGGGCGGTAGGCGGACTTGCGGTCGGCGCTGGCGCGGGCGTCATAGGCGTCGGCGATCATGGCCAAGCGCTCGTCGCGGGCCTCGGCGGCCTGGTGGTCGACGCCGATCAGGGCGCCGGCCGGCAGATAGTCGAACAGCGTCGCCATCCGCTCGTAGAACAGCGGCAGCCAGTGCTCGAGACCGGCGCGGCGGCCGCCCTCGCTGACGGCGGCGTACAGCGGATCATCGCCCGGCGCGCCGAACTCGGCGACATAGCCCTTGCGGAACCGCGAGATGCCCTCGGCGTCCAGCAGGGCCTCGCTGACCGGCAGGAGGTCGATCTCGCGCAGTTGCTTGGTCGAGCGCTGGGTCTCGGGGTCGAAGGCGCGGATGCTTTCCAGCGTGTCGCCGAACAGGTCCAGGCGCACCGGCTCCTCGGCCGCCGGAGGATAGACGTCGATGACGCCGCCCCGGATCGCGAACTCGCCGCGCTCGGAGACGGTGGAGGCGCGGGCATAGCCGTTGACGGCGAAATAGCGCTCCAGGTCCTTGATATCGACGCTATTGCCGACCTTGGCGCTGTAGGAGGCGCGCAGCAGGACGTCCTTGGTCGGCACGCGCTGCAGCAGGGCCGGCGCGGCGATGACCAGGATGGCCGGCTTGCTCTCGCCCAGGCCCCGGGCCAGGCGCGACAGGGTCGCCATGCGCGTGGCCGAAACGCCCGAGGACGGGCCGATGCGGTCGTACGGCAGGCAGTCCCACGAGGGCAGCAGCACCGCCTCGATCTCGGGGGCGAAGAACTTCAGGGCATCGATGAAAGCGCCGGCGCGAGCCGTGTCACGAGCGACAAAGGCGGTCAGGCCGCCCCGCGCCCGGGCGATGTCGGCCATCACCAGCGCGTCGAAGCCCTCCGGCGCGCCGGCCAGGGTCAGGCCTCCCGAGGCCTTGGCGATCTGTTTGGCGTCGTAGGCCATCAAGTCTCTTTGTCTTAGGCGCCGTCGCCGACAGGGCGAGATGCGTGCGCGTCGAACCTGAACGCGCGGATCATCGCCAGGACGTCCGTCTCGAACGCGGCGGGCGTTTCTTCCTGGCCGACGATCCAGGCGTAGATCTCGCGATCCGACTGTTCGAGCAGGGTTTCCAGGGTGTCGAACTGCTCAGGGGTGAGGTTCGGGCCATGGATGTCCGCGAACGGCCCCAGAATGAGGTCCGCTTCCCGGAAGCCGCGATGCCAGGCGCGGAAACGAAGGCGCCTTAGGCGGGAGTCGTGGTCGATCGTCATGTGTCGGCGGATATAGAGCGACGTCAGGGCTTGCGCCACTCCAGGATCACGTACCAGGGCGCGCGCCGGTATCTGTCAGCACGTTCCGGCGGGCCGCCGACAGGCGCGGGCTCGTCGAAATGGGTCAGGACCAGGCCCGTGGCTAGGAACCACTGCATGTAGTCCTTGAGCGGACGGTGCCAGTTGATGATCTCGATGCCGCGCCAGCGCTGCCACGACGCTCGGGTCGCCAGATAGTGGTCGATGGCGAAGTGGGTCTTGCGGCCCAGCAGGTTCCGCTGCCAGCCGTCATTGGCGCGAGCGCTGGAAAAGCCGGTCAGGTTAGCGACCAGCAGGGTCCCGCCGGGCTTCATCACGCGCGCCATCTCGGCGATCGCCTGGTCGGCGGCCTCGATATCGATCAGCGACAGGCAGGCGACCACGAGGTCGAAACTGGCGTCGGCGAACTCCAGCATCTCGGCGCGACCTTCGACATAGGCGCCCTCCGAATCCTTGGCCCGCGCGGCCTCCAGCAATTCGGCGGTCGGGTCGAGGCCGACAGGATCGAAGCCCTCGCGCTTGAGAATACGGCAGAACCGCCCTTCCCCGCAGCCGACATCCAAGGCCCGGCCGCCCCGCAAACCCCGCAGGCGCTCGATCATCGGCGTGTCGAGCACGTACTGGCGGCCATAGTCGCCCGTATCGCCCATATCCTTGATCCAGGCCTTGGCCGAGGCTTTCCAGCCGTTGTCACTCATCTTCCGAATACCCCCTATCGCCTTGTGGTGATTGACTTTGCCGACTTTGAGCCTATTTATCCCCACCTTCGGAGCAGGTCTGGCGAATCCGCGCCGCCCGCTCGCCCAAGCACGGGCGGCTCCGATCAGACCAGCGTGTAATGACAGAATTTTCCGATCTCGGGCTCTCGCCCACGACCCTGCAGGCGGTCGCCGACACCGGCTATACGACTGCGACCCCCATTCAAGCCCAGGCCATTCCGGTCGCCCTCGCGGGCCAGGACGTGCTCGGCATCGCCCAGACGGGCACCGGCAAGACCGCCGCCTTCACCCTGCCGCTGATCGACCGCTTGCAGTCGGGCCGCGCCAAGGCCCGCATGCCGCGCGCCCTGGTCATCGCCCCGACCCGCGAACTGGCCGACCAGGTGGCCGCCAGCTTCGAGAAGTACGCCAAGGGCACCAAGCTCTCGTGGGCGCTGCTGATCGGCGGCGTCTCGTTCGGCGACCAGGAAAAGAAGCTGGACCGCGGCGTCGACGTGCTGATCGCCACGCCGGGCCGCCTGCTCGACCACTTCGAGCGCGGCAAGCTCTTGATGACCGGCGTGCAGTTCCTCGTCGTCGACGAAGCCGACCGCATGCTGGACATGGGCTTCATCCCGGACATCGAGCGCATCTTCAAGATGACGCCGCCGAAGAAGCAGACGCTGTTCTTCTCGGCGACCATGCCGCCGGAAATCACCCGCCTGACCAAGCAGTTCCTCAAGGATCCGGTGCGGATCGAGGTGGCCAAGCCGGCGACGACGAACGCCAACATCACCCAGCTGCTGGTCAAGGTTCCCTCCTCCGATCCCAAGGCCAAGCGCCTGGCGCTGCGTGCGCTGATCGAGAAGGCCCAGATCGAGACCGGCATCGTGTTCTGCAACCGCAAGACCGAAGTCGACATCGTCGCCAAGTCGCTGCGTGTGCACGGCTTCGACGCCGCCCCGATCCATGGCGACCTCGACCAGTCCCAGCGCATGAAGACCCTGGCGGACTTCCGTTCGGGCGCGCTGAAGATCCTGGTGGCCTCGGACGTCGCCGCGCGTGGCCTGGACATTCCGGCCGTCAGCCACGTCTTCAACTACGACGTCCCGCACCACGCCGACGACTACGTCCACCGCATCGGCCGCACCGGCCGCGCCGGCCGCTCGGGCGTGACCTACATGCTGGTCACCCCGGCCGACGACAAAGGCTTCGACAAGGTCGTCAAGCTGATCGGCTCGACCCCGGACGAAGAGAAGCTCGAGCTCGACTACTCCAACGCCGTGACCGTCAAGCGCGACGGCGACCGGGACCGAAAGCGCGGTGGTCGTGATCGTGACCGTGGTGGTGAACGCAGCGAGCGTGCCCCCCGTGGCCGCGGCCGTGGTCGCTCGGAAGACGCCGCCGCCGAAGCGCCGGTCGAAGCCGTCGCCGCCGCCGAGGCTCCTGAAGCTGAAACGCCCGCCGCCGAGGAGCGTCCCGCCCGCGAACGCCGTCCGCGCCGCGAGCGTGATCGTGACCGCGCTCCCCGCGCCGAAGCCGCTCCGGCGGCCGAAGCCGAACAGGCCGAGCGTCCGGAACGTCCCGAGCGTCCGGCCCGCGCCGAGCGCCCGGAACGCGCCGAACGTAGCGAACGCCCGGCTCGCGCTGAACGTCCGGAGCGCAGCGAGCGCCCGGAACGTACGGAACGCAGCGAGCGTCCCGAGCGCGCCGAGCGTAGCGAACGCCCGGAGCGCCCCGAGCGTCCGATCCGTGGCGTTCAGCCGGTTCGCGATCGCGACGACGACGATCGTCGCGTGGTCGGCTTCGGCAACGACGTCCCGGCCTTCCTGGCGCGCCCGCCGCGCAAGTAGGCCTTTCATCGAGACTATCGCGAAGGCGCCGGACCTAAAGGTTCGGCGCCTTTTGCTTGTCCGCTCAGTGGATCAGCCGCGCCTGCAGCCACAGGATGGCCGGATAGACCGCCAGCCAGGTCCAGAAGAAGCGGTTCAGGCCGAACAGCCAGGCATTGGCCAGGTGGAAGGTCGCCGCCACGGCCAGGCCGGCGATCAGGGCCGGTTTCCATAGCAGGGTCAGCGGGAACAGCAGCTCGAAGCCCATCACCGCCCAGGACATGGCCAGCAGCAGGCGCGGCCGGTCCGCGAAACGGCGCAGGTTCTCGCTGACCGGATAGGCCGAGAACTGGAAGACATCGGCCAGCGCCCGGCCCGATCGCCAGTCCGGGTTCACGATCTTCACTCCGCCCGAGATGACGTAGGACAGGGTCAGCTGCGCGCCGAGATAGCCGAAGGCCAGCTCCTGCAACGCCGGCGCGGGTAGCAGGCGCGAGAGCGTCAGGCACCACAGCGCCAGCAGGCCCATGCGATCGCTGCCGCCGTTGTAGGGCCCCTGAAAGCGGACCAGGATCAGCACCGACAAGCCCGCCAGGGCGAGCAGCGGCCACGGCGCGGCGACGCCGGCGACGACCAGCAAGCACAGCGCGATCCGCCCGCCGAACAGCACCTGCTCGTTCCGGAACCGCACCAGATGCTCCAGGCTCTGCTGGATCAGCGCCAGGGCCAGTAGGGTCTCGGTCAGGCGGGCGGCAATCTCGAGGCTCATCGGACCGCGATCTCCGCAAGGCGACGCGGCGCGGGTTGGAACAGCACCTCCTGGGTCAGCGCATCGCCTTCGCGACTGACGAACACCAGCCGAAAGCAGAGCCAGGGCCGGGCCTCGTCGGCCGGCTCGCGAGCGAGGTCGGCGGCGATCCGCTTGAAGATCTCGTCCTCGCTGTGCGCCGTCGGCTCGTCGGTCAGGCGCTCGGCGCAACTTGCCAGGAACAAGGTCTCGTTCCAGCGCGGGTTCCAGACCATCCGGGTCAGTATGGCCAGCGGCGACAGGCGCTCTGGCCGGGGCCGGAACTCCCGCCAGTCGCCCGAGGCGTCGCCGATCGTGCGCAGCAGCGCGTATTCGACGCGCGGCGACGGGGCGATCACGTCGAAGAAGTTCCACGACGGGATCAGCGCCGGCAGAAGCAGCTTCAGGGGACTGCGCACGCTTTCTCCAGAATCGGCGGGGCGGCTTCGAAGTCTAGGCGCGACCGCCCTTTCCGCCCAATGGTCAGGCTCGCGGAACGCTGTTATCGTGATGATGTTTTCGGCTCGATCGCGCCGATTTCGGCCCGGTTGCGCCCAACAAGAATGGGAGGACTGCACTTGGCCGCCATCGAACCCGAACTCGACAAGGAAGCCATTCTCGTCGCGCACGAGAGGACCTATCACGCCTTCGCCGTACTGCTGCGCTGGTCCATGCTGGGCCTGGCGTCGGCGATCAGCGCCCTGACGGTCTGGTTCGCCACGCCGGGCGGCTTCTGGGGCGGCTTGGTGACCTTCGCCGTCATCTGGGTCGCCGGCTACTACGGCATGGTCAAGCGCGAGGAAGAGCAGTCGCTCGACCCGTGGGCGCCAGGCCGCAAGGGCATCCTATAGCGCCGCGTCCACAACCCTCAGCAGGTCTTCATAGTCCGGCTGATAGGCGAACCTGAAACCCTTGTGCGCCCGGACCCACAGCGGGGCCTTTCCGGGCGCGCAAGGTGACGCGCACACATAGCCGCGCCACTCCACGCCGACCTGCAGGCAGGCGCCGCGGACCCATTGGCTGGAGAAGTTCAGCGGCTGGATTTCGACGACCCGCGAACCTGCTGGCATGAACAGCACATTGGCCAGGGCCGCGCCGCTGGGCGCGACCACGACCTCGGCGTCGCGCATCAGGGCGACCTGCTCGACGACGCTCAGCTTTTCAGGCCGCACGATGGTGAAGCCCCGCCGACGCAGGGCCCATTCGAAGCGCCATTCGCCGACCATGTGCCGGTTCACCTGGCCACGCCGCGAGAAATAGACCCGCTTGGACTTGCGCGCGCTCGCCGGCAACGGCGCCGCCCTTCCCTCCGCGCCGAGTTCGGCCGCCAGGCCGTCCACGCGGTGCAGGAAGTGGTTCATGCTGTCGGCATAGATCACCCGGCCCAGCCGCACGATCGGCTCGGCGAACTCGATCACCTTCAGGCCCGGGAAGCAGACGGCGATCAGTTCGCGCTGCCATGGCGCCAGCTTGGGGGCCACGACCGGGGTGTCCTTCAGGAGCCCGGCCTTCTCCATGGCCCGCAGCGTGCCCAGGCCGTCCAGCAGGTAGTGGCCGTAGTTGAAGAGCCCGCCCCACGGCATGAACACCGCGCCGCTCTCCAGATAGGGCGCATCTTCCGGCGGGGTGAAATCCAGGTCGCCCGAGAAACCCGGCGTCGTCTGGAAGGTCGGATAACCGTGACGGACCTCGTAGGAGGCCGCGTCGAACACCTCACCGTTCGTTTCAACGATGACGCCGTGCGCCGGCACCCACCAGCTCTCGCCGGCCGCGCACAGCAGCGGCGGGACCATCGGCGGCGGGCCGGCCATGTCGCCGCCCCACCAGGCGGCGGCCTCGGGGCCAGCCAGGACGTCCGGCGCGGCCGGATGGCTGGGCGGCGTCAGCTCGGTCGGCGTACGCGCGCGCTCCCCGGCGGCGAACCGGGCCTTGAAGGTGGCGAAATCGACTTCCGGCAGGGCTTCGAGTTCATGGACAACTCGAACTGGGAGGACGCGTACAGGCGTGGGAGCGCTCATGGCGCCCCCTTAAGCACGACGCGAAGTCCCGAACCAGCCCATCTTGGCCGATCAGCGTTTGATCTGCCCGGCCAGATACTTGCGGATCCCCTCCCCGTACGGCGGGCGCAGCCCCAGCATCGGGGCGATGTCCTTCTTCAGCTGCTGGAATACCGCCTTGCGGTGGCTGAATTCGCGGAAGCCGTCGTGGCCGTGATAGGCGCCCATGCCGGCCGGGCCGACGCCGCCGAACGGCAGGTCTTCCTGGGCGACGTGGAAGATCACGTCGTTGACCGTGACCCCGCCGCTGGTGGTGTTGGCCAGCACGCGGTCCTTCTCGGCCTCGTCGGTCCCGAACCAGTAGAGCGCCAGCGGCCGGTCGTGGGCGTTCACATAGGCCACGGCCTCATCGACGGACTTGTAGGTCTTCACAGGCAGGACGGGACCGAAGATCTCCTCCTGCATCACCTTCATGTCGTCGGTGGGGTCCAGGATCAGGGTCGGGGCGATCTTGCGGTGTTCCTGCTGCGACAGGTCCTCGCCGGCCGGGTTGATCTCGATCACGCGGGCGCCCTTGGCCCGGGCGTCGTCGACATAGCCCTTCACGCGGTCGTAGTGGCGCTGGGCGACAACGGCCGTGTAGTCGGGATTGTCCTTGATGGTCGGGAAGTAGCGGCCGACGGCGGCCTGGGCTTCCTCGACGAAGGTCTCGACCTCTTCTTGCGGGGCCAGGACATAGTCCGGCGCCAGGCAGATCTGGCCGGCGTTCAGGGTCTTGCCGTTCATGATCCGCGCCGCGGCCGTGGCCATGTCGGCCCCACGCGACAGGATCACTGGGCTCTTGCCGCCCAGTTCCAGGGTTACGGGCACCAGGTTCTCGGCCGCCGCGCGCATCACGTGACGGGCGACCGAGGTCGCCCCGGTGAAGACCAGGTGGTCAAAGGCCAGGCCGGCGAAGGCTTGGCCAACCTCGGGCCCACCGACGAAGACCGCGACTTCCTCTTCCGTGAAGGCCTTGGCGAACATCGCCTTCAAGAGCTCGGAGGTGGCCGGCGTATATTCCGACGGCTTGATCATCGCCCGGTTCCCAGCGGCGAACACGCCGGCCAGCGGAGCGAAGGTCAGGTTGACCGGGAAGTTCCAGGGACTGATCACGCCGACAACGCCCTTGGGCTGCCACTGCACGCTGGCCTTGGCGCCGAACAGACCCAGGATCGCTGGCGTCGTCTTGCGCTTCTCCGGCTTCATCCACTTGGTGAGGTTGTCGCGCGCGAACTTGAGCGGACCAATCGAGCCCGCCACGTCGGTCAGCGAGGTCGCCTCCGGCGAGCGCGAACCGAAGTCCTCGTTCACCGCCTTGGCGATCTCGGCCTGGTGACCGACCAGAAGATCGATGCACCGGTTAATCCACCCGATTCGGGTTCCCGCACTCAGCGGGCCATCCCGCAGATGCGCGGCTTTTTGGCGCTGGAGGATGTCGTTCATCACCGCTTTCTGCGCGTCGTAGGACAGATTCACCGGTGCATTCATGGCCTTGTCGCTCCCTCCCACGGCTCCGCGTTACGCAGCGGAACTCAGCTTATCAATGATCACCATGGTCGAGAGATCGACACGACGCAAGCGAACGGCGTTCGTTCTTAACCGCTCGTAAGAACTCTCGCATTTAAGGTCGCGCTCCAAGCGATCGGTGTTTCCGCAGGGGGAGCCACCGACGGGGGAAGAAGAAGATGTCGGACGTCGAAACCACGCTGCGCGGTCCCGAAGCCTACAAGATCGCTTCGCGCGCCCTCGAACTCATGGAACGCCATCAGGTGTGGCCGACCGCGCTGAACTTCGAGCTGTGGACCCACTATGTGGCCGATCCCGACGGCGCGCTGGCCCGTGAGCTGACGCGCCTGATCTCCCTGGGCGAGCCGATGACGGAGCTGGTCAGCGAAGAGCTGGCCGCCACCTACCTGCCCAAGGCCCGCCTGAACGAACAGATCCGCGACGCCGGCGACATCCTGTCGAAGGAACTGGAAGCCGTCTCCAAGGCCATCCAGAACGCCCAGAAGTCGAACGCCGCCTTCGGCAAGCAACTGGCCGGCGCCAGCAAGAGCCTGGACGGTCCGACCGACGTCGACTCCATCAAGACCCTGGTCTCGGGCCTCGCCGACGCCACCCGCCGGGTTCACAAGGAAAACCAGTCGCTGGAATCGCGCCTGGCCGACTCCACCGCCGAGGTCGAGCGCCTGCGCGAGCACCTGGAACAGGTCCGCCGCGACGCCACCACCGACGGCCTGACCAACCTGGCCAACCGCAAGGCCTTCGACGACGAGCTGGACCGCGCCTGCGCCGACGCCGACGACACCGGCACGACGATCTGCCTGGCCGTGCTCGACATCGACCACTTCAAGGGCTTCAATGACACTTGGGGTCACCAGACCGGCGACCAGGTCATCCGCTACGTCGCTTCGGTGATCGGCCGTGTCGCCGCGCCGCCGCGCTTCGCCGCCCGCTACGGCGGCGAGGAGTTCGCGATGATCTTCCCGCGCGAAGCCGCCGCGACCGTGGCCATGACCCTGGAAGAAATCCGCGTCGAGGTCTCCTCGCGCATGCTCAAGCGTCGCTCGACCAACGAGGACCTGGGCGCCATCACCATCTCGTCGGGCTTCGCCGAGCGTAAGGCGAACGAGAGCGGCCACTCGCTCATGGAACGCGCCGACGCGGCGCTCTACGGCTCCAAGCGTGGCGGCCGCAACCGCGTCACCGCCGCCGAATCCATGCCGGGCGCGGCCAACGCCGCCTGATAGACCTTCAGCAGAAGACCTGCCTTGGACGCCGCCGGTCGCAAGATCGGCGGCGTTTCCTTGTGAAGATTCCAATTTCCTCGGAAGATTCCACTGGCCTTCCCAAGGGGCAAAGGCGCCTAGACTCTCCCCAATGAACAAACGGGAGGCCCAGGCCGTGGACTACCAGAAGATCCGTGTCGCGACCCAGGATGGCGTCGCCACCGTCACCCTCGCCGATCCCACCACCCTGAACGCCGCCAGCCTGGAGATCGCCCGCGAGCTGATCCACGCCTTCTCGTCGATCGCCGCGGGCAAGATCGAAGCCCGGGCGGTGATCCTGACGGGCGAAGGTCGCGGCTTCTGCTCGGGCGCCAACCTCTCCGGCGGCGGCGCGGCCGGGCGCGAGCTGGACGTCGACGGCAAGCCGGACGCGGGTTCGGCGCTGGAGAACACCTACAATCCGCTGATGACCCTGCTGCGCGACTTCCCGCTGCCGATCGTGACGGCGGTGAACGGTCCGGCGGCGGGCGTCGGCTGCTCGATCGCGCTGATGGGCGACATCATCGTGGCCAGCGAGAGCGCCTATTTCCTGCAGGCTTTCCGGCGCATCGGCCTCGTGCCCGACGGCGGCTCGACCTACCTGCTGCCGCGCCTGATCGGCAAGGCGCGAGCCATGGAGATGATGCTGCTGGGCGACAAGATCCCGGCGGCCACGGCGCTGCAGTGGGGCCTGGTCAATCGCTGCGTTCCCGACGTCGAACTGATCCCGACCGCCCACGCCCTGGCCCTGGAGCTGGCCAAGGGACCGGCGGCGCTGGGGACGATCCGCAAGCTGGTCTGGGACAGCCTCGACACCGACTGGACCGGCCAGCTGCACGCCGAGCGCAAGGCCCAGAAGATCGCCGGCAAGACCGAGGACTTCATCGAGGGCGTGAGCGCGTTCCTGCAGAAGCGCGCGGCGGCGTTCAAGGGGCGCTAGGCTGAGGCCTGCAGGGCCAGGAGCACGGCCACCGCCTCGTCGGCTCGCTCGACCGGTACGAAGACATGGTCGTGGTTCAGCGCCGCGACCATGTTGCAGGCGATCCCGGCCTGGGCGAGCGCCGTGGCCACGGCGGCGGTCAGGCCCACGCCGTCGAGGGCCGAATAGACGTTCAGGGTGATCAGGGCCATCGCCCCCTCGACCGGAAAACCGGCCGCCAGGGCCGCGTCACGCTCCAGGATCAGGCTGACGCCCTCGGCCTCGCGGAACATGGCCAACGGGTTCAGGGCGGCCCAGTCGCGGTCGGCGGCGGCGCAGAAGACATAGACGCCAGGCTTCAGCGCCGGCGTCATGCCAGCAACCATTTCCCGAGTGTTGCGAATGACTTGCGTCATTTCTCTGACTTCGCGAGGTAGGGCTTGTAGCTCTTCTCCTCGACGATTTCCGAGCCGGCGGCTTCGTTGATGGCGCGCTTGATGGCGGCGCGCTTGTCGTTGTCGATATAGACGCGACGGGCCAGGGCCACGAACTCCGGGCCGAAGTCCTGGCGGCGTTCGCAATCGCGCTTGCCGTCCTCGATGTCCCAGAGAGCGGCGTTGACGGCCGTCAGCTCCTCGGTCAGGCGGGCGATCTCTTCAGTGCCTGGCAGGTACTCGGCCGCCGTGGCCTCAAGCAGCGCCAGCTCCTTGCGGACATTGGCCTCCTTGGCCGGATCGCCGATGCGCTGGGCCTTCACCCGCAGGATGGTGATCTTGTCGACCAGTTCGCCCGCCGAGATCGGCGCGAGGATGGACATTCAGGAGGCTCCGGACACCAGCTTCTGGAGGGCGTCCCAGGCCGCATCGACCGGCAGGGCGCCCATGCCGCTTCCGTAGTCCTCCGCGACCAGCATCTCAAGCCGCTGGGCGGCGGGGCGGAACTTCACCGACTTGCGGCGGTCCTGCTGCAGCGACAGCAACGGCGCGCCGCCGGCGGCCAGCATGTGGCCGGGGCCGGCGTCATTGGCGACTCCCGCCGCCAAGCGTCCGGACAGGGCGATGACCAGCAGCGGGCCCTTCACGGTCGCGAACGGATCCGTGCGATTGCGTTCAGGCTGCAAGGCCTGCGGGACCTCGCGCGCGGCCATGGCGGCGTCCTCGGCCTCGTCGGGACCGAAGAAGAAGACCGGGGTCCAGCCGTTGGCGACGACGCGACGCGCCAGTTCCAGATAGTTCTCCAGCGGCCAGCGCTTGTCCTGGCCGCCCGCGCCCGGCGCCAGGCCGACATAGGTCGGGCCGGTCGGCAGCAGGAGCTCGGCGGCCGCCACGGCCTCGAGGTTGGCCAGGGTCAAGGGACGGGGTGCGCCGTGCCCGTCCGTGGCCAGGCTGAGCAGCCGCGCCAGGCGATCGGTGACCGCCACGGGCCAATCCTTGTCGCGCGCGTGCCGAGCCGCCGAGACGAAGCGTCCGCTCGCACCGCGCAGGGCGACGCCGCTGCGGCCGATATGCTCCTGAGTGTCGATGACGAGGTCGAACTTGCGGCCGCCGAACGGTTTGCTCCACGGCAGGCCGTCGGCGAATTTCGCACCGTTGCGGCCTTCCAGGATCAGCTCGTCGATATAGCCGGCGACAACGCCCTTCAGCGCCCCGGCATAGACGGTCTCGACCTTGGCGGCGCACCAGCTGATGCGCGCATCCGGAAAGGCCGCGCGCAGGCCGGCGATGAAAGGCAGCTTGATCAGGCCATCGCCGATGACCTCGCCCATCGAATAGATCAGAACCGTCTGCACCATGGCCCGTGTGTCGCCGCCCGGCCGGTTCGGGTCAATCTTCGTATTGTAAGTGATTACTCACTTGCATTCCGAAGCGCCCATGGCATACTCAACTCATGAGCGCCAAACCCCGCATCGAACGCGCCGCCCTCGAGGCCTTCGTCATCGACGGCGTCGACGCGACGACCACCAAGATCATCGCCGCCCGCGCTGGCGTCTCCGAAGGGGCGATCTATCGCCACTGGAAGAGCAAGGACGAGCTCGCGCTGGGACTGTTCATGAACTGTCACCGCCGGCTGTCGAAGCTGGTCGAGGACGAGGCCGAGGCGGCCTCGGGCATCAAGGCCAAGGCCGCGGCTATCGTGAAGGCCTATTGCGCGGTGGCCGACGAGGACTGGCTGCTGTTCTCGTTCCACCTGCTGCAACTGCATCACTTCCTGCCCTACTACCAGGAAGACGGCCGCGACCCGGTCACCCTGGTCGAGAACGTGATCAAGCGAGCGATGATGGACGCCGAACTGCCGCCGGGCGACCCGCGCGTGCTGGCCGCCATGGCCATCGGCGTCATCACCCAGACCGCCCAGAACAAGGCCTATGCCCGCCTCGGCGACGACGCCCTGTCGGCTCACGCGCCTCTCATGACCGCGGCCGTCCAGGCCGTGCTTTTCGCCCGCTAAGGATCGAACACAATGCGCAGCGCGCTGTTCAACGCCTACTACTGGGTTCTGTCGATCTTCTACGGCGTCTCGGCCGCCTTCGCGGCGCTGGCGCCCGGCCGCAAGCCCGTGGCCTTCGCCCTGCGGCTCTACAGCAAGCGGATGCTATGGGCGCTGGACACCTTCGCCGGCGTCAAGGTGCAGCTGAAGGGCCAGGAGAACCTGCCCGCCGGCCCCTGCATCATCGCCGCCAAGCACCACAGCTGGGGCGACGGCTTCGTGATGTTCGCCAATGTCGACAACCTCAGCTTCGTCACCGGCGACCACCTGGAGAAGTTCCCGCTGGTCGGGGCGATCCTGAAGAAATTCGGCGCCATCGTCGTCGACAGCTGCGGCGGTCCCGAAGCGCGCGAAGCCCTGTCCAAGAGCGCCGCCCAGGTCGCGGCCGAGGGGCGGCGGATCCTGATCTATCCCGAGGGCCATCTGGCCAAGCCGGGCGAGCATTTCCGCTACCGCACTGGCGTCTACTACATGAGCAAGGACTTCGGCCTGCCGGTGGTGCCGGTGGCGACCAATCTGGGCTGCTTCTGGCAGCAGCAGGACGCCAGGAAGACGCCGGGCGTGGTGACCGTCGAGTTCCTGCCGCCCCTGCCCCAGGGCCTGGAGAAGAACGACTTCATGAAGCTCATGGAGACGACCATCGAGGGCCGCACCAACGAACTGATCGCCCAGGCGCGTGGCGAACCCGTCCGACCGTCTGTGCTGGTGGACGCGCCGAAGAAGGCCAAGGCCTCGACGCCTGGCCCGGCGACCGCCTAGCCCGCCATGCTCTCGCTCTTGCTGTTCGACATCGTGGTCCTGCTGCTGGCGGTGGCCTTCGCGAAGTGGCGCGGCGCGACCTGGACCCGGGCCTCGCTGCAGGCGATCCTGCTCGCGCCCATCCTAGCGCTGATGGTGCTGGGTTTGATCTACAACGCCGAGCGCAGGATGCCGGCCGAGCTGCCCGACTGGGTCGGCGGCGCGCTGGAGGTGCTGTTCTGGAGCACAGTGCCCCTGGGCTTGGTGGTGATCGGGCTCGTCAAGAACGGCCGAACGCCGGCGACGGTCTTCGCCTTCTTCCAGGTGCTGCTGGGGTTCGTCTGCGCGTTCGGCGTCGGCATGCGGGTGACCGGGGCTTACCCCTAGGCCCGCACGGCCTCAGTCCAGCGCTTCCGGTGCCGGCTGGATCGTGACGCTCTCGCCGCAGCCGCAGGCGTCGGTCTCGTTCGGATTGTGGAACACGAACTTCGAGGAGAGCTTGGTGACCTCGTAGTCGATCTCGGCGCCGATCAGGAACAGCACGGCCTTGGGCTCGATCAGGATCCGGACGCCCTTCTCCTCGATGACCTCATCGATCGGGTCCTGGGTCTCGGCATATTCAAAGACGTACTCAGACCCAGCGCAGCCGCCGTTCTTCACGCCGACGCGAAGACCGGCGTAGGGCTTTTCGGCGCGGTCCATGATCTCCTTCACGCGCGCAGCCGCGGCGTCGGTCAGGGTGACGACCTTGGGGCGCGGACGGCGGGGACGTGCGGTGATCGCGGTTTCCATGGGCTTTGAACCGATCAGAACATGTTCAGTTGCAGCTTGGCCTCGTCGCTCATCCGCGAGGAATCCCACGGCGGCTCGAACACCAGCTCGACATTGCAGGACTTCAGGCCCGGGATCTCCATGACCGCGTCGCGGACCCAGCCCGGCATTTCCCCAGCCACCGGGCAGCCCGGCGCGGTCAGGGTCATGTCGATGGCCACGTCCTTGTCGTCGCTGACGTCCACCTTGTAGATCAGGCCCAGCTCATAGATGTCGACCGGGATTTCCGGGTCGTAGACGGACTTCAGCTTCTCGATCAGCAGGTCCGTGAGCTTGTTCAGCTCGTCCTTCGAAAGCGCCGAGGGCGCTTCAGCGGAAACGGGCTCGGGCGTGGCGGCGGCGTCGGTCATCGGTGGCTCAACTGAAGAAACTGCGGGCCTTGGCCAGCGCGTCGACGAACGCGTCGGCCTCGGCCTCGGTGTTATATAGGGCGAAGGAGGCGCGCGCGCTCGACGTAACGCCGAAACGGCGCATCAGGGGCTCGGCGCAGTGGGTGCCGGCGCGAACGGCGACGCCATACCGGTCCAGCACCTGGGCGATGTCGTGGGCGTGGGCGCCCTCGACCGTGAACGACAGCACCGCGCCCTTACCGGGCGCCTCGCCCAGGATCCGCACGCCGTTGACGCCGCGCAGCTGCTCGGCGACGCGCTCATAGAGGGCGTGCTCGTGGGCGAAGATGGCGTCGCGATCCAGGCCGTTCAGCCACTCGATCGCCGCGCCCAGGCCGACGGCCTCCAGGATCGCCGGGGTGCCGGCTTCGAAGCGGTGCGGGGGGTCAGCGTAGGTGATCTTATCGAGACTGACCGAACCGATCATCTCGCCGCCGCCCTGGTAAGGCGGCAGGGCGGCAAGGCGCTCGGCCTTGCCGTAGAGTACGCCGATGCCGGTCGGGCCGTAGAGCTTGTGGCCGCTGAAGACGTAGAAATCGACGTCCAGCGCCTTCACGTCGACCTTGGTGTGGACCACGCCCTGGCAGCCGTCGAGCAGCACCGGGGCGCCGGCCGCGTGGGCCAAGCGGACGATCTCGGCGACGTCGTTGACCGTGCCCAGCACGTTCGACATGTGGGTGACGGCGACCATCTTGGTCTTTTCCGACAGCAGGCCCTTGAAGGCCTCCATGTCCAGCGAGCCGTCGTCCAGCACCGGGATGAACTTCAGGACCACACCCTTGCGCTCGCGCAGGAAGTGCCACGGCACGATGTTGGCGTGGTGCTCCATCTCGGAGATCACGATCTCGTCGCCGGCGTTCAGACCCAGGCCGAACGAGGCCGCGACCAGGTTCACCGCTTCGGTGGCGCTCTTGGTCCAGACGACCTCGTTGGTGTCGGCGTTGATGAAGTTCGCGACGGTTTCGCGGGCCTTTTCATAGGCTTCCGTGGTTTCGTTCGCCAGCGTGTGCAGGCCGCGGTGGACGTTGGCGTAGGAGGTGCGGGCCAGGCCGGTCATGGCGTCCAGCACCACGTCGGGCTTCTGGGCGCTGGCGGCGCTGTCCAGGTAGATCAGCGGCTTGCCGTGCACGGTGCGCTGCAGGATCGGGAACTGCGCGCGGATCGCGGCGACGTCGAAGGGCGCGTCGAAGGCCATTACGCGACGCTCCCCAGCTTGCGGGCCACCCAGGCGGCGGCGATCTCGCGCGCCCCCTCGTGCTCGATGCGGTCGACCACCTCACCGACGAAGGCGACGGTCAGCATGGCCTTGGCCTCGGCTTCCGGGATGCCGCGCTGCTCGGCATAGAACAGGGCGTTCTCGTCGAGCGCGCCGATCGTGTTGCCATGGGCGCAACTGACGTCGTCGGCGAAGATCAGCAGTTCCGGCTTGGCGTCGACCTCGGCCTTGTCCGACAGGATCAGGGCGTGGTGGCCCATGCGCGCGTCGGTCTGGTCGGCGCCTTGCGCGACCACGATGCGGCCCTGGAAGACGCCGCGCGCCTGGTCGGTGACCATGCCCTTGGTCAGCTGGCTGGTGGTTCCGTCGACTCCGGCGTGGGTGACGACCGTGGTCTGGTCGGCATGACGCTGGGCGTCCAGCAGATAGGCGCCGTCGAGGCGGACATGAGCGTGGGCGCCCGGATGGCTGACCCGCGTCTCGATCCGCTGGCGGCGCGCGCCGGAGGTCAGGACGGTCTGAGCGAACTTGGCGCCGGGGGCGACCCGAACAACCGCCGTGCTGACACTGACGCCTTCTTCCGCATCCTCAGCGATCACAATCCGCTCCAGGCTTGCACCGCCTTCCACGATGATCTCAAGCAGGGTGTTGGATAGGTAACGCTCCCCCTTCCCTTCGTAGCTCTCCAGCAAGGTCGCGCTGACGCCTGCTTTCACCACGACGCCGACCCGGGCGTGGTGCGAGGTCGCGTCTGCGTCGGTGACTAGGCGCACCAGCGCAACGTCGTCCCCATTGAACTGGATGATCGAGACCGGCGGCTCAAGCGCTAGTTCAGCAGCCATTGCCGCCATCGGCAGCTCATCGGGCGTGTAAGGGTTATCCGGCGACTGGTGCTCGAAGAACTCGACAGTCTTACTATCCTTGCCCGGCCACCGGTTGTGGCGGCCGTTGGCGATCACCAGTTCAGCCTTGGCCAAGCCCTTGAATGGACCACCAGGCTGCACGGAGTCGGCGATGCGCGGCGACGGCGCCGGCAGGGTCCGCAGCAGGCCGTGCAGGTCGGTCCAGCGCCAGTCCTCGTCTCGCCGAGAGGGCAGCGTGGTTGAAGCGCTG
This sequence comes from Caulobacter sp. GW821-FHT09H08, assembly GCF_059415885.1. Classification (NCBI taxonomy): domain Bacteria; kingdom Pseudomonadati; phylum Pseudomonadota; class Alphaproteobacteria; order Caulobacterales; family Caulobacteraceae; genus Caulobacter; species Caulobacter sp. GW821-FHT09H08. Next base: position 780,582 of record NZ_JBWKOC010000002.1, read on the forward strand.
GTCTTGAGGGCGAGGGTCAAGCCGCCGCCCCGACGTAGCGGTCGTAGCCTTCGGCTTCCAGCTGCAGGGCCAGTTCCGGACCGCCCGAGGCGACGATGCGGCCGGCGGCCAGAACGTGGACCTTGTCGGGTTTGATGTAGTCCAGCAGGCGCTGGTAGTGGGTGATGACCAGCATGCCGCGCTCGGGCGAGCGCAGGGCGTTGACGCCTTCGGAGACGATCTTCAGGGCGTCGATGTCCAGGCCGCTATCCGTCTCGTCCAGGATCAGGAAGCGCGGCGACAGCATCGCCATCTGGAAGATCTCCATCCGCTTCTTCTCGCCGCCCGAGAAGCCGACGTTCAGGCCGCGCTTGAGCATGTCGAAGTCGATCTTCAGCGAAGCGGCCTTTTCCTTGGCCAGCTTCAGGAAGGCCGGAGCGGCGATTTCGTCCTCGCCACGCGCGCGTCGCTGGGCGTTGAGGGCGGTGCGCACGAAGGTCAGGGCCGGAACGCCCGGGATTTCAAGCGGATACTGGAACGACAGGAACAGGCCCTTGGCCGCCCGCTCGTTGGGCTCCAACGCCAGCAGGTCGTCGCCGTTCAGCTCGGCCGCGCCTTCGGTGACCTCGTAGCCGCCACGGCCCGTCAGCACGTAGGACAGGGTCGACTTGCCGGCGCCGTTGGGGCCCATGATCGCGTGGACCTCGCCGGCCGGCACGTCCAGCGTGACGCCCTTCAGGATCGGCTTGTCCTCGACGCGGGCGTGAAGGTTCTGGATCTTAAGCATGGGTCTCGTCGATTTTTCTGTATTCCGCGTCGCCACCCGCGAAGGTGCCGGCGACAGCGATCTGGCCTTGGATGGCCGCGTTTAGAAGCGAAAGATCCTCGGCGGGGATCCAGTATTCCTCGTGGCCTGGCGTACCGACGATCTTGTTGTCGTAGGCCTTCAGAAACGTCGCCGTGACGTGGAACCGCACGACATAGCCGCGCCGATAGGTGCTGTGCGCCGCGTTCCAGCTCCGGGCCTGCAGGGCTGCATAGCTCTCGCTGGCGACCGGGCGGAAGATCGGCTGTTCGGGATCGTGCTCCGGAAACTCTTTCCAGCCCGACGCCCGGATGTACTGCAGCTCTTCGATGCCGACCGGCTGGTAGAGGGCGACAAGCATCATCCGACGCTGCCCTCCAGGCTGATCGCGACCAGCTTCTGGGCCTCGACGGCGAATTCCATGGGCAGTTGCTGCAGCACGTCCTTGACGAAGCCGTTGACCAGCAGGGCCACGGCCTCTTCCTGGGAAAGGCCGCGCTGCTGGCAGTAGAACAGCTGGTCGTCCGACAGGCGCGTCGTAGTCGCCTCGTGCTCGAACACCGACTGGCCGTTGCGGGCCTCGATATAGGGCACGGTGTGGGCCGCGCAGTCCTTGCCGATGAGCAAGGAGTCGCACTGGGTGAAGTTGCGCGCGCCCTTGGCTTTCGGGTGGGCCGAGACCAGGCCGCGATAGGTGCTGGTCGACTTGCCGGCGCTGATACCCTTGGCGACGATCCGCGACTTCGTATTGGCGCCCAGGTGGATCATCTTGGTGCCGGTGTCGGCCTGCTGATGGCCGTTGGTCACGGCGATCGAGTAGAACTCGCCCGACGAGCCCTCGCCGCGCAGCACGCAGGACGGATACTTCCAGGTGATGGCCGAGCCGGTCTCGACCTGGGTCCACGACACCTTGGAGCGGTCGCCACGGCAGTCGGCGCGCTTGGTGACGAAGTTGTAGATGCCGCCCTTGCCGGTCTCGGGATCGCCCGGATACCAGTTTTGGACGGTCGAATATTTGATCTCGGCGTCGTCCAGCAGGACGAGCTCGACCACGGCCGCGTGCAGCTGGTTCTCGTCACGCATCGGGGCCGTACAGCCCTCCAGGTACGAGCAGTAGGCGCCCTTGTCGGCGATGATCAGGGTGCGCTCGAACTGGCCGCTGTCCTTGGCGTTGATCCGGAAATAGGTCGACAGCTCCATCGGGCAGCGCACGCCCGGCGGGATGTAGACGAACGAACCGTCGGAGAAGACCGCACTGTTGAGGCAGGCGAAATAGTTGTCCGAGGTCGGCACGACAGAGCCAAGGTACTGGCGCACCAGTTCCGGATGCTCGCGAACCGCCTCGCTCATCGAGCAGAAGATGACGCCGACCGCCGCCAGCTCCTTCTTGAAGGTCGTGACGACGCTGACGCTGTCGAACACGGCGTCCACGGCATAACGCGGCGCGCCTTCGACGCCGGCCAGAACCTCTTGTTCCTTCAGCGGGATGCCCAGCTTGGCGTAGACGGCCAGGATCTCGGGATCGACCTCGTCCAGGCTCTTGGGGCCTTCCTTGGTCGAGGGCGCGGCGTAGTAGTAGCTGTCCTGGTAGTCGATCTTGGGGAAGCTCACCTTCGCCCAGGTCGGCTCTTCCAGCTCAAGCCAGCGGCGATAGGCTTCCAGCCGCCAGTCCAGCATCCATTGCGGCTCGCCCTTCTTGGCCGAGATGAAACGGACGATGTCCTCGGACAGCCCTTTGGGTGCGAACTCCTGTTCGATGTCCGTCGTGAAGCCGTGCTCGTATTTCTCGAGCGCGGCGACGGTTTCGACAGTTTCCTTGACCGCGGCCACTACGCCACCTCCCGGCGCCGGGCGCCGATACGCTTCCAGGCGGCGAGCCAGGCGTCGCCGCACTTGATCCAATCGTCTTCCGTACTGGCCCAGCCGCCGCTGACACGCAGGGCGAACGGGGCCAGATCGGACCGGCCCATGGCTTCCACCACGCGGCTGGCCTTGACCTTGCCCGACGAGCAGGCGCTGCCGGCGCTGACCATGACCCCGGCCAGGTCCATGTTCATGACCTGGACCTCGGAGCCGAAGCCCTCGCCCGCAAAGCACAACGTCTGGGGTAGGCGATCCGCGCCCTCCCCGAGCACGACCGCGCCTTGCGCCTTGACCCGTTCAGCCAGGGCGTCGCGCCAATGGGACGTTTCGGCGGTCGAGGCAAGGCTTTCCTGCGCCACACGGGCGGCCGCGCCGAAGCTGGCGATGCCCGCGACGTTCTCGGTGCCGGCCCGACGGCCGCGCTCCTGACCGCCGCCGTGCTGGCGACGAGTGACCGTGGCGCGGGTTCCGGCGACCAGGGCGCCGACGCCCTGAGGCCCGCCCAGCTTGTGGGCCGACAGCGCCATCGTGTCGGCGCCGAGGGCGGAGAAATCGACCGCGATCTTGCCGGCCGCCTGGACGGCGTCGACGTGCAGCAGACCATCCTTGGCGCGGACCAGGGCGGAAGCCTCCGCCACCGGCTGGATGACGCCGGTCTCGTTATTGGCCAGCATCAGGCAGACCAGGGCCTTGCCCGGCGCTTCGAGCGCCTCGGCAAGCCAAGCCAAGTCGGCGACGCCATTGCTATCGACCGGCAGGATCTGGACCGGCAGGCCCGAAACCTTGGCGGTTTCGGTCACCGCGTCATGCTCGATGGCGGAAATGATGATGCGGTCGACCTTGGCGCTCTGGATGGCCAGCGCATTGGCTTCCGTGCCGCCGCTGACGAAGGTCACGGAGCCGGCGGGCACGCCGACCAGGGCCCCGACCTCGGCGCGGGCGCGCTCGACCACGTCGCGCGCGGCGCGACCGGCGGCGTGGACCGACGAGGGATTGGCCGGGCTCTCCAGGGCGCGCAGCAGCGCTTCCTTCGCCTCCGGCCGCATGGGGGCCGTGGCGTTGTAGTCGAGATAGACCGATGTGCGGGTGATGCTCACTCGGCCGCGATCTCCATGGGCGCGGCTGGACGCAGCTTGCCCGCCAGGACATCGGCCACCGACACGCTGGCGAGGTAGCCATGAATCTGGCGTCCCATCTCTTCCCACAGGCCGTGGGTCATGCAGCGCTCGCCGCCGGCCATGCAGCCCTTGGCCTGGCCCTTGGTGAAGCCGCAGCGGGTGGCGCGCAGCGGCTCGTCGACCGCCAGCACGATGTCGGAGATGAAGGTCTCGGTCGACGCCTTGGCCAGGCGATAGCCGCCGCCAGGGCCGCGAGCGCTGATCACCAGGCCCTTGCGGCGCAGGCGCGCGAAGAGCTGTTCCAGATAGGACAGCGAAATCTGCTGGCGCGCGGCGATCTCTGCCAGGGCCACGGCGCGACCCTCGCTTTCGTCCTGGCGCTTGGCCAGGTCGGTCATCGCCATGACCGCGTATCGACCTTTGGTGCTCAGGCGCATGCCTTACCCCTTGCAGATTCCGCGCGCATCGGCTTTTGCGTGTGCTACAAGCCGCGACTTCGCGCGCGGGCCCTCCAGCCCGCTGTGCGGTTCGCGATTTAGGAAGACCAAGCGCAGCGGTCAAGTATTCTGCCCCCGAAAAAGGGCCGGAAACGGACCGTCGCCAGCTAAAGGGGACGATATGCCTGATGTGATTTTGACCGGCGCGTCCGGCCGGATCGAAGGTCGCTATTCTCCGGGCAAGACCGAAACGGCGCCGATCGCGCTGATCCTGCACCCCCACCCGAAGGCCGGCGGTCATATGAACCACCCGGTGTCGGTGCAGCTGTACCACCTGTTCATGAAGCGTGGCTTCGCGACCCTGCGCTTCAATTTCCGCGGCGTGGGCCGCAGCCAGGGCGAGTTCGACGCAGGCATCGGCGAGCTGGCCGACGCGGCCACCGCGCTCGACTGGCTGCAGACCTCGAACCCGGCCGCCAGCCAGACCTGGGTCGCCGGCTTCGACTTCGGCGCCTATATCGGCATGCAACTGCTGATGCGTCGTCCGGAGACGGACGGCTTCATCTCGGTGTCGCCGCCGACCAACATGTACGACTTCAGCTTCCTGGCCCCCTGCCCGGCCTCAGGTCTGTTCCTGACGGGCTCGGCCGACACCATCACCCCGCCGGTCGAGGTGGAGCGCGTGGTCACCAAGCTGCGGACCCAGAAGGGCATCACGATCGACTACGAGGTCATCGACAAGGCCACTCACTTCTGGGCCGAGCATCTGCCCAGCGTCGAGAAGAGCGTCAGCGACTATCTCGATAAGCGCCTGGCGGAAAACCCAATCTAGACGATTTCAGAAGGCCTCCCTCCGGGGAGGCCTTTTTCGTTGTGCGGTGCGTCAAGACGGCGCTGGCGTAACGCGGGTCGCCATCCTATATATTCACTGATTGATGAATATAACTGGAGACGGTGATGCACTACGACATCGTCATCGTCGGCGGTGGCGCCGGCGGGCTGGAACTGGCGTCGCGGCTGGGCCGCAAACTCGGGGGCCGCAACGGCAAGCGGCGGGTGCTGCTGATTGACCGCTCCAGCTTCCACATCTGGAAGCCGACCCTGCACGAGGTGGCGGCCGGCACGCTGGACGTCCACCAGGAAGGCATCTCGTACTCGATCCTGGGCCGCAGCAACGGCTTCAACTTCCTGCTCGGCGAGTTGGAGACCTTCGATCCGGCCGCAAAGCGCCTGGCCCTGAAGGCGATCACCGGCGACGACGGACAGGTCCTGGCGCCGGAACGCGTCATCAGCTTCACCTATGGCGTCCTGGCGATCGGTAGCGGCTCGAACCTGTTCGGCACGCCCGGCGCGGAGCAGGCGCACCTGCTGGAGCGCACCGAGGACGCCGAGGCCTTCCACGCGCGGCTGCTGGCGGCCTTCACCAGGGCCTCGTTCTCGGCCGAGAAAGTCATGCGGGTCGCGATCGTCGGCGGCGGCGCGACGGGCGTGGAGCTATCGGCCGAGCTGATCGAGGCGCACCGCGAGCTTCTCGGAAGTCTCGGTGACGAGCAGCGCTTCCGACTGGACATCACCGTGGTCGAGGCCGCGCCGCGCATCCTGAACGGCCTGCCGCAGAAGATCGCCGACAAGGCCACGCTTGCGCTCGAACGCAAAGGCGTGGCAGTGAAGACCAGCGCCAAGGTGCTGGCCGTCCATGCCGATCGACTGGAGACCAGCCAGGGCGACATCCCCGCCGACCTGATCGTCTGGGCCGCCGGCATCAAGGCCGCCGAGACCAATACGAGCTTCGGCCTGGAGACGAATGGCGGCCACCAGTTCGTGGTCAACGACCACCTGGAGACCTCCGCGCCCGACGCCTGGGCCCTGGGCGACTGCGCCGCCGCGCCGTGGAAGGACGGCCGGACGATCCCGGCCCGCGCCCAAGCCGCGCACCAGCAGGCCAGCTATCTGGAGAAGGCGCTGCTGGCGCGCCTGGCCCAGCGCCGGATCGAGGCGCCGTTCGTCTATCGCGACTTCGGCTCGCTGGTGTCGCTGGGCGACAACAAGGGCGTCGGCGCGCTGATGGGCGGCCTGGGCGGGCCGAACTTCTTCATCGAAGGCCTGGTGGCCAAGCTGGCCTACATGTCGCTGCACCTGGACCACCACCGGGCGATCCTGGGCCTGGGGCGGACGGTGACCCTGGCGCTGGCGCGGCTGCTACAGCAGCGGGTATCGGGGCGGTTGAAGCTGCACTAGCGCCTAAGGCGTAACGATCCGCCCGCCCGTCATCGCCGCCTTCACGCCCGTGGTCCCTGGGAAGCTGATCGGCAGCCCCTTCGCCGTCCGCGCCGCCAGATAGGCGAACGCCTCGGCCTCGATCGCGTCGCCGCGCCAGCCGTAGTCCTCGGCGGACTTCACCGGGACCGGGGCGCGATCGGCCAGGGTCTTCATAATCGCGGGATTGTGCCGACCGCCGCCGCAAACGATCAGGGCGCTGGGCGTCTCGCCGCCCTGGGCGAAGGCGCGGAAGACGCCCTCGGCGGTGAAGGCCACCAGGGTCGCGGCGGCGTCCTCGACCGACAGACGCGCCACCGGCTCCAGCGAGAAGTCGTAGCGGTCCAGCGACTTGGGGACCGGTGCGTCGAAATAGGGGCTCGACAGCAGAGCGTTCAGCGCCAGTTCGTCCACGCGGCCGACCGAGGCCAGCTTGCCGTCCTGGTCGAAGCGAGCGATCCCGCGCTCCTGCAGCATCAGGTCGATCATGCCGTTGCCCGGGCCGGTGTCGAAGGCGAGCAAGGACCCGTCCGCGCCGATCAGGGTGATGTTGGCCACCCCGCCGATGTTCAGCGCCGCCACCGGCGCGGCCAGACCCGAGGCCCGGGCGCGGGCAGCGTGGTAGATCGGCGCCAGCGGCGCCCCCTCCCCGCCGGCCGCCACGTCGGCAGTGCGGAAGTCGAAGGCCACCGGGCGGCCGCAGGCCCTGGCCAGGCGCTCGGCGTCCAGCAGCTGCACCGTACGGCCGACGCGCTCCGAATTGGGCCGCTCGTGCAGCACCGTCTGGCCGTGGACGCCCAGCAGGTCGAACTCACCCCACGACAGACCGTGCTCCTTCAGGAAGCTCTCGGCGGCGTGGAAGTGTTCGTCAGCGACGGCTTTGCGGGCATCATTGAAGATCGCCGGCTCGGGCTCGTCGCGCGGCCAGGCGCGAGCGATGTCGGTGGTCTTCAACAGCAGGTCGCGGGTCGCCTCGCGCAGCTTGCGCTCGCCCGCCGGGCCGAAGCCCTGGATCTCGACGCCATCGGTCTCGAGCACCGCCATATCGACCGCATCCAGCGAGGTGCCGGTCATGAATCCCAGGATCTTCATGGGAACGTTGACTGCCATGGTCGCGAAACGGTAGCTAGGCCCCATGATCGACGCTTTCGTCCTGGCCCGCCCCTATTACCGCCCGCTGCCATAGCGGGAGGCCGACCAGACACGTCGCTTGCCCCGCCTCGCCGGGGTCGCTTCCTTCCAGTCGATCATGCGCTCCGGCTTCCTCCCCGGAGTCCGAAATGAAACCCTCACATTCAGGCCCCGCCGTGCTAGACGGCCCGCCAAGTCAATCAGAGAGTCGATCCATGTCCGCCGCCTCGTCCTTCAAGTCAGAGTTCCTGCGAACCCTGGAGGCCCGCGGCTACATCCATCAGATCACCCACCCGGATGAGCTGGACGCCGCGGCTGCCGGCGGGATCGTCACCGCGTACATCGGCTTCGACGCCACGGCGCCCAGCCTGCACGTCGGCAGCCTGATCCAGATCATGATGCTGCGCCGCCTGCAGCAAGCCGGTCACAAGCCCATCGTACTGATGGGCGGCGGCACGACCAAGGTCGGCGATCCGACTGGCAAGGACGAGAGCCGCAAGCTGCTGTCGGACGCCGACATCGCCGCCAACATCGCGGGCATCAAGCAGGTCTTCGCCAAGTTCCTGACCTTCGGCGACGGCCCGACCGACGCCATCATGGTTGACAACGACGAGTGGCTTTCGAAGTTCGGCTACGTGCAGTTCCTGCGCGACTACGGCGTGCACTTCACGGTCAACCGGATGCTGGCCTTCGACTCGGTCAAGCTGCGGCTCGAGCGCGAGCAGCCGATGACCTTCCTCGAATTCAACTACATGCTGATGCAGGCCACCGACTTCCTGGAGCTGAACCGCAAGTACAATTGCGTGCTCCAGATGGGCGGCTCGGACCAGTGGGGCAACATCCTGAACGGGGTGGAGCTGACCCGCCGCGTCGACCAGAAAGCCGCCTTCGGCCTGACGACGCCGCTCCTGGCCACCGCCTCGGGCGCCAAGATGGGCAAGACCATGGCTGGCGCGGTGTGGCTGAACGCCGAGCAGCTCTCGCCCTACGACTACTGGCAGTTCTGGCGCAACACCGAGGACGCCGACGTGGGCCGCTTCCTGAAGCTGTTCACCGACCTGCCGCTCGAGAAGATCGCCGAGCTGGAAGCCCTCGAAGGCGCCCAGATCAACGACGCCAAGAAGGTGCTGGCCGACGAGGCCACGCGCATGGCCCACGGTGACGAGGAAGCCCGCAAGGCCCGCGACGCCGCCGAGAAGGCCTTCGAGCAAGGCGCGCTCTCGGCCGACCTGCCGACCTTCGAGGTTCCGGCCGCTGACCTGGACGCCGGCATCGTGCTGGCGGCGCTCTTCACCGACGCCGGCCTGGCCGGTTCGCGCGGCGAGGCTCGTCGCCTGGCCCAGGGCGGCGGCCTGAAGGTCAACGACAAGGCCGAGGCCAGCGCCGACCGCGTCATCACCTCGGTCGACCTGGTCGAAGGCGTGGTCAAGCTGGCCGCCGGCAAGAAGAAGATCGTCTTGGTGAAGCCTGTTTAGTTAGCTAGTTGATTGTCATCCCGGCCGTGGCGTAGCCAAGGGCCGGGATGACGGATTCCCATGGTGGAGAAGCGTTCGATGCTGCAGCCCGGCGACAAGGCTCCCGATTTCGACCTGCCGACCGACACCGGTCGCGTCAGCCTGTCGGGCCTGAAGGGCAAGAACATCGTCCTGTACTTCTACCCGAAGGACGACACCGCCGGCTGCACGTCCGAGGCGCTGCAGTTCTCGTCGGAAGTCGAGGAATTCCAGAAGCTGGGCGCCGTGATCGTCGGGATCTCCAAGGACAGCGCCGCCTCGCACGCCAAGTTCCGCAAGAAGCACGACCTGACCATCGAGCTGGCGGCCGATCCGCTGGGCGATATCGTCGAGGCCTATGGCGCCTGGGTCGAGAAGAGCATGTATGGCCGCAAGTACATGGGCATCGACCGCTCGACCTTCCTGATCGACCGTGAGGGCGTCGTCCGCGAGGTCTGGCGCAAGGTGAAGGTCCCCGGCCACATCAAGGCGGTCATGAACGCCGCCAAGCTGATCAAGTAATTTTCGTCTCTAAGGGGAACCGGTTCGTCGGCTGGGTGTTGTATCCGCGCCGCTACCTGTGACCTTTGCGCGCAAGCACAGCCTTAATGCGTGACTAGCGCGAATAGGAAACGTTAAGGATCGCGGAGCAAAACTCATATTTTGCGACTCGCGCTCTCTCAGGGCGCGAAGAGTCTTGCGCCTTTCGGAAATCTCATAACATATCGCCGGGACCTGAAACGGGGGGTTTCCTGGGGCGATGGCGATTACGCGCTTCAAGCGACTGCGGCATTCTCTGGAAGCCCTTTTCCCCGAGAGGCACATCTACATCCGCTCCGGCGGTGAGATGCGCGGATACGTCTTCTCCACCAACAAGCAGCTGCTGGGCGCGACCGCTGTCACCGCCGCCGCGCTGTGGATGGGCGTCTGCACCGCTTCGATGATGGTCAATGCGCTGGCCGTCAGCTCGACCGACCAGCAGGTGATCAAGCAGAAGGCCTATTACGAGCGCCTGAACGCTGACCGTCAGGCCCGCCTGAACAGCGCCGTGGCCCAGCTGTCGGCCACCAACGGCTCGCTGGACGACCTGGCGACTTCGGTCGAGAAGCGCCACGCCGCCCTCGCCTTGCTCGTATCCGATTTCAAGGGCGTACCCGGCGCCGCCGAGGCCCTGACGGTCGCCAAGCCGCGCCTTCTCGCCGCCAGCCCAGTGCAGCGCATCCAGGCGACCCGGATGGATCAGGAGCGCCTGATCGACGCCGCTGAAAGCTTCGCCAAGAGCCGCGCCGAGCGCCTGCGCCTGGCCATGCGGATGGCGGGCCTGGACGCCAGCAACTTCACCGGCCGCGGCGTATCGCTGGGCGGCCCGCTGATCGAGGCCAAGGATCCCCGCGCCCTCGCCGCCGTCCTGGACGTCGACGAGGATTTCGCCGGCCGCATCCAACACGCCGCCAACGACATGTCGGACATGCGCTCGCTGAGTGCGGCGTCCAAGAAGCTTCCGTTCTACCGCCCGACCGGCAATCCGGCCCTGTCGTCCAGCTACGGCGTCCGCTTCGACCCGTTCACGCGCCGGCCGGCCTTCCATTCGGGCCTGGACTTCCCGGGCGCCTTCTACACCCCGATCATGGCCACCGCGCCGGGCGTCATCTCGTTCACGGGCGTCCGCTCTGGCTACGGCAACACGGTCGAGATCGACCACGGCGGCGGCTTCAAGACCCGTTACGCCCACCTCGCCACCATCGGCGTCCGCGTCGGCGAGCGCGTCTCGATCGGCTCGCGCGTCGGCGCCATGGGCTCGACCGGCCGTTCGACCGGTCCGCACCTGCACTACGAAGTCTGGGTCAACGGCAAGGCCCAGAACCCCAATCGTTTCCTCAAGGCTGGTGAGTATGTTCAGCAAGCAAGCTAAGTCGGGCGACAAGACCTCGGCCCGCGTCGAGCCGCTGCCGACCGCGCTGTCGGTCGCGCCCACCGATCAAGTCCGTCGCGCGCCGCCGAAAGTGGCCTCGCTGCTCTCGGCCGACCTCGTCATCGAGGGCAGCGTCAGCGGCGAAGGCGAGTTGCAGATCGACGGCGTGGTCAAGGGCGACGTCCGCGTCGGCCGCCTGACCGTCGGCGAGACCGGCCACATCGAAGGCTCGATCCATGCCGAGGCCGTGGAAGTGCGCGGCCGCGTCGTCGGCTCGATCACCTCCAAGCAGGTCCGCCTCTACGGCACCTCGTATGTCGACGGCGACATCACCCACGAGCAGCTGGCCATGGAAACCGGCGCCTTCTTCCAGGGCCGCAGCCTGAAGTTCCAGCGCCCCGCCCCGGTTCCGGTCCCAGCGCCGGCTCCGCAGCCCGCGCCGCAAGCCGAGGCCACGCTGGCGGTCGTCAAGCCGGTCGCCTGACGATCGGACAGATCCGAAACGAGAAACGCCCCGGATCACTCCGGGGCGTTTTGCTTTAGCGGCTCGACAGCACGAAGGTGTTGCCGTCCGGGTCCTTGAACTTGGCGAAGGTCCCCCAGGGCTGCTTTTCCGGCGGACCTTCGAACTCGACGCCCTTTTCCGAGAGCTTGCGATAGGCGTGCTCGACATCGTCGCAGGCCAGCGAGCCGTTGAAGAAGCTGCCAATGCGGTCCTCGTGGCCGTCCGGGGTGAAGAGCACCAGGCCCGTCTCGGCGCCCGGGATCGACAGCTCGATCCAGCGCTGCTTGCCCATCGGCTGATCGGTGGCCACGCGCAGGCCAACCTTCTCGGTCCAGAACGCCAAGGCGCGGTCCTGGTCGGTGACCGGGATGCTGACGAACTTTACCTTGCTGATCACGCTCATGGCTGTCCCCTCTTCCTTGCGACGATCCGTGAGGCAGGGCGTACCGCGCCATCCTTGCGTCGGTGAAGACGTGCAGGCATTGCTATAGCAATGAGTGCGCAACCCTATCAGATCGACCGCTATGTCCTCGACACGCTGATGGCCGACCTCGTCGGTCACGACCACAAGCCGTCGTCGTTCCTGGTCTATCTGGCCATCATCGCAGCCCACGCCGACGGCCGCGCCAGCTTCAGCCACGCGGAGCTGGCCGAGCGCACGGGCCAATCGCGACGCACCGTCCAGAACGCCGTCGAGAACCTGAAACGAAGAGGATTGGTCGAGGTCAGCCGCCAGGGACCGACCGAGGCGGCGACCTATGTCCCGCTGACGCCTTGGAAGCGCCAGGGCTTAGCCTGAGCCAAGCCCTGTTCTTGGAAGTGTGGAGCCCGCTCCACGCGGGCTCCAGCGGGCTTAGGTCGGCTTAGGCCTCGCCGCCATCGCGGGTGTGACCCACGCGCTGGGCCAGCGACGCGCCCATGAAGGCGTCGAGGTCGCCGTCCAGCACGCCTTGGGTGTCGGAGGTCTCGACGTTGGTCCGCAGGTCCTTGACCATCTGGTAGGGCTGCAGGACGTAGCTGCGGATTTGGTGACCCCAGCCGATGTCGGTCTTGGTGTCTTCCAGCGCCTGCTGAGCGGCTTCCCGCTTCTGCAGCTCGGCCTCGTAGAGGCGCGCGCGCAGCATCTTCCAGGCTTCCTCGCGGTTCTGGTGCTGCGAACGGCCGGCCTGGCAGGCCACCGCGATGCCGGTCGGGATGTGCGTCAGACGCACGGCCGAGTCCGTCTTGTTGATGTGCTGACCGCCGGCGCCGGAAGCGCGGTAGGTGTCGGTCCGCACGTCGGACGGATTGATCTCGATCTCGATATTGTCGTCGACCACGGGATAGACCCAGGCCGAGGCGAACGAGGTGTGGCGACGGGCGCTGCTGTCATAGGGGCTGATGCGCACCAGGCGGTGCACCCCGGCCTCGGTCTTCAGCCAGCCGTAGGCGTTCGGGCCCTTCACGAGAAGGGTCGCGGACTTGATGCCGGCCTGGTCGCCGTCGGTCTCTTCGATCAGTTCGGTCGTCATGCCGTGAGCGTTGGCCCAGCGCGTGTACATGCGCAGCAGGATACCGGCCCAGTCGCAGGACTCGGTGCCACCGGCCCCGGAGTTGATTTCGACATAGGCGTCGTTGCCGTCGGCCTCGCCGGACAACAGGGCCTCGAGCTCGGCGCGGCCGGCTCGCTCCCTGATGGCCTTCAGCTGGGCGCGGGCGTCGTTCAGGGAGTCCTCGTCGGACTCCATGTCGGCCAGCTCGGCGTATTCGACCGCGTCTTTCACGTCGCGTTCGATCGACTGCACGGCCTCGACCTTGGCGGCCAGGGCGGCGCGTTCGCGCGAGACGGCCTGGGCCTCGGACGGACGGTCCCAGAGGGTCGGGTCTTCGACCCGAGCGTTTAGCTCATCGAGCTTTCGGAGGGCGACATCCCAGTCAAAGACGCCTCCTGAGCAGTCCCACGGACTGCTCGATGTCGGCCGCAGCGGCCTCGACATCCGGTCGCATCACGTAACTCCGTGACAGTGTTGAAGGGCGCGGGAGATAACGCGCGTCGCTCTCCCGCGCAATGACATCAGTAGAGCCCGCTGAGCGGATCGACTTTTTGCGGCGGCGGCTTGCCCGGCTGGGCTTGCGGTTGCTGGACCGGCGGCAGCCCCGGCGACAGCTCCTGGTACGGGATCGGACCGGTCGGGGCGACCTCGACCTTCGGCTCCGTGCCCGGGCGGAAGGCTTCGCGCATGCCACGGACCATGGCGAATTTGGCGCTCTTCGGCGGCTTGAAGTCGACGGCCGGCTGGCCTTCCAGCGCCACCTTCATGAAGTCCATGAACACCGGCACGGCGTCGACGGCGCCCGTCTCGCCTTCGCCCAGCGAGCGGTTGTCGTCGAAGCCGACGAAGACGCCGACCACGAGGTTGGGCGAATAGCCGACGAACCAGGCGCTGCGATACTCGTTGGTGGTGCCGGTCTTACCCGCGAGCGGACGGCCCAGAGAGCTGACGGCGGCGGCGGTGCCGCGCTGGACCACGCCCTGCAGCATCGAGGTGATCTGGTAGGCGGTGACCGGATCCATGACCTGTTCGCCCGGCGCGGCGAACCGGGGGCTCTCGTCGCCGTTGAAACCGGCGTCGCAGCGCTCGCAGTCGCGCTTGTCGGCGCGGAAGATCACCTTGCCCTCGCGGTCCTGGACCAGCTCGATCAGGTGCGGCTCCACGCGGCGGCCGCCGTTGACGAACGGGGCGTAGGCGGCGGTCAGCTTGAATGGCGTCGTTTCGCCCGCGCCCAGGGCCATGGCCAGCACGGGGTCCATGTCGCGGGTCACGCCGGTGCGCTTGGCGAACTCGACGATCTTCTTCATGCCGACGCCCTGAGCCAGGCGCACGGTCATGGCGTTGATCGACTGTTCCAGGCCCTTGCGCAGCGGCTGAGCGCCGTAGAATTCCTTGTGGTAGTTCTCGGGGCTCCAGTCCTCGCCGTTCGCGCCCTTGAAGGTGATGGCGCTGTCGACGATGACGCTGGCAGGCGTGTAGCCGTTCTCCAGGGCCGCGGCGTAGACGAACGGCTTGAAGGACGAGCCCGGCTGACGCATCGCCTGCGTCGCGCGGTTGAAGTTCGAGAGCGAGAAGCTGTAGCCGCCCACCAGCGCCACGATGCGGCCGGTATAGGGCTCCATGGCCACCATGGCCCCGTTTACGGCCGGAACCTGGCGCAGGCGATAGCCGCCGGTGGCGGTCTTCTCGACGAAGACGAGATCGCCGGCCTTCAGCCCCTTGCCGTTTTTGGCCCAGGTCACGTCTTCGCCGACGAGCTGGCCTTCGCCTTCCTTCTTCACCAGGCGCACGCGGCCGTCGTTGGAGACCACCAGCGCCGGACGCCAGGCGCTGCGCTCCGACGGGATCGACTTGGCCAGGGCGGTCTTTTCCCAGTTGAGGTCGGTCGACTCGACGTGACCCCAGGCGCCGCGCCAGCCGTGGCGGCGATCGTACTTCTCCAGGCCGTCCATCAGGGCGACCCGAGCGGCCGTCTGCATGCGCGGATCCAGGGTGGTGCGCATGTAGTAGCCGCCTTCGTTCAGGCGGGGCCCCAGCGTGGCCATGCCGCGCTGACGCACTTCCTCGACGAAATAATCGGCGTCGCGATAAGCGGCGCGCTTCGGCGCGGCCTGGACCACCAGGTCCTCGGCCATGGCCTTCTGGGCGTCCTCCTTCGAGACCCAACCCTGCTCGGCCATCTGGCCCAGCACCCAGTTGCGGCGGGCCATGGCTTTGGCCTTGTTGCGGATGGGGTGGTAGTTGTCCGGGCCCTTGGGCAGCGACGCCAGATAGGCGCACTGGGCCAGGGAAAGGTCCGGCAGGGACCGGCCGAAATAGTTGTAGGCGGCCGCGCCGACGCCGAACGAGCGATAACCCAGCCAGATTTCGTTCAGATACAGCTCAAGGATCTGCTGCTTGGTCAGCGACTGCTCCAGGCGGTGGGCCAGGATCGCTTCCTTGAACTTGCGGCCGACGGTGGCGTCGCTGGTCAAGAGGACGTTCTTGGCGACCTGCTGGGTGATGGTCGAACCGCCTTCGAGGCGGCGACCACGGATGGCGTTGCCGACGTTCTTGAGCATGGCCCGCGAGAGGCCGCCCACGTCTACGCCGCCGTGCTGGAAGAAGTTGCGATCCTCGGCCGCCAGGAAGGCCTGGGCCAGCTGCGGCGGGATCTGGTCGTAGGGAATGAAGATCCGGCGCTCTTTGCTGTACTCGCCGATCAGGGTGCCGTCCCACGCATAGACGCGCGTGGCGGTCGGCGGACGGTAGTCCTGCAGCTCACCGGCGTCGGGCATGTCGTGGAACAGCCACGCGGCGTAGATCGCGATCGCGAAGCCCGCGACGGCGATAGCCGAAAGCACCGCCACGCCCGCGATGGCCATCCATCGTTCGGTGGGTTTCAGATCCACGCGACCTCCGTCGGGCAGGCCCCCTCGCCTGCCACACTCCCTTCACTAGATCGCTTGCCACCTAACCGTAAGCGGTTTTGCGGTCGCATCCGCATGACGCAGGCGCGCGCGATCACTCCCAGTGATTAGAGTGCGCCGGGGAAAAGGGAAAGCGGCGGGCGAAGCCCGGCCGTCAGGACTTGCGCAGACCCGCCGAGAAATAGGCTTCGATGGAGTCGGCGACCGCGTTCACCAGGCGGGCCCGGCTGGACTTGGTCGTCAGGAACGCCTCGTCGTCCGGATTGGTGATGAAGCCCATCTCCAGCAGCACGGCCGGCACGTCTGGCGCCAGCAGCACGATGAAACCGGCGTCGCGATGGCTGCGGCGGAGCAGGCTCGTCTCCTCGCCGACATTGGCCAGCAGAAGCTGGGCGAAAGCGGCCGAGCGGTTCTTGGTGGCGCGCTGCGACAGGTCCAGCAGGATCTGGCTCACGGCGCGGTCGCGGCCCGGCATGTTGGCCTTCATCAGCCAGTCGTCCTTGTCGAGGACGAGGCCGACGCGCTCGGTGCCCTTTTCGGACAGGGTGTAGACCGAGGCCCCACGGGTCGTGGTGTCCGGCCCCGAGTCGGCGTGCATGGAGATGAAGAGGTCCGCGTCGGCGCGGCGCGCGATCTGCACGCGCGATTCCAGCGGGATGAAGGTGTCGGTCTCGCGGGTCAGCACCACTTGGAAGCGACCCGTGCGCTCCAGACGATCCTTCAGCGCCATGGCGGCGGCCAGGGTGACGTCCTTCTCGTGGACATTGGCGCCCAACGAGCCCGGATCCTTGCCGCCGTGACCGGCGTCGATGACGATGACCTTCTTCAGGCGCAGCGGTGCGGCCTTGACCGGCAGGTTGGCCAGGGTCAGGCGCGGGGCTTGCGGAGAAGCAGAGACGCCGTCCACGGCCTTGAGGTCGATGACATAGCGATAGGCCGTCGCGCCGTCGCCGGGAGGCAGCAGGAAGCGGCGGCGAACCTCGGCCTTGCCGGCCAGGTCCAGGCGCAGACGGGCGCCGCCGGCGGCCTCGTCGATCACCCAGCGCTTCACGAGCCCTTGGCCGGAACCCTGGAGATCGCCCGAAACGAGGACATTGGGCAGAGCCATGACCAGGCGCTGGTCGCTCATGCCGTCGGAAATCAGCTTGCCCGCGGCGGCGCGGTCCAGGTCGATGACCACGCGCGTCTCGGCGCGGTCGCCGCCGAAGCGGACCTTCTGCACGCCCGCAGGCGCGGCCGGACCTTGAGCCGTGGCCACGGCGACGCCAGCGGTCGTCAGACCGCCGACAATCAGGACCGCCCTGACCCAGCCCATGCGGGCCAAACTGATAAGAACCTTACGCATCCGCCCGCGCTAGCCGGAACTGGTGAACCGACCGTCAATATCGCCCAGCCCCGGTAGCCAAAGGGTTAAGTCGAGATCATCCGTCGAACGCTTTTCTTTTGTGCGCTTCTGTGGCTACAGTCCCGCCGCGCGCGAAGTCCGTGATCGTCACGACTCCGTGCGGGCCGTCCGTGCTTCGAAAAGAGGTCTGAACCTCTTCCGTCGCGGGGCCGGCAGATTAGATAGTGTTCGAGACACGGTCGATCTGACGAGCAAGATGCTTGCCTAGACACCGGGTCGCGGGGCTCGCGTCGGGCTCAAACGCCTTTCTGGCGACGACGCGCCATCCGATCCGCGCCATCCGGCGCGACAACAAACACCTCTTCGCGTCATTCGTGGCGCGACAGGCAAACAATCCGGTCCGCGCACCGCGCGGGAGGGACAAAACGAAACCCCCATGGGCTGCGCCGCACCCGATCGCCATTGGCAACTGACCCTTCGGACCCGCTTCAGCGGGACGACGGCGGTCTGCGACGCGCGCGCCCTTCATTCATATCGGCGACCGGGCCTCGCGCCCGCCGTGCGCCGTGGAGACTTCCTTAATGTCGAAGAAGATGCTGATCGACGCAGCACACGCGGAAGAAACGCGTGTGGTCGTCGTGGACGGAACCCGGGTTGAAGAGTTCGATTTCGAGAGCCAGACCCGGAAACAGCTTCGCGGAAATATCTACCTCGCCAAGGTGACGCGCGTCGAACCCAGCCTGCAGGCTGCGTTCGTCGAGTACGGTGGTAACCGCCACGGCTTCCTGGCGTTCAACGAAATCCACCCGGATTACTACCAGATCCCGGTCGCCGACCGCGAAGCGCTGATGCGCGACGACAGCGGCGACGACGAGGATGACACCCCGGTCTCTCGTCGCGCCTCGGGCGGCGACGACGAGGACGATGGCAACGGCCGGGATCACGCGGTCGACGACGACGATGATGACGTCGAAGAAGAGCTGGCGCGCCGCAAGCGCCGGCTGATGCGCAAGTACAAGATCCAGGAAGTGATCCGCCGCCGGCAGATCATGCTGGTCCAGGTCGTCAAGGAAGAGCGTGGCAACAAGGGCGCGGCCCTGACCACCTACCTGTCGCTGGCCGGCCGCTACGGCGTCCTGATGCCCAACACCGCCCGTGGCGGCGGCATCAGCCGCAAGATCACGGCGGTGACCGACCGCAAGCGCCTGAAGAGCGTCGTCCAGAGCCTGGACGTGCCTCAGGGCATGGGCCTGATCGTCCGCACGGCCGGCGCCAAGCGCACCAAGGCCGAGATCAAGCGCGACTACGAATATCTGCTGCGTCTGTGGGAGAACATCCGCGACAACACGCTGCACTCGGTTGCGCCGGCGCTGATCTACGAGGAGGAAGACCTCGTCAAACGCGCCATCCGCGACATGTACGACAAGGACCTGGACGGGATCTGGGTCGAGGGCGACGCCGGCTACAAGGAAGCGCGCGACTTCATGCGCATGCTGATGCCGAGCCAGTCCAAGAAGGTCTTCAACTACCGCGACCCGACCCCGCTGTTCGTGAAGAACAAGATCGAGGACCATCTGGCCCAGATCTATTCGCCGGTCGTGCCACTGCGTTCGGGCGGCTATCTGGTGATCAACCAGACCGAGGCCCTGGTCGCCATCGACGTCAACTCGGGCAAGGCCACGCGCGAGCGCAATATCGAAGCCACGGCCCTCAAGACCAATGTCGAGGCCGCCGAGGAAGCCGCTCGCCAGTTGCGCCTGCGCGACCTGGCCGGCCTGATCGTCATCGACTTCATCGACATGGATGAAGGCAAGAACAACCGCACGGTCGAGAAGGTCCTCAAGGACGCTCTCAAGGACGACCGCGCCCGCATCCAGATGGGCAAGATCTCGGGCTTCGGCCTGATGGAGATTAGCCGCCAGCGTCGCCGCACCGGCGTCCTGGAAGGCACGACCCATGTCTGCGAACACTGCGAAGGCACCGGCCGCGTCCGTTCGGTCGAGTCCAGCGCCCTGGCCGCCCTGCGCGCGGTCGAGGCCGAGGCCCTGAAGGGTTCGGGCGCCGTGATCCTGAAGGTCTCGCGCTCGGTCGGCCTCTACATCCTCAACGAAAAGCGTGCCTACCTGCAGCGCCTGCAGCAGACGCACGGCCTGCACGTGACCGTCATCGTCGATGACAGCCTGCACGCCGGCGACCAGGAGATCGAGCGCACGGAACTGGGCGAGCGTATCGCCGTGGCTCCGGCTCCGTATGTCGAGGAAGACGACGACTTCGATCCCGCCGCCTTCGAGGACGAGGAAGAGGACGACGAAGTCATCCTCGACGACGAGGACGACATCGAGCGCGAAGACTCCGATGACGACGACGCCTCGACCCGCAAGCAGGCCCGCGACGACGATCGTGGTGACCGCAAGGGCCGCCGGGGTCGTCGCGACCGCAGCCGTGGCCGTGGTCGCCGTGACGAACGCGAAGCCGACGCCGAGGTGGAAGGCGAAGAGGAAGAAGTCGAAGGCGAAGCCGGCGACCGCGCCGAGTTCGGCGACGACGAGGACGAAGGCGCCCGCCGCCGTCGCCGTCGCGGCCGTCGTGGCGGTCGTCGCGGTGGCCGCGAGGACGGCGATCGTCCGACCGACGCCTTCGTGTGGATCCGTCCGCGCGTCCCGTTCGGCGAGAACGTCTTCACCTGGCACGACCCGGCCGCCCTGGTCGGCGGCGGCAGCGAGCCGCGCCGTCCGGCGCCCGAGCCCCGCGCCGAAGCCCCGGAAGCCGTCGAGCGTCCAGAACGTGCCGAGCGCGAAGAGCGTCCCGCCCGCGAACGTGGCCGTCGTGGCCGCGATCGTGGTCGCCGTAACCGCGACGAGACTATCCAGGCCGAAGCCGTCGCCGAGACCGCGTCGGTCGAGGTGATCGCCGCCGAGCCGGCTGAGCCGTTCGAAGCCCCGATCCTGGCGCCGCCGGTGATCGCTGGTCCTCCGGCCGACGTCTGGGTCGAACTGCCCGAGACCGAGGAAGCGCCGAAGAAGCCCAAGCGGACGCGCTCGCGCAAGAAGGCCGCGCCTGAAGCCGAGGCCCCGGAAGCTGAAGTCGTCGCCGAAGCCGCTGTCGAGCCGGTCGTTGACGTCGCACCGGAACCGGCCCCCGAGCCGGAGCCTGCCGTCGAAGTCGCTCCGGCGCCCGCGCCCGAACCGGAACCCGTCGTCGAAGCGACGCCCGCCGCTCCCGCCGAGCCGGACCCGAACGAAATCACCACCCCGCCTGAAAAGCCCCGCAAGGGCTGGTGGCGCCGGTAAGGTGACGTGATGACGGCCCGCGCGTCCCAGACGCGCGGGCCGAAATCGTCTGACATCAAAAGTGTCGGATGGGGGAACGGAACCCTTGTTCCCTCGCCTTCTCGATCCAAGTTAGACTGGTCAGGGTTCGCGGGGGCGCGATCTGGAGATCATTCGATGACCTCGCGTAGCGGGCGGGCTGGGACCTCCCAGATGGGAAAACGACTGGGCGCGGCCACCGCCGCGCTGGCCGTCCTGGCGTCCGGTGTTTCGGTTCCCCAGGTCGCGGCCGCCCAGGACGGCGGCGTCTCGCTGATCCGCGACACCGAAATCGAAGAGATCCTGCACCACGACTCCGACCCGATCTTCGCGGCCGCGGGCCTGGATCCCCGGAACGTCCGGATTCTGATCGTCGGCGACAAGTCCCTGAACGCCTTCGCGACCCAGGGCCTGCAGATGGGCCTGAACACCGGCCTGATCCTGCAGACCGAGAACCCCAACCAGCTGCGTGGCGTCATCGCCCACGAAACCGGACACTTGGCCGGCGGCCATCCGATTCGTTCGGACGAGATGATGAAGGCCGGCCTCAAGCCTATGATCCTGACCATGGGCCTGGGCATCCTGGCCGCCCTGGCCGGATCGCCGGACGGCGGCGCGGCCCTGATCGCCAATTCGCAGTATGCCGGCGCGCTCGGCGCGCTGGGCTACAGCCGTGAGCAGGAATCGCGGGCCGACCAGGCCGGCGCCGGCTTCCTGGAGGCCACCGGCCAATCGGGTCGCGGCCTCGTCGAGTTCTTCGACAACTTCCGCTACCAGGAGGTCTTCGATCAGGCTCGCCGCTTCGCCTATTTCCGCAGCCACCCGCTGTCGTCCGAGCGGATCGAGGTGCTGCGCAGCCGCGTGGAGCGCCAGCCGCACTTCAGCGCCGTCGACACGCCGGAAGACCTGGCCCAGCACGAGGTCATGAAGGCCAAGCTGGAAGGGTTTCTGAACCCGCAGGTCGCCTTGATGAAGTACAAGGAGACCGACACCGGCTTCCCGGCTCGCTACGCGCGCACCATCGCCTACTACCAGATGAAGGAGCCCGACCGGGCCCTGAAGCTGCTGGACCCCCTGATCGTCGACCACCCCGACAATCCCTATCTGTGGGAGCTGAAAGGGCAGATCCTGTTCGAATTCAATCGCATCGCTCTGGCCGAAGAGCCCCAGCGCAAGTCCGTGCAGCTGAAGCCCGACGCGGCGTTGCTACGCGTGAACCTGGGCCAGACCCTGATCAGCCTGGACGATCCCAAGAAGGTCGAAGAAGGCATCCAGGAGCTGAAGCGCAGCCTGCTGAACGAGCCGGACAACTCGGTCGCCTGGCGCTTGATGGCCCAGGCCTACGACAAGCAGAAGAAGGACGGCGAGGCGCGGCTGGCGACCGCCGAGCAATACTTCTCGCTGGGCGCCGTGCGCGAAGCCAAGGTCTTCGCTATGCGGGCCCGGGAACTGCTGACCCGCAACACGCCGGACTGGCGACGCGCCACCGACATCGTCCTGGCTTCCCGGCCATCCAACCAGGAACTGAAGGACCTGGCCAAGGAAAGCCTGGCCCCATAAATCCCGAGCCTCCTGACGCTCGCCTCTTCTGTTCGAGACTTCGATGACCCTGCTCCGCCGCGCCGCGACCCTCGCCGTCCCCTTGGCCGTCGCCGGCCTGACCCTCGCCGGCTGCGGCCAGTCCAAGCCCGACAAGGCCTTCGGTGAGAAGGTCCGCGCCTATCTCCTGGAGCACCCCGAGGTGCTGATGGAGGCTAGCCAGGCGCTGCAGAAGAAGCAGGCCGCCCAGCAGGCCGTCTCGGCCCAGAAGGCCATCGGCGAGTACCGCCAGGCCATCGAACGCGACCCGCGCGACATCGTTATCAATCCGGCCGGGACGATCACCGTCACCGAATTCTTCGACTACAAGTGCGGCTATTGCCGACACGTCGCGCCCGAGATCGTCGAGCTGGTCCAGAAGAACCCCGACATCCGCCTGGTGCTGAAGGACTTCGTGATCTTCGGCAATGACAGCCAGGCCGCCGCGCGTATCGCGCTGGGCGCCAAGGACCAGGGCAAGGGCCTGGAGCTCTACAAGGCGCTGATGGCCGAGAACGCCTTGGACGCCGCCGGCGCCCTGCGCATCGCCAAGGGTTTGGGCGTCGACATGGACAAGGCCAAGGCCGTCGGCGAGAGCGAGGCCGTCACCCAGCACCTGGCCGATACCGACGCCCTGGCCCGCACCCTGAACCTCTCCGGCACCCCAGCCTTCATCGTTGGCGACACCCTGGTGCCCGGCGCCGACGTCAACGCCCTGAAGCTGGCGATCGAGCAGACCCGGGCCAGCAAGGCGAAGGCGGGCTGACGGCCCATCCTAGCCCCTTCGACAAGCTCAGGGTGAGGACTATGGGCTAGTCCGGCGGATCACTAGAAACCTCACCCTGAGCTTGTCGAAGGGCGAGGTTTCGGTTCCGCCTAGATCAGCCCCGCCAGCGGTGAGCTGGGATCGGCGTACAGGCGCTTCTGCATTCGGCCGGCGAGGTAGGCCTCGCGGCCGGCGATGACGGCGTGCTTCATCGCCTTGGCCATGCGGATCGGGTCCTTGGCC
This sequence comes from Caulobacter sp. GW821-FHT09H08, assembly GCF_059415885.1. Classification (NCBI taxonomy): domain Bacteria; kingdom Pseudomonadati; phylum Pseudomonadota; class Alphaproteobacteria; order Caulobacterales; family Caulobacteraceae; genus Caulobacter; species Caulobacter sp. GW821-FHT09H08. Next base: position 803,762 of record NZ_JBWKOC010000002.1, read on the forward strand.
TCGGCGATGGCGGTGTTCATAAGGATAGCGTCGCAGCCCAGCTCCATGCCGATCGCCGCGTCCGAGGCCGTACCGACGCCGGCGTCGACCAGCACCGGCACCTTGGCGTTCTCTATGATGATCCGCAGGTTCACGCGGTTCTGGATGCCCAGCCCAGAGCCGATCGGCGCGCCCAGCGGCATGATCGCCACCGCGCCGGCCTCTTCCAGCTTCCGCGCGTAGACCGGGTCATCCGAGCAATAGACCATCACCTGGAACCCGTCGGCGACCAGCAGCTTCAGCGAGCGCAGGGTCTCTTCCATGTCCGGGAACAGGGTCTTGGGGTCGCTGAGGACCTCCAGCTTGACCAGGTCCCAGCCACCGGCCTCACGGGCCAGGCGCAGGGTGCGCACGGCGTCCTCGCCGGTGAAGCAGCCAGCCGTGTTGGGCAGATAGGTGAATTCCGTGGGCTTCACGTAGTCGATCAGTAGCGGCTGGCTGGGATCGGTCAGGTTCACGCGGCGCACGGCCACGGTGACGATCTCGGCGCCGGCCGCGCGGGCAGCCGCGGCGTTGGTCGCATAGTCCTTGTACTTGCCCGTGCCGACGATCAGGCGCGAGCGGAAGGTGCGGCCGGCGACGGTCCAGGTTTCATCGGTGTCGGGTGCCGAGACGGAGTCGGGGGAAACGTGCGCGTTCATGCGGCTGGTTTACGCCCCGTCAGCCGGTGTTTCAAACCCGTGAGTTCAGCCGCCGCCGATAAAAGTGACGATCTCGATGCGGTCGCCATCGGCCAGGGCCGTATCGGCATAGGTCGATCGCGGGGCGATCTCGAGGTTGCGCTCGACCGCCACCTTGCGGGCGTCCAAACCCAGGCTGGCCACCAGATCGGCGATCGTGACGACGTCCGTCAGGTCCCGCTCTTCGCCGTTCAGTAAAAGCCTCATCTCACCTCCGAAGCGAGCCGTGCTTGTGACCCGGCGGAACCGGCTATACAAGACCTCCCGGAATCGACGGCGGAGCCGCATGGTAAAACCGATCCACGTGCTGAGCGGACCCAACCTCAACCTGTTGGGAACGCGTGAGCCCGAGATTTATGGCAGGGACACCCTCGATGATGTCCGGGCGCGCTGTGAGGCGCGTGCGGCTTCGCGTGGCGTTTCGGTGGTCTTCCGCCAGTCCAACCATGAAGGCGTGCTGATCGACTGGGTGCAGGAGGCGCGTGAGTCGGCCTCGGCCCTGATCCTCAATCCGGCCGGTTACGGCCATACCTCGATCGCGCTTCTGGATGCGCTCAAGACCTTGAGCATCCCGGTGATCGAGTGCCATCTGTCCAACCCGGCGGCGCGGGAGGAATTCCGCCGCCACACCTTCGTTTCGCTAGCGGCCACCGGGATCGTCTCCGGCTTCGGCGCGGCGAGTTATGAACTGGCGATCGAGGCCGCTTTCGGCCTGATCCGCGTTTAACAACGACATCGCCCGGCGTTTTCCGCCGCCGAGGCGCTCAAGAGAACAAGGTAAGCTTCCATGTCGAACCCCAAGGCCCCCGCCGATCCGGTCGAAGCTCCGGCCATCGACGCCCGTCTGGTCCGCAAGCTGGCGGACATCCTGAAGGACACGGGCCTGTCCGAGATCGAAGTCGAGCACGCCGGCCTCAAGATCCGCGTCGCCCGTGAACTGACCGCCGCGCCGGTCAACTACGTCCAGGCCGCCGCGCCGGCCTATGCGCCGGCTCCGGTCGCGGCTCCGGCCCCGGTCGCCGCCGCGCCCGTCGCCGAGGCCGCTCCGGCTCCGGCCGCCGTCCGCGGCGACGCCGTGAAGTCGCCGATGGTCGGCACCGCCTACCTGTCGCCCCAGCCCGGCGCCGACGCCTTCATCAAGGTCGGCGACACCGTCTCGGCCGGCCAGACCCTGCTGATCGTCGAAGCCATGAAGACCATGAACCCGATCGCCGCGCCGAAGGCCGGCAAGGTCGTCGAGATTCTGATCGCCGACGCCCAGCCCGTCGAGTTCGGCGAGCCGCTCGTCGTCATCGAGTAACGGTCATGTTCGACAAGATCCTCATCGCGAACCGGGGCGAGATCGCGCTCCGGGTTCACCGCGCCTGCAAGGAAATGGGCATCGCCACCGTGGCGGTCCACTCCGAGGCCGACCGCAACTCCATGTGGGTGCGCCTGGCGGACGAAAGCGTCTGCATCGGCCCGGCGCCCGCCGCCAAGAGCTACCTGAACATCCCGTCGATCATCGCCGCGGCCGAGATCACCGGCGCCCAGGGCATCCACCCGGGCTACGGGTTCCTGTCGGAGAACGCCCGCTTCGCCGAGATCGTCGGCGCGCATGGCTTCACCTTCATCGGCCCGAAGCCCGAGCACATCCGGATGATGGGCGACAAGATCACCGCCAAGCAGGCCGTGAAGGACGCGGGCATCCCGGTCGTTCCCGGTTCTGACGGCGGCGTCGCCACCGAGGAAGAAGCTTTCGCGGCCGCCGAGGAAATCGGCTTTCCGGTGCTGATCAAGGCCGCCTCCGGCGGCGGCGGTCGTGGCATGAAGGTCGCCCAGACGCGTGAAGACCTGGCCGAAGCCGTCTCGACGGCCCGCTCGGAAGCCCGCGCCGCGTTCGGCGACGATACGGTCTATATGGAGCGCTACCTCCAGAAGCCGCGCCACATCGAGCTGCAGGTCATCGCCGACAGCCACGGCAACGTCGTGCACCTGGGCGAACGCGACTGCTCGCTGCAGCGCCGCCACCAGAAGGTGCTGGAAGAAGCCCCCTCGCCGGCCCTCGGCGCGGCCGATCGCGCCAAGATCGGCAAGATCGTCGTCGATGCCGTCCGGGCCATCGGCTACCTCGGCGTCGGCACCATCGAGTTCCTGTGGGAGAACGGCGAGTTCTTCTTCATTGAGATGAACACCCGCCTGCAGGTCGAGCACCCGGTCACCGAAGCCATCACCGGCATCGACCTGGTGCGGGAGCAGATCCGCATCGCCGCCGGCCTGCCGCTGTCGTTCACCCAGGAAGACGTCGTCTTCGAGGGTCACGCCATCGAGTGCCGGATCAACGCCGAGAACGCGCGGACCTTCACGCCCTCGCCCGGCACCATCACGGACTTCCACGCCCCTGGCGGCCTGGGCGTTCGCCTGGATTCGGCGATCTACACCGGCTATGCGATCCCGCCCTATTACGACAGCCTGATCGGCAAGCTGATCGTGCACGGCCGCGACCGCGCCGAGTGCATCGCTCGCCTGAAGCGCTGTCTGGGCGAGATGGTCGTCGGCGGCGTCGAGACCACGATCCCGCTGTTCCAGGACTTGCTGGTGCAGCCCGACATCCTGGCCGGCGACTACGACATCCACTGGCTGGAACGCTGGATCAAAGCTCAAGAGAGCTAGGAAACGGCATGGTGCACGCCGACTACTGGAACGTCACCGACGAGCAGGTCGTCGAAAAGACCGGACATCCCCTGGCCCACTGGGCCGGGGTGATGGCTCCCCTCGCCAGCCAGAAGTCCAATGACATCGTCGCACACCTGCAGTCGGCCCACGACGTCCCGCGCTATTGGGCGCGCACCCTGACGACGTGGTATCTCAAGCAGCAGGCTGGTTGAGACGGATACCCAGTGGACGCCTTCACGGTCGACGATCTGATCGCCTGCTATGCGCGGGGCGTCTTCCCGATGGCCGACGCTCGCGAGGACGAGAGCGTCTTCCTGATCGATCCTGAGCGACGCGGCGTCCTTCCCCTCGGCGACTTCCACATCCCCAAGCGCCTGGCGCGCACCGTTCGCACCGGGCCCTACGAGGTCCGGATCGACACCGCCTTCGACGCGGTGATCGAGGGCTGCGCGGCGTCGAAGCCGGGGCGGCTGGAGACCTGGATCAACCACCCCATCCAACGCCTCTATGGTCAGCTCTACGCGCGCGGCTTGGCCCATAGCGTCGAGACATGGCTGGGCGACGAACTGGTCGGCGGGCTGTACGGCGTCTCGCTGGGTGGCGCGTTCTTCGGCGAGAGCATGTTCTCGACCGCGCGCGACGCCAGCAAGGTGGCGCTCGTACATCTCGTGGCGAGGATGGTCGCCGGCGGCTACCAACTCCTGGACACCCAGTTCCTGACCGAGCACCTGACCCAGTTCGGCGCGGTCGAGATCAGCCGCGCGGACTATCGCCGACGGCTGGCCAAGGCCCTGGGCGTCGAGGGCGACTTCTACGGCTTGGCGGGCGGCGCGACCGGCGCGGCCTGCTTGCAGGCGATCAGCCAGGCGTCATAGACCGGGTGCTGTAGCGGGTTCAGGCCCGGCGAGCTCGAGTACATCCAACCCTTGTAGACTTGGCGTCCCGGCGGGGCGGCGCGGCCGCCCTGGGCCTTGGGCTGGGTGTCGACCACGACATAGGCCGTCGACTCCGGCGCCAGCTCGTCCGAGGCCGCCGTCTCGCAGGCCCGGACGGTGAAGATCAGGGTCTTGTAGCGGATCGGCTGGCCGATCGGGACCTCGAACCGCATGGTCTCGGTCGTGACCTTGTCCAGGGCTTGCAGGATCGCGACGGTGTAGCGCGGACGCTTGGTCGGCTCGGCCGGCTTGGCGGGCGTCGTCGTGGCCGGCTTGGCCGTCGTGGCGGCGGTCGGCGCGGGCGAGGCCGGCGGATTGGGATTGGCGATGGCCGGCGCGACCTGGGTCGGCTGGGCCGGACGCAGCTCGGCGGCCGGCGCCGACGTCACGGGACGCGGCGTGGGCGCAACCGGCGCCTGAGGCGCCGGCGGCGGGGTCTGGGCCTGCGGGGCGGTGCTCTGGCGCGCGAACGCGGCGCCCGTCACGGCCAAGCCGGACAGGACCGCTGCGGCGGCGACCAGGGACGCCCGGCGGGCCACCCGGTCTATTCCGGCTTCCAGGCTTCGTAGTCGCTGGTGGCGGCGGCGCGTTCACCGCCGTTGGCCAGCGAGCCCTTCGGACGCCAGGCGTGGATCGTGCCGGTCAGGTTCGGCAAAGTGTCCTTCTCCCACTCGCGACGCTTCAGCGGCTCGCGGGTCGGCGGCTCGTCCAGGGTGTAGTGCAGCCAGCCGCTCCACTCGGCCGGAACCTTCGAAGCCTCGGCATAGCCCTTGTAGATCACCCAGCGGCGCTTGCGCTGATCGTAGCTGTCGCTGTTGTCGCGGGCTTCGAAGTAGCGGTTGCCGTAGTCGTCCTGACCGACAAACACGCCGCGGCGGCCGATATGGAAGCGCTGACCGATGGTCGCGCCGTTCCACCACGTGAAGATCGCTTTCAGCACTACGTTCGCACCTGAAATTGCAAGGCTTTGCTCACATCGCGACAGGCGCGACGAAGCGGCCGGAACATAGCGTTCTGCTTCGTCAGCGTCCAGCGGCGCCCGGCAAAGCACGACTTCAACATCTTGTGGATTAGCCACGCCGCACCCTCAACATCTATTGAGGCTCGCCGACCAAGGTTCTAGCGTGGGGTGCGACCTTAAGCGCAACCCAACCCCTGGAATCAGGCGTTAGGGATTTGGTAAGATATTAAATCTGGCAGACCGGACCCGGAACTCGCCCATGCGCACGCCCGCCAAAGCTTCAGGACTTGTCCCCGCGATGGAATGGCGCGACCTGGAACGTGCCGACGAGATCGTCGTGGTGTCCGCGCCATTGGCCTGGACCGACGCCCGTGTCGAGGCCTGGCTGGACTGGGCCGGCGAAATCGAGCCCAAGGCTCCGCTGGGCGGCGGTCCGGCCCGCTATGCCGACCGCATCGCCCAGATCGGCCTGTCGCGCGGCCTGTTCGGCGACAAGGCCGACGCGGCCGCGTTCCGCGAAGCCCTGCTGGCCACCATGCTCTCCGGGATCGCCACCCCGACCGGCGGCCAAGCTGGCCTTGAGCTCTTGCCGGACATCGCCGAGTTCGAATTTCAGAGCGTGGTGAAGGGCAGTCTGGCCCGCCGCCGCGCCCACGCCCTGGCCGCCCAGGCCTCGGCCCGCCTCGACGCCGCCCTGGCCCAGGTGGCCGACGCCGTCCGCCGCTGCTCGGGCGACCCGCGCGCCTGCAGCGACGTGCGCAAGAACCCCGCGCTGGCCCGCGCCGCGCGCAAGGCCCGTGAGCTAGGCGCAGACGACCGCACCATCCTCGACGCCATCGCCACGGCCGACACGCCGCGCGCCATCTCGTCCGAACTGCCGCCGCTGCGCGAGCCGGCCCTGGTCGCTTCGGCCTCGCGCCAAGGCGTGGCCTCGGGCGACGAGGCCTCCGCCCTGGCCGCCCAGGCCGGCTGGGAGACCAGCGCCCTGACCCTGGCCCTCTCGCCCACGGACGCCGACCTGTTGTCGCGCGGCGTCGGGATCGGCGCGGCTATCGACGCCGGCGCGTTCCTGGACGGCGACACCTTCGACGTCGAGCGCTTCACCTATGTCTGCCACCTGTGGGGCACCGCCCTGGAGCTGGAGCGCGGCGACCGCCCTGCCCGCCTGGGCCTGGCCGGGGTCGGCGATTGCCTGCTGAGCCGAGGCTTCTCGCAGGCCAGCGTCGAAGGCCGCGACGGGGCCGCCGCCCTGTGGGCCCTGGCCGCCGGCGCCGCGCTGTCGGCCAGCGCCGAGGCCGCCGCCGTGCTGGGCCAGGACGAACTGTTCGCCCAGGACCGCCAAGGTGTGCTCAAGACCCTGGCCGAGCGCCGCGTCCGCGCCGCCGCCCTGCGCTCGGCCCTGGCCACCGAGGCCGCCGCCGCGCTGGCCACCGCCCACGCCCTGGCCCGCAAGCACGGCCTGCGTTCGGCCGCTCTCGTCGGTCCGTTCCAGGATCCCGAGGCCACCCTGCGCCTGGGCGGCGCGCCGGTCGGCCCCGCCGGCGCCATGTCGCCGGTGTCGGTCACCCAGACCGCCGATGGCTTCCTGCTGCCGAGCTTCAGCGCCGCCGCCTTCGAGGCCCTGTCGACCGAGGGCGTCGACCTGGACGCCGCGCGCCGCCACGCCCTGGGCCATGGCTCCCTGATGGAGAGCCCGGCCATCGACCACGCCATGCTGCAGGCCCGCGGCTTCACCGCCCACGAGATCGAGAAGGCCGAGCACGCCCTGCGCGAGAACCACGGCATCCGCGCCGCCTTCGCCCCGGCCGTCGTCGGCGCGGGCTTCCTGCGCGACGTGCTGGGCGCCTCGGCCGAGGACGTGGCGCGTCGCGACTTCGACACCCTGGCCTTCGCCGATTTCTCGGCCACCGAGATCGCCGCCGCCGAACGCCACGCCCTGGGCGCCGGCACGCTGGGCGACTGCGACGCCTTGAACCCCGAGCTGCGCGAGGCCTTCCAGTCGGTCGAGGCCCCGGCCTTCGCCGACCGGCTGGCGATGATCGCCGCCGTCGAGGGCTTTGCCTGCCTGCCGACCACCGTCGCCATCCCCGTGGCCTTCGATGCCCGGCCGGCCGACGCCGTCCGCGCCCAGGCCGCCGCCGCGCGTTCGGGCATCCGCGCCCTGCGCCTGCAGCGCGCCGCCGCGCCGATCGACTTCAAGCTGGACCTGCCCGACGAGCCGGCCGCCGAAGCGCCCCGCGCCCCGGCTCCGATGCGCGAGCCGATCGTCACCGAGCGCGTGGTCGAGAAGATCGTCGAGCGCGACCGCTCACGCCGCCGCCTGCCCGATCGACGCAAGGGCTACATCCAGAAGGCGGCCGTCGGCGGCCACAAGGTCTACCTGCACACCGGCGAGTACGAGGACGGCGAGCTGGGCGAGCTGTTCATTGACATGCACAAGGAAGGCGCGGCGTTCCGCAGCCTGATGAACAATTTCGCCATTGCCGTGTCGCTGGGCCTGCAGCACGGCGTGCCACTGGAAGAATTCGTCGACGCCTTCGTCTACACCAAGTTCGAGCCGGCGGGCCCGGTGTCGGGCAACGACTCGATCAAGTCGGCGACGTCGATCCTGGACTACATCTTCCGAGAACTGGGCGTGTCGTACCTGGGTCGCGACGACCTGGCCAATGGCGACCCCAGCGAGTTCAACGCCGAAGGCCTGGGCGGCGGCAAGCCGATGATGGACGACGAGATCGACGATGTCGGGCTCGATCCCGTGCTGGCCAGCAAATTCATCTCCAAGGGCTTCTCGCGCGGCGCCACGCCCGACAACCTGGTCTTCGCCTCATTCGGGCGTCGCCGTGTCGAGGGCGCGGATCGTCCGGGCGCCGACGGCGAAATGTGCCCCGCTTGCGGCGACCTCTCCCTGGCCCGTCGCGGCGGCATGACCGTCTGCGACACCTGCGGAGCGCAATCCGACCGTCCCGGGCCCATGGCCTCTTCGTGACAACGTTCGGTTGGCGTTAAGCTTGCTAGGCCAAGGTGCGAAACGCCTTTTCCGCCTAGGATGTGCGCCAGAATGAAACCGATCGCTCTCTTTTCGGCTCTCGCCGTGCTGATCCTTGCGAATACTGCTCAGGCCCAGAACGCCGGCCAGATCGCCTCTGTCCGCAACGGCGCCAGCTGCCCGCGCTGCAACCTGTTCCAGGCCGACCTGTCGAACCTGGAGCTGAAAGCTAAGAACCTGGCGGGCGCGCGCCTGCGCCAGGCCGATTTCTCGACGGCGATCATGAACCGCACCAGCTTCGCCGGCGGCGACCTGCGCGACGTCAACGCCTATGGCGCGGTGCTGACCGGCGCCAGCTTCGCCCGCGCGGACCTGACCAACGCCAGCTTCGTCGGCGCCTATCTCGAAGGCGCGAATTTCTCCGGGGCCAAACTGTCCGGCGTGAACTTCTCGGGCGCCGAAATGGACCGCGCAACGGGTCTCAGCCAAGGTCAGTTGAACCAGGCTTGCGGCGATGACTCCACGTTGCTGCCGCGAGGTTTTCGCATCCCCCGCTGCCGTTAAATCCCCGTCATTACCGCGATTTAAGTGGCTTCTGACTACCCGACAGTCCAAACCGTAACTCACACAGTCGCGTATGGACTGCACGGAGAAGTCGATGTCCCGCTTGGGCGTTTCCATCGCCGCCTTGACGCTGAGCCTGCTGGCCATGACCGGCCCGGCTCATGCTTCGATCGAAGACAAGGACGTCGCCAAGCTGACCTCCTTCGGCGGGATGTGCGCCAGCTGTGACCTCGCCGGCCGCAAGCTGATGAACGCCAAGTTCACCGGCGCCAACTTCGCCAAGGCCATTCTGATCGGCACCGACCTGCGCGGCGCCATGTTCTACGGTAGCAACTTCGGCTGGGCCGATCTGAGCCGGGCCGACCTGCGCGGCGCCGAGATGCGCGGCGCGATCTTCAACAACGCCAACTTCACCGACGCCCGCATGTCCGGCGTCGAGAGCAGCGGCGCCAACTTCACCCAGGCCTCGATGGTCCGAGTCGACCTCTCGTCGGCCGAACTGCACGGCGCTCTGATGCCCGGCGCCAACCTGCAGCGGGCCAAGCTGTCGAACTCCGAGCTGATCGGCACCAACCTGGCGGGCGCCAACGCCCGTGACGCCGACTTCTCGAACGCCGACATCAACCACGCCAATCTGAGCGGCGGTCGCTTCGACGGCGCCAACTTCCGCAACGCCGACATGACCGCCTCGAACCTGCGCGGCGGGATCTTCCATGGCGCGGACTTCCGCAACGCCGACCTGACCCTGGTGGTGCTCAGCGGCGCGGACCTGTCCGGCGCCAAGGGCCTGGACCAGGACCAACTGGACGAAGCCTGCGGCGACGGCGGCACTCGCCTGCCTTCGGGCCTGAGCGTCCGCCCTTGCCGCGGCATTTCCGGCGAGCGCCACTTCATGCTGCTGCGCGCGGTGCCCAAGCCGCCGGAAGCCCCGGCGGCTCCCGCACCGCCCCCGGCCCCGCCGAAGCCGCCCAAGCCTCCGAAGTACTGATCGGACGCTTCGAGCACCGACCAAGAAAAAGCCCTCCGATCGCGAGACCGGAGGGCTTCTTGTTTCTGGGCTCTTGCCCCGCGCTTAGACCTTGATGGCCTAAACCTTGATGGGGGGCGCGGTGCGGATGTGCAGCTCCTTGAGCTGCTTTTCGAGCACATTGGCCGGCGCGTTCATCAGCAGGTCCTGGCCCTGCTGGTTCAGCGGGAAGGCGATGACTTCGCGGATGGCGACCTGGTCGGCCAGCAGCATGACGATGCGATCGATGCCGGGGGCCAGACCACCATGCGGCGGGGCGCCATAGCGGAAGGCATTCAGCATGCCGCCGAACTGCTCCTCGACCACTTCCGGGCCGTAGCCGGCCGTAGCGAAGGCCTTGAGCATGATCTCGGGCTTGTGGTTCCGGATCGCGCCCGAGCACAGCTCATAGCCATTGCAGACGATGTCGTACTGGTAGGCGCGGATGGTCAGCGGGTCCTGGGTCTCCAGGGCCTCCAGACCGCCCTGCGGCATCGAGAACGGGTTGTGCGAGAAATCGACCTTCTTCTCTTCCTCGTTCCACTCGAACATCGGGAAATCGACGATCCAGCAGAACTTGAACTGGTTCTCTTCGACCAGCTTCAGTTCCGTGCCGACGCGCGTACGGGCCAGGCCCGCGAACTTGGCGAACACCGAGGGATCGCCGGCCACGAAGAAGGCGGCGTCGCCGGCGCCGAGGCCCAGCGATTCCATCAGCGCCTGGGTGGGTTCACCCAGGTTCTTGGCGATCGGGCCGCCCCACGAGCCTTGGTCTTCCGACCAGAACACGTAGCCCAGACCCGGCTGGCCTTCGCCCTGGGCCCAGCTGTTCATGCGGTCGCAGAAGGCGCGGCTGCCGCCGGTCGGCGCAGGGATGGCCCACACCTGGTTCTTGGCGTCGGCGCCCAGGATCTTGGCGAACAGGCCGAAGCCACCGTCGCGGAAGTGGGCCGAGACGTCTTGCATCTTGATCGGGTTGCGCAGGTCCGGCTTGTCGCTGCCGTACCAGGCCATCGACTGGGCGTAGGTCAGGCGCTCGAAGCCCTGGTGCTCGAACGAAGCCCCAAAGTCGTTGGTGAAGGTGTGCGTGCCGCTGATCGGCGAGACCGGCTTGCCGTTCGAGAACTCCTCGAACACGCCGTGCATCACCGGTTCGATGGCCGCGAACACGTCTTCCTGGGTGACGAAGCTCATCTCGACGTCGAGCTGGTAGAATTCCAGCGAACGGTCGGCGCGCAGGTCTTCGTCGCGGAAGCACGGCGCGATCTGGAAGTAGCGGTCGAAGCCCGAGACCATCAGCAGCTGCTTGAACTGCTGGGGCGCTTGCGGCAGCGCGTAGAACTTCTCGGGGTGCAGACGCGACGGCACCAGGAAGTCGCGCGCGCCTTCCGGCGAGCTGGCCGTCAGGATCGGCGTCTGGAACTCGTTGAAGCCCTGGGCGAACATGCGGTTGCGGATCGACTGGATCACGCGCGAGCGCAGGACGATGTTCTTGTGCAGCGTCTCGCGACGCAGGTCGAGATAGCGGTGCTTGAGGCGGATTTCTTCCGGATAGTCCGGCTCGCCGAAGACCGGCAGCGGCAGCTCGGCGGCTTCGCCCAGCACTTCCACGGCCGAGACGCGGATCTCGATCTCGCCGGTCGGCAGGTTGGCGTTCACCACGCTGGCGTCGCGGGCGATGACTTCGCCGTCGACGCGGATCACGCTCTCGGCGCGCAGACGCTCGACGATGCTGAAGCCCGGGGTTTCCGGGTGCAGGACCAGCTGCGTCAGGCCGTAGTGGTCGCGCAGGTCGATGAAGACCAGACCGCCATGGTCGCGCTTGCGATGGATCCAGCCCGACAGGCGCACCGAAGAACCGGTGTCGGAAGCGCGCAGGGCGCCGCAGTTGTGAGTGCGATAGGCGTGCATGGTGGTCATGAAAGTCTTGAATACGCGCTGATTTGCAAGGCGCGGTTAGGCGCACGTGGGCACCGCGATGTCAAGGATTCTGGGACGGACCGTGCGTCCGCGCGGCCCGTCCGGAGAACGATTTTGACCCCTCAGGCCGCTTCGATGATGGCCAGGAAGTCCGCGGCCTTCAACGAGGCGCCGCCGACCAAGGCCCCGCCGACCTCCGGCGCGGCCAGGATTTCCCGGGCGTTTTCGGGCTTCACCGAGCCGCCATAGAGGATCGGAACGCCCCGGCCCTGCTCGCCGAACATATCGATGAGCTCGGCGCGGATGGCCGCGTGCATCTCGACAATGTTGTCGACCGAGGCCGTGTGGCCGGTGCCGATGGCCCAGAGCGGCTCGTAGGCGACGTTGAACGCCTTGCCCGCCAGACTGGTCGGCAGGGATTCGCGGATCTGGCCCAGGACGTGGGAAACTGCCTGGCCGCCCTGGCGCAGGTCCAGGGTCTCGCCGACGCAGACGATCGGCTCCAGGCCGGCCGCCACGGCGGCCTCGGCCTTTCCGGCCACCTGGGACGAGGTCTCGCCGTGATCGGTGCGGCGCTCGGAATGGCCGCAGATCACCAGGGTCGCACCGGAGTCGGCGATCATCTCGGCCGAGATATCGCCCGTGTGAGCGCCGCTGGCCTTGTGATGGCAGTCCTGGCCGCCGACCAGGACGAACGAGCCCTCCACGGCCTCGGCGAGGCGGTGCAGCAGGGTGGCGGGCGGGAAAATGGCGACGCGGGCGGCGGCCGGCTGGCGGTCCAGGCCCGCCGCGACGGCGCGGGCCTCGTCGAGGGCGGCCGAAAGGCCGTTCATCTTCCAATTTCCGGCGATCAGAGGCCGGGGTGTTGTGCTTGAAAGGGTCATGGACGCCTTCTTGGCGTCACGCTCGCTTGGGAAGTCAAGTCCACGCCGCTTGCCCCCTCGCCTTCGGCTCTACTATATCCGCTGCTCCTGGTCGGTGCGCGTGCGCGTCGCCGACCCGCCTGGAAGGTATTTCGAACGCATGCTCGCCGGTTTCCGCTCCTTCGCCAAATCGCCGTTCGCGGTGATTTTGTTCGGCCTGTTGATCGTCAGCTTCGCCATTTTCGGCATCAGTGACGTCTTCAAGGGTCCGCAAGGCTCCGGCGTGATCAGCGCCGGCTCGCGCAGCATGTCGCCGCAGGACTTCAAGGCCCGCTTCGACAACTACCGCAAGGGCATGGAACAGCGCTCGGGTGAGTCGATCACGCCGGACCAGGCCGTGGAGCGCGGCGTCGACAAGCAGATCGTCCAGGAGCTGACGCTGCAGGAATCGATCGCCGCCGCCATCACCAAGATGGGCGTCGCGCCGTCGGACAAGCTGGTCAGCAACATCGTTCACGAACAGATGAGCCAGCTGCCGCCCGGCCAGCGCCCGTTCAACCCGATCACCGGCAAGTTCGACCCGCAGGCCTATGCGGCTCTGTTGGGCCGAAACAACCTGACGCCGGCCGCCTATGAGTCGGCTCTGCGCGACGAGATCGCCAACGCCCACTTCTTCTCGGCCGTCGCCCAGGGCATGAAGGCCCCGCGCATCTACGCCGCGCTGCAGGGCGCCTACCTGCTGGAAGGCCGCGACATCGCCGCCTTCCCGATCAATCCGGCCTCGGTCGAAAAGCCCGCCCCGCCGACGGACGCCCAACTGACCGCCTTCATGAAGGAAAACGCCCAGACCCTGACGCGCCCCGAGACGCGCGTGCTGTCGATCATGCGTGTCAGCGCCAAGGCCCTGGAACCGAGCGTCGCGATCGACCAGGCCGAGGTCCAGAAGGCCTTCGACTTCCGCAAGGACAGCCTGGCCAAGCCGGAAACCCGCTCGCTGATCCAGATCGCCGCCCCGGACGCCAAGGCCGCCGCCACGATCTCGCAGCGCCTGTCCAACGGCGAGGATCCCGTCGCCGTCGCCAAGGCCTTCGGCAAGACGCCGCTGGTCCTGACCGACAAGCCGAAGTCCGCCGTTCCGGACCGCAAGGTGGCCGACACCGCCTTCACCCTGGCCGCCGGCCAGGTCAGCGCGCCGATCGCGGGGCAACTGGGCGTCTCGGTGATCAAGGTCACCAAGATCACGCCAGGGGTCACCCCCACGCTCGACAGCGTCCGTCCGCAGATCGAGGCCGAGGTTCGCGCCCAGACCGCGCAAGGCAAGGCCTATGACCAGACCCAGGCCTATCAGGACGCCCATGACGGCGGCGCGGACCTGCTGGCCGCCGCCAGCAAGGCCGGCGCCTTCGTCGTAACCACGGCGCCGATTACCGCCCAGGGTACGGACATGCTCGGCCAACCGGTCGCCGGCCTGACGCCGGACATCCTCAAGACCGCGTTCGAACTGTCGCAAGGCGGTGAGAGCGAGCTCGTCGAAGCCGGCAAGGGCGAATACTACGCCGTGAAGGTCGAGAAGGTGGCTCCGTCCGCCCTGCCCCCGCTGGCCGAGATCAAGCCGCAGCTGAGCTCGGTCTGGCTGGGCCAGGAAATGGGCAAGCGCATGAAGGCCAAGGCCGAGGAACTCTCGGCCCGCGTCAAGAAGGGCGAGTCGCTGGACGCCGTGGCCGCCTCGGCGCAGACGAAGGTCCAGAAGGTCCCGGGCCTGTCGCGCCAGAACGCCCAGCAGCATGCGGGCCTCGGCAACGAGTTCCTGGCCGGGGCATTCGGCGCCAAGCGCAATGAGGTGTTCGTCGCGCGCGCCGGTCCGCAGGGCCAGGCCTATGTCGTCGCCAAGCTGGAAGCCATCCACTCGGCCCCGACGGCCAGCGTGGCCCAGATCACCGGCCTCGCGCAGCCCCAGGCCTCCAACGGCCTGATGCGTGACCTGGGCGAAGCGGCCCGTAACGCCGCCAAGACCCAGCTGAAGACCAAGAGCAACCTGACCCTGGCCCGCCAGGCCATCGGCGTCGACACCGAGGCCCTGGCCAAGGCCAAGGACGGCAAAGCCGGAAAGAAAGCCGAGTAATGAGTCTGGAACCCGCGTTCGACGCCTTTTCGGAAGCCTATGATTCCGGACGGCAGCAGGTCGTCTGGACCCGTCTAATCGACGATCTCGAGACCCCGGTCTCGGCCTATCTGAAGATCGCCCAGACGCGTCCCTACAGCTTCCTGTTCGAGAGCGTCGAAGGCGGGGCCTGGCGGGGTCGCTACTCCATCGTGACCATGAACCCGGACCTGGTGTGGCGCTGCCGCGGCGACCAGGCCGAGATCGCCGAGGGCGACGACATCGCCGCCGGTCGCTACACGCCCCAGCCGGGCGGCGCGCTGGACAGCCTGCGCGACCTGGTCGCCCGCTCGCGAATGGAACTGCCCAAGGGCCTCCCCCCAATGGCCGCCGGCGTGTTCGGCGCCCTGGGCTACGATCTCGTCCGCCTGGTTGAGCGCCTGCCGGACATCAATACGGACACGCTGGGCCTGCCGGACGGGATCATGACCCGCCCGCAGATCGTGGCGATCTTCGACGCTATCGCCCAGGAGATCATCCTGACCACGGCCGTGCGTCCGCAAGCCGGCGTTTCGGCCAAAGATGCCTACGCCGCCGCCCGGTCGCGGGTCGAGGCGGTCATGGCCGACCTGCACCGTCCGCTGGCGCATGACGCACCGCGCGCGCCGCGCGGTCCGATGGACTTCACCACGCCGGTCAGCCGCGCCGACTACGCCGACGTGGTCGCCAAGGCCAAGGACTACATCGCCGCCGGCGACATCTTCCAGGTCGTGGCCAGCCACCGCTTCCGCGCGCCCTTCGACCTGCCGCCGTTCGCCCTCTACCGCTCGTTGCGCCGGACCAACCCGTCGCCTTTCCTGTTCTTCCTGAACCTGGACGGCTTCAATCTGGTGGGCTCCAGCCCCGAGATCCTGGTCCGCCTGCGCGACAACAAGATCACCATCCGGCCGATCGCCGGCACCCGTCCGCGCGGCGCGACGCCGGAGGAGGACGCGGCGCTGGAAGCCGAACTGCTGGCCGATCCGAAGGAACGCGCCGAGCACCTGATGCTGCTGGACCTGGGCCGTAACGACGTCGGTCGCGTGGCCATGCTCAATCACCAGGGTCGCAACGCTCCGGCCGAGCGTCCGAAGGGGCCGAACGTCCGGGTGACCGAGAGCTTCACGATCGAGCGCTACAGCCACGTGATGCACATCGTCTCGAACGTCGAGGGCACGGCGCCCGAGGGCGTCGATCCGGTCGACGTGCTGATGGCCGCCCTGCCCGCCGGCACGCTGTCGGGCGCGCCCAAGGTGCGGGCCATGGAGATCATCGACGAGCTGGAAGTCGAGAAGCGCGGCATCGGCTATGCCGGCGCTGTCGGCTATTTCGGCGCCGACGGCTCGGTCGACACCTGCATCGTGCTGCGCACGGCGCTGGTCAAGGACGGCATGATGTACGTCCAGGCCGGCGGCGGCATCGTCGCCGACAGCGACGCGGACGCCGAGTACGACGAAACCCTGCACAAGTCCCGCGCCCTCAAGCGCGCTGCCGAGGAAGCCTGGCGATTCAGCTGAGCCTTAGGGCTGCTTAGGGACCGCCCCTATGGACCGCCCAGGCGGTCGTCTGGAAGGTGCTGGGTGACCGCCGGCGGCGCCAGCACCATCACGGTGGCGAAGGTCAGGGCGCAGAACGCGGCGAAGGCCGCGGCGGCCAGCACCGGCGCCATCTTCTGGACGCGCTTCTTCGACCGCAGCAAGGCGCGGGCGTAGGCCAGAGCGACAGGGTCCAGGGCGGAATCACGCGGGTCCATGGCGTCCATGATGCCCCGGTCCGCGACCGCTGTAACCGTTACTGAAAGCCGCAGGCGAAAATGGCGCTACACATCCGCCCGCCTCAGGCTAGAACCGCACTTCGAAAGGCGGCGTCATGATCCTCGTCATCGATAACTACGACAGCTTCACCTACAATCTCGTCCACTATCTGAACGAGTTGGGGGCCGAGACCGTCGTCTACCGCAACGACGCCCTGACGGTGGAGGAGGCCCTGGGCCTGAAGCCCGCCGCCGTCCTGCTGTCGCCGGGCCCCAAGGCCCCGGACCAGGCCGGTATCTGCCTGCCGCTGCTGGGCGCCGCGCCGGCCGACCTGCCGATCCTGGGCGTGTGCCTGGGCCACCAGGCCATCGGCCAGGCCTTCGGCGGCGAGGTGATCCGCGCCAAGGCCGTGATGCACGGCAAGGTCAGCAAGGTGCGCCACGACGACAAGGGCATTTTCAAGGGCCTCCCCAACCCCTTCACCGCCACGCGCTACCACAGCCTGGCGGTTCGCCGCGAAGACCTGCCGGCCGATCTGGAGGTCACCGCCTGGACCGAGGACGGCGAGATCATGGGCGTGCAGCACAAGACGCGGCCCGTGTTCGGCGTCCAGTTCCACCCGGAATCGATCGCCACCGAGGGCGGTCACCAGATGCTGGCCAATTTCATGGACCTGTCGGGCGTCAAGCGCGACGCGGCCACCTGGGTCTAGGGTCAGCGCATGTCCGACGCTTTCAAGCCGCTGCTGGCCAAGCTGGCCGACGGCCAGACCCTGGGCGACGACGACGCCGAGGTGTTCTTCGCCGCCTGCCTGCGCGGCGAACCGACCCCGGCCCAGGTCGCCGCCGCCGTCACCGCCATGCGCCTGCGCGGCGAGACGGTGGGCGAGATCGCCGCCTGCGCCCGCGCCATGCGCCGCGCCGCCGTTCAGCTGGAGCACCCGTACGACGTCATCGACGTCTGCGGCACCGGCGGCGATGGCCTGCACACGCTGAACATCTCCACCGCCGTGGGCTTCGTGGCCGCCGGCGGCGGGCTGAAGGTCGCCAAGCACGGCAACCGCGCCATCACCTCCAAGTCCGGCACCGCCGACGTTCTGACCGCCCTGGGCGTCAATATCGACGCCACGCGCGAGCAGCAGCGCCAAGCCCTGGACGAGGCCGGCATCTGCTTCCTGTTCGCCCAGTCGCATCACGGGGCGATGAAGCACGTCGCGCCGATCCGCCAGCAGCTGGGTTTCCGCACGATCTTCAATCTGCTGGGCCCGCTAACCAATCCGGCCGGCGCCAAGCGGCAGGTTGTCGGCGTCTCGGCCCCGCGCTTCGTCGAGCCGATCGCCAAGGCTCTGGGGGCTCTGGGCGCCGAACGCGCCTGGTCGGTGCACGGCTCGGGCATGGACGAGCTGACCACCACGGGTGAGACCGAGGTCGCCGAATGGCGGGACGGTCGCATGCACCTGTTCAAGATCACCCCCGAAGCCGTCGGCCTGCCGCGCGCCTCGCTGTCGGACATCACCGGCGGCGATCCGGCGTTCAACGCCGCCGCCCTGACCCGCCTGTTCGACGGCGAGCTCGGCCCCTATCGCGACATCGTGCTGCTGAACGCCGCCGCCGCCTTCCTGGTGGCCGACAAGGTCGAGACCCTGGCCGAAGGCATCGAACTGGCCGCCGACGTCATCGACGCAGGCCGCGCCAAGGCCGCCCTCGCCGGCCTGGTGGCCGCCACCAATACGGAAGTTTCCGCGTGACCGACATCCTCGCCAAGATCGCCGCCTACAAGCGTGAGGAGGTCGTCGACCGCAAGCGTCGCCGCACCCAGGCCGCCCTCGAGACCGCCGCTCGGAACGCCTCCTCGCCTCGCGGCTTCAAGCAGGCCCTGATCAATAGCCACGCTCCCGGCAAGCTGTCCCTGATCGCCGAGATCAAGAAGGCCTCGCCGTCCAAGGGCCTGATCCGCGCCGACTTCGATCCGCCGGCCCTGGCCCGAAACTACGAAGCCGGCGGCGCGGCCTGCCTTTCCGTCCTGACCGACGGCCCCAGCTTCCAGGGCGCCGACGCCTATCTGATCGACGCCCGCCGGGCGGTCAGCCTGCCCTGCATCCGCAAGGACTTCCTGGTCGATCCCTGGCAGGTGGCCGAGAGCCGCGCCCTGGGCGCCGACGCCATCCTGGTCATCCTGGCCATGATCGACGACGTCCTGGCCGCCGAACTGATGAGCGAGGCCAAACGCCTGGGCATGGACGCCCTGGTCGAGGTCCACGACGAAGCCGAGATGGCCCGCGCCGGCGCCCTGGGCTCGGATCTGGTCGGGATCAACAACCGCGACCTGAAGAGCTTTGTCGTCGACCTGGCCGTGACCGAGCGTCTGCAGGCCCATGCCCCGAAGGACGCCTTGCTGGTCACGGAGAGCGGCATCTTCACCCACGACGACGTGGTGCGGATGGAAGCGACCGGCGCCAAGGCGATGCTGGTCGGCGAAAGCCTGATGCGTCAGGCCAACGTCACCGAGGCCACCAAGATCCTGATCGGCTGACGGATACCGACCGACGGATCGGGTACGCGCCGTCTGGCGTTTTCTTCCTCGCCCGCCCACAGTCGCCTCAACAAGACAGCCGCCGCGCCACGACGACGGCGGACGCCACGCGAGGAAACGCGAATGCATTGGGTCGCCCGCGTGGTGAATTGGTCCCTCGTCGCCTTCTTCAAGCGCGAGGGCTGGACGATCGAGAGCTCGGCCCCGACGACGACCCGCAAGTTCGTGATCATCGCCGCCCCGCACACCAGCAACTGGGACTTCGTCTACTTCCTGGGCGCGGCAGACGCCCTGAACCTGAAGCTCAACTTCATGGGCAAGGCCTCGCTGTTCCGCTGGCCGTTCGAGCGGATGATGAAGGACCTGGGCGGCGTGCCGATCGACCGCTCGCAATCGCGTGACACGGTCCAGGCCATGGCCGACGAGTTCGCCCGCCGCGACGAATTCATGCTGGTGATCGCGCCAGAAGGCACGCGCGGCAAGGCCGCCGGCTGGAAGACCGGCTTCTACAACATCGCCCTGAAGGCCGGCGTGCCCATGGTGCCCGCCTTCATGGACTACGAGCGCAAGGTTGTAGGCCTTGGCCCGGCGATGACGCCCAGCGGCGACTACGAGAAGGACCTCGCGGTGCTGGCGGCGTTCTATGCGCCGGTGACGCCCAGGCACCCGGAGCGGAAGACCGTCCTCTAAGGGCGCCACGTTTTGGCCAAGCTCCGCCGTCTAGCTAATGGCCAGACGGAGGGACATCGATGACCGAAGCGCGCGCCGAGAAGACCGGCTGGATCCATGGACTGGTCGAGACGGCCAAGACCTTCGCCATCGTGCTGGTGGTGTTCCTGATCCCGCGTACGGTCTTCTGCCAGCCGTTCACGATCCCCTCGGAGTCGATGCAGCCGACTCTGCTGGTCGGCGACTACATCCTGGTCTCCAAGTATCCATACGGCCTGAGCCGCCACTCGATCCCGCTCAGCCCGCCCGTCGGCCATGGCCGCCTGATGGCGCAGGCGCCCGAACGTGGCGACATCGTCGTGTTCAAGAGGCCCAGTGACGGTCGCACTGACGTGATCAAGCGGGTGATCGGCCTGCCCGGCGACCGCATCCAGGTCAGCGGCGGCCAGTTGCGCATCAACGGCGTCGCCGTTTCCCAGAGCTTGACGGGCATCGACGCCGATGGCGCGCCCGGCGCCTATCCGATCCCCGTCCGCCATCTGCGCGAAACCCTGCCCAACGGCCGGACCTACGCCACCAACAGCTTCGGCGCCGACACCCTGGCGGCCAATACCGGCGTCTATACCGTGCCGGCCGGCTGCTACTTCGTGATGGGCGACAATCGCGACAACTCGGCCGACAGCCGGTTCAACCCGGGCTCGACGCCGAGCGGCTACGCTTCGTGCCCGTGGGACGTGGCCCGCGACGCCAATCTGCCGCCGGAGCTGGGCATGGGCTTCATCCCGGCCGAGAACCTGGTGGGGCGCGCCGAGCGTATCCTGTTCTCCTGGAACGGCCACGGCCTGCGCCTGGACCGCACCTTCCGCAAGTTGCCCGCGCCGAAGGTTGGCTGAGACCTGGCAGGTCGCTAGGGTCCGCCCGCTTCGGATCGAAAGGGAATCGAATGCGGGACGGCCCGTTCCTCACGGCTCTGCGCAACGCCACGCCCGCGCCCTTGCGTCCGGTGCTGGGCCGCCTGCGCCGTGCGCTGATGCCGACGCCCGCCCCTAGCGCCGCCGGAGCCGCGCCGAGCGATCCCGACGCCCTCCAGGCCCCGCCAGAACTTTGGCACCTGGTCGGCGCCGCCGACGCCGACTTCATCCGCGTGGGCCAGCAGTTCCGGGACCTCTTCATCGACGCCGGCCTGCAGCCACACCACGCCATCCTCGACGTCGGCTGCGGCATCGGTCGCGCCGCCGCGCCGCTGGTCGAGTATCTGGACGAGAACGGGCGCTATGCCGGCTTCGACGTGATGGCCCAGGCCATCGACTGGTGCAAAGCCAACATCGCCGTCGGTGACCCGCGCTTCGCGTTCGTCCACGCCGACATGCACAGCGACCGGTACAACCCGGAAGGCTCACAGCCGGCCAGCGCCTATGTCTTCCCTTATCCGGACAACAGCTTCGACTATGTCTGGCTGGGCTCGGTGTTCACCCACCTGCTGGCCGCCGACCAGGCCCAGTTCGCCCGCGAGATCGCGCGGGTGCTCAAGCCCGGCGCTATCAGCATCGTCTCCTGGTACCTGATCGACGATGAGGCCCGCGCCAACACCGGGACGGGTAAGGCCGTATTCGACTTCGTCTACCCGCTGGACGGTTGCTGGACGGCCACGCCGGACCTGCCGGAGGCCGTGATCGGCTACGACCTGGAACCCGTGCTGGCGCAATACGACGCCCTGGGCCTAGACGTCCTGAACCAGGCCCTGGGCGGCTGGCGCCGCGAACCCACCCAGGACCAGGACATCATCGTCGCCCGCAAGCGGGCCTAGGCGCCACCAAAGACGAAGTCGGCCTTCCAGTAGCCCTTCGCTGGATCGAGGATGTCGATGGCGAACGGCGCTGCGCCGTCCGACAGGTCCAGCATCCAGGCGTCGTTGGATCGAACCATGACGCCCAGGTCGGCTTTCTGCGCCTCGGCGAGCAGCCACCCCACCATGGCGGCCTTCGTGCCGATCCCGTTCGCGCCGTCGCCGCCATAGGCCGCGAAATAGTCCGTGCGGGTGTCGATCAGGGCGTGGATCTTGGCGTCGGTGGGCGTCCCGCCGAAGATCGCCGCATAGGCCTTCCTGGTCGCGTCGAACAGCGACAACGACCCGTAGTCGGCCGTGAATTTCGCATTGCCTTCGCCCAGCTTGCCCAGGTTGACCGCGAAGTTGATGTAGCGGTTCTCCAGATTGAAGCTTTGGTAGTAGCCGCTGTTCAGGTTGTTGGCGTTCGGCCCCGTCGGCGAAACCAGGTAGTCGACGCCGCCGCTTCCAGGGATCTTTCCGGTGAAGAACTGGTACGCCAGGGTCGCGACCGCGGTCGTCGCTCCCGCGCCCCGGATCACCTCGGTGATCGCCGCCGCCTGGGAGAGGGTCCCGGCCGCGATGCGCGCATCGAGGTCGCCGGCGCTGGCGCCGATTCCGCCGCGCAGGATAGCTTCCACAGCGACCTGCGAGGCCGACAGCAGCAGCGAGACGGTCTTGTCAGCGAACTTCAGGCTCTCGACATTGATCAGCGTGTCGACGCCCTCGCCGCCTGTCGTCCGTTGATCGCGGACCGTCCACGAGCCGTCGCCGTTGCGGCTCCAGCTGAAATTGGTCGAGGCGGCGGCATAGCCCATCACGTCGACGCCACCCCCGCCGTCGATCCGGTCGTCGCCGCTGCCGCCAGCCAGGGTGTCGGCCCCTGAGCCGAACTTGACGTCCAGCCGCTCGACGTTGCGCAGGTGCACGGCGGCCAGACTCGTCAGGCTGCTGGGAACGAAGATGTCGCCGTTCAGGTCCCGGACGATCCGCAGGGCTTCGCTCCGGGCGCTATAGTCGGCCTTGAACAGGTCGACGCCCGCCCCACCGTCAAGGTCGGCCAGCCAGGTCTGGTCGAAGATGTCGTTGCGCGTCGTGCCCAGGCCAGCGTCGGCCAGGAACGCCAGGTCGAGGTCGCCGATGGAATAGCGATAACCTCGATAGTAGGCGACGCCGTTCATCAGGCCCGTCAGCGGATCGCCGCCGCCTGGGAAGGCGCCGGACGTGCCGTAGTGGCTATAGTTGCCGGGCGTCAGCGGTGCGCTCTCGCCACGCAGGGCCAGAACATTGGGCCCGGAATAGAACGGCGCGCCGCCCTGTTTCACGACCCGGAGGTCGTAGGGCGAGCGGTAGACATCGGTCGGCGTCTCGCCATAGCCGCTGAAGGCCAAGCCATGGCCCAGTTCGTGAAGAATCACGCTCAGCGCGTCGGTGCGATTGGTCGGGATGTCGTCGGCCGTGTCCGGTGTCGGATCGAACCAGAGCTCGTTGCGCAGGTAGTCGATCGAGAACTGCAGGCGCAGATCGTCGGCGCTGCCATTCGGATTGGTCCCGGACCGCAGTTCCGCGCTCAGCGTCCCTTCGGCGAGAATCAGGCCGTCGGCGAATCGCGCCGAGGTCGTGACGGCCGCCGGACCGCCCTGGGCGCGGCCCGAGGATGTCGTGGTCATGACCTCGACGATGATGTTGGCGGTCCCCGAGCCGGCCAGCACCGCGCTCCACTTCGAGAGCGCCAGCGTAATGGTCTGGGTCAGGTTGGCGCGTTCGACATCGGTGATCCCCACACGGTCGTCAAAGCGGATCGAGGGCGTGATCGTCATAAGGATCAATCCGTTAGAGCCAGGACCTGAATGTCTCGCCGATCGTGCCGGAACGAAAGCGCGTTGGCCCGTCGTCCCATCGTTGGCGGAGAAGCTATCCCTTTAGTCGCCTGGGTTCACGACTTGTGTCGTTGGTAATCGTCAACTTGACATTAAGGAAGAACGCCTAGAGAACATTCGAAAGGTTTGCGGTTTGTTCCGCGCTCCAGCCGAGGTCGACATGCTCACTCGCAAGCAGCACGAACTGCTGATGTTCATCCACGAACGCATCAAGGAGACCGGTGTCTCTCCCTCGTTCGACGAGATGAAGGAAGCGTTGGATCTGGCCTCGAAGTCGGGCATTCACCGGCTGATCACGGCGCTGGAGGAGCGCGGCTTCATCCGCCGTCTGGCCCACCGGGCCCGGGCGCTGGAGGTCGTGAAACTGCCGCAGCAGGCGACGACGGCGGCGCCGCCCAAGGGCCGTGGCGCGTTCCGCCCGCAGGTCTTCGAGGGCGGCGGCGCACCGCCGCCGGCTCCGGTCGCCTCGGCGCCCGCCAACGACAGCCGCGAACTGCCGATCTTGGGCAAGATCGCGGCCGGCACGCCGATCGACGCCATCCAGCACGAGCGCGAGCGCCTGCCGGTGCCCGAAGCCATGCTGGGCAACGGCGAGCACTATGTCCTTGAGGTTCAAGGCGACTCGATGATCGAGGCCGGCATCCTCGACGGCGACTACGTCATCATCAAGAAGGGCGACACCGCCACCTCGGGCGAGATCGTCGTCGCGCTGGTGGGTGAGGAAGCTACCCTCAAGCGCCTGCGCAAGAAGGGCGGCTCGATCGCCCTGGAAGCGGCCAATCCGAAATACGAGACCCGCATCTTCGGCCCCGACCAGGTCGAGGTGCAGGGCAAGCTGGTCGGCCTGATCCGCCGGTACCACTGAGGTCATCCCGCGAAAGCGGGGACCCAAGCGACTAAAAATTCGGCCCCGATCTTCATCCCAGGATCGGGGCCTCTTCGTTTCTATGGCTTGGGAGCTAGCCGCCCCTCCTCCGCCAGACGCTTGGCGACGACGTCGAAGCCGGCCCAGGCCGAGGCGGCCAGGGAGGCGCCGGTGCTGACCCGGCGCACGCCCAGCGCGCCCAGGCTCTCGACCGACATCTCCGCCCCCCAGAAAAGGATATTGACCGGCTTGGGCGCGACAGCCTCGACGATGGCTTTGATCTCCTGCGGATCGGTCACGGCCGGCGCGTAGAGGCAGTCGGCGCCGGCGGCGGCATAGGCCTTCAGCCGCTCCAGCGTCGGCGCCAGAGCCCGATTGCCGCGCAGATAGCCTTCGGTGCGGCCCACCAGCATGACGTCCTGTCCCGAAGCGTCGATGGCGGCGCGGGCGGCCTTGAGGCGTTCCAGGGCGACCGGCAGGTCGTAAAGCGCCGAACCCGACCAATCCTCGATCGAGAGACCCGAGACCCCCGCCTCGATGGCCAGGGTCACGCTCTCGAAGACGCCTTCCGGCGTGGCGGCGAAGCCGGCCTCGAAGTCGGCGTTCACCGGCAGGTCCGTGGCCGCGCACAAGAGACGCAGGTGCTCGATCACCTCGTCGCGGGTGATCTGGCCATCGTCCTTGCCCATCGCCCAGGCCGCCCCGGCGCTGGTCGAGGCCAGGGCCTTGAAACCCAGCTTCTGCAGGCGCTTGGCGCTGCCGGCGTCCCAAGGATTGGGCAGGGCGAAGCAGCCGTGGGCATGCAGGGCGCGGAAGGCCGCGCGGCGGGCGGCGAACGGATTGGACATGGCTACTCCTCCGAGGCGCGATGGTGTTCCGCGCTCATGACGACGCTTAGCGGTCGGTCGTGACATAGGGTGTCAGCAGGCGGCTCCCAAATGCCCGCCTCTCAAACGTCTGGCTCCACGGGCGATCGCCGCGCAAGGGCTGGGCCCAGACGATCCGCCAGCCGTCGGGGCGTCGATAGAGCTCGGCGGCCCCTCCCCGCGCGAAATCCTCGGCGGTCAGCAGCACCGCGTCAGCGCATAGCGGCGGGATCCGGTCAGGCGCCGGGCCCCGGATCACCACGACCTCGCTACGCACGCACAGACTGGACAGAATCTCGGCCGTCGGGGTCTTGCGCGACCAGGCGATCGACAGCCGCACCGGAGCGCCCGGAGCCGGCGCACAAGCGCGCTTGTCG
Organism: Caulobacter sp. GW821-FHT09H08; assembly: GCF_059415885.1. Classification (NCBI taxonomy): domain Bacteria; kingdom Pseudomonadati; phylum Pseudomonadota; class Alphaproteobacteria; order Caulobacterales; family Caulobacteraceae; genus Caulobacter; species Caulobacter sp. GW821-FHT09H08. The sequence goes on from NZ_JBWKOC010000002.1 coordinate 829,279, forward strand.
CAGGCATAAAGGTTCCAGGCCGCCGGCGTCAGGCCGCGCCGCCTCGCCCAGAGCTCGGCTCCGAACCGCTTGGCGTCGGTGCGCAGCAGGACGGCCGCGTCGCCGGATCGCACGGCGGCCGTGGCGCCGTCATTCGCGATCCAGGCGTCCGGCGCGGCTGGCCGAGGCCACAGGGCGACTGCCAGGGCCAGGGGCGCGCCGATCCAGCGCAGACGGCCCCGCCACAGGCAGAGGATCATCAACCCCAGGAAGGCGACCACCAGCACCTGCGGCGGCGCGCTCGCGACGATCCGCTGGGCGCCGTGCGCTTGCGCGAAGCCGTTGGCGATCCCGACCATGCCGTCGATGCCCCAGCCGGCCGCCTTGAGAAACGGCGCGCCGAGCCCGAAGGACTCAAGCAAGGTGCCGACCGCCAGGAACGGCATGATCACGAACGACGATAGCGGCGCGACCGCCAGATTGGCCGGCAGGCCCCAGACGGCAACGCGGTTGAAGTGCTGCATGGCGAATGGCGCGGTCGCCAGGCCCGCCACGAGGCTGGCGGCGACGCTGCCGACCAGCCAGACGAAGCCCGCCTGCGGCCAGCGGATCCACCAGGGCGTCGAGATCTCGCGCACCGGCTGAGGCCAGGCTTCGGCCAAGGCCACCAGCGCGGCCGTTGCGGCGAAAGACATCTGGAAACCCGGCTCGCCCGCCGTCTCGGGCTTCAGGAGCAGGATCAGCAGGGCGGCGACCGCCAGGCCATGCAGGGTGATCGCCCTGCGGTCGAACAGGATGGCCAGGAAGGCGACGCTGGCCGTGATCGCCGCGCGCTCGGCCGGCGGCGGCGCGCCGGAGATGACCAGGTAGCCCAGCACCGCGACAAGGCCGGCGACGGCGGCGATCTTCTTGCCCGGCGCCCGCAGCGCCAGCCAGGGCCAGGCCGCGACGCCCAGGCGGATCGCCGCGAACACGAAGCCGCCGACAATGGCCATGTGCAGGCCCGAGATCGACAGGATGTGCGCCAGGCCTGACGCGCGCATGGCCTCGGTCTGCTGCTCGGTGATCCAGGCCTCGTGGCCCGTGACCATGGCCGCGCCGATGCCGCCGCTCGAAGGCCCCATCCTGGCCAGGATGCGCTGCGCCAGGCTCCAGCGGAACGCATTGACCGCCATGGAAAGGCGCAGCCTGAGGGGCGGCGGCTCGAGCCTCGCAGCGTCGATGTCGCCGATCACGAAGCCCACCCCGCCGATGCTGTCGAACCAGGCGTCGCGCGCGAAGTCATAGGAGCCGGGTGCGGCCGGCGGCGGCGGTGGGCCCAGCATGGCCTTGAGGTGGACCGTCTCTCCTGGAGCCGGGGTCTCGTTCTCGCCGATCGTCACCCGGATCCGACGCGGCGTCCGCTCCGGCGCCAGTCCAGAAACCCTGACCGGCGCGATCAGGAGACGCGGCCCACCGGCGCTAGGGCTGACAACGTCGACGACGAAGCCGTCGACACGGCGCACGACGCGCTCGCCGGCCATGACCGGCGCGGCCACCCGGTCGCTACGCACCTTGGCGGCCAAGGCGCCGGCGGCTCCGCACGCCGCGAGGCTGGCCAAGGCCACGACCAGGGTCACGGCGTTGCGAAGGCGCAGCGTCCACCAGGCCGCCGCCAAGACCAGGGCGACACCGGCCAGCGCCCAGAGCGATGGCTCCCGGCTCATTTCCAGATATCCGGCCGCGCCCAGACCGAACGTCACGGGCGTCCAGAGAAACGCGCGGTCCTGATTGACTCGCAGTTCGGTCAAGGCCGACGTCCCCAAGGCGCGCCAGGAGATCACAGCGCCGGACATCGTCGGCGCCGATCCTGCGACTTCGATACCTAACATTCGGAAACCGTTGGATTTTTTACATCGACGCCAAGTTCGCCGCGATGCGGAAAACCGCTAGTCCATGTACGAACCGGCGTGCTAAGACGCGCCGCCCAAGCCGCTTCGCGGCCAGCGTTTTCCGACGCCATTCCGGCGCCTCGCCCTACAGCCCTGAAGTCCATGTCGAACCCCACTCCTTCCGGCGTCGTCACGCGCTTCGCCCCCTCGCCCACCGGTTTCCTGCATATCGGCGGCGCCCGCACGGCGCTGTTCAACTGGTTATATGCACGCCATACGGGAGGGAAGTTCCTTATTCGCGTCGAGGACACAGATCGTGAGCGCTCGACCGAGGCGGCCGTCGCCGCGATCTTCGAAGGCCTGAACTGGCTGGGCCTGGAATCGGACGACGAGGTCGTCTTCCAGCACACCCGCGCCCCGCGTCACGTCGAGGCCGTGCAGCAAATGCTCGCCGCCGGCCGCGCCTATCGCTGCTGGATGACCGTCGAGGAACTGGAAGTCGCTCGCGAGAAGGCCCGGTCCGAAGGCCGCGCCATCCGCTCGCCCTGGCGCGACGCGCCGGAAGGCGACCTATCGGTCCCGCACGTGATCCGCTTCAAGGGTCCGCTGGAGGGCGAAACGGTCGTCGCTGACCTCGTGAAGGGCCCGGTGACCTTCAAGAACATCGAGCTGGACGATCTGGTCCTGCTGCGCGCTGACGGCGCCCCGACCTACAATCTCGCTGTGGTCGTCGACGACCACGACATGGGCGTCACCCACGTGATCCGGGGCGACGACCACCTGAACAACGCCGCCCGCCAGAGCTTGATCTATCAAGCGATGGACTGGGACGTGCCGGCCTTCGCCCACATCCCGCTGATCCACGGCCCGGACGGCGCCAAGCTTTCCAAGCGTCACGGCGCTCAGGCCGTCGGGGAGTTCGCCGACCTGGGCTACATCCCCGAAGGCATGCGCAACTACCTGGCGCGCCTGGGCTGGGGCCATGGCGATGACGAGGTCTTCAACGACGAGCAGGCGATCAGCTGGTTCGACGTGGCCGACGTGGTCAAGGCGCCCGCGCGCCTGGACTGGGCCAAGCTGAACCACATCAACGCCCAGCACCTGCGCAAGGCCGACGACGCGCGCCTGACGGACCTGGCCCTCGACGCCGCCCAGAAGCGCGGTGAGGCCCTGCCCGCCGACGCCCGCGAACGCATCGCCCGCACGGTTCCGGAAGTGAAGGAAGGCGCCAAGACCATCCTGGAATTGGTCGATCACTGTGCGTTCGCACTGAAGGTCCGCCCGTTCGCGCTCGAGGAAAAAACTCAAAAGCAGTTGAACGAGGAAACGGTCGAGCGGCTGAAGCGCTTGCGCGACCAGCTGGCGGCCGCGCCGGCCTTCGATGCCGCCACCCTGGAAACCGTGTTGAAATCCTTCGCGGAATCCGAGGGCGTCGGCTTCGGCAAGTTCGGCCCAGCGCTGCGCGGCGTCCTGACCGGCGGCGCCCAAGCTCCGGACCTCAACAAGACCATGGCCGCCCTCTCCCGCGAAGAGAGTCTCGGCCGTCTTGACGACGCCCTAGCGCCGCGCGCATGAGGCGCTATAACGCACCCGCGAAAAGCCAAAGTTGGACTGCACGTTCCAATTATGAAGGGGTCTTCGAATGACCGATAAAGCCACGCTGACGATCGGCGACAAGAGCTACGACCTGCCGATCCTCAAGGGCAGCACGGGTCCGGACGTCCTGGACATCCGAAAGGTCTACGCTGAGAGCGACCACTTCACCTTCGATCCGGGCTTCACCTCGACGGCGTCGTGCGAGAGCAAGATCACCTATATCGACGGTGACGCTGGCATTCTGCTGCACCGCGGCTATCCGATCGACCAGCTGGCCGAGAAGTCCTCGTTCCTCGAGGTCTGCCACCTGCTGCTGAACGGCGAACTGCCGTCGGCCGACGAATTCGCCAAGTTCGAACGCAACATCACCTACCACACGATGCTGCACGCGCAGTTCGACGCCTTCTTCCAAGGCTTCCGCCGCGACGCGCACCCGATGGCCGTGATGACCGGCGCCGTCGGCGCCCTGTCGGCCTTCTACGCCGACAGCATCAATGTCGATGACGCCCGTGAGCGCGAGATCAGCGCCCATCGCCTGATCGCCAAGATGCCGACGATCGCCGCCCGCGCCTACAAGTACACGGTCGGCCAGCCGTTCGTGTCCCCGCGCAACGACCTGTCGTACTCGGAAAACTTCCTGCGCATGTGCTTCGCCGTGCCGGCCGAAGACTGGAAGCCGAACCCGGTGCTGACCCGCGCCATGGACCGGATCTTCATCCTGCACGCCGACCACGAGCAGAACGCCTCGACCTCGACCGTCCGTCTGGCCGGCTCGTCGGGCGCGCACCCTTTCGCCTGCATCGCCGCTGGCATCGCCTGCCTGTGGGGCCCGTCGCATGGCGGCGCCAACCAGGAAGCGCTGGAGATGCTGGAGACCATCGGTTCGGTCGACAAGATCCCGGAATACGTCCAGGGCGTGAAGGACCGTAAGTACAAGCTGATGGGCTTCGGCCACCGCGTGTACAAGAACTTCGACCCGCGCGCGAAGGTCATGCAGAAGACCGCCCACGAAGTGCTGGCGGAACTGGGCCACAACAATGACCCGCTGTTGCAGGTCGCCCAGGAGCTGGAAAAGGTCGCCCTGAGCGATCCGTACTTCATCGACCGCAAGCTGTACCCGAACATCGACTTCTATTCGGGCATCACCCTGCGCGCGATGGGCTTTCCGACCAACATGTTCACCGTGCTGTTCGCCCTGGCCCGCACCGTCGGCTGGATCAGCCAGTGGAAGGAAATGTTCGAGGACCCCACCCGCAAGATCGGTCGTCCGCGTCAGCTCTATACGGGCGCCACGCAGCGCGACTACGTGCCGGTCGACAAGCGCTAGGCGCTTCGTCTCCAGGACCAAGGATCAGGCCCCGCTTCGGCGGGGCCTTTTTCGTTTAGCGCTTGAGGAGAAAGCTCAGGACTTCGGCCACGGCGCGGTAGAGCGCCTCGGGGATCTCCTCGTCGACCTCGATGGTCGACAGGGCCTGGGCAAGGACGGGGTCTTCCTCGATCGGCACGCCATGCTCGCGAGCCGTCTCGATGATCTTTTCGCCGACCCAGCCCTGGCCCGACGCCACGACCTTGGGGGCATTGGGGTCCTCGTAGAGCAGCGCCACGGCGATGCGGCCGCGCGGGCCCGAAGGTCCGGAAATCCCGCTCATGAGGCCTGGTCCACGAAATGGCCCAAGGGGCCGCCGCCACGGGTCGGCGGCGCGCCCGAATGGACCGCGACCTCGGGGCTCAGTTCGGCCTGGCGCAAGGCCGCGCCCAGGCTCTCCTCGCCGGCGCGCAGGCGGGCGATGGTCTCGGCGCGCTCCGCCCACAGCGAAACGCGCGCGCGGGCGCCGGTCAGGGTGACCAGGGCGTGGACCGGGCCCAACGGCTCCAGGTCGATGGAGAAGCGAGCCTTGTAGGTCCGCTCGGCTGGACCAATCGCGCCGCCACCAGTTCCGCCGCCGTCGTGGCTGATCTCGAACTGGGCGACCGCCACACCCTGGGGCGTCACGAACGGCAGGTCGAGGTTCAGGCGCGCGCCGTGGTGGCGGGTCTCGACGGTCTCCGTCTCGTGATGGTGCGCCTCGGGCAGCGAGGCGATCTGCATCAGGTCCTGCCGCGCCAGGGCGCCGCCGGTTCCCTTCAACAGGCGGCGAACGACCTCGGTGGTCGAGAGGTTATCCTGGACCTCTGGCGCCGTGGGTTTCTGGCCGGCCATGGGGCCACCCGCATAGGGCGGCGGCGGGACCTTGGGCTTGGCGGCTTCCGCCGAAGCGGCTCCGTACCCGCGCGGCAGGACGGGTTTGGCGTCGGTCGGCGGCGCTTGCGGAGGCGCGCTCTCTCGACCGGCTTCCTCGGCCATCAGTCCCAGCTGGACCAAGGCGGAGAACACCGTGCGCGCTTGGGCTTGCGGGGCCGGCGTGGACTTGGGCGTGGCCACGAACGAGGCGAACCGCGCGGCTAGGCCGTCGTCTTCGGGAGGAGCCGGCTTGACGGTCGGCGCCGGCGTTGGCGGCGCGTCCTCGGCGACTTCGGGTGCGGTGACCGTGGGGCCTGCCAAGGCTGGCTGCGGGACCTCGTCCACGGGCGAAGGAACGGTCGGCGCGGTTGGCGTCGAGAGGGCGGGCCGAGACGCGGTTGGGGACACCGTCGGAGACGTTATTGGGGGCGCTGTTGCGACGCTGGGCGACGGAGCGCGCGCTGGGTTTGCGGGCGTCTCGACTTCGGCCTCGATAGACGGCGACGGCTCAGCGGAGACCGATGGCGCGCTTTCGCTGGCCGGCAAACGGACGGCCTGCTGAGCGGGCGGCGCAACTCGCGTCGGCGTAGGCGTAGGCGTCGGCGCGGCCTGGGTCTGCGCCTGCGGAGCGGCGGCGGGCTGTTCGCTTGCCTGAATCGCGGCGCCGGCTGGGCCTGCGGCGGGTAACACGGCTGGCGGAGCAGCGGTCATCGTCGGTCGCGTCGAGGGTGGCGTCGTAGACTGCCCAGGAGCGGCCTGGGCGGCGGGCGCGCGTCCGGCCAGGGGCGCCGGCCTCTCGCCCTCGTCTTCGGACACATTCGGGGGCGGCGCTTCAACGCTCGCGTCGATGTCCAGCACTTGCGGCGCGGCCTTGGCCAACCAGGCCGACAGGGCGCCCCTGAACACCAGCAGAGCCGCCTTCAGATCATGGCCCTGGCCGGGTTGCGGCGCGGGCTCCGTCGAGGGCGCGACGGCGACGCGGGCCATCCGGGCCTCAAGGAACACACCGGACCGCTCCACGGCCTTCCGCAAGCCCTGCGGCGTGGCGATCTCGGCGACCGAGGGCGTCTTGGCGAGCAGCGCCCTGCCCGCCTCGCGGACTTCCGTCGGCATGTCGGGACGGTCCACGACAGCTCGGACATTGGCCATCAGGGGCGCGAGACCCGCCTGGCGTGGAACCGCCTCGGCCGCTGCCGTGCGCACCGCGCGGGCCATTCGCGTCTCCGGCGCCCCGCGCGCGACGACGACGGCGTTCGGGGCGACAGGCGCGCCCTTGGCGCTCGGCGCGTCGGCGGTGTGACCCGTGTCCTGGGTCGAGGTCTGGCCGGCCTGTTCGACCGGAGCGCCGGTCTTGGCCGGCGTCGCCCCAGGACGGCCGACAATCTCGCCCAGTTGATTGGTCGTGTTGGTCAGGGCCGCGCGCGCCATCGCCTGCAGCACCGCGACCGAATCCGGCGCGGTTCCAGCCGGAACGGTTGGAATGATCGGGGTCAGGGGCGTGGTCGGGTCGATGGCCACGACGACGGCTCCACGGCGACAGGTTTCACGAGGCTAGGCGGCGACCGTAAACCAGCGGTTAACCTTGAGCATACGGGCCGCGCGTTATTCCCGCTTGCTGGGCACTACACAGTGACTCTGAGCATTCGGCCAGCGCCGAGCGTCGTGAAAACGCGCACGGACCGAGATCACCACCAGCAAAGATGCAAGGACTTCTAGGTTCGTGCGCCTGAGTCGCGCGTCTGCAGATAGGCCAGCAGCGCGTCGGCGGCTGCTTCGGATGGATCCGGCATGCCACGCCCCATCCGATCCAGCGCGGCGTATTGCTCGGCGGTCTGGCGGGCGCGGAGTTCGGGGTCGTCCAGAAGCCGGGCGACCTCCCGCGCGAGCCCCTCACCTTCGCAAGCGTCCTGGATCAGTTCCGGCGCGATGGTCTTGCCGGCGGCGATGTTGAAGAGCGTGATCCATTTGGGCTTCATCAGCCGCTTGGCGATGAAGTAGGTCACCGCGCTGGTCTTGTAGCCGACCACCATCGGCCGGCCGGCCAGGGCCAGTTCGGTCGTCACCGTGCCGCTGCACGCCAGGGCGACATCGCCGGCGACGAAGGCGTCGTCCTTGAGCTGCTCGTCTTCGATCACATGGGCGCGGAACGGCCAACCTGCGACACGGGCCTTCACCGCCTCGGACACCGTGTAGGCGGCGGGGATGACGACGACGAGTTCCGGCCGATCAGCCTTCAGGCGACGCACCGCGTCCTCGAAGGCCGGCATCACGCGCTCGATCTCGGAGGGGCGGCTGCCCGGCAGGATCAGCAGGATCGGATCGCTGGCCGACGCGCCTACCGCCGCGCGCAGACGCGCGCCTTCGGCATGGTCGAAGCGCTTGGCCAAGGCCGAGTTGCCGACGAAGACGCTGTCCAGCCCGGCGGCGTCGAAATACGGCTTGTCCATCGGCTGGATCGACAGCAGCAGATCGACGGACTGGGCCAGCGACCGGGCCCGACCGGGACGATAGGCCCAGACCTGCGGCGCAACGTACTTCACCAGCGGCAGATTGGGGTCGAGCTTCCGAAGGGCGTGGGCCAGGCGGATGTTGAAACCCCAGCTGTCAATGAGGACGGCCACGTCGGGCTTTTCCCGCGCCGTGAGGGCCACAGTGTCCTTCAGGCGGGCCATGACCATCGGATAGGCCTTCAGCCCCTCCAGGATGCCCAGGATCGACAGCTGGGCGATATCGAAGGGGCTCTCCACCCCCTGCTCGGCCATCTTGGCCCCGCCGACGCCGACGAAGGCCACCTGGTCGCCCAGCCGCGCCCGCAGCGCCTTAGCCAGACCAGCGCCCAGGGCGTCGCCCGAGACCTCGGCGGCCACGAGCATGATCTTCAAGGGCCGGCTCACGGCCTGCCCTGCGGGTCGACCCCCAGCACGAAGAGACCCAGATCGTCGGCCGTGGCGATGACGGCGTCGCGATCGACGACCAGCAGACGGCCTGTCTCGCCCACCACGCCAGCCAGGCCGGCGCGGGCGGCGCGCTGGATAGTGGCGACGCCGATGGTCGGCAGGTCGACCTTGGTCTCTTGGATCGGCTTGGGCGCCTTGGCCAGCACGCCCTTGAAGGCTTCGGCAGAACCCCGGATGGCTTGGGGAAGCTGCTCTACGCGGCGGAGCATGGCGTCGGTGCCTTCTTGGGCCTCCACGGCCAGGACCAGCCCGTCGCAGACGACGGCGCCCTGCCCGACGTCCAGGCGACCGATCTCGCGCGCCACCATCAGGGCCTTGTCGATGTCGGCCATGTGCTCTGGTTTGGGCGAGACCTTGCCCAGGCGGCCTTGCGGCAGGGTCATTTCCCCGACCACCTCGTGCGCGCCCTCGATCTCGAAACCTTCCTTCTCGAATTCGTCGAGCACGCGGCGCAGCAAGGCGTCGTCGCCCCGCCGAGCGGCCACGATCAGGCTGGGCAGGGCCTTCAGGCCCCGTGCGTCTGGCATCAGGGTCGAGAAGTCAGGACGGCTGACATTGCCGGCGAAGCAGACGACTTCGCAGCCTTCTGCCCGCAGCGCCTTGAACATCTTGCCGAACTCGCCGAGGCCGACCTCATGGCCCGGATAGCGCGCCAGCGAGGGGTCGGCGAAGCTCTTCAGGCGCATGACCGCGAACGAGCGCCCGGCGGCCTGGCAGTGGGCCGCCAGTTCGACGGGAAGCGCCCCGCCGCCGGCGATCAGGCCCAGCTTGCGCATCACGGTTCCTAGACTTCCCGCTCGGGCAGGCAGAGCGGACGGTTGGCGTCGGCGCGGATGAAGTCGACGATTTCCATCACCTCGGGATTGCCGGCGTGGATCTCGGCCACGTCGTCGAGGCGTTCCTGGAAGGTGCCTTCGTCGGCGAACATCAGGCGATAGGCCGCGCGCAGGGCGTTGATCGTCTCGCGCGAGAAGCCCCGGCGCTTGAGGCCGACTAGGTTCAAGCCTTCCAGGTGCGCGTGGTTACCCCACACCGAGCCGTACGGAATGACGTCCTTGGTCACGGCGGCCAGGCCGCCGATGAAGCTGTAGCGGCCGATGCGCGAGAACTGGTGCGCAGCGGCTAGGCCGCCCATGAACACGTAGTCGCCGATCGAGACGTGACCGCCCAGGGTCGCGCCTTTGGCCAGGACCACGAAGTCGCCGACCGTGCAGTCGTGGGCGACGTGCGAGCCGACCATGTAGAGGCCGTCCGAACCGATCAACGTCACGCCCTTACCCGACGCCGTGCCCGTGTGCATGGTCACGTGCTCGCGGATGATATTGCGCGGACCGATCAGCAGTTCGGTCTTCTCGCCCTTGTGGCCCAGGTGCTGCGGGGGGCCGCCCAGATTAGCGAACGAATGGACGACGCAGCCTTCGCCCAGTGTCGTCGCGCCTTCCACCACCACGTGCGACAGCAGGCGAACACCGGCCTCTAGCGTCACATCGGGGCCGACGATGCTGTAGGGCCCGATCTCGACGTCCGAGGCGATCTTGGCCTCGGGCGCGATGATGGCGGTCGGGTGGATCGTCATGCCTTGGGTCCCGTATCGACCACCATGGCGGCGAACTCGGCCTCGGCGGCCACCTTGTCGCCGACCTTGGCGACGCCCTTGAACTTGAAGATCGACGAGCGCGCGCGGACGACCTCGACTTCCATGCGGATCACGTCGCCGGGGCGCACGGGATTGCGGAAGCGGGCGTTGTCGACCGACATGAAGAAGATGGTCTTGCCCTCGGTGTCGACTTCCAGCGACTTGCTCATCAGCACCGCGCCCGTCTGGGCCAGGGCTTCGATGATCAGCACACCGGGCATCACCGGATTGCCTGGGAAGTGGCCCTGGAAAAACGGCTCGTTGATCGTCACGCACTTGATGCCGACGATCGACTTGTGCGGCTCGTAGGCTTCGGCCCGATCGACCAGCAGGAACGGGTACCGGTGCGGGATGCGCGCCAGGATCTCCGCGATGTCGATATCGGTCTGCACCGTTTGCTCGGCGTCTTGGCCCATACTCAGCCCCTCGTCCCTCGGCCGCCCGCCATGCGCGACAGCCATGCGGTCTCCCGAAGCCACCGCTTGAGCGGTCGCGCCGGGAAGCCCGTCCAAGTTTCACCTTCCGGCACGTCCTTGAACACCGAGGCGGCCGCCCCGATGCTCGCGCCCGAGCCGATGTTCAAATGGTCGGCGACGCCGGCCTTGCCGCCGAATGCGACGCCGTCGCCGACGATCGTACTGCCCGACAGCCCGGTATAGGCCGCCAGCACGCAATTGCGTCCTACACGGACGTTGTGCGCGACATGCACCAGGTTGTCGATCTTGGTGTTTTCACCGACGGTCGTATCGGCGAAGGCGCCACGGTCGACGCAGCTGTTGGCGCCGATCGTGACGTTGTCCTGGATCACCACCCGGCCCAGCTGCGGCAGGTCGACCATGCCGCGCGGCCCGACGGCGGCGCCGAAGCCCGCCTCGCCCAGAACCGCGCCGGCCGAGACCGACACGCGGTCGCCCAGAAGCGCGAAACCGATGACGACGTTGGGACCGATGACGCAGTCGCGTCCGATCAGGACACCCGGACCGATGACCGCGCCGGGGCCGACGCGCGTGCCGCGTCCGATCCGAGCCCCCTGCCCGATCGTCACGTTCGGCGAGAGCAGGACGCCCTCTTCGAGCTCCGCTTCCGGGTGGACGGCGGATGAGCCCGGCTCGTGGCGGCGCGGCGTATGGAGGCGGCTGGCGGCGGCGGCCCAGGCGGCCTGCGGGTGCTTGGTGACCAAGGCGGCGCAGGTCGCGGGCAGAAAGTCGCGATGCTCGGGGCGCACGAAACAGGCCCCGGCCTTGGTGGCGGCGGCCGCGCCCTTGCGCTTGGCGTCGGAGAAAAAGCTGACCGCCTCGGCGTCGGCCGTATCAAGCGGCGCGGCGCAGAGGATCGGCCGGTCGCCCAAGGCGGCGTCCGCCAGTTCGGCGGCGCCGGCCCGGGCCAACTCGGAAAGCGCTGCCGGACCCAGGCTGTCGAAAAAACGCGGGTCCGGCATGGTTCCTCACGGCGAGAACGTTCCCCTAGGTAATCCTAAAGGAGACGATTCGCTTACTTATTGGTCGGTTGCAGAGCGCCGGCGCCCGGGACTTGTTGGTCCAGACGTTCGCGATCGAAGGTCAGGGTCTTGATGCGGGCGTCGAGGGCGGCGACCACGGCGTCGGTGATGTCCATCGACGGGTTGGCCAGCATCACCGACTCGCGGTCCAGCAGGACGCTGCACTTCTGGGCCTGGTAGACCTGCTTGATCGGCGTATCCAGCTCTTGATAGACGCGGGCCAGCGCCTTCTGCTCGGTCGCTTCCACTTCCTTCTGGCGCAGCTGGCCCTTGCGCTGCCAGGCGTTCGACTTGGCTTGCAGGGTGGCGGCCTGTTGCTCCAGGGCGTCTTGGGCCGTGGTGGCCTTCTTGGCGTCCAGAGCCTTGGCTTCATTTTCCAGCGCCGTGCGTTCGCCGCCCAGTTCGGCGTTCACCTGCTGGATGATCGTGCCCAGGCGCGTGTTGACGGCCTTGCCGACGGCCGACTGGCCCACGGCGCGCTGGCTCGAGAAGATGCAGACGCCGGTCAGGGCCGGGCCATGCGTGACGGCCGGAGCGGCCGGAGCGGCGGGAGCCGTCTGGGCCGTGGCGCTGGTCGCGATGGCGAGAGCGACAACGCTGGTAGCGGCCGCGGACAGGAACTTGGACATGTTTATTGGAACCTTGTGGAGGTGGAGAACCGGAACGTTTCGGTTCGGTCGTAGCTTTCCTTGGCCAAAATGCGGCTGATATCGAATCGGATGGGGCCCATGGGGGACTTCCAGTCGATCGAGATACCGGCCGACGCACGCAGGCCCAGGTTATCCTTGATGTTCGGATCGAAGACGCCGGGCGACTTCTGACGATCCACATCGTCCAGCAGACCGGCCGTACCCACGTCGCTGAACAGGGCGGCCTTGATGCCGTACTGCTCGGGCAGGAAGGTTGGAACGGTCAGCTCGAAGGTGCTGATGGCGTAGAGCTTGGCGCCCATCGAATTGTAGGTGCTCGAGACGTCGCGCGGACCGATACCGGCGATCTCGAAGCCGCGGAACGAGGTGCCGCCGCGATAGAAGCGGTCGTTGATGCGGACGTTGTCGCCGCCCCAGCCCTCGATATAGCCGAACGAGCCGGTGGCGCTGAACACCAGTTCCTTGGCGATACCGTAGTACCAGCCGGCGTCCGCCTCGGTCTTGAGGTACTTCACGTCGCCGCCGATGCCGGCCAGATCCTGGTTCAGGTCGGCGAACCAGCCGCGGGTCGGGTTGATCGGGTCGTTGCGCTTGTCGATGCGCAGGCCGTAGCCGATCATCGAGGTGATGTAGGCGCCGCGTTGCAGGCAGAGGATCTGCGAAACCGAGCCGCTGGTGCAAAGGCTGTCGGCCACGTCCACCTCGTCCTGGCGGACGGTGTAGCGCAGGCTCATCGACGAGTCATTGGTCAGCGGGAAGCCGAAGCGGATGTCGCCGCCAACCGACTTGGTGTCGTAGGCCGCGTAGTCCGACAGGTCGTAGCGGAAGGTGTAGAGGTTCAGGCCCGCGACGAGGTTGCGGCCCAGGAAGCGCGGCTCGCTGAAGCCGAAGTCGATCTGCTGACGCAGCGAACCGACCGAGACGCGGGCGCGCATGTTCTGGCCGCGACCGCGGAAGTTCCGCTCGGTGATGCCGACGTCCAGGACCAGCTTGTCGACCGAGCTATAGCCGGCGCTGAACGACAGTTCGCCCGTCGGCTGCTCCTCGACCTTGACCCGCAGGCTGGTGCGGTCGGGGGCCGAGCCCGGATTGTCCTCGATCTCGACTTCCTTGAAGAAGCCGAGGCGACGGATGTTGTTCTTCGAGCGGTCGACCAGGACGCGGTTGTAGGCGTCGCCTTCCGCCACTTCCAGCTCGCGGCGCAGGACGTAGTCCAGCGTGCGGGTGTTGCCGACGATGTCGATGCGGTCGACGTAGACGCGCGGGCCTTCACGGACCTGGAACACGACGTCGACGGTCTTGGTTTCGCGGTTCGGCACGTAGCGCGGGCGCACGTCCACGAAGGCGAAGCCGGCCGCGCCCGCCGCGAAGGTCAGGGCGTCGGTCGCCTGCTCGATCTTCTCGTCTTCGTACAGCTGACCGGCGTGGATGGGCAGGATCTGGGCCAGCAGGTTGCCGTCCAGCTTCTTCAGCTCGGTCTCGACCGTGACCTTGCCGAACTTGTACTTCGGGCCCTCGTCCAGGGTGTAGGTGACCGCGAAGCCGTTCTTGTCCGGGGCCAGCTCGGCCACCGACGAGACGACGCGGAAGTCGAAATAGCCGCGGTTACGGTAGTGCTTGCGCAGCTGTTCGCGGTCGTACTCGATCCGGTCGGGATCGTAGTTGTCGTTGCTGGTCAGGATCTTGTACCAGCGGCTTTCCTTGGTCACGACCACGTCGCGCAGGTCGTTGTCCGAGTAGGCGCTGTTGCCGAGGAAGTTGATCCCCAGCACGCCGCTCTTGGGGCCTTCGGCGATTTCGAACACGAGATCGACGCGCTTTTGCGGCAGCTCGACCACCTTCGGCGTCACGGTCGCCGAGATACGGCCCGAGCGGCGATAGAGTTCGATGATGCGCTGGACGTCGGCCTGGACCTTGGCGCGGGTGAAGATGCCGCGCGGGCGGATCTGCACTTCGTCCTTCAGCTTGTCTTCCTTCAGGGACGAGTTCCCCTCGAAGACCACCTGGTTGATGATCGGGTTCTCGACGACCTTCACGACGAGGTCGCCACCCTGCATCTCGACCTTCACGTCGGCGAACAGTTCCGTGCGGGCCAGGGTCTTCAGCGCCAGGTCGAGGCGCTGCGAGTCGACCGTGTCGCCCGGCTGGATCGGCAGATAGGACAGCACCGTGCCCTGCTCGATACGCTCGTTGCCCTGGACGACGATGCGCTGGACCACGCTGGTCTGGCCGGCCTGTGCGAAGGCCTGCTGAGGAGCCACCAGGGCCGTCGAGCCGAGGAGTAGCGCCATACCAGTGGCGAACGCGGCGCTGCGGGCGCGAAGTTTGTTCATGGGACCAATCATGGACGAAGAGCGGGCGTTCACGTGAACAGGCCGCCGATGAATTTGAACACGTCGTAGCGGTTGAGGTCGTTCCATGCCGCGAACAGCATGAAACCCAGGATCAAGGCAAGCCCCGCGCGGAAACCGGCCGCCTGGAAATCCGCCCGTAGGGGCCGCTTGGCCACGGCTTCGTAGGCGTACATCAGCAGATGCCCGCCATCGAGGACCGGGATCGGCAGCAGATTCATGAAGCCGATGCTGACCGACAGGCTGGAGATCAGCACCATGCCGTTCAGGAGCAAGCGCAGCGCCATCGCGCCTGCGCTGGGAGCGCCCTCGACGCTCGCCTTGGCGACCGCGCCGGTGGTGTGACCGATGCCGATCAGGCCGCTGATCTGATCGGCGGGCACCTGGCCGGTGACGAGTCGGCCCAGATAGAAGCCGATCGTCTTGATCATGCCCCAGACCTCGACCGTGGCGTCGGGGATGGCGCTGAGCACGGTCGACTTCTCGAGACGGGAGAAGCTGGCGAGCTCCACGCCCATCTTGCCTTCCTTGACCCGGCCGCGGATGGCGTCCTGGCTCTCCACCAGCTTCGGAACGACGACCACGTGCTGGAGCTTGCCCGCGCGCTTCACCGTCAGGTCAACCGGCAGGTTGGCCCGGAGCGAGACGTAGGTCGTGATATCGCCCACGCCGCGGATCGGCTTGTCGCCGACGCGGACGAAGACGTCACCCGACTGCAGTCCGGCGGCGGCGGCCGGCGACCCGGGCAGGATGCGCTGCGCGGTCACCTCTCCGCGCGGATTGCCGATCACGACCAGGAAGACGGCCATGATCAGGATGGCCAGGATGAAGTTCGCGAGCGGGCCCGCGAACGCGATCAGCGCGCGCTGCCAGACCGGCTTGAAATGGAAGTAGCGATTGACGGCCGTCTCGCCCTCGCGCTCGACGATGGCGCGCTTCATGGCCGCAAGATCGTTCTGGTCCGGCACGCTGGCGGCGTTCTCATCGCCCGCGAAACGCACGAAACCGCCCAGCGGAATGGCGGCGATCCGCCACTCGACGCCGTGCTTGTCGCGCCACGAGACCAGCGGCCGGCCGAAACCGATCGAGAAGCAGTCGATCGCAACGCCGCAAGCCCGGGCCACCCAGAAGTGGCCCAGTTCGTGGACCGTCACCACGATGGACAACACGATGATCGTGGGAACGATGTAGAAAAGCAGGTTGATCATGTAGTGGCCGGGTCCCCCGGATCAGGTCCGGCGATGCTTTTGCGCGACAACCTCGGCCGCAATGCGGCGAGCGCTGGCGTCGATCATCATCGCGTTATCGACTGCGTCGCTATCCGCGACGGCGAGACTGCCAAGACTGTTCATTCGCTCGAGGGTCCCCGCCACCGCGGCGGCAATATCGAGAAACCCGATACGCCGGTCAAGGAAAGCGGCCACGGCCACTTCATTCGCGGCATTCATGGCCGCCGGCGCGCCGCCTGCAAGGCGAAGCGCCTCACGGGCGATTCCGATGGCGGGGAAGCGTTCCAGGTCCGGCGATTCGAACGTCAGCTGGCCGTAGGCGGCCAGATCCAGACGCGGCGCGGGCCACGGCAGACGGTCCGGCCAGGCGAAGGCGCAGGCAATGGGGCTGCGCATGTCCGGCGGGCCCAGCTGGGCCAGGGTGGAGCCATCGGCATATTCCACCAGGCTATGGATCACGGACTGGGGATGGATCACGACGTCGACGCGGTCTTCCGGGGTTCCGAACAGGTAGGAGGCTTCGATCATCTCGAGCCCCTTGTTCATCATCGTCGCGGAATCGACCGAAATCTTGGCGCCCATGGACCAGTTCGGGTGGGCGATGGCCTGCTCGGGCGTGGCGTCCGCCATGGCGGCCTTGTCCCAGGTGCGGAACGGGCCGCCCGAGGCGGTCAGGATCAAGCGGGCCACGCGGTGCGCGCACTCGGGCTGCAGCACCTGGAAGATCGCCGAATGCTCGGAATCGACCGGGATCACCGAGCCGCCCGCCGCCTTGGCGATGGCCAGCAAGGCCGGACCGGCGCAGACGAGGCTTTCCTTGTTGGCCAGGGCGATGACCGCGCCGGTGCGGGCGGCGGCCACGGTCGGCGCCAGGCCGGCCGCGCCGACGATCGCCGACATCACCCAGTCCGCGCCCATGGCGGCGGCCTCACTGACGGCGCCAGCGCCCGCGGCGGCGCGCACGCCCGTACCGGCCAGGCCATCCTTCAGGGCTTGGAGTTTGGTTTCGTCCTCGATGACGGCGACCTGGGGCTTCCACTGCCTGGCCTGCTCGATCAGGCGCTCGACATTGCGACCGGCCGTCAGGGCCAGGATCTCCACCGGCGCGCCGGACTCCTGGAACAGGCTGAGGGTGGAAACGCCGATCGAACCCGTCGAACCCAGCACCACGACTTTGCGGGCCAAGGTCAATGGCCCCACTTCACGTGATCGATCAAACGGATAGCCGCGACGACGATGGCCGCGAACATCAGGCCGTCCACGCGATCGAGCACCCCGCCATGGCCGGGGATGATGTCGCCGCTATCCTTCACGCCGAAGCGGCGCTTGAGCATCGATTCCCACAGATCGCCGGCCATCGTCGCCAGGCCGCCGAGCAGACCGACCAGCGCCGCCGCCGGCCAGACCAGCTTCAGATTGAAGAAGTAGGCGATCAGCACCGCGCCGATCATGGCGGCCACCAGGCCGCCAATGAAGCCCGACCAGGTCTTGTTGGGCGAGATCTGGGGCCACAGCTTGGGCCCTTTGAAGATGCTGCCGGCCACATAGGCGAAGATGTCGGCGAACCAGGTGACCACGAACAGCAGCAGGGTCCAACGCAGACCATCGGGCAGCGAACGGACCCAGACCATCGCGATGACGGCGGGCGCGATATAGACGACTCCATAGGCCGCGTCGGCCCGGCGCTCGACCGCGCCCCGCGCGATCAGTCCGGCCAGGAAGGCGCCGACCAGCACGACCGACCAGGCAATCAGGAACTGGTGCAGGAAGGCGGCGACGACCGCGATGGCGCAGAACACCCCGACCACGCCGCCCACGGCGTTCGGAGCCTTGGGCGCGCTGATCTTGCCCCACTCACGGGCCAGGAGCGCCGTGCAGACAAGGGCGAGGGCCAGGAACCAATAGGTTCCCAGCCAGATGGCGGCCACGACCGTAGGCACCAGCACGGTGGCCGAAACCACGCGCATTCGAAGATTGCCCCAGTTGAAGCGCTTAGCCGGCGACGGCGACGTCATCGGCCGCGATCCCTCCATAACGTCGATCCCGCCCGCGGTATTCGGCGATAGCCGCCGCCAGGGCCTCGGGGCCGTAATCGGGCCAGAGCACGTCCTGGAAGACGAGCTCGGCATAGGCGCATTCCCAGAGCAGGAAATTCGAGATGCGGCGCTCGCCGCTGGTGCGCACGATCAGGTCCGGCGCGGGTGCCGAGGCCGTCGACAGAAAACGCTCGAACGTCTCTTCGGTAAGGTCCGAGGCCTTGGCCTCGCCGCGCTCGACCTTCTCGGCGAAGGCGCGCGCGGCGTCGGCGATGTCCGCCTGGCCGCCGTAGTTGAAAGCCACCTGCAGTGTGAACTCGGTATTGCCTTCGGTCCGCCGTTCGGCGCGCTCGATCACCTCGGCGATGTCCGCCGAGAGACCGGTGCGACGGCCGATGATGCGGACCCGGACGCCCGCCTTGGCCAGGCGCTCGAGGTCCGATTCGACATAGGCCTTCAGCAGGCTCATCAGCTCGGAGACTTCGTGCGCCGGGCGGCGCCAGTTCTCGGTGGAGAAGCCGAAGACCGTCAGAACGCCGACATTCTGGGACTGCGCGCCCTCGACGGTGCGCTTGAGCGCGTTGACGCCGGCCCGGTGACCCAGGACGCGCGGCATCCCCCGCTGCTTCGCCCAGCGACCGTTGCCATCCATGATAATGGCCACGTGCAGGCGTTCCCTGGACGCGCCCTCCCCGGCGCGACCCGAAACACCCTGCAGACCGGTGGTCGGCGGCATTCGCTTCAACCTTCCCTCGTTCCTCCCCTAAACACGCAAGGAGGCCGATTAGACCTGCATGATCTCTTGTTCTTTGGTTTTCAAGGCCTCGTCGACCCGCTTGATGGCCTCGTCGGTCATCTTCTGGACCTCGGTTTCCATCTTCTTGCGTTCGTCCTCGGCGATCGCGCCGTCCTTCTCGGCCTTCTTCAGGTCGTCATTGGCGTCGCGGCGGACGTTGCGGACGGCGATCTTCTGCTGTTCGGCATACTTGCCGGCCAGCTTGGAGAGCTCCTTGCGGCGCTCCTCGGTGGGCGGCGGAAGCGGAATACGCAGGTTCTGGCCTTCGACGACCGGGTTCAGGCCCAGGCTCGAGGCGCGAATGGCCTTCTCGACCGCGACGACGACGCCCCGGTCCCAGACGCTGACATTGATCTGGCGCGGCTCAGGCACGCTGACCGAAGCCACCGCGTTCAGCGGCGTGGTCGAGCCATAGGCGTCGACCATGATCTGGTCCAGCAGGCTGGCCGACGCGCGTCCGGTGCGCAGACTGCTGAATTCTTCCTTCAGGGCAACGATGGCCTTGTCCATGCGATCGCGATAACGCGAGAGGACGGGTTTTTCGGCGGCGGCCATGTGGGCTCTCCTCGCTGGTCTCTAGTTCGTCTTAAGCGGTGCGGTCTTCGGCGACCACGGTGTAGGTCCCCTCGCCTCGCAGGACGCCCAGCAGATTGCCGCGCCCCTTGATCGAGAAGACCACGATCGGAATGTTGCTGTCGCGCATGAGCGCCACGGCCGAAGCGTCCATGACGCGCAGGTCCTTGGCCAGGACGTCCATATAGCTCAGGCGGTCGTAGCGCTCGGCCTTCGGATCCTTCTTGGGATCGGCCGTATAGACGCCATCGACGCTGGTGCCCTTGAACAGGGCGTCGCACTGCATCTCGGCCGCGCGCAGGGCCGCGGCGGTGTCGGTGGTGAAGAACGGGTTGCCGGTGCCGGCGGCGAAGATCACCACGCGGCCTTTTTCCAGGTGACGCTGGGCGCGGCGACGGATGTAGGGCTCGCAGACCGTGGCCATCGGGATCGCCGACTGCACGCGGGTCTCGACGCCGATGCGCTCCAAAGCGTCCTGCATGGCCAGGGCGTTCATCACGGTGGCCAGCATGCCCATGTAATCGGCGCTGGAACGCTCCATACCCTTGGCCGCGCCGGCCATGCCGCGGAAGATGTTGCCGCCGCCGATCACCAGGCACAGCTCGACGCCCGACTTGACGATCTGGGCCACGTCCTCGGCCACGGCTTGGACGGTGTTGGTGTCGATGCCGTAGGGCGTGTCGCCCATCAGGACTTCGCCCGACACTTTCAGCAGGATGCGGCGGAACTTGAAGGGCGCGCTGGTATCGGACATGGGACCGCTATTCCTGAGTCGTCGGCACGCACATTACGTGCGTTCTACAGAAGTGGGATGTGTTTTGCCAACCGCCGTCCCGCCTTTGAGGCAGCCGGACAGCGGGCGCAAAAAAGGCGCGGCGCGCGCTTGATGCGCGCCGCGCCCTGATTGTCTGACCGGGACCCGAAGGTCCCAGGGGTCAAGCCTTAGGCCTGGCCGGTCATCGAAGCGACTTCGGCGGCGAAGTCGTCTTGCTTCTTTTCCACGCCTTCGCCCAGGGCGAGACGGGTGAAGCCCTTGATGGTGATCGGCGCGCCGAGGGTCTTGCCGGTCTCGGCGACCAGCTGCTCGACGGTCTGGTCCGGGTTCATGACGAAGGCTTGCTTCAGCAGCACGACTTCTTCCAGGAACTTGCGGATACGGCCTTCGATCATCTTTTCGACGACAGCCGCCGGCTTGCCCGACTCTAGAGCCTGCTCGGTGAACACGGCCTTTTCACGCTCGATGGCGGCCGGGTCCAGATCGTCCGGCGACAGCGACAGCGGAGCGGTCGCGGCGACGTGCATGGCGATCTTGCGGCCCAGCTCGCGCAGGGCGGCCTTGTCGCCGGTCGACTCGACGGCCACCAGAACGCCGATGCGGCCGAGGTCCGGCGCGGTGGCGTTGTGGATGTACGAGGCGACGACGCCGTTCTCGACCGTGTGCTTGGCGGCGCGACGGACCATCATGTTCTCGCCGATCGTGGCGATCAGGTTCGTCAGGTGGTCCTGGACGCTCTCGCCGCCGGCCAGCTTCGCGGCGGTAATGGCGTCGACCGAACCGTCGGTGGCCAGGGCGGCGCCGGCGATCTGACGAGCAGCGCCTTGGAACAGATCGTTACGCGACACGAAGTCGGTTTCGGCGTTCACTTCGACAGCCGTGGCGGTTTCACCAGCGCCTTGCTCGGCGGTGGCGACGGCCACCAGGCCTTCAGCGGCGGCGCGATCGGCCTTCTTGGCGGCCTTCGAGAGGCCCTTGGCGCGCAGCCAGTCGATGGACGCTTCGATGTCGCCGTTGTTTTCCGATAGCGCCTTCTTGCAGTCCATCATGCCGACGCCGGACTTTTCGCGCAGTTCTTTGACCAGCGCAGCCGTGATCTCAGCCATGGAAAATCTCCATATTCAAACGGTTAGCGACCGGGCTTGTCGCCCGCCTAATCCATAAAGAGTAGCGACCGGGCTATTAGCCCGGTCGCATGTCAGGGTCGCGACGGTCTCGCGCCCCGGCCGAGCCGAGACGGAGACGCGTGGGAAATCAGCCTTCGGCCGATTCCGAAGCCGTTTCAGCGGCTTCCGGGGCGGCCTCGACGGCGGCTTCCGGAGCGGCTTCAACAGCAGGGGCAGCTTCGACAACGGCTTCCGGTTCCGGAGCCAGAGCACGGGCCAGGGCCGGCTCGGTCGGGTTCACGGCGGCGCCCAGGTCGACGCCCGAACCGGCTTGGCCAGCGGCCAGACCGTCGAGAACGGCGTCAGCGATCAGGTCGCAGTACAGCTGCAGGGCGCGGGCGGCGTCGTCGTTACCCGGGATCGGGTAGGTGATGCCGTCCGGATCGCAGTTGGTGTCGAGGATGGCGACGACCGGGATGTTCAGCTTGCGGGCTTCCAGGATCGCGATCGCTTCCTTGTTGGTGTCGATCACGAACATGATGTCGGGGATGCCGCCCATGTCCTTGATGCCGCCCAGCGACAGTTCCAGCTTGTCGCGCTCGCGCGTCAGCTGCAGCAGTTCCTTCTTGGAACGGCCCTGCGCTTCGCCGGCCAGGACGCCTTCCAGCTCGCGCAGACGAGCGATCGAGCCCGAAACGGTGCGCCAGTTGGTCAGGGTGCCGCCGAGCCAGCGGTGGTTCACATAGTACTGGGCGCAGCGCTTGGCGGCCGTGGCGACCGGGTCGCTGGCCTGGCGCTTGGTGCCGACGAACAGCACGCGGCCGCCGGCGGCGGCGACTTCACGGACCTTCACCAGGGCTTGGTGCAGCAGCGGGATCGACTGCGACAGGTCGATGATGTGGATGTTCGAGCGCGAACCGAAGATGTAGCGGTCCATCTTCGGGTTCCAGCGGTGCGTCTGGTGACCGAAGTGGGCGCCGGCTTCCAGGAGCTGACGCATGGAGAATTCGGGAAGAGCCATCGGGCCTTTATCCTTTTTCCGGTTGAACCTCCGCGGACACCCCCGTTCCAGACCATTCTGGAAGCGGGACCGGAACGGCGACGCCGGGATGTCTCCCCGGTGCAACCGAACGTCCACGTGTGGAATGGCCGCGCAGATAGTCGCTTGGCGGCGAAAAAGCAAGCCCTGACCGTCCTGGGACGGATTTGCGCACGCGCAAGCCGCGCCAGAAGCCCCATCCGGCGCGAAAACGCCCCCGCATCGCCGCACCGACGCCGAAATCCCGCCATTCCTCCACAGGAGATTCGGACGGGCTTCGCCGTACCTACACATAGGCGTGGCCCAATACCCTCGCCTTCGCTTCGAGGCGGCTGGAGGATCATGGCCATGCTCGCTGTGTTCGACCTGGACGGGACCTTGCTGGATGGCGACTCCACGGCGCTCTGGCTGTTGGAGCGCGTGCGCCGCTCCCCCTTGCGCGCCCTCGCCGCCCTGGCCGCGGCGCCATTCGCCGTACCGATGGTGATCCTGCCCCGAACGCGCCGCGCCGGCGCCTCCATCCTGTTGTGGATCGCCACGGTCGGCCTCCGCGAACAGGATCTACGGGACTCGTACGCCGTGTTTGGCGAGCGCTTCCAGCGGGAGAGTAGCGCCCTGGCCTGGCGCGCGGGCGGCATGGCGGCCCTGGTCGAGCATCTCCAGGCCGGCGATCGCGTCGTTGTCGTGACCGCCGCCCCCACCCTGCTGGCTCAAGCTCTGATCGGTCCGCTGGGCCACCCGATCGAGGTGCTCGGCACCTCACTCAAGCCGCGCGCCGGCGGGTGGGTGGCCGACATCCATTGCCGCAACCAGCGCAAGTGCCAGGCGCTGGCCGAGGCCGGTCATGGCGCGCGTTGGGCCTACGCCTATACCGACAGCCTGGACGACCTGCCCCTGCTGCGTGGCGCCGAGCGCCCCGTGATCGTCAAGGGCGGCAAGAAGGCCGAGCGTCGGCTGTTCCGCGCGGGACTGCCGCAGGCGCGGGCTGCGGTTTGGTGAGTTCCATCGACAACGTCGGCCAATCGGCATCGGCCCCCTCCTGAAGGTCAGTCAGGGCCGTTCAACGGATA
Source organism: Caulobacter sp. GW821-FHT09H08 (assembly GCF_059415885.1). NCBI lineage: Bacteria > Pseudomonadati > Pseudomonadota > Alphaproteobacteria > Caulobacterales > Caulobacteraceae > Caulobacter > Caulobacter sp. GW821-FHT09H08. Next base: position 852,662 of record NZ_JBWKOC010000002.1, read on the forward strand.
GCGCTTGCTGATCCGATCGACTGTCGCGCCGTCCTTCAGGGGCACAGCTTCGCGGACCGCGTGATCCGCGAAGCCCATGCGGCTGTAGAAGGCCAGGCCACCCGTATTGTCCGCGCGGATCGTGGCGTTGATGGCGACAAGGCCCTGCCGGCGCGCCTCGGCGCGCGTGGCGACGAACAAGGCCGAACCGACACCGCGCTGGATGCCGTCCACGCGGGCGAAAGTGCCGATATCGCCGACGTCGGCGGGAAGGTTGGGATAGCGGCCCAGGGTCTGGAAGCCCTCAAGGCGGCCCGAAGTCCGGTCGATCGCGACGAAGCAGCAGATGACATCCGGTCCGGTGAGATAGGCCTCGGCCAGGCCTTCGGGCGTGAAAGGCTCTTCAAGCGCTGTCGTGCCGCCCCGACCGATGACCTGGTTTAGCAGTTCGGCGAGTTCCGTGGCGTCTCCCGGGCGGACGGGCCTGACTTCCAGTTCCATCGACTTTCCTATCTACGCCGCGAAGCCCAGTGATGACGGTCGAGCGTTCGGGCGCCTCGGGCCCCAATCCGCCAAGCGTCTAGATGGAGACCGAAGCCCTGCCTTTCCAGGCAAGCCTGGCGCGCCATTTCGTCGACATCAGAACGACCTGCCGTCCACCTGCTGCGGCTGCAGCGCGAAGATGTCGACGTCGTCCAGGCACCGCACATTGATCGCCACCATCGCCTGACCATTCGGCGCCACGCCGCGCCCGAACGACTGGATGCCGCAGGTCGAGCAGAAGAAGTGCGAGATCTTGTGGGTGTTGAACTGGTACTCGGTCAGGTCGCCCTCGCCGCTCTTCAGGTCGAAGGCGTCGGCGCCGGTGAAGGCCAGGATCGAACCCAGCTTGCCGCAACGCGAGCAATTGCAGGTGATCAACTTGTCCAGTTCGACATCAGCTGCAAACCGCACCTTAACGCACTGGCAGCCGCCTTCGTGTTGAGCCATCAGTGACCTCCCTGTTCCAGCCGGACGGCCTCTAGGGCGCGATCTCGGCGCATGTTTATCCGAGCCAGGCCGACTGCTGGCTTCCACGCGATCTCAAACGCACGGCGGCGCCGGGAGGCTTCCGCCTCGGGGCCGAAACCGCTTCGGTCTCGCCCCGTCGTGGTCTGTGCGGACCCAGTGGAATAGGAAAATATTCCTACACATCCTCCAGCAGCGCGACGCCTGGCGCGGTCTTCAACGCGCCTCGCAAGGCGGCGTCGAGGGTGTAGCGACCTGGCAGGCGCAGCTCGATCTCGCGGCCTCCGCCGATCGCGGCGACGAAGGTCACTTCGCCGCCCTTCTGTCCCTGGGCGGGTTCGAGGCGGCGCCGGAGCGCTTCGATCTCGGTCGCCGATGGCGACAGGTGCACGCGCAGGCCGGCCACAACGTTTTCGATGGCCTTCTCGATCGGCTCGGCGTCATCGCCGAAGAAGCGGACCTCACCATCGCGCGCCTTGGCGCGGACCTTGATGACCACGGCCTTGCCGGGTTCAAGCACGTCACGGCACTTGCGCAAGCTCTCCGGCGGGAACAGCACCTCGTACTCGCCGGTCGGATCCGACAGCGAAACGAAGGCGAACTTCTCTCCGCTCTGCGAGGCGCGTTCCTGGCGGCGACGGACGACGCCGCACATGCGCAGGGCCTCCATGCCGGCCTCGGCCTGGGCCATGGCTTCGGTCAGCATGGCGGTACGGCGCCGGCGCAGCATGCCGACCACGTCCTCCAGCGGGTGACCGGTCAGGTAGAAGCCGACGGCCGAGAGTTCCTCGTCCAGCAGATCGACCTGGTTCCAGTTCTCGGTCTTGGCCAGGCGCGGACGGCCCGCCCCCGGGTCCGAACCGAACAGACCGCCCTGCCCGCCCTGCCGGTCGGCATGGCAGCTCTGGGCATGGGCGATCAGCACATCGGCCGAGGCCACGATCTGGGCGCGGTTCTTGTGAATCTGGTCGAAGGCCCCGGCCCGGGCCAGGTTTTCGATGGCGCGCTTGTTGACCTGCTTGGGATCGATCCGCTCGACGAAGTCGAAGATGTCGCGGAACGGCCCGCCCTCTTCGCGGATGGCGACCAGGTGCTTCATGGCCTCCAGGCCGACGTTGCGGATGGCGCCGAGGGCGTACAGCACCTCGCCGTTCTCCACCTCGAAGTCCGCGCCCGACATGTTGACGTCCGGCGCTCGCACCGTGACGTCGAACTTGCGGGCGTCCTGGTGGAAGACGGCCAGCTTGTCGGTGTTTGACAGATCCAGGCTCATCGAGGCGGCGAAGAACTCAACCGGCGTGTTCGCCTTCAGCCAGGCGGTTTGGTACGAGATGAAGGCGTAGGCAGCGGCGTGCGACTTGTTGAAACCGTAGCCCGCGAACTTGGCCACCAGTTCGAAGATCGAGCCCGACTGCTCCTCGGGGACGTTCTTTTCCTTGGCGCCGGAAACGAAACGGATCTTCTGAAGATCCATCTCCTCCTTCTTCTTCTTACCCATGGCGCGACGCAGAAGGTCGGCCTCACCCAGGCTGTAACCCGCCAGGATCTGGGCGATCTGCATCACCTGCTCCTGGTAGACGATGACGCCGTAGGTCTCCTTCAGCACCGCCTCCAGCGAGGGGTGCAGGGTGTCGACGGGCTTTCGGCCGAACTTACAGTCGACGAAGGTGTCGATGTTATCCATCGGGCCCGGGCGATAGAGCGAGATCAGCGCGGTGATTTCCTCGATCGACCCGCAGCGCATCTTGCGCAGGGTGTCGCGCATGCCCTGGCTTTCGAGCTGGAACACCCCGACCGTCTGACCCGAGGCGAGCAGTTCGTAGCTCTTGGTGTCGTCGAACGACAGGCGGCCGAGATCGACCTCCATGCCGCGTTTCTTCAGGTGTTTCACGGCGCGATCAAGCACCGTCAGGGTCTTGAGGCCCAGGAAGTCGAACTTCACCAGGCCGGCGCTCTCGACCCATTTCATGTTGAACTGGGTGGCCGGCAGGTCCGAGCGCGGATCCTTGTAGAGCGGAGTCAGTTGGGTCAGGGGCCGGTCGCCGATCACCACGCCGGCGGCGTGGGTCGAGGCGTTGCGGAACAGGCCTTCCAGCTGCAGGGCCACGTCCAGACAGGCCGAGACGTTGGCGTCTTCCTTCTTGGCCTGCTTGAGGCGTGGCTCAAGGTCGATGGCCTGGGCCAAGGTCACCGGCGCGGCCGGGTTGTTGGGCACCATCTTGCAGAGACGGTCGACCAGGCCCAGCGGAAGCTGCATCACCCGGCCGACGTCGCGCAGCACGGCCCGCGCCTGCAGCGAACCGAAGGTGATGATCTGGGCCACGCGGTCGCGGCCGTACTTCTCCTGCACGTAGGAGATCACCTCTTCGCGTCGCTCCTGGCAGAAGTCGACGTCGAAGTCGGGCATCGAGACCCGCTCGGGATTGAGGAAGCGCTCGAACAGCAGGCCAAAGCGCAGCGGGTCGAGGTCGGTGATGGTCAGCACCCAGGCGACCAGCGAACCCGCGCCCGAACCCCGCCCCGGGCCGACCGGAATACCGTGCGCCTTACCCCATTTGATGAAGTCCGACACGATCAGGAAGTAGCCCGGGAACCCCATCTTCTTGATGATGTCGAGCTCGAAATCGAGCCGCTTCCAGTACTCCTCCTCGGGCGCGGCCAACTCCAGGCCCTCAAGGCGCATCTTCAGGCCTTCGCGGGCCTGGTGCGTCAGTTCTTCACCTTCGTTCCGGCCATCACCGGTCGGGAAGCTGGGCAGGATGGGGTCGCGCTTGTGCACCATGAAGGCGCAACGACGAGCGATATCGAGGGTGTTCTCGCAGGCTTCCGGCAGGTCCGAGAACAGCTTGCGCATGTCGGCCGGCGGTTTGAGCCAGTGCTCGGGCGTGACACGACGGCGCTCGTCCTGGCCGACGAACGAGCCGTCGGAAATGCAGAGCAGCGCGTCGTGTGCGTCGTAGAAGCTTTCCTTGGCGAAGTAGACGTCGTTGGTGGCGACCAGCGGGACGTCGTTTTCATAGGCCCAATTGACGAGACCCGGTTCGGCCGCCGCCTGCTTCGGCAAGCCATGACGCTGCAGCTCGACATAGAAGCGGTCGCCGAAGACCCGCTGCATCTCGGCCAGGGCCGCCGTGGCTTCAGCGGTCTTGCCCGCCGCGAACAGGGCGTCGACGGGCCCGTCGGTGCCGCCCGAGAGCAGGATCAGGCCTTCGCTGTATTCGATCACCTTGGCCCAAGGCACGATCGGCTCGGGCAGTTCGGCGCTGTCGAGATAGGCGATCGATGAGAGTTCGGAGAGGTTGAGATAGCCCAGCTCGTTCTGGGCCAGCAGCATGATCGTCGGCGCCCGCGCCCAACGCTCGGTCGGTCCGCCGCCGATGCCCGTGATGGGAATGGCGCAGCCGATGATCGGCTGGACCCCCGCATCCTTGGCGTAGGACGAGTATTCAAGAGCGCCGAACAGGTTGGCGCGGTCGGCGATACCCGCCGCCGGCATGCCCGCGGCAGCGACCAGCTTGCCGATCTGGTCCGCCTTGATGGCGCCTTCCAGCAGCGAATAGGCCGAGCGGACCCGCAGATGGACGAAACCCTGTCCTTCTCCGTCCACCATGACCGACCTCCGCTACACGACAGCCGTATACACGACTCAGGCCACCAGCTGGGCGACCGTGCACATCATCCAGACGAAGCTGGCGACCGACACAAGGGCCAAAGACTCACGCGCGATACGGATCATCGGAACCTCCACAGATTTCTTGTTTTGTTCCATATTCCGGTTTTGTTCTGTTCACAAGATGTTCCGCGACGTTCCACCGCATTTTCTTCGCCCGAGTCAGTGGCTGGGCGGCCTACCGCGCCGAAAATCGATATGGCCAAGCCAGACGGATCGGTTCAGATCGAGCCCATGCGCCTGATCATCGACACCGACACGGCCGGCGACGACGTTTTCTCGCTGATGCTGGCCCTTACCCGCCCCGACGTGACCGTCGAGGCCATCACGATCGCCCACGGCAATGTCGGCTTCGTGCAGCATGCCGAGAACGCGCTAGTGACCCTGGAGATGTGCGACCGGACCGGCGTGCCGGTCTATCTGGGCGCCCAGGCCCCCTTTACGCGCGCGCGCCTGGATGCGGCCTATGTGTTCGGCCGCGACGGCATGAGCGACAGCGGCTTCGCCAGAACCCCTCAACGCCCCGCGGAGGGCCATGCGGTCGACGAGTTGGTCCGGCGGATCATGGATGCGCCCGGCGAGATCACCCTGATCGCCCAGGCGCCGCTGACCAACATCGCTCTCGCTTATCTACGCGAGCCGCGCATCGCAAAAGCGCTCAAGCACCTGTGGGTCATGGGCGGTACGGATAACGGCGTGGGCAATGTCACGCCGGCGGCCGAATACAACTTCTATGTCGATCCGGAGGCGGCCAAGATCGTCGTCAACGCTGGCTTCAATCTGTCGATCGCCACCTGGACCCTGACGCTGCGGGACGGCCTCTGGAACACAGCGCAGTTGGCGGAACTGGAAGCGCTGGAAACTCAGAAGGCCCGGTTCTTCACCGACGTGAACCGCGCTTCCCTCGCCTTCGCCCGCGAGACGGAAGGGTTGGACGGCAGCCTGCACCCCGACGCCCTCACCTGCGCCATCGCCCTGGACGAGAGCCTGATCCTGGAAGCTGAGAACTGCGTCGTCGATGTCGAGACGATGGGCGAATTGACTCGCGGCTATCTGAGCGTCTCGCACACGATCCTGCCCGACATTGAGATCGCCGACCCCGCCTTGAAACGGCGAGCGCCGAACGCTCGTGTAGTCAAGAAAATCAACCAGGCGGGCTTTTTTGCCGCAATGAAGCGCGCACTTCTTTAACCTTATCGCAGCGGACTGGGCGCAGACTGGGCGTCATGGGGAAAGCCGCCTTCGTTGTTCTGGGCCTTGGCCTGAGCATGGCGAGCGCCGGTGCGGCGCGCGCGCAGGTGGACCTGTTTTCCCGCGACACCCTCTCCGGCCTGGTCGACGTAAGGCTCGTGGCCGCCGACGGCGAGAAATCCTGGATCGACGGCCGGGTCGGCAAGGCGCGCTTCGGCGACGGCCACCAGGGCCTGCGCCTGGGTGAAGCCGCGCTCGTCTGGAACCCGCGCTTTTCCGAAACCCTGTCGGCCGTGATCGTCGGCGAAAGCCAGGATGGCCAGCGACACCTAGTCGATCTCGGCGAAGGCTATCTGGCCTACCGTTCGCGTCCCGGTTCCTCGCTGCGCCTTTCGGCCCGGGCCGGTGTGTTCTATCCGCCGATCTCGCTGGAGCATGACGGCCTGGACTGGTCGGTGCCCGACACCATCACGCCCTCGGCGATCAACACCTGGGTAGCCGAGGAGACCAAGGTCATCGGCGTCGAGGCCACGATCCGCCGGACGCTGGCCGGCCAGACCTTCAGCTTCACGGCGGGCGGCTTCAGGAATGGCGACACCTCGGGCACGGAGCTGACCTTCCGAGGCTGGGCGCTGCACGACATCAAGTCACCCGTGTTCGGCCACTTCCCCTTGCCGCCGCTGGCGGGGCGCATGGCCTCCCGCCAAGGACCGTCGACGACGCCCCTGGCGGAGATCGATGGCCGGATCGGCTATTACGGGCGCATCGAATGGCGCCCCTCGTCGCGCCTGGCCTTCGATCTCTTCCGCTACGATAACGAGGGCGACCGGATCAGCGTCGACACAAACCGCGAATGGTCGTGGGAGACGCGCTTCTGGAACCTGGGCATGCGGTTGGACCTCGACGCCGTCGCCGTGAAGGCCCAGGTTATGACCGGCGAGACACTGATGGGCTATTCGAACGCCAACGGCATCTGGGCCGATGTGGGCTTCGAAGCGGCCTATGTCTCGGCCAGCAGGGCGCTTGGGCCAGGCTCGGCCACGGTGCGTTACGACCACTTCTCGACGACCGATCGCACCAACAAGGCCACGGACAACAACGCCGAGCACGGCTGGTCGGCAATGGCCGCCTATCGCTGGGACGTGAAGCCGAACGCCCAGATCGTGTTCGAGGCGCTGTACATCGACAGCTTCCGCCGCGACCGCGCGCGGCTGGGCCTGGCGCCCGCTCAGGACCAGACGGTCCTGCAGACGGCCTTCCGCCATCAGTTCTAGAACTTCAAATTTTTAGAGGTTTTGGGCTTCCAGGTGGCCGTCCTTGAGGGCCACGACGCGGTCCATGTAGCGGGCAAGCTCCATGTTGTGCGTGGCGATCACGGCCGCGACCCCCTGTTCCCGACAGACCTGATATAGCGCCTGGAACACCGCCGCCGACGTCGCAGGGTCGAGATTGCCTGTCGGCTCATCGGCCAGCAGCAACTTCGGATGGTTGGCCAGGGCGCGGGCGATGGCCACGCGCTGCTGCTCGCCGCCCGACATCTGGGCCGGCTGGTGATTCAGCCGATGGCCCAGGCCAAGGCCTTCGAGCAGTTCCTTGGCCCGCGCCTCGGCGTCCTTGCGGCTCTTACCGGCGATCGTCAGCGGCATGGCCACGTTCTCGAGCGCGGTGAACTCGGGCAGCAGGTGGTGGAACTGGTAGACGAAGCCCACCGTGGCGAGACGGATCCGCGTGCGGGCACGCTCCGAAAGCTTGGAGCAGTCGCGGTTCTCCAGCGCGACCAGGCCGGCATCGGGATGCTCCAGCAGGCCGGCCGAGTGCAGCAGTGAGGACTTGCCCGAGCCCGAGGGGCCGATCAGGCCGACGACCTCGCCCGGATAGACGTCGATATCGACGCCGCGCAGCACGGGCAGCGGGCCGGCTTCGGTCTTGTAGACGCGCTCGACCCCACGCAGGGCCAGGACAGGACTACTCATAGCGAAGCGCCTCCACCGGATCGAGGCGCGAGGCGCGCAGGGCCGGCGGCAGGGTCGCCAGCACGCTCATCAGGGCCGAAACCGCCACGATGCCGCCGACCTCGTTCCAGTCGATCTTCGCCGGGATGTGCGAGAGCATGTAGACGTCGGCGCTGAACACGGCGGTGCCCGTCACCCACTCCACGAAGTTCTGGATCGGCGTGATGTAGGCGCAGAACACCACGCCCAGGGCCAGGCCACACACGGTGCCGGCCACGCCGATCGTGGCGCCGGCCATGACGAAGATGCGCAACACCGCCCCCTGGCTGGCGCCCATGGTGCGCAGGATGGCGATGTCCTTGCCCTTGTTCTTCACCAGCATGACCAGGCTGGAGATGATGTTCAGGGTGGCGATCGCCACGATGCAGAACAGGATCAGCCGCATCACCTTCCGTTCGACCTGGAGGGCGGTGAAGTAGCTGTGGTTCTTGTCTTGCCAATCGCTGACCAGCGCGCCGGGGCCGGAGGCGACCTCGACGTCGTGCTTGTATTCCTTGGCCTTGTCGGGATCGTCGACCTTGATCTCGACATAGTCGACCGTGGTGTCGCGGCCGAAGAACAGTTGGGCCTGCTCCAGGGGCATGTAGACGAAGGCCTCGTCGAACTGGCTCATGCCGACGCTGAACAGGCCACCGACGATGTAGTTCTTCTCGCGGGTCGAGGTCCCGAACGCCGTGGCCGGGCCGGAGGGCGAGATCAGGGTGATCGGGTCGCCGACCTGCACGCCCAGGGTCTGGGCCATGCGGTCGCCGATCAGGACGATGTCACCGCCGTATTCGCCGACGCCGAAACCCTCCAGCGAGCCCTTCTTGATGTTGCTCGCGATCAGCGACATGTGGCGCAGGTCGCTGGTCGTGACCCCGCGCACGATAGCGCCGGTCACCTGGGTCGGGCCGATGACCATGGCCTGGGCCTCGACCATCGGCGCGGCCTGGATGACGCCCGGTGCGGCCTTGATCCGGCGCAGGATGGTATCCCGGTCAGGGCCATTTATGAGCGGCGACTGGGCGTAGAGGTGGCCGTTGAAGCCGACGATCCGGCCCAGCAGCTCGGCCCTGAAGCCGTTCATGACGCTCATCACGGTGATGAGGGCGAAGACCGCCAGCATCACCGCGCAGAACGAGATCAGGGCGATGAGCGCCACGCCGCCGTTCTTGCGCTTGGCGAACAGATACCGGCGAGCGACAGAGCGCTCCCAGCGACTGAAGGGACCGGCGGCGCGGGCGTCTGGCATCAGGCGGTCTTACCCTTGGTCAGGCCTTCGAGCACCGACTCCAGCGAGGCCGTGTGGCGCTCGCCGGTCTTGCGGTTCTTGATCTCGACCACGCCCTCGGCGATGCCCTTGGGACCGACGATCAGCTGCCAGGGCAGGCCGATCAGGTCCATGGTGGCGAACTTGGCGCCGCCGCGGGCGTCGGTGTCGTCGTAGAGCACGTCCTTGCCGGCGGCCTTGAGCGCGGCATAGGCCGTCTCGCAGGCCGCGTCGCAGGCCGCGTCACCCTGGCGCATGTTGACGATGCCGACGTCGAACGGCGCGACGCTTTCCGGCCAGATGATGCCGCCCTCGTCGTGGCTGGCTTCGATGATCGCGCCCAGCAGACGCGAGACGCCGACGCCGTAGCTGCCCATCTGGGCCGGGACTTGCTGGCCGTCCGGTCCCTGGACCGTGGCCTTCATCGGCTCGGAATACTTCGTGCCGAACGAGAAGATGTGGCCGACCTCGATGCCGCGCGCCGACAGGCGGTCGCCTTCCGGCAGTGCGTTGAAGGCGGCTTCGTCGTGCATCTCCTCGGTCGCGGCGTAGAGCGCGGTGCGCTGGTTCACCAGCGGCTGCAGGTCGCCGTTGATCCAGTCCAGGTCCGGACCGGGCGCGGGCATCTCGACGAGGTCCTTGTGGCAGAAGACGGCGCTTTCGCCCGTCTCGGCCAGGACGATGAACTCGTGGCTGAGGTCGCCGCCGATCGGACCGGTGTCGGCGCGCATCGGTACGGCCTTCAGGCCCATCCGCGCGAACAGGTTCAGATAGGCCACGAACATGCGGTTGTACGACTTGCGCGCACCGTCAGCGTCGAGGTCGAAGCTGTAGGCGTCCTTCATCAGGAACTCGCGACCGCGCATCACGCCGAAACGCGGACGGCGCTCGTCCCGGAACTTCCACTGGATGTTGTAGAGGTTCTTGGGCAAGTCCTTGTAGCTCTTGACCGAGGCGCGGAAGATGTCGGTGACGACCTCTTCGGCCGTCGGGCCGAACAGCAGCTCGCGCTTGTGACGGTCGGTGATGCGCAGCATCTCGTCGCCGTAGTCGTCATAGCGACCGCTTTCGCGCCACAGCTCGGCCAGCTGGATGGTCGGCATCAGCAGCTCGATGGCGCCGGCGCGATCCATTTCCTCGCGGACGATCTGCTCGATCTTGTTCAGCACGCGCAGGCCCAGCGGCAGCCAGGCATAGATGCCCGCCGCTTCCTGGCGGATCATGCCGGCGCGAAGCATCAGTTGATGCGAAACGATCTGGGCGTCGGACGGTGCTTCCTTCAGCACTGGCAGGAAATAGCGCGACGAGCGCATGCGCGTGGAAACTCCGGGGAATTCGAGAAGGGCCCGAGATAGCCTTTCACCCGACAGCTTGGCAACGCGCGAGGCTAAAGTAAGGCTCCACCGTGGAAAAAAGAGAGGCCGCGCGGATCGCCGCGCGGCCTTTCAGTTCATCGTCGGGGAAGACGCCACAGACGAGACCGGCAAGGCCGATCTCCTGAAGTCACCTTACGCCCCGAACATGTGTTGGGGCACGCCATCACATGGGAAGCGCTAACAATGGGGCGGTTCGCCCAAGGCTTGGGCGTTTGAGGGCAGATCGCTCACCCCGCGCCCAAGGCTTGTGCATCCGCCCGCATCAGCCGCCCATCGGACGGTCCGGCAACGTGATCAGGTGAAAGTGCACGACCAGGAAGAACAGCACGAACACGACGGCCGAGACCCAGGTCGTGGTGATGAACTTGCGCTTCAGGTTCGGATTGATCGGCGCGCCCGGATCCACGCCCGGCGGCGGCTTGACGCCCGCCTCGTAGAAACTGCGCGAGCCCAGCGGCAGGACGGCGAACAGCACCGTCCACCAGATGGTTAGGTAGATCGCGAACCAGGTGATCGGGCTCATGTCAGTGAGCGTCCTTAGGCGTTTCCATGAGCTCGACCAGCAGGCCGCCCATGTCCTTGGGGTGAACGAAGATGATCAGCGTACCGTGGGCGCCGATGCGGGGCTCGCCCAGCACGGTCGCGCCCTTGGCCACGAGGTCATCGCGGGCTTCGTAGATGTTCTCGACCTCGAAGCAGATGTGGTGCTGGCCGCCCTTGGGGTTCTTGGCCAGGAAGCCGTGGATCGGCGAGTTCTCGCCATAGGGCTCGATCAGCTCGATCTGGCTGTTGGGCAGGTTGACGAAGCAGACCCAGACGCCCTGCTCCGGCATCGCCCACTTGTCGGTAACCGAGGTGGCGCCGAGCAGGTCCCGGTACATCTTCACCGAGTCGTCGATGGACGGCGTGGCGACGCCGACGTGGTTGAGCTTGCCGATCATCCTTGAACTCCCGCTGCATTTTTCTGGTTGTTGGCTCATGGCCTAGCACCAGTGCTGCAATGCGGAAAGATAGGGCGACCACGGCGTTTTCGCGGCCGCCCTAGCTGTTTAGATGCGCAGGACCGTCGTCTCGACGACCGGCTTGCGTTCCCAGATCCGGAACGCGGCCTTCTTCACGGCGCGGGAGATGGCGCTCTCGATCGCTTCGTCGAGCTCTCGGGTGTCGCCTTGGAGCTTCTTGTAGGCGCCCTCGGCTTCCTCGGCGAGATCGTCCAGCGCGTCGTCGAGGCTGTACTCCTCGTCGCCTGTCAGGCCGATGCCGCGAACCTGCGGGCCAGAGACGATCTTGTTGCGGCCGTCCAGGACGATCGACACGGCCAGCATGCCATTGAATGCCGCATGGCGGCGCTCACGCAGGGCGTCGCCGTTCTCGGGTGTGACCACGCCGCCGTCGACATAGAGACGGCCAGCCGGCACTTCGTCGATGATCTCAGGCATGCCCGGCGCCAGACGCACCATGTCGCCGTTGCGCGGCGAAATGGCGTGCGGGACCTGCAGGTCCTTGGCGAAGGCGGCGTGCTCGATCAGGTGACGGCGCTCGCCGTGGGTCGGCACGGCGATTTGCGGGCGAACCCAGGCGTACATCTGGCGCAGCTCGTCGCGGCACGGGTGGCCCGAGACGTGGATGCCAGGCGTGTCGCGCTCGGTGTGCAAGCGCACGCCGCGATCGGCCAGCTTGTTCTGCAGGTTGCGGATCGGGATCTCGTTGCCCGGGATGACCCGCGAGCTGAAGATCACATGATCGCCCTGCCCCAGCTTCACATGCGGATGGCTGCCGTCGGCGATGCGCGACAGAGCCGCACGGGCCTCGCCCTGGCTGCCGGTGCAGAGGAACAGGACCTCGTTCTCCGGCAGGTGCTTGGCCTGGTCGTCGTTGATGAAGGGCTCCAGGCCCTCCAGCAACCCGACCGACCGCGCTGCGGCGGCCATGCGGTGCATCGAACGGCCGGCCAGGCTGACCTTGCGGCCGCAGGCCTGTGCCGCGCGGATCACGGTGTCCATGCGCGCCACGTTCGAGGCGAAGCAAGCCACGGCGATCTTGCCCGTCAAGCTCTTGATCAGGTTGCCCAGCGCCTCGCGGACGCCAGCTTCCGATCCCGCCTCGCCTTCCACGAAGACATTGGTGCTGTCGCAGACCATGGCCAGCACGCCCTCGTCGCCTAGGCGGCGGATGGCGGCTTCGTCGGTCGGGGCGCCCAGCTGGGGCTCGGGATCGATCTTCCAGTCGCCGGTATGCAGGATCGTGCCCAGCGGCGTCTTGATCGCCAGGCCGTTCGGCTCGGGGATCGAGTGCGTGAGGGTGATCAGCTCCAGCTCAAACGGACCCAGCTCGAACGTGCCACCCAGCGGCACCTCGGTGATCTGGACCTCGCCTAGCAGGTCGGCGTCGCGCAGCTTTTCACGCAGCAGGAAGGCGGTGAACGGCGTGGCGAACACCGGCGCCTTCAGGCGCGGCCATAGCCAGTGCACCGCGCCCAGGTGGTCTTCGTGCGCGTGGGTCAGGACGATGCCGAGGATGTCGTCGGCATAGGGCTCGATATAAGTCGGGTCCGGCAGGATGATCTCGACGCCGGGCGTCGTCTGGTCGCCAAAGGTCACGCCGAGGTCGACCACGATCCACTTGCGATCGTGCGCCGGGCCGAAGCCGTACAGGTTGAAGTTCATGCCGATCTCGTTCGACCCGCCTAGCGGCAGGAAGACGAGCTCGTCGTTCTTGGATTTTTTCATCAGGTCTCGGAAATGGTGTTTCGACGATAAATTTCGAGGAGACCCCGTATCGTCAGGTCGGAGTCGAAGTGGTCGATGCTCTCGGTGGCGCCCTCAAACAGCGAGGCGACGCCGCCGGTGGCGATGACGGTCATGGGCTCGCCGCGCTCGGCCTTGATGCGCGAGACGAGACCTTCGATCAGGGAGATATACCCCCAAAAGACGCCGGACTGCATGGCGGACACGGTGTCGGTGCCCACGATCCTGTTACCGGAGGGGCGCTGGATGGCGATCCGAGGCAACTTGGCCGCCGCTTCGTGCAGGGCCTGCATCGAAAGATTGATGCCCGGGGCAATGATCCCGCCCTCGAAGGCGCCGTCGGCCCCCACGATGTCGAACGTCGTGGCCGTGCCGCTGTCGATGACGATCAACGGCCCCTTGTAGACCATGCCCGCCCCGATGGCGTTGACCAGACGGTCGGCGCCGGCTTCGGACGGCTTCTCGATGCGAACGGCGATGCCGAGATTGGCGTTCTCGCCGATCACCAGCGGCTCGACGTTGAAGTAACGCCGGGAAAGGTTGCGCAGGTTGAAGATCGACTGCGGCACGACGCTGGAGATGATCACCGCGTCGATGGCCCGGAAGCCCAGGCCTTGCATGGACAGGAGCTGCGAGAGCCAGACCACGTACTCGTCGGCGGTGCGGGTGCTCTCGGTCGCCGAGCGCCATTGGGCCACCCACGACGCGCCGTCGTGGATGGCGAACATGGTGTTGGTGTTGCCCTGTTCAATGGCCAGCAGCATCAGGCGGCTCCAAAGAAAACGTCGCCGGCGGTGATCCGGCGGACCCGTCCGTCGTCGAGACGCAGGCGCAAGGCCCCGTCCCCATCCAGGCCCTCGGCGATCCCCTCGACGGTCTCGGCTCCCAGGCGGGCGGTGCACGGCTCGCCCAGGCCATGGGCGCGGGCGGTCCAGGCGTCGGCGATGGCGGGGAAGCCCAGCATATCCCAGGCTCGACGCCAGCGCTCGAACGCGCCGGCCAGGGCCTCGATAGCCTCGGTCGGGTGCGGCGGCGGGCTTTCGCGATAGGTGGCGATGGAGGTCGCCGGGCGCTCGGCGTCGATCGGCTTGCGCCGGAGGTTCACGCCGACGCCCACGGCGATCCAGAGACCGCCCAGCGGCGAGGCGCCGGATTCGACGAGGATGCCGCTGACCTTCAGTCCGCCCAGCATCGGATCGTTGGGCCATTTCAGGCTGATCAGGGACGACGGCACGTATTCGGCCAGCATGTCGGCCACGGCCAGGGCGGCGACGAACGAGACCTGGGCGGCCTCGGCCGGCGGCTTGTCGGTGCGGAAAAGGTAGGTGGCGGCGAGGTTGCCCTCGCCGGTTTCCCAGGCGCGACCGCGACGGCCACGGCCGGCGGTCTGGCGCAGGCCGACCAGCCACAACGGGCCGGCCTCGCCCGCCTCCGCCCGGCGACGGGCTTCGGCGTTGGTGGAGTCGATCTCGTCGAGGACGACGACGGGCGGGACGCCCGTCACGTCACGCGTGACCAAAGGCGGCGGCGGCGGCCTTGGCGGCCGGATCCAGCCAGACCAGGGCCACAAGCACGATCGGGAACGAGAACAGAGCGGCCGCTAAGGCGACGGCGCGAGCCGACGGCGACGGGGCGTCGACCGAACCGGTCGAGGCGTCGAACCACATCGCCTTGATCAGGCGCAGGTAGTAGAACGCCGCGACGACCGAGCCGACCAGACCCAGCACGGCGGCCCACTGCAGGACCACGTCGCCGGTGCCGATAGCGGCCTTGAAGACGTAGAACTTCGACCAGAAGCCCGAGAACGGCGGCAGGCCCAGGGCCGACAGCGAGAACGCCGTCATGGCCAGGGCGACGCCCGGACGCTCCTTCACGAGACCGGCCATGTCCTGGATCGTCTCCATCGGCTTGCCGTCGCGGTTCAGCGCCTGCAGGCAGGCGAAGAAGCCGGTCACGTCGACCATGTAGAGCGTCATGAAGACCAGCATCGACTGCAGGCCGACCTCGCCACCAGCCGCGACGCCCAGCAGGGCGTAGCCGACATTGGCGATCGAGGAATAGGCCCACAGGCGCTTCAGGTTGGTCTGGGCCAGGCCCGCGAAGGCGCCGACGAAGACCGACAGCAGGGCCGCGATCACCAGAACCTGGCGCCATTGATCGACCGAGCCCGGGAAGGCGTCGCCCAGCACGCGCGCGAACATCATCATGGCGGCCAGCTTCGGCGCGGCGGCGAAGAAGCCGACGACCGGGGTCGGGGCGCCTTCATAGACGTCCGGGGTCCACATGTGGAACGGCGCGGCCGAAACCTTGAACGCCAGGCCGCAGATCAGGAACACCAGGCCGAACAGCAGGCCCACGCCGTGCGAACCGCCATGCGAGGCGGCCAGGGCGATCTGGCTGAAGTGGGTCGAGCCGGTGAAGCCGTAGATCAGCGAGCTGCCGTACAGCAGCAGGCCCGACGACAGCGCGCCCAACACGAAGTACTTCAGGCCCGCTTCCGACGACTTGGCGTCGTCGCGGCGCATGGCGGCCAGGACGTACAGGGCCAGCGACTGCAGCTCGACGCCGACATAGAGGCTGATCAGGTCGCCGGCCGAGGCGGTGACGCCCATGCCGAGCGCGGCCAGAACAACCAGGACGGCGAATTCGATCTTCTGGTCGCCGCGCTGGGCCAGCCAGCGGTCGCCCAGCACCACGGCGATGGCGCTCGATAGATAGATGGCCACCTTGGCGTAGGTCGCCGCGGCGTCGGCCGTGTAGACGCCGCCGAAGGCGTGGCCATGCGGACCCAGCACCGCCGTGGCGGCGGCCGCGACCAGCGAGGCGACGGCGGCCAGGGTGAAGATGGCCCCGACCTTGCCCCGGAAGGCGCCGGCGACCAGCAGAACCAGCGCCGCGATCGCCAGGACGATCTCAGGCAGGACGAGCGAGAAGTTGGCGGAAAAGGTCATAGGCTCCTCACCCGCCCACGGCGGCGCGCCAGGCGCCGACGAGCGCGTCGACGGACGTCGCGGTCAGGTTGAACACGAGATTGGGATAAACGCCGAGCACCAGGGTCATCACGATCAGCGGGGCGAAGATCAGGATCTCGCGCTTGTCCAGATCGGTGATCTCGGCCAGCTGCGGGTTGGTGATCTCGCCGAACATCACGCGGCGGTACAGGGTCAGGGCGTACATGGCCGACAGGATCACGCCGGTGGCCGACACGATCGCCGTCCAGGTCGAGGCCTTGTAGACGCCGGTCATCGTCAGGATTTCACCGACGAAGCCCGAGGTGCCCGGCAGGCCGACATTGCCCATGGTGAACAGCAGGAAGGTCGCGGCGTACCACGGCATCCGGTTGGTCAGGCCGCCGTAGAAGGCGATCTCGCGGGTGTGCATGCGGTCGTAGACGACGCCGACGCAAAGGAAGAGCGCGCCGGAGATCACCCCGTGGCTCAGCATCTGGAACAGAGCGCCCTGCTCGCCCGCTGCGTTGCCCGAGAAGATACCCATGGTCACGAAGCCCATGTGGGCGACCGACGAATAGGCGATCAGCTTCTTGATGTCGGTCTGACGGAAGGCGACCAGCGAGGTGTAGACGATGGCGATGGCCGACATCGCGAACACCAGGGGCTGGAACAGCTCCGAGGCGTTCGGGAACATCGGCAGGCTGAAGCGCATGAAGCCGTAACCGCCCATCTTCAGCAGGATGCCCGCCAGGATGACCGAACCGGCCGTCGGGGCCTCGACGTGGGCGTCGGGCAGCCAGGTGTGCACCGGCCACATCGGCATCTTCACCGCGAACGAGGCGAAGAAGGCCAGCCACAGCCAGGTCTGGAGCCACGGCGCGAACTTGAAGGTCATCAGCGCCGGGATCGACGAGGTGCCGGCGATGCCGATCATCGCCAGGATGGCGGCCAGCATCAGCACCGAGCCGAGCAGCGTGTAGAGGAAGAACT
This sequence comes from Caulobacter sp. GW821-FHT09H08, assembly GCF_059415885.1. Lineage (NCBI taxonomy): Bacteria > Pseudomonadati > Pseudomonadota > Alphaproteobacteria > Caulobacterales > Caulobacteraceae > Caulobacter > Caulobacter sp. GW821-FHT09H08. Next base: position 869,838 of record NZ_JBWKOC010000002.1, read on the forward strand.
TGTAGGCCGCATAGACCCGGCGCTTGCCGCCCCAGATGCCGATGATCAGGAACATCGGAACCAGGCCGCCCTCGAAGAAGAGGTAGAACAGGATCAGGTCCAGCGCGCAGAACACGCCGATCACCAGGGTTTCCAGGACCAGGAAGGCGATCAGGTACTCGACGACGCGCTTCTCGACCGACTTCCAGCTGGCCACGATACAGATCGGCAGCAGGAAGGCGGTCAGCAGAACGAACAGCACCGAAATGCCGTCGATGCCCATGCGGTAGTGCAGGCCCGCGAACCAGGCGACGTCTTCCACGAACTGGAAGCCGGGGTTCTTCGGATCGAACTGGACGGTCAGGACGATGGACAGGCCGAACGTGACCAGGGTGGTCACGAGCGCGATCCACTTGGCCAGGGTGTCGGTCTTGTCCCCCGCGCCGTGCAGGGCGCGCGCGGCGAGGATCACCGCGACGCCGACCAGGGGCGCGAAAGTCGTTAGGCTGAGAAGGCCGCTCATGAGCTCCGTCCCCCTCAACGGAATGCGTACAGGGCGAAGGTCAGCAGGCCGGCGACGCCGAGCAGCATGACAAACGCGTAGTGGTAGAGATAACCGGTCTGGAGCTTTCCCGTGCGCTTGCCGACCTCATACGAGACCGCGCTGACGCCATCGGGACCCAGGCCGTCGATGATCTTCTGGTCGCCGCCCTTCCAGAACAGGTCGCCCAGGAACTTGGCCAGACGCACGAAGGTGGCGTCGTACAGCTCGTCGAAGAACCACTTGTTGTAGAAGAAGACGTAGGCCGGACCCCGGCGCTCGGCCAGCTTCAGGCCCAGACGCTCGTTGCCCTTCAGCAGGTAGACGTAGGCGGCGATGATCAGGCCGATGATCGAGGCGATCAGCGGGCTCCACTTCACCCACTCGGCCACTTCGTGCGCCTGGTGGAGCACGTGGTTGGTCGGGGCGTTGTAGATCGCGCCGCGCCAGAACTCTTCCTGGTGGTGACCCACGAAGTAGTCGACGAACACGAAGCCGGCCGCGACGGCGCCCAGCGACAGCACGATCAGCGGGAACAGCATCACCCACGGGCTTTCGTGCGGCTTGTGGTCGTGACCATGGCCATGATCGTCATGTGCGTGGTCGTCGTGGCCATGCGCATCGTGAGCATGGTCGTCATGACCGTGAGCAGCATGCGCGTCACCGTGAGCGTGGTGGTCGTCATGACCCCAGCGTGCCGTGCCGTTGAAGGTGAAGAACGCCAGGCGCCACGAGTAGAACGAAGTCAGGCCGGCCACCAGCACGCCGATCACCCAGGCGAACATGGCGATGCCGTTGTGGCCGCCAGCCGCGAAGGCCGCTTCGATGATGGTGTCCTTCGAGTAGAAGCCGGCGAAGCCCAGGTGCAGCGGCGGGAAGCCGAGGCCCGTGATGGCGATCGTGCCGATCGTCATGGCGATGAAGGTCACCGGCAGCAGCTTGGCCAGCGCGCCGTAGCGACGCATGTCCTGCTCGTGGTGCATGCCGTGGATCACCGAACCGGCGCCCAGGAACAGCAGGGCCTTGAAGAAGGCGTGCGTGAACAGGTGGAACATGGCCGCCTGGTAGGCGCCGACGCCGGCCGCGAAGAACATGTAGCCCAGCTGCGAACAGGTCGAGTAGGCGATCACGCGCTTGATGTCGTTCTGGGTCAGGCCGACCGTGGCGGCGAAGAGGGCCGTCACCGCGCCGATCACCGTGACGATGTTCTTGGCCACGGGGGCGTATTCGAACATCGGCGACAGCAGGCACAGCATGTAGACGCCGGCGGTGACCATGGTGGCCGCGTGGATCAGGGCCGACACGGGGGTCGGGCCTTCCATGGCGTCCGGCAGCCAGGTGTGCAGGAAGAACTGCGCCGACTTGCCCATCGCGCCGATGAACAGCAGGAAGCAGGCGATATCCATCAACGGGAACGTATGGCCCGCGAACTCCCAGGTGCGACCGGCGTTGGCGGCGATCTGCGGGAAGAGTTCAGCGAACTGGATCGTGCCGAACGCCCAGTAGGTGGTCATGATGCCGAGGGCGAAACCGAAGTCGCCGACGCGGTTGACCACGAACGCCTTGATGGCCGCGGCGCTCGCCGTGGACTTCTTGAACCAGAAGCCGATCAGCAGATACGAGGCCAGGCCCACGCCTTCCCAGCCGAAGAACAGCTGCATGAAGTCGGCGGCGGTGACCAGCGACAGCATGGCGAAGGTGAACAGCGACAAGTACGCGAAGAAGCGCGGCTTGCTGTCGTCCTCGGCCATGTAGCCCCAGGAGTAGATGTGCACGAGGGCAGAGACCGTCGTGACCACGATCAGCATGGTCGCCGACAGGGCGTCGATGCGGATCGACCAGTTGGCCTGGAAGTCCCCGATGTGGATGAACGGCAGCAGGTTGACCGTGAAGGCCTCCATGTGCCCCCAGGTCCACTGGCTGAACGTGTACCAGGACAGGCCGCAGGCCAGGATCAGCGCGCCGGTGGTGACCGACTGCGAAGCCACGTTGCCGATGCGGCGGCCGAACAGGCCGGCGATGGCCGCGGCGATGATCGGCGCGAAAACGAGAATGGTGACAAGCGTCTGCATGACGTCGCTTAGCCCTTCATCATGCTGGCGTCGTCAACCGCGATGTCGCCGCGGTTTCGGAAGAAGGTGACCAGGATGGCCAGACCCACGGCCGCCTCGGCGGCGGCGACGGTCAGGACGAACATGGCGAAGATCTGCCCCGCCACGTCGTGCAGGAAGGCCGAGAACGCCACCAGGTTGATGTTCACCGCCAAGAGGATCAGCTCGATCGACATCAAGATGACGATGATGTTCTTGCGGTTCACGAAGATGCCGAAGACGCCGATCGTGAAGAGGATCGCGGCGACGACGAGATAGTGCGGCAGGCCGATCATTCGGAGATCCCCTCACCCGGCTTGATCTGAACCAGCTCCATGCCGGTCTTGGGCGTGCGGGCCACCTGCTTGCCGATGTCCTGGCGCTTGACGCCCGGCTTGTGGCGCAGGGTCAGGACGATGGCGCCGATCATGGCGACCAGCAGCACCAGGCCCGCCAGTTGGAAGAAGAAGACATAGTCGGTGTAGAGCACCCGGCCGATCGCTTCGGTGTTGGGCACGCCGCCCGGCGAGGCGTTCGGCAGCGGGTTCTTCGACGCCGCGCCGTTGGTGGCGACCGTGGCCGCGACGAACACCATCTCCAGCGTCAGGACGCCCCCGACCAGACCGCCGATCGGCAGGTACTGGGCGAAGCCCTGGCGCAGCTCGGCGAAGTCCACGTCCAGCATCATGACGACGAACAGGAACAGCACCGCGACCGCGCCCACGTAGACGACGATCAGCAGCATCGCCAGGAACTCCGCGCCCAGCAGGACGAAGAGGCCGGCGGCCGAGAAGAAGGCGGTGATCAGGAAGAGCACCGAGTGCACGGGATTTCGCGCCGACACGACGAGGAGACCCGCCGCGATGGTCGTGAAAGCCAGTAGATAGAAAGCGATCGCCTGCAAGGGCATTGGCCCAGGGCTCCCCTGAAATCTTACGTTCGATGACGACCCGCCCGAAGACGCATCGCCTGCTTCGGATTCGCGCCCGTCTTTAACGGTAGGGCGCGTCCAACTCCAGATTCTTCGCGATCAGGCGCTCCCAGCGGTCGCCGTTGTCGAGAAGACGTTCCTTGTCGTAGTAGAGCTCTTCGCGCGTCTCGGTCGCGAACTCGATGTTCGGACCTTCGACGATGGCGTCGACCGGGCAGGCCTCCTGGCACAGGCCGCAGTAGATGCACTTGACCATGTCGATGTCGTAGCGGGTCGTCCGCCGGCTGCCGTCCTCGCGCGGTTCGGCCTCGATGGTGATGGCTTGGGCCGGGCAGATGGCTTCGCAGAGCTTGCAGGCGATGCAGCGCTCTTCACCCGACGGATAGCGGCGCAGCGCGTGCTCGCCCCGGAAACGCGGCGACTGCGGGCCGCGCTCGTTCGGGTAGATCACCGTCTTCTTCGGCGCGAGCATGTACTTCATCGCCAGGCCGAAGGCCCCCGCGAAGTCCAGAAGGGCCGCGCCCTTGACCGCTTGAGTGATGCGCTGGAACACCAGAGCTCTCCTAACACTTTTCCTTGGGGAAGGGCTTTACAGACCTCCCCTGCTCTTTTTGCTGCCGCCGCATCTGTTGCTCGAGGACGCATTTCTTGGTCTTGGCGTCTTCCTTGCGGCGCGCCTCGACCTGCTCCTCCTGCGAACGCTGCGGCGGTCGCGAGATACCCCGTCCCCAGGTCGAGCAGCCGGCCAGCAGGCCGATCACCACGATCCCAAGGACAACCCGCCTCATTTCCCGGCTCGGGGAACGATGCAGGTGTAGTTCGACAGCTGAACGGGGTCGCCCCCGTCCTGCTTGAAACGGATCGTCCCGCCGTCGGCCTTGCACTTGTCGCCGGCGCGGCGGAGGTCGTCGTAGCCGACGATCCCCTCGCCCAGCGAGTAGGACCGATCCGGCGCCGAGACGGCCTGGCAGGCCGTAAGGGCGAGGCCGGAAAGGCCCAGCGCGATGACTGCGGCGCGACGCACTAGGCCGCCGGACCGAACACGCGCCAGGCGGCGACCGCGGCCACCAGCACCAGCGAGGTCGGCAGGAACACCTTCCAACCCAGGCGCATCAGCTGGTCGTAGCGGTAGCGAGGCACGATGGCCTTCGCCATGGCGAACATGAAGAACCAGAAGCAGATCTTGGCGTAGAAGACCAAGGCCAGCAGGAACTTGACCAGGAACGGCGGCCAGCCGGCGGTGAAATCGATCGGGAAGCCGGGGTTCCAGCCGCCGAAGAACAGCACGCTGATCATGGCGCACATCAGGACGATGTTCGAATACTCGGCGACCATGAACAACAGGTACGGGGTCGAGCTGTACTCGACCTGATAGCCGGCCACGAGTTCGGATTCGGCTTCCGGCAGGTCGAACGGCGGGCGGTTCGTTTCGGCCAGGGCCGAGATGTAGAACATGCCCATGGCCACGACCATGACCGGCAGGATGACGATGTTCTTGAGACCGCCACCGCCGAAGACGTTCCAGTTCCAGATCCAGCCCGACTGCTTCTCGACGATGGTCGAGAGGTTCATCGAGCCGGCCAGCAGGATCACCGTGATGATGATCAGGCCGATGGAGACTTCATAGGACACCATCTGCGCCGCCGAACGCAGCGCGCCCAGGAACGGGTACTTCGAGTTCGAAGCCCAGCCGCCCATGATGATGCCGTAGACGCCCAGCGAGCTCATGGCGAGCAGGTAGAGAATGCCGACGTTGAGGTTCGACACGACCCAGCCCGGCGCAAACGGCACCACGGCCCAGCCGACGAAGCCCAGGATCAGACTGATCAGCGGCGCCAGGATGAAGATCACCTTGTCGGCGCCGGCCGGGATCACGATCTCCTTCAGCACGAACTTGAAGAAGTCTGCGAAGGATTGCAGCAGACCGAAGGGACCAACGACGTTGGGACCCTTACGCATCTGGACGCCGGCCCAGATCTTACGGTCGGCCAGCAGCAGGAAGGCCAGGCTCAGCAGAACCCAGATCACGACCAGCAGGATGCCGCCGGTCGTCAGGCCAAACCAGAGAAGCGGAGAAGTCGAGCCCACGATTTACTCCGCAGCGATCTTGGCGGCGCCCGAAGCCACGGCCGCGCATTCGGCCATGGTCACGCTGGCGCGCGCGACGGGGTTGGTGAGGTGGAAAGCCTTGATCGGGCTTTCGAACGGGGCGTCCGAAGCCTCGCCCGCACCGCCCAGGGCGCCGACGTCGAACACGGTCGGGACGGAGCCCGGCGCGTAGTCGATCTGGCCGAAGGTCGGATGGTCGGCGAACAGCTTGGCGCGCAGTTGGTCCAGGCTGTCATACGGCAGCTTGGCGCCCAGCACTTCCGAGAGCGCCCGCAGGATCGACCAGTCTTCCTTGGCCTCGCCCTTCGGGAACACCGCGCGGCGGCCCATCTGGACCCGGCCTTCGGTGTTCACATAGAGGCCGTTCTTCTCGGTATAGGCCGCGCCCGGCAGGATCACGTCGGCCTTGTGCGCGCCGGCGTCGCCGTGCGTGCCGAGATAGATCTTGAAGGCGGTCGAGGCCGACGCCTCGCACTCGTCGGCGCCCAGCAGGAAGAGGACGTCCACGGCGCCCGGCTTTAGCATGTCGGCCGTCGACAGACCGCCCTCGGCCGGGACGAAGCCCATGTCGAGGCCGGCGACGCGGGCGGCGGCGGTGTGCAGGACGTTCCAGCCGTTCCAGCCTTCGCGCACGACCTTGACGGTCTTGGCGAGGCCGGCGGCGGCCTTGAGGATCGCGGCGCCATCGGCGCGGGACAGAGCGCCCTGGCCGATGATGATCGCGGGACGCTCGGCGGCCTTCAGGGCGGCGACGAAGTCGTTCTTGCTCTTGGCCAGGCCCGACAGGGTCTTGGCGCCGGCGCCGAGGTAGTCGTAGTCGAACGTCAGGTCGGCTTGCTCGCCGATGACGCCGAAGCGGGTCTTGCCGGCGATCCACTGCTTGCGGAAGCGCGCGTTCAGGACCGGGGCCTCGAGGCGCGGGTTCGTGCCAACGAACAGCACGACGTCGGCGTTCTCGATACCGGCCAGGGTCGAGTTGAACAGCCAGCCTTCGCGCGGGCCAACGCCCAGGGCCGAACCGTCCTGGCGGCTGTCCAGGTTCTTCACGCCCAGGGCGGTGAAGAGGTCCTTGGTGGCCTTCAGGCTTTCGGCGTCCTGCAGGTCGCCGGCGATAACGCCGATGCGCTCAGGGGCGGTCGCCTTGATCTTGGCGGCGACGGCGGCGAAGGCTTCCGACCACGTGGCCGGCTTCAGGCTGCCGCCGACGCGGACGTACGGACGATCCAGACGCTGACGGCCCAGGCCGTCGACGGCGTAGCGCGTCTTGTCCGAGATCCACTCTTCGTTGATGTCGTCGTTGTTGCGCGGCAGGACGCGCAGCACGGCCGAGCCGCGGGCGTCGACGCGGATCGACGAGCCGAGGGCGTCCATGACGTCGACGCTCTCGGTCTTCTTCAGTTCCCACGGACGGGCTTCGAAGGCGTAGGGCTTGGACGTCAGGGCGCCGACCGGGCACAGGTCGATCACGTTGGCGCTGAGCTCCGACGTCACCGCCGCGCCCAGATAGGTCGTGATTTCAACGTCTTCGCCGCGCGAGATCAGGCCGATTTCCGGCGAACCGGCGACTTCGGTGATGAAGCGGACGCAGCGCGTGCATTGGATGCAACGCGTCATCACGGTCTTGATGAGCGGGCCCATAGCCTTCTCTTCGACCGCGCGCTTGTTCTCTTCGTAGCGGCTGTCGTCGCGGCCGTAGCCGACGGCCTGGTCCTGCAGGTCGCACTCGCCGCCCTGGTCGCAGATCGGGCAATCCAGCGGGTGGTTGATGAGCAGGAACTCCATCACCCCTTCGCGGGCCTTCTTGACCATCGGCGTCTTGGTGAAGATCTCCTGGCCCTCGGCGGCCGGCAGGGCGCACGACGCCTGCGGCTTCGGCGGACCGGGCTTTACCTCGACGAGGCACATGCGGCAGTTGCCGGCGATGGAGAGACGCTCGTGGTAGCAGAAGCGCGGGATCTCTTCCCCAGCCAGTTCCGCGACCTGCAGGACCGTCATGCCGGGTTCGAACTCGACCTCGACGCCGTTGACCTTGGCGATAGCCATTCTTGTTACTCCGCCGCGATCAGCTTGGCGCCCTGCACGTGCAGGCGACCGCTACGATAGGAAGCGATCCGCTCCTCCACCTCGTGGCGGAAGTGGCGGAACAGACCCTGGATCGGCCAGGCGGCCGCATCGCCCAGGGCGCAGATGGTGTGACCCTCGACCTGGGTCGTGACGTCCAGCAGGGTGTCGATCTCTTTCGGATCGGCCTCGCCGGTCGCCATGCGCTCCATGACGCGCCACATCCAGCCGGTGCCTTCACGGCACGGCGTGCACTGGCCGCAGCTCTCGTGCTTGTAGAAGTACGCGAGACGGGCGATGGCGCGGACCAGGTCGGTGTCCTTGTCCATGACGATGACGGCCGCGGTCCCGAGGCCCGAGCGCAGGGCGCGCAGGGCGTCGAAGTCCATCGGCAGGTCTTCGCACTGCTCGGCCGGGATCATCGGGACGGACGAGCCGCCCGGGATGACGGCCTTCAGATTGCCCCAGCCGCCCCGGATGCCGCCGCAGTGATCCTCGATCAGCTGGCGGAAGGGGATGCTCATCGCCTCTTCGACGTTGCAGGGCAGGTTCACATGGCCCGAGACGCAGAACAGCTTGGTGCCGGCGTTGTTCGGACGGCCGAAGCCCGCGAACCAGGCCGCGCCGCGACGCAGGATCGTGCCGGCGACGGCGATCGACTCGACGTTGTTGACCGTGGTCGGCATGCCGTAGAGGCCCGCGCCGGCCGGGAACGGCGGCTTCAGGCGCGGCTGGCCCTTCTTGCCTTCCAGGCTTTCCAGCAGGGCCGTCTCTTCGCCACAGATATAGGCGCCGGCGCCGTGGTGGACGTAGATGTCGAAGTCCCAGCCATGGACGTTGTTCTTGCCGACCAGCTTGGCCTCGTAGGCTTGCTTGATCGCCGCTTCCAGGCGCTCGCGCTCGAAGACGTACTCGCCGCGGATGTAGATGTAGCAGGCGTGGGCCAGCATCGCGCGCGAGGCGATCAGGCAGCCTTCGATCAGGAGATGCGGATCATGCCGCATGATCTCCCGGTCCTTGCAGGTGCCCGGCTCGGATTCGTCGGCGTTGACGACCAGGTAGTGCGGACGACCGTCCTTCACTTCCTTGGGCATGAACGACCACTTCAGGCCGGTGCCGAAGCCCGCCCCGCCCCGGCCGCGCAGGCCGGAGTTCTTCATGTTGTCGATGATCCAGTCGCGCCCGGCGTCCAGGATGTCCTTGGTGCCATTCCAGCAGCCGCGCTTCTTCGCACCCTCGAGGCCCCAATCGTGGAGACCGTAGAGGTTCGTGAAGATGCGGTCCTTGTCTTCGAGGATACCGACCATGACTCAGCTTTGCGGATCGAATGGATGGGCGCGCACATAGCGCGTCCGACGAATGATGACATAGGCGAAAAGCAGCCAGCCCACGCCGATGGTGGCGAGACCGGCGATGACCGCCCAGAACGGCGCGCCGGCGACGGTGCGACCCCAGATCAGCAGGATCGCGCCCGAGAGGCACGCCACGAAGCCCACGCCGCGTTCACGGCGATAGAGGCCCCGGATGGTGTCGATGTACGCCGCCTTGCGGGTGTTGAGGTCGCTGTCGTCGATCATGACGAAGCCCCCTCTTTCTTGGTCGCGCGCATCCAGCCCCAGATGAACCAGATCTGCGCGCCAAGACCCCCGACCAGCGCCACGAAGAAGACCGGCAGCAGCCAGTCGATCTTCAGGGACACCGCGCCAACGATCGCCACGCCGGCCAGCACGAAGCAGACCACGGTGATGCCGAGCATCACGGTCAGGCGCTTCTTCTGGATGACGGCGTCGGCGGTCATGTTAGGCGGTCGGCTCCGACTTGGCCTTAGAAGCCTTCGGCTTCTCCGGCAGGTTCGGGATCTTGATCTTCTTGGCGTACGAGCCGTCGTACAGCTTCGGGTCCGTCAGGGTGTGGATAGCGCCCTTCGGCTCCGAGGCGCCGCGGCCTTCGTAGCTGCCCGGCTTCGGGTCCTTGCCAGCCGCGAAGTCGTCGAGGATCTGGGCCAGGCTCTCCGGCGTCAGGTCCTCGTAGTAGTAGTCGTTGATCGCGGCCATCGGGGCGTTGCAGCACGCGCCGAGGCACTCGACCTCTTCCCAGCTGAACTTGCCGTCGGCCGAGACATGGTGAGCGTCGCCGATCTTGGCCTTGAGGACCTTCTTCAGGTCCTCTGCGCCGCGCAGCTGGCACGGCGTGGTGCCGCACAGCTGCACGAAGGCGACCTTGCCGACCGGCTGCAGCTGGAACATCACGTAGAAGGTGGCCACTTCCAGCACGCGGATGACCGGCATCTCGAGCTGCTTGGCGATCTCCTGGATCGCCGGCTCGGAAATCCAGCCTTCCTGCTTCTGGGCCAGCCACAGCATCGGGATCACGGCCGACTGCTTGCGGGCGGCGGGATACTTGGCTTTCCACCAATCGGCCTTGGCCTGGCTGTCCTTCGAGAAGGCGAAGCTGGCGGGCTGTTCCTTGGCGAGACGACGTACGCTCATCGGGCGAAATCCACGCGGACGATCTTGTCGCCCTTGAAGGTGTAGATGGCGGCGACCTGGAACGGCGCATCGCCGTTGCCGCGGTCGACATGTTCATGGTCGATCACGTTCGAACCGACCACGATGCGGTTCAGGAGCTTGGCGTTGTTCTTGGGGAACTCGGCGAAGGTCTTGGCATAGAAGGCGCGGTAGGCATCGAGGCCCGTACGCGCCACGTCGCCGTTCAGGCCCGCCACGACGACGTCGTCGGCGAAGTGGGCGCAGTGCGCGTCCAGGTCCTGGGCGTTGTAGGCGTCGAGTTGCGCCTGCGCGATCGCTTCAAGGGTCACCGGTCGACCTCGCCGAACACGATGTCGAGCGAACCCAGGATGGCCGAGACGTCGGCCAGCTGGTGGCCGCGGTTCATCCAGTCCATCGCCGCCAGGTGCGAGAAGCCCGGCGCCTTGATCTTCACGCGGTACGGCTTGTTGGTGCCGTTGCTGACCACGTAGACGCCGAACTCGCCCTTGGGCGCTTCGACGGCCGCGTAGACCTCGCCTTCCGGCGTCTTGAAGCCCTCGGTGTAGAGCTTGAAGTGGTGGATCAGGGCTTCCATCGAGCGCTTCATCTCGGCGCGACGGGGCGGGCTGACCTTGTTGTCCTCGGTCAGAACCGGACCCTGCACACCACGCAGCATTTCAACCGCTTGCAGGATGATCTTCGTCGACTCGCGCATCTCCTGCATGCGGCAGAGATAGCGATCGTAGCAGTCGCCGTTCTTGCCCAGCGGGATGTCGAACTCGAACTCGTTGTAGTTCTCGTACGGCTGGTTGCGGCGCAGATCCCAGGCGATGCCCGAACCGCGCACCATCACACCCGAGAAACCCCAGGCCCAGGCGTCTTCCTTGCTCACGACGCCGATGTCGACGTTGCGCTGCTTGAAGATGCGGTTGTCGGTGATCAGGCCTTCGATGTCGTCGCAGATCTTGGGGAACGCCTTCGCCCAGGTCTCGATGTCGTCGATCAGTTCAGGCGTCAGGTCCTGGTGGACGCCGCCCGGACGGAAATAGTTGGCGTGCAGGCGAGCACCGCAGGCGCGCTCGTAGAACACCATCAGCTTCTCGCGCTCCTCGAAACCCCAGAGCGGCGGCGTCAGGGCGCCGACGTCCATGGCCTGGGTCGTCACGTTCAGCAGGTGATTGAGGATCCGGCCGATCTCGCAGAACAGCACGCGCACGATCTGGCCGCGGCGGGGCACTTCGACGCCCAGCAGCTTCTCGATGGCCAGGCAGAACGCATGCTCCTGGTTCATCGGCGCCACATAGTCGAGGCGGTCGAAGTACGGGATGTTCTGCAGGTAGGTGCGCGCTTCCATCAGCTTCTCGGTGCCGCGGTGCAGCAGGCCGATGTGCGGATCGACGCGTTCGACGATTTCGCCGTCCAGCTCCAGCACCAGACGCAACACGCCGTGCGCGGCCGGGTGCTGCGGGCCGAAGTTGATGTTGAACTTGCGGACCGGCGTTTCCGGGATGGCCGGAGCGGTCGGTTCGTCGCGGAAGAAGTCGGTCGCCGCAGCGGGTGCGTTCGTGCCAGTCATGACTTAAGCCTTTTCCGCCTTCTCGTCGCCCGGCAGGGCGTACTTGGCGCCCTCCCACGGAGACATGAAGTCGAAGGCGCGGAACTCAGTGATCTTCACGGGTTCGTAGACGACGCGCTTGAGCTCGTCGTCGTAGCGGACTTCGACATAGCCGGTCATCGGGAAGTCTTTCCGCAGCGGGTGGCCGTGGAAACCGTAGTCCGTCAGGATGCGGCGCAGGTCCGGGTGACCGTCGAAGAACACGCCGTACATGTCGAACGCCTCGCGCTCGAACCAGTCGGCGACCGGGAACACCGGCGTGGCGCTGGGCACCGGGGTGTCTTCGTCCGTCATCACCTTCAGGCGGATGCGGGTGTTCTTCACCATCGACAGCAGGTGATAGACGACGTCGAAGCGCGCGGCGCGCTCCGGATAGTCGACCGCCGTCAGGTCCACCAGCTGGTGGAACCGGGTCGCGGCGTCGTCACGCAGGAAGATCAGGGTCGCAACGACGGTCTCGGCCTTGGCCACGATCGTCAGTTCGCCGAACGCCACCGAGTGGCCCAGCACGCCAGGCGCGCGGGCGACGATGTCCTGGCCCAGGATTTCGAGGTCTTGGCTCATCGCTCGATCGTCCCCGTGCGACGGATCTTCTTCTGCAGCTGCAGCACGCCGTAGACCAGCGCCTCGGCCGTGGGCGGGCAGCCCGGCACGTAGATGTCGATCGGCACGACGCGGTCGCAACCGCGCACGACGCTGTAGCTGTAATAGTAGTAGCCGCCGCCATTGGCGCAGCTGCCCATCGAGATGACGTAGCGGGGCTCCGGCATCTGGTCGTAGACCTTGCGCAGGGCCGGAGCCATCTTGTTGGTCAGCGTGCCGGCGACGATCATCACGTCCGACTGACGCGGGCTGGCGCGCGGCGCGAAGCCGAAGCGCTCCAGGTCGTAGCGCGGCATGGCCGAGTGCATCATTTCGACGGCGCAGCACGCCAGACCGAACGTCATCCACATCAGAGACCCCGTACGGGCCCAGGTGATCAGGTCGTCGGCGGCGGCGGTGATGAAGCCCTTGTCGGCCAGCTGCTGCGAGACGCCGTCGAAGAACGGGTCGTGCAGCTTGGGGTCATAGCCCTCGACCGTCGAGCGGCCGCCCGAAAGCGCCGGAACAGACGACGAATTGGCCGGAACGATCACTCCCATTCGAGGGCGCCCTTCTTCCATTCATAGATAAAGCCGACGGTCAGGACGCCGAGGAACACCATCATCGACCAGAAGGCGAACTGGGCCGCGTCGTGCGGCAGCTTCATCAGCGTGACCGCCCAGGGGAACAGGAACGCCACTTCCAGGTCGAAGATGATGAAGAGGATCGACACCAGATAGAACCGGACGTCGAACTTCATGCGCGCGTCGTCGAAGGCGTTGAAGCCGCATTCGTACGCGGACAGCTTTTCCGGGTCCGGCGCCCTGGGCGCGAGCACGGCGGCCGCGAGAATGAAGACGATGCCGATAGCCGCCGCGATCCCGAGAAAGATCACGATCGGCAGGTACTGGAGAAGGAAGGCGGTCATGACAGCCCTTGGCTTGAATCGAGCGGGTTGTAGCCCACTGTCGCCAACGCTTCAAACACCCCAGGCCACATTGAGAAACGATCTCAACTGGCCTTGATTCCGCTAACGGCGATCTGTCGGCGACGAACAGAAAAGCCTTTGCGCGCAAAGAGCGGGCGATACATCCCCCAACGGCAGGCCAACGCGAAAGCGAGCCTGTGTCCACAGCCTTTTGCCGCATCTTCGATATGGCCGTTGACACGAGTCTTCGGTCGACATATCAGACGCCCCTCGCCGCAGGGCGGGTCGCACTTTCGCTTCGGCGAAGGGATATGCG
>NZ_JBWKOC010000002.1:883576-1009651 GCF_059415885.1 Caulobacter sp. GW821-FHT09H08
CGGATGTAGCTCAGTTGGTTAGAGCGCCGGCCTGTCACGCCGGAGGTCGCGGGTTCGAGTCCCGTCATTCGCGCCACCCTTCTTTATGATAGGGTTGGAAGGCGCCCTCCCCTCGGTTTACGGACGACCGTCACGCTCCGGCGTAACGATGCGGATGTAGCTCAGTTGGTTAGAGCGCCGGCCTGTCACGCCGGAGGTCGCGGGTTCGAGTCCCGTCATTCGCGCCACCGTCCAGTGGTTTCCCCTCAAATCGAGAATAGCAGTCGCAACACCTTGTGTTGCTGTCTCGCTGCGCCATGTAGCGGACATGACCCGTCCTGCTTACCCGCCCTTCTCCGTCCTCGACCTCGCGCCCGTTCCGCAAGGCACGCCCGTGGGCCAGGCTCTCAACAACAGCCTGGATCTCGCGCGCCACGCCGAATCTCTCGGCTTCCATCGCTACTGGCTGGCCGAGCACCACAACATGCCGGGAATCGCCAGCGCCGCGACGGCCGTGGTGATCGGCCATGTGGCTGGCGGGACGTCCTCGATTCGGGTCGGTTCGGGCGGCGTGATGCTGCCCAATCACGCGCCCCTGATGATCGCCGAGCAGTTCGGGACGCTCAACGCCCTCTATCCGGGCCGCATCGACCTGGGCCTCGGTCGCGCGCCGGGCACGGATCAGGCCACGATGCGGGCCCTGCGCCGCTACGCCGGGGCGGTTGATTCGTTTGCCCAGGACGTCGTCGAGCTGCAGCACTGGTTCAAGCCGGCTGATCCGGACCAGAGCGTCCGCGCCGTGCCGGGCGAAGGCCAGAACGTGCCGATCTGGATGCTGGGCTCCTCGACCTGGGGCGCGCAGCTGGCCGCGGCGCTGGGCCTGCCCTACGCCTTCGCGGCGCACTTCGCCCCCGACGCCCTGCTGGACGCCCTCCTCCTCTATCGCCGGCACTTCAAGCCGTCCGAAACCTTGGACAAGCCGTACGCCATGGTCTGCATCGGCGTCTGCGCGGCGGATACCGACGAGGAGGCCATGCGCCTCTCCACCTCGACTCAGCAGCAGTTCCTGGCCCTGCGTCGCGGCCGTCCGGGCCTGCTGCCGCCGCCGGTCGACGATATTCGCGAACATGCCTCGCCGGCCGAGCTGGCGGGTCTGGACCACACCTTCCAGTATTCGGCGATCGGCTCGCCCGAGACCGTGAAGCGCAAGATCGACCGGATCCTGGAGATGACCCAGGCCGACGAGCTGATTGCAGCCTCGCAGATCTACGATCACACAGCCCGCAAGCGCAGCTACGAGATCTTGGCCGGCCTCAGAGCCTAGTGGTCGCGGAGTTGGGTCAGCGCGCCGAACGCGCGACGCCCGGTCAGTCCGCCATAGATGGCGCAGAGCTGGCTGAAGACGGCGTCCCAGCCGTGGCGCTCGACAGCGCGGCGCCGAGCAGCGGCCGAAACCAGCGCGAGGTCACGCGCGAACAGCGCCTCGATGGCCTCGGCGAAGGCCGCCGGTTCCGAGGCCGTGGCCAGTTGGCCGACTTCGTCATCGACGGATTCGGCCACGCCGCCGGCGGCGACGCCGACCACGGGCAGGCCACAGGCCATGGCCTCCAGGACGACCAGGCCGAACGGCTCGTTGTCGTTGGCGTGGACGAAGGCGTCGCAGCTGGCCAGCACGCCGGCCAGTTCAGCAGGATCGCGGACATAGTCCAGGCACAGCGCCCGGTCACTGACGGGCGCTCCGCCGCCCGCGCCGACGAACAGCAGCTTGTAGGGCGCGCCGAGCCGCTCGACCGCGCTGACCAGCACGTCCAGCTTCTTCTCCCGCGCGGGACGGCCGGCAAAGACCAGCAGCCGCTCGTCCGGCGAGACGCCCAGTCGGCGGCGCAGACCATCTCGATCGGCGCGCGACGGGTGGAAGAGCTCGGTATCGACGCCTAGCGGCAGGCCGATGGCGTTGTGGACGCCGGCCTCGACCAGACGGCTGGCGATGAAGCGGCTGGGCGCCACGGCCTGGTCGAACTGGCGATAGATCGCGGCCCAGCGTTTCTGAACCGGCTTCTCGGCCCACTCACCGATGTGCAGCGCGGCCAGCTTGCCAAGATCGGTGTGACAGAAGCCGACGACCGGCACGCCAAGGGCGTCGCCCGCCCTCAGGGCGGCGAGACCCGGCGTATAGGGATCGCCGGCCTCGATGATGTCGGGGCGCTGACGGATCAGGCGGTCCATCCAGGCTGCCTTGACGACGGGCCAGCGATAGCCTGCCCCGAACGGCAGCGGCGCCGCGTAAATGGAGACCCTCCCCTGCCCGTCGTAGGAATCGCGCGCGCCCGGCACCACCAGGGTGTGGCGGACCTCCGGGCGGTTGGCGGCGAGCCAGGCGCGCTTCGAGGACAGGTAACGACGAACCCCGCCCGAGCGCGGGGCGTAAAGCATGGTGGTGTCGACGAGACGGGTGACCTCGTCAGCCGGCGGATTGATCTCGACAAAACCGCGCAGGCCGGATGGCCGGGTCGATCTCGTGTCCGTCACGCCGATTCCTCATCGTTACAGCAGGCCCCCCATACGGCCCTTGAACGATAAAGCTTTTGCGACAGCTAGGGTTCCTCGCCGTTCCCGGACGATTTTAACCCAACGCCCCGTCGCGCCAGGGCCTCGCGCAGCAGGATTTCGACCTGAGCATTGACGCTTCGCAACTCGGCGCCGGCCAGCCGCTCGACAGCGGCAAGCACATCGGGGCGGACGCGCATCAGGAACGCGCGCCGTCCGCCTCGGTCGCCCTTTGGCGCTTCACTGGGATTCCCGGCCACGTCAGCCGTACAGCGTGCCGGTGTTGACGACAGGCTGAGCCTCGCGGTCGGCGCACAGCACCACAAGCAGGTTGGAGACCATCGCGGCCCGACGGTCGTCGTCCAGCTCGACCACGCCACGCTCGCTGAGCTGGCTCAGCGCGCTCTCGACCATGTCGACGGCGCCGGCCACGATCGTGCGGCGCGCGGCCAGCACGGCCTCGGCCTGCTGGCGCTTCAGCATCGAGCCGGCGATCTCTGGCGCATAGGCCAGGTGCATCAGATGGGCCTCGTCGATGGCGACGCCGGCCACGGCGCAACGCAGTTGCAGATCCTTCTGCAGGCGGTCGCCGACCTCCTCGGCATGAGCACGCAAGGTCGGTTCGCCCTCCTCGGCATGGTCGTAAGCGTAGTGCGAGGCGACCTCGCGCAGACCTGTTTCAATCTGGATGTGCACGAACTTGGCGTAGTCATCGACGTCGAACAGGGCTTGGGCCGAGTCCTGCACCCGCCAGACGATGTTGGCGGCGATCTCGATCGGGTTGCCGCGCTTGTCGTTCACCTTCAGCGTCTCGCTGGTCACGTTGCGGACGCGCAGGCTGATCTTCTTGCGGCCGTACCAGAACAGGATCCAGCGCAGGCCGGTCTTGCGATCGGTGCCGACATAGGTGCCGAACAGAGTGACCACGAAGGCTTCGTTGGGCTGAAGCGAATAGAAACCGCACGAGACCAGCAGGAACAGCAGGATCAGCGCGACGCCGATCAGGGGGATGTCCTGCGAGAACGCCCAGATCCCGCCGCCCAGCAGGAACGGCAGGGCCAGCAGCGGCAGGCCGCCGCCCATCCCGCCATGGGGACGTTCGGTGGTGCGATTGATCGTGTGGGTCTCGGACATGGCGCTCCTCCAGCGGTGCGATCAGAGTGATATCACTTTGATCGCAACTCGCAAGGTAGAGTTTGTGCATACGCCATCACGCTCCGGTGACGGTTCCGGAGCCCCTGCGATCAAACGGGAGGAGGAAGGATGGTGGGCAGTGAGGGGATCGAACCCCCGACCCTCTCGGTGTAAACGAGACGCTCTACCGCTGAGCTAACTGCCCTCTTGGGTCGGCGTGTCTAGCCGCACACGGCCGCTGCGCAAAGCGCAAAACGAAAAGGCGGACCGTCAGCCCCCTGACGCCCCGCCTTAGCTTAAGCTGAAAAAACTGATTTAGCCGTTGAGCGAAGACTTCAGGCCTTCGCCGACCTGGAAACGCGCGGTCTTCGATGCGGGACGGTTCACCGTCTCGCCGGTGCGCGGATTTCGGGCGGTGCCGGCGGCGCGGGTCACGGCCTTGAAGGTGCCGAAGCCGACCAGGCGAACGTCCTTGCCCGACTTAAGGGAGTCGGTGACGGCGTCGATGAAGGCTTCCAGAGCGTCCTTGGCCTGGTTCTTGTTGATGCCCGCCTTCTCGGCGATCGCCGTAACGAGTTCGGCTTTTGTGGTCATGTTTTTCTCCCAGCCTGAGCGGCGCCGCTTTTTCGCTTACGGGGCTTCGCTCGGCGGGGATTATGGCGGTTGAAAATGCCCCGTCAAACGCGAGTGGCGCGGGAATCTCCCGCGCCACATAAGTTATCGACGATTACTTGCGTCTAGTGGGTCAGGACGGCGTCGCTGTCACCCTCCTCTTTCTTCGCAGATGCAGCAATCGGCTCGTCGGCCTCGTTCCACTCGACCGGCGTCAGCGGGCCCGTGAGGCCGTGCTTGAGCACCTCGTCCATGGTCGAGACCGGGATGATCTCCAGGCCGTCCTTGACGCTCTGGGGCACATCCGCGAGGTCCTTCTCGTTCTCCTGCGGGATCAGCACAGTCTTCACGCCGGAGCGCAGAGCCGCCAGCAGCTTCTCCTTCAGGCCGCCGATGGCGGTGACCCGGCCGCGCAGGGTGATCTCGCCGGTCATGGCGATATCCTTGCGGATCGGGATGCCGGTCAGCACCGAGACGATGGCCAGACCCATGGCCGCGCCGGCGGACGGACCGTCCTTGGGCGTGGCGCCGTCCGGCACGTGGATGTGGACGTCGGTCTTCTCGAACACCGGCGGCTTGATGCCGAACTGCACCGAGCGCGAGCGGACGTAGCTGTTGGCCGCCGAGATCGACTCCTTCATCACGTCCTTGAGATTGCCGGTGATCGACATGCGACCCTTGCCCGGCATCTTCACGGCTTCGATGGTCAGGATATCGCCGCCGAACTCCGTCCAGGCCAGGCCGGTGACGATGCCGACCTGGTCGACTTCGTCGGTCTCGCCGTAACGGTACTTCTGGACGCCGGCGTACTTGGCCAGACGCGCATCGTCGATGGTGATCGTGGTCAGCTTCTCGCGCGCCAGGTCACGGACCGTCTTGCGGGCCAGGCCGCCTAGTTCCCGCTCCAGCGACCGCACGCCGGCTTCCCGGGTGTAGTAGCGGATCAGGTCGCGGATCGCCTTGTCCGGTACGATGAACTCGGCCGGCTTCAGGCCGTGGTCCTTCGACAGCTTCGGCAGGATGTGCCGCTTGGCGATCTCCAGCTTCTCATCCTCGGTGTAGCCGGGGATGCGGATGATCTCCATGCGGTCCAGCAGCGGCTGGGGCATGTTCAGGCTGTTGGCCGTCGTGACGAACATCACCTGCGACAGGTCGTAGTCGACCTCCAGGTAGTGGTCGCCGAAGGTCGAGTTCTGCGACGGATCGAGCACTTCCAGCAGCGCCGAGGCGGGGTCGCCGCGGTAGTCGCTGCCCATCTTGTCGATCTCGTCCAGCAGGACGAAGGCGTTCGTGGTCTTGGCCTTCTTCATCGACTGGATGACCTTGCCAGGCATCGAACCGATGTAGGTGCGGCGGTGACCGCGAATCTCGGCCTCGTCGCGCACGCCGCCGAGGCTCATGCGCACGAACTCGCGGCCGGTCGCCTTGGCCAGCGACTTGCCCAGCGAGGTCTTGCCGACGCCCGGAGGGCCGACGAGGCACAGGATCGGACCCTTCAGCGAATTGGTCCGGGCCTGAACGGCCAAGTACTCGAGGATCCGTTCCTTGACCTTCTCCAGACCGTAGTGGTCGGCGTCGAGGATTGTCTCGCTCTCGACCATGTCGATCTTCTTGGTCTTGGCCTTGCCCCACGGGATCGACAGCAGCCAGTCCAGATAGTTCCGGACCACGGTGCTCTCGGCCGACATCGGGCTCATGTTGCGCAGCTTCTTCAGCTCGCCCTCGGCCTTGGTGCGGGCTTCCTTGGAAAGCTTCGTCTTCTTGATGCGCTTTTCGAGATCGATGAGCTCGTCACGCGAGTCGTCCGGGTCGCCCAGCTCGCGCTGGATCGCCTTCATCTGTTCGTTCAGATAGTACTCGCGCTGGGTCTTCTCCATCTGGCGCTTCACGCGCGAGCGGATCTTCTTTTCGACCTGCAGGACCGAGATCTCGCCTTCCATCAGGGCGAAGACCTTCTCCAGGCGCTTCACGACGTCGAAGATTTCCAGCAGGTGCTGCTTGTCGCCGATCTTCACCGACAGGTGGGCGGCGATGCTGTCGGCCAGCTTGCCCGGCTCGGCGATCTGCGGGATCGACGCCAGGGCCTCCGGCGGCACCTTCTTGTTCAGCTTCACATAGTTTTCGAATTGCTCGACGACCGCGCGCGACAGCGCCTCGGCCTCGGGACCGGCGCCTTCGTCTTCGCTGACTTCACCGATCTGGGCTTCGTAGAACGATTCCTGGTCAGTGAACGACACGACGGCCGCGCGGCCCCTGCCCTCGACCAACACCTTCACGGTGCCGTCAGGCAGCTTCAGCAGTTGCAGCACGGTGGCCAGCACGCCGACGTCGAAGATGTCGCCCGGCGCCGGATCATCGTCGGCCGAGTTCTTCTGCGTCACCAGCAGGATCTGCTTGTCGCCGCGCATCACTTCCTCGAGGGCGCGCACGGATTTGTCGCGGCCTACGAAGAGCGGGACCACCATGTGCGGGAAAACAACGATGTCCCGCAGCGGCAAGACAGGAAGCGTACGTAGTTCGGACATGTTCTCAATACTCCCGGCCTGAAGCGCCACGCGGACGCTTGGCCATGCGGGCCGCCGTAACTTCAGACGATGCGCCTGAGTCGAACGGCCCGTCCGCCCGGGACTGGGCGAATGGTCGTTATTTATGTGGACGTTTTACAACACGGTTCAAGCGTACTCGCCCGACAGCGGCGACAGGTCGCGCGTCACCGGCCAAGCTGAAGGAGACATGCCCTTCAACGCCCAGCCTGGAGGCAAGTTCGACTAAACTCCCGTCCCAGCGCGACTTTTGCTCGCTCAAGCTGGGCGTGGCGCCGAAGCCGCACCGGTGGTCCAACGGGTTTACGAAACCGGGTTATCCACGAAAAAGGCGCGCCCTTGTTCAAAAGGCGCGCCTCAATTTCGTGGCGAAGCTGCGGTTTAGGCCGAAGCCGCCCCGCCCTTCTTCTCGGCGTAGATCAGCAGCGGCTGGGCCCGGCCTTCGACGACCTCGGCATTGACCACCACTTCCTCGACGCCCTCGTAGTTGGGCAGCTCGAACATGGTCTCCAGCAGGATGCCTTCCATGATCGACCGCAGGCCGCGGGCGCCGGTCTTGCGGGCGATGGCCTTCTTGGCGACGCCCGAAAGCGCGTCCTCGGTGAAGGTCAGGCCGATGTTCTCCATCTCGAACAGGCGCTGGTACTGCTTGACGAAGGCGTTCTTCGGCTCGGTCAGGATCTTGATCAGGGCGGTCTCGTCGAGATCCTCCAGGGTCGCGACCACCGGCAGACGACCGATGAATTCTGGGATCAGGCCGAAGCGCTGCAGATCGTCGGGCTCGACGTTCCGCAGGATCTCGCCCGTGCGTCGCTCTTCCGGATCGGTGACCTTGGCGCCGAAGCCGATCGACTTGGCCGCGCCGCGCGCCGAGATGATCTTCTCGAGCCCGGCGAACGCGCCGCCGCAGATGAACAGGATGTTCGTCGTGTCGACCTGCAGGAACTCCTGCTGCGGATGCTTGCGCCCGCCTTGCGGCGGCACGGAGGCGACGGTGCCTTCCATGATCTTCAGCAGGGCCTGCTGCACGCCTTCGCCCGACACGTCGCGGGTGATCGACGGATTGTCGGACTTGCGGCTGATCTTGTCGATTTCGTCGATGTAGACGATGCCGCGCTGAGCGCGCTCGACGTTGTAGTCGGCGGCTTGCAGCAACTTCAGCACGATGTTCTCGACGTCTTCGCCAACGTAACCGGCTTCAGTCAGCGTCGTGGCGTCGGCCATCGTGAAGGGCACGTCGATGATTCGGGCCAGCGTCTGGGCCAGCAGCGTCTTACCCGTACCAGTCGGACCGACCAGCAGGATGTTCGACTTGGCCAGTTCGACGTCGTTGTTCTTCGACGCGTGGTTCAGGCGCTTGTAGTGGTTGTGGACAGCAACCGCGAGGACCTTCTTGGCGTGACCTTGACCAATCACGTAGTCGTCCAGGACTTCGCAGATCTCGCGCGGCGTCGGGACGCCGTCCTTGGACTTCACGAAGGCGATCTTGTGCTCTTCGCGAATGATATCCATGCAGAGCTCGACGCATTCATCGCAAATGAACACCGTCGGTCCCGCGATGAGCTTGCGCACCTCGTGTTGGCTCTTTCCGCAGAAAGAACAGTACAGGGTGCTCTTGGTGTCGCCGCTCGCGGCTTTCGTCATGATCAGTTCTCACGCTATGGCGACTAACGGCTTACGCCGTCGACGCCCCTCCGAGCGCATCGCCGCCACCGAAGCAAGCAGGATATACGCCGGGAGTTGTCTAATCCTTGACATTCCCCGATCCGCGCCTGGTTCACAACCCTTTGCAGCTTGTTTCAAGCTCCAAACGCCCGAACCGGCCGGAACGTGTCATGGCCTCGTCATCTAAATTGGGCGATTGGCGCTCGGGCGCAAGCGTTAGGCGCCTTAGGCCTTACGGCGACCGGTGGAAGACCGTATTACCAAGTAAGGAATCGTAGGGTCGAGCGCGACGAGCGCGCTCAGTGGGAAGGTCGATGGCGAAGCGTACGTTGATGTCAAAAGGCTTGAGCGCCTCGCGCCCGATGACCGGCGACATGGGCGACGAGCCCGCCCTGGTCGCCTTCGATTTCGACGGCACCCTAACCGTCAAGGACAGCTTCAACGCGTTCCTGAAATGGCGCGCGGGTCCCGGTCGCTGGACGCGCGGCGTGCTGCGCCTGACCCCGTCCCTGATCGCCTACGTGTTCGATCGTAACCGTGGAAAACTCAAGGCCGCCGCGGTTCGCGAGTTCATGAAGGGCGCCACGGTCGAGCAGATCGAGAACGACGCCAGGACCTTCGCCCAGACCTTCGCCCCGTCGCTGCTGCGTCCCGACGCGGTCGCGGTCTGGCGCTCGTGGCGGGCCAAGGGCGCCAAGCTGGTGATTGTCACTGCCTCTCCCGAGATCACCGTCGCGCCGTTCGCCCGGGGCTTGGGCGCCGACATGCTGATCGGCACGCGCCTGATCACCAACGAGGACGGTCGCATTCTGGGCGGTCTCGACGGGAACAACTGCCGGGCCAAGGAAAAGGTGCTTCGGCTGCGCGAGGTGTTCGGCCCCGACATGCACCTGACGGCGGCCTATGGCGACACCTCGGGCGACACCGAAATGCTCGCGATCGCCGACGAGAAGGGCTACCGCGTCTTCCGGGGCAAGCCGCTGCACTGAGCGGATTTGCCGCAGGGTTCGAGACAAGGAAAAAGCCGCCGATCCGGAGATCGGCGGCTTTCTTGTTTTCCGTGCCGAAAGCTTACTCGGCGATGTCCGGGCCATCGCGGCTTTCGTTGATGTGGTCGATCAGACCCCAGGCCTTGGCTTCCTCGGCGCTCATGAAGTGGTCGCGGTCCAGCGTGCGCTCGACCTCTTCATAGGTGCGGCCGCAGTGCTTGACGTAGATTTCGTTCAGGCGACGCTTGGTCTTGATGATGTCCTCGGCGTGGCGCTCGATATCCGAGGCCTGGCCGCGGAAGCCGCCCGAGGGCTGGTGCACCATGATGCGCGAGTTCGGCAGGCTGATGCGCTGACCGGCGGCGCCGGCGCACAGCAGCAGGCTGCCCATCGAGGCGGCCATACCCATGCACACCGTCGAGACCGGGCTCTTGATGTATTGCATGGTGTCGTAGATCGCGAGACCGGCCGTCACCACGCCGCCCGGCGAGTTGATGTACATGGCGATCTCTTTCTTGGGGTTCTCCGACTCCAGGAACAGCAGCTGGGCGCAGATCAGGCTGGCCATGCCATCTTCGACGGGACCCGTCAGGAAGATGATCCGCTCCTTGAGCAGGCGCGAGAAGATGTCGAACGCGCGCTCACCGCGGCTGGTCTGCTCGACCACCATCGGAACCAGGTTCATGGCCGTCGCCATCGGATCGTACATCATTGGGGTTCGCCCTTTGTCGTGTGTCTCTGGCCTTCGCGGATCGGAGCGGCTCGAAAACGAATCAGCCCCCGCGCGCCGTCGCTATCGCATATCGCGTGGCGCTTAACAGGTTGCAAGGAGCCGGCGGTTTCGTTGCGATACGAAAAAGGCGCGGCCCTCGCGGACCGCGCCTTGATCGTTTCAGCCTCGGCTGGCCTTAGCCGCCGTAGCCTTCCGGCAGATCGTCGTCTTCCAGGAGCTCTTCCTTCGAGACTTCCTTTTCGTCGACCTTGGCCTTGCCGAAGATCAGGTCGACGACCTTGTCTTCGTAGATCGGCGCGCGCAGGGCGGCCTGCAGGTCGCTGCGCTGACGGTACATGTCGAACACCTGCTGGGCTTGCGCGCCGTACTGGCGAGCTTCGCGCATGATGGCGTCGGTCAGTTCCTGGTCGGTGACGACCACGTCGTTCTTGCGGCCGATTTCCGCCAGGACCAGGCCCAGACGCACGCGGCGCTCAGCGATCTTGCGATACTCGTCCTTCAGCGTGTCTTCCGACTTCTCGGCGTCTTCCGGCGGCAGGCCGCCACGGGCCTTGTCGGCCTCGACCTGTTGCCAGATGCCGGCGAACTCGGCGTCGACCATGCGCGGCGGCAGCGGGAAGTCGTGCTTGGTGTCCAGCACGTCCAGCAGGGCGCGCTTCAGCTTGAAGCGCGAGCTGTTGTCGTAGCGGCTGGCCAGGTTCGACTTCAGCAGCTCGGTCAAGGCGGCCAGATCCGACAGACCCAGGCGCTTGGCCAGCTCGTCGTCCGCCTTGCCGTCGACCGGGGCGCGGACTTCGGTGACCTTGGTGGCGAACTCGGCGGCCTTACCGGCCAGATCCTTGGCTTGGTACTCTTCCGGGAAGGTGACCTTCACGACGATCTCGTCGCCCGGCTTGGCGCCGACCAGTTGCTCTTCGAAGCCCGGGATGAATTGGCCCGAACCCAGGACCAGCTCAGCGCCTTCGGCCTTGCCGCCGGCGAACTCGACACCGTCGACGGTGCCGACGAAGTCGATCAGCAGTTGGTCGCCGTCCTTGGCCTTCAGGCTCTTGCCCGTGCGCGGCTCGTAGGTGCGGGCCTGCTTGGCCAGTTCGTCCAGCGACTCTTGAACTTCTTCGTCCGAGATCTTGTAGACCGGCTTGGTCAGTTCGATCGTGGTCGGGTCGATAGGCTCGAACTCCGGCATCACTTCGACGGCCAGTTCGAAGGCCAGGTCTTCGCCGCCGGCGATGACCTTTTCCATGTCCGAGGTCGGGTTCAGCTCGGGCTGACCGGCCGGACGCAGCTTGTTCTCCTCGAGGACCTTCGTGGTCGTCTCGTTCAGAGCCTGCTCGATGACTTCGCCCATCAGGCCCTTGCCATACAGGCGGCGAACGTGGGCCGTCGGCACCTTGCCCGGACGGAAACCCTTCACGTTCATCTGCGGGGCGACTTCGGCGATCCGCGCTTCCAGACGCGTAGCCAGTTCACTCGCGGGAACCGTAACGCCAAAAACGCGGCTGAGGCCTTCGCCCGACTTTTCAACGATCTGCATCGACATTCTTATTTCTCGGGTCCGGGGCGCCGGGCGCCCGAGCTCCGCCCTGGGGTCCAAAAGATCGACGCCGCCCGCGAGAGCCGGGGGCGGCGAAAGAGCGCCCTTATGTCACGACGTGCGCGAGCATCCAAGAGCACCGGCGATAAAACTCACGCGGGCCTTGAGGGCCCGATGAGAATGGTGGTGCGGATGAGAGGACTCGAACCTCCACGCCTCTCGGCGCCAGAACCTAAATCTGGTGCGTCTACCAGTTTCGCCACATCCGCGTGGGTCCGGCATTACGGACTTGAACTCCGGTGCGCAAGCCCGCTCAGCGCTTGGCGTACAGTTCGGCGAGCACCGCGGGCGCCAGGTCCGGCAAGTCCTCGGCGATCAGGCCTGGTCCATGGCGCGCGCCGCACTCGGCATGGATCCAGGCGCCGGCGCAGGCCGCCTCGAAGCTCTCCATGCCCTGGGCGACCAAGCCGCCGATGAAGCCTGCCAGCACGTCCCCCGAGCCCGCCGTGGCCAGCCAGGGCGTTCCGTTCAGCAACACCGCGGCGCGGCCATCCGGCGCGGCGACCACGGTGTCGGGACCTTTCAACAGCACGACCGCCCCTGCCCGCCTGGCCGCCTCGCGGGCAGCCGTGATGCGTTCGGGCGACCTGGCGAGCAGACCGGGGAAGATGCGCTCGAACTCGCCGGGATGCGGGGTCAAGACGTCGTCGCGGTCGAGGCAGGCGAACAGCGCCTCCGGATCGTGCCGGAAGCTGGAGAGGGCGTCGGCGTCGACGACCAGGGCCGCGCCGGTGCTGGCCAGGGCCTGGAGGTTGCGGGCGGTCGTCTCCCCCACGCCTGCGGCCGGGCCGATGATCACCGCGTCGGCCTCTTCGGCGGCGATGGCCAGGTCGGCCTCGGCCCCGAACGGCGCCAGCATGATCGCCTCGAGGTGAGCGGCGTTTGTCGCCAGAGCGCCCGGCGGCGACAGCACGGTCACCACGCCCGCGCCGATCCGCAAGGCTCCACGCGCCGAGAGCCTCGCCGCCCCGGTGCTCCACATCTCGCCGCTGATCACCTTCAGCCGACCACGCGTGTGCTTGTGGGCGTCCAGCGCCGGCCACGGAAACCGCCTACCCCACAGTTCGGGATCGTTCTCGAACAGGTCCGGCTCGCCGACCGAGAGCAAGCCGATGTCGGCCACGATGATCTCGCCGCACGCCTTGCGGCCCTCGATCAGCACGTGGGCCGGTTTGCGGCGGTGGAAGGTCACCGTCAGGTCGGCGCGGAACGCTGTATCGCCAAGCGGGCGGCCGGTGTCGCCATGGATCCCGGAGGGCGTGTCGACCGCGACCATGGTCAGCGCCCGATCCTGGCTCGCGCGCGCCAGACCCGCCACCGCGCCCTCGAGCGGACGCGCCAGACCGGCGCCGAACAACGCGTCTATATAGAGAGCGTCCTGAGTCGGCTCGGCCGACAGCGAGCGAACCTCGCCCTTCCAGCGCGACGCGGCCCAGCGGCAGGCGTCCGAAGACGGTGGATAGGCGGCCTCGACAACGACCTGCCAGCCATGCCGGCGCAGATGTCGCGCGGCGACATAGCCGTCACCGCCATTATCGCCAGGCCCACACCAGATCACGACCGGTCGGCGGCCATAGCGAGCGCGGACCGCTTGAGCCACCGCCTCACCGGCTCGCTCCATCAGGACCGGTGTAGACGTTCCCCTCGCCACGGCGGCGCGGTCGGCGGCCGACATCTGGACGACGGTCAGGATTTCTCGAACCACGCGGCGTTCCTCAAAGCACTTGGCTTTGAGCTTCGCGTCCTTTCTCCACCAGGATCAAGCGGTCGCCGTCGATGTCGAAGACCGTGCGCGAGCAGTGATCGGGGCGGAAGGCCATCACCTCGGCCTGCTTCGTCGCCACCGAGACCGCGCCGTTCAGCGCGACGAAGTGGCTGAACACCGCCGCGCCGGCATGCTCCCGCAAGGCGGCGGCCACACCCTGGGTCCAGTCGACATAGTTCAGGTCGCCCTCGATCTCGTCCCAGCGGCCGCCGAAGGCCTGGCGCAACCAGCCCGGCCGATCCTCGGCTAACAGCGCCGCCGGGGTCGGGATTTCGCCGACGCGGGGATCGATCACGATGTCCACGCCCAACGCATCCGCCAGCGGCTCGGCCGTCTCCCGGCAGCGTCGCAGCGGCGAGGACACCACCCGGCTCGGTCTCTGTTCCTTGGGCAGCGCCAAGACCTCCTTGGCGATCGCCAGGGCTTGCAGAAGGCCCGTGCCGTCCAGGCCCGGATCTTCGTCCGCATCGCCCCAAGTGGACGCCGGGCGACCGTGGCGGATGACATGCACTCTACTCATGACGCTCAATCCGGAATGAAGAGGTTTCGAACGCCGTCGGGGTGCGGGCCGACCGAGCCGGTCCGCCCGACACCCTCGCGGCTTTCGAGATCGCGCAGCACTTCGGGATCGTCCGGTGTCTGGGCGACGAAGCGACGGCCCTGGTCGTCACGACCGATGACGATTCCCATCCGCACGCCCTCGCGGCCGTGGACGACGGTGTAGGTCTCGATGGTCGCCCGCCCCTCCGGCTTCTCGACGATCTCGGGATGCGGCAGGGCGTCGATCTGGGCCTGGATCACCGACGGCGACTGGCGCTCCCATTTCCCCTCGAACGGCTTGGTCGAATAGATGCCGACCGACTGCTTGGTCAGGAACCAGCCATTGGCGGTCGAGAGACCATAGGCGCCCGGCCGCTCTCGGAGTTTGGCCACCATCTCGGCGATGGCGTGCAGGGCGTAGTTGTTCCCTGGCCCACCGAAATACGGCAACCCGCCAGTGATCGTCAGGCCGCGCGGATCGTCCAGCGCCAGCCCGATCTCCTCGGCCCCGACCCGCACGGCCGATGGGAAGCAGGAATAGAGGTCGATGACGCCGAGGTCCTCGACGCCTATCCCCGCCATCTCCAAGGCCCGCTCGCCGGTGAGGCGCATGGCGGGGCTGGAGTGGTAGTCCTGGCGTTCCAGCGGGTACCAGAGGTCCGACGCGTCGGCGCAGCCGTGCAGGAAGACCCATTTATCCTCGGGCACGCCCAGTTCGCGCGCCTTGCGGACGCTGGTGATCAGGACGGCGGCCGACTGGTCCACCTCCATGATGGCGTTCAGGTACTTCGGGTACGGATAGCCGACCATCCGATTACGATCGGTCACCGTGACCAGTTCCTCGGCCGATCGCTCGACCGGGAACCAGGCGTACGGATTGGCGGCGGCGACCTGGGTGAAGGGCGCGAAGAACGCGCCCAACTGCTTCTGGTGATCCTCGAGTGAGCGACCATCCCGCGCCCGCAGGGCGTTCTCGAACAACGGATAGGTGTTCACCGGATAGCCAAGGCCGTGCGCGCCCTCCTGCCGGGTCACGCCCGGACGCGGGTCGCCGATCCGCTGCGGCGTGCTGGTGATGTCGTCGCCCCAGCCCTCGAAGCCCAGGCCGCCCTTCATCCGCTTCATCAGCGAGCCGAGGAACTCGGCGCCGGTCACCAGGGCCAGTTCCGACTCACCCTGAGCGATCCGTTCGCAGACGACGTTGACCGCCTGCTGGGGACTGTTGCCGCCCGTCTCGGTGTAGATGCTCCAATGCGGTGCAGCCGACACCGCCCGCGCCAGGGAGGCCGGCGGGTTCGCAAGGCGCGGCAAAGGCAGCTTCGACAACCCTCCCGGCGCGTCGATGCTGAACGCCACGACCACCAAAGCGTCGAGATCGGCAAGAACCGACCCTTGCAGTCCGGCATCGAGAACCGCACGTTCCGCCGCAACTTTCAGCAATTCGAGCGGAGATGGTGAATTCGCCGCATCGCCTCGATACGTGAATTGGCCCGCGCCGATCAAAACCGGTGTGTCGTCGCGCACTTCCACCCCCATTCAAACGTTCGTTGGGCGTGATCGTAGGCGCCAAACGGCGCGTCGCAAGGCCATTTGACCGTCATTCTGGAAATGCACATTCTGGCGGCGCCAGGCGCCCAGAAATTGATCACATGCCTGGAAGTCAATCGTTCGGTCAGATTTGTCGCGGGCCTTCGCTTGCGACGCTCAAGGCGGCGTGATGGTTGCGCCTCAGTGAAGGCGGTTCGCCGCCACGGGCCCGAAAGTGGAACCGATGAAGAAGATCGAAGCCGTCATCAAGCCGTTCAAGCTGGATGAGGTGAAGGAGGCCCTGCAGGACATGGGCGTCCAGGGCATGACCGTGCTCGAAGCCAAGGGCTATGGCCGTCAGAAGGGCCACACCGAGCTGTATCGCGGCGCTGAGTACGTCGTGGACTTCCTCCCCAAGATCAAGGTGGAGGTGGTTGTCGAGGACAGCCAGCTGGAACCCGCGCTGGAAGCCATCACCCGCGCCGCCCGGACGGGCCGCATCGGCGACGGCAAGATTTTCGTCTCGGAGATCACGGAAGTGATCCGCATCCGAACCGGAGAAAACGGCCCGGCCGCCGTCTAGAGGCCGGATCGTCTAACACTAAAGATAGCCTACAAAGGGGATACGGAATGACTACCGCCAAGGATATCCTGAACCTGATCAAGGAAAAGGACGTCAAGTACGTCGACGTCCGCTTTACCGACGTGCGCGGTAAGCTGCAGCACGTCACGTTCGACATCGACCTGGTTGACGATGACTTCCTGAATGACGGCACGATGTTCGACGGTTCGTCGATCGCCGGCTGGAAGGCCATCAACGAGTCGGACATGAAGCTGCGTCCTGACCTGTCGAGCGCGATCATCGATCCGTTCTATCAGCAGACCACGCTGGCCCTGTTCTGCGACGTCGTGAACCCGGACGACGGCACCCCCTACAACCGCGACCCGCGCTCGATCGCCAAGGCCGCGCTGAACTTCGTCAAGTCGGCCGGCATCGGCGACACCGTCTACTTCGGCCCGGAAGCCGAGTTCTTCATCTTCGACGACGTGCGCTGGTCGACCGCTCCGCACGACACCGGCTACTCGTTCGACTCGACCGAACTGCCGGTCAACTCGAGCAAGGCCTATCCGGAAGGCAACATGGGCCATCGCCCGGGCCCCAAGGGCGGCTACTTCCCGGTCAACCCGGTCGACTCGGCTCAAGACCTGCGCGGCGAAATGCTGGCCGTCATGGGCGAGCTGGGCATGAAGCCGGAAAAGCACCACCACGAGGTGGCCCCGGCCCAGCACGAACTCGGCCTGAAGTTCGACACCATGGTCGTGATGGCCGACCGGATGCAGCTCTACAAGTACGTCATCCACAACGTCGCCGCCGCCTACGGCAAGACGGCCACCTTCATGGCCAAGCCGATGTTCGCCGACAACGGTTCGGGCATGCACGTTCACCAGTCGATCTGGGAAAACGGCAAGCCGCTGTTCGCCGGTGACAAGTACGCCGGCCTGTCGCAGGAATGCCTGTGGTACATCGGCGGCATCATCAAGCACGCCAAGGCCATCAACGCGTTCTCGAACTCGACGACGAACTCGTACAAGCGTCTGGTGCCCGGCTACGAAGCCCCGGTGAAGCTGGCCTACAGCTCGCGTAACCGTTCGGCCTCGATCCGCATCCCGCACGTCGATAGCCCGAAGGCCAAGCGTCTGGAAGCCCGCTTCCCCGATCCGATGGGTAACCCGTACCTGACGTTCGTCGCCCTGCTGATGGCCGGCCTGGACGGCATCATCAACAAGATCGATCCGGGCGCTCCGGCCGACAAGAACCTCTATGACCTGCCGCCCCGCGAGCAGAAGAAGATCCCGGAAGTCTGCGGCTCGCTGCGCGAAGCCCTGGAAAGCCTGGACAAGGACCGCGCCTTCCTGAAGGCCGGCGGCGTCATGGACGACGATTTCATCGACAGCTACATCGAGCTGAAGATGGAAGAAGTGATGCGTCTGCAACTGCACCCGCACCCGGTCGAGTTCGAGATGTACTACAAGTGCTAATCGCTTAAGCGGCTAGACAATGACGAGGGCCGGAGAGCGATCTCCGGCCCTCTTTCGTTGCACCGCACAAGAACAGTGGCGGCGATGACTGGGAATGACTTATTACTTACGGGCAGCGACTGAACAAAATTGTCGCAACTTCGCAACATAAGCGACGCAATCGCGCGAATTGAGCAAAAACCGCGTGGTCCGCGATATCCCCGAGGGCGAGACTTGGCCTATCGCAGCGCAAACGGAATCGCCGCCAACGCCTCTGCTCAATCTGGCGACGCGGCGTCTCAAGATCATCACAGGATCTCTCCATGCCCCATGCCAACCGCACCCTTCGTCGCGCCCTGACGGTCTCCTGCGGCCTGACCGCCCTCGCCTCGGCCCTGGCTATCGCCCCGGCGGCCTTTGCCCAGGACACCAAGGTCGGCGAAGTGATCATCACGGCGCAGAAGCGCAGTGAAAACCTGCAAGACGTCCCGGTCTCGGTCGCCGCCATCGGCGGTGAGCGCCTGCAAGCCACCTTCGCCGCCGGCGACGACATCCTGGCCCTGTCGGCCAAGGCGCCCGGCCTCTACGCCGAGTCCTCGAACGGCCGCGTCGCCCCACGCTTCTACATCCGCGGCCTGGGTAACGCCGACTTCGACCTGGCCGCTTCGCAGCCCGTGTCGATCATCCAGGACGAAGTCGTCCTCGAGAACGTCGTGCTGAAGAGCTCGCCGCTCTATGACCTCGACCACGTCGAAGTCCTGCGCGGCCCGCAAGGCACCCTGTTCGGCCGCAACACCACGGCCGGCATCGTCAAGTTCGACACCATCAAGCCGTCGGAAGTCGAGAAGGGTCGCGCCTCGGCCTCGTACGGCAGCTTCAACACCTTCACGTTCGACGCCGGCATGGGCGGCCCGCTGGTGGAAGGCAAGGTCGCGGCTCGCGCCTCGGTCCTGTTCCAGCATCGCAACGACTGGATCGACAACAGCTTCACCAATAAGAAGAACGCCCTGGGCGGCTTCAGCGAGCGCGCGGCGCGCCTGCAGCTGCTGTTCACGCCGACCGAGAAGCTGGAAGCGCTGCTCAACGTCCACGGCCGCGACCTCAGCGGCACGGCGGCCGTCTTCCGCGCCAACGTGCTGACCAAGGGCTCGAACGCGCTCAATGGCAACTACGATCGCGATACGGTCGCCTACAGCAACACCGCCAACAATCCGCAGAAGTACAAGGGCTACGGCGCATCGGCCAATGTCAGCTACGACTTGGGCGTCGCCAAGCTGACCTCGATCACCGCCTATGAGAACACCCACGGCTACAGCCTGGGCGACATCGACGGCGGCAACCCGACCGGCCCGGGCTTCATCCCGTTCCAGTCGGACACCCAGGACGGCATCAAGAACCTGTTCCAGTGGACGCAGGAAGTCCGCCTGGCCAGCAACACCGACGGTCCTCTGACCTGGCAGGTCGGCGGCTTCTACTTCGACACGAAGTACGACATCCAGACGAACCCGTTCTTCATGCCGGCCACCACGCTGCGCCAGAAGAACAAGGCCTGGGCCGTGTTCGGCCAGGCCTCGTACAAGGTCAGCGACCAGCTGACCCTGACGGGCGGCCTGCGCTACACCGACGACGACAAGGACATGAACGTCGTGTCGGGCCCGAACAAGGCGCCCTCGGTGTCGGTGTCGGACTCGCAGGTCAGCTGGGACCTGTCGGCGTTCTACGCCGTCAGCGAGGGCGTCAGCGTCTACGCCAAGGTCGCTTCGGGCTTCCGTGGTCCGTCGATCCAGGGCCGCGACATCGCCTTCGGCTCGCCGGCCTCGGCCGCGAAGTCGGAAACGATCATGTCGTACGAACTGGGCCTGAAGAGCGAGCTGATGGACCGCCGCGTCCGTCTGAACGGCGCGGTCTTCGCCTACACCATCGATGACCCGCAGTTCAGCGCGGTTGGCGGCGGCAGCAACTCCAACCGCCTGATCAACGCCAAGAAGGGCGAGGCCTACGGTCTGGAACTGGACAGCGAGTTCGTGATCACCCCCGAGTTCGTCGTCACGGCCGGCTACAGCTACGCCCACACGAAGATCAAGGACAGCGCGCTGGCCGTCGCCGCCTGCGCGGCCTGCACGGTCACCGACAAGCTGAACGCCACCGGCCAGGCCCTCGTGAACGGCAACCCGTTCCCGAACGCGCCGAAGTACACTTTCGACTTCACGGCCCGCTACGCCTATCCGATCGGCGCCGGCGAGCTGTTCGCCTTTACCGACTGGAAGGTCCAGGGCTACACGAACCTGTTCCTGTACCAGTCGAAGGAGTTCTACTCGAAGAACGACTTCGAAGGCGGCCTGAAGCTGGGCTACGCCCATAAGGAAGGCGGCTGGGAAGTCGCGGCCTTTGCTCGCAACATCACCAACGAGAGCAACATCAAGGGCGCGATCGACTTCAACAACCTGACCGCCTTCGTCAACGAACCGCGCGTCATCGGCGTCTCGATCGACGCCCACTTCTAAGGCCGGAAGGCCTGGATAGACGGGAAAGGCCGTGGAGCGATCCGCGGCCTTTTTCTTTGGTTCTAGACCTTCAGGCCGTGGCCGCTGACCGGGATGGTCTCGAAGTGCTGCGGAAAGCCGGCGATGATCGGCCGGGCCTTGGCGATGGCCGCTTGCACGGCCGGCAGCTTCAGCGAGGCTGCGTGCGCCTCCTTGTCGGTCCAGACCTCGGTGATCCAGATCGCGTCGGCATTGGCGGGGTCCTTGGCGATGACGTAGCTGAGGCAGCCGGGCATATCATCCGTCCCCTCCCCCAGGATCGCCAGCAGGTCGTCGCGCTTGCCCGGCGCGGCCAGCATCTGTCCGATCAGTCCGTACATGGGTGTCTTCTCCTGGGCGCTGGCGGCGGGTGCGAAGGCGGCGATGGCCAAGCCGCTCGCCAGGACGTCGCGCCGCGCGATCATGGTGTCGGTCATGGGGAGATCCCTTCGAGACGCACCTTGGCAGGAGGCGCGTCCGATCGTGTCAGCAGCCTAGCCAGCCTTGCATTCGCCCTGGGCCGCGACGCTGGCGCCCGCCCCCGACGCCTGGCAGGCATTGCCATAGGTCTTGCCGTCGCAGCCGCAGACCGGCTGATAGATCATCGGGCAGACCTGCGGCTTCTTCTTGCAGACCCCGGCAGCATCAGCGATGCGCTTGCAGGTCCTGGCCTCCATCTGGCAAGTCAGTCCGGCCTCGCACTGGAAGCCGGCGAAGCCGCCGCACATGCCGCCCTCGGCCACCGGCTGGCGCGGCGACGACGGCGGAGGCGTCTGCCCAGGCGCACTCGATCCCGGCGCACTGCACGTGGTCAGCAGGATGGCGGCGAGACAGGCGAGCAGGCGGCGCATGAACGACCTCCGATAGACAAGCTGACCTTCTGAACGCACGAGCCGCGCTCGCGGCGCCGCGCAACGAAATTGCGGACAAATGCGTCGAAGCCGCGCCGTTTAACTTGATAACGCGGTTCTTTTCGTCTGTCCTTCCGGCCTCTTCGAGAGTCGGGGTTTTTCATGATCAGATGGCGTAACGCGGCGACCGCCGTGAGCCTGCTCGCGCTGGGGCTTTCGGCCTGCGCGACGACCGGGACTTCCAGTCCCGCCAAGACGGCCGCCGCGCCGGCCCAGAAGGACGGCAAGCCCGCCGAAAAGGCCGAGGTGAAGCCGCTGCCCAAGGGTCTGGACGGCCAAGCTTCGTCGGGCTTCCCGTCGACCTACGCGCCGCTGCCCTCGCGCGCCACGGCCTTCGTCGGCGCCACGGTGCTGACAGCCACCGGCCAACAGATCGAGAACGGCGTGGTCTTCGTCTCGGAAGGCAAGATCACCTCGGTCGGCGGTCCCGAGACTCCGATCCCGGCCGACATCGCCGTGATCGACGCCAAGGGCAAGTGGATCACCCCCGGCATCATCGACGCCCACAGCCACCTGGGCGTCTATCCCTCGCCGGGCGTCTCGGCGCGCTCGGACGGCAACGAGGCCACCGACCCGAACACCGCCCAGGTCTGGTCCGAGCACTCGGTCTGGCCGCAGGATCCGGGCTTCAACCGGGCCCGCGCCGGTGGGATCACGACGCTTCAGATCCTTCCCGGTTCGGCCAACCTGTTCGGCGGCCGCTCGGTGACGCTGAAGAACGTGCCCTCGCTAACCATGCAAGGCATGAAGTTCCCGAACGCTCCCTACGGCCTGAAGATGGCCTGCGGCGAGAACCCCAAGCGCGTCTACGGCGGCAAGGGCCGCTCGCCCTCAACGGCGATGGGCAACGTCTTCGGCTACCGCAAGGCCTGGATCGACGCGGCCGACTACGCCCGTCGCTGGGACGACTTCCGCGCCAAGCAGCAAAAGGGCGAGAAGGCCGATGCGCCCAAGCGCGACCTGCAGCTGGAGACCCTGGCCGGCGTCCTGAAGGGCGACATCCTGGTGCAGAACCACTGCTATCGGGCCGACGAAGAAGCCGTGATGATCGATATCGCCAAGGAGTTTGGCTACAAGATCACGATGTTCCACCACGCGGTGGAGAGCTACAAGATCGCGCCCCTGCTGGCCAAGGAAGGCATCTGTTCGGCCACCTGGGCCTCGTGGACCGGGTTCAAGATGGAAAGCCTGGACGGCATCGACGCCAACGCCGCCATCCTGTGGAAGAACGGCGCCTGCGTCGTCATCCACTCCGACGACCCGATCATGACCCAGCGCTTGAACCAGGAAGCCGCCATCGCCATGACGGCCGGCAACAAGCTGGGCTACGGCATCACCCGGGCCGAGGCGATCAAGTGGATCACCGCCAACCCGGCCAAGGCCATGGGCATCGGCGACAAGACCGGCACCCTCGAGCCCGGCAAGGCCGCCGACCTGGTGGTCTGGAGCCGCGACCCATTCAGCGTCTACGCCCAGGCCGAGAAGGTCTTCATCGACGGCGCGCTGATCTATGACCGCCAGGACAAGCGCTTCCAGCCCAAGTCCGATTTCGAGCTCGGCCAACCCGGCCAGGGAGCGTTCAACTGATGATCCGGTCTCTGCTTCTCGCCAGCGCCGCCTGCGCGCTGGCCTTCCCCGCCGCGGCCGACACGATCGCCATCGTCAACGCCCGCATCGAGCCCGTCTCCAGCGCCGCGATCCCGAACGGGACGCTGGTGATCAAGGACGGCAAGATCGCCGCCGTCGGCGCCGGCGTCGCCGTCCCGGCCGGCGCTCGTGTCGTCGACGCCAAGGGTGGGGTCGTCACGCCCGGCCTGATCGCCCCGTCCTCGAACCTCGGCGCGTCCGAGGTCAGCGGCGTCCGCGAAACCCGTGACGACGGCACCGGCAGCCATCTCAGCGCCGCTTTCGACATCAGCTACGGCGTCAACCCGGCCTCGACCTTCATCCCGTTCGCTCGGGACGGCGGCATCACCAGCTCGGCCGTTGTGCCGGTGCTGTCCGGAACCGGTGGCGGCGCTCACGAGCATGCCGACGACGGCGTGGTCGAGGAGATGACCGCCGGCGCCGCCGGTGACGGTGACCCGCCGCTGTTCGGCGGCCAGGCGGCGTTCATCCGCCTGAAATCCGGCGCGACCGACATCGTCGAGGCCTCCAAGCTGGCCGTCACCGTCTCGCTGGGCGAGAGCGGCGCACGGGCGGCCGGCGGCTCTCGCGGCGCGGACCTGATCCTGATCCGCTCGGCCCTGGAGGACGCCCGCGCCTTCGCCAGCCGCCGCGCGGCCTTCGAGCAGGGCGCCACGCGGGACTTCGGCCTCTCGCGCCTAGACCTGGCGGCCCTGATCCCGGTCGTGCAGGGCAAGACGCCCCTGCTGATCCGCGTCTCCCGCGCCGCCGACATCCGCCAGGCCCTGAAGCTGGCGGCCGAGGAGAAGATCAAGGTCATCCTCGAAGGCGTCGAGGAAGGCTGGCTGGTCGCCGCGGAGATCGCCAAGGCCGGCGTGCCGGTCATCGTCGATCCGCAGGCCGACCTGCCCGACAGCTTCGAGGCCCTGGGCTCGCGCCTGGACAACGCCGCTCGCTTGAATGCCGCCGGGGTTTCGGTGGCGATCAATGGAGCGCGGGACTTCAACAACCTGCGCCAGGAGCGCCTCAACGCCGGCCTCGCGGTCGCCAACGGCCTGCCTTACGCGGCCGGCCTGGCCGCCGTGACCCTGACCCCGGCCAAGATCTGGGGCCAGGACGGCAAGATCGGCTCGCTGGACGTGGGCAAGATCGCCGACGTCGTGGTCTGGAACGGCGATCCGCTGGAGACGACCAGCTGGCCGCTGAACGTCTTCGTCGGCGGCGTCGAGCAGCCGAAGGACAGCCGCCAGAACCAGCTGCGGGACCGCTACGCGGCCACCGACGGCAGCGGTTACCCGCCGGCCTACCGCTAAGTTACCCGGTCCGCCCCCAGCCAAGCTGGGGGCGGATTTCTCTTTTCAGGGGAAGCCGGTGAGCCCATACGAGGCCCCCGCGTTCGAATCGCCTAAGACTCCCTCCTGATGTCCTCCGATAAGACCCCTTCCCTGTTCGACGACGACGCCCTGGCGCCCGTCCCCGCCGCGCCGTTCCAGGCCAGCGTGGAGCCGCACGTCGAACCGACGCCGCGTCCGATCCCGCCGCCCCCGCCGTCCAAGGCCGCCCCGCCCCCGGCGCCGGCCAAGGTCAGCGCGCCCGGCGAGTACTCGGCCGCCGACATCGAGGTGCTGGAAGGGCTGGAGCCCGTCCGCAAGCGCCCCGGCATGTACATCGGCGGCACCGACGAGAGGGCGCTGCACCATCTGTTCGCCGAAGTGCTCGACAACTCGATGGACGAGGCCGTGGCCGGCTTCGCCAAGACCATCGAGGTCAAGCTCGACGCCGACGGCTATCTGTCCGTGAAGGACGACGGTCGCGGCATGCCCGTGGACCCGCACCCGAAGTACCCCGGCAAGTCGGCGTTGGAGGTCATCATGACCGTCCTGCACGCCGGCGGTAAGTTCACCGGCAAGGCCTATGAGACCTCCGGCGGCCTGCACGGCGTCGGCGCCAGCGTCGTCAACGCCCTGTCCGAGCGCGTCGAGGTCACCGTCTGGCGCGACGGCTTCGAGCACCTGCAGGTCTTCTCGCGTGGCAAGCCGCTGGGTCCGATCGCGCAGGTCGCCCCGTCCCGCAAGAAGGGCACCATGGTGCGCTTCAAGCCCGACGACGAGATCTTCGGCGAGGGCGTCGGCTTCAAGCCGGCGCGCCTGTACCGCATGGCCCGCTCCAAGGCCTATCTGTTCCGCGGCGTGCAGATCAAATGGGCCTGCGATCCCTCGCGCATCCATGACCAGACCCCGGCCGAGGCGGTCTTCCACTTCCCCAACGGCCTGGCCGACTTCCTGGCCGAGCGGACCAAGGGCCTGACCACGATCACCCCCGAGAGCTTCTCGGGCCGCATCGAGCGCCAGGGCGAGGCCGGCGCCGTCGAGTGGGCCGTGACCTGGACGCCCCAGGGCTTCGGCGAGCACGACGGCTTCATGCAGTCGTACTGCA
This sequence comes from Caulobacter sp. GW821-FHT09H08, assembly GCF_059415885.1. Lineage (NCBI taxonomy): Bacteria > Pseudomonadati > Pseudomonadota > Alphaproteobacteria > Caulobacterales > Caulobacteraceae > Caulobacter > Caulobacter sp. GW821-FHT09H08. The sequence goes on from NZ_JBWKOC010000002.1 coordinate 908,719, forward strand.
ACACCGTCCCGACCCCCGAAGGCGGCACCCACGAGAGCGGCTTCCGCGCCGCCCTGACCCGGGGCCTCAAGGCATACGCCGAGCTGAAGGGCGAGAAGCGCGGGACGATCATCACCGCCGACGACGTCGTCGCCCAGGCCGGCGCCCTGATCTCGGTGTTCATCAAGAACCCGGAATTCCAGGGCCAGACCAAGGAAAAGCTCTCCACCTCCGAGGCCCAGCGCTTCGTGGAAGCCTCGTTGCGCGACCCGTTCGACCTGTGGCTCTCCTCCAGCCCGAAGACCGCCCAGGCCCTGCTGGAATTCGTCATCGAGCGGGCCGAGGAACGCCTCAAGCGCCGCAAGGACAAGGAAGTCACCCGGGCTTCCGCGACCCGCAAGCTGCGCCTGCCCGGCAAGCTGGCCGACTGCGCCGGCGGCGCGGTCGACGGCGCGGAGCTCTTCATCGTCGAAGGCGACTCGGCCGGCGGCTCCGCCAAGCAGGCCCGCGACCGCAAGTACCAGGCCATCCTGCCCCTGCGCGGCAAGATCCTGAACGTGGCCTCGGCCAGCGGCGAGAAGTTCACCGCCAACAAGGAACTGTCGGACCTGATGCTGGCCCTGGGGGCCCAGGGCGGGAACAAGTATCGCGAGGAAGACCTCCGCTACGACCGCATCATCATCATGACCGACGCCGACGTCGACGGCGCCCACATCGCGTCCCTGCTGATCACTTTCTTCTACCGGACCATGCCGGACGTGATCCGCCAGGGGCACCTGTACCTGGCCCTGCCGCCGCTCTATCGCATCGCCCACGGCGGCAAGAGCGAGTACGCCCGCGACGACGCCCACAAGGACGAGCTGCTGGCCACGGTGTTCAAGGGCAAGAAGCCCGAGATCGGCCGCTTCAAGGGCCTGGGCGAGATGATGGCCTCCCAGCTGAAGGAGACCACCATGGACCCGAAGAAGCGCACCCTGGCCCGCGTGACCCTGCCGCGCCACGAGGAGACCGTGGAAGAGCTGGTCGAGACCCTGATGGGCCGCAAGCCCGAGCTGCGGTTCCGGTTCATCCAGGAGAACGCCGAGTTCGCGACGGCGGATCTGGATTTGTAGGTCGAAAATCCTCCCCCCAGCGGGGGAGGTGTCGGCGCAGCCGACGGTGGGGGAAGAAGCCGGGCCAGGACAAGTTCCCCCTCCGGCGCTTCGCGCCACCTCCCCCGCTAGGGGGAGGATCTGGACACAGCTCCGCCACCTCACGCGGTCTCCCGCTGAAGGTCTGGAAAGGGACGCGGAGCGCCGGGCTGCGCCCGGAGTGTGTGAAGCAAATACCGTTTCGACGAAGCCAGACGCTCCGCGCAGCCGTTATCCGGTGAGCCCTCGACGCGCGGGGTTTTAACCCGCTTCCGAAAGAGGCCCCCGACGGGCGGGCCAGGGCGACGACCCCGGTCCCGGAATGCATGGGCGATTTCAGCCCATGCCTGCCGCGTTCGCCGAACCCTCGCCGCTAGCGCTTTGCCCCATGTTTCAGGGAACCCGCTTCTGGATCCGTCGCGAAGGCGAGCCTCTCTAAAGAGACCCGGCGAGCGCTTCCCGCTCGACCACCCCTGACAGCCGTCTCGATCGCCGGCCGGACGTCCCTTTCAAGCCATCAGGTGAGAAGAGGATACGGCAGGTTTTGTGGCGGGGGATAAGGCGCGGCGAACGCTCGTCTAACGCTCACCCTCTCCCCTGGGGAGAGGGCGGGGCCCATGCGCAGCATGGGAGGGTGAGGGACCAAGCCACTCACCGACAAAATCACGAAAAGTCAGGGGCTTGCGCGGACTCAGGACCGGCTTCGCCCATCCCCTCACCCTCCCGCGCCTACGGCGCGGGCCCCGCCCTCTCCCTACGGGAGAGGGTTCCCAACGCCCGTCCCCGTCGACGAATTGCCCCCCTGCTCCGCCCGCATCCGGTAGGCCATCACCGCCGTGTGCCCCAGTTTCTCCACCAGCCGCCAGTTGACGATCGCCCCCAGCGGCGCGCCGACCACGGGGATGAACTGGGCCAGTTTCGCCAGATCGATGTGGTCGCGGTACTGCTGCTGGAAGGCGCGCCAGTCGAAGTCGTCCAGATGCTGGGGATGCGGCCGCGCCTCCCAGTCCTCCAGGGCCGCGAACACCCCGGCCCGGTGCTGGCTGTCCGAAAAGGCCAGCTCGAAGACATGCAGGATGAACAGGCGCTCGGGCAGCTCGGTCCCGTCGTGGCCGAAGATCGCGGCGATCTCGAACAGCAGCTTGATCTTGAAGCTCATCAGCAGCGGGAAGTCGGCCGCCGCCAGCAGGAAGCCCCCGGCCCCGGTGATCCCGCCCTCGGCCGCCGCCGCCTTCTTCCAGCCGTCGATGGCCTTGGCCGCCCGCGCGCGGCGCTCGTCCGGGGTCAGGCCGTGAAGCGGTGACCCCGTCGCGAAGTCCGAGCCGACCAGCAGCGCCCGCGTCATCCCCTCGATGGCCGTGGTGATGGCGGCGTGGACCTTCTCGGGGATGATCCGGTTGATCCGCTGCTGGGTGGCGCGGGCGAGGTTGTTCAGCGGGCCTGGGGGCTTGGTGAGGTCAGCGCGCCAGGTGAGGAGGTCGGGGGAGAGGGGCAATTTGGACGATCACCGGTTGCAAGCGCACTCAATATGCATACGCTCTTCACTTCCGCACTTTAGGGCAGGGAGTTTCTGCTCTTAGCCTGCGTAATCGTCAATCGAATATATTGTGATTATCTGGAAAATACAATGATAACGCAAGCAACAATTTCACACTACAAAAGTCTCGCTGAGGCGAAATTAAGCTTTGGACCGCTAAATGTAATTGTTGGCTCAAATGGAGTTGGGAAAAGCAATATAGTTGACGCAATGTATTTTGTTAGAGATTGCATTGAAGAGGATATCGATACCGCTGTATTGAAAAGACACGGAATCGAAAGCATAAGACAGTGGTCAAAAACAAAACCATATCACATATCGATTGAAATTGAGTGCAAAAGAAATAGCGGATCGGGAAAATACAAACTTGTCCTCTCCTCCGCTAGAGGAACTTATCGAGTCGTTGAAGAATACGGAGAATGGTCCGGGGATCACCCCTTCGAAGAGGCTGACGACGAAGATAATGCAGAGGGAGAAATTAGCGACCCACCCCAAGTAACTGCTTGGTTTCATCGAAACGAAGACAGCATAATTCACCTTTATGCCCCAAATAATGAAAATCTCCTTCGTGGAAGGGATTCGATTTCTATTCCAGCAACGGAGCTCTTTATAACTACCATTGCTGGTCCTGTATTTTCAATGTTCAATTTAGTACTACAACCTCTCGCAATGGAGCTGAAATCGTTCATAGCCTATAGTATATACCCAAACACATTGAGAGAGCCTCGCGCGGTATCGCGGCAAGAGCGCTTATTGCCGGACGGATCAAATCTCGCGTCGATTTTGCGAAATATTAACTCTCATCACAGAAGAAACAAAGAGTTACTTATAGGTTCGATGCGCGTGATAATGCCATCGATCACCGACATTACAGTCAAATCAGCTGGAGGTTATTACGTTCCAGTTATAAGGGTAAAAGAACCGTCCGGCGAAATACATGAGTTTAACATGTCGCAAATATCAGACGGAACATTGAGAGCTCTTGGAATATTGACGGCATTTTACCAACCAAGCGCCCCAAATATTATTGCGATAGAAGAGCCTGAACAAATGATCCATCCAGGCATACTTCCAATAATAACTGAAGCTGCGGAAGAGTTTAGCCAGCCGACTCAAGATGGAATAAACAGAAGGCAGGTATTTATAACAACTCATAGCCCACCACTTCTTGATCTAGTGCCTCCAGATTCTATAATTTGGACTTCTTTTCAAAATGGCGTTACCTCATCCGGGCCAATTAGCGACCGCCAGCTTGAACTGATCAAACGGCAGCTATTTTCTGCCGGAGAAATTCTTACATCTGAAGGATTCTTTATTTAAATGAAGGTCGCTCTCATCGTCGAAGGGCCAGGCGACGTGGCGGCCATGCCGTGCTTGGTGGCAAAAACTGCAGAAGCCTTCGGAAGCGTTATATTTGCGCCAAACCCTATAAAGGCCGGCTGCATACAGCGACTGCTCAAAGCTGGAGAAATCGAGCGCTTTGTAGAGATGGCCGCCAGCCGCACCGACGTGGAAGCTATAATAATTGCAGTCGATCTCGACGATGGCTGTCCCGTTGAGGCAAGAAGCCAACTTCAGGCAAGAGTTGATGCAATTGCGGGTAAAATTGAACAGCCCATTGAAATCGTTCTACTGGTGAGAGAATACGAAAGCATATTTCTACACTGCATCGAACATCTAAAAGTATCATCTCCAGAATTTGGATGGAACGATGACGCACATGTTGACAACCCATACGCAAAACGAGATGCAAAGGGCGTAATAAACTCACTAATGACAAAACACTACAAGGAAATGACAGACCAATTGGTCTTAACTCAAAAAATGGATATAAAGGACGCCTACAAGAAGAGCCGATCACTTCGCCGACTGGCGAAGGCCGTGACGCAGTGTGACTATGAACTTCTGGAATCGGCGCTTTAGCCATCCACACCCCTCACAGCCCTATCCCCACTATCCCCAGCCCCGCCGCCTCGCCCTCCCCGGCCGACGCGCCTATATGCTTGACCACGAGTTCACCACGCCGGGCCCTTGGGATTGTCGACCCAGTTCAGACTGCCGCTGACCGCCGCGCCGACCTATGGCCGGGACGACTTCGCCGTCTCCCCCGCCAATGGCGAGGCCATGGCGCGGCTGGACGCCTGGCCGGCCTGGCCTGAGGGGCGACTGGCCCTGGTCGGACCATCCGGCAGCGGCAAGACCCACCTGGGCCGCGCCTGGGCCCGCGCCCACGACGCGATCGTCATCGAGGCGGCCGATCCTGACGCGCCGCCGGTCGACCTGTCGGCCCTGCGCGGCAAGCCGGTGCTGGTGGAAGACGCCGACCGGAGATCGGACAGCGGTCCGCTCAACGATGAGGCGCTGTTCCACATCCTCAACATGGCCGGGGTCGACGGCGGGACCGTGCTGCTGACCGGCCGCGTCGCGCCGCTGGCCTGGGAGACCTCGGTCCCCGACCTGCGCTCGCGGCTGAACGCCCTGTCGGCGGCCCTGATCGACGAGCCCGACGACGTGGTGCTGGAGGCGGTGCTGCGGCGGGCCTTCGCGCAGCGGCTGCTGAAGCCCGATCCGGACCTCTATCCCTACCTCGTCTCGCGCCTGCCCCGCTCGGCAGCCGAGGCCATCGCGGCGGCGGATCTGCTGGACGAGGCGGCGGCGGATCGGAAGCGGGAGCTGAACAAGGCCCTGGCGCGGGAGGTGCTGGGGGATTTCGAGGGGGATGAGTCCGCATAAGCCCCGCTCATCCCCGCGAAAGCGGGGACCCAAGCGGCGGTTGAGGACTTTCGCTTCGCTATCCAAACCCGCCTTCCTAGGCCTTGCGCCCAGGACCCATCGTTCCGGGACAACTGAACAGCCGGGTGTTCGCCCACATTGGCGGCGCCTCGTTCGGATACTCCATGCCCAGCCGCGCCATGGGTCCTAGGCACAAGGCCTAGGAAGGCGGGGTTTGTTGGCCAGCTCGGCTTGGGTCCCCGCTTTCGCGGGGATGAGCGGTGAAGAGAACACAGTTCGAATAACAGGCGCCACGCCCTTGTCTTCGTCCCGTCACTTGTCTCGTTCACCATGGCGGAACACACTCCGCCTATAGTGAAGCCATGACCAACGCCGCGACCATGCCGATAGCCGCCAAAGTTCCGCAGACGGATAGTCCCACGGGTCTCGTGCTCGACGCCGAGCTGATGGCCTCGCCGGAGCGGTTCTTCAATCGCGAGCTCTCGTGGCTGGCCTTCAACCAGCGGGTGCTGGAGGAGAGCGGCAATCCGCGTCACCCGCTGCTGGAGCGCCTGCGGTTCCTGTCGATCAGCGCCAACAACCTCGACGAATTCTACATGGTCCGCGTGGCCGGCCTGAAGGGCCAGGTGCGCGAGGGCGTGCGGGTGGTCAGCCAGGACGGCCTGACGCCCGGCGAGCAGCTGACGCGCCTGAACGCCTCGGCCTTCGAGCTGATGAGCGAGCAGCAGCGCATCTGGCGCCAGGTCCGCACCGAGCTGTGGGACGAGGGGCTGAAGCTGCTCGACGCCAAGGACATCGAGGGCGAGGACCGCAAGCTGGCCGAGGACATCTTCCTCAACCAGATCTTCCCGGTGATGACGCCGCTGGCCATCGACCCGGCCCACCCGTTCCCGTTCATCCCGAACCTGGGCTTCTGCCTGGCGCTGAAGCTGCGCAGGATCGCCGACGACAAGCACCTCTACGCCCTGGCGCCGATCCCCTCGCAGGTCCGCCGGTTCTGGGAGCTTTCCTCGGTCGTCCAGCGCGGCAAGAAGCGCCAGCGCAAGATCGTGGCGCTGGAAAGCTTCATCATCCTGTTCCTGGACCACCTGTTCCCCGGCTACGAGGTCGAGGGGCGCGGCCTGTTCCGCCTGATCCGCGACAGTGACCTCGAGATCGAGGAAGAGGCCGAAGACCTGGTGCGCGAGTTCGAGGCGCGGCTGAAGAAGCGCCGCCTGGGCCGCGTGGTGCGGGTCAAGATCCAGACCACCATGCCGCCGGACCTGCGCGAGTTCATCATCGAGGGCCTGCGCGCCGAGCCGGAAGACGTGGTGCTGGTCGACGGCAAGCTGGGCCTGGCCCAGATGTCGGAGCTGATCCCGCCGGACCGTCCGGACCTGAAGTTCCCGCCCTTCAACGCCCGCTTCCCCGAGCGCATCCGCGACCACGGCGGCGACTGCTTCGCGGCGATCCGCGAGAAGGACATCCTCGTTCACCACCCCTTCGAGAGCTTCGATGTGGTGGTGCAGTTCGTGCGCCAGGCCGCGCGCGATCCGAACGTGCTGGCGATCAAGCAGACGCTGTACCGCACCTCCAAGGACAGCCCGATCGTGGCGGCCCTGATCGAGGCGGCCGACAACGGCAAGAACGTCACGGCCCTGGTCGAGATCAAGGCGCGCTTCGACGAGGAAAATAACCTCAAGTGGGCGCGCGACCTGGAGCGGGCGGGCGTGCACGTGGTGTTCGGCTTCGTCGACTGGAAGACCCACGCCAAGCTGTCGGTGGTGGTGCGCCGCGAGGCCGACAGCACCCTGCGCACCTACTGCCACTTCGGCACCGGCAACTATCACCCGCAGACGGCGCGGGTTTACACCGACCTGTCCTTGTTCACCTGCGACCCGGCCCTGGGGCGCGACGGCGGCAAGCTGTTCAACTTCATCACCGGCTACGCCCAGCCCGGGCGGCTGGAGAAGCTGTCCTTCTCGCCCCAGACGCTGAAGCCCGACCTGCTGAAGATGATCGAGACCGAGGCCGAGGCGGCGCGCGCCGGCAAGCCGGCGGGCATCTGGGCCAAGATGAACTCGGTCGTGGACCCGCAGGTGATCGACGCCCTCTACGCGGCCAGCCAGGCGGGCGTGCAGATCGACCTGGTCGTGCGCGGCATCTGCTGCCTGCGTCCAGGCATTGCGGGCCTGTCGGAGAACATCCGGGTCAAGAGCATCGTCGGTCGCTTCCTGGAGCACTCGCGGATCCTGGCTTTCGCCAATGGTGGGCCGATGCCTTCTGCCCAGACGCGGCTCTTCATCAGCTCGGCCGACTGGATGCCGCGCAACCTGGATCGCCGCGTCGAAAGCCTGGTCCCGGTCGAGAACCCGACCGTGCACCAGCAGGTGCTGGACCAGATCATGGTCGCCAACCTCAACGACGAGGCCCAGAGCTGGAAGCTGGACAGCGAGGGCGACTACGCCCGCGACCCGGCCTGGAACAGCAAGGGCGCCTTCTCGGCCCACGACTACTTCATGACCAATCCCAGCCTGTCGGGCCGGGGCCATGGGGCGCGGGACCTGCCGCGGGCCTTCGACCACGTGGGACCGAAGCGCAAGGGGTGAGGCGCGCCCTCGCCCTCCTGCCGCTCGTGCTGCTGACGGCCTGCGGGCCGACGGGCGAGCGGCGGGCCGATATCTGCGCCGTCCAGGCCCTGCCCTCGCGTCCCGGCGTCGACCGCTTCGGCGTCCCGCCCGGCGTCGAGCGCAAGGCCCAGCTGGAGGGCGAGGCCTACGGGCCTGGTGTCGCGGGCGGCTACCACATCCGCTGGTGGGGCCTGTGCGGCAAGCGGGCCGACACGACCGACATGATCCTGATGGGTCCCGCCCCCTGGGCGCTGACCAAGGGCGGCAAGCGGGCCGACGGCCGGCAAGTGACCTACGGCACCTGCTATCACCGGCGCGAGAGCGATGGCTGGCGGACGGTGGCCTGCCGGATCAATCCTTAGGCCGGGCGTGATCCTCGTCCTTCGACAGGCTCAGGATGAGGATCATTGCGGACGCAGTAGAAACCTCACCCTGAGCCTGTCGAAGGGCGAGGTTTCGGGCCCTCAGCGTGCGACGACTGCGGCTCGGGAAAAGGCCGGGCTCTCGATATTGGCTGTCGCCACCCGCAGCCGCGCCAAGCCGTAGGCCAGCCGCCCTTCCGGCGTGTCCAGCAGCGGCTCGCCCAGGACAAGGCCCTGATGGATCGCGCCTAGCTCAGGGCCATCCAGCGTATCCGTCCTCGCCTGCCCGGCGACGCCGACGATGAAGATCGCCGCGTGGAAGACGTGGCTGACCTGCCGGAACAGATATAGCCGCGCCCGCTCGTCCGGCGTCGCCTCGCGGCCGAAATAGGTGCGCAGCAGCAGGGTCTCGGCGTCCGGATCGGCGGCGAAGGTGTTGGCGATGGCGGCGAGGTCGACATAGCGGTCGGCCAGGAACGCCGCCTCCCAGTCGATCAGCCAGACTCGCCGGCCGTCGTGGAGCAGGTTGCGGGGATTGAGGTCGTTGTGGCTGGCCACCGGCTGCGGCGTCAGGCGCTTGCAGGCCGCGTACAGTCGAGACCACGCATCGAAGACGCCGACCGGGACCACGTCGCTCCTCACGGCCTGGTCCACCAGCGCTGCCAGCCCGTCCAGATAGTCGACCAGCGGCGGGAAGCCCTCGATGGCATGCAGCGCCCGCACCGCCTGGGCCAACTCCACGACGAGGTTCGCGCGTGGGCCGGCATGGCCCATGACCGGCGAGCCGCCCTCGACATAGTCGGTGATCGCCACCCCGTCGTCCGGATCGGCGTAACGGACGCGCGGCGCCAGGCAGGCCTCGGCGGCCAGCTTCAGGCAGGCATAGCTGCGATGCGGGTCGCGCAGGCCGTCGCGTTCCGGCGCCTCGACCTTCAGCAAGTACGCGATGCCGCCGACGCGGATGCGCCACAGGCCAGCGCCGGAAAGGCCGCCGGACAGCGGCGTCCAGCTGTCGAGGACATCGGTCCCGAAGGCGGCGTTCAGGGCCTTGCGGACGGCGGGCGGCGGGTTGGGCGGAGCGGACATCGGCGGGACCTCGTGGACAGGCGCCCTTATTTACCCGGATAGAATATGAGTCAATATTATCCGGGCAATAATACCGAATTCCGTTCAAGGCGTTTTCCGACAAGCCTTTCCGCGCGTTGTTCCCCTAGGAAAATCCACTGCGGCGCTTCCACCGCCGTCCGAATGCGGTAAACCACGCCCATGCCCTTCCCGGCGCCGCGCGACGCGGCCGTGATCGATATCGGTTCCAACTCGGTCCGCCTGGTGGTGTACCGGCTGGAAGGCCGCGCCATCTGGACCGTCTTCAACGAGAAGGTCCTGGCGGGCCTGGGCCGCGACCTGGCCAAGACCGGCCGCCTGGCGCCCGACGGCGTCGTCCAGACCCTGCAGGCCCTGAAGCGCTTCCGCGCGGTGCTGGAAGCGGTCAATCCGGCCGAGACCTTCGTGGTCGCCACCGCCGCCGCGCGCGAGGCCAAGGATGGCGCCGACTTCATCGCCCGCGTACGCGCGGAGACAGGCTTCACCGTCCGTGTCCTGTCCGGTGAGGAAGAGGCCCACTACGCCGCCGTCGGCGTCCTAGCGGGGGCGCCTGACGCCACGGGCGTGGTCGGCGACCTGGGCGGCGCAAGCCTGGAGCTGATCCACCTGTCGGCCACCGGCGCCGGCAAGGGCGTCACCCTGCCCTTGGGTCCGTTCAGCCTGGCCGGCACGAGCAACGGTCCCAATGGCGGTTTCGACGCTGACCGCGTCCGACGCCTGGCCCGCGAGCGCCTGTCCGCCGTCGCCGCCGACTTCCGCACCGACACGTTCCACGCCGTGGGCGGCGCCTGGCGCAACCTCGCCCTGCTGCACATGCGCCTGTCCGGCTACCCGCTGCACGTGGTGCACCAGTACGAGATCCCGGCCGGGGAGGCGCTCGAGGCGGCCCGCCTGGTCAGCCACCAGTCCAAGAGCTCGCTGGAACGCATCGAGGGCATGAGCAAGAAGCGCTCGGAGACCTTGCCCTACGCCGCCGTGGTGCTGGAGGTTCTGATCGAGCAGCTGGCGCTCAAGCGCATCGAGATCTCGGCCTATGGCGTACGCGAAGGCCTGCTGTTCGAGGCCATGCCGCCGCGCGTGCGCGGCCTGGATCCGCTGATCGAGGGCTTCATGGCCCTGGGCGCGCGCCAGGGCGTGGCCGAGGACCTGGGCCCGGCCCTGGACACCTGGATCACGCCCGCCTTCGGCACCCTGCCGCCACTGTTTGGCGATCGCGACGCTACCCTGGTATCGGCCGCCTGCTGCCTGGCCGATGTCGGCGCGCGCCTGCACCCGGACCATCGCGCCGACCTGGTCTTCGAACAGGTGCTGCGCGCGCCCATCGCGGGCCAGAGCCACGCCGAGCGCTGCTTCCTGGCGGTGGCCGCCCATGCTCGCCACGCCACCAACTTCCACCCACCGGAACTGGCCACGCTGGAGCGGTTGCTGAACCCCGCCCAGCTGAAGCGAGCCCGAGCCCTGGGCGCCACGATCCGCCTGGCCTGCGACCTGTCCGGGCGCAGCCCTAGCCTGCTGGCGCGCTCGCGCCTGACGCTGGACAAGGCCCACCTGACCCTGACTGCCGAGCCCGGCTTCGCCGATCTGCTCTTGGGCGAACAGACAAACAAGCGCGCCAATACTGCAGCGCAACACCTGAACCTGAAGCCAAAGATTATCACGGCGTAAATTCAGGTATTCGAAACCCATACAACGTGCTTAACCGGCCCTGAATTTCCTCAATACGGGGAAATTGACAAGTTGTCGCAGCATAGCGTCGCTCGTCGAGCATGGTTTGTTAGCTTTGCTTCCGTAGCGTGACCTCAACGACATAAAAGGAGGTCAGTGATGTTGAAGCGTAAGTTCGACTATCTGGACGCAATCGCCCCGGCTGCAGAAGTCCGCAAGCGTCCCGACCTGCGTATCGCCAATGACACGGAAGCGCCCGTCACCAGCAGCGCTCGCACCCTGCAATCCGAGATCGGCCGCGTCTTCGCCCAAGAGAGCAAGTGGTCGGTCCGCCGGACGGTGGCTATCGGCGTAGTGTTCCATCTGGGCGTCTTCTGCGCCCTGGGCCTGGCCGCCGGCGGCGCCCTGACCCAGTTCGCGCACTAGTCTTCCTTCTTCCCGGGCCTTGCGCCTAGGACCCAGGCAACCGCCGCCACCGCGTCCGTCGGCTCCCTCCCAAAGGCCGGCGATGGTGGCGACGAGGGTCCCGCCAGATCTGGTCTGGGCCCTAGGCCCAGGGCCCGGGAGATCGGATCGCGGACGCGTCGCTTGCAAGCACGCCAGCTCGCGCCGAAGCTGTGAGCCAAAGTTGCTCAACAGTGAGGCGTCCATGTTCCGCGCATTGCTTTCCTGCACGTTCGCCCTGGCGGCGTTCCTGTGCGCGGGAGAGGCCCAGGCCTGCAGGGTCTATCGATCGCCGGAAGATCGCGTCACCTCTGCCTATGACGCCGTGATCCTGGCGCGCATCGAGAGCGCCGTTCAGGAAGCGTATATTGGAGATACGGGCCAGGCCTGGCGCGCCACCGCGCGGCGCACTGGCGCCATTCAGGGCCGCGCCATCGAGCAGCAGATCTTCCAGCTTGGTCGCAGCGGGCAAAGCACGATGTGCGACGATGGCCAACCCATCGCCAATCCGGGCGAGACCTGGGTCCTCTACCTCTTGAGAGACTGGCAGGGCGCCTACGGGGTCGCCTACTCGTACCCGCTGGAAAAGGCGCGCAAGATCGATCGCCGCCTCCAGGTCGCTCCGCCCGGGCCTGCCCCCTTCTAGCCGAAGAGCGCCGCATAGAGATCGCGCGGGTTCACCGGCTTCTCCACCCATCCCGTCATGCCGGCCTCGCGGCAGGCCGCGACCTCCTCCGGCGACACCGCGCCCGTGACGGCGATCACGGGGGTCGCGCGGTTGGCGCGGCTCTCGCGCAGGCGACGCGTCGCCTCCAGCCCGTCCATGCCGGGCATGCGCACGTCCATCAGGATGGCGTCGAACACGTGCCGCTCGGCCAGGGTCAGGGCGGCCTGGGCGTCCTCCGCCGTCTCGACCCTCGCCCCGAAGGCTTCCAGCATCTGGCGCAGGGCCCGACGGTTGATGTCGTGGTCGTCGACCACCAGGATCAGCGGGGCATCGCCATCCAGGGCCGGCAAATCGGCCTCGCCGGCGGTCGTGGCGACCGGCTCGACGCCTTCCGGCGCGGGCACGCGCAGGGTGAAGCGCGCGCCGCCGCCGTCCGCATTGGCCGCCGTCAGCTCGCCGCCCATCAGGCGGGCCAGGTCACGGCTGATCGCCAGGCCAAGGCCCGTCCCGCCGAAGGCCCGCGCCGTCTCGACGCCAAGCTGCTCATAAGGGTTGAACAGGCGGTCGATCTGGTCGTCCGAGAGACCTGGGCCGGTGTCGCGCACGTCGATGACCAGCGCGCGAGGGCTGTGCGTTTCGGTGCGGACATCAACCGTGACCCCGCCCTCGGCCGTGAACTTGATGGCGTTGCTGAGCAGGTTGTTCAGCACCTGGCGCAGCCGCATCGGATCGCCCCGCACCCATTGCGGCAAGGCCTCGGCGCCGTTCAGGGTCAGGGCGACGCCCTTGGCCTCGGCCGCGTTGCGCCAGAAGCCCACCGCGTCGCCGACCAGGGCGCGCAGGTCGTGATCGACCACCTCGACGCCCATGCGGCCGGCTTCCATCTTGGAAAGATCCAGAAGGTCGTTGAGCAGGGTGCGCATCATGACCCCGGCGTCGGTGACCAGGGCGGCGGCGGAGGCGTCGCGCTCCATGGCCGCCGCGCCGTTGAGGATGGCGTTGATCGGCGTCCGCAGCTCATGGCTGACCATGGCGACGAAGGCCGACTTGGCCGCGGTCTGGGCCTCGGCCGCCCGCCGCGCGGCGCGCTCGGCTTCCAGGGCCCTCTGCGACCACAGGAACATTGTGCCCAGGGTCAGGCAGAACAGGCCCACCCCGACCAGGAAGAAGGGCATGACGGGATCGCTCCGGTCGCCCCCGACCAGCGGCGTCACGAACAGATAGGACACGTGGGGAACCACAGACACCAGGAAGGCGCTCAGGCAGCCCTTGGCGCCCATCAGCGACGTGAAGATCGATCCCGACAGCAGCAGGACGGCCGCCGCCGCGCCCATGGGCGTATCCATGGCCCACAGCGGGATCGCCAGCCAGCCGAAGACGATCGCCATGGCCAGGTCGGCGCCGAGATTCAGCGCGACGGCGGCCCGCGGCTCGGGGGTCTTGAGGAAATGGCTCAGCGCCAGCAATTCGACGACCTGGGCGACGACATAGGCGCCGGACCAGACGAACAGGAACTCCAGCCCCGGCTTCAGGAGCGCCAGGCCGCACAGGGCCAGGGTGATGAAGACCCGGAGGGGAATCTGCCGCCTGCGAGACACCGCGGCGGGGCGGTACGCCACCGCCAGAGACTCCCAGAATACACCCAACGCGACCCCCGTACTCGGCGCGCTCCACTCATGAGAGCGTTGACGCGCCGCGACCTTCTACGCCAGCAAACCTTTGCACGGCGTCGAAAAGGACCCGATTTGGGTAACAAAAGCGCGACGAACCTTAAGGTTGCGTCGCGCTGAAACGAAGATTTCTACTCGCCTTTAGGCGCGCGCCGGACCTCGACCACGCGGACCTTTGCGCCGTCCAGCACCAGGGCCAGTTCGCCGCGCTTGATCTTCAGGGCGTCGGCCCCGAAGGCGTCGCGGCGCCAGCCGGCCAGGGCCGGCGTGGTGGCGTTGTCGTCGGCGGCGATCTTCTCCAGGTCCGAGACCGTGGCGATCAGCTTGGAGGCGACACCGGCCTCTTCCGCGCGCGCCTTCAAGAGGACCTTGAGCAGCTCGACCACGGCGCCGGCGTTTTGCGGCGGCGGCGGACCGGGCTTGTCGACGACCGGGGCGTAGCCTTCCGGATCGGCCAGGGCGGCCTTGATCGCGGCCAGCAGGTCGGGACCGAACTTGCTGCCGCCGAAGCCCTTGGGCACGCCGCGCAGGTTGTTCAGGGCGTCTAGGCTGGTCGGCGCCTGGGTCGCCAGCTCGTCGATGGCCTCGTCCTTCAGGATGCGGCCGCGCGGCTGGTCGCGGTTCTGGGCGGTGCGCTCGCGCCAGGCGGCGACGGCCTTGAACACGGCGAGATACTTGGGAGCCGTCTTGCGCGGACGCAGGCGGCGCCAGGCCTTTTCCGGATCGACGTCGTAGGCGGCCGGGTCCGAGATGGCGGTCATCTCTTCCTCGACCCAGGCCAGGCGGCCCGAAGTTTCCAGGCGCTCGCGCAGGATCGGGAACAGGGCGGCCAGGTGGGTGACATCGGCCAGGGCGTAGGTCAGCTGGGCGTCGGTCAGCGGCCGGCGGGCCCAGTCGGTGAACCGGCTGGACTTGTCGAGCTCGATGCGCAGCATCTGGCGGACCAGGGCGTCATAGGCGATCTGCTCGCCGAACCCCGCCGCCATGCCGGCGACCTGGGTGTCGAACAGCGGACGCGGCATGGCCTTCAGATTGTTGAAGATCTCGACGTCCTGGCGAGCGGCGTGGAACACCTTCAGGATGCTCGTGTCACGCATCACGGCCAGCAGCGGTTCGAGGTCGATGCCATCGGCCAGCGGGTCGATGACGGCTTCGTGCGTGGGCGACGCGACCTGGATCAGGCACAGCTTGGGCCAGTAGGTCGTCTCGCGCATGAACTCGGTGTCCACGGCGACGAAAGGCTCGCCCGCAAGCGCATTACAAAACGCCGCCAGCTCGGCGGTAGTGGTGATCGGCTTCATCCGCTGCTAATAGCCTCGCGCACCCCCGAGTCTGCAAGCGTCAAGACGCGCCTAGCGCCACCGGGGAGCAAATTTTCCGCGTGTTCGGAGGGTCTTACCGCCTTCCGATAGATCAGAGCGAGCGAATGAGCGACCTGCCGAACGGCCTGACCTACGCCCAAGCCGGCGTCGATATCGATGCGGGCAACGCCCTGGTCGACGCGATCAAGCCCCTGGCCAAGGCCACCCGCCGTCCCGGCGCGGAAGCCAGCCTGGGTGGTTTCGGCGCGCTGTTCGACCTGAAAGCCGCCGGCTATGAGGACGCCCTGCTGGTCACCACGACCGACGGCGTCGGCACCAAGCTGCGGATCGCCATCGACGCGGGCATGCACGCCACGGTCGGCATCGACCTGGTGGCCATGTGCGTCAACGACTTGCTGGCCCAGGGCGCCGAGCCGCTGATGTTCCTGGACTACTTCGCCACCGGCAAGCTGGACATCGAGGTCGCCAAGAGCGTCGTCGCCGGCATCGCCGACGGCTGCAAGCTGGCCGGCGCGGCCCTGGTCGGCGGCGAGACGGCCGAAATGCCGGGCATGTACAGCGACGGCGAGTACGACCTGGCCGGCTTCTCGGTCGGCGCGGTCGAGCGCGATGGCGTCCTGCCCAAGCTGGACCAGCAACGCGCCGGCGACATCATCATCGGCCTGGGCTCGTCGGGTCCGCACTCGAACGGCTATTCGCTGGTGCGCCGCGTGGTCGAGCGCTCGGGCCTGGCCTGGGACGCCCCCTGCCCGTTCGAGGACGGTAAGACCCTGGCCGAGGCCCTGATGGCCCCGACCCGCATCTATGTGAAGTCGCTGCTGCCGCTGCTGCAGTCGGGTCGCGTCAAGGGCGGCGCGCACATCACCGGCGGCGGCCTGATCGAGAACCCGCCGCGCGCCATCGCCGAAGGCCTGGCCGCCGAGTTCGACTGGAACAGCTGGGCCCAACCGCCCGTGTTCGAATGGCTGGCCCAGGTGGGCGGCATTTCGGAGCACGAGATGCGCCGGACGTTCAACTGCGGCGTCGGCTTCATCGTCATCGTCGCGCAAGCGGACGCCGAGCCGGTGCTGGCGGCCCTGCTGAACGCCGGCGAGGACGCCTTCATCTGCGGCCAGCTGGTCAAGGCGTAGTCACTGCGTGAAATCCTCGTCCTTCGACAAGCTCAGGATGAGGATTTCAGTTCGAGCTTCCCAGTAGCCCTCATCCTGAGCCTGTCGAAGGACGAGGGCGGCCCCACGGAACTATCCGCGTGACCCAGAAGACCAAAGTCGCCGTCCTGATCTCCGGGCGCGGCTCGAACATGGAAGCGCTTGTCGCGGCAGCCCAGGCGCCCGATTGCCCGTTCGAGATCGCCCTGGTCCTGGCCAACAAGCCGGACGCCGGCGGCCTGGCCACGGCGACGGCCGAGGGCATCGAAGCTCTGTGCGTCGACCAGAAGCCGTTCGGCAAGGACCGTGAGGCCCACGAGCGCGCCATCGACGCGGCCCTGCGCGAGCGCGGGATCGAGGTCATCGCCCTGGCCGGCTACATGAGGATCCTGACGCCCTTCCTGGTCGACGCCTGGGAAGGCCGGATGCTGAACATCCACCCGTCCCTGCTGCCCGCCTATCCGGGCCTGGACACCCACGCCCGCGCCATCGCGGCCGGCGACGCTGAGGCCGGCTGCACCGTCCACCTGGTTACGGCCGGCGTCGACGAGGGTCCGATCCTGGGCCAAGCCCGCGTGCCGATCCTGCCGGGCGACGACGACCACACCCTGTCGGCCCGCGTGCTGGAGCAGGAGCACAAGCTCTACGCCGCCACCCTGGCCGCCTTCGTGACCGGGCGCCTCGCGACGGCCTGAGGCGGCGTGTCGCAGCCCGTAACGGCCGGTAAAGCCTAACGGGTCAGAAGTTCGTCATTATGTGGCGTCATGATGCCCTTCATGGACGCCTGGATCGCCGATCTCTTCCGAGTCGCCGCCGACAACGCCGGCATCGCCGGTGCGGTCCTGTTCGCCTTCACCCTGCTGGAAGCGCTGCTGGTCGTGGGCCTGCTGGTCCCCATCCTGGGCGTGATGCTGGCCGCCGGCGCCCTGGTGGCCCAGGGCGTGCTGCATCCGGTTGAAGCGGTCCTGTGGTGCAGCGCCGGCGCCGCGGCGGGTGACGCCCTCTCCTACCTGATGGGTCGAGGCCTAGGCGGTCGCCGGGCCACGCGCCTGCTGTTCGCCGGCAAGCGCCGCCTGCTGGCCCGCGCCAAGCTGCTGACCCGTCGTCATGGCCTGCTGGCCATCGCCGCCGCCCGCTATCTGGGTCCGGCCCGCCCGTTCATTCCGATCCTGGCCGGCATGTCCCGCTCGCGCCCCTGGAGCTTCCAGATCGCCAACGTCCTGTCGGCGCCGATCTGGGTGATCTCGCTGCTGGCCCCGGGCTATCTGGCCGCCCGGAACCTGCAGATGTTCGGCACGGACCCGGCCCTGGCCGGCGGACTGGCCCTGGCCGTCATTCTAGCCGTCGGCCTCGGCGTCCTGTGGCTGAAGCGCGCGCCGCGCGTCCGCACGGCCTAGGGCTTCGCCGGCTCTTCCTGAGCCATGAAATCCAGCAACTGCTTGGCCTGTTCGGTCGCGATACCGCCATTGGGATCGCCCGCCAGCGGCTTGAGCAACTGGAATACCGTCTCCCTCTCGCCCGCGCGCAGGAAGGCGACCGCCGCCACGATCCGGATCTTGGCCACCTCGGGCGCCAGGCTCACGGCGCGGCGCAGCAGGCCCAGCCGCTCGGGCGATGGCGGCTCGCCCTCCACGACCATGGTCTGGGCCAGCAGGAACAGCGTCTGGTAGTCGTTCGGCTCGGCCTTGTCGGCCTGTATCAGGTAGCTTCGGGCCGAGGACAGCAGCGCCGGCAGGTTCCGCCGATCCGCCGCCGCCCGGTAGAGCTTGCTGGTCCCCATCAGGCGTAGCGCCTCCAGGTTACTGCCGTCCTCGGCGAGCAATCCGGTCAGGAGCCGCTCGCCCTCGTCGCGGTCGCCAATGGTGATCTCGGCTCGCGCCAGGGCCTGGCGGGTGAAGCGATCGCCCGGCCGACGCTTGGCGGCCTTGCGGAAATAGCCCAGCAGGTCCTCCCGATCCGCCGTAGCCGGCCCGGCCTTCAGTTGCTGCAGTTCGAGGATCAGGTCGTTGGCGCCGGCCGGCAGGCGGCGGATCGTGATCGTCGGAGGCGTGTCCGTGCGTGGGACCGAAGTAAGCACCGGCGTGGAGCGCAGGAAAGCCTCCAGCTCGTCCTTCAGGATGGCCGGCATCTTGTCCTGCGGCAGACCGAAGATCTGGGCCCAGGCGAGGCTCACATCGTGCTCGCCATCCTCCAGGCGCTTCAGATAGACCTCGAGCTTGGCCTTGCGACCAGGGTCGGACCAGAGATAGCGGACCAGCACCGCAGCCCGTTCATCGAAGCGCCGCCGGTTCGCGGCGTCTTCGCCGTAGCCGGTTTCGGCGATGACATTGGCCACGCCCCCCAGGCTGCTCCACACCCGCCTTCTGTCGAACAGCGCCGGCGTCTCGCCGATCACCACCCTGTCGGCCTGGATGTCGACGGCGCTATAGTAGATGGCCGCGCCCTTGATCAGCCACCGCGGATAGCGGAACGGGAAGTTCTCATTGAAGAAGTGTAGCGCGTAGGCGCCCAGCACGCTGTCGTCGCCGATGGTCCGGTCGATGGCGCCGAAGAACTGGAAATTGTCCCGCACCACGACCGCGAAGATGTCGTCGGGCTCGGCCACATTCATCGACAACGCGGTGACGGGCGCGCCCGGCAGGAAGCGCCGATAGGTCAAGTTCTCGGTCGCGCCGGGTTCGACCGGCCGGACCAGATAGATCGGATACTTGCGCGGCGGCGGCCCGCCCTGCCGGCCGTAGAGCGCGCGCAAGGTTCGATCCAGGACCTCCAGGTCACCCACGACCTTGCGCAGAACCTCGGCCCCCTCGTCGGAATAGACGATGACGTGCTCGCTCTCGGCCCGGAGCCACTGTCCGCGCGCTTGAGGCGAAACGACGACGTCGTCGACGGATTGGGCCCGGACGACGCCCGGCGCACTGATCAGAAGCCCCAGAGCCATCGCCCTGGCCGCGAAACGCATCGCAATCGCCAACCCCGCCCTCCCCGGCGCCGTATCAGTCCGCACCTTAGGTCGGCATTGCACGATTGGTGTGTCGCGGCCGCAAAACCCGCTCATGTGCTCGCGTGTCATCGCGCGGGGCCATGGTCCCTCACCGAAGCGACGGCGATGTAGGCGCCGTCGTAGGAGTGGCAGTAGCCGCCGACGAACACGATCCCATCGGGACCATCCAGGCTATGCAGCTCGGCGCGGGTCTCCTGGCAGTCGTAGACGCGACCGACCAGGGTCACCCGCCTCGGTCCGGTCATGAGCCGCCTGAACAGCCTGCGGTCGCGATTGAAGCCGAGGGTGCGCCCGTCCATCGACGGGTCGACGCCGTCGACCTCGCGATCCGCGTCCGGGAGATCGTCGAACAGCCAGTGCTTGGCCGCGACGGCCCTGATCTTCACGCAGCGCCCGCGCCAAGCGGCCTGGTTTGCCGCCACGGTTCGGACCGTGACCAGGCGAGCCGTGCTGACGGCGCAATTAATCTGGTCGCTCGAGGCCTCCGCGCGCGCGAAGCCCTGCGGAATCGACAGGAGAATGAGGGCCAGGATCAGCGCGCGCATGCACAACCTTAGGCGCCAGGAGCCGCGCGCCACAAGCCCGCGCGACGCAAACAAAAAGGCCGGAGCTTTCGCCCCGGCCTTCTCGTATCGACAAGGCTGGAAAGCCTTAGCCGACGATTTCTTCAGCGGTGAAGAACTGGGCGATTTCGATGCCCGCGTTTTCCAGGCTGTCCGAACCGTGGACCGAGTTTTCGCCGATCGACAGGGCGAACAGCTTGCGGATCGTGCCTTCATCGGCGTTTTCCGGGTTCGTGGCGCCCATGACTTCACGGTACTTCAGGACGGCGTTTTCGCCTTCCAGCACCTGCACGACGACCGGCTCGGCGGTCATCTGGCCGACGAGTTCGCCGTAGAACGGACGCTCGGCGTGCACTTCGTAGAACTTCTTGGCTTGGGCTTCGGTCAGCTTCACGCGACGCTGAGCGACTATGCGCAGGCCGGCGGCCTCGATCACGGCGTTGATGGAGCCCGTCAGGTTGCGACGCGTGGCGTCCGGCTTGATGATCGAGAAGGTGCGTTCGGTCACGACAGTGATCTCACAGAAAAGTTGTGAATTGGGAGGTTGCGGGCTTATAGCCGTGCGCCCCGCCTCCGCCAACCCCACCGCGTAACCTTCACAAAAATGCTTCAGATCAACGACCTTACCTTCAACGCGTGGGGCCGCCGGTTCTTCGACAAGGCCAGCGTGAGCCTGCCGCCCGGCGCCAAGGTCGGCCTGATCGGGCGCAACGGCGTGGGCAAGTCCACCCTGTTCAAGCTAATCCTGGGTCAGCTGCACGCCGGCGACGACGAGATCAGCCTGCCCAAGGCCGCCCGCATCGGTTCGGTGGACCAGGAGCACCCGGCCACGCCCTTCACCCTGCTGGAGACGGTGCTGGAGGCCGACGAGGAGCGTCATGGCCTGCTGACCCGGCTGGAGACGGCCGATCCCGAGGAGATGGGCGAGATCTGGGCGCGCCTGATCGAGATCGATTCCGACGCCGCCCCGGCCAAGGCTTCGGAAATCCTGGTGGGCCTGGGCTTCAGCCAGGACGACCTGGCGCGGCCGATGAGCGAGTTCTCCGGCGGCTGGAGGATGCGCGTGGCCCTGGCCGCGGCGCTGTTCGCCGAGCCGGACATGCTGCTGCTGGACGAACCGACCAACTATCTCGACCTGGAAGGCGCGCTGTGGCTGGAGGCGAGGCTCCAGAAGTACCCGCACACCGCCCTGATCGTCAGCCACGACCGCGAACTGCTGAACAACAGCTGCACCCACATGCTGCACCTGGCCGGCGGCAAGCTGGAGCTCTATGTCGGCGGCTACGACGACTTCGAGAAGCGCCGCGCCGAGAAGGCCCGCCTGCAGCTGTCGGCCAAGGCCAAGCAGGACGCCGAGCGCGCCCACCTGCAGGCCTTCGTCGACCGCTTCAAGGCCAAGGCCTCGAAGGCCGCGCAGGCGCAATCGCGCATGAAGCGCCTGGCCAAGATGGAGCCGGTGGCCACGACCATCGAGGAGCGCGTCGCGCCCTTCACCCTGCCCTCGCCGCCGCGTCCGCTGCCGCCGCCGCTGATCCGCCTGGAGAAGGCCAGCGTCGGCTATGAGGAAGGCCGCTCGATCCTCAAGCAACTGAACCTGCGCATGGACCTGGACGACCGCATCGGCCTCCTGGGCGTCAACGGCGCGGGCAAGTCGACCTTCGCCAAGATGATCGCCGGCGCCCTGGGCGTGCAGGCCGGCGAATTCCATCGCGACAAGAAGATGAAGGTCGGCTGGTTCCACCAGCACCAGATCGAGGCGATGGATCCGGAAGACACCCCGCTGGAGATCATCCGCCGGGCCATGCCGGAAGCCTCGGAAAGCTCTCGCCGCTCGAAGCTGGCCCAGTTCGGCCTGGACTTCGGCAAGCAGGAGACCACGGTCGCCAACCTGTCGGGCGGCGAACGCGCGCGCCTGCTGCTCAACATGGTGGCGATGGACGCGCCGCACATGCTGATCCTCGACGAACCGACCAACCACCTGGACATCGACAGCCGCCGGGCCCTGCTGGACGCGCTGAACGACTACATGGGCGCGGTGATCCTGATCACCCACGACCGCTCGCTGATGGAGCTGGTCGCCGACCGCCTGTGGCTGGCCGCCGATGGCACCGTGAAGCCCTTTGACGGCGACATGGACGACTACGCCAAGTTCGTGCTGGAGCGCGCCAAGCAGGCGGTGAAGCCGACCCAGGTGGCGCGCGAGCCGGCAGCCGCTGCTGAACCGCAGAAGAAGAAGGCCGCCGTCGAGCCGCTGCGCCGCAAGGTCGAGGCCGCCGAGCAGGTCATGAACCGCTGCACGCGCAACCTCGCCGAACTGGAAGCCCAGCTCGGGGACCCGGACCTCTATGTGAAGAACCCGGGCAAGGTCGCCGAGCTGACCAAGCGCCGGGAGAACGCCAAGGCCAAGCTGGACGAGGCCGAAGAGGCCTGGATGGCGCTGGCCGAAGAGCTGGCCGAGGCGGAGGCCTAGAGGGCCACCCTCTCCCTATGGAAGAGGGTAAATGCCTGTGAACCAAGAAGTTTAGCGCTTCCGCGACACCTATTGTCGCATGGTGCCCGTCATGAGCACCGCCCATCCGCGCAACCACGTCATCGCCAATCCGGAAGGATTGTCGGCCGACGTCGTGCTGGAAGCCTTCGCCGAGTGGGTCAACACCCGGATCGGCGAAGCCATGCGCATCGAGATGGATCTGGCCTTCCGCGACCGTCCGTTCGACGTCGAGGTCGGCCGCTCCCCGGCCCTGATCGGCTGGGAGCACAAGTTCATCCAGCCCGGCGCCGCCGGCCCCAAGGGCAAGATGTGGACGGTGTACCGCCTGCACGACCAGAACGGCCGCCCGGCTCACCTGCCCAACTCCGGCGACCTGATCGAGGATCTGACGCCGCTGATGGGCGAGTTGGGCTATCTGGGCGTGTTCGACGGTGAAGTCGCGATGTTCCCGGGCGTAGGCAAGCGTTAGGGCTGATCCCAGCTCGGCGTCCCCTTGAACGCCTCCGCCAGGAAATCCACCATCAGCCTGACCTTGGCCGACAGATGCCGGCGGCTGGGATAGACCGCCAGCACGTCGATGTCCGGCAGGCTCCAGTCCGGCAGTAATCGCACCAGCCGCCCGGCCCGCAGGTCGTCGCCAATCAGGAAGGTCGGCTGCCAGATCACGCCCTGCCCCGCCAAGGCCGCCGCCCGCGCGGTGTCGCCGTTGTTCGAGTACATCACCGGCCGCATGCGCACGGTGGCTTCGCGGCCGTCGTGGTGGGTCAGCCGCCAGTCCTCGGCCATGGCGGTGTAGCTGTAGGCCAGGCACCGGTGGGTCGCGAGATCGTCCGGGACCTCAGGCGTCCCGTGGGCCTTCAGATAGTCCGGCGAGGCGCAGACGATGTTGCGCGAGGTCGCCAGCTTGCGGGCCACGTGCGTTTGCGAGCCGCCGCGCGAAATCCGGATGGCCAAGTCATAGCCCTCCTCCACCAGGTCGACGACGCGGTCGGAGAGGCTGATCTCCAGCTCGACCAGCGGGTGGCGCGCCATGAACTTCGGCCACAGCGGCGCCAGATGCCGGACGCCGAAACTGAGCGGGGCGTTGATCCGCAACCGGCCGCGCGGTTCGGCCACATTGGCGGAGGCGGCGGCTTCGGCCTCCGCGAACTCGTCGAGGATCGCGCGCGCACGTTCGTACAAGGCCTCGCCCGCCTCGGTCAGCGATAGTCGCCGCGAGGTGCGGTTCAGCAGCCGCGCCCCGAGATGCGCCTCCAGCTCGTTGACGTAGCGCGTGACATTGGCCGGCGAGGTGTCGAGCGCATCGGCGGCCTTGGCGAAACCGCCCCGGCTGACGATGGTGGTGAACACCTCGAACGCGCGCAGCCGGTCCATGACGCCACATTCATTCAAGAAAGCTGAATAATAGATGCCATTTCATCCCATCGTTCAAGACGGCTTGGAGGCCTAAATCACCTCCCGTGACCGACGCGCGGTGCGCCGGCCCGTCAAACGGAAGGATCACCCCAATGTCCCGTCTCGCTCAAAAGACCATCCTGATCACCGGCGGCACCACCGGCATCGGCTTCGCCGCCGCCCGGCGCGCGCTCGAGGAAGGCGCCCAGGTCGTTATCACCGGCACGAACGCTCAGCGTCTCGAAGAAGCCAAGGCCGCCCTCGGCGCTGATGTGCTCACCATCCAGGCCGACGCCGGCGACGTGGCCGCTCAGGCCGTCATCGCCAAGGCTGTCGCCGATCGCTTCGGCAAGCTGGACGCCGTCTTCGTCAATGCCGGCGTCGCCCCGTTCGGCCCGCTGGAAAGCTGGACCGAGGAGACCTTCGACAAGGCCATCGGCGTCAACCTGAAGGGCCCGCTGTTCCTGATCCAGGCCCTGGCCCCGATCCTCAGCAACCCGGCCTCGATCGTGCTGAACGGCTCGATCAACGCCCATATCGGCATGCCGAACTCCAGCGTCTACGCCGCCAGCAAGGCCGGCCTGATCTCGCTGGCCCGCACCCTGTCGGGCGAGCTGATCAGCCGGGGGATCCGGGTCAACGTCATCAGCCCCGGGCCGGTGAGCACGCCGCTCTACGGAAAGCTCGGTTTGGACGCCGCCTCGCTGGACGCGATGTCGGCCGGCATCCTGGCCAACCTGCCCGTCGGCCGCTTCGGCGAGCCGCGCGAGATTGCTGACGCGGTGGTGTTCCTGGCCTCGGACGAGAGTCGCTTCACGGTCGGCAGCGAGCTGATCATCGATGGCGGGATGAGCACGCTCTGATCGCCCACCACCATAACCTCGTCATCCCGGGCGGCGTAGCCGGCCCGGGACCCAGGGGCAGCCGCACTGCAGCGGTCCCTGGGTCCCGGCTCTCCGCTTCGCTGCGGCCGGGATGACGCGCTATTTTGCAGCGGTAAGTTTGATGGCGGAGATTTGCGCCGCTCCCGACGACTTCACCACCAACGTATTGGTCCCCGGCAGCAGCGTTACAGCCGTCCCGCTCTTCACCGCCGGACCGCCATTGACCGCCACTACCATCGGCCCTGTCCCGACTACGCTCACCGCGTAGCGCCCGGCCGTCGCCGAGATCGTGTAACGCAGCCACTCGCCGGCGCTGAAATCGGTCACGACCAAGCCGCCCGCCTCACGCTTCAGGTCCACCCCGTCGTTGCGTCCCGTCCGCCCTCGGTTCCAGGGCGTGCGCTGGCCGCCGTTCGAGACGTGGTAGTTGGCCGCGTCCGCGTCGGCATAGGCCTCGCCGATGACGCCGAGGTCGTATTCCCAGGCCGGGATCGTCGCGCCCTTCGCGCCCACGACATGCTTCCTGAACGGCCGCACCGTCGCATCGTGCGGCTGGCGGAACATGGCGTCGATGACGTCCGGGTGCGCTTCATTGTTCTCGAAGCGGACGTCGTGCGAGGCGACCTTCATCAGCACCTGATAGGCCTTGTCGGCGCTGACCGGCGTCTTGGCCTCCCCCGTCAGGGTGGCGACGACGTCGTCATAGGCCGGGTCGACCTTGATCTCGAGCGGTTGATTGAAACCGATCTTCTTCAGCGGCCAGAAGGCCCAGCCGATCTCGTGCTTCTCCGCCAGGCGGATAGCGTCGGCGAACCAGACGTTGGAGTTCTCGCCGCTCTCACCCAGCCATAGCGGCAGGCCGGTCTCCTCGCGTAGCTTCAGGTGGGTCGCGATCGAGGCGTCGTCGTTGACGTTCCAGTACTTGTGGAAGCTGAGCGCCATGTTGGCGTCCCAGGGCTTGCCCATGCCCTTGTAATTGTTGCCCCAGCAGTTGCCCTCGAGGATGATCATGTGGCGCTGATCAACTTCGCGGATCGCTGTCGTGAGCTCCTGGTAGAACGACCACAGCAGGGCCTGCTTCTCGTCCTTGCAGCCGTTCTTGTTGCCGGATCCGTCGAAGTCCCAGTTGGGCTCGTTGATCAGGTCATAGGCCCCGATCATCGGCTCGTCCTTGTAGCGGGCGGCCAGCTTCTTCCAGAGGGCGACGGTCTTGCGGCGGGCCTCGGGGCTCTCCCACAACGAGGGCTTGGTCGGATCGCGGTCGGCGATCGGCAGGTCGTTGCCCTGGGCGTTGGGCGCGGCGTGCAGGTCGAGGATCAGGTAGATCCCGTTAGCCTTTGACCAGGCAAGCAAATCGTCGATCCGCTTGAAGCCATCTTCCTTCCAGGTGTCGACGCCCGGCTTGGGCTCCTGGTCCACGGCCAGGGTCAGCAGATCGTAGTGCATCGGCAGGCGCACGGAGTTGAAACCCCAGGCGGCCATGGCGTCGATGTCGGCCTTGGTGGTGTGGTTGTCGAGCCAGGCCTGGTGGATGGCCTTCTGGCGCTCGGGCCCCACGAGGCCCGCGATCTTGCCCTGGATGACGTGCTGCTGGCCAAGCTTGGACAGGCGCAGCATGTAGCCCTCCTGCAGCATCCAGCCGCCCAGGCCCATGCCGCGCAGGATCACGGGTTTGCCGCTCTCGTCGACGATGCGGGCGTCCTTGGCCTTCAGCCAGCCTTCGGCCTGGGCCGGGGCGATGGTGAGCAAGGCGAGCGTAGCGGCGCCAAGCGCGAGCCAGGATTTCATGCAGAGGCCTCCCATCAGAGGTCGCCTCTTGAACCGGGCGACGCGAACTGGTCAGGCCACTTTGATGCCGCGTTATGACAACGTTGTCTAGGCCGTGGCCGCGCGGGGTCCGCCAAGGGCTTCCACGATGGTGGCCAGCAGCGAGGCCACGGTCAGCGGCTTGGGCGTCGCGCCGTTGAAAACCGGGTCCAGCGGCCCCGAGCGGACGTCGGCCGAGAAGGCGATGATCTTGGCCTGGGCGCTGGGTCCCTGCTCGGCGCGGATGCGCTGGGCGGCCGAGACACCGTCCAGGCGCGGCATGCGCAGGTCCATCAGGATGGCGTCGAACGGCGCGGCGGCGGCGGCGGCGACGCCCTCCTCCCCGTCCACGGCCTCGGCGACCTCGAGCCCGACGGCTTCAAGGACCGAACGGACGAGCTCGCGATTGCCGGCGTTGTCGTCGACCACCAGCACGCGGCGCCCCGGCGGCGGCAGCGGGATGTCGTCCTCGCCGTCGGCGTCGTCGTGAACCGACGCGTGGCCGGCCGGCGCCGGGATCTCGAACCAGAAGCGCGCGCCCTGGCCCAACGTGCTCTCGACGCCGATCTCGCCGCCCATCAGTTCGACGAGGCCACGCGAGATGGCCAGGCCCAGGCCCGTGCCGCCGTGCTCGCGGTTCAGCGCCGCGTCGATCTGGGCGAAGCGGGCGAAGATCAGCGCCTGGTCGGCCTCGGCGACGCCGGGTCCAGTGTCGGTGACGCTCATGCGCAGACGGCCGGCCTCGACGTCGTAGTGCGTCTCCAGCAGGATTTCGCCGACCTCGGTGAACTTCACGGCGTTGCCGACCAGGTTCAGCAGCACCTGGCGCACGCGCTCGGGGTCCAGGTGCATCACCGGCGGCGCGCCGTCGTCGCCCTCGGCGCGCAGCACCAGATGCTTGGCGGCGGCGTCCGAGGACAACATTTCCATGACCTCGGCCACCAGGTCGGCGATCGCCACCGGCTGCGAGGTCAGTTCGATGCGCCCCTGCTCCAGGCGCGAGAAGTCGAGAATGTCGTTGATCGTCGCCAGCAGGGTCCGGCCGCCGGTGGTGATGCGATCGACATAGCGGCGGCCGCGCGCGCTGAGGTTGGCCTCGTCGCCCAGCAGGTTGGCGAAACCGATCACGGCGGTCAGCGGCGTGCGCAGCTCGTGGCTCATATTGGCCAGGAACTCGCCCTTCACCGCGGCGGCCGCCTCGGCCTCGGCGCGGGCGGCGCGGAGTTCCAGCTCCAGGGTCTTGCGAGCGGTGACGTCGCGGATGATGTCGGTAATGCCGCTGGCTTCGCCGGTGATCGGATCGCGGGCCAGGGTCGGCCGGGATTCCAGCCAGATCATCTGCCCATCCTTGCGGAAGGCGCGATATTCGACGGTTTCAGCCGGCGGCGTGGGCGCCCCCCTGGGGCAGTCCCGTTGGACCTCGACCACGCGCCGGATCGCGGGCCGGTCGTCAGGGTGCAGCGTCTTCAGATATTCGCCGCCCAGCATCTCGTCGGGCTCGAAGCCCATGATCGAGCGCACGGCGGGCGAGATGTAGGTCATCTGACCGTTCAGGTCGCTGTGGGCGATGATGTCCAGGGCGCTCTCGGCCAGCAGGCGGTAGCGGGCCTCGCTGTCCTCGGCTTTGGCCAGGATCGCGCGGCGTTGGCGCTGGAAAGCCGCGACCGGCAGGCTGACGAAGGTCGAGACGGCCAGGAACAGCTGCAAAATCGTCGACTGCGTGGCCGTACCCGACGTGATCAGGTGGATGGGGCCGAGACCGGCAACGGTCAGCACCAGGGCGATGGCCGCCACCAGGGTCGAGCAGACCGCCGCGCCGAGGACCTCCTGCCGCCAGGCGGCCAGCAGCATGGCCGGCGGCACCAGGAACAGCAGCGGGTACTTGGTCTGGGCGAAGACCGCGATCGTCATCAGGCAGCAGATCAGGATCGATAGTGCGCCGTCGCGCGTCATCGGTCGCTCGCGCAGATAGAGGCCGGCCTTGAAGAAGACCAGCAGGCACGGGCCGATGGTCAGCATGCCCAGGATGTCGTTCATCACCCAGGCGGTGACATTCGACAGCAGCTCCCCACCGCGCAGCATGGTGTGGATCGACGAGGCCATGGTCCCGACGATCATCGGGGCCACGAAGCCACCCAGCAGGACGAAGGCCATCATGTCGCGCGGGCGGCCCAGATCGATCGCCTCGCCCGTCATGCGGCGTACGAGATAGGCCGCCAGCAGCCCCTCAGAGACGTTCATGGACACGAGGATGACATTGACCAGCGGGCTGTCGCCCGCGTGGGCGCCGGCCGTCAGGGCGCCGACGACCGCGCCGGCAAGCAAGGCGGGCCAACGACGCGACGGCGAGGACAGCAGGCACGCGGCCAGGAAGCCGTTCGACAGCCAGATCGGCGTCACGTGATTGTAAGCACGGGGGATTTCGACGCAGAGATAGGCAAGAAACGCGAAGCCGAACGCTGCGCCTAATGCGGTCAGCAGCGTGACCGCGAAGTCGTTAACGGTCTTGGCTTCGATCGTCGGACTGTCGACCATGCTCTGAACCAGCCGTCAGGAATCTCCGGCGGATTTCGTTATTTCACCCGAAAGATGAAAAGGCCAGAAAAGCTTGGGCGAACGCTGTTGTCAGCCGCATTTGACTTCCTGGACAACACCCGTGTCGGCGTTGAACAGAATGTTCAGGCGATCGGGCCGGTAGTCCATGGTCACAGGGCAAGTCGTACAGGCCACGCGCCAGCGCGACGGATCGACCGGCGCCGGCAGGCTGGTGCGCGGCTTGCCGACGAAGGCTTGGGCGTCCTTCAGCCCGCACTGATCCCTGGAGGCCTCGGAAGAGGACGACACCGGCGGTTTGGACGGCAGGGCCAGGGCCGGAGGCGCGGTGGGCGTGGTCGGCGGCGGCGGCGGCGCGGGTTCGGGCGCGCTGGAGCATGACGCCATGAGCACACCCAGGACCAGGATCGACGCCAGACGCTTCATGCCTGTTTCTCCCAACCACGCTCGGCGCCCTGGCGCCAGTAGGACACCGGATGACCGGCCTTCTTGAAGACGGACCAGCGCCCGCGCGCCAGCGCCAGCGCCTGATCGTCCCTGCCGTCGAACAGCAGGATGCAGCGCGAAACCCCTGAAAGATCTCCAGGTTCTGCCCCGTCGATGAGGAACAGCGCGTCCCCGGCATTGGGGTTCCCGTCCTCGCCGGTCAGCAGCACCGGCTGGCGCTCGGCCATGGGCTCCGTCGCCAGGCCGTGGGGCAGGAAGCTGTCCTCGCGCCAGGTCCAGAGGTGCTGATCCAGCGCCTCCAGCCGACGCGGATCGCCGCCACGCACCAGCGCCTTCCAGCCCCGTCCGAGCGTCTTTTCCAGAAGCTCAGGCAGCACCGCCTCGAGCGGCGAGCGCTCAAGGTGGTAGAACCAGACCTCGCAGGGCGTGGCGGTCAACCGATCAGCCTTCGTAGGCGTCGGCGACCAGGCGGTTCAGAAGGCGCACGCCGTAACCGGCCGCGCCGTCCGGCACGGTCGGGTCGGTCGAGGGCTTGCGCCAGGCCGTCGAGGCGATGTCCAGGTGCGCCCACGGCAGGCCGTTGACGAACTTCTGCAGGAACAGGCCGGCGGTGATCGAACCGGCCGGGCGGCCGCCGATGTTCTTCATGTCGGCAATGGGGCTTTCGATCTGCTTCTCGTAGGCGGCCGGCAGCGGCAGGCGCCACAGCAGCTCGCGCTCGGCCTTGCCGGCGGCGAGAAGTTTCTCGGACAAGCCGTCGTTATTGCTGAACAAACCGCCGTAGTCATGACCCAGAGAAATGATGATCGCGCCAGTCAGGGTGGCCAGGTCGATCATGAACTGCGGCTTGAAGCGGTCCTGGCAGTACCAGAGGGCGTCGGCCAGCACGAGGCGGCCCTCGGCGTCGGTGTTGATGACCTCGATGGTCTGGCCCGACATCGACGTGACCACGTCGCCCGGACGCTGGGCGTTGCCGTCGGGCATGTTCTCGACGAGACCCAGGATGCCGATGGCGTTGACCTTGGCCTTACGGCCGGCCAGGGCGTGCATGAGGCCGGTCACGGCGGCCGCGCCGCCCATGTCCCACTTCATGTCTTCCATGCCGTCGGCCGGCTTGATCGAGATGCCGCCGGTGTCGAAGGTCACGCCCTTGCCGACGAAGGCGATCGGCTGGGCCGACTTATCGGCCGCGCCCGTCCACTTCATGATGACCAGCTGGCTCTCGCGGCGGCTGCCCTGCCCCACGCCCAGCAGGCTGCCCATGCCTAGCTCCGCCATCTGGGCCTCGCCCAGGATCTCGACCTCGAGACCCAGGCTTTCCAGGCTCTTGGCGCGGGCGGCGAATTCTTCCGGATGCAGGATGTTGGCCGGCTCCGAGACGAGGTCGCGGCTGAACAGGATGCCATCGGCCAGGGCCGACAGCGGCTCGAACGCCTTCTGGGCCTTCACCGGATCGGCGGCGGCGACCTTGACCACCTGGACCGAGGGCTTCTTCTCGGCCTTCTCGGTGGTGCGGTATTTGTCGAAGCGATAGGCGGCGAGGCGCGCACCGAACGCGGCGCGGGCCGCGCTCTCGGCGTCGGCGCCCAGCTTGAGGACCAGTTCGGTGACGCCCGAGGACTTCACGGCCTGGTAGGCCGAGGCGGCGGCGGTCTCGACCGCCTCCGGCTCGACGGCGCCGGAACCATCGACGCCGACCAGCACGATGCGGGCGGCTTCCAGACCGTGCGGCGCGACGACGTCCAGGGTCTGGCCCTTGGCGCCGGTGAAGCGACCGCCGGCGATGGCGCGAGCCAGGGCGCCGCCCGTGGCCTCGTTGGCCGCGCGGGCCTCCGGCGACAGGGCCGCGCCTTCATGGGCCAGGACCGCGAGAGCGGCCGTGGCGCCGGCCTGGGTGTCGACGGGGACGAACTCGATACGCATGCCGCGCTCCTGCATTTGGGCGACTCGAAAACGGCGCGTCACAAGGCGCTGCCGCTCATTCTTATCCTGGCGGCATAGTCCAATGCCGCGCCTTAGAAAAGGCTCCGTTCCGCCCCAGTCGGGACAGCCAAGTTAGGTCCCTGGTTGTGCCGACGGGAAGCCCCCGTGTAGAACGGCCCTTCTTCGGGGTTCGTCCCACGAATCCTCCACCCCGAACGTCCCTTCATGCGCCTTATCGAACGCTATCTTTTCCGCCAGTTGCTGGGTCCGACGCTACTGGCGACGGCGGCCCTGGTGGCGCTTGCCCTGCTGGCGCGCAGCCTGTCGGAGTTCGACGTGCTGGTGGAGCAGCGCCAGAGCGCGCTGGTGTTCCTGAAGATCATCATGCTGGCCCTGCCCCAGCTGCTGGGCATCATGATGCCGCTGGCCCTGTTCGTGGCCGCGCTGGTCGCCCTGAATCGCCTGCACACCGAACAGGAGATCGTCGTCTGCTTCGCCGGCGGCATGAGCCGCTGGAAGGTGATCTCGCCGGCCATGCGCCTGGCGGTGATGGCGGCGCTGGTCTCGCTGGTCTCGGGCCTGTGGCTGCAGCCGTGGAGCGCCCGACAGATTCGCGAGACGGCCTTCGAGATCAAGACCGACGTCGCCTCGACCCTGGTGCAGCCCGGCCAGTTCACCGAACCGGGCCCAGGCCTGACGGTCTATGCCCAGTCGATCGACCGCGACAACAAGATCCAGAACCTGTTCATCCACCAGGAACTGCCCAACGGCGCGGCCTCGACCTATTCCTCGCGGGAAGCCGAGATCGCCACGCGACGGGGCGAGCCGGTGTTGATCATGCGCCATGGCTCCAACCAGCAGTTCTCGCGGCAGGGCGTGCTGCAGTACACCTCGTTCGACGAGTACACCTTCGACCTGTCGAGCCTGTTCCACAGCGACGAGCTGCTGCACTACAAGATCGCCGACCGCTATCCGCACGAGCTGTTCTTCCCGGACATGACCCAGGAGTGGGAGCAGCGGAACGCCGGCAAGATGCTGGCCGAGGGCCATTCGCGGTTCGCCGGGCCGCTCTACAACATCGCCCTGATGACCATGGCCCTGGCGGCCGTGATCGGCGGGCCGTTCAGCCGCATGGGCTATGGCAAGCGCATCGCCGCCGTCGGCGCGGCCGCCGCCATCGTCCGCATCGTCGGCTTCGGCGTCCAGGCGGCGTGCGAGGACGATCCCTGGCTCAACATCCTGCAGTACCTGGTGCCGATGGCCGCCATGTGGTGGGGCATGGCGCAGATCTTCCGCCAGAAGGTCTCCAAGCGTCGCGCCGCCAAGATGGCCAGGACGTCCCCCGCCCTGTCGGGAGCCGCCTGATGCTGACCATGGGCATGCTGGAACGCTACGTGCTGAGACGCACCATGGGCGCCCTGATCGGGGCCCTGGCGGTGCTGGGCGCGATGGTGATGCTGATCGCCTTCGTCGACATCGCGCGCAATGTCGGCACGCGGGCGGATGCGACCTTCCTGCAGCTGCTCTACCTGACCCTGCTGCAGGCCCCCGCCACCATCCTGGTGCTGGCGCCGTTCGTGTTCCTGTTCGGCACCATGTGGGCGTTCGTCGAGCTGAACCGGCGCAGCGAGCTGATCGCCATGCGCGCGGCCGGCGTCTCGGCCTGGCGGTTCATCACGCCGGCGGCTTCGGCCTCGTTCGTCATCGGCCTCTTGACCATCACCCTGCTCAACCCTCTGACCACGGCGATGACCGCCAAGTTCGAGACCGAGCGCGACATGGTGATGAACGGCTATCTGAAGGAAGCGCCCAAGGGCACCTGGCTGCGCCAGGGCGACGACAAGACCCAGATCGTCATCCGCGCCCGGGCCCGCGACCTGGTCGACGGCTCGGTGCGCCTGACCGGCGTGTCGCTGTTCGTCTACACCCTGAACAACAAGGGCGTCATGGACTTCACCCGCCGGATCGAGGCCAACGAAGCGCGGCTGGAGCCGGGCTTCTGGCGCCTGACCGGCGTGCGCGAAGCCACGCCCGGCGCCGGCGCGATCCGCTCCGACAGCCTGTCGATCCCTTCCAACCTCGACGACCGCACGGCGTCGGAGCGCTTCAACACGCCCCAGGCCGTGGCCCTGTGGCGCCTGCCGGCCACGATCGAGCGGACGGAAGACGCCGGCTTCTCGGCCGCGCCGTTCAAGCTGCGCCTGCAACAGGATCTGGCGACGCCCGTTCTGTTCGCGGCGATGTCGGTGCTGGCGGCGGCGTTCTCCCTGCGCCTGATGCGCCTGGGGGGCCTGGCCGCCCTCGCCGGCTCGGGCGTGGCGTTGGGTTTCGGGTTCTTTTTCTTCAACGAGCTCTGCAGCACGCTGGGCAAGGCGGACGTTCTGGCCCCGTTCATCGCCGCATGGACGCCGCCGACCATCGCGCTTTTGGCGGGCCTGACGTTGCTTTGCTATACCGAAGATGGGTGAGTCATTGTTTTCAGGGTCGTCCATGACTGAAACGCGTTCCAGCGTCTGTCGCGTGCTGCTGCTGAGCAGCGCCGCGTCGTGGGCGCTCGCCTGCGCGGGCGCCGCCCACGCCCAGCAGAGCCTCGTCTCGATCCCGCCAACCCCGGTGGTCAAGGCCGCGCCGTCGGACGGCCTGGGCGACGAGGGCTACTATCTGGAATCGGACCTGCTGATCCGGGACGACGTGAACCAGAAGATGACGGCCAAGGGCTCGGTGGAGGCCCGCTACCAGGGCCGCACCCTGCGCGCCGACCAGGTCGTCTACGACAGCAAGACCGGCGCGGTGACAGCCGACGGCCACGTGCAGCTGATCAATCCGGACGGCACCGCCGAGTTCTCGGACCACCTGGAAGTCGACAAGGACATGAAGGCGGGCTTCGCCCGGAACTTCTCGGCCCGCCTGGACCAGAACATGAAGGTGGCCGCCGCCACCGCCGTGCGCCGCAACGCCAATATCCAGGAACTGAACCGGGCGATCTACACGCCCTGCGACGTCTGCGCCGAGAAGCCGACCCCGACCTGGTCGGTCTCGGCCGACAAGATCGTCCAGGATAAAGAAAAGCAGCTGATCTACTACAAGAACGCGGTCATCCACATGTGGGGCGCTCCGGTGCTCTACCTGCCGCTGTTCTGGCATCCGGACCCGCAGGCCAAGCGCAGCTCGGGCTTCCTGGCGCCGAAGCTGGACTTCTCCAAGGGCCGGGGGATTTCGTACAACCAGCCCTACTACTACGTGATCTCGCCGTCGTCGGACGTGATCCTGGCCCCGCAGATCAACAGCCGGGTCAATCCGTTCCTGAACGTGAACTACCGCAAGCGCTTCTACTCGGGCGTGCTCGAGGCGCGCGGCGGCTTCACCTACGACAAGGAATTCGACATCAAGGGCGACCGCTTCGGAGAGGAGACTTTCCGCAGCTACATCCTGGCCAACGGCAAGTTCGACATCACCGACAAGTGGAAGTGGGGCTTCTCGGCCGAGCGCGTCTCGGACGCCCTGCTGTTCGACAAGTACAAGGTCAACGACGTCTACCAGCAGCGCGGCCTGTTCACGAGCGACGACCACCGGCTGGTCTCGCAGCTGTACACCACACGCCAGGACGCCCGCTCGTGGCTGTCGGTCTCGGCGGTCTCGGTCCAGGGCCTGCGGGTCGTCGGCACCAGCGCGACCGGTACGGCCAACGCCTTCGAGAACAGCGGCGCCTTCCCACTGATCGGCCCGCTGGTCGAGGCCCGCTGGGAGCCGGCCAGCGCCGTCCTGGGCGGCCGCCTGCGCCTCCAGGGTTCGGGCGTGATCCTGAACCGCTCGGAGTCGCAGTATGGCGAGTCCCCCTACTTCCTGGGCGCCTACAAGGGTCAGGACGGGGTCGATTCCAGCCGCGCCAGCTTCAAGGCCGACTGGCGCGCCAGCCGCATCGTCGGCAACGGCCTGAAGATCTCGCCATTCGCCCAGGCGCGCGGCGACGCCTATTCGATCAAGACCTACGTCACCCCCGCCGCAGCGGCCCTGGGCGACGACTCGAAGGACACCTACACCCGCGCCCTCGGCGTGGGCGGCGTGGACTTCAGCCTGCCGTTCTACAAGCCGTTGTCGAACGGCGGCAGCGTGGTCCTGGAGCCCTTGGCCCAGGTGGCCGTCGGCTCCGACAGCTCGCGCGTGCCCGTCGTGGTCGCCCGTAACGGCACGACGCAGTACCTCTACAACGAGGACAGCGCGACGCTGGAGTTCGACGAGACCAACCTGTTCCAGGCCAACAAGTCGCCGGGCTTCGACCTCTATGAAGGCGGCCAGCGCGTGAACGTCGGCGGCCGCGCCACCTACAGCCGTCCCGACGGCCGCGGCGGCAGCATCCTGTTCGGTCGCAGCTTCCGTTCGGAGTTCGACCCGCTGCTCCCGGCCCGCACCGGCCTGCAGACCAAGTCGTCGGACTGGATCGTCTCGGCGACGGTCACACCCATCGTCGGGATCAACGCCTTCGTTCGCACGCGCCTGGATTCCAAGACCCAGGAGATCCACCGGGTCGAAACGGGCATCGACGCCTACACCAAGCGTGGCTGGGGCTCGATCCGCTACCTGAAGGACGAGTTGGACTCGAACGGGGCCCGCCAGGAGAACTTCGAAGCCCGGGGCGAGCTGAAACTGAGCAAGCGCTTCTCGCTGACCACCTTCGGCCAGCGCGACATGGTCGAGGACGTCTGGCGTCGCCGCGACATCGGCATGGCCTATCAGGACGAGTGCATCCGCATCGACGTGATCTACCAACAAGAGGATCGCTACGCCTCGACGGCCAGCGGTCTTCGGCTGCAACCCGACCGAACCATCGTGTTCCGCCTAACGCTCGCCACATTGGGTGATACAGGGTACAGCGGAAGATAAGTAACCGCGCTTGGGGGGCGTGCGGGTCAGCCCGCATGCCAGACAGGTGCGTCTTGGGGGCGACGGCCAGACTGGAAAACGCCGGACAGGCGTTCGCCGCCCCGAAAAACGTGATAACCGACCGCGCTCCCCGAGGGGGGCGGCCTGGGCCTAGAGGAACGACACTATCCATGCGGTCTGCGCGTAGCGTGACGACTTTCGCGGCCGGGGCCGCGTCCATTCTCGCCCTGACCGTGGCGAGCCTCGGCGCGCCCGCCCTGGCTCGACAGCAGGCGGCTCCCGAAGCCGCGCCCGAAGCCCAGGCGCCCGCCGCCGCTCCGCAGCAGGCCGCCCCGCAGCCGCTGCAGGAAAGCGTCGCGGCCGTGGTCAACGACGACATCATCTCCAGCTACGACCTGATGCAGCGCATGCGCCTGCTGATGGCGACGTCGGGCATGCAGCCGACCCAGGAGAACCTGCCGCAGATCGAGCAGGAAGCCCTGCGCTCGCTGGTCGACGAACGCCTGCAGATGCAGGAGCTGAAGCGCGTCGAGAAGCAGCAGAAGATCACGATCATCTCGACCGACAAGGAAGTCGAAGAGCAGGTCGCCGATATCGCCCAGTCCAACAAGATGTCCCCGGACCAGCTGAAACAGCAGCTGGTGTCCCAGGGCATCGGCCTGGAAACCTGGCGCGCCCAGCTGCGCGCCGAGTCGAGCTGGCAGGGCTGGATCCAGGGTCGCTACGGTTCGCGCCTGCGGATCGGCGAAGACCAGATCAAGGCCTACCAGCGTCGCCTGGCTGATTCAGCCGCCAAGCCGCAGTACCAGATCAGCGAAGTCTTTCTCGACGCCAGCCGCGTCGGCGGCATGGAAGTCGCCATCGGCGGCGCCGCCCAACTGATCACCCAGATGCAGCAGGGCGCACCGTTCGCGGCCGTGGCCCGTCAGTTCTCAGGATCGGCCACGGCGGCCAACGGCGGCGATGTGGGCTGGGTCAACCAGGGCGAAATGCCGGCC
The DNA here is from genome assembly GCF_059415885.1 of Caulobacter sp. GW821-FHT09H08. Classification (NCBI taxonomy): domain Bacteria; kingdom Pseudomonadati; phylum Pseudomonadota; class Alphaproteobacteria; order Caulobacterales; family Caulobacteraceae; genus Caulobacter; species Caulobacter sp. GW821-FHT09H08. The sequence goes on from NZ_JBWKOC010000002.1 coordinate 946,034, forward strand.
GAGGTCGACGCCGCCCTCGAGCAACTGCGCCCCGGCCAGCTGTCCAAGCCCATCCAGGTCAAGGACGGCGTCTACGTCATCTATCTGCGCGACAAGCGCGCCGGTTCGAAGACGGCGATCGTCGACCTCAAGCAGGTCGCCGCGCCCCTGGCCGCCGACGCCACCGAGGCCCAGATCGCCGCCGCCAACAAGCTGCTGGTCGACCTGAAGCCCAAGATCAACAGCTGCTCGACGCTGGAAGCCACGGCGGGCAAGGTCGATGGCCTGGTCGCCGGCGACCTCGGCGAGGCCGAGATCACCGACCTGGCCCCCGCCTTCCAGGAAGCGGCGAACAAGCTGGAAGTCGGCCAGGTGTCGGACCCGATCCGCACGGACGCCGGCCTGCACCTGATCGCCGTCTGCGGCAAGCGTCAGGGCGGGGCCAACGCGCCGAGCCACGACCAGATCGAGAACCGCCTGCGCGGCCAGCAACTGGCGCTGATCGCCAAGCGCTATCTGCGTGACCTGCGCAACCAGGCCACCATCGAAACCCGCTAGGCGAAGCCCGGGTGAAACCTCGTCCCCTCGCCCTGAGCGCCGGTGATCCCGCCGGCGTCGGCGCGGAGATCATCGCCAAGGCCTGGCGCGCCCTGCGCCAGGACGGACCGCCCTTCGTCGTGATCGGCGACGCCCAGCTGCTGGCCTCGGCCGGCGGCGGGCTGAAGGTCCGCGCGGTCACGGGTCCCGACGAGGCCCTGGGCGTCTTCGCAGACGCGCTGCCGGTCATCGACATCCCTCTCCTCTCGCCGGTCGTCTCGGGCCAGCCGTCGCCGGCCTATGCGCCGCAGGTGATCCGCTGGATCGAGACGGGTGTCGGCCTGGCGCTGTCGGGTGCGGTGACGGGCCTGGTCACGGCCCCGATCGCCAAGGCTCCTCTCTACGAGGCCGGCTTCAAGTTCCCGGGCCACACCGAGTTCCTGGCCGAGCTGACCCTGGCCGAGAGCTTCGAAGGCGCGCGCGGCCCGGTGATGATGCTGGCGGCCAGCGACCTGCGCGCCACCCTGGTCACCATCCATACCAGCATCGCCAAGGTCCCTGGCGCCCTGACGATCGAGGCCATCGTCAACAGCGGCCTCGTCACCGACCAGGCGCTGCGCAAGGACTTCGGCATCGCTCAGCCGCGTCTGGCTGTCGCCGCCCTCAATCCGCACGCTGGCGAAGGCGGGGCCCTGGGTCGCGAGGAGATCGAGATCGTCGGCCCGGCCGTCCGCGCCCTGCAGGACCTGGGCGTCGACGCCTTCGGCCCGGCTCCGGCCGACACCCTGTTCCACCCGGAAGCCCGCGTCCGCTACGACGGCGTGCTGTGCATGTATCACGACCAGGCCCTGATCCCGGTCAAGATGCTGGACTTCTGGGGCGGCGTGAACATCACCCTGGGCCTGCCGATCGTGCGCACCTCGCCCGATCACGGCACCGGCTTCGACATCGCTGGACGCGGTATCGCCCGTCCCGATAGCCTGATCGCCGCCATCCAGCTGGCGGCCGACATCGCCGCCCGCCGCGGCGTCTGAGAGATTAGAACATGAGCCTGGCCGATCTGCCGCCCCTGCGCGAGGCCCTGGAGCGCCACGACCTGATGGCGCGCAAGAGCTTCGGCCAGCACTTCCTGCTGGACCTGAACATCACGCGGAAGATCGCCCGCCTGGCCGAGGTGCGCGAAGGCGACACCGTGGTCGAGGTCGGTCCCGGCCCCGGCGGCCTGACCCGCGCCCTGCTGGAAACCGGCGCCCGCGTCGTCGCCATCGAGAAGGATAGCCGCTTCATCCCGCTGCTGTCGGAGGTCGCCGAGATCGTTGACGGCCGTCTGGAGCTGGTCGAGGGCGACGCCCTGAAGGTCGACGCCGCCAAGGCGGCCGGCGGTCCGGCCCATGTGGTCTCGAACCTGCCCTACAATGTCGGCACGCAGCTGCTGATCAACTGGCTGACCGGCCCGTTCCGGCCGCTGTCGATGACCCTGATGTTCCAGAAGGAAGTCGCCGACCGGATCGTCGCCCATACGGACGATGACGCTTACGGCCGCCTGGCCGTGATCTCGCAGACCCTGTGCGAGGCCAGGACGGTCATGGACCTGCCGGCCAAGGCCTTCACCCCGCCGCCCAAGGTCGCCTCGGCCGTGGTGCGCCTGGTGCCCAAGGCCGATCCGCCGCCGGCCGACGTCGTGGCCGCCCTGGAGCGCGTTACCGCCGCCGCCTTCGGCCAGCGCCGCAAGATGCTGCGCTCCAGCCTCAAGAACCTGGGCGGCGCGGCCCTGTGCGAGAAGGCCGGCGTCAATCCGGACGCTCGCGCCGAGGTCGTCGACCTGGCGGGCTTCCAGGCCTTGGCCCGGGCCAGCCTGGCCTAACGCCGTTTTCCAGCTTGCGGCGTTCCGCCTCGGTTGACGCTGGGCTGATCGCCGCACAGCTTCGCTTCGGGGGAGGCGATTCATCGTGAGCAGCCAGAGCGGGGCCAAGGCTCCGTCCACCGTCGCGCGACGCCTGCTGCTGATGGCGCTGACGCTGGCCGCGCCTGCCATCCTGCTGATGGCCGTCCTGGTGGCGCTGCAGTTCAACGACAGCCGCCAACGCTTCAACAGCCAGCTGCTGGCGACGGCCCACGCCCTGTCCCTGGCCACCGAGCGCCAGATCGGTCAGGGCCGGAGCGTGCTCCAGGGCCTGGCCGTTTCCCCCGCCCTCGCCGACGGAGACCTCGCCACCTTCGAAAGGCAGGCGCGCGAGGCCGTGAAGGGCCATGACGCCTGGATCGTCCTGGTCAACCGCGGCGGCCAACGCGTCAACACGCTGATGCCGCCGGGCGCTTCGCTGCCACGAACGCCAGTCAGTGACAGGCCCTGGGCGCAGCTGGAACGCGGCGAGACCCTCATCTCCAACCTCGGCATGGGTTCGGCCGCTCGCGGTCCAGTCGTCACGATCACCGTGCCCGTCCGCGTCGAGGGCGAGCTCTATGGCCTGGCCTATGGACAGCGTCCGACGGCGTTCCGCGCGCTGATCGCCGCCCAGGGCTTCCCGGAGGGTTGGAACGCCACGATCATCGACCGCAACGCCGCCATCATCGCCCGTCAGCGCAATCACGAGAAGTTCGTCGGCCAGAAGGTCAACAAGGCCATCCAGCACGCGATGGTCCACTCGAACGAAGGCGTGGTGCCGAGCGAGACGCTGGACCACATCAAGACCTTCGCCGCCTTCAGTCGGTCGAATATCTCGGGCTGGACCTTCGTGATCGGGGTGCCGCGCGAGGACGTGTACCGTACCGTGCTGGCCTCGTTCGGCCCGGCCCTGGGCGGCTCAATCGCCCTGATCGTGCTCAGCGTGCTGGCGGCCTCGGCGTTCGCCCGGCCGATCTCGGAGGATGTCCGCCGCCTGGTCAGCGAGGCCGAGACCCTGGCCAGCGGCGCGCCGCTGGAACCGGCGCCGTCGCAACTGCTGGAGATCGCCGAGGTGCGCGGATCGTTGCGGGCGGCGGGCAAGGTGCTGCGCGAACGTGAGCTCGAGGTCGAACAGGCCCGCGAACGCCAGCAGCTAATGATCCACGAGCTGAACCACCGGGTGAAGAATACCCTGGCCATCGTCCAATCCCTGGCGCGCAACAGCCTGCGCGACGGCGGACCGGCGGGCCTGGAGAAGTTCAACGAGCGTATCTTCGCCCTGTCGCGCGCCCACAACCTGCTGACCCAGCACAATTGGGAGGGCGCGGACCTGGCCGAGTTGCTGGCCAAGACCATGGAGCCGCACGCTCGGCAGACCACCGTGGAGGGCCCGGCGGTCTCGCTGACGCCCTACAGCGCCGTGGCCCTGGCCATGACCTTCCACGAATTGGCCGCCAACGCCGCCAAGTACGGCGCGCTCAGCACCGACGCCGGACGAGTGACGGTCGCGTGGCGGACGGATCGAAAGGACGGCCTGATCCTCACTTGGCGCGAAAGTGGCGGCCCGACGGTCGAGACCCCCACCCGTGCGGGCTTCGGCTCGCGCCTGATCTCGGCCAGCCTGCGCGGGGATCTGGCGGGCACGGCGCGCCTGACCTATGCGCCCGAAGGCTTCGCCTGCGAGCTCACCGTCTTCAGCATGGTCAAGCCTTCAGCCTAGGTTCATCCAGACCCCGGCCTTCTGCTTCCAGGCAAGCCCGGGAGAGCCTCGCATGACCGTTCGCCTGATCCTGATCTGCACGCTGCTGTCCCTGGCCGCCCTGGCGATCCTGGCGAACGGTGGCCGCTCGGCCCTGCTCGCCGCCCGTCCGGTGACGCACGCCACCAGCTAGTCGAACGCCGCCAGGATGGGGCACGGGCCGACCGCGCCCTCCCCGCAGGTCTTGGCCAACCCAGCCAGAGCCGCCCGCGCCGCCTGGAGTTCTGCGATCTTGGCGTCGAGCGAAGCGATCCGCGCCTGCGCCAGGGCTCGGGCCCGTGCGTGGTCTTCCCCAGCGTCCAGCTCCAACAGTTCGCCGATCTGCTCCAGGGTGAAGCCCGCGGCCTGGGCCGAACGGATGAACTTCAGGCGTCGGGCGTCCTTGGCGTCATAGCGGCGGATACCGCCTGAAAGCGCAGAGCCGCCCGCCTTCTCCGGCGTCCGCAACAGGCCTCGGCGCTGATAGTAGCGCACCGTCTCCACGCCCACGCCGCCTTCGCGCGCCAGTCCGGCGATCGTCGTCGTCGCCATCCCTTGACTCCGTACCATGGTACGGAACCTACATGGGGCGGGTCCGTTCGCAAGCCAAGGAGCAAGGCGATGAACACCGGCCCAAAGCGCAAAGCCGTCCTCTACCGCATGGTCATGCCCGAGCATGTCTGCCCCTACGGCCTGAAGGCCCTGCACCTGCTGAAGTCGAAGGGATATGACGTCGAAGACCACTGGCTGAGAACCCGCGCCGAGACAGACGCCTTCAAGGCCGAGCACGACGTCCAGACGACGCCCCAAGCCTTCATCGACGGCCAGCGCATCGGCGGCTACGACGCCCTGCGTCTGCATTTCGGTCGGAAGGCGCGCGATCCGAAGGCCCTCACCTACACGCCGGTGATCGCCCTCTTCGCGGTCGCGGCGCTGCTCGCCCTGGCGGCCAGCCAGGCGGCGTTCGCCAGCCCCTTCACCGTCCGCGCGGCCGAGTGGTTCGTGGCCTTCAGCATGGGCCTGCTGGCCCTGATGAAGCTACGCGATGTCGAGAGCTTCTCGACCATGTTCCTGAACTACGACCTGCTGGCGCGGCGCTGGGTCCCCTATGGCTACGTCTATCCGTTCGCCGAGCTGGCGGCGGGCGTGCTGATGGCGGCCGGGATCCTGACCTGGCTGGCCGCGCCCCTGGGTCTCGTCATCGGCGGGATTGGCGCGGTGTCGGTGTTCAAGGCGGTCTATGTCGACAAGCGCGAACTCAAATGCGCCTGCGTCGGCGGCGACAGCAACGTGCCACTGGGCTTCGTCTCGCTGTCCGAGAACCTGATGATGGTGGCCATGGCGGTCTGGATGCTGGTCGGCCGCCACGGTTGAACCCCTATTTGCGCTAGGAGCTATTGACGGTCCTGCCCTCGACCTCCAGCCTTGTCTCGGGCTGAGCGGGGCGAACGTGACCACCAACAGTGCGGTGAAAGCGCCTTCGACGGTCGCGCGGCGGCTCCTGTTCATGGCGCTGACCCTGGCAGCGCCCGCCATCCTGCTGATGGGCGCGCTGGTGGCGATGCAGTACGGCGAAGGCCAGCGTCGCTTCTCCACCCAGTTGATCGCCATGACCCGCGCGCTGTCGCTGGCCACCGACCGCCAGATCGGCCAGGGCCAGAGCGTCCTGCAAGGCTTGGCCGTGTCCCCTGCTCTCGCCGACGGCGACCTCGCCACCTTCGAGAAACAGGCGCGCGAGGCGGTGAAGGGCCGTGACGCCTGGATCGTGCTGATGAGCCAGGAGCGGCAGTGGATCAACACCCGCATCCCGCCGGGCGGATCGCCACCGATCGTGCGCATGCCCGACAACGATTGGGAGGACATGGCCACCGGCAGGACGACGGTGTCGGACCTGATCCAGCGGCCGGGCCTCACACCTATCGTCGCCTTCGACATGCCGGTGCTGGTGCGAGGCAAGCTCTACGTGCTGGGCTACATCCAGTCGCCGGCGGCCTTCCACGCCCTGATGACCGCCCAGAGCATCCCCGACACCTGGACGGCCAGCATCGTCGACCGCAACGCCGCGCTCGTGGCGCGCTCGCGGGACCAGGAGAAGATGCTGGGTCGCTACGCCAGCCGCGACATGCAGCTGGCCATGGCGCGGACCAACGAGGGCGTGATCCACAGCCAGACCCTGGACGGGGTCAAGACGCTGTCGGCGTTCAGCCGCTCGCAGAAGTCGCGCTGGACCTTCATCGTCGGCGTGCCGCGCGACGAGCTGAACCGCGCCGTGCTGAGCTCCCTGGGCCCTGCCCTGGCGGGCGCGGCGCTGATGATCGCCCTGGGGGTGATGGCCGCCCTCGCCTTCGCTCGCCCCATCTCGCGCGACGTGCGCGGCCTGGTCGGCGAGGCCGAGGCCCTGGCCGCCGGCGCCCAGCTGCTGAACCCCGCGCCGTCGCACCTGCAGGAGATCGCCGAGGTGCGCGGCTCGCTGCAGGCCGCCGACTCGATCCTGCGCGCACGTGAGACCGACGCCCGCCGAGCCGCCGAGCGCCAGCAGCTGATGATCAACGAGCTGAACCATCGGGTGAAGAACACCCTGGTCGTGGTCCAGTCCCTGGCGCGTCACAGTCTGCGCGAGGGCGGCGAGACAGGCCTGATCCAGTTCAACGACCGCCTCTACGCCCTGGCCAGCGCCCACGACCTCCTGACGCGCCGCAGCTGGGAGGGCGCGGACCTGGGCGAACTGCTGGCCGAGGCCCTGAAGCCCTACGCCAACCAGATGACCCTGGACGGCCCGCCGGTGCCGCTGGCGCCCAATGCGGCGGTGGCCCTGGCGATGATTTTCCACGAGTTGGCCACCAACGCCTCGAAGTACGGAGCGCTCTCCACCGAAGCCGGCCGGGTCAGCGTCACCTGGAACGTCGAGGGCCGCTCCCGCCTGACCGTCATCTGGCGCGAACGGGGCGGCCCGAAGATCAGTCCGCCTCAACGCGGCGGGTTCGGCTCGCGCCTGATCGCCGCCAGCCTGAAGGGCGACCTGGCCGGTTCCGCCGACTTCGACTACGCGCCCGAGGGGCTGACCTGCTACCTGGCCATACTGGCGCCGCCCAAACCCGCTTCCTGACCGGGCGATCGCATGGCGGATCGTCGCAGCGCCCTCTTGTCGCCTTGGCTTGGCCACGGAGCGTCTGCAATAGCTGGCCCTCAGTTCGGTCGTAGGGGAAGTTGCGCGATGAGCCTGTCGTTTCTGATCGGAGCCGTCCTGGGCTCGGGCCTTTTCATCGCGCTCGGCCGCGCCCCCGCCGAGAAGCTGATCGCCTATGTGCAGGATCGCGTGAAGCGCTGATCCGCTCCGGGAACTAACTGCGCCGTTGGGCTCTTGATTGGGCAAGGTCGCACCGGGCGACCGCTCACGGGAGTCCCTACGATGTCCATTCTCGCCTGGCTTCTTCTGGGCCTGATCGCCGGCTTCATCGCCAGCAAGCTCGTCAACCGTTCAGGCAGCGGCGTGCTGCTGGATATCGTGCTCGGCATCGTCGGCGCGTTCGTCGGCGGCTGGCTGTTCAACCAGTTCGGCAACAGCGGCGTGTCGGGCTTCAATCTCTACAGCCTGCTGGTCGCCACGATCGGCGCCGTGGTCATCCTGGCGCTGTACCACCTGATCTTCGGCCGACGCGCGCTTTGATGCGCTGAGGGTCCGCCCTCGCCCTTCGACAAGCTCAGGGTGAGGACTACTGGAGCGCGGCGCTAGAAAACCTCATCCTGAGCCTGTCGAAGGACGAGGTTTTCGGCCCGCTGCTCCGAACTTCTAGATCTCTTCCTTCAGAAGATCGCCCACCAGATTGCCGATCCACGGGTTGCGGGCCCGCTTGAGGCGCTCGGCGTGGTAGATGTGGGCCAGTTCCGAATAGGCGCGGTCGAAATCCTCGTTGAGGATCACGTAGTCGAAGCGCTCCCAGTCGGCGACCTCGTCCTTGGCGCGCGAGAGACGACGGTGGATCACTTCCTCGCTGTCCTGGCTACGCGCATGCAGGCGACGGCTCATCTCGGCCAGCGACGGCGGCAGGATGTAGACCAGGACGCTGTCCTGCTGGGCCTGGGCGTGGACCTTCATCGCCCCCTGGAAATCGATATCGAACAGGGCGCTCTCGCCCCGCTCCAGCGCAGCCATGATCGGCGGCTTGGGGCTGCCGTAGAAGTTCCCGTAGACCTCGGCCCACTCCAGGAAGGCGTCGGCTTCGATCATGTCCTTGAACTTGTCGCGGCTGACGAAGTGATAGTCGCGACCGTCGTGCTCGCCCGGGCGCGGCTCGCGGGTCGTGGCGCTGATCGACAGGTGCAGGTCGTTGTGGTCGGCGACCAGGCGGCGGGTCAGCGACGTCTTGCCGACGCCCGAGGGCGCGACGACCATCAGCAACAGGCCGCGCGTGGGATGATGGGGCTTATTCAACGTTCTGGACCTGCTCGCGGAACTGCTCGATCACGGCCTTCAGCTCCAGACCGATCGCGGTCAGGGCGGTCAGGGCTGATTTCGAACAGAGGGTATTGGATTCTCGCATGAATTCCTGGGAGAGGAAGTCCAGCCGACGGCCCGACGCGACATCGCCCGACAGCAGACCGCGCGCGGCCACGACGTGGCTGGCCAGGCGGTCCAGCTCCTCGCGCACGTCGGCCTTCACGGCCTGGGCGGCGGCTTCCTGGACGATGCGCTCCTCGCTGGTTCCATCACCGACCAGTTCGGCCATGCGACGGGCGAAGCGCTCCTTGAGGATCGCGGGCTGGCCGGCGGCTTCGCGCTCGGCCTGTGCCGTCAATTCCTCGATGCGATCGACGAGCCCGTTCAGCACGGGATCGAGGGCAGCGCCCTCCTCCTGTCGTGCGGCCTTGAGACCGTCGAGCGCCTGAGCGATCGAGGCCGTCATGGCCGCTTCGACGGCGGCACGGGTCTCGGCGTCGTCCTCGTCCTCGCGCGCCTCGATCACGCCCTTCAGGGCCAGCAGCCCATCCAGGGTCGGCTTGGCGACCATGCCGGTAGCGACATAGGGACCGCCGGCGGTCAGGTAGCGCTCCAGGGTGGCGATGTTGACCTGGGTCTCGCCCGAGGTCTCGGCGCGCTTGGCCTGGACATTGACGGTCAACTGCCCGCGCTGGAAGCGGCCTTGCGAGCCTTCCCGGGCAGCGCGTTCCAGGCCGTCGAAGCCGGGCGGGCCACGGAAGCGGGCCTCGAGGTTACGGCCGTTGACGCTGCGCGCCTCCACCGCCCAGGTCCAGGCGCCGTGAGCGCCTTCGACACGAGCAAAACCGGTCATCCCCGAGATCGGCATGGCGCCTACTTCCCCGCCGGCGGAGCCGGGACCACAGGAACATCCTCGGCCGCGCGGTCGCGCTCGATCTGCCGCCATTTGACGACGTTGGCGTTGTGCTGCTCCAGCGTCGAGGCGAAGACGTGACCGCCCGTGCCGTCGGCGACGAAGTACAGGTCCTCGCTCTTGGGCGGGTTCAGCACCGCCGCCAGGGCCGCGCGGCCCGGATTGGCGATCGGCGTCGGGGGCAGGCCCTCGATCAGATAGGTGTTGTAGGGCGTGGCGCGCTGCAGCTCCGACATGCGGATGCCCCGGCCCAGCGGACGGCCGCGCGAGATGCCGTAGATGATCGTCGGGTCCGATCCCAGGCGCATGCCGGTGCGCAGGCGGTTGATGAACACGGCGGCTACGCGCGGACGCTCCGACGCCAGGCCCGTTTCCTTCTCGACGATCGAGGCCAGGGTGACGGCCTCTTCCTTGGTCTGGAATGGCAGGTCCCGCTGGCGGTTGGCCCACAGCTGGTCCAGGAGCTCGTCGCGGTCGTTCATCATGCGTTGCAGGACGGCGGCGCGGTCGTCGCCGCGCTGGACCTCGTAGGTCTCGGGCAGGATCGCGCCCTCGGGCGGCGTCGCGGCGCTGCCGGTCAGCACGTCGGAAGCGTTGAGGATGTCCATGACCATGTCCGAGGTGCGGCCCTCGGGAATGGTGATCCAGTGGCGCACGATGCGGCCGTGGCGGATGGCGTCCAGCACGCCGGCCATCGAGGCTCGGCTGGGGAACTCGTATTCGCCGGCTTTCAGGGTTCGGGCCGCGCCAGTGACCTTGGCGGCGGTCATGAAGATCGACGAGGACCGGATCACGCCGCCACGCTCCAGCGAGGCGGCGATCTCGGGCAGGCTGGCGCCCTTGCGCAGCACCACGGTGGTCTTGTCGCCGCCCTTCGCGGCCGGACCCGGGCCGTTATAGACGAAGGCCGCGCCGATCAGCGTCACGACGGCGACCAGCGCCAAGGTGACGAAGGCGCCGAACAGGCCGCGCCCCAGACGACGTCCCGCCGAAGCGGTTTCCCGGCGGGACGACTTGGCGCGCGGCGCGCGGCGCGGAGGCGACGGCTGTTTGCTCACGAGACCTTCTTGAACACGACCGTGGCGTTGGTGCCGCCGAAGCCGAAGCTGTTGGACACGGCCACGTCGATCTTCATCGGAACGGCCTTGTTCGGCGCCAGGTTCATCGCGACGTTCACGTCGGGATTGTCCAGGTTGATGGTCGGCGGGGCGATCTGGTCGCGGATCGCCAAGACCGAGAAGATCCCCTCGATCGCGCCGGCCGCGCCCAGCAGGTGGCCCGTCATCGACTTGGTCGAGGACATGACGACGTTCTTGGCGTGGTCGCCGAGGAAGCGCTCGACGGCGCCGGCTTCCAGGCCGTCGGCCATGGTCGAGGTGCCGTGGGCGTTGACGTAGTCGATGTCCGAGGGCTTCAGGCCCGCGTCCTTCATGGCCGCAGCCAGGGCCCGGCCGCCGCCTTCGCCGTCTTCCGACGGGGCGGTGATGTGGTGGGCGTCGCCCGACAGGCCGTAGCCGACGACTTCGGCGTAGATCTTGGCCCCACGCGCCTTGGCGTGTTCGTACTCTTCCAGCACCAGGGCGCCGGCGCCCTCGCCCATGACGAAGCCGTCGCGGTCCTTGTCGTAGGGACGCGAAGCCTTCTCGGGCGTGTCGTTCCATTCGGTCGACATGGCGCGGCAGGCGATAAAGCCCGCGACGCCGACCTTGCAGACGGCCGCTTCGGCGCCGCCAGCCACCATCACGTCGGCGTCGCCGTACTTGATCAGGCGCATGGCGTCGCCGATGGCGTGGGCGCCCGTGGCGCAGGCCGTGACGACCGCGTGGTTCGGACCCTTGAAGCCGTACTTGATCGAGACCTGGCCCGAGATCAGGTTGATCAGGGCCGAGGAGATGAAGAACGGGCTGACACGGCGAGGGCCCTTGGCCTCCAGCTCGATGGCGGTGTCAGCGATCGTCGACAGGCCGCCGATGCCCGAGCCCAGGATGACGCCCGTGCGCCACTTGTCCTCGTCGGTCTCCGGAACCCAGCCCGAATCCTTGATGGCTTCGTCAGCGGCGGCGATGCCGTAGAGAATGAAATCGTCCACACGCTTCTGGTCGCGCGGGCTCATGGTCTGGTCGGGATCGAACGAACCTTCGACATCCGGGCCGCCGCCGCCGCGACCATCGACGCGGGGAACCTCGCAGGCGACCTTGCAGGCATAGTCGGTCGGATCGAAGGCCGTGATGCGGTTCGCGCCGGACTTACCGGCCAGGATGTTCTTCCAGGTGACGTCAACGCCCTGGCCCAGAGGGGTCAGCAGGCCGATACCCGTGACAACGACTCTACGCATGGATCACTCCCAAACCTTCGATGCGGGGAGCAGGATTTGGGGATGCCCCCGAGCCCGCGCCAGCCGCGAATCTTGGCCTCAAACGAAAACCGCCGCGCGCACGATGGCAAGAGCCCGTGCGACGCGGCGGAAATGGTCAGGTTCGACTAGCGAACTCGACGCCTTTTAGGCGGTCTTTTCCGTGATGAACTTCACGGCGTCGCCAACGGTCTGGATGTGTTCGGCGGCGTCGTCGGGGATTTCGATGTCGAACTCCTCTTCGAACGCCATCACCAGCTCAACGTTGTCGAGGCTGTCGGCGCCCAGGTCGTCGATGAAGGAAGCCTTCTCGGTGACCTTCTCGGGATCGGCATCCAGGTGTTCGATGACGATCTTACGCACGCGCTCGAGAATGTCGGACATTCGGTTCAGTCCCTCTTGATCAAATTCAGCAATCGACGCGGGCCCTCCCAGGGACACCACAACGACTAGTCGGCCACCGCCTATCACGTTCTTTTTCGGGTGACCAGCGGCGCCGATGGCGGCTGACGCACTCGCGTGACAGGTGGTCTAAAAGGATAGCGGCTTCAGACGCGTTGGAACACGTAGTTGATGTATTCGCCATCCCTTTCGCTATCAACAACCTTAAATCCGGTTCGTTCCGCCAAAATAGAGGGCGACCTGCCCAGCAGAAAAACGGAATGAAAGCGGGTGAAGGCGAAGCAGTAATCGTAGCATGGCGAGGCATGCGCCATTCTGGCGCCCGGCTTCAACAGCTCATGGAAGCTGCGGAACTGGGCCACCGGGTCGCGGAAATGCTCGATGACGTTGTTGGAGAAAATGCCGTCGAAGCCGCCGCTGACGCCGTCCCAGGTCGGCGCGCCGGATTCGGCGACGGCCCCGGCGGCGTTCGGTTCGTGGGCAATGACGTCCCAGCCCTCGCCCCTCAGGGTCTGCAGGGTGCGATTCCAACCACCGCCCGCGCCCCAGTCGAGATAACGGCCGCCGGGCTCGGCCTGCAGCGACCGGAAGGCGCGCAGTTCGTTCTCGGTGGAGTCGCCTTCGGAATAGCGTGAGTACAGCACCTGATAGTCGCGGCCGACGAAGGCCTCGTCCAGATCCAGGTACTTCTGGGGACCGAACACGCAGTCGCAGCCGGGGCAGACATAGCGCTCCAGGCGACCACCGCCGAAATAGCAGCGGTCCTCGCGAATCTCGTAGCTGTCGCGAGGGGCCGTGTGGTCGCAGACGATGCAGCGCAGCGGCCGGCGCGCCAGGACGGCCTCGTAGGCGACGTCCAGCGTGTTCCAGAAGGCTTCGGTGAAGTAGCGCTCGGTCAGCTCGACCTGGGCTTCCAGCTTGGCCAGGCGTGCCTCCAGGGCGGTCGCCTGAGCCTGAGCGGCGGCTTCCTTGGCCGCCGCCTCTTCGACGGCGGCGAGCGCGTCAGGTGACGGGCGCGATCGCCCGAACCAGGAAACTGCACCCGCCATCGCGCCTACTCCACCAGGATCCGTATAAACCGGCCCCTTAGTCCTAGATCATCGCCATGCCGCCGTTGACGTGCAAGGTCTGGCCCGTGACGTAACCACCCTGGTCGCTGGCCAGGTAGACGCAGGCGGCGGCGATGTCGCTGCCCTCGCCCAGCTTGCCGGCCGGGATGGTCGACAGGATTCCGGCCTTCTGCTGCTCGTTCAGGGCGTCGGTCATCGGGCTGGCGATGAAGCCCGGCGCCACGCAGTTGACGGTCACGCCACGGCTTGCCAGCTCCTGGGCCAAGGCCTTGGAGAAGCCGATCATGCCGGCCTTGGAGGCGGCATAGTTGGTCTGGCCCGGATTGCCGGTGACACCCACGATCGAGGTGATGCCGATGATACGACCGGCGCGGCGCTTCATCATGCCCTTGGCGGCGGCGCGAGCCAGGCGGAAGTAGCCTTCCAGATTCACCTTGATGACGGTGTCCCAGTCCTCGTCCTTCATGCGCACGATCAGGCCGTCGCGGGTGATGCCTGCGTTGGCGATCACGATATCCAGCGGGCTGCCCGCGGCTTCCTCGGCCTTGGCGACCAGGCCGTCGACCTGTTCGGCGTCCGAGAGGTTGGCCACGACGGTCGAGACGCGCTCGCCGAACTCGGCCTTCAGTTCGGCCAGGGCGGCTTCGCGGGTGCCCGAGAGGACGACGTGGGCGCCTTGGCCATGCAGGGCGCGGGCGATGGCGCCGCCGATGCCGCCCGTGGCGCCGGTGACGAGAGCGGTCTTGCCGGTCAGATCGAACATGTCGGTCTTCCTTCGAATTAGAGCGAGGTGGCGAACGCTTCGAGGTCCGCCGGGGTGTTCAGGGGAGTCGCCTCGGCGTCCGGGGCGATGCGCTTGGCCATGCCCGACAGCACCTTGCCGGCGCCGGCCTCGGCGAAGCGGGTGACGCCGCCCTCGCCGGCCAGCCAGGTCATGCTCTCGCGCCACCGGACGCGGCCGGTGACCTGCTCGACCAGCAGCTTGCGGATGACGTCCGGATCATGGACCGGACCGGCGGTGACATTGGCGACCAGCGGCGCGCGCGGCGAGATGATCGTCGTCTTCGACAGAGCCTCGGCCATCTCGTCGGCGGCGGGCTGCATCAGCGGGCAGTGGAACGGCGCCGAGACGTTCAGCGGAATGGCGCGCGCGCCCAGTTCCTTGGCCTTCTCGATGGCCTTGTCCACGGCCGCCTTGGCGCCCGAGATCACGACATTGCCGTTGTTGTTGTCGTTGGCCACGACACAGACGCCGACTTCCGAACCGGCGGCGGCGGCGGCTTCGGCCAGGGCCAGATCCGTCTTCGGACCGATCAGCGAGGCCATGGCGCCCTCGCCCACCGGCACGGCGCGCTGCATGGCCTGGCCGCGCAGCTTCAGCAGACGCGCGGTGTCGGCCAGGGTGATGGCGCCTGCGGCGGCCAGGGCGGAGTACTCACCCAGGCTGTGACCAGCGACGAAGGCGGCGCGGTCGATGCCGACGCCGAATTCCTTCTCCAGCGTGCGGGTCACGGCCAGGCTGACGGCCATCAGGGCCGGCTGAGCGTTCTCGGTGAGGGTCAGGTCGCCCTCGGGCCCCTCCTTCATGAGCGCGAACAGCTTCTGGCCCAGGGCGTCGTCGACTTCCTGGAAGACCTCGCGGGCGGAGGCGAAGGCCTCGGCGAGATCGACGCCCATGCCGACCGACTGGCTGCCCTGACCCGGGAAAATGAAGGCGATGCTCATGGCGGCCCGCTCCGTCCTAAGTAGATTCAAGGGGCGGAGGGTTAGGCCAAAGGCCGCCGGGCGGCAAGTCGGGCGAGCGTTGCTACCCCAGCCAGGGCCCGCCGGGCGGTCCCCAGCCCCACACCGGCATGGGCGCTTCGTCCTCGGGCTCGGCCACGCCTTCCGCCGAATTGATCACCGCCAAGCGCGTGCCCCATTCCAGATAGCCGACGAAGGCGGCGCGGAACTCCGGATCGTCGGGCAGGCCCACCTCGTCGGCGGTCTCCAGCATCAAGGCTACCCAGGCCTTGCGCTGCTCCTGGGTGAGATGACGCCCCATATGCTTGCGGATCATCGCGGCATGGCCGCCGCCGGCTTCGGTATAGGCCTTGGGCCCGCCGAACACCTCGCCCACGAAGGCGGCCACATGGGCGGCGTGCCTGGGATCCATGTGGGCGAAGACCGGGGCCAGGATCGGGTCGTTCGGGACCTTGGCGTAGAAGGTCTCGAACAGCGTCTTGAACCTCTCTGGACCGCCGGCCCATTCGGCCAGGCTCGGAACCTCGGAATCCCCCAACGCCATTGCTTTCTCCCCCACCGGCCCTCGAAACAACGGCCTTCGTCGCAAAGGCAGGTAGCGACGCAGGTAGCGGTTTGGAAGATCGGAGAATGGGGTTATCCAAGACGGGACCGTAAACATCCTCCCCGCAGGAGCCTTTCGATGTCCCGTCTGCTCGCCGGTATCGCCGCGACCGTCCTCACGTTCGCCGCCGCCTCCCCCGCCTTCGCCGCCCTGAAGGTCGGCGACAAGGCTCCCGACTTCAGCGCCAAGGCGGCGCTGGCCGGCAAGGACTTCGACTTCAAGCTGGCCAAGGCGCTGAAGAAGGGCCCGGTGGTCCTGTACTTCTTCCCGGCCGCCTACACCGCCGGCTGCACGGCCGAGGCTCACGAGTTCGCCGAGGCCACGCCCGAGTTCGAGAAGCTGGGCGCCACGGTGATCGGCGTCACGGCCGGCAATGTCGACCGCATCAAGGACTTCTCCAAGGAGCACTGCCGCGACAAGTTCGCGGTGGCCGCCGCCGACGCCGGCCTGATCAAGAGCTACGACGTGGTGCTGTCGCAGAAGCCCGAGTGGTCGAACCGCACCTCGTACGTGATCGCCCCGGACGGCAAGATCCTGCTGGCCTATACCGACGGCAACTTCGCCGGCCACGTCACCCAGACGATGGACACCGTGAAGCTGTACTCGGCCAAGGCCGGCAAGACCGGCTCGGCGAAGAAGTAGCCAGCCTTTTCGACTTTCAGCCAGCCGCGCGGGTTGAGGCTCGCGCGGCGCGGGGGAGATGATTGGGCATGATCGATCTCGCCCACATCGACCTTTCCGCCCTCGGGCTCGGCCTGAGAAGCATCGCCATCGGCGCTTTCGCCGCCACGGGCGTCTCCCTGGCCGCCAGTCGCCGGATGACGCCGACGCGCTGGGTCGGCGTGCTGCTGATGGTCTGCGCCATCGCCCATCTCTTCGAGAGCCACTTCTACTACACGACACACCTGCACTTCAGCTTCCTGACCTGGTTCCTCAGTTCGATGGCCGCCGGGGTGTTCTGGCTGTTCTGCTCGGTGCTGTTCGAGGACGAGCCGAAAATCCCCGCCTGGCGCTTCGCCGTGCCCGCCCTCGTGGTGGCGGCGTGGCTGCCCGGCGCCTTCCTGCCGCCCTCGCCGGCCCGCGCCGTCGCCTGGTGGCTCTTCGCCGCATCCTCGCTCGTGATCCACATCCACGTCCTGATGATGACCTGGCGCGGCTGGCGGATCGACCTCGTCGAGCGCCGCCGGCACCTGCGCGCGCCGGTCGCGGCGGCCGCGACGGGTTACATGCTGGTCCAGACCCTGTGCGACTTCGGCTTGGGGAACGGCCCTGTCCTGCCCAGCCTTGTGCAGGCCGTGGCTCAGGTGCTGCTCGGCATCGGCTCGGCGCTGGCGCTGTTGCGCGCGGATCCCGTGCTGGTCATGGCGCTGCCCGCCGAGGGTCAAGCGCCGGCGCCCAAGGCTGTCGAAGCCTTGGACCTTACTCCCGCCGACCGCCTGGTGCTGGCGCGCCTGGACAAGGCCATGAACGAGAACGAGGTCTGGCGCGGCGAGGACCTCTCCATCGGCACGCTGGCCGCCCTGGTCGGCGCGCCCGAGCATCGGCTGCGCAAGCTGATCAACGGCACGCTGGGTCACCGCAACTTCGCCGACTACGTCAACGGCCGCCGGATCGAGGCCGCCAAGACCGCCCTCTCCGACCCCGAACAGGCGCTGAAGTCGGTCTCGACCATCGCCTACGAGTTGGGCTTTGCCTCGCTGGGCCCGTTCAACCGCGCCTTTCGCGCCGCGACCGGCGTCACCCCGACCGCTTGGCGGCAGGACGTCACCCCGGCTCATCCGCACCTAAGGCTGGTCGAAACCGGCGAAGGCGCGTCAAAAACCGACAAACGGGCCTGATTTCGAGATCGGCGCGACGGGCGCAGATCAGACGGCTTCCCTGGCGAGGTCTCTCGAAACGCCCTGGAGCCTCCGATGCTCGACACCCTCCTCCCCTTCGCCCGCAACTGGCTGGCCTCCATGCAGGTCGACGTCACCCGCTATGTGGTCTTCTCGGTCGGCGTCTGGCTGATCCTGTGGGTCGTGCTGGCGATCCCGCTGGCCGGCCGCAAGATCCGCGACAGCCGCCCGGCCGCGCGCCAGCTGCTCGTCGAGTTTCTGACCTCGATCCGCTCGATCATGATCTTCTCGACCCTGGGCCTTCTGACCTTTGGGCTGTTCCGCGTCGGCTGGCTGCCGGGCCCCTACGTCGCCAAGAGCTGGGGACCGGCCTGGTTCTGGACGAGCCTCGTCCTGATGATCGTGGCCCACGACGCCTGGTTCTACTGGACGCACCGGCTGATCCACGACCGCCGCCTGTTCCGGCGCTTTCACCGGCGGCATCACCGGTCGAACAACCCCTCGCCGTTCACCGCCTACAGCTTCGATCTGGGCGAAGCCTTCATCAACGGCGTGTTCGTGCCGCTTTGGATGATCCTGGTTCCGACCCAATGGCCGGTGGTCGGCCTCTTCATGCTGCACCAGATCGTGCGCAACACCATCGGCCACTCGGGCTACGAGCTGTTCCCCGCTCGCAAGGATGGCCGGCCGCTGATCCCGTTCGTGACGACGGTGACCCATCACGACCTGCACCACGCGCAGGCCGGCTGGAACTACGGGCTCTATTTCACCTGGTGGGACAAGCTGATGGGCACCGAGCACCCGGCGTATCTGAAGCGTTTTGCGGAGGTGACCGCGCGAAAGGATCGAAAGCTGGACGCTACCAGCGCGCCTTCACCAGCTTGACCATGGCGCGGGCGTCCGGCAGCCGCCACTGTTCGCGCTCGCTGTTGACGCCTCGCAGGCTGACCGTGAACTCGGCCGGAATGTCGAACGGCCGGGTGAAGGCCAGGTCGATGCCCTCCTCCCCGGTCGTGCCGCCGCCCAGGGCGATCGAGCCGACGGGCTTGCCGTCCAAGGTCAGGGTCGAGCGCAGGTTGGCGCGGGCGACCGGGACCTTGCCCGGCACGGCGATGGCCTGGCTGGCGTCCATGTCCATCGAGACACGGATATAGTTGGCGCGCGGCAGGATGCCGAAGCCGAACAGCTTCGACATCGACGAGCGCAGCTTGGCCTCGCTCTCGTTCCACGACGCGCCCACGGCCAGTGAGCGTTGCCCCACGCGGCCCTCGTCCGGCTTCTGAACCAGGTTGAGGTCGAGGTCGTAGGTCGGGTTCTCGATCATGCCCGAGGACCTGACCGTCAGGGCGACCTTCTCGGTGTCGGTGGAGAGGTCCAGCGGCAGGGCGGCCGAATAGCCGGTGAAGCGGCCGTCCTTGGCCGAGACCGAGGTGACGGGCTTCTGGATCAGCTCGGCATGCGCGACGCCGCCGCCAACGGCGACCGTCACGAAGGCGATCACAAGACGCGTGTGGAACCCCATGCCCGCCTGCTAGCATACTTGACCATGGAGGCAAGACCTCCGGCGCGGTGTTCGGTCGACGAAGCGACAGGTGCGCGTTCGGGCGGCAAACCCCGATGCGCCTTGCCTTTTCCCCCCATCTCCTGTAGTAGCGCGCGTTCTCACGGAAGAGCGGTCTTGCACGCACCCATTCGGGACCGGGGTTTTCCCCGTTCGCTTGCAGGATCCATCGTGGTCGACGGACTTCCGTCGTCGACCACGCCGCCTTCCACAACGGAAGAAGGAAAACATGGCGTTCTACGAACACGTGGTCATCGCGCGGCAGGATATCTCGCCGCAACAGGCCGAAGCTCTGAACGAGCAACTGAAGACCCTCATCGAAGAGAATGGCGGCCACATCGCCAAGATCGAGTACTGGGGCCTTCGCAACCTCACCTACCGCATCAAGAAGAACCGCAAGGGCCACTATTCCCTGCTCGCGATCGACGCCCCGGCGCCGGCCGTGAAGGAAATGGAGCGCCAGCTGCTGATCAATGAAGACGTTCTGCGCTTCATGACGATCCGCGTCGAAGAGCTGGACCTGGAACTGTCGCCGGTTCTGGCCCGTCGTGACCGTGGCGATCGCCCGGAACGTCCGCGTGAAGACTTCGCGCCGCAAGCGCAAGCTCAAGCGTAAGGGAGAAAGAGATCATGACCGATACGACTGCTCCCGAAGCCGGCGCCGCTCCGGCCGCCGCCGCTGGCGGCGCTCGCCGCCCGTTCTTCCGTCGCCGCAAGGTTTGCCCGTTCTCGGGCGCCAACGCGCCGAAGATCGACTACAAGGACGTGAAGCTGCTGCAGCGTTACGTTTCCGAGCGCGGCAAGATCGTCCCGTCGCGCATCACCGCGGTGTCGGCCAAGAAGCAACGCGAACTGGCCAAGGCCATCAAGCGCGCCCGCTTCCTGGCTCTGCTCCCCTACGTCGTGAAGTAAGGGAGACACCACGATGAAAGTCATTCTGCTCGAACGCGTTGAAGGCACCGGCGTCCTCGGCGACGAAGTCACCGTGAAGGACGGCTTCGCCCGTAACTTCCTGCTGCCCCGCGGCAAGGCCCTGCGCGCCACCAAGGCGAACCTGGCCAACTTCGAAGCTCAGCGCGCTGAGATCGAAGCCCGCAACGTGAAGAACCGTGAAGCCGCCGGCAAGAACGGTGAAGCTCTCGACGGCACCCAGTACGTCCTGATCCGTCAAGCTGGCGAAAGCGGCCAGCTGTACGGTTCGGTCGCGGGCCGCGACGTCGCCGACGCCATCAAGGCCGAAGGCGGCAAGGTCGACCGCTCGATGATCGTGCTGGACAAGCCGATCAAGACGCTGGGCGTCCACGAAGTGAAGGTGAAGCTGCATGCTGAAGTGACCATCACGGTCACGCTCAACATCGCGCGCAGCGCCGACGAAGCCGAGCGCCAGGCGCGCGGCGAAAACGTGATCAACTCGCAATTCGAGGAAGATCGCGCGGCCGAAGCCGAAGCCGCCCAAGACATGGCGGAAGGCGGCGCCGGTTCGTTCGAAGGCGACCACTACGAAGCCTAATCCTCCGGGATCAGAGGTTTTATCGAGAAACGGCGCGGAGCAATCCGCGCCGTTTTTTTCTGCGCTTTCGCGTAGAAATGCTTAGCTTGTACGCAGAATGGCGAAATCCCATGTTCGCGGTAGGGGTTGAAACCCCGTCGGGGCGCGGGGGCCGGTCGGCCTCCCATCCCCGATAATAAGAGAGGGGATATCTCATGCGTTACAGAAGCTTGCTGCTGGCGGCCGCCTCCCTGGCGGCCTTCTCCACGACCGCCCACGCCCAGACGGCTCCGACTTCGGGCGACAACACCAACCTCGAAGAAATCGTCATCACCGGCACGCGCACCGCCGGCCGCTCGCGCCTCGACACCCTGGCGCCGGTCGACGTGGTCACCGCCAAGACGCTGCAGCAACGCGGCAGCACCGAACTGGCGACGGCCCTTGCCGCGACCGTGCCGTCCATCACCTTCCCGCGTCCGTCCAACACCGACGGCACCGACTCTGTTCGCCCGGCCGTGCTGCGCGGCCAAGGTCCGGACCAGACGCTGGTGCTGGTCAACGGCACGCGCCGTCACCCGACCGCCCTGGTCAATCTGAACGGCTCGGTCGGCCGCGGCTCGGCCGCCGTCGATCTGAACGCCATCCCTTCGGTGGCCCTGGACCGGATCGAAGTGCTGCGTGACGGCGCCTCGGCCCAATACGGCTCGGACGCCATCGCCGGCGTCGTCAATCTGCGCCTGCGCGAAGCCGATCACGGCGGCGGCGTCACGGTCACGACCGGCAAATACATCACCAGCTTCAGCGGCCTGCAGACCGGTCAGGACCACAAGCGCCGCGACGGCGCCACGACCACGGTCTCCGGCTGGCAGGGCCTCAAGATCGGCTCGGACGGCTTCCTGACCCTCTCGGCCGAGTATGTCGATCGCAACTTCACCAACCGCAGCGACATCGACACCCGCGTCACCCCGCAGCGCGTCACCTCGCGCTTCGGCGACCCCGCGGTCGAGCAGGTCAGCTTCTACGCCAACGCCGGCAAACCGATCGGCGAGACCTGGCAGCTCTACGGCTGGTACGGCTATCAACAGCGCGACAGCGAGGCCTCGGCCACCTATCGCCTGCCGACCGACGCCACCCAGAACATCACCAGCGTCTATCCCAACGGCTACCTGCCGCTGATCACGACCGACACCGAGGACACGACCGCCGCGGTCGGCCTGCGCGGCGAACTGGCCGGCTGGAAGCTCGACACCAACCTGGTCTACGGCAAGAACGACATCGACTTCGGGGTGAAGAACACCATCAACCCGTCATACGGCCCGACCTCGCCGACCAGCTTCCAGGCCGGCGGCCTGACCTATAACCAGGTCGTGTTCGGCCTCGACGCCAGCCAGGAGTTCGAAGTCGGCCTTGCCGGTCCGCTGAACGTGGCCTTCGGTCTCGAAGCCCGTCGCGAGACCTACGAGATCAACGCCGGCGAAGTGGCGTCGTATGCTCGCGGCACGGTCTCGCCCGCCCTGGCCTTCGGCTCGCGCGGCTTCACGGGCTTCACGCCCAGCAACCGGATCGACGTCGATCGTGACGCCGTCGGCGTCTATCTCGACCTGGAAGGCAAGCTGACCGAGAAGCTGACCGGCTCGGCCGCCGTCCGCTATGAGGACTATTCGGACTTCGGCACCAATACGAGCTGGAAGCTGTCGGGTCGCTACGACTTCACCGACGCCTTCGCCATCCGTGGCGCGGCCTCGACCGGGTTCCGGGCGCCGAGCCTGCAGCAGCAGTACTTCACCTCGACCTCGATCCTCTACATCAACCAGACGGTCGGCGGGATCACCACGGCCGTGCCGTTCGAGACGGGCACGTTCCCCTCGATCAGCGTCACCGGCAAGGCGCTGGGCGGCAAGCCGCTGGAGCCCGAGAAGTCCAAGAACTACTCGCTGGGCGCGGTCTATCACAAAGGCGCCTTCGAGCTGACCGTCGACGCCTATCAGATCGAGGTCGACAACCGCATCGTCCTGACCGAGACCCTGACGGGTAGCGCGACGGCGGCGGCGGGCACCAACGCCAAGGTGATCTTCGACCTGCTCTCGCCCTTCGGCGCTTCGGCCGGTCGCTTCTTCACCAACGGCGTCGACACCAAGACCAAGGGCGTCGACATCGTGGCCCGCTACCGCATCAACGACGACCAAGCCGGCACGTTCGACCTGACGGCGGCGGCCAACATCAACGACTTCAAGGTCAATCGCACGCCGTCCACGACGGTGCTGCCGACCCCGACCTCGCTGTTTGCCCGCCAGGCCGTCCTGCGCTTCGAGAAGGGCACGCCGCGCAACAAGGTCTCGCTGCAAGGCGACTGGAGCAAGGGTCCGTGGGGCGCCACCCTGCGCACCACGCTCTACGGCAACGTCCTGTCGCCGGGCACCGCCGCCGACGGCAGCGGCGACTGGCACACCGGGTCGCAAGGCATCGTCGACCTGGAGGCCCGCTACCGCTTCGGCGAACGCACCACCGTGTCGCTGGGCGCGGACAACCTGTTCGATCAATACCCCGACCAAGTGCCGCCGAACCTCAACACCAGCGGCGGCAACCCGTGGTCCAGCTTCTCGCCGTTCGGCTTCAACGGCCGGTTCGTCTACGGCCGCGTGGCGATCAACTGGTAGGCTGAAAGCCAGGCAACCGTTTGGGGCGCGGAGAGCAATCTCCGCGCCCTTTTCATTGCCTCCACGTCAAAATCGGACGCCCTCCAGAGCCCGTGCGCTTGCACTTTCCGGTGGTAAAAACATACACAGAACATCCCCGTTCATCTGAGTCGCCGGACCAAGTCGTCCGCGCGTCCGAACCCCCGTCGCGTTAACTTCTGATGATGTCCCTCGTACCCGCGCTCGATCTCGTTCCCACCGGTTTCTCCGAGCCCACGATCAATGTGGCGCCGCACAACATGGAAGCCGAGCAGGCGCTGCTCGGCGTGCTGCTCTATGATAACGCCGCCTATGAGCGCCTGACCGACAGCCTGCAGGCGCGCTGCTTCTACGAGCCGTTCCATCAGCGCCTGTTCCAGTCGATCGAGACCCACGTCCGCAAGGGCCAGCTGGCCGAGCCGATCCTGCTGGCCGACGAGTTCAAGGCCGATCCGGCGTTCCAGGAGCTGGGCGGCCTGCGCTACCTGGCCGACCTCGTCGACCGCGCCCCGCCGGCGGCCAATGCCGGCGACTACGCCCGGGTGATCTTCGACCTGTCGCTGCGCCGCGAGCTGATCCGCATCGGCGGCGACATCGCCACGGCGGCCCAAGGCGGCAACGACGAGAAGCGCGCGGCCCGCGACCAGATCGAGGCCGCCGAACAGAGCCTCTACAGCCTGGCCGAAAGCGGCGCGGCCTCGTCGGGCTTCGTTTCGTTCGGCGACGCCCTGCGCGGCGCCGTGGAAATGACCGCCGAGGCCTTCGCGCGCGACGGCGGCATGTCGGGCGTCGCCACCGACCTGATCGATCTCGACCAGAAGATCGGCGGCCTGCACCCCTCCGACCTCGTGGTCCTGGCCGGTCGTCCGTCGATGGGCAAGACGGCGCTGGCGACCAACATCGCCTTCAACATCGCCAAGAAGTACGCCTACGAGATCCAGCCCGACGGCAGCAAAAAGACCGTCCAGGGCGGCGTGGTGGCCTTCTACTCGCTGGAAATGAGCGCCGAGCAGCTAGCCTTGCGTATGCTGGCCGACGCCTCCGGCGTGTCGGGCGACAAGCTCCGCAAGGGCGAGATCGACGCCTCCGAGTTCGGCCGGGTCCGCGACGCGGCCATGGAACTGCAGGAAGCGCCGCTGTTCATCGACGCCACCGGTGGTATCTCGATCGCTAAGCTAACTGCCCGCGCCCGTCGCCTGAAGCGCCAGATGGGCCTGGACCTGGTCGTGGTCGACTATTTGCAGCTGGTCACAGGCTCGGACCTCGGCGCCAACGCCAACCGCGTGCAGGAAGTCTCGCAGATCACCATGGGTCTCAAGGCCCTGGCCAAGGAACTGGCCTGCCCGGTCATCGCCCTGTCGCAGCTGTCGCGTCAGGTCGAATCCCGCGACGACAAGCGGCCCCAGCTCTCCGACCTTCGGGAATCGGGTTCGATCGAGCAGGACGCCGATATGGTCTGGTTCGTGTACCGCGAGGCCTACTATGTGGGCCGCGCCGAGCCGCGCGAAGGTACGCCCGAGCACCTGACCTGGCAGGAAGAGATGGACCGCCTGCACGGCCTGGCCGAGGTGATCATCGCCAAGCAGCGTCACGGCCCCATCGGCACCGTGCGCCTGTCGTTCAACAGCGACACCACCCGCTTCGGCAACCTGGCCAAGGATCACTACTTCGCCCAGGCGCGGAACATTCCGTCGGACGAGTAACGGCCTAGCGCCCCTCCGTCACGTCGCGTATCCGCGCCGCGCCACCTCCCCCGTTTCACGGGTGAGGTGGAGCCACTTCTCCTCCCTCGCTTGCGGGGGAGGTGGATCGCTGCGAATACGCAGCGAGACGGAAGGGGCGCTTGCTCGTCGTTTGACTCTGCGCGCCTCCGCAAGCCACCGTCCACGCCTCGCTCCTAGCCCTGACGAGTCACATGGACTTCAGCCCCCTGCCCACCTCCAGCCTGGTCGGCGCCTTCCTGCTGGCGTTCCCGGCGCTGTTCTCGATCGTCAATCCGGTCGGGGCCTCGCTGATCTTCCACCAGGCCATGGGCGGGCGCGAACGGGGCGAGCGGCTGAGGCTGGCGCGCCTGATCGGCTTCTATGCCTTCCTGGTGCTGCTGGGATCGCTGCTGCTGGGCGGCTACATCCTGAACTTCTTCGGCGTCAGCCTGGGAGCCCTGCGGGTCGCCGGCGGCCTGGTCGTGGCCATCCGCGCCTGGAGCCTGCTGATGGACCCGCAGGAGAACGAGGACCGCAAGACCGGCCAGACGGAAACCGCCCAGACCCACGAGGACGTGGCGTTCTTCCCCCTGACCATGCCGTTCACGACCGGTCCTGGCTCCATCTCGGTGGCGATCGCCCTCTCGTCCCAGCGCCCCACCGAAGGCGCGGCCGTCGCCCCGTTCTTCATCGGCGCCGGCCTGGCCGCCGCCGTGGTCGCGATCATGGTCTGGCTGTTCTACAGCGCCTCGGGCCAGGTGATGCGGGTGCTGGGCGCTTCGGGCGCGCGGGTCCTGTCGCGACTGGTGGCCTTCCTGCTGCTCTGCATCGGCGTGCAGATCATCGCGTCGGGCGCCGAGAACCTGGTGGGCAAGTTCCTGCTCACCCACCATGGTTAAACCGTTGAACCGCATGGCTCCGTCCGCTACGCCCGCCCTGTGACCGACCTGCACGACGCCCGCCTGACCCTCGACCTCGACGCCCTCGCCGCCAACTACGCGGCGCTGCGGGCGCGCGCCGGCGACGCCGAGCTGGCGCCGGCGGTGAAGGCCGACGGCTACGGCCTGGGCGCCGCCACGATCGCCGACCGCCTGTGGGGCGAAGGCGCGCGGAGCTTCTACGTCGCCCGGCTGGCCGAGGGCGTGGCCCTGCGCGAGGCGTTGGGCGACCGCGACGCCACGATCTATGTCCTGGACGGCGCGACGCGCGGGTCCGGCGACACCTTGGAAGGCGCGAACCTCGTGCCGGTGCTCAACAGTCTGCCGCAGATCGAGGCCTGGAACGCCCAGGCGCGCTCGGGGCGGCTGCGGGCGGCGCTGCATGTCGACACCGGCATGAACCGCCTGGGCCTGCGCCTGGAGGAACTGAAGGTGCTGGTCGGAGCGACGGATCGCCTGAAGCGCCTGGACCTCGATCTCGTCATCAGCCACCTGGCCTGCGCCGACGAGCCCGCCCATCCGCTGAACACGCATCAGCTGGAGCGCTTCCAGGAGGCGGTCGCCATGCTGCCGGACGCCCGGCGCAGCCTGGCCAACTCCGGCGGCCTGTTCCTGGGCGAGGCCTATCGCTTCGACCAGGCGCGCCCGGGGATCAGTCTTTACGGCGGCGGCCCCGAAGGGCGCCTTCATCCCGAGATCCGCGCCGTCGCGACGGTCGAGGCGCCGATCCTGCAGGTCCGCGTGGTGCCGCGCGGCGAAAGCGTCGGCTATGGCGCCGGCTGGACGGCGCCGGAGACCACTCGCGTGGCCATCGTCGCGGCCGGCTATGCCGACGGCGTGCTGCGTTCCAGCCACCCGAACGGCCTTGCCTGGTTCGACGGCGCCCGTCGCCGGCTGCTTGGGCGTGTCTCGATGGACCTCATCGCCGTCGACGTCACCGACTGCGACGCCGCGCGTCCTGGCGCGATGGTCGAGCTGTTCGGCGCCAACCTGCCGATCGACGACGCGGCCGCCGGCGCGGGCACCAGCGCCTACGAGCTCCTGACCCGCGTCGCGCCTCGCGCCCAGCGGCGGTTCGTCGGCGACTAGCCCGCCAGCGCCCGTAGCCGCGCGGCGTTGACGGTTTCGACCGCGACCTTGAGCACGTCGATGCTCTCCGCCGAGCCCTCAGCCAGGATCGTGAAACGCTCGGCGCCCACGATGCTGTAGCGTCCAGCTTTGGAGGCCGTGTCCCATTGCTCGGTCACGACCCGTCCGCCGGCCGTAGTGATCTTCTCGTAGCCGGTCGCCGTGCGCTGGACCGTCTGGACGCCCTGGGCGTCGCTCGACGCGCCGATACTGCCGCTGGCGCCGAAATCGGTGAGCTCCAGCACGAAGGCCGAGGTCCCCTTTACATAGCGGGCGCTGGTCCTGGCCATGCCGGGTTCGGGGCCGAGGCTGCTCTTCACCTCGGTCCGCGCATAACTGCCCACGCTGGCCGGCAGCAGGCTCGGCAGGCCCGCCGGCGCCAGGACGCGCGTTCCCTTCTGGGCGGCCTTCTCGGCCTGCGCCCCTTCCTTCTCGAGCTTCTGCAGATCGACCGCACGGCCATCGACCTCGACCGAGCTGGAGGCGGCCTGTTGGCCCTGCCGCCCGCACGCCATGGCCAGCAAGGCCAGCGCGCACACCACGCTCAGGCGCGCCGCCTTGTTCATCCGCCTCGCCATGACGATCTCCTCACCCGAAAATCCATCCACACAAAACGCCGATCCACAACCTTGGCTGCGTCCGGCTTTGGCGCAGCACCGCCCGACCTGTACGCTCCCGACATCCGAGAATCAGGAGACCCCATGGCCCGTGACGGCGCAGTCTACGCCTGCCAGTCCTGCGGCGCGGTCCAGACCAAGTGGTCCGGACAATGCCCCGCCTGTCAGAGCTGGAATACGCTGGTCCAGGAGGTCGGCGCCAGACCCCCGGGCGCCCTGGCGACGACCAAGGCGACGCGGGTGCGCGGCCTGCAGTTCTCGGGCCTGGAGAGCGAAAGCGCCCCGCCGGCCCGGATCATGACCGGCGTCGACGAGTTCGACCGCGTCTGCGGCGGCGGCGTGGTGCCCGGCTCGGCCATCCTGATCGGCGGCGACCCGGGTGTCGGCAAGTCCACCCTGCTGCTGCAGGTCTGCGCCAGCGCCGCCCTGCGCGGCGTCTCCTGCGCCTATATCTCCGGCGAAGAGGCCGTCGAGCAGATCCGCGGCCGCGCCGACCGCATGGGCCTCTCCAAGGCCAATGTCAGCCTGGCCGCCGAGACCTCGCTACGCGACATCTTGGACGGGCTGAAGCGCGACAGCTTCGACCTGGTGGTCATCGACTCGATCCAGACGATGTGGAGCGACGCCCACGAGGCCGGGCCCGGCACCGTCACCCAGGTCCGCGCCTGCGCCACCGAACTGGTGCGCCTGGCCAAGAAGAAGGGCGTAGCAATCCTGCTGGTCGGCCACGTCACCAAGGACGGCCAGATCGCCGGCCCGCGCGTGGTCGAACACCTGGTCGACGCCGTCCTCAGCTTCGAGGGCGAGCGCGGCTATCCGTTCCGCATCCTGCGCGGGGCCAAGAACCGCTTCGGGGCCACCGACGAGATCGGCGTCTTCGAAATGGGCGACGTCGGCCTGCGGGAGGTCAAGAACCCCTCCGCGCTGTTCCTGAACGAAGGCGGCGAGCGCGCGGCCGGTGCGGCGGTGTTCGCCGGCATCGAGGGCTCGCGGCCCGTCCTGGTGGAGTTCCAGGCCCTGGTCGCGCCCTCCGCGTACGGAACGCCGCGTCGCGCGGTCGTCGGATGGGACTCGGGACGCCTCGCCATGGTGCTGGCCGTACTTGAAGCCCGATGCGGCCTTGGTTTTGGCGACAAGGACGTCTATCTGAACGTCGCTGGCGGCCTTCGCATCACGGAGCCGGCGGCGGACCTCGCGGCGGCGGCGGCCCTGGCCTCCTCCGCCCTGGACGTCGCCCTGCCCCAGGACTGCGTCGTGTTCGGCGAGCTCAGTCTGTCGGGCGAAGTTCGGCCCGTCAGCCGTATGGAGACGCGTTTGAAGGAAGCCGCGAAATTGGGATTTGGCCGGGCGCTCGGACCGCTCGCCGGCCTCCCTGAAGGCGGCGGAGCCCTGCCCGTGGCGGGCGTGGCGCGACTCACCGACGCCGTTCGCCGGATCGGCGACGAGATCTGGACGAGCCTGACGTGACGCCTTTCGACATCATCGCCGGACTCCTGCTGCTCGTCTCCGGCGTCACCGGCTGGGTGCGCGGCGCCTCGCGGGAGCTGACCTCGGCGCTGTCGTTCATCTTCGCCGCCGCCATCGCCCTGTTCGGCCTGCGGATCAGCGGCTCGATCTTCCGCAATCTCATGGACCCCGACTGGGCGGCTACCGCCGCTGCGGTACTCGTGGTGTTCGTGGTCTTCTTCCTGATCTTCCGCCTGATCGGCGGCCGCCTGACGGCCAGCCTGCACGAGACGTCGGCCGGGACGCTGGACCGCGTGGTCGGCGCGACCTTCGGCCTGATCCGGGCCTGCGTGATCCTGGGCGTCTTCAACCTGCTGCTGCACCTGGCGACTCCGCCGGACCGCATGCCGCGCTGGGTGGAGGATTCGTTCTTCTATCCGGTGTCGGAAATCAGCGGCGCGGTGCTCAAGGTGTTCGCGCCGAAGGGCAAGGCGCTGGCCGGCAAGCTGGCCCCTGCGATCAAGAATGCCGTCCACGAGGACGGCGACAATACGTCCGGCGAGAAGTCGTCCGGAAAAGGCTATGATGAGGACCAGCGTCGCAAGCTCGACGACCTGGTGGAGAAATCGCGATGACCTTCCTGGGCCAGTCGACCGACAGCTATTCTTCCCTGCCCGAACGGGACTCGGAGGACGACACCCTCCGCCTGGAATGCGGCGTGTTCGGCGTCTTCGGCGTCCGCGACGCCTCGGCGATCGCGGCCCTGGGCCTGCACGCCCTGCAGCATCGCGGTCAGGAAGCCTGCGGCATCGCCGCCTTCGACGGCAACCGCTTCCACACCGAGCGCCATATGGGCCACGTCGGCGACGCCTTCACAGGCGCCGACCTCGTCCAGCGCCTGCCCGGCAACATGGCTATCGGCCACACGCGCTATTCGACGGCCGGCGGCAGCGGCATCCGCAACGTCCAGCCGATGTTCGCCGACCTGGAGACCGGTGGCGTCGCCATCGCTCACAACGGCAACCTGACCAATTTCCTGACCCTGCGCGAACGCCTGGTGCAGGAAGGCGCGATCTTCCAGTCGACCTCGGACTCGGAAGTGATCCTTCACCTGATCGCCCGCTCGCGTAAGGCCAAGATCGTCGACCGCTTCATCGACGCGGTCGCCCAGATCGAAGGCGGTTACGCCCTGGTCGCGATCACCAACAAGAAGATGATCGGCCTGCGCGACCCGCTGGGCATCCGCCCGCTGGTGCTGGGCGACCTGGACGGCAAGCCGGTCCTGGCCTCGGAAACCTGCGCCCTCGACATGATCGGCGCCCGCTTCGTGCGCGACATCGAGCACGGCGAGATGGTGGTGATCGAAGAGACCGGCATCACCTCGACCAAGCCGTTCCAGACCAAGGCCGCGCGCCCCTGCGTGTTCGAGTATGTCTATTTCGCCCGTCCGGACAGCGTCGTGAACGGCCGCTCGGTCTATGGCGTGCGCAAGCGCATGGGCCGCAACTTGGCCAAGGAGACCGGCGTCGAGGCCGACGTCGTGGTGCCGGTGCCGGACTCGGGCGTGCCCGCCGCGCTGGGCTACGCCCAGGAGAGCGGCCTGCCGTTCGAGATGGGCATCATCCGCAACCACTATGTGGGCCGCACCTTCATCCAGCCGACCCAGGGCGTCCGCGAACTGGGCGTGCGCATGAAGCACAGCCCCAACCGCGCCATCCTGGCCGGCAAGCGCGTCATCCTGATCGACGACTCGATCGTGCGCGGCACCACCTCGCTGAAGATCGTCCGCATGGTCCGTGAGGCCGGCGCCAAGGAGGTCCACCTCCGCTCGGCCAGCCCGCCGATCAAGTGGCCCGACTTCTACGGCATCGACATGCCCGAGCGCGAGCAGCTGCTGGCGGCCAACAAGTCGCTGGAAGAGATGGCCAAGTTCCTGGAAGTGGACTCGCTCGGCTTCCTGTCGGTCGAGGGCCTGTACGACGCCCTGGAAGCCGGTCCCCGCGATCCGGCCGCGCCGCAGTTCACCGACCACTACTTCACCGGCGACTATCCGACCCGCCTGACGGACCGCGAGATCGCCGAAGGCCGCAATGAGACCAACGACAAGCAGCTTTCGCTGCTGGTCAGCGCGTGACATATCCCTCGTCCCGCTAGAGCTGGCGGGACGAGGATTAGTCCATGGGTTTCAAGAGCCTGCTCGATAAGCTGAAGATCGAGCCCTACGTCATCGCGCTGTTCGGCATGGTCGTGCTGGCCTCGATCCTGCCGGTGCGTGGCCAGGCCGCCGATGGACTCGACATCGTCGTCAAGCTGGCCATCGCCCTGCTGTTCTTCCTGCACGGCGCCAAGCTGTCGCGCGAGGCCGTGGTCGCCGGGATCACCCACTGGCGGCTGCACCTGCTGATCCTGGCCTTCACCTTCGTGATGTTCCCGGTGCTGGGCCTGGTCACCGCCAAGCTGGGCGTGTTGTCGACGACCTTGTCAGCCGGGATGCTGTTCCTGTGCTGCCTGCCCTCGACAGTGCAGTCCTCGATCGCCTTCACCTCGATCGCCCGAGGCAATGTCGCCGCCGCCGTCTGCGCGGCCTCGGCCTCGAACCTCTTCGGCATCTTCATCACGCCGGTGCTGGTGGGCCTGCTGATGCACACCCAGGGCGGCGCGGCCGGCGGGTGGAAGTCGGTGCAGGACATCGTCGTCCAATTGCTCGTGCCCTTCATCGTCGGCCAACTGGCCCGGCCGCTGGTCGCCAAGTGGGTCGAGAAGCACAAGCAACTGGTCGGCTATGTCGATCGCGGCTCGATCCTGCTGGTCGTCTACGCCGCCTTCAGCGAGGCCGTCGTCGGCGGCATCTGGCAAAAGGTCTCGGCGCTGGAGATGGGCGTGCTGCTGATCGTCTGCTGCGTCCTGTTGGCCGTCGTCATCGCCGCCACGGCCTATGGCGCGCGCGCCCTGGGCTTCGACAAGGCCGACGAGATCACCATCATGTTCTGCGGTTCCAAGAAGAGCATGGCCACCGGCGTGCCGATGGCCAACATCCTGTTCCCGGGACCGACGGCGGGGATCATCGTGCTGCCGCTGATGATCTTCCACCAGATCCAGCTGATGGCCTGCTCGGTGATCGCCCAGCACTACGCCAAGCGCCCTCAGGAACCCGCCTCGGCTTAAGGGCTCCTGCCGGTTTTACGTTTCACCTCCCCTGCTCTAGAACCCGCCCCATGACCTCCGACTCCCAAAAGCCGCTGGCCGGCCGCATCGCCCTCGTCACCGGCGCCTCGCGCGGCATCGGCGAGGCGGTGGCGCTGGGCCTGGCCAAGGCCGGCGCCCACGTGATCGCCACGGCCCGCACCCAAGGCGCCCTCGAAGCCCTAGACGACGCGATCCTGGAAGCTACCGGCGAGCGCGCCACCCTCGTCCCGCTGGACCTGCGCGAGGCCGACGGCCTGGATCACCTGGGCGCGGCGATCCATCAGCGCTGGGGCAAGCTGGACATCCTGGTCGGCGCGGCCGGCGTGCTGGGTCCCCTCACGCCCGTGAGCCACCTGGAGCCCAAAGGCTGGGACATGATCCTGTCCACCAACCTGACGGCCAACTGGCGCCTGATCCGCGCCATGGACCCGCTGCTGCGCGCCTCGAACGCTGGCCGGGCTCTCTTTTTCACCAGCAGCGTGGCCAAGACCCGCCCGGCCTTCTGGGGCGCCTACGCGGCCACCAAGGCGGCGCTGGAGACCATTGTCGACGTCTATGCCGACGAGATGGAGAACACGCCCGTCCGCGCGCTCTGCGTCGATCCGGGCGCCATGCGCACCCGCATGCGGGCCGGCGCCTTCCCGGGCGAGGATCCCAAGACCGTGCCCGCGCCCGAAACGATCGTTCCCTTCGTCATCGACCTCGTCCGCCCCGGCCAGGAACCGCCGAAGGGCGTCGTCCGCTTCAAGGAGCGTGGCCAGGAAGCGCCATCCATCGACGCCTAGTCTCCGAATCGCGCGATCGCACACTGTGACGCTCCACATGCGCGTGGGTTGTTCTGGCGCGCCGAATACCACCCAGACGCATGATTGGCGAACAACGTTTTGCGACCTCCTCGCAAATTAGAGACTCATTAACCAACTCAGCCTGACAGGTTCTCCCGCGACAACGGCGTCGCGCATGGGGCCCTGATTATGGCGTTGTTCTCCTTCGGTCGTGACACCGGTGACCACTCGGCGCGTATCGCGGATCTGGAGGGCGTCGTCGCAGCGATCCAACGCTCTCAGGCGGTGATCGAGTTCAATCTCGACGGCACGATCATCACCGCCAATGACAACTTCCTGCGGACGATGGGTTACGCCCTCTCCGAGATCCAGGGCCGCAAGCACAGCCTGTTCATGGAGCCCGCCGAGGCCGACGGCGCCGCCTATCGCGCCTTCTGGGCCAAGCTGGCCGCCGGCGAGTTCGTGGTCGACAAGTTCAAGCGCGTCGCCAAGGGCGGCAAGGAGATCTGGATCCGGGCCTCCTACAACCCGGTGCTCGACAAGAACGGCCGCGCCTTCAAGGTCATCAAGATCGCGGCCGACGTCACGGCGGGTGAAATCGAGCGCCGGCGCGCCGAGGCCGAGCGCGAGCAGCTCTCCCGCGAGCAGGATCAGGTCGTGTCGGTGCTGGCCGACAGCCTGGGCCGGATGGCGCGCGGCGACCTCACGGCTCGCATCGAGGCTGGCCTGGACGGCCGCTATGCCCAGCTGAAGGACGATTTCAACGCCGCCATCGACAGTCTGAAGGACGCCATGGGCGCCATCGCGGAGTCGGCCAGCGGCATGGAGACCGGGGCCGGTGAGATCGCGGGCGCCTCCAGCGACCTCTCCAAGCGCACCGAGCAACAGGCCGCCAGCCTGGAAGAAACCGCCGCCGCCCTCGACGAGATCACCGCCACGGTCCGCCGCAGCGCCGACGGAGCCAAGCAGGCCTCGGCCGCCGCCTCCGCCGCCAGCACCGACGCCGACCGCTCGGGCGAGGTGGTCCGCGAAGCTGTCGCCGCCATGGGCGAGATCGAGAAGTCTTCGGGCCAGATCACACAGATCATCGGCGTCATCGACGAGATCGCGTTCCAGACCAACCTGCTGGCCCTGAACGCGGGCGTCGAGGCCGCGCGAGCTGGCGAAGCCGGTCGTGGCTTCGCCGTCGTCGCCCAGGAAGTCCGAGCCCTGGCCCAGCGCTCCGCCGAGGCCGCCAAGGAGATCAAGACGCTGATCGCCAGCAGCACGGCCCAGGTCGAGCGCGGCGTGCGTCTGGTCGGCGATACGGGTGAAGCGCTGGCCGGCATCGTCGCCAAGGTCGGTGAGATCAACAGCCTGATCCGCGAGATCGCCGAGTCGTCGCAGGAGCAGGCTACGGGCCTGAACGAGGTCAACGCCGCGGTGAACCAGATGGACCAGGTCACCCAGCAGAACGCCGCCATGGTCGAGCAGGCCAACACCGCCGCCGCCTCGCTGCGCGGCGAGGCCCAGGATCTGGCCCAGCAGGTGGCGCGCTTCCAGACCGGCGCGCCCGTCTATCGCCCTCAGCCGACCCGAAACCAACGCGCGGCCCCGGCCCGCAACCCCGTGCACGAGCAACTCGCCCGAGCTCAAAGCTTCGCCCGACCGGGCGCCGCCACGGCCGCCGCGCCGTCGACCGACTGGGAAGAATTCTAGGGTGTGGGAGAGCGGACCTGCCGCAGAAGCAGGTTCGCCGTGGCCGCCGCCGAGCCATCACCGGTCAGGGCGGCGGCCACGATCACTTCATCCTTGACCGAATAGGCCACGACCGCGCTCGCGCCCGGCGTGCCACCCAGATGGCCCAGCCACAGGCTCGCCGAACCATCGGGCTCCGGAACCTCCACCGCCATCGCGCCCAGGCCGTAGAAGCTGCCCGCGTCGAACATCGGATAGAGTTTCCCGTACAGTGCCGCGACGGTTTCCTGCTTCAGCAGCTTGCCGCCCAGCAGCGCCGCCCAGACCCGCGCCATATCCGCCGCGGACCCAACGGCCGGTCCCGCAGCGCCGGCCCAGGCGGGCTCGATCGGGGTCTCCTTGGCCGAGACCAGCCTAGCCACGTCCTCGGCCTTGTCGCCCGTCTCCAGCATTCTCAGCTTGGTCAGGCCCAACGGCTTGAGGATCCGCGCGTCGATCGACGCCTGCCAACTCTTCCCGTCGACGGTCTCGATCACCTTGCCTAGCAGGGCGTAGCCGGTGTTCGAGTAGCGCCAGCGCTCGCCCGGACACGACATGGCCCCATGGCGGGCAATGATCTTCAGGTCCTCATCCAGGGTGTGAGCGCGGTGCTCCGCCCTCGCCTTCAGATCCTCGTTGGCGCTGAACAGGCCGCCGGTATGGGCCAGGAGGTCGCGAATGGTCACGACGTCGCCATTGGGCACGCCGGCGACGTATTTCGAGATCGGGTCCTCCAGCTTCAGCTTGCCGGCCTCGACCAGCTGCAGGGCGACGATGGCGACGAGGCTCTTGCCGGCGCTGGCCCAGAACAGCATCGGCGGCTGATCGCCGCTGTCGGTGCGCTCCCAGGCGCCCTTGCCGGGGATCAGCACGGCGGCGGTCATGGCCGGCGCCTTGGTCGCGACCTTGGCTCGCGCGAACGCCGCCTCCAGCCGCGCGACGGTGTCGGGATCAAGGGAAGCCTTAGGGATCTCGGGCAGCAGCGGTGGCGCGACCGGCGCATGCAACGGCGGCCCGGCATAGGTCACCGCGCTCTTGCAAACGACGGGCTTGTAGTCGTCCGCTAGCGCGGCCGCCGGCAGAACCGCCAAGACAAGCGCCAGCCCGATCCCTCGCATCCTCGCCTCCCGCGCCCAACCCTCAGGAGGCTAAACGCGTATGGCGAAGTTTAGGCTCAGCGCTTGGTGCGTCCGGGGCCGGTGTTGCCGCGCACGGTTCGCGAGCCGGCCACCGGGCGCTTGGGTCCAGCCGCCTTGCCGCCGGCCGACTTGGCGCCGACCTTGTAGCTGGGCGTGGTCGAGACCTTCTTCTGGACCTTGGGCCCCAGCTTCTTGACCGACTTGACGGCGGCCTTGCCCGGTTCGACGGCAGTGGCGGCCTCGACAGGCGCCGCGGCGACCTTCGGAGCAGCCGGAGCCTTCTTCTTCACCGGCTTGGCTTCACGCGGATCGGGCAGACCCGCCTCAATCGCGGCCTTGGCGGCGGCTTCGTCGGCCAGGCGCTTGGACTTCTTGACCGTGTTGCGCGAGGCGCGGATGCGTTCCTCCTCGCGCTCGCGGCGTTCGAACTCACGCTTGCCCCGGCCGCTGTGGCCCTTGGCCTCGCCGTCGGCATAGGGGTTGGCGCCCGACTTGATGGTGATGCGCAGCGGCACACCCGGCAGGTCGAAGCTTTCGCGCAAGGAATTGATCAGATAGCGCCGATAGTGGTCGGGCATCTGGTCGGCGCGGCTGGAGAACAGCACGAACGTCGGCGGACGGGCCTTGGTCTGGGCCATGTACTTGGGCTTCACGCGACGGCCCGAGACGGCGGGCGGCGGGTGGCGCTGCATGGCCATCTGCAGCCAGTCGTTCAGGTCGCGGGTCTTGACCTTGGTCGACCAGTCCTTGTGGATCTTCAGCACGGCCGGCATCAGCTTGTTGACGCCGCTGCCGGTCTCGCCCGACAGCGCCACCACCGGCGCGCCGCGCACCTGCGGCAGCATGCGTTCGGCGTGCTCGCGGAAGGCGGCCAGGGTCGCGGCCTGGTCCTCGATCAGGTCCCACTTGGCAAGGCAGAACACCAGGGCCCGCCCTTCCCGCTCGGTCAGGTCGGCGATCTGCAGGTCCTGGATTTCGAACGGGTGGGTGGCGTCCATCACCAGCACCACGACCTCGGCGAAGGTGATGGCGCGGATGGTGTCCTGGGTGGAGAGCTTCTCCAGCTTCTCCTGCACCTTGGCCTTCTTGCGCAGGCCAGCGGTGTCCACGAGGCGGACCTTCTTGTCGCCCCAGACCCAGTCGACCGAGATCGAGTCGCGGGTGATGCCGGCCTCGGGACCGGTCAGCAGGCGCTGCTCACCGATCAGGCGGTTGATCAGGGTGGACTTGCCCGCGTTCGGACGGCCGACGATGGCCAGGCGGATCGGCTTGTCCTCGTCGTCCTCGTCGCCCGAGTACTGGTCCTCGGGAACGGCTTCCAGCATGGCGGCGTAGAGCTCGGCCATGCCCTCGCCGTGCTCGCCCGAGATCGGGATCGGCTCGCCCAGGCCCAGCTTGTAGGCCTCGCCGATGCCCGACTGGCCAGCTTTGCCCTCGGCCTTGTTGGCGGCGATGATCACCGGCTTGCCGCGACGGCGCAGCAGGGTGGCGAAGACCTCGTCCAGCGGCGTAACGCCTTCACGGGCGTCGTAGATGAACAGCGACAGGTCGGCTTCCTCGATCGCCAGCTCGGTCTGGGCGCGCATGCGCGCTTCCAGGCTCTCGTCGGCGACGTCCTCGAAGCCGGCGGTGTCGATCAGGTGCAGGTCCAGGTCGCCCAGGCGGCCGTCGGCGTAGCGGCGGTCACGGGTGACCCCCGGCTGGTCGTCGACGATGGCCAGCTTCTTGCCGGCCAGACGGTTGAACAGCGTGGACTTGCCCACATTGGGGCGGCCGACGATGGCGAGTTTCAAAGGCATAAGGCGTCCAGTAGTCGATTTTTACCTTTCCCGCAAAAGGCTGCGGAAAAAGCGAAGGCCCGGGCCAGCTTTCGCGGACCCGGGCTCAAGAGCATTTCAAGTTGTCGAGCGGGCCGCAAAGCCCGCCTTGATCAGCGGATGGCGACCAGTTCGGCCTCGTCCGTGACGAGGTAGATCATGTCGCCGACCGCGATCGGGTTGATCAGCACGGGAGCGCCGATCTTCAGGGTCTTTTCCTTGGCGCCGGTCTTGGCGTTCAGGGCCACGGCCTCGCCGGTGCTGGACACCGTGATCAGGCGGCCATTGGCCAGGATCGGGGTCGACCACAGGATCGGGTGCTTGGCGCGCTTCTTCTTTTGCTTCTTGGACAGGGCCTCGGTGTTGTTGAGGTCCTGGATCCAGTAGACTGAGCCGTTCTCGCGCGAGACGCAGATCACCTGGCCGGCCTTGTCGACGACATAGACGACGTCGCCGGCGGCCCACGGGGTGGTGATGGCGGTGACCGGCAGGCTCCAGCGGGCCTGGCCGGTGCGCAGGTCGGTCGCGGCGAAGACGCCCGAGTGGCTGACGGCGAAGACGTCGCCCTTGTAGATCACCGGGCGGCCCGGAATGTCGCGGATTTCCGACAGCGCGTTGGTGCGGCTGGCGCGGCTCAGGGCCTCGCTCCACAGGTCGTTGCCGTTGGCGGCGCGCAGGGCCACCAGTTCGCCCGAGGCGAAGCCCGAGACGACCGTGTCGCCGCTGACGGCGGGGGTCGAGGCGGACAGGATGCGGGCGGGCTCGCTCAGGGCCTGATAGGTCCAGCCGGGCACGCCGTTCTCGGTGTTGTAGGTCAGCAGTTCGTTGTCGGTCGAGACGACGAACACCCGGCCATCGACCACCGTCGGGGCGCCGTGGATCGGGGTCGAGGTCTGCTGCGTCCAGCCCAGATTGCCGCTCACGGCGTCCAGTTGAGCCACGAAGCGGAAGCCCGAGGCGACATAGAGCTTGTTGTCCGCGCCGACGGCGACGCCGCCGCCGAAGCCCAGGCGGTCGTTCTTCTTGGGCATCAGGCCCAGGAAACCGCCCTTGATCGACGGGCCGGCGGCCGGACGCAGGTCCTTACGCCAGATCGTCGAGCCGGTCTTGGCGTCCAGCGCCACAACGTCGGCGACGCCGTCCATGACGTAGATGCGGCCGTCGGCCGACACCGGCGGAGCGGTGACATGGAACTGGCGAGCGCTCTTCTTGCCGAAGCCCTTCTTCCAGGCGATCTGGAAGTCCTTGCCCGCGGCGACGTGCTCGATCGACTGCTCGGCGTTGCCGCCCGGCAGACGCCATTCGGCCTGAGCGACCGGATCCGGCAGGAAGAAGTCGGCGCCCTTCAGCGTCTCGTTGGCCTCGACCTTCTGATCGAAGGCGATGACGGAGATGCGCTGGCCTTGGCTGGCCGTGGACTTGTTCTTGTCCTTGCCCCCGAACGGATTGAGCTTGGACACCGTCGAGCAGCCGGAGACGGCCACGGTCGCCGACATAAGCGCGACCAGGGCGACGGAACGCTTGGAGATCATCAGACGGCTCATTGGGCGGCGGCGGGGGCGGCTTGCGGGCCGGCGACGGGAAGTTGGCTCATCGGAGGCGTCGGCGGCAGGGCGACGGCGGCCTTCACGGCGGCGGTCAAGTCCTTGGCCGTACCCGAGTCGATCAGTTGCATGGCGGCCTGGGCGCGCTGACGCACTTCTTCCGAAGCGCTGGCGTCCAGCGAGTTGGCCAGGATCACGAAGCCGGCGCGCGCGCCGGCGACGTCACCGGCCTGCAGCTTGGCGAACGCCAGGGCTTCCTTGGCGTGCACGCGATACGGACTTTTTTCCCCCGCCAACGGCGTCAACCTCGCTTCGATATCCTTGTACGAGGCGGTGTCCATCAGCGCGAAGGCGGATTTGAGGCGGGCCAGATCGCCCAGCAGCGGGCTCGGCGCGGCCTTGGCGGCCTCGTCGAAATAGGCGACGGCCTCCTTGGTCTTGTTCTCTTCCAGGCGGATGTCGCCCATCTGCAGCAGGGCCAGGGACTTGTAGCCCTTAGCGCCGCCGTCGGCGACGGTCTTGAACTGGCCGAAAGCCTGGGCCGGGCCTTGCTTCTGCGCGGTTTCCAGCGCGGCCTGATAGCCTTCCGAAGCCTTGTTGGCCTGGTTGGTCTGATAGGAATTCCAGCCCCAGTAGCCGCCGACGCCGATCACAACGGCCGCCGCGACCGCGCCCACCCAGGGCAGCGACTTCATCGCGAGGGTGCGATAGCGCTCCGATCGAAGCTGCTCTTCGACTTCGTCAAAAACATCGACCACGAAACGAGGCTCCGAAACGGGCGGGCAGCCCTGGGACGTCGCGCCCGAACATGGCCGACGTCGCTGGTTTACGACAGATTGTGGCGGGCGGAGGGCCGCTCGCCGAGGCGGCGAACCTATAGTGTGCCGCGCGCTGCCGCAACGCCCGCTGGAACAGGCTTTTACGCCTTCTTGGCGTAGTAGGTCTCGGCCTCGCCCGGGAAGCTGCGGTTCTTGACGTCGCGGGCGTATTCGGCGGCGGCGCGCTCGATCTGGTTCTTCAGATCGGCGTAGCGACGGACGAACTTCGGCGTCCAGTCGAACAGGCCCAGCATGTCGTCAACCACCAGCACCTGGCCGTCGCAGCCGGCCGAGGCGCCGATTCCAATGGTCGGGACCGACACGGCCTCGGTCACTTCGCGGGCCAGGCTCTCGGCCACGCCCTCGACGACAATGGCGAAAGCGCCGGCTTCGGCGGTCAGGCGGGCTTCTTCCAGAACCTTGGCGCGACCGGCCTCGTCCTTACCCTTGGCCTTGAAGCCGCCTTCCAGCAGCACGGCCTGGGGGCGCAGACCGACATGGCCCATCACCGGCACGCCGCGACGGGTCAGGTAGGCAATGGTCTCGGGCACCGTCGGGCCGCTCTCGACCTTCACGGCCTGGGCCCCGGTCTCCTTCATGATCCGCACGGCGTTGGCGTAGGCCTCTTCGTGCGAGGCCTCGTACGAGCCGAAAGGCATGTCGACGACGACCATGGCCTTCTTCGAGCCGCGCATGACCGCCTGACCGTGCAGGATCATCATCTCCATGGTGACGCCGACGGTGTTGGGCAGGCCGTGGACGACCATGCCGACCGAATCCCCGACCAGCAGCAGATCGCAGGCGTCATCCAACGCCGCGGCGACGGGCGCGGTGTAGGCCGTCAGGCAGACGATGGGCTCGCCGCCCTTGCGCGCGGTGATGTCGGGGGCGGCCAGACGGCGGACCGTCTCTTCACGATGAGCGGACAATGGCGAGCCTTCCCTAAAGACGCACTTTTGGGCGCCGTTTGTGGGCCGGATCGCGCCGCACTGCAACATGAACAGTGATAACGGGGCTCGCCATGCCTCTCGGACACGACGAACCCCGCTTTTTCTAGAGCTCTTCGACCGCTCGCGTGACAGCGAAGGCCAAGGCCACCACCGCCAGACCGGCCGCCAGCCACATCGCCTCGGCGCTGGCCGGCGTGGTCAGCACGGCGTTGAACTTGGCGACGCCTGCGTCGATCTCGGTCTGCAGGTTGTGGCCGCTGTTGCGCGACAACTGCGAGACCTCGGTGGAGAAGCGACTGCTCAGCAGCTGGAACGCCGCGAACAGGCCGGCCACACCGCCGGCCACGGCGATGAAGATCCGCCGCATCGCCCAGCCGCGATCCAACTTGGCCTCGACCTGCGCGTTGAACAACGCCGCGTCCGGGAACGACGGCGCTTCTGCGAACAGGCGGCTCAGTTGCGCTTCGAAATCGGGTTCAGCCATGAGCCTCCCTCCTCGCGCCTTCCTCGGGTCGGGCGAGTTTCGCCCGAAGTTTGTCCAAACCACGTTTGACATGGGATTTGACCGTGCCGATCGGGATGTTCAAGGCCTCGGACGCTTCCGCGTGAGACCAATCGGCCCCGTAACAGAGCGAAACGCACAGACGCTCGCCCCGTGACAGAACCTTCAACGCCTCGTCGAGGTCGATGCGGCTGGCGGCGTCTCCCGTCGCGTCGCGCACCGTAACCTCTTCCAGCGGCTCGACATTGTCTGAGAAGATCAGGCGGGCCTCCCGCTTCACCCTCTTCAGATAGAGCCGCGCGGCGATCTTCTTGATCCAGGCGCCGAACGTCCCGTCCCCACGGAACTCGGTCACCTGCTCGAAGCCGGTCATGAAGGCGTCCTGGGCCAGGTCGTCGGCGGTGGCCGAGTCGGCGCCCAGGCGTCTCAGAAGACCCCGGACGGCCGAGCCGTGCCGACGCACCAGCTCCCCGTAGGCCCGTCGGTCGCCCGCCGCCGCGAGAGCGGCGAGCTCGACATCGTGACCGGTTGGCGGGCGTTCCATGCCCATCGGATTTCAGCCCCTCCCAAGGCTTTCCCGCGTTAAACCCGCGGTTCCTTGTTGGGATTGAAGAAGCTGAGGACGATCAGCGCCAAGCCGATCATGGTCGGGATAACCGCAATACCGAGTACCGGATGCAGCGCCTCACTCTCATGATAGCCGATCATGGCGCCCAGAACGCCCATGCCGAGGCCGACGGCCAGCCAGATCACGCCCGAGCGCAGGTCGCGCAGCGCGGTGGCCGGCAGGCGGACTTCCTTGGTCATCGCGTCGATCAGCTCCTGCGGCAACGGCTGGCCCTTGTCGATCGCCGTGCGGATCGTGGCCTGCATTTCCCGGCGTTCGCGGCTCTTGAGGTAGACAGGGACCACGACGATGGCGATGACCATCAGGAACGGCATGGTGATGGCGGTGAGCGGAATAAGGTCTTCCATTTTGAAACCCTCCAATCAGGTTGTTGCGACGACGCCCCCGCGCCGCCTTCACTGGTAAGAGGCTTTCGAGGCGCCGTTTGGAGGCGCCTTCCGCCATGAAACTTTCGTAAGGCGGAAAATCAGCCGAACGACAGGCCCAGTCGCTTCCAGACCGTGGGGCCGCCGGCCACCAGGATGGCGCCGACGAAGGCCGCGATCGCGGCGATCGGCGCGAGGTTGGGGGCCAGCATGGACACGGCCAGGTTCAGCACCGGAGAGCAGGCCCAGAGCACCAGGGCGAACACCACCGCTCCGGCGGCGGCCGTCGTCAGGCGATCGAAGAACACCTGGCGCTCGACACGCTTCATCACCTCGGCGCTGAAGACGTCGGCGCGGCTCTGCTTGGGCGTTTCGCCCAGGAAGGCGGAGAGTTGATCGTCCAGGTTCATTGGGAACCTCCCAAAACAGCCAGGAGCCGCTCACGGCCACGGGTAACATGCGATTTGACGGTGCCCAGGGGAAGCCCCAGGGCGTCGGCGACCTCGGCGTGCGACCAGCCCTGCCCCAGGCAGAGCGTGACGCAGGCGCGCTGATCCTCGGGAAGCGTCGCCAGGGCCTTTTCGAGAGCCATGCGGTCCTCGGTCCCGACCTCGGCGGCCGCCTCCAGTTCCTGCTCCCCCCGCCAGGCCTCGTCCCGGGCGGCCGCGCGCTGGGCGCCGCGCCGCTGGGAAAGAGCCTTCTTCCAGGCCACGCCATAGAGCCAGGCCCGGAAGCCCTCGTCCTCGCGCAGCTTGGAAAGCCCGGCCCAGGCGGCCACGAAGGCTTCTTGGGCGATGTCGTCGGCGTCGATCCAGCCACTCTTGCGCAGAAACCCCCGCAGCGGCTTCTCGTGGATCGCCACCAGCCGCGCGAAGGCGGTCTGGGAGCCCGCGCGCGCCTGTCTGACGAGCGCGGCTTCCATCAGATGGTCGGACCTTTCTGGTCCATGATCACCTGCACCAGCGTCGCCGCGCAGAGGGCCCCCAGCACGAAGGCTGCGATCACGAAAGCCTCGCCGGCCCCGTACATGTCGGTCGCCGCAGCGACGGTGAAGCCGCAGCTGAGCAGGCCGAACAGCACCACCTGGTACCAGGACCGCTCGCGACGGCGGCGATAGCGCGGGCGCTCGTCACGCTCCTCGTCGTCGCCGTGCCAGCGCTTGTTGAGGCGGGCCAGCAGCTCGGGCGGCGGTTCACGGCCCGACGCGGCATAGGTCTTGATCAGGTCCAGCGTCTCGCGGTTGGCGCGATACGATAGCCAGCTCTGATAAGCCCCGAACACAAACCAGCTGAGCGGGAAGATCAGCCACCAGAATTGACGGAACATGTCCTCGGACATCGGATCCTCCCTTAGCGAGCGTTGAGTTTGGCGACGAGTTCGGCGGGCGGCTCACGGCCGGCCAGGGCGAACGTCTTCAGAGTTTCCAGGGCGTCGCGGCGCGCCGCGGCCTTCAGCCAGCTCTGGTAGCCGGCGAACACGAACCAGCTGAGCGGGAAGATCAGCCACCAGGCGCTGCGGACGATTTCGATGGTCATCGCGTCCTCCCTCAGCGGGCCAGCTGGCCGACGAGCGCGGCCGGCGCGTCGCGACCGGCCTGAGCCAGT
The DNA here is from genome assembly GCF_059415885.1 of Caulobacter sp. GW821-FHT09H08. Taxonomy (NCBI): domain Bacteria; kingdom Pseudomonadati; phylum Pseudomonadota; class Alphaproteobacteria; order Caulobacterales; family Caulobacteraceae; genus Caulobacter; species Caulobacter sp. GW821-FHT09H08. The sequence goes on from NZ_JBWKOC010000002.1 coordinate 990,145, forward strand.
TCGCGGAGAGCCTCCACCACCTCGCGGCGGGCGCGATAGTCCAGCCAGGCACGGAAGGCGCCCAGCGTCATGGCTCCCATCGGGAACAGCAGCCACCAGAAGTCACGGAACAGGTCGGTCATCGGTCAGTCCCTTCGAATAGAGGGCGCGATCATTCGCGCTTTCGAAGGTTAGTCGCCGCCGACCGCGACCTTGGATGCAGAGACGTACGAAATAATTTCGGACATCGAATTGAACGACACGGTCGGGCCGTGCTGGGCCAGGATCGAGGGCTTGGCGTAGCCCCAGCCGACGGCGCCGCAGTCCAGGCCCACGGCGCGCGCGGCCTCGATGTCGCGGGTCTCGTCGCCGATGCAGATGATCTTGTCGCGGGCGACGCCCTGGCGCGTGACCTGCTTGAACTTGCGGGCCTTGCCGAACAGCGACGCGCCGCAGGCATAGAGGCTGATCAGGTCGCCCAGCTCCTGGCCGAGAACCCGGCGGATGACCTGCTCGCTGTTGGAGCTGACCACCGCGATCTTCACGCCCGCCTCGTGCAGGGCGCGCAGCATCCTGGAGGTTTCGGGGAACAGCGGAATGGTGTGGGCGTCGGCGGCCATCAGCTTCTTGCCGGCGCGCGCGATCAGCGGGAGCTTCCAGGGCGAGACGCGGAGATAACGGATCACCTCGCGGGTGCTGCGACCACGCAGCATCTCGATCTCTTCGTCGGTGACGGTCTTGAAGCCGTACCGGCGCGCCATCGGATTGACGGCCCGCATCATCCACGCCGCGCTGTCGGCCAGCGTGCCGTCGAAGTCGAAGATGACCAACTCGTACCGCGAGACGGCGTCCCCCACGCGCAGACTGCTCCCCATTGGACCCCTAGTCGCCCGCCCTAAGCGGACCTTCTGTCCAGTGATAGACTGATCCGTCGGAAGTTGTCGTCTTAAACTTCGCTCATCGCCCGGCGGAAAGCGTGGACAATTCGTAGCTTAGCCGAGCGCCTTCTCGTAGGCGTCCGGCTTGAAGCCCACCAGGCGGCGGTCGCCCATGTCCAGGATCGGCCGCTTGATCATCGACGGCTGGACCAGCATCAGGGCGATGGCCTTGTCGGCGTCGAGGTCCTGCTTGTCGGCCTCTTCCAGCTTGCGGAAGGTCGTGCCGGCGCGGTTGAGGATGGTCTCCCAGCCGAACTCCTTGACCCAGCCTTCGAGGCGCGCGCGGTCGATGCCGACCGCCTTGTAGTCGTGGAAGTCGTAGGCCTGGCCATGCGCTTCCAGCCACTTTCGAGCTTTGGCGACCGTGTCGCAGTTCTTGATGCCGTACATCGTGGCGGTCATGCGGGCGCGCTCCTGGAGGCGAGCGCGAATCCAGGCCGCGCCGTCTCCCCTGCCCTAGCCGAGCGCCAAGCCGTCGCCAACCGCTTGACGGCAGGCTCGATCGCATCCATAACCAATTCATTACATAACAAGTAGATTATATATGAGCCCTGCAACCGCCAGCCTCGACAGCACCTTCGCCGCCCTGGCCGACCCGACCCGCCGCGCGATCATCGCCCGGCTGGCCCAGGGGCCGGCCACGGTCAGCGAATTGGCCCAGCCGTTCGCCATGAGCCAACCGGCCATCTCGCGTCACCTCAAGGTGCTGGAGACTGCCGGCCTGATCTCGGGCGGCAAGGAGGCTCAGCGCCGCCCCCGCAAACTGGAGGCCCAGCCGATGGCCGAAGCCGCCGCCTTCCTGGAGGCCTACCGCGCCTTCTGGGAGACCCGTTTCACTGAACTCGACCAGGTCCTGGAGGACCTGAAAGCCCAACGAAAGAAAGAAGGAGACGCTCCATGAGCAAGCTGACCGTCGCGCAATCCGGCGACACCGACCTGATCGTTACCCGCACCTTCAACGCGCCGCGCGACCTGGTTTTCCAGGCTTTCGGCGAACCGGCCCTGGTGCAGCGCTGGATGCTGGGCCCGCCCGGCTGGACCATGCCGGTCTGCGAGATCGACCTGCGGCCGGGCGGCAAGTTCCGCTATGTCTGGCGCAACACCGCTGGCGTCGACATGGGCATGGGCGGCGTCTATCTCGAAGTCCAAGCCCCTGAGCGCACCGTCCACGAGGAGATCTTCGACGAGGACTGGACCGGCGGCCGCACGCGGATCACCACCCTGCTGACCGAAAGCGGCGGCGTCACCACCATGACCATGACGATCCAGTACGCCTCAGCGGAGGGCCGCGCCCAGGCCCTGGCCACCCCGATGCTGGACGGCATGGAGGCCGGCTACAGCGGCCTCGACACACTGCTCGAGGAGATCGCTCAGCCCGCCTGAGAGGTCTTCCTGGCCTTGGTCAGCTGACGCAAGGCGTCCTTGCCGTTCCAGCGGGCCGTGGGGTCCGACGTCGCCGCCAACCGCGCGGCGACGTCCAGGGCGGCGGCCTTCAGCACCGGGCTCTTGCGCGAGCCGATCGCCCGCAGCGCCCAGTTCACGCCCTTCTTGACGAAGTTCCGAGGGTCGGTAGCCGCCGCCTCGATCATCGGCAGACGTTCGAGGAACACCTCGTCACCGACATCCTTGCGATGCAGGGCCACACAGGCCAGCAGCGCAAAGGCCGCGCGCTTGCCGAACTCGTCGTTCAGCCGCGACCACTCGTCGATCTTGGCGAAAGCGTGGGGCGTGCGGTCGAACAGGTCGAAGCAGATCGTGTCGGTCACCGCCCAGCTGTCGAAGTCGACGCGCCAGGCGTCCATCTGGTCGGGCGTGACCAGCTTGGGATCGTCGACCATGCCGGCCAGCAGGCGGGCCTCGTACCAGCCCGTATCCCAGACGTCCTGAGCCAGCTGATGATCGCGCCCCAGCCGCTTGGCCAAGGCGCGCAGCTGGCCGACCGGCACGCCGAACGCCTTCTCATAGGTGATCGCGTAGCGGGCCATGCCCTCGCGATGGCTGTCGCTGCCCAGCGCCTCCAGCTCCGCCAGGACCTCGGCCGCGGTCGTCATCAGCCGAGCGTCCATTCGCCAAGCACGATGTGCTGGGTCTGGCCCAGCTTGCTCTGGACGAGGACGAAGCGGTCGACCGTCCAGCGGATCGGCTCGATCGCCTGGGCCGGGACCACTTGGCCGTCGTAGAGCAGCGTGATGTGCGGCAGGAAGCTCTTGTCGGGCTTGAGACCGGCGCCCGCCATCTTCAGGCCCAACGCCTTCTGGAAATCGATCAACGTCTCGACGCCCTCCCCGCCTTGCAGGGTGAAGGGGTTGTTGCCTGGGCGGTTGGCGAAGCTCGCCGCCCGATCAAAGCCCACCTCGAACGGCGCGACCTGAAGGGCTCCGCCCGCCAGCTTGCCCTTCGTCACCATGTCATTGGGCAGGCCCACATAGTCGCCCAGGTGATGCAGAGTGATGTGGAAGCGGTCCGTCAGCAGCGGCGCGCCGCGCAGGTTCAGGAGCTCCTTCAGCCGCCGGGCTTCCCGCGCGATCCGCTCGGCGGTCGTGAGGTCCGGATACAGCAGGAACATCAGCCGATCGGTCGGCGTCGGCGGGTCGAAGCCCGGCAGGCCCATCTGCAGCGTCTCGGCCATCCTGCTCCTCCATTCTGAGCGCCAGGATTACGCCGCTTCGCCTTTCCCTCCAACCGCCGCATTACATTTCGTTTACATGCGTAATCGTTGACTTGACGCGATCGTTTACGTGCGTAATCGTCAGAGCATGGATACGAACCCGCAACGCATCAGCGCCGCCGAGAGCGAAGTCATGAAGGTGCTTTGGGCCGACAGCCCGAAAGCCGCCGAAGACGTGCTCGCCATCCTGGCCAAGGAACAGGGCTGGGCTGAAGGCACGGTGAAGACCCTGCTCAACCGCCTGCTGAAGAAGAACGCGATCGCCGCCGACAAGGACGGCCGCCGCTTCCTCTACCGGCCGCTGGTAGGTCGCGAGGACTATGTCGACTCCGAGAGCCAGGGCCTGCTGGACCGCCTGTTCGACGGCCGACTGGCCCCGCTCGTCAGCCATTTCTCCAAGCGCGAGAAGCTGAACCCCGAGGACGTCGCGGAACTTCGCCGCCTGCTGGAGAAGATCGATGACCAGTGATCTGATCCTCTTCCTGCTGGAAGCCAATCTGGCCATGGCGGCGGCGGTGCTGCTGGTCCTGGTCCTGCGCAGGCCGGTCCGTAAGGCGTTCGGCGCCCGCAGCGCCTATGCCCTGTGGCTGGTCGTTCCGCTGTCGATCCTGGCCCTGCTGATCCCGGCGCGGACGATCGTCCAGCCTGCTCCGGTCGCGGCCAAGCCGGCCGCCGTCGCGCAAGCCCAGGCGCCAGCGCCCACGCCGCCCGCGCCGTTCCTCAAGCCAGCGCCGCGCCAACTGCGCAGCCTGCCGGTCGGAGAAGCTCTGCTGGGGCTCTGGGTCCTCGTCGCCCTTGGCGCCTTGGTGATCCAGGCCGAGCGCCAGCGGCGGTTTGTTCGTTCGCTGGGCAAGCTCACCGGCGCCGGCGACAACGGTCCTCTGTGGTCGGAGCGTCCCGGTGTCGGCCCCGCCGTGATCGGCGCCCTGGCCCCGCGCGTGGTCTTGCCCGCCGACTTCGCCGAGCAGTTCACCGCCGAGGAGCAGGCCCTGATCCTGGCGCACGAACAGAACCACCTCGCCGCCGGCGACGCCCAGATCAACGCCGTCGTCACCGGCCTGCAGTGCCTGTTCTGGTTCAACCCGTTCATTCACCTGGGCGCGGCCGCCCTGCGCGTCGATCAGGAGATCGCCTGCGACGCCGCCGTCCTCGCTCGTCACCCCAAGACCCGCCGCGCCTATGGCGAGGCCATGCTGAAGACCCAGCTGGCCGCCTGCGCCCCGCCGCTGGGCTGCCATTGGCCGGCTTCCGCCAACAAGCAATTGAAGGAGCGCTTCACCATGCTCGCCCACCATCATGCCAATCGTCGCCGTCATCTGGCCGGCGCCGCCGCGGTCGCCATCCTGAGCCTCTCGGCCGGCGTCGCCGCCTGGGCCGCCCAACCGCCGGAGGTCGTCCAGCAGACCCCCGAACAGGCCAAGCGCGCCGTCGCCCGCCACCTGGGCCGCCCGCTCTTCGACGCCGTCCGCGAGCACGACACGGCGTCCGTCCGTGAACTGATCGCCCTGGGCGCCAATGTGAACACCGTGGTCCCCGGCGACGGCGCGCCGCTGATCGAGGCCGCCCGCACCGGCCAGGCCGATATCGTCCAAGCCCTGCTGGCCGCCGGCGCCGATCCCAGCCTGGCCGTGCGCGGCGACGGCGACCCGCTGATCCAGGCCGCCCTGATCGGCCGCCTAGACATCGTCCGGGCCCTGGTCGAGCGCGGCGCCAATGTGGAGTCCTTCGTCCCCGGCGACGAGACCCCGCTGATCAACGCCTCGCGCGGCGGCAACCTGGCCGTCGTCACCTACCTGGTCGAGCGCGGCGCGGACGTGAACCGCGCGGTCCAGGCCAATCCCGGCGAGATGCGCTCGCCCCTGGGCATGGCCCAGAAGAACGGCCACGGCGCGGTCGTAAGCTACCTGAAGAGCCGGGGCGCGCGCGGCTAGAGCCCGCCAGGAGCGCGGCAAAGACCGCGCCCCACCCGAACTTCCCCTTTAAAATCAGCGAGTTTTTCAACGATGGCGATCATCGACGCCCGAACTTTGCCCAATGCCAGCCCGATCGAGGCCGATCTGGTCATCATCGGCGGCGGCCTGGCCGGCATCGCCCTGGCCAAGGAACTGGCCGGCGGGCCGCTGAAGGTCGCGATCCTGGAGAGCGGCGGCCTGGAGATCGACCCCGAGAACCAGGCCCTCTACGCCGGCTCCGGCGTCCAGAAGGCGCCCGGCAATCCGGATCGGCCCTTCGACAACTATCCGGTCCAGTCGCGGGTCAGGGCGCTGGGCGGCTCCGGCCACGTCTGGGGCGGCAAGTGCGCACCGCTGGACCCGGCCGACTTCGCCGAACGCGCGTGGATTCCGCACAGCGGCTGGCCCGTCACCCGCGAGCAGATGCAGACCTACTACGACCGGGCCTGCGACCTGCTGGAGATCCCGCGCTTCCCACTGCAACGCCCAGCCTCGGCCGACGCCAGCCTGCAGCCCCTCGCCCTCGATCCCACCGACGGCTTCTTTCCGGCCCCGCGCGAGTTCTCGAAGTTCTCGGGCGGCTCGGACAAGTCCGCTTTCGACGCCTTCCGCACCAAGTTCGCCGAGGCGGCGAACATCACCGTCTATCTCTACGCCAACGTCGTGAAGGTCCGCCGCGAGGGCGACCAGGTGATCGGCCTCGACGTCGCCTGCCTGGACGGCAAGCGCCATACGGCCAACGCCAAGCGCTACGTCCTGGCGACGGGCGGCATCGAGAACGTCCGCCTGCTGCTGGCCTCGGACAACCTGGGCAACCGCAACGACCTGGTGGGTCGCTTCTTCCAGGGACACGTCACCTATTCCAACGATGGCGACAGCCAGAACGAAGGCACGGCCGTGGCGATCGCGCGCACCGCGCCGATGGACCTGTATGCGCCCACCAGGCGCATGGCGGCCCACTGCGTGATCGGCTCGGGTCTTCCCGCCCAGAAGCGCATGAGAACCGGAAACTTCACCGCCACCCTGTTCCGCGCCAACTTTTCAGGCGCGGACACGGCGGTCGGCGCCGACACGCGCACAGTGGGCAAGGTCGCCGCGAGCCAGAAGGAGCCGCAACTGCTTGGCTACTTCGCCATGGCCGAACACTTTCCCAATCCCGAAAGCCGCGTGACCCTGGATCCGGACAACAAGGACCCTCTGGGCATGCCCCGCGTGCGCCTGAGCTGGGTCTATGGCGAGAAGGACTATGTCGACCTCGAACGGTCCGTCGCGGGTCTCTCCGACGCCCTCGGCGCCTCGGGCGAAGGCCGGATGTGCTGGTCGATCGAGCGGAGCAAGCTCCTGGGCCTCTCCAGCGCGTCGCGCCACCACATGGGCACGACGCGGATGCACGCCGATCCGAAGAAGGGCGTGGTCGACGCCGATCTGCGCCTGCACGAGGCCCGGAACCTCTATGTCGCCGGCAGCTCGGTCTTCCCGACCTCCGGCATCGCCAACCCGACCCTGACGCTGCTGGCCCTGGTCATGCGCCTGGCCGATCACCTGAAGTCCGAAATGCGAGCCGCCTGATGACCTCTCGTCGCGACCTCCTCGCCGCGCTTGTCGCGCTAGCCGCCACGCCTGCCCTGGCTCGTGCGCCGGACGCGGTCTTCGCCGGCCTCGATCCCGCCGCCGTCCAGAGGATCGGCAAGGCCTGGCGCGAGCAGAACCCGGCCGCCACCGCCGCCGTCCTGAACAAGCGCCTGTTCCCGGCCGGGCGAGGCCTGGCCGCCCTGCCCCGCCTTCGCGACCAAGCCGTCGCCGACTTCCGCAAGGGCGCGGTGTTCGCCTATCGCGGCTGGCGACTGTCCGACACCGAGGGCGCGCTCATGGGACTGCTGTCGCTGGAAGGCCAGCCTTAGGCCGGTCATCGGCTGGCCGGGGCTGGTAGAAGTGCGGGCGTCGGAGCGGCCTCGGTCGCCTCGACGTTCAGCCGCCAAAGGGCGAAAGCCGCGCCCGTCAGGGTCAGGGCCACCGCCGTCATGGTCCACTCCATGCGGCTGTCGGGCGTGGCGATCACGCGCGGGATGTGCAGCAGCACGACGAAGCTTCCCATCATGCCGGTGATTGCCGGCCCGGCCGCCTTCACGCCTCGGTTCGACAGGAAGGCCAGGCCCGCCAGCACATGCCCCGCCCCCGTCGCCGCCGCCCAGCCCGTGCGTCCCGGCAGCCAGGCCGGCACCATCTGGGCCGTGAAGTCCAGATAGACGAAGTGCGACAGGCCAAAGATCAGCAGGGCGACGCCGAACACCATCCGGCTCGAAAGTGTCAGGCGGCGTCGCCGGTCTCCCGCCTTGAGGGTCAGGGCGTAGAGGGCGACGCCGCCTGCCGCCATCGTCGCGCTTTCGGCAAGTCCCAGCCATTCGACGACCACGGCGGGGTGCGCGACTATGCGGAGGCCGTGTAGGGGCACGGCCCAAAGACCGAAGGACACGGCCAGAACCAGCCGCCCTTCCCGCGCCCAGCGCGGCCAGACCGCCGCGATGGCGGCCAGCAGCATCGCGCTGGCGGAGACACAGGCCAGCCCGGACCGGAGAGGAACGTCATCCGGCACGGGCTGCCACTGGAAGGCGAAATCGCGGGAGATCAGGCCCAGTACGCCCAGAACCAGTGCGCCCAATGCGTATGGAATAGCCCTGCCCACAACCTTCATCCCTGCCAGCTCCCTGGAACCTCGGTCCAGGCAAGGTGGCAGGCGCGAGGCGGCCGAACTTGGGGTTTGTTGCGGTGGCCTAGGCGGCCCGACGCCAGGCGCGCGGCGATTGGCCGAAGGCGTCGCGGAAGGTGTGGTTGAAGTACGAGAGGTCGTTGAAGCCGACGTTCAGGGCGATCGTCGTGATCGGCGCCTTGGTGTCCAGCAGTTGGTCGGCGGCGGCCCTGAGGCGGACTCCGATCTGGTACTGACGCGGCGTTTCGCCGGTCACTTCGCGGAAGGCGCGGATGAAGTGGAACCGCGACAGGCCCGCGTTCGCGGCCAGTTCGGCCAGGGGGAGCGGCTCGACGTAGCGGCGCTGGATCTCGCCGGCCACCTCGCGCACGCGGCGATGATCGGCCCGGCTGCCGTCGCGCTTGCGGACTCGCCGCCCGAGGGCCAGCGCGGCCGCCGTCACCGTGATCACACTCTCTTCCTGAGGCAGCGGATCGCGCGCCAGCCGCCGGATCGCGCCGTACAGCGGCGCCGAGGCGCGTCCCGGCCCGATAGCGGCGATCGCGAAGCCACCGTCGGCGCGCAGGTCCTCGGCGAGCTCGGCCATCAGGACTTCGTCCAGCGCCAGGACGGCCCGACGGTTGCCTCTATTGTCCAGATGCAGGCAACCGAAGTGCTCGTCGGCGTTCCCTAGAATAATGGCGCCCTCGGAGACTTCGGAGGAGCCGCCCGGGGTCATGTAGCCGAACTGGCCCGACACCACGGCGCCGATGGCCGAGCGGGCATAGCGGTGCTGGGCCAGGGTCTGGGCCGGCGCGGCGCAGCGGACGTCGCCCGCGCCGTAGAGCCCGCCTCGGCTCGCCAGCACCGGGCCGTCGATCTCGACCCGAAATTCCCGCTCGCCCCCTGCCCCGCTCATGATCGCCTCAGAGCGCCCGGCCGCTCGGCCCCGAGGCCGTGTCGACCCGCGTCCAGACCTGTGACTTGCAGAGGAAGTTCGGCAGCAGGCAGCCCTTGGCCCGCAGCGAAGCGCGATCCAGGAGGCGCACCTGCCCCGAGAAGGTCATGTCCAGGTCGGGCACGTAAACGCGGCCCTTCCATTCGTTCGGGTCGGACGCCGAGAAGTCGCGCAGCAGCTGCATGCCGACCAGGTCCTGGTTGTTCTTCTTCTTCACGTCGGCGCGCGCGTCGGGATTGGCCCAGACGACATAGCCGCAGGTGCGGCTCTCGCACGGCTTGATCTCGATGTGGACGCTGCCCTTGGGATTGCGCCAGACGCCGTAGATATCGTTCGGCCGCGCCGGCGCGGGATCGGCGAACGCGGCGCCAGCCGCGCCCCATAACGCCAGCGCCACCAGGGCTAAACCCGAACCGCTAGACTTCCTTCGGCTCATTCCGGCCGTCCTTCTCTCGTCGGCGACGCTCACTGGAGCGCGAGGCTAGACGTTCGCAGTGACAGAGTGAAGCCGTCGGAATTGAGGCGAACGGCAAGGTTCACCCCACGCTCCCTGCACGCGCGAGAAAACACGCCCCGCAATACACCCGTCAGTTGTTTTTCAATTCCATGCCGCCTGACCGGTCGTCACCACTCACGCGTGTGGAAATTAGAGACTTGCGCGCCCTCGCAGACCACACCGAAGCCGATTCGAATATAGTAAAGCTTATAGGTATCAATGAACTGTCACAGTTCGACTTGGTATGATTTCACCAGGAAGAAAAAGCTTAACTTGTCACGGATTCCAAAAGCACAAATCAGCAAGAGTAAACAATTGAACTTTCACTACCTGCGCGCGGAACGAAGAATGACTTCGAGATAGTAGACAACTTGAATGTGCATATTATCACAATTACGAATATGGTTAACGTCGGGTAAAAATTTATCCTTGCCTAGTTGCTAACACGCGCTTAAAGAACGCTGCTCGTCGATCGTGTCGAACGGTCGTTGGGGTATGGGGGTCAGGCGACCGCTAACAGTCGTGGAGCGTGTGTTTTCACGCTTTCCGACCCGCGACGCCGAAGACGGGGGCGATCTTAACAGCCCTGCCCAACCGCAACTTATCCGAGTGACCGCGACGCGCGCGGCGTGGGGCACGTCTGTTGCTCTACGTCCGTGATCACAAGCCTCACTGTTCCCTTCTGGGACGGGAACGGGAGGCCGCGAAATTCAACGGCGCCGGTGGGGCGCGGGACTAGCGCCCACGGCGGCGACCTTGAGGGGAATTTGAGATGGCTTTCACGCTTAGCGCTATCGCGGGTGACAACACGCTCAACGCGACCGAAGCAGCCGGCAGCATCGCCGTCGGTGGTAGTTCCAATGGCTCCGGTAGCGGCAGCGGCAATGTGACCGTGACCGTGAAAAACTCGGGCGGAACCACGGTGGGTACGTTTACCGCGTCCGCCGGCAGCTCGTGGTCGCTAAGCACCGCCGACGAAGACACCATCAAGAACTTGCCCGATGGCACTTATACGGTGTCCGCCGCGCGCTTGGGCGCGACGACCCAGTCGGTTTCCCTGATTATCGACAAGACTCCCCCCACTACGCCCACGATCACCAGCGTCGCCGATAACGTCGATCCGATCCAAGGCAATGTCGCCGACAACGGCTCGACCAACGATACCGTGCTCGTCCTGACGGGCACGGCGGCAAATGGCGCGTCTGTCAAGGTCTATGACGGCGTCAATCTCCTCGCTACCGTCACCGCAAATGGTTCAGGGGTCTGGACCCACACCACCAGCACCCTCGGCAACGGCACGACGTACGCCTTCAAGGCCACGGTGTCGGACACCGCAGGCAATGTGGCGACGTCCGCCACACACACCGTCACCGTCGACACGACCATCACCGCCCCGACGCTCGTCGTCACCGATGATCAACTGCCCAAAACCGGTGTGGTGAGCAACAACGGCTACACCAACGACACCACCTTGGCGCTAAGCGGTGTCACCGAGGCCGGCTCGACCGTAAAGGTGTACAACGGCGCCAATTTCCTGGGTAACGCCACCGTCACGGGCACGGCCTGGACGTATAGCGCCTCGGGCCTGACCAACGGCGCCTCCTACGCCTTCAAGGTCAACGCCACCGACGCGGCCGGCAATACCATCGACTCCTCGACCACCAACGTCACCGTCGATACCGCAGCCCCGGGCGCCCCGACGATCACCGGCTACGACGACAATGTCGGCCTGAACACCGGGACTCTGACCGCGGCGACCACCGACGACAACTCGGTGAACCTGCGCGGCACGGCCGAGAAGGGCTCGACCGTCACGATCTACAATGGCGCGAGCTTGCTGGGCACGACGACGGCCGACAGCTCGGGGAACTGGAGCTATACGCCCCCGACCCTGACCAACAACACGACCAACGCCTTCAAGGTCACGGCCACGGACGCCGCCGGCAATGTCAGCCTCGACTCGTCCACGTTCAGCCTGAAGTACAGCAACGCCACGCCTGCCGGCACGGTGACGATCACGAACGGGACCGATGACGCCGGCATCTATACCGGCACGATCAACGACAACGGGACCAGCGACGACCAGACGCTGACGCTGAACGGCACGGTCTCGGGCGCTGTCGCGGGCGACACCGTCGTTGTCTATGACGACTCGACCCTCCTCGGCACGGCGACCGTCACGGGCGGCGCGTGGACGTTCACCACGCCGACGCTCGCTTCGGGCGACCACAATCTGATCGCCTATGTCGTCAACTCGTATGGGGCCAAGGGCGTCGCCAGCAGCACGTTCGACTACGCCGTCGACATCACCGGCCCCAGCAACCAGAACCTGACGATCACCGAGGTCGCCGACAATGTCGGCTCCAGCAAGGGTAACCTGAAGAGCGGCGACACGACGGACGATGCGACCCCGACGATCACGGGCGAGATCGATTTCGACACCTGGGCTTCCGATACGATCGGGATCTGGGACGGTTCGACCTATCTCGGCCAGACGACGAGCGGCGGGACCTGGGGTACGGACTGGTCGTTCACGACCCCGACCCTCTCGGCCGGCACGCACGTCCTGACCGCCTACAAGCTCGACGGCTACGGCAACAAGAGCTCGGGCAGCAACTCCTTCACCGTCACTGTTCTCGCGGGGGACACCACGGCCCCGACGGCCACCATTACCTTCGACAAGTCGACGCTGACGGCGACCAGCAACACCGCCACGGTGACGATCCAGACCTCGGAAGACGTCAAGAACCTGACCGACGCCGACCTGACCGTCGAGGGCGGCACGCTGTCGGCCCTGACCAAGGTCAGCGACAGCAAGTACACCGCCACCTTCACCGCCACGGCCGGCGCCGAGACGACCGGCAAGGTCTCGCTCGGCACGGCTTACGAGGATGTGGCCGGCAACGCCGGTACGGCCGCCAACGGCACGCTGACGGTCGACACCAAGGCCCCGACCGCCACGGTGACCTTCGACAAGACCCCGCTGACCCAGGCCGGCGCCACCGCCACGGTGACGATCCAGACCTCGGAAGACGTCAAGAACCTCGACAACGGCGACCTGACCGTCGTCGGCGGCACGCTCTCGACCCTGACCAAGGTCAGCGACAGCAAGTACACCGCCACCTTCACCGCTTCGGGCGACACCGAAACGACCGGCAAGGTCACGCTGGGCACAGGCTATGAAGACCTGAAGGGCAACACCGGTACGACCGCCAACGGCACGACCGTCGTCGACACCAAGTCCCCGACCGCCACGGTCACCTTCGACAAGACCCCGCTGACCCAGGCAGGCGCCACCGCCACGGTGACGATCCAGACCTCGGAAGACGTCAAGAACCTGACCGACGCCGACCTGACCGTCGTGGGCGGCACGCTGTCGACCCTGACCAAGGTCAGCGACAGCAAGTACACCGCCACCTTCACCGCTTCGGGCAACACCGAGACGACCGCCAAGGTCTCGCTCGGCACGGCCTATGAGGATCTGAAGGGCAACACCGGCACGGCTGCCGAAGGCACGACCGTCGTCGACACCAAGTCGCCGACCGCCACGGTCACCTTCGACAAGACGCCCCTGAACGTGGCTGGCGCCACCGCCACGGTGACGATCCAGACCTCGGAAGACGTCAAGAACCTGACCGACGCCGACCTGACCGTCGTGGGCGGTACGCTTTCGACCCTGACCAAGGTCAGCGACAGCAAGTACACCGCCACCTTCACGGCCTCGGGCAACACCGAGACGACCGCCAAGGTCTCGCTCGGCACGGCCTATGAGGATCTGAAGGGCAACACCGGCACGGCTGCCGAAGGTACGACCGTCGTCGACACGAAGGCTCCGACCGCCACGGTCACCTTCGACAAGACGCCGCTGAACGTGGCTGGCGCCACCGCCACGGTGACGATCCAGACCTCGGAAGACGTCCAGAACCTGACCGACGCCGACCTGACCGTCGTCGGCGGCACGCTGTCGACCCTGACCAAGGTCAGCGACAGCAAGTACACGGCGACCTTCACAGCCTCGGGCGACACCGAGACGACCGCCAAGGTCACGCTCGGCACGGGCTATGAAGACCTGAAGGGCAACACCGGCTCGGGCGCCGAAGGTACGACCGTCGTCGACACGAAGGCTCCGACCGCCACGGTCACCTTCGACAAGACGCCGCTGAACGTGGCTGGCGCCACCGCCACGGTGACGATCCAGACCTCGGAAGACGTCCAGAACCTGACCGACGCCGACCTGACCGTCGTCGGCGGCACGCTCTCGACCCTGACCAAGGTCAGCGACAGCAAGTACACCGCCACCTTCACCGCTTCGGGCGACACTGAGACGACCGCCAAGGTCTCGCTCGGTACGGCCTATGAGGATCTGAAGGGCAACACCGGCACGGCCGCCGAAGGCACGACTGTCGTCGACACCAAGGCTCCGACTGCCACGGTGACCTTCGACAAGACGCCGCTGAACGTGGCCGGCGCCACCGCCACGGTGACGATCCAGACCTCGGAAGACGTCCAGAACCTCGACAACGGCGACCTGACGGTCGTGGGCGGCACGCTGTCGACCCTGACCAAGGTCAGCGACAGCAAGTACACCGCCACCTTCACGGCTTCGGGCGACACCGAGACGACCGGCAAGGTCACCCTCGGCACGGGCTATGAAGACCTGAAGGGCAACACCGGCGCGGGCGCGGAAGGCACGACCGTCGTCGACACCAAGGCTCCGACCGCCACCATCACCTTCGACAAGACGGTCCTGAACGTCGCTGGCGACACCGCCACGGTGACCATCCAGACCTCAGAAGACGTCCAGAACCTGACCGACGCCGACCTGACGGTCGTCGGCGGCGCCCTGTCGGGCCTGACCAAGGTCAGCGACAGCAAGTACACCGCCACCTTCACCGCTTCGGCGGCCACCGAGACGACCGGCAAGGTCACCCTCGGCACGGGCTATGAGGACCTGAAAGGCAACACCGGTACGGGCATCGAAGGCACGGTCGTCGTCGACACCGTGGGCCCCTTCGCCACCATCACGTTCGACAAGCCCCTGCTCAACGTCGCCGGCGCCACCGCCACCGTGACGATCGAGACCACGGAAGACGTCCAGAACCTGACGGACGCCGACCTGACCGTCGTCGGCGGCACGCTCTCGACCCTGACCAAGGTCAGCGACAGCAAGTACACCGCCACCTTCACCGCCTCGGGCAATACCGAAACGCTGGGCAAGGTCACCATCGGCACGGCCTATGAAGACCTGAAGGGCAATACCGGCGCGGGCGCCGAAGGCGCGACCGCCGTCGACACCAAGGCTCCGACCGCCACGATCACCTTCGACAAGAGCTCGCTGAACATCGCCGGCGACACCGCCACGGTGACCATCGAAACCTCGGAAGACGTCAAGAACCTCGACGACGCCGACCTGACCGTCGTGGGCGGCACCCTGTCGACCCTGACCAAGGTCAGCGACAGCAAGTACACCGCCACCTTCACCGCTTCGGCCGCCACCGAGACGACCGGCAAGGTCACGCTGGGCACGGGCTATGAAGACCTGGCCGGCAACACCGGCACAGGCAACAACAACACCGTCGCCGTCGACACCAAGGGTCCGACCGCCACCGTCACCTTCGACAAGACGCCGCTGAACGTGGCTGGGGCCACCGCCACGGTGACGATCCAGGCCTCGGAAGACGTCCAAAACCTCGACAACAGCGACCTGACCGTCGTCGGCGGCACGCTCTCGACCCTGACCAAGGTCAGCGACAGCAAGTACACGGCGACCTTCACCGCTTCGGGCAACACCGAAACGACCGCCAAGGTCACGCTCGGCACGGGCTATGAAGACCTGAAGGGCAACAGCGGCTCGGGCGCCGAGGGCACGACGGTTGTCGACACCAAGGCTCCGACCGCCACGGTGACCTTCGACAAGACGCCGCTGAACGTGGCTGGCGCCACCGCCACGGTGACGATCCAGACCTCGGAAGACGTCCAGAACCTCGACAACAGCGACCTGACCGTTGTCGGCGGCACGCTGTCGACCCTGACCAAGGTCAGCGACAGCAAGTACACGGCGACCTTCACCGCCTCGGGCAACACCGAGACGACCGCCAAGGTCACCCTCGGCACGGGCTACGAGGATCTGAAGGGCAACGCCGGCGCGGGCGCCGAAGGCACGACCGTCGTCGACACCAAGGCTCCGACTGCCACCGTCACCTTCGACAAGACGCCGCTGAACGTCGCCGGCGCCACCGCCACGGTGACGATCCAGACCTCGGAAGACGTCAAGAACCTCACGTCCGCCGACCTGACCGCTACGGGCGGCACGCTGTCGACCCTGACCAAGGTCAGCGACAGCAAGTACACCGCCACCTTCACCGCTTCGGGCAACACCGAAACGACCGCCAAGGTCACGCTCGGCACGGCCTATGAAGACCTGAAGGGCAACACTGGTACGGGCGCCGAAGGCACGACCGTCGTCGACACCAAGGCTCCGACCGCCACCGTCACCTTCGACAAGGCCCTGCTGAACAAGGCCGGCGACACCGCCACGGTGACCATCCAGGCCTCGGAAGACGTCAAGAACCTCGACAATAACGACCTGACCGTCGTGGGCGGCACCCTGTCGACCCTGACCAAGGTCAGCGACAGCAAATACACCGCCACCTTCACGGCCTCGACCGCCACCGAGACGACCGGCAAGGTCACCCTCGGCACGGGCTATCAGGACCTGGCCGGCAACACCGGTACGGGCTCCAACGGCACGACGGTCGTCGACACCAAGGCTCCGACCGCCACGGTGACCTTCAACCAGGGCGTGGCCGACCTCGGCGACAACAACTCGACGGTGACCATCCAGACGTCTGAAGACGTCCAGAACCTCACCGACGCCGACCTGACGGCGGAGGGCGGCACGCTGTCGAACTTCACCAAGGTCGACGCCAACACCTATACCGTGAAGTTCACCGCCTCGCCCAACACCGAGACGACCGGCAAGGTCACGCTGGGCACGGGCTACGAGGATCTGAAGGGCAACACCGGCGTCGGCGCCAATGACACCATCGTCGTCGACACCAAGGCCCCGACGGCGACCATCTCGTTCGACAAGACCTCTCTGAACGTCGCCGGCAACAGCACGATCGTCACGATCCAGACGTCGGAAGACGTCGTGAACCTGACGAGCTCCGACGTGTCGGCGACGAACGGCACGCTGTCGAACTTCACCAAGGTCGACGCCAACACCTACACCGTGAAATTCACGGCCGACGGCAACACCGAAGGCACGGGCAAGATCACGCTCGGCACGAACTACCAGGACAGCGTGGGCAACACGGGCGTCGGTACGAACAACAGCATCAGCATCGACACCGACACGCCGAACACACCGTCGATCACCGGCGTCGCCGACAACGTCCCGCCGGTCACGACCAACGTGGCCGACGGCGGCTCGACCAACGACACCACCCCGACCCTCAGCGGCTCGGCCGAGAAGGGCTCGACCGTCACGATCTATAACGGCTCGACTTCGCTAGGTACGACCACGGCCGACAACTCGGGCAAGTGGTCGTTCACGACGGGCACGCTCGGCGAGGCTTCGTACGGCTTCCAGGTCACGGCCACCGACACTGCGGGCAATGTCAGCAGCAAGTCGTCGACCTACGACGTGAAGGTCGACACCACGGCCCCGACGGCGACGCTCAAGGTCGGCGACTCCGACGGCATCCTGAACCTTGCCGACGTCGACACCACCCTGACGATCACCTTCTCGGAATCGGTCGACGGTCTGTCCCTGAGCGACTTCAACGTCGTCGGCGGCACGCTCAGCAACCTGAGCGGCTCGGGCAGCGTGTATACGGCGACCTTCACGGCCAACAGCGGCTACGAAGGCTCGGCGACCATGTCGCTGAAGGCCGACAGCTATACCGACCTGGCCGGTAACCTGGGCAAGTCGGCCAACGGTCCGACCCTGACCGCCGACATGAAGGCCCCGACGGCGACCGTGACGTTCGCCGCCTCCAGCCTGAACGTGGCGAGCAAGACCTCGACCGTCACCATCCAGACCTCGGAAGACGTCCAGGACCTGACCCTTGGCGACCTGGACGCCGATGGCGGCGATCTGTCGGCCTTCACCAAGGTCGACGCCAACACCTACACGGTCCTGTTCACCGCCTCGAACAACACCGAGACCACCGGCAAGGTCACGCTGGCCAACAAGAGCTATCAGGACCTGAAGGGCAATAACGGTTCCAGCGCCTCGGATACCGTCTCGATCGACACCAAGGCTCCGGTCGCCCCGGTGATCACCAAGGCGGTCGACAACGAGAACCCCAACAAGGGCGACGTCGCCACCAACGGCCACAGCAACGACACCACGCCGACTCTGTGGGGCACGGCCGAGAAGGGCGCCACCGTCACGATCTATGACGGCGGTAAGTCGATCGGCACGACGACGGCGAGCAACGGCGGCAACTGGTCGTTCACGCCCGGCAGCGGCCTGAACGAAGGTGCGCATACCTTCACCGCGAAGGCGACCGACGACGCTGGCAACACCGGCTCGGAATCGTCCTCCTACGTCGTGAACGTGGACACGACCGCTCCGACGGCGACCGTGACCTTCGACAAGACGGTCCTGAACGGCACGAACAAGACCGCGACCGTTACGATCCAAACGTCGGAAGACGTCGTGAACCTGACCCTGGCCGACCTGACGGCTGAAGGCGGCACGCTGACGAACTTCAACAAGGTCGACGACAACACCTACACGGTCACCTTCACGGCCTCGAATAACACCGAAACGACCGGCAAGGTCTCGCTCGGCACGGCTTATGAAGACCTGGCCGGTCTTAGCGGTACGGGCGCGAGCGGTACGACGGTTGTCGACACCAAGGCCCCGACGGCGACGGTGACCTTCGACAAGACGCCGCTGAACGTCGCCGGCGCCACCGCCACGGTGACGATCCAGACCTCGGAAGACGTCCAGAACCTGACCAACGCCGATCTGACCGTCGTCGGCGGCACCCTGTCGACCCTGACCAAGGTCAGCGACAGCAAGTACACCGCCACCTTCACCGCTTCGGGCAACACCGAGACGACTGGCAAGGTCACGCTCGGCACGGGCTACGAAGACCTGAAGGGCAACAGCGGCTCGGGCGCCGAAGGCACGACCGTGGTCGACACCAAGGCGCCGACCGCCACCGTCACCTTCGACAAGACGCCGCTGAACGTCGCTGGCGCGACGGCCACGGTGACGATCCAGGCTTCGGAAGATGTCCAGAACCTGACCAACGCCGATCTGACGGTCGTGGGCGGCACGCTGTCGACCCTGACCAAGGTCAGCGACAGCAAGTACACGGCGACCTTCACGGCCTCGGGCAACACCGAGACGACCGGCAAGGTCACGCTCGGCACGGGCTATGAAGACCTGAAGGGCAACAGCGGCTCGGGCGCCGAGGGCACGACGGTTGTCGACACCAAGGCTCCGACGGCCACGGTGACCTTCGACAAGACGCCGCTGAACGTGGCTGGGGCCACCGCCACGGTGACGATCCAGACCTCGGAAGACGTCCAGAACCTGACCGACGCCGACCTGACGGCCGAGGGCGGCACGCTGTCGGGCTTTACCAAGGTCGACGACAACACCTACACCGTGACCTACACGGCCACGGCGGCCACCGAGACGACCGGCAAGGTCACCCTCGGCACGGCTTACGAGGACCTGAAGGGCAACACCGGCGGCGGCGCCAACGGCACGACCACGGTTGACACCAAGGCTCCGGACGCTCCGACCTTCACCAAGGGCGTGGACAATGTGGGTCCGGTGCTGGGCGACGTGAACAACGGTGGCT
>NZ_JBWKOC010000003.1:0-536892 GCF_059415885.1 Caulobacter sp. GW821-FHT09H08
CCCGCGCCGATCCCCACCCGACCCGCTACGCGGGCCACCCTCCCCACGAGGGGGAGGGAGTTGTTCGGGAACGTCCGTAACGGGTCGTAAGCCGACCTCCCACGTCTCCGCACGAGCGTAAGCGCGCTGAACTCCAGCAAGATCAGCATCTTGCCCCCGCCACCCACGAGCCCATCCGAAATCGACGCATCACCCCCAAAACCGCCCCCATACTTCTCCTCGCCCCGTCGCGGGGGAGGGCGTTCAGCTGGCGACCGAATGCGCGGCGGGGGTGATCGAGCGGGAAGCGCTGGTCTTGGCCTTGTGGCCGCCTTCGCGACGGATCCGGACGGGCTCCCTGAAACATCGGGACGAAATCCGGGCGGCGAAGGGGATCGGCGTGGCAGGCGCGGGCTGAAATCGCCCGCGCGGTCCGGAGGGAACGCATCTTCCTCCGCCCGCCTGGGGCCTCTTTCGGAAGCGGGTTAAGACCCCGCGCGCCGAGGGCTCTTGATCAACGGTCGCGCGGAGCGCTCCGGCCTCGGCCGAAACGGTGTTCCTCTACCCTCTTATCCGGGCCCTGCCCGGACGCTCCGCCGCCTCCCCAAGCCCGCCGGTTCCAAGCCGGCGGAAGGGCGCCGTCGTGCGCTCGGCCTTCCGCGAGCCTACGGTTTGTCCGCCACCCTCGGCGCCTTCATGTCGCGGCCGCCCTGGTGCAGGGTCAGGGCCGTGGCCGGCGCATCCCCCGTCTGTTCGAAGCTGAGCTTGGCGTCCGGACCGACGGCGTAGAATTCGCCCGGGGCCGTGGCGACGATGGGGATCGGGCCCTGGCCGGTGGCCTGGGTGATCAGCTTGTCGCCTTCGCGATAGACCTTGAGGATGAAGGTCGGCGCCAGGGCGTAGGAGCCGACATAGCGGTCCAGCGTCGAGGCCGACAGGGCGACCGCCTTGGGCGCCTGGTAGGTCCCGAAGCACAGGCCGGCCAGGTTGTTGACCAGCGGCGTGGTCGGCGAGGCCTGGAAGTTCGACAGGGCCATCACGACCAGGCCGTCGCTGGGATAGCGGGCCTTGGCCGTGCTGAAGCCGTTGATGCCGCCGTTGTGCCAGATGCGCGGGTGGCCGTCCTGGGCGTCGATCACCCAGCCGAAGCCGTAGTGGTTCAGGTTCTCGGTCCAGGCGGCCTTTCGCGAGGCCTCGGTCAGGATCCTGCCGTCGCTCAGGGCGCGTTCCCAGGTCAGCAGGTCGTCGACCGTCGAATAGAGCGAGCCGGCCGCGTAGGGCAGGGTCATGTCCAGATAGTCGGCGTTGCGCCAGCCGCCGCCCTTTTCAGGCTGATAGCCCGAGGCGCGCTTGGCCAGGACCTTGGCGCTGACGTCGTAGCCGGAGTCCTTCATGCCCAGGGGCTGGAAGATCTTCTGGGCGACGTAGTCGGCATAGGTCTGGCCCGACACCTTCTCGATGACATAGCCCAGCAGGATGTAGCCGGTGTTGTCGTAGGCGAACTTGCTGCCCGGCTCGAACTCCAGCGGCTTGTCCTGGGTGAGCTTGACGATCTCCTCGGGCTTCAGCGGAACCTTGGACCCGCCCTTCTCGAAGAAGCCGGGAATGGCGGTGTAGCTGGGGATGCCCGAGGTGTGGCTCAGCAGGTGCTTGATGGTGATCTTCGACCAGGCCGCCGGCGCGTCGGCGTAATACTTCGAGATCGGGTCGTCGATCGACAACTTACCGGCCTCGGCCAGTTGCAGGATCGAGACGGCGGTAAACTGCTTGGTGATCGAGCCGAGGCGGAACTTGGTCTCGGGGGCGTTGGGGATGTCCCACTCGCGGTTGGCCTGGCCGAAGCCCTCGCGCAGCAGCACGACGCCGTCCTTGGCGACCAGCACCGAGCCGGTGAAGCGGCCGGCCTTGACCTGGTCCTCGACGAGGGCGCGGGCCTGCTTGGCGTAGTCGGCCGGGCAGCTGGCGCCGGCGGCCATGGCCGGACCGGCCAGCAGCAGGCCCGCCAGCGACAGGATCGATAGCTTCATGGAAAGGGTCCCCTTGATCGGTAGGCGACGATGGCGTGCGACCGCGCCGGTCGCAACATAAGGATGTGTAACGTGGAGGCGGCGATCCGAAGACGAAGCCCTATGTCGGGTGTCCGCTTGACGCGATACCCGGAAAGGGTCCAGCACCGGAGGACGGCGGGGAGGCTGGGATTTGGACTTGCGGAGGAAGATCCGGGGCAGCTTCGCGGCCCGCTACGGCCTGGCGATCGCCCTGACCGTGGCGGCGGTGCTGCTGCGCTTCGCCCTGGGCGCGGTATTTCCGCCGGGCTTTCCCTATGTGACCTTCTTTCCGGCCATCGTGGTCGCCGTCTATCTGGGCGGCCTCGGACCGGGCGTGCTGTGCGCGGTCCTGAGCGGTGTCGCGGCCTGGTACTTCTTCATCCCGCCGTTCATGGGCTTCAGCTTCGATTTCTCGGTGCTGGTCGCCCTGGCCTTCTACGCCTTCGTGGTCGCAGTCGACATCTTCTTCATCGACGGTATGCGCAAGGCGCTGGACCAGCTGGAGGGGGAGCGCGGGCGCTATCGCGACCTCGCCGAGAGCCGCGACCTGCTGTACCGTGAACTGCATCACCGGGTGAGCAACAACCTGCAGGTCGCGGGGGCGCTGCTGCGGCTACAGGGGCAGGGGATCGTCGACGCCGACGCCCGCCACGCCCTGGTCCAGGCTGGCGACCGTATCGAGGTGATCGCCAAGATCCAGCGCGAGCTGCACAATCGCGCCGGCGAGCCCGTGCCCTTCCGCGTCTTCGCTGAAGCGATCCTGACCGACGCGGTGGCGGTGGCCGGCGCGCGGGTGGTCCTGACGCTGGAAGGCGGCGAGCTGCCCCTGCACGCTGACCAGGCCACGCCGGTGACCCTGGTGATGCTGGAGAGCTTCAACAACGCCCTCGAGCACGGCTTTGGCGAGGCGGGTTCGGGCAGCGTGCGGGTGCATCTGGAGCAGTCGGGCGAGACTCACGTCCTGACCGTCCGCGACGATGGCGCGGGGCCGCCGGCCGACTTCGATCCGGCCAAGTCCAAGAGCCTGGGCCTGCGCATCGTCCGCGCCATGGCCCAGCAGCTGAGTGGCCGGTTCGAGGTGGCGCGGGAGGACGGCTGGACGGTGTGCCGGCTGAGCTACGCGCCGAAGGTGGATTGATCTGAAATCTGCTCCCCCTCTTGGGGGAGCTGTCACGGAGTGACTGAGGGGGCTAATGCGGCTTAGGCCGAGCTGCCCCCTCCGGCCCTCTGGGCCACCTCCCCCAAAGGGGGAGGAGACGATTTCGCCAGCCCAAGCCGATAGAACCGCGTATCCACCGCCATGCGCGGGAACGCCTCCGGCAAGTCGCCCGCCTCGACGACCTCGAACCCGTTCCTCTCGTAGAACCGGTGCGCGGCCCGGAACCGGTCCGTCGTGCCCAGCCAGACCGCCTGCACGCCGCGCTCACGGGCGTGGACCAGGGCGGTGTCCAGCAAGGCCTGGGCCGCGCCCACCACACCGCGCGCCACCGGCTTCACGAACATCTTGCGCAGGGCCACGGCCCCGTCGCCGATATCCTTCAGCGCGATCGTGCCGACGGTCTCGCCGTCCAGCTCGGCCAGCCAGAACTGGCCGGCGCCTGCTTGGTACCAGTTTGGGATGTCCGCCAGGTCCGGCTGGTCCTCGGCGGTGATCGAGAAGCCGAACTCCTCGCGCTGGATCGGCAGGATCACCCCGACGACGAGATCCTCGTCACCGGGGCGAAACGGCCGAATCCGGATCGTCACAGACGGTCCACGGGAACCGCGCGGCCGCCTTCCGACGCCTCGCGCGGGGTGGTCATGCGGGCCAGCTTCGGGGCCAGCCAGCGCTCGAAGTCGTCGACGATCTCATAGACCACCGGCACCAGCACCAGCGACAGCACGGTCGAGGTGATCAGGCCGCCGATCACGGCCACGGCCATGGGCTGACGGAACTCCGAACCGGTGCCGATGCCCAGGGCCGTCGGCAGCATGCCCGCCATCATGGCCAGGGTGGTCATGACGATGGGACGCGCCCGCTCGTGACAGGCGTCGACGATCGCGTCCCGCTGGCTCATTCCGGCGCGCTCCTGCTCGATGGCATACTCGACCAGCAGGATCGAGTTCTTGGCCGCCAGGCCCATCAGCATCAGGAAGCCGATCAGAGACGGCATCGACAGCGACTGGCCGGTGACCAGCAGGGCGAGGAACGCGCCGCCGATGGCCAGGGGCAGGGCCGACAGGATGGTGACCGGCTTGAAGAAGCTGCGGAACAGCAGGATCAGCACGCCGAACACCAGGCCCACCGCCGACAGCAGGGCGATGGCGAAGCCGGTGAAGAGCTCGACGAAGGCCTCCTGGTCGCCGGCCGAGGCCGGACCGACGCCCTCGGGCAGCTTCTTCATGGTCGGCAGGTTGCCGACGTCCGTCATGGCTTGGCCGAGTTGCGCGCCGTTGTTGAGGTCGGCCTCGATCGTCACCTGCCGCTTACGGGCGAAGCGGTCGATCTTGGCCGGGCCGGCCTGGAACGACAGGTCCGCCACGGTGTCGAGCCGGGTCGAGCCGCCGTTGGCGGTCGGAACGCGCAGAGCGCCCAGGGTCTCGAGGTCGCGACGGCTGTCGGCCGGCAGGCGCACGCGGATCGGGATCCGGCGCTCGCCCTGGGTCATCTTGGCGACGTTGGCGTCGATGTCGCCGACCGTGGCCACGCGGGCGATGGCGGCGATGTCGGCCGAGTTGACGCCGAGACGGGCGGCCTCGTCGGCCTTGGGCCGGATCAGGATTTCCGGACCGCTGGGCGGCGAGGACGGACGCGGGTCGGCCACGGTGGAGAGCTTCTGCATCTCCTTCTCGATCTGGGCCGCCGTGCGTTCCAGCAGTGGGCCGTCCTCGGCGATCAGGATGGTCTGGACCTCGGACGTGCCCCAGTCGCCCAGCAGGTTCACGCGGGCGTCGGGGATGCCGTGCAGGCTGTCGCGGACGTCCTGCTTGATCTCCGTGACGGTCTGATCGCGCTCGCCGTTCAGGACGATGGTGATGGTGGCGTCGCGGATGTCGGTCCCGCTCTGGCCGCCCCAGCCGCTGCCGATGTTGGAGCCGACCTGGGCGAAGACGTGGGCCACTTCCGAGCGCTTGCGGAACAGGGTGGTCACCGACTGAACGGTGCGCTCCATGTCGGCCACGGTCGCGCCGGGCGGGCCCTGGACCTTCAGATAGTAGTAGTTGTTGTTGGCCGCCGGCTGGAACGCCGTGGGCAGGAAGCCGGCCAGCATGATCGAGCCGACGAAGATCAGGCCGCCGATGATGCAGGCCAGGATCCGGTGGTCCAGCGACCAGTCCAGGACACGGCGATAGAAGCCTCGGAACTCCCGGCGCGGATGCGGATCCTTGGCGGGCTTGAGGAAATAGGCGGCCAGCAGCGGGGTCAGCAGGCGGGCGACCACCAGCGAGAACAGCACGGCCACCGCGACGGTCAGGCCGAATTCCTTGAAGAACTGGCCGGGCGTGCCGGGCATGTAGGACACCGGCACGAACACCGCGACGATGGTGAAGGTGGTGGCCACGACCGCGAGACCGATGGCGTCGGCGCCCTCGATGGCGGCCTGGTAGGGCCTCTGGCCTCGGGCGACGCGCTTCTCGATGTTCTCGATCTCGACCACGGCGTCGTCGACCAGGATGCCGATGACCAGGGTCAGGGCCAGCAGGGTCACGACGTTTAGCGAGAAGCCCATCATCGCCATGAAGGCGAAGGTCGGCACCAGCGACACCGGCATGGCGATGGCGGTGATCAGGGTGGCCCGCCACTCGCGCAGGAACAGGAACACCACCAGCGAGGCCAGCAGCATGCCTTCCAGCAGGGTGTGCTCGGTGGCAGCGAAGCTGGCGCGGGTCTCGTCGACAGTCGAGAAGATCTTCACGAACGACACGCCGGCCTGCTTGGCGGCGAGGTTGTCGATGGCCTTCTTGACGTTGTCCTCGACGGCGACGTCGCTGCTGTCGCGGGTCTTCATCACCTGGAAGGCGACGACCGGCTTGCCGTCGAGACGGGCGAAGCCACGCTGCTCCTCGGCGCCCTGGCCGACCTGAGCGACGTCGGTCAGCTTCACATAGCGGCCGCCGGCGATCGGGATGGTCAGCTCGCGCAGCTGTTCGACCGTGGTGGCCGCGCCCAGCACGCGCAGGGTCTGCTCGCGGCCTCCGATATTGGCGCGGCCGCCAGGGGCGTCGACGCTGAAGCCGGCCAGGGCCTGGTTCAGCTGCGGGGCCGTCACGCCGAACGAGGCCAGGCGGTCGGGGTCGATGATGACGTTGATCTCGCGATCCACCCCGCCGACGCGCGCCACCTGGGCTACGCCCTTCTCGCCCTGCAGGGCGCGGGTGACGGTGTCGTCGATGAACCACGACAGCTCGGTCGCGCTCATGTTCGGGGCCGAGACGGCGTAGGTGATGATCGGCGCGCTGGTGATCTCCAGCCGCTGGACGATCGGCTCGTCCACCTCCTTGGGCAGGACGGCGCGGGTCTGGTCGATCTTGGAGCGGACCTCGTCGGTGACCTTCTGCAGGTCCTCGCCGAGATTGAACTCGATCGTCGTGGTCGAGGCGCCCTGGACCACCGAAGACCGGATGGTCTTGACGTTGGAGATGCTGGCCACCGCGTCCTCGACGGGGCGGGTGACCTGGGTCTCCATCTCGCCGGGCGCGGCCCCGCTCTGGGTGACCGTCACGGTCACGGCGGGGAACTCGACGTTCGGGAACTGCTTGATCGGCAGGCCGAGATAGCAGCCGATGCCGGCGATCATCAGGGCGATGAACAGCACCGCCACCGGGATGGGGTTGCGGATCGCCCAGGCGGAGATCTTCAGCTCGCCGGACTTCTCGGCCTCGTGTTCGCCGGGTTTCTGTTCGCTAGCCATCAGCGGGCGGCCTGTTGGGCCGGCGCCGGGCGCACCACGTCGCCGTCGGTGACGAAGGACGCGCCGCCCAGGACGATGCGCGTGCCGGCGGGCGGGCCCTGAACCAGCTGAGCCCAGCCGCCGCCCTTCTGGCCGATCTTCACGGCGGTCTGGTGGGCGCGGTTGTTGCTGTCGACGGTCATGATGAACAGGCCGTCGGCCTCATAGCGGATGGCCGATTCCGGAATGGCGGTGACCGCCGCGCCCGAGGCGCCGAAATTGGCGCGGCCGAAGCCGCCGGGACGCAAATCCGGACGCACGGGCAGGCGGATACGCACCTTGCCCAGGCGGCTCGAGCTATCGACGCGCGGGCTGACCAGGCGCACGACGCCCGAGAGGGATTGGCCGGCGGGCAGGGAGACGTTCACCGACTGGCCGGCGCGGATGCCGCCCAGGTCGGCTTCGTTGACCTCGGCGTCCAGCTCGACCAGGCCGTCACGGGCGATGGTGAACCAGGGAGTCGTGCCGCCACCGGCGATCTGGCCGGGCTGTACGCCGCGCTGAAGCACGCGGCCGCCGACCGGGGCGGTGATGGTCATGCGCGAGGCGCGGGTGCGCAGTTCCTTCAACGCCGCTTCTTGAGCTTTCGCCTGGTAGCGGCGGGTCTCGATCTGCTCCTGGCTGAGCACGCCCTGGCCGTCGAGGCCGGAGACGCGCGCGGCCTCGGCCTGCGACTGGGCGGTGACGGCCGCCTGCTGCTCGATCTGGGCGCGCAGCAGGGTGTCGTCCAACTGGACCAGCGGCTGGCCGGCGCGGACCCAGTCGCCTTCGTCGGCATAGAGGCGCGCGACGCGGTAGCCGGTCAGCTCCGAGCCGACGGCGGCTTCTTCGCGGGAGACCAGCAGGCCGGAGGCCTCGACCCCGCCGCCGAGCGGACGGGTCTCGATGCTGCCGACGCTGACCGTGCGGGCCTGGGCGGCGGCGCTGGCGGCGGGCTTCTTGTCTTCGGTCTTCTTGCTTCCGCAGGCGGTCAGCCCAACGGCGCTGCAGACCAGGGCGGTGGCGATCAGGGAACGGGTCGTCATCGGAGCGGGTCTCATTGCGCGGAGGCTTTGGAGGGAACGGCCTGCGGCGACCAGCCGCCGCCGAGGGCCTTGTAGGTCTGGACGGCGCGTTGCAGCGCCTGGGTCTGGGCCCCGGTCAGGGCCGTGCGGGCCCCGCGCCAGGACTGCTCGGCCTGCAGGGCCGTGGTCAGGTCGGTGAGGCCGGCGGCATAGCCCTTGCGACTGGCCTCGTAGGCCACCGCGGCGCGGCGTTCGCCGGCGGCCAGCAGGGTGACGCGGCGCTCGTCGGCGTCTTGCTGCACGAGGGCGCTCTCGGTCTCGCCGAAGGCCTTCTGGACGGTCTGCTCGTAGGTGATGGCGGCCTGCTCGACGCGGGCGCCCTCGGCCTTGATGTCCGACATCAGCTTGGGAATGTTCAGCACCGGGACCGACAGGTTCGCGCCCAAGGTCCAGGCCGAGCTGGTGGTCGAGGCCGTCGAGCCGGCCGCCAGGAAGCTGGGGGAGATCGACTTCGAGATGCCCACGCCCGGCGTGATGGTCAGGGTCGGGAACAGGGCCAGCTCGCTGATGTTCAGATTGCCCGAGGCCGAGGCCAGGCGGGCGGCGGCTTCGCGCACGTCGGGGCGGCGAGCTAGGAGGTCAGCGGGCGCGGCGGCGGGAACGGCCGGCGCGCGGGCCAGGACCGGCTCGACCGGCAGGCTGGCCAGCGGATCGACGCCCTTGCCGACCAGGATCAGCAGGCTGCGGCGCGAGGCCTGCAGCTCGGCTTCCAGGGCGGCGACCTGGGCTTGGGCCTGGGCGAGGTCGGCGGCGGTGCGGTCGCCCTCGGAGGTGGCGGTCAGGCCGCGACGGCCCTTCTCGGCGGCGACCTCGTAGAGCGACTTGCCGATGCGGGCGTTCTCGCGGGCGTCGTCCAGCTGCACGGCCAGGCCACGCGCTTCGAAGTAGGACTGGGCGACGTTGGCCGCCAAGGCCGCGCGGGCGCCCTCATAGGCGAAGCGGGCGGCGGCCAGGTCGTTGTCGACCACCCGGCGGGCGGCCCCGCGACGGCCGATCAGGTCCAGCTCCCACGAGACGTCGAAATTGGCGGAGTAGGTCTTGCTGACACCGCCCTGGGTGAAGCCGCCCGTGCCGCTCTGGTCGATGATGTGGGTGTCGGTGCGCTTGGCCGAGCCGACCAGCGGGGTCTGCGGAATGTAGATCTGGCGGACCAGGCCCTGGCGCACGGCGCGGGCCTCTTCCAGGCGGGCGGCGGCCAGGCGGGCATCGGGGCTCTGGGCCAGGGCGGTCTCGACCAGATTGTTCAAGACCGGGTCGTTGAAGCTGGTCCACCACTGGTCCAGCGCCTGCGAGGGCAGGGCGCGGCCCGCCGGCGCCTCATAGGCGTTCGGCAGCTTCACATCGACCTGGCGCGCGGGCGTGGTGCACGCCGACAGTCCCGCGCTGGCGAGCACGACGGCGCCGAGCAACGCATAAGACGAGCCAGAAGGCCGGCCTGGACGCCAGGAGGCGCCGGTCTTGGCGAGACGCATGAAATTCAAACCCGGTTATTCCGCCCTGTGGGCGTTGTTAGTTATTCCGCCTAAAGGGCGTGGTTCTGGCGACCATTGTTTTCCCACTTAGGCATCCCGACGCCGATGGGAAGCCCCCAAACAACGGTTTAGCGAAGCTTATGTTGCGACGCACGCGACGTTGAGCCCTTACGGTCCCATACCTGTCAGCAGTGCGGCGCGATGACGCACGTCACAGCGCCAGATTCTTGCGGCGGTTGACGGCGCTGCAAAACATACCGCATCATCGAAACAGATGTTCGACTTCAATGATCGGCATCAGCCTCGGTTACGAAGCCGAGGGAGTATGCGTGGTTTTTCAAGCGTCCGGCTCTGGGGGAACCAAGCTTGTCGGCTCTCGAAGGCGCATCACCAAGTTTCGAAAACGAACGCTCCGTGCGGCCGGGCGGTACCCGCGTCCGCATGTCGGCGCGCGCCTGCCCGGAGAGACCGCCACCCCACTGAACGCCCAATGGCCCCGCGGAAAGACGAACGGCCAGTCAAAGAACAATCGAGGGAGGGAATAACCATGAAACGAACAAGCTTCCTGCGCGGAGGATCAAGCCTCGCGCTGGCCGTCGCCC
The DNA here is from genome assembly GCF_059415885.1 of Caulobacter sp. GW821-FHT09H08. Taxonomy (NCBI): domain Bacteria; kingdom Pseudomonadati; phylum Pseudomonadota; class Alphaproteobacteria; order Caulobacterales; family Caulobacteraceae; genus Caulobacter; species Caulobacter sp. GW821-FHT09H08. The sequence goes on from NZ_JBWKOC010000003.1 coordinate 10,097, forward strand.
TTTCGGGCGGCGTCGTGGGCGTCGCCCACGCCCAGGCCCAGGCGCAGCAGAGGAACGACGCTCCGGTCGAGGTCGAGGAGGTCGTCGTCACCGGCTCCTTCATCAAGGGCACGCCCGAGGACGCGGCCCTGCCGGTCGAGGTGATCGGGGCCGAGGAACTGCAGAAGCGCGGCTCGCCGTCGACGGTGGAGCTGCTGAAGGCCCTGTCCGTCTCGAACGGCGTGCTAGGCGACACCAACCAGTTCGACAGCCGCGCCCAGGGCTCGGAAGGCTCGGGCTCGGTTAACCTGCGCGGCCTCGGCTCGCAGCGCACCCTGGTGCTGCTGAACGGCCGCCGCCTGGCGATCAACCCGTTCGGCGCGGCCGGGGCGGGCATCGTCGACACCAACATCATCCCCGCCGCCGCCATCGGCCGCCTGGAAGTGCTGAAGGACGGCGCCGCGGCGACATATGGCTCGGACGCCATCGCCGGCGTCGTCAACTTCATCACCAAGCGGAACTTCGAGGGGCTGGAAGCGGCCGCCGACTACCGGATCATCGACGGGTCGGACGGCGACTACGGGTTCAGCGTCACGGGCGGCAAGGTCTGGGAGAACGGCAACGTCCTGGCCAGCATCGGCTTGCAGCACCGCTCCAAGCTCTCGGTCGCCGAGCGCGCGTGGGCCAACCGTCCCTATCTGGACAACCCCGAAGGCGGCTGGTCGGCCGCCGGCAATCCCTCGACCTTCATTCCCCTGGCCAGCACGACCAACGGCCTGCGCGACCCCGGTTGCACGGGACTGGGCGGCTATGCCGGCTTCAGCGGCCTGACACCGACCTGCCAGTGGCACTACACGCCGTTCGACAACCTCGTCGAGCGATCCAACGCCGTGCAGGCCTATGTCGAGGCCAATGCCGATCTGTCGGCCAAGACCAAGTTCCACGCCGAACTGCTGTACGCCCACACCGACGTGCCCGACTGGAACACTTCGCCGTCCTACGCCGCCCTGGCGGTGCCGACGGCCGAAGCCTCGGCGGTGGCGGGGCGCTACATCGTGCCGGCCACGAATCCCGGCCTGATCGCCTTCATGGCGGCCAATCCGACGGTGCAGCTGACCAACCTGGCCACCGGCGCGGTCACCACTTCGCCCAGCTCGATCCTCGGCTTCGGGCTCATCAACGCGGCTAACCGGCCGTTCGGCATCGGCGGCAATCCGAAGACGGGTTACGGCCCCGCCACCGGCGCGCGCGCCTTCGACGCCTTCCGCGTTTCGGCCGACCTGTCGGGCGAGTTCGAGAACGGCATCGGCTGGGACCTGGCCCTGACCTACTCGCAGGAAGTGGGCATCCGCACCGGCTACGACACTTTGGTCAATCGGTTCGCGCTGGCCCTGCAAGGGCTGGGCGGTCCGCTCTGCGACAGCAGCCCGAGCACCCCGGGCATCCAGGGCACGGCCGGCGTCGGCCAGTGCATGTATTACAACCCCTTCGCCAGCGCGATCCCGAGCAACGTGATCACCGGCGTGGCCAACCCGGCCTACAACTCGGCCCTGGCGAACAACAACAAGGATCTGATCGACTGGTTCTACAAGAAGCTGTCGACCAAGCAGTCCTCGCGCCTGTTCGTCGGCGAGGCGGTGCTGAACGGCAAGACCAACATCACGCTGTCGGGTGGCGACATCGCCTGGGCCGCCGGCGTCCAGTATCGCCGCAGCTACTTCAAGGCCGACTACAACGACATCAGCAACGCCGCGATCAATCCGTGCGTGAACACGCCCGACTTCGGGGTGACCAACTGCACGGGCTCGGCGCGCAACGGCCCCTTCATGTTCCTGGGCGTCGGCAACGAGGCCGATAACCAGAGCGACGTGATGGCCGCCTTCGGCGAACTGTCGGTGCCGATCACCGACGACTTCCAGGCCCAGCTGGCGGCCCGCTACGAGAAGTACGGCGGCGCGGTCGGCTCGACCTTCAATCCCAAGGCCTCGCTGCGCTGGCAGGCCACCGAGTGGGTCGCGTTCCGGGCCTCGGCCGGCTCGACCTTCCGCGGGCCGCCGGATCCGCAGACCACCACGACCTCGATCACCTCGCTGCAGGGCATCCTGGGCGTGTTCCGGGCCGTCGACATCTTCGGCAATCCGAACCTGAAGCCGGAAAAAGCCAAGACCTACAACTTCGGCACGCTGTTCAGCGCCGGCGAGTTCAAGGCCAGCATCGACTACTTCTACTTCGACTTCAAAAACCCGATCGTTGCCGAGCCGGTGGCGGGCATGGTCGCCGCGCTCTATCCGAACGGCGCGGCGGGCGCGAACAACTGCGCGGACCCTGCCTATGCGGGCCTCGTCGCGCGCTTCACCTTCAACGGCGCCTGCTCGACCCCGACCACCAGCATCGCGCGCCTGAAAACCAACTACGTCAACGGCGCCCCGGTGAAGAACGCCGGCTTCGACTTCTCGGCCGACTACCGCTTCAAGGACGTGGCCGGCGGCGACATCAGGATCGGCGGCAGCGCGACCTACATCCAGAAGTACAAGGTCGGCTCCACGGTGGTGGAGGGCATCACGGTCGAGAAGGCCTTCGACGCCGTGGGCCTGCTCAACTACCAGACCACCGTCGTGCCGATCCCCAAGTGGAAGGGTGATGTCTACGGCGAGTGGAACATGGGCCCGCATAACCTGCGCGTCTCGGTCCACTACATCCACGGCTACACCGATCAGCGCACCGCGCCTTTCGCCACGGGCACCTATCGCGACAGCGCCGGCGTGGCCCAGACGCTCAGCGGCGGCAAGAAGATCGAGAAGCAGATCCTGACGGACCTGGCCTATCGCGTCTTCCTGCCCTGGGACACGACGGCGACCCTGGCGATCACCAACCTGTTCGACAAGGATCCGTCGTTCGCCCGTCTCGACCTGAACTACGACCCGTTCACGGGTGACCCGCTGGGCCGGACCTACAAGTTCGGTCTCCGCAAGAAGTTCTAGTTCCTCGCAGCGTAAGAACTCACGGCGCGTCCTCCCCCAAGGGCGCGCCGCTTTCTTTTGCGGGTCTTAGCGCGGGTTGAAGTCGAGGCCGTCCAGGGCGTCGCCGACCAGGGCCAGGTTCATGATCGCCGCCAAGCCCCACTGCGCCGCGCCGTTGGTCGAGACGCCGCGCGCTTCCTGCACGGGGTTGAGCACGGCGGGGCCGACGATGGTCTTGGTGGCCGTCGACAGGTCGAGGTCCTCGATGATCCCCTTGCCGAAGAACTCCTTCCAGGCGCGGGCGGCCAACGCCTTGTCGCCCGTGCGGACGGCGGCATAGGCGGTCAGGCGCGAGTGGGCCTGGGTCAGGTTCGCGCCACGCAGCGGCTTACCGAACCGCGCGCTCTGATCGGCCGGCGAATTGTAGAGGCGGCAGTATTCCAGCCAGACCTTCTCGTAGGCCGGCGACTTGATCGCCGACAGCAGCTCGACATGGATCTCGGGCGCGCCGAACACGGCGTTGAGGTGCGAGATCGACGGCGCGTCGCCCTTGCCCGAGAAGCGGCCGCTCTTGAGGTCGTAGGTGGCGCCGTTGGCGAACCAGCCGGTGGCCAGGGTGGCGATAGTCGACATGCCGCCGGCGATCCGGTCGCGCCATTTGGTGTCGCCCGTCCGCTCCCACTCGGTGAACCAGGCGCCGGCCAGGGTGCTCCACACCGTGCCGAACGAGGCCCGGATTTCACCCGGCTTGGCGGCCTGGTCCTCGCCCAGCTTGCGGCCGATATCGACGGTCTGCAGCCCCTCGTCGCTGGTCACCAGGTCGCGCATCAGGTCGCCCACGCGCTCGTCGGCGGTCAGGTAGTAGTAGATGCGGCGATAGATGGCGTTGCTGACCCGCGGCTGCTTGGAGCTGTCGCCCCAGTGCTGCACGCCGTGGCGGGTGCCCAGGCCCTTGAACCGGCCCAGGTGATAGGTGTCGACCTCGCTGGTGTGGCGGGTCATGGCCTCGGCCATGCGGAACACGTCGGCCCGACCGCCGCGCACATAGCTCATCCAGAGCCACAGGTCGGTGGAGAGCTCGGAATTGTCCCAGGCGAAGCCGCCGATGTCGTAGCGCCACTCGTGCCGGTCGTCGTCATAGGTGTGCATGACGTCGCCGTAGTTCCAGAAACCGTACCAGCTGTGCTGGTCGATCTGGCCGGCGTAGTAGCTGAGCAACTGGTCGTTCTTGTCCTCGATCCGCGCCTTCAGCGGCGTGCTGCGGTCGGGCAGGGCCCAGGCCCCGAACACGCCGGCTGCGTGCAGGCGGTCGGGCGGGGTCATCAGGCGCGGGGCGGCGTCGACCAGCCGAGCCATCGGCGCGTAGCGGTCGCGAGCGGGCGTGGCGGCAAGAGCCCAGATGCGCAGCTCGGTCGTGCGGCCGATGCCCTGCGGCGTGCCCCAGCCGGACTCGAAGTCCTCGTAGGTGACGTCCAGCCCCTTGATCTCCTCGGGGTGCGTCTTCATGCCCAGGCCATCGTGGTAGAACCGCATGTCCATCGGCTGGGCCTCGGGCGACCACAGCCAGGCGGTCAGGCGCGCGGTGTCGGTGGCGGCGTCGCGGATCTCCAGCGCGGTCGGCGGAGCCTTCCAGAAATTCCCGAGACCGATGGCCGCGCCGCCGGTGGGGCCGCCGACATAGGCCAGGCCCGAGGCGCGCTTGCCCGTGGCGGCGTCGATCCAGCCGTGGCCGGCCTTGGTGCGCTTGCGGATCGTGAAGCCGTTGGCGTTCGGCTGCGACAGGGTCACGTCGCCCCACTCGGGGATGTACTGCAGCGAGTCCCGCACGGCGGGGGCCATGGTCGCGCGGTCGGGCGTGGCGCGGCCGGCGATCTGGGCCTCGCGAAAGGCCTTGCCCGGATCGCGGCGCAGGCCCGTCAGCGGCCGCACCGCCTCGGCCCACAGGCCCTCGCCCTCGCCGGAGAAGCGCAGGTGGCGGTCGTAGCTCTCGCCCGACATCGGCACGTCAGCGGTGACGCCCAGGCCGCAGATGAAGTCCTTAGCCTCATCGCCGTCGAACACGAAGGTGTGGGTCATCCGCAGGCTGTCGGCGCCGGCATGGGCGTAGAAGCGGACGGTGAACGGCGCCCAGGCGCGAGCGGTGTCACGGTGGCGGCCCTCGATGCGGATGACCGCGCGGAGGGGACCCTCCTGCTCGACGGTGACGCGCTCGACGGCGCTTTCGAAGGTCGTGCGCTTGGCCGCGCCGGCCTCGGCGTCGGGCTGGTCCTGGGTCTGCAGGACGAGGCGCAGGTTGCGCAGCACGACCTTGTCGCCGCGCGTGGCGGAGGAGACCAGGACGGCGCCGGTGCGCGGGAAACGCCAGGTCGCTTCGCCGGTCGAGACCTCGATCTCGGTGGGGTTTTGGCGGACGGTCACGGCCTTGGTGGGGGCCGGACCCGCGCCAGCCTCGATGCTCACGCCTTCGCCGGCCGCGCCGGCGGCCAGGGCGTGGGCGGTCCACTTCAGCGAGCCGTCCGGCCAATAGGCTAGGGGCCAGGTCTGCAGCGGCACCGGATTGCCGTCGGCGCCGATCGCGCGGAAGGCCTGCTTGGGCTTGTGGAGGCCCTGGGACCAGGGCGTTCCCCAGGTCTGGCCGGCGTCCAGGGCGGGCGCCTTGCCGTCCAGCCAGGCGGCCTTGGTCTTGAGGGGCGCCTTGTCGCGTCCCTGGGCGGCGGCCATCGACGGCAGGGCCGCCACGGCGCTGGCGGCCAGCAGAAAGGCCCGACGCGAAGGCGCGCCCATGACGGTCGAAGCGCGGTTAGAGGGTCCCATGGTCGTCCATCCCCACAAGCTCTGGCGGCTTGGGGCGGACCTTATGATTGGCCTGACCTCCTTGGCAACCGGAAACCCATATATGGGGATATCGTCTCAATATATGGAGATTGTTGCAATCCTCACGCAATCAGGGTCGGGGTCCTTGACCCGCTCGCGCGGAGCGATAGATGCAGCATCAAGCTTTGCCGGAGTACGGGCGCGATGATCAACTTTCCCGAGGACATCTTCAGCGAACCGGAAGACGTCGATCCCAACACCCTGGACAATCTGGGTCCGCTGCGCCGTCTGGCCGGCGTGTGGGAAGGCCGCAAGGGCGTCGACGTCAACCCGAAGGCCGAAGGGCCGGAGCGGCGCGAGTTCCTCGAGCGCATCGAGATCCACCCCATCGACCCGCAGGCCAACGGCCCGCAGCTGCTGTACGGCCTGCGCTATCACGTCCACATCGTCGCCTCGGACGAGGACACCACCTTCCACGATCAGGTCGGCTACTGGCTATGGGAGCCGGCGACGGGCCTGATCATGCAGACCCTGGCCATTCCGCGCGCCCAGGTGGCCCTGGCCAAGGGCCAGGCGAACGCGGACGGCTCGGGTTTGATCGTCCGGGCCGAGCGCGGGACGCCCGGCTACGGCATCTGCTCGACCGACTTCCTGGAGTGGGCGTTCCGGACGGACTCCTACGAGCTGGACGTGCGCTTCGAGGCCGACGGCGGTTGGTCCTACACCTCGACCACCATGCTGCAGGTCCGGGGCCGCGAGGAGCCGTTCCGCCATGTCGACCGCAACACCCTGACCAAGGTCGGCGAGCCGCGCCCCAATCCCTCGGCGCGGATCGAGGCCGGCGAGGCGACCCTGAAAGAGGCGCACGGCTTCCTGACCATCGGCGACTGAGGCCCCAAACAGGCCTCTTCGCCGCGCGACCTTCCGGCGCGTGGGACAACGCGCCGCAACCTGGGCGGTAATGGCGGTTAACCCCTCGCGCCTAGCCTTGGGGTCATGACATCGCTCATCGATTCAAAGGCGAGCGGCGCGGAGCGGCGAAGCCATCCGCGCTATCGCGACAACAGCCCAGTCTATGTCGGCGACGGCGCGGTGGCGCGGAAGTGCGCGCTGGTCGACGTGTCCGACGGCGGCGCGCGCATCTTCGTCGGCAAGGGCGTGGACCTGCCGGCCCAGGTCGTGCTGGTCGATCCCCGCACCGGCCTCAGCCGTCGCGCCCGCGTAGCCTGGCGGTCGGAGACCGAGGTCGGGGTCCGCTTCCTGGAGCAGGGTGTCCGCTATCGCGTCATGACCCGCGCGGACCTGGGCTGGGACGCTAACGCGCGTCGCCTGGCCTCGTAGGAGCTAGATGAAGTCCAGCAGGCTGGCCGGACCGGCCACCGAGCCGTCGGCGTTGAACATCTGGGCCAGCTTGTCGCGCGAGGCCTGCAGCTCGACCATCTTGGCGTAGACGTCCGACGTCCAGCCGGCCGCCTCGCGTTCCTCGGTGGTCATGCCGGCGTAGCGGGTGATCATCGCCTTGCCGAAGCCGCCCTCGTCCTCGCTGGTCGACTGATAGCTGGCCTTGATGGCGGCGCTGTCACGGGTGCGGATCTCGGCCTTGGCCTGGTTGATCTCATGAGCCGAGAACTGCTCGTCCTTGTTCAGGGCGATGGCCGACAGCGAGCGGTCGTCGAAACGGCGGAAGTCGATCTCGCCGCTCTCTGAATCCTTGGCCGCCTCGGGCGCGAAGGCCAGTTCGTACTGCTTGTCCAGCGCGGCGCGGACATCGGTCGCGACCTTGCCGAAGTCGCGGGTCTTGGCGCCCGCCACGGCGCTGCCGGTTTCCTTCATATAGGCCGCGACGCTGTCGTTTTGGATGCCCGCGGGCGCCAGGCCCGGGCGGGCGATGGCCTGCTTGCGGCCTTCGACCAAGGCGTCGCGCTCCTGGGTCCAGGCGCCGGCGGCCTTCTCCTCGGGACCGGCGGCGTCCAGTTGGTCGAGCGCGGACTGGTAGAGGCCGGCATAGTCGCCGGTCAGCCGCGCCTGGGCGGCGGGACCGGCCAGGGCCTGGTCGTGCTGGCTCTTCAGGGCCAGGGCCGCGACCACCTGCTGGTCCATCGGGAAGCCGCCACCCCGGTTGCTGGCCACGGCGAACAGAGTCCGACGGTCCAGGCTGGTCAGGTCGATGGCGGCATTGCCGTCCTTCAGCGCACTGGCGGTCCCGGCGGCTTTCAGGCGGGCGGTGATCTGGGTCTTGGCCTCGGCGACGACGGCCTCGATCGTGCGGGCGTCGGTCTGGGCCTTGAGCGCGGCCTGGGCGGCGGGCGACAGGGTGACGTTCACCGCCGGGGTGTTGATCGTCGGGCTCTGGTCGCGGGGCTGGCCGTAGCCGGTCGCCTGGTTGGCGCGCTGCGTCGCCGTCTGCCCAGCGGTCAGCCCGGGGGCGTAGGTCGGCGAGTACGGATTGATCGTCGTCATGACGCGGGACTTCAAGCGAATCAGTAGCTTGAAGGTAGCAGCCGCCCGCGGGCTTGGGCGCCCTATGGTTAATAGGTCGCAACCATTGGTCGGATCCTAGTTGAGCACGCCCGTCAGCAGCGGCTTGGCGAACAGGTCGGCGGCCTCGTCGCGCTCCAGGCCCGGGACCCAGGCTTCCAGGGACGCGGCGGCGTTCAGCATCGAGTTGATCATGTGGGCGGCGATGCTGGGGTCGATGGCGCGGACCGAGCCGTCGGCGATGCCGTCCGAGATGATCGAGGCGAAGCGCTGCCAGCCGCGCATGTAGCCGTCGGCCATGTCGCTGCGCAGAGGCTCGGGCAGGGCGCCCAGCGACGAGGCGCGCAGCAGCGGGCCGTGCTCCGACAGCTGGTAGCTGGTGAGGCCGGCCGCCGTGGAGACCAACTGGGTCCAGCTGTCGGTCGGCAAGGCGCGGGCGTCCAGCTGCGAGCGCCGGGTGACCGTGAAGGTGCGCTCGAAGCACTCGGACACCAGGGCGTCCTTGTCCTCGTGGTGGTGGTAGAACGAGCCCTTGGTCACGTTCAGCGCCGCCGAGATGTCCTCGACCGAGGCGCCGCGATAGCCGCGCTGGTTGATCAGGCGGGTGGCGGCCACGAGAAAGGTCTCGCGCCACTCCAGGCCTTCCGGCGCCGCGCCTTCGTAGGACTGGGGCGTGGGATCGGGCAGGGGCTGCGGCGCCCAGGTCCGGCCGCCGGCGGGCAGGCCGTTCAGCAGGATGTCGCCCATTCGGTCGCGCACCCGGCCATAGTCCTCGATGTCGTATCGGCGCAGCCAGCGGCCCGACCAGAACACCTGCTCCATCAGCAAGTGGGCGCGGGCGTTACGCTGGCGCTTGTCCAGGTGAGCCATGGACGGGTCGTCGAAGAAGCTGCGCACCCGACGGAAGAGGTCGTTGAACGCGGCGACGACCGAACCGCGCAGGGGCTCCTTCAGCGCCTTGATCTCGGCGAAGCTGGTCAGGGGCGTGGCCTCGCCCAGACGGACGCGGCGGTTCAGGTCGAGATAGAGATCGAGGAACTTCAGGATGCGGGCGGCCGGGGTCGCCTCGGCGGCGGCCTCCTCGACCATGGCCTCGAAGCGCTCCAGGCCGCGCATGAAGCAGGCGGCGGCCAGGTCGTCCTTCTTGCGATAGTAGTAGGTGACGCTGGTGGTGTTCAGCCCGACCTTGGCGGCGACGTCGGCCAGGGTCATGCCGCGCACGCCCTGGCGGTTCAGGATCGCCGTGGCGGCCGCCAGGATCGTCTCCTTCTTGCGGGCGTAGCGTGCTGTCGCCGCCCCCGCGATCCGACCGTCATCCATCGAAGCAAACCCCAGATACGCCCGTCGCGGCGGCCTGCGCCGCTCACTGGACTATCGGGTCCAATTTAGGCGCCCGGAGGGCCGCCTTAAAGGGCAGGGCCTTCCGCAACGGAACAATTAGCGCCCCCTAGCGCCAGCATTTGTCAGGATTGTTTCAGCGCGGCCCGTTTTCGGGGCGGGATGCTGTCGGAAAACGGTGTTTCGACCTTCGCGCGAACCATGCGTACATAGCCGGGTCGGGGCGGGCGCTATCCTAACAGAGTGGGAGCGGTCGCGGATGTCGGTAGTGGATGATGGATCGGCGGGGGCCGGTCTGGTGGCGCGGGTGAAGGGCATTCTGCTCTCGCCCTCGACCGAATGGGAAAAGATCGAGCGGGAGCCCGCCACGATCGGCGGGCTGTTCACGGGCTATGTCTGCATCCTGGCGGCCATCCCCGCGGTGGCGGGGCTGATCGGCGGACAGCTGTTCGGCCACGGGGCCCTGGGGATCTCCTACAAGCCCAGCCTTGTGACCGGCCTGACCGTGGCGGTGCTGGGCTATGTCGGCTCGCTGATCATGACCTTCGTGCTGGGCACGGTGATCGACGCCCTGGCGCCCAGCTTCGGGGCCGAGAAGAACCGCGTGCAGGCGTTCAAGGTCGCCGCCTATTCCGGCACCGCCGGCTGGGTCGCGGGCGCGTTCCAGATCCTGCCGATGCTGGGCATTCTTGCGATCTTGGGCGGTCTTTACGGCTGCTGGCTGCTGTTCCTGGGCTTGCCTAGGGTGATGAAGGCCCCGGCCGACAAGGCGCCGGGCTACGCCATCGTCACCATCGTCGTGGCCATCCTGGTCTCCATCGTCATCGGCATGGTCACGGCCGCGATCAGCGCCACGACCGGCATGGGCGCCTTCGGGCGGCACGCCGACAAGGTCGGCGGCACGGTCGAGATCAACGGCCAGAAGGTCGATGTCGGCCGCCTGGAAGCCGCCAGCAAGCGCGCCGAGGAGCTGTCGAAGAACCCCGGCAAGGCCGCTTCGCCCGAAGCCCTGAAGGCGCTGCTGCCCGAGTCCGTGGCCGGCTACACCCGCGCCAGCGTCGAGACCAACGCCAGCGGCTCGGAGGGTGTCTCGATCGTCGTGGCCACCGGCGAGTACCAGAAGGACGGGTCCTCGTTCCAACTGGCCGTGACCGACCTGGGTCCCGTCGGCGCCATGGCGGCCCTGGCCTCGAGCATGGGCGCGCACCAGAGCAAGGAGACCGCCGACGGCTACGAGAAGGTCTCCACCCAAGGCGGGCGACTGATCTCCGAGGAATGGAACCGGGAGTCGAAGTCGGGGAAGTATTCGATCGTCGTGGCCGATCGCTTCTCGATCTCGGCCGACGGCACGGCCGGCAGCGTCGACGACCTCAAGCAGGCGGTGCAGTCGATCGACGCGGGCCGCCTGGAGGCGATGGCCAAGTAGGCCCCCGCTCCCCCTAAGACGCCTTCCGCTCGCCGGTGGGCTCGGCGACCAGGGCCTGGGCGATGGCCTGGGTCAGGGCAGCCGGCGACAAGGGTTTGGCGATGGCTCCGTCCATGCCGGCGGCGATGTAGCCGGCCTGCTGGTGGGCGAGGGCGTTGGCGGTCATGGCCAGGATCGGCACCTGGCCGGTCGGACCCTTGAAGGCGCGGATGCGGTGGGTGGCCTCGACGCCGTCCATGCCGGGCATCTGGATGTCCATCAGGATCAGGTCGAAGACCTCGCGGGCCGCCGCCACGCCCTGGATGCCGTCGTCGGCGGTGGTGACGCGGGCGCCCAGCGCCTCGAGCATGCGCGTGGCGATCAGGCGGTTGGTGGCGTTGTCCTCGACCAGCAGCACGCGCAGGCCGGCGAACAGCGGGCCCTCGGCCTCGTGGTCCAGGTGGACCGGCTCGGCGCAGGCCTCGGCCTCGACCTCCAGCCAGAAGGTCGAGCCCTTGCCCAGCTCGCTCTCGAAGCCGACCTCGCCGCCCATCATGTCGGCGAGACGCCGGCAGATGGCCAGGCCCAGGCCCGAGCCGCCGAACCGGCGGGTGGTCGAGCCGTCGCCCTGGCGGAAGCGCTCGAACAGCTGCGCGCCGGCCTCCTCGCCGATGCCGACGCCGGTGTCGTCGATCTCGAAGCGCAGGCGCACCTTGTCATCCGTCCGCTTGCCCGAGAGCCGCGCGACGACGCCGCCCTCCAGGGTGAACTTCACGGCGTTGCCCAGCAGGTTGAACAGGGCCTGGCGCAGGCGCAGCGGATCGGTGGCCGCCCAGCCCAGATCGCCCTCGCCCTTGGCCGGCGCCTCGACGCGCAGGTAGAGACCCTTGGCCTCGGCCTGCGGGCGCAGCATGTCGACCACGCCGCGCATCAGTTCGGCCGGATCGACGGGCTCGGCCGACAGCTCCAGCTTGCCGGCCTCGATCTTCGAGAAGTCGATGATGTCGTTCAGCAGCTCCGACAGCATCTCGCCGCAGCCCAGGGCCTCGGTCAGCAGGCGGCGGCCGTCGTCGGACAGCTTCTCGTTCTTCAGAAGGTGCAGCACGCCCAGCACGCCGTTCATCGGGGTGCGGATCTCGTGGCTCATATTGGCCAGGAACTGGCTCTTGGCCTCGGCGGCGCTGAGCGCCGCGTCGCGGGCCTCGACCAGTTCGGTGACGTTCTGGCTGATGCCGATCACGTCATAGGCCTCGGGGCTGGTCCCGCGCACGCCGCGCCAGGCGCAGTGCATGTGGGCCCACTCGTCATTGGCCGGGTCGAGATAGCGGTAGTCGATCTCGACGTGCTCGCCGGTGCGCAGGGTGTGTGAGAACGCCTCCCAGACCCGTCCGCGATCCTCGGCGTGGATCGACATGGTCATTTCCGAAATCGTCATCACCCGCACCCCGCCCATCGGCGAGCTTGGGGTGGGGATGTCCTGGTCGAAGACGTATACGCCCTTGCGGGGATTGAAGCGCCAGACATAGACGCCGGCGGCGCTGCGCAGCAGTTCGTTGGAGCGCTCGGCCTGCTGGCGGGCGATGTCGCGGGCGCGCTCCTCGCTGTGATCCTGGAAGACGATCAGCAAGCCGCCGTCGCCCAGCACCTTCGACTGCGAGCGCACCCACAGCCAGCCGCCGCCCTTGCGGGCCAGGCGGTGCTCGGAGCGGGCGTGACCGACGGCGCGCAGCGTGTCAGCGATCGCGTAGATCACCTCGGTGTCGTGCAGGTGGAAGAAGTCGCGGACCGGACGGCCCAGGGTGTCCTCCGGCTGCCAGCCGGTCAGGCTGGTCCAGGCGGGATTGACGCGAATGATCGCGTCGTTCTGCACGACGACGAACATGTCGAGGCTGCTCTGGAAGAACCAGTCGGCCGCCGCGGCTTCAATTCTGGAGGCAGCCTCGGTGTCCAAGTGCTTGCCCATCCCGTTTTCCTCGTTTTCAATCGATATGCGCAGGATCGGGTAAAGTTTACGTTGCGGCATAACGTCTCGGACGCGTGTCCTGATCCCCGCCAACGAAAGTCGTGAACAAGGGGAGTGCAGCACGTTGAGTACGCCGGAAGCCGTGGGACTGTCGTCTGATCGACTGAAACGCATCGAGACCTTCATCAAGGGCAAGTATATCGACAGCGGGAAGCTGCCCTGCGCTTTGACTCAGGTCTGGCGGCGCGGGCAGCTCGCCTACACCTCTGTGCTGGGCAGCGCCGACGTTGAGCGGAACAAGCCGCTGAAGGCCGATAGTCTGTTCCGCATCTATTCGATGACCAAGCCGGTCACGAGCGTCGCCTTCATGATGCTGGTCGAGGACGGGCTGGTGGCGCTGGACGATCCGGTGCACCGCTTCATCCCGGCCTGGCGCGACCTGGGCGTCTTCGCGGCCGGTGTTGCGGGGGCCTTCCAGTCGACGCGCACCAGCGAGCCGATGCGGATGATCGATCTTCTCCGCCACACCTCGGGTCTTACGTACGGCTTCCAGCAGCGGACCAATGTCGATGCGGCCTATCGCAAGCTGAAGCTGGACGGCGTCGACAGCGAGGGCGGGCTGCAGGGCTATGTCGATGCGCTGGGCACGGTGCCGCTGGAGTTCTCGCCGGGCGAGGCCTGGAACTATTCGGTCTCGACCGACGTGCTGGGCTATCTGATCGAGAAGATCTCGGGCATGCCGTTCGACGCCTTCCTGAAGAGCAAGATCTTCGATCCGCTTAAGATGGTCGACACCGGCTTCTTCGTGCCGGAAGGCCAGCGCGATCGCTTTACCGCCTGCTACGCCCTGACGCCGTCGGGCAAGGTGGTGCTGCAGGACGATCCCGAGAAGAGCCGCTTCCTTACCGACCCGTCGGTGAAGTCGGGCGGCGGCGGCCTGGTCTCGACCGCCGACGACTACATGCGCTTCTGCCGGATGCTGCTGAACGGCGGCGAGCTGGACGGCGTGCGGCTGCTCAGCCCCAAGACCATCAAGCTGATGACCATCAACCACCTGCCCGGCGGCCAGGAACTGGTCCAGGCCTCGCGCTCGCTGTTCAGCGAGGCGGTGTTCGAGGGCCTGGGCTTCGGCCTCGGCTTCGCCATGACGATCGATCAGGCCCGGACCAAGAACCTGGGCTCGCACGGTGAATACTTCTGGGGCGGCATGGCCTCGACGGCGTTCTGGATCGATCCGGTCGAGGAACTGGCGGTGGTGTTCATGACCCAGCTGATGCCGTCGACGTCGTATCCGATCCGGCGGGAGTTGCGGACGCTGGTGTATTCGAGCTTCACCGAGGCGGCGGGGTGATCTGAGTCCCTTCCCCCCTTGCGGGAGAAGGTGTCAGCGAAGCTGACGGATGAGGGGTTGAAAGGCCTGTCCGGATAACGGAGCGCGACCCCTCACCCGACCCACTTCGTGGCCCACCCTCTCCCGCAAGGGGAGAGGGCTCGGAACAAAAGAAAACGGCGCGGGAGTCGCTCCCGCGCCGAGTTGCGCTTTACCAAAGTCCGACGCATTGCGAGCAATACGTCACGCTCGCGAAACCCATCGACTTCGAAACGTCAGGACGCATGCAAGTTGCGTCCAAAGCCCATGACTTGTCGCGAACGCCCTCCCAGGCTCGGACCATTCTCTCTGGATTTCAGGCGGATGTGGCGCCGGTCAGCCCCCCGACGCCGCACCCGCCCCCACGGATGATCTCAGCCGAACTACTGTTTTCGAATTTGTAGTATGCATCCGAGGTCGTCAACGGGCCTTGCCGCCTTATTGGGCGCCGTCACGGAGGTCTGGACATCCGCGCCGGGCCATGCAGGCTATCTTCAAACAATTGTTCAAACGCCAGATTGGCAAACGAAGAATAGGGGTGGAAGCGACATGGCCGCGATCAATGCCGTCACCGATCTTTCCGTCGAAGGCGACATCGGCGTCGTCACGCTGAACTCGCCGCCGGTCAACGCGCTGTCGGCCGCTGTCCGCGAGGGCCTCTCGGGCGCGTTCGACGCCGCCATCGCCGATCCGGCCGTGAAGGCCATCGTGCTGATCTGCGAGGGCAAGACCTTCATCGCCGGCGCCGACATCACCGAGTTCGGCAAGGCCATGACCGGCCCCAGCTTGCAGGACGTCCAGAACACCATCGAGAACTCGCCCAAGCCGGTGGTCGCGGCGATCCACGGCACGGTGCTGGGCGGCGGTCTGGAGGTGGCGCTGGTCGCGCACTACCGCGTCGCCGTGCCCTCGGCCAAGGGCGGTCTGCCCGAAGTGAACATCGGCCTGCTGCCCGGCGCCGGCGGCACCCAGCGCCTGCCGCGCATCGTCGGCGTCGAGAAGGCGCTGGAGATGGTCACCAGCGGCCAGCACGTGCCGGCGAAAGCCGCTCTTGCGATGGGCCTGTTCGACGAGCTGGTCGAGGAGGGCAATCTGCGCGCCGGGGCCATCGACTTCGCCAAGAAGGTGCTGGCCGAGAACCGCCCGCTGAACAAGGTCCGCGAGCTCAATGACAAGGTCGAGGCCGCGCGCGGCAAGCCCGAGATCTTCGAGGCCTTCCGCGCCGCCAACGCCAAGAAGTTCCGCGGCTTCATGGCCCCGGAGAACAACATCAAGTGCATCGAGGCGGCGGTGAACCTGCCCTTCGACGAGGGCCTGAAGGCCGAGCGCAAGCTGTTCATGGAGCTGATGACCGGCACCCAGTCGGCCGCCCAGCGCTACGTGTTCTTCGCCGAACGCCAGGCCGCCAAGATCCCGGACGTGCCGGACGACACCCCGACCATCCCCGTCAAGAAGGTCGGCGTCATCGGCGCGGGCACCATGGGCGGCGGCATCTCGATGAACTTCCTCAACGCCGGCATCCCGGTGACGATCATCGAGGCCAAGCAGGAGAACCTGGAGCGCGGCGTCGGCGTCATCCGCAAGAACTACGAGAACACCGCCAAGAAGGGTCGCCTGACCCAGGACGATGTCGAAAAGCGCATGGGCCTGCTGACGCCCTCGATGAACCTCGAGGACCTGGCCGACTGCGACCTGATCATCGAGGCCGTGTTCGAGCTGATGGAGATCAAGAAGGAGGTGTTCGGCAAGCTGGACGCCATCGCCAAGCCCGGCGCGATCCTGGCGTCCAACACTTCGTATCTCGACATCGATGTGATCGCCGCCAGCACCAGCCGGCCGGAAAGCGTGATCGGCCTGCACTTCTTCTCGCCGGCCAATGTCATGCGCCTGCTCGAGATCGTGCGTGGGGCCAAGACCGACAAGTCGGTGATCGCCACCTCGATGCAGATCGGCAAGAAGATCGGCAAGGTCGCGGTGCTGGTCGGCAACTGCCACGGCTTCGTCGGCAATCGCATGCTGGCCCAGCGCCAGCGCGAGGCCCAGAAGCTGATCCTGGAAGGCGCCATGCCCTGGGACGTCGACCGGGTGCTCTATGACTTCGGCCTGCCGATGGGCCCGTTCGCGATGAGCGATCTGGCTGGTCTCGACATCGGCTGGGACCCGGCCAAGACCTCGTCCTCGACCGTGCGCGAAGTGCTCTGCGAGATGGACCGTCGCGGCCAGAAGAACGGCAAGGGCTTCTACGACTACGACGAGAACCGCAACGCCAACCCCTCGCCGATCGTCGAGGAGGTGATCCGCGACTTCGCCGAGAAGCGCCAGATCCAGCGCCGCGAGATCACCGACCAGGAGATCCTGGAGCGCTGCCTGTATCCGATGGTCAACGAGGGCGCGAAGATCCTGGAAGAGGGCAAGGCCATCCGGGCGTCGGACATCGATATCGTCTGGATCAACGGCTACGGCTGGCCGGTCTATCGCGGCGGCCCGATGTTCTGGGGCGAGCTCGTCGGCTTGGACAAGATCCTGGCCAAGATGAAGGAGTTCCAGGCGGCCTACGGCGACGACTTCAAGCCGTCGGCGCTGCTGGAGCGGCTGGTGGCCGAGGGCAAGGGGTTCAAGGACGCTTAGGCGCCTAGCGCCCCGCTGCCCCCTCCGGCTCTCCGGGCCACCTCCCCCAGAGGGGGAGGAGAGATAACGCCTCTGCTCCCCTTCTGGGGGAGCTGTCGCGGAGCGACTGAGGGGGCACCGCCGACTGTTCAGTAGGAGTCTCCCATGACCATCGCCGCCATGATGTCCGCCGACTACGGCGTGATGGGCGACATCCTTCGCGAGCGGGCGAAGGAACGCCCCGCCCACCTGGCCGTGGTCATGGAGACCGGCGAGAGCCTCACCTACGAAGCCTTCGACGCCCTGGTCGACCGCGTCGCCGCCGCCCTGCAGCGGGACGGCGTCCAGCCCGGCGAGGCCGTCGCCGTCTGCGCCCTGTCGTCGATCCCCTATGCGGCGGTGTTCTTAGGGGGGCTGCGCGCCGGCGTCGCCGTGGCCCCGATCGCGCCGTCCTCCACGCCCGAGGCGATCGCCGGCATGGTGGCCGACTGCAACGCGCGGCTGTTCTTCCTCGACGCCGGCGTGGCCGAGCCCCAGAAGCCCGCGCCGATCCCGGTCCGCCAGATCGCGCTCGACGGTTCTTCGGCTGGCGAAGCCTTCGACGCCTGGCTCGCTCCGGTGGGCGCCAAACCGACGCCCGTGGCGATCGGCCCGGAGCATCCGTTCAACATCATCTATTCCAGTGGCACGACCGGCACGCCCAAGGGCATCGTCCAGTCGCACGGCATGCGCTGGAAGCACGTCTTCCGGGGCGACGCGGTCGGCTACGGACCGGACGCGGTCACCGTGCTGTCGACCCCGCTCTATTCCAACACCACCCTGGTCTGCTTCTTCCCGACCCTGGCGGGCGGCGGCACCGTGGTGCTGATGAAGAAGTTCGACGCCGGCCGGTACCTGGACCTGGCCGAGCAGCACCGCATGACCCACACCATGCTGGTGCCGGTGCAATACCGCCGCCTGATGGAGCGGCCCGACTTCGACCGTTATGACCTGTCGACCACCCACCTGAAGTTCTGCACCAGCGCCCCGTTCTCGGCCGAGCTGAAGGCCCAGGTGCTGAAGCGCTGGCCCGGCGGCCTGGTCGAGTATTTCGGCATGACCGAGGGCGGCGGCACCTGCATTCTGATGGCCCACCTGCATCCGGACAAGCTGCACACGGTCGGCCAGCCGGCGCCCGGCCACGACATCCGCCTGATCGACGAGGACGGCGTCCAGGTCGGTCCCGGCGTGGTCGGCGAGATCGTCGGCCGCTCGGGCGGCATGATGAACGGCTATCACGGCCGCCCGGACAAGACCGCCGAGGCGACCTGGACCTCGCCCGAGGGCTGGAGCTTCATTCGAACGGGGGATGTCGGCCGCTTCGACGAGGAGGGCTTCCTCACCCTGATGGATCGCAAGAAGGACATGATCATCAGCGGCGGGTTCAACATCTATCCGTCCGACCTGGAGGCGGTGCTGGCCGCGCATCCGGCGGTGCTGGAAGCGGCGGTGGTGGGCGTGCCCTCCGACGCCTGGGGCGAGACGCCGGTGGCCTTCATCGCCCTGAAGCCCGGGACCGACGCCGATCCGCAGGCGATCCGCGCGTTCGTCAACGGCCAGGTCGGCAAGACCCAGCGCCTGGCGGACGTTCGTGTCGTCGACAGCCTGCCGCGCAGCCACATCGGCAAGGTGCTGAAACGCGAGCTGCGGGACGCCTGGCAAGGTTCGCCTGCTGCCTAGGGCGGGCTGGCTGGGAGTTTTTTGCCGCGACGGCGCGCCACATTAGGCCAGACGGAATCGCTGAATACGGTTGCTTAACCATGTGGTGCGGCCTGCGAGTCGCCCCGGTTACCGTGGATAGCGTTTTAGAAGCATGCGCCCGAAGCCAGTTGCCGCTCCGATTATCGTCCCCGCCAAGCCGGAGGTCCGCCTCCGTTCCAAAGCCAGCGACGTCCCGATCGACTTCGACGCCGTCGCCAAGGCCTTGGGCGTCGCCGGCCGCGCGTCCGACCTGGAACAGCGCCTGGCCGCCCGCTTCGCCCGTCCCGTCACCGCCCGCGCCTTCGCCGATCGCGTCGAGGCCACGGCCGCCGCCCTGATCGCCCTGGGTGTCCGCGAAGGCGGCGTCTGCGTCGTCTCGGCCCTTGCCGATCCCGAGACCCTGGCCGGCGTCGCCGCCGCGGGCCTGAAGGCCTGGCTGGTCGATGTCGACCCGTTCAGCGCCATGTTCGACACCGACCACCTGCGCGCGCGCCTGCCCGAGGCTCCCGGTCCGCTCGAAGCCATCGTCCCGGCCGCCGCCCACGGCCGCGCGCCCGACATGCGCGCCTGGGCCGCCTTCCGCGCCGAGACTGGCCTGCCGATCCTGGTCGACGCCGCGGGCGCCTTCGACGTGGTGATCGAGGCGCCTGTTCCTGTTTTGGTGGGTCTGCCCGCTGGGCAGGGCGTCTTCGTCGCCTGCGAGGACGCAGCGACGGTCAACGCCATCGATGCCGCGCCGTTCGCGGGCGAGGACGGCCTGGCCGCCTGGCCCGGCCTGCGCCAGCGCTTGTGCGGCACCGCCCAGCAACTGCGCGTCCTGCTGCTGGACAGCGGCGTCGGCTTCCAGCCCGGCTGGGGCATGAGCTGGATCTCCTCGACCTGCGCCCTCAGCCTGCCGACCGACGACGCCGGCGCGGTGACCTGGAAGCTCCAGGCCGCCGGCGTGCAGGCCAGCTGCGCGGTCCGCGACCACAGCCTGACCGCTGACGAGACCCCGGTCGCAGACCGCCTGGCGGCCTCGACCGTGGTGCTGGTCCTGGATCCCAGCTTGGATATCGAGGCCCTGGATCGCCTGTGCGACGCCCTGCGCGACGCGGTGGCCTAGTCCAGCCACTTGGCCTAATCATCGGCGCGTCTACTCACGCCCGAAGGTTTCGATGGCCGACCAAGAATCACTGTCCCGGGACTGGGGCTTCAGCCTGCCCGACGAGGTCTGGGCGATCCCCGAGGAAGAGCGCGACGGCCAGGTTGGCTACGACGACGACCTCTGCGAATGGGGCGACCGCTTCTTCATCCGCTGCATCCTGCCTATCCCGCTAAAGGGGATGGACGACTATTTCGGCTGGGGCGCCTGGGCAGAGGTCGATGCGGAAGTCTTCGCGCGTTATCTCGAACTCTATGAAGAGGACGGCCGCGACGAGCCTCCGCATCCGGCGAAGCTGGCCAACCGGTTGCCGCCCTATCCGGGGACCACGCTGGGTAGCCGCATGCAGATCCAGTTCCAGGAGCCCGACGAGCGGCCGATTCTGACCCTGCTGGAAGGCGACAAGAGCCGATTGGCCCAGGAGCAGCGCGATGGCATCGACGCCGCGCGGCATCACGAGATCATCGAGGTTTCCGAGGCCTAGAGCCAGCCAACCCTCTTGAACCGCCGATACAGCATCCCGCAGATCACCGCGATTCCCGCCAGCACGCCGTAGTAGCCGTAGGCCCACTTCAGCTCCGGCATGTGCTCGAAGTTCATGCCGTAGATGCCGGCAACCGCCGTCGGCACGGCCAGGATGGCGGCCCAGGCGGCCAGCTGTCGGGTGATGACGCCCTGGCGTTGCTGCTCCAGCAGGCTGCTGATCTCGAAGACCGAGGTCAGCACTTCGCGCAGGCCGTCGACCAGGATCTCGGTCCGCTGGATGTGGTCGCGCACGTCGCGGAAATAGGCCCGCACCTCGGTGTCGATGCAGGGGAGGTCGTGGTGCTCCAGCGCGCTGGCGACCTGGGTCATGGGCCCGAGCAGCTTCTTGAACTTCATCAGGCTGCGGCGGAGGTTGAAGATGCGAGCGATCTCGGCGCGTGACAGGAAGGCGTCCAGGGTCCGGCGCTCGAAGGCCTGAAGCTCGTCCTCGATGGTGTCGACGATGGGCATGTAGCCGTCGACGATGAAGTCCAGCACCGCGTGCAGCACATAGTCGACGCCGTGGGCCAGCAGGCCCGGCGCGGCTTCCAGCTGGGCGCGCAGCTCGGTGTGGGCGCGGGCCGAACCGTGGCGCACCGTGATCAGGTGTTTTCGGCCGACGAAGAAGTCGGTCTCGCCGTAGCCGATATGGTCGCCGTCCAGGTGGGCGGTCTTGGCGACGACGAACAGCTGCTCGCCATAGACGTCGACCTTGGGCGTCTGGCGGGCGTTCAGCGCGTCCTCGATCGCCAGCGGGTGCAGGTGGAAGGCCTCCTGCAGCACTCGCAGTTCGGCCTCGTCGGGGTCGGCGAGGCCGATCCAGACGAACTCGCCGTCGCGCGGCGTCAGGCTCGCCGGATCGTCCAGGCTGAGCGCGCGGACGGCCTCGCCGTCCACATAGGCGCTGGCGGCGATGACGGTCATGCGATCAGTGGGCGGCCGCGTAGGCTTCGACCTGGGCCACCCGCTCGGCTTTCTCGGCCTCGCCCAGGAACGAGCCGGTGAAGCTGTTCTTGGCCAGGGTCACGATGTCCTCGCGCGTCAGGCCGATGGCGTCGGCGGTGGCCAGGTAGTTCTCCAGCAGGTAGCCGCCGAAATAGGCCGGGTCGTCGGAGTTCACGGTCGCCTTCAGACCCAAGTTCAGCATTTTCTTCAGCGGGTGGACATCCAGGCTGGGCACGCCACACAGCTTCAGGTTCGACAGCGGGCAGACCGTCAGGGTCGTGCCGTCGGCGATCAGCCTCGCGGTGAGGGCCTCGTCCTCAAGGGCGCGGTTGCCGTGATCGATGCGGTCGACCTTCACCAGGTCGATGGCCTCCCAGACATAGGCCGGCGGGCCTTCCTCGCCGGCGTGGGCCACGACCTTGAGGCCGAGGTCGCGCGAAGCCTGCAGCACGCGGGCGAACTTGGCCGGCGGATGGCCGACCTCGGAGCTGTCCAGGCCCACGCCCGCCAGCTTGTTCAGCCACGGCTTGGCCAGTTCCAGGGTCTCGAACGCGGCCTCTTCCGACAGGTGGCGCAGGAAGCAGAGAATCAGCTTGGAGGTGACGCCCAGCGTCTTTTCGGCCTCGTCCATGCCGGCCAGCAGGCCTTCCATGACCACGCCGAAGGCGATCCCGCGATCGGTATGGGTCTGCGGATCGAAGAAGATCTCGGCGTGCGTGCCGCCGTCGGCCGCCAGGCGCTTGAAATAGGCCAGGGCCAGGTCCTTGAAGTCCTCGGCCGTCTGGAGGACGCCCGCGCCCTGGTAATAAATGTCCAGGAAGTCCTGCAGGTTCGAGAAGGCGTAGGCCGCGCGGATCTCCTCGACCGAGGCGAAGGGCAGGGTGACGCCATTGCGCTGGGCCAGCTCGAACATCAGTTCGGGCTCGAGGCTGCCCTCGATGTGCATGTGCAGCTCGGCCTTGGGCAGGCCGCGGACGAATTGGGCGAAAGCGGTGTCGTTCATGGAGGAGTGATCGGACCGGCCAGCACGCAGGTCAAGGGTTCTCCGCCCGGAACCGCCTATCGGGCGTCGACCATGCTCGCCGTCTTGGCGAACGGGCTGAGGCCCAGCCAGACCTGCATGTCCGAGGCCAGTTGGCGGTCGCCGGTCAGCAGCATGCGCTGCTCGCCCAGGGCCTGGCGCACGGTGTCGTGGCCCATCCAGATGGCGGTCATGGTCCGCAGGTCGGTCGAGACATAGAGGTCGACGTCGAAGCCAGGGTCGACCGAGCAAAGATCGACCTTGTCCACCGGCTCGACCACCAGCCACCAGGACCGATCGACGGGCGATTGTTCGGGATAGCTGAAGTGGATCACGCTCTTGGCTTGCGGCATCGGGCGCGGGTCCAGGCCGCGGCGCATGTCCCACATCAGCAGGGAGGCGTCCAACTGCTGCAGCGACAGGTCCGTACTGACCCAGCGCTGGCCCCACTGGCCGAAAGCATCGACCAGGCTTTCCAGGTCGCGCCCAGCCTTGGTCAGGCGATATTCGAAGACGTTCGGATCGCCGGGCAGGGCGTCGCGCCGCACGATGCCGGACGCTTCCAGGTCCTTCAGGCGCTGGGACAACAGGGCTGGCGACATGCGCGGCACGCCCCGCCGCAGGTCGTTGAACCGGGTCGAGCCGGCGACCAGCTCACGCAGCAGCACCACCGTCCATCGCGTGCACAGAACCTCGGCCGCCATCGCGACCGGACAGAACTGCCTGTAGCTGCCTTGCGCCACGTCCCCTCCTTGCCGACACTGGTGGCCCTGTAGGCCAAGGTTCGACCGTCCGGCTAGTTCAGTTCCTGTACCGGGTCGGTTCAGTTGTTGAACTAGTCAGGCAGAGCGTGTTCGCGAGAGGGTTCCGATAACGCGGATCTCTCGATTGTCCGCCCCGGAAGGACCCTACGACATGTTGCTCACAGCGGAAAATACCACGACCTCGGCACGCATCGATTGGTTGGCCCGCGCCGACCGCATCGCCGCCGAGATCGCCCAGCACGCGGCTGAACACGACGCCGAGGACAGCTTCGTCGTCGAGGCCTACGCCCTGCTGAAGGCCGAGGGCCTGTTCAAGGCGCTGGTCCCCGTCGAGTTCGGCGGTGGCGGGGCATCGGTCACCGACATCTGCCAGGTGATCCGCCGGCTGGGCGCCTCGTGCGGTTCCACGGCCCTGGCCTTCGCCATGCACAGCCACCTGGTCGCCGTCGCCGCCTGGCGCCTGCGCCACCAGGGCGCGCCGACCGAGGGCCTGCTGAAGCGCGTCGCGGGCGAGGATCTCGTCCTGGTCTCCAGCGGCGGCTCGGACTGGCTGGCCAGCGGCGGGACGGCGGTCAAGGTCGAGGGCGGCTTCAAGATCACCGCTCGCAAGGCGTTCTCCAGCGGCAGCCCGGTCGGCGACCTGCTGATGACCAGCGCCGTCTATGACGATCCGGAGGCGGGCCCGACCGTGCTGCACTTCGGCGTGTCGCTAAAGGCGCCGGGCGTGGCGATCCGCGACACCTGGCGTGTGCTGGGCATGCGCGGGACCGGCTCGAACGACATCGAACTGACCGAGGTCTTCGTGCCCGACGCGGCGATCTCCGGCCGCCGACCGGCGGGGCCGTGGCACATGCTGTTCCATATCATCAGCATGATCGCCTTCGCCCTGATCTACTCGGCCTATGCCGGGGTGGCCGACGGCGCGCGGGCGCGGACCCTGGCCATGGTCCGGCGCAAGGCTCCCGACGTCCTGACCGCCAGCCTGGTCGGCGAGATGGAGAACAGCCACGCCGCCGCCGACATGGCCATGGCGCGGATGATCGCCCTGGCCGAGACTGGAACGCCGGGACCCGAGAGCACTAGCCAGGCCATGACCTGCCGCACCCTGTTCGGCCGCGCGGCCATCGAGACGGTCGAGCGGGCCATGGAAGCGGCGGGCGGCCAGGCCTTCTATCGCGCCGCTGGCCTGGAGCGGGCTTTCCGCGACATCCAGGGCGCGCGTTATCACCCGCTGCAGGAAAAGCCGCAGACCGTGCTCACCGGGCGCGTGGCGCTGGGCTGGGATATCGACGGCTGAAGGAAAACCTCGCCCTTCGACAAGCTCAGGGTGAGGTTTTCCGGCGAACGGCCCCTGGCAATAGTCCTCACCCTGAGCTTGTCGAAGGGCGAGGACGGGTCCGCTAGGTGTTAGTGCGCGGCGTCCTTGGCCTTCTCGCCGGCCTTCTCGGCCTTGTCGCCAGCCTTTTCGGCGGCTTCGCCAGCAGCGGCGGCCGCATCGCCGGCGGCCTTCTGGGCGTCGGCGGTCGGCGCCGTGGCCGCATCGGCCGAGGCGTTGGCGGCGTCGGTTGCGGCTGCCGAGGCGGCGGCGGCTTGGTTGGCGGCCTCGGCGCTTTGAGTGGTCGCTTCCTGGGCCTTCTCGGCCTTGTTCTCGCAGGCCATCAGCGTCAGGCCCAGGGCGGCCACGGCCGCGATCGTCACGATACGCATGAGTCTTCTCCCTCACCCGGCCTTGGCGCCGGTGTGAGGAGATAATCCCAAGGCGGAGTTTCGGTTGCCTCGCTTACGACATCGGCGGGGCCGGCGGCGGCGGGCCTTCCGGCAGGGGGATGAACTCGTCATGGTCGAGGTCGGGCAGCTTCATGCGGCCGGCCTTCCAGTCGGCCTTGGCCTGTTCGATACGGTCCTTGGACGAGGAGACGAAGTTCCACTCGATGAAGCGCGGGCCGATCGGCTCGCCGCCCATCAGCATGACGGTCGAGCGCTCCAGGGCCTTGAAGACGATGGTTTCGCCGGGCGCGAAGACGGCCATCTGCGCCTCGGCCAGTTCGCGGCCCCCGACCTCGACGCGACCGGCGGCGATATAGGCGGCGCGCTCGGGATATTCGGCGGGCAGGGCGGCGGTGGTCCCTGGCTCGAGCTCCCAGTGCACATAGAAGAGCGGCGAATAGACGGGCACGTTCGACTTGGCCCCGAACGCCTCGCCGGCGATCAGTCGCGCCTTCAGCCCGCCGTGCTCGTAATTGGGCAGGTCGGCCGGGCCCTCGTGGTGCGTGAAGCTGGGGTCGATCTCCTCATACTCTTTCGGCAGGGCTACCCAGGCCTGCATGCCGTCCATGCGGCCGCCATGCTCGCGCAGGCCCTCGAAGCGTTCGGAGTGGGTGATGCCGCTGCCGGCCGTCATCCAGTTGACCTCATGCGGCTTGATCACCGCCAGCGAACCGACGCTGTCGCGGTGGGTGATCTCGCCCTCGAACAGATAGGTCAGGGTCGACAGGCCGATGTGCGGGTGCGGGCGCACGTCGGCGCTCTTGGCGAAGCCGGGCTGGAAGGTGTTCGGCCCCATGTGGTCGAGGAAAGTGAACGGCCCGACCATCCGATGGGCGTGGAACGGCAGCACGCGGCCGACTTCGAAATTGCCGAGATCCTTGCGGCGGGCGTCGAAGACGAGGTCGATCATGGAAGGCTCCGGCAGGCGTCGGGGTCGAGCTTAGCCGGGAGTTGAATCGCGCGCTTGTCGAAATCGCGCGCGCGGCGTTTGCTGGCCTGGCTTTGCTGGGGATAGCGCCATGAGCACGCCGGAAGCGCAGTTGGCCGAGATGGCCGCCCGCTACGATCCCGTCATCGCCGCGCGGGGCATGGACGCCATCGACCGCCTGCGGGCGCGGATGCCTGGCGCGCACCGGCTGGTCTATGACAACTACAATGCCCTGGCGGTCGGCTTCGGCAATGGCGACCGAGCCAAGGACGCGTTCGTCTCGATCGCCTTCTATCCGCGCTGGGTCACGCTCTTCTTCCTGTACGGCAAGGGGCTGGACGATCCGGACGGCCTGCTGAAGGGCGAGGGCGCGCGGGTCCGGCACGTGGTGCTGGACGACGTCGAGGACCTGGAGCGGCCGGAGGTCGTCGCCCTGCTGGACCAGGTGCTGGACCACCACGGGCTCGTGGTGGGTCAGGACGGGCCGCTGATCATCAAGTCGATCTCGGATAGGCAGCGGGCGAGGCGGCCCACGCTCAAGGCCTGATCGGCAGGGCCACGATCCGGGCGGGGGCGAGGCCGTCGCGCGGTTTGCCGTCGTCGCCGAAGTCGCTCCACTGGCTGCGGGCGATGAAAACGAGGTCGCGCCCGCGCATGACGCCGCCGCTCGGTTCGTCGAGCTCGGGCAGGTTAGCGGCCAGGGTCTCGGCGCGCTCGATCTGGCGGCCGTCCGCCGAGGGCCACAGGCGCAGCACGCGTTGAGGCGAGACGCCGTTCTGGATGACGATCAGCGATTTGCCGTCGGCCAGGACGCTGTCGGTTCCGATCAGGGAGAGGTCGGCCGAAGTCTCGACGGCCGTGACGTCGCGGGTGGCGAGGTCGATGCGGTGCAGGCCGCTGGGATAGTCGGCGACCAGCAGGGCCTTGCCGTCGGGCGACAAGGCGAGGCCTTGGGCCGAGCCCATTTCCTCGGAGCGGACGAGCAGGTCGAGCGCCGTCGCGCCGGGCTTCAGCCGCCAGACCTCGCCGCCCAGGCTGTTTGAGGCATAGACCGTTCCGTCCGGCCCGACGGTCAGGTCGCCCAGCTGCCGCTTGCCGCCATCGGCGGGCGGGGCGTGGCGGGCGAGGACCTTGCCGGTGTCGAGGTCGATCTTCAGCAGGGCGGTGGGACCCTTGGCTTCCGGCGCGAGACCCTTGGCCTGGTCGGTCGCCGAGCTCAGCGCCCACAGCGTCCGGCGCGGAACGTCGGCGGCGATGCCGAACACCGACCACAGGTCGTCGGCGGGCGGGGTGAAATCCGAGACCGTCCCGTCGGCGGCGATGGCGACGATCTTGCGGTCATGGACCTCGCTGACCAGCAGCCGCTT
The DNA here is from genome assembly GCF_059415885.1 of Caulobacter sp. GW821-FHT09H08. NCBI lineage: Bacteria > Pseudomonadati > Pseudomonadota > Alphaproteobacteria > Caulobacterales > Caulobacteraceae > Caulobacter > Caulobacter sp. GW821-FHT09H08. Next base: position 37,211 of record NZ_JBWKOC010000003.1, read on the forward strand.
GCGCTTGGGATCATAGGCCACGCCCTCGGCCAGCGGCGCGCCGGGCAGGGTGGCGACGGGCTGCAGCGCCCCGACCGGCTTGCGGTTGGCGGCTAGGCGCTCGGCGACGGACGCGAAGTCGGGGCGGGCGACCAGTGGGCCCAGCACCTTGTCGGCGGCGATGTCGTGGAAGAAGCCGAAGCGCGCGTAGCGGTCGACCAGCGCCACGGCGGCGGCCGGATCCTGCGGCGTTGTCAGGCGAGCAAGGTTCAGCAGCACGCCGGGATGGGCGGGCATCAGGGCGGCGGCTTCGGAGAGGCGGGTGCGGGCGAGGGCGGCGTCGCCGGCGCGGACCGCGGCGGCCGATTCCCTGCGCAGGCGGTAGAAAGCCGGAAGCCGCCCCTCCGCGAAGGATGGGGCGGCGATCAGGAGGGCCAGGCCCCCCAGAGCGAGTCGGCTAGCCCAGCGGGCTGACATAGGGGCTGATCAGGCCCAGCGGCACGGCGGTCGAGTTCTTGACGCCGCGGATGACGATGCGGCTCTCGATGTTGCTCACCAGGCCCAGCGACAGCAGCTTGTCGCGCAGGAATTCGTCGAAGGCGCGCATGTCGCGCGTGACGATACGCATCTCGTAGTCGGCGGCGCCGGTCACGGTGGCGCACTGCACGACCTCGGCCCACTTGCCGACCGCCTGTTCGAACGTGTCCAGATTTTCCTTGGTCGGAAGGGACAGCTTCACGGTGCAGTAGACTTCGAAGCCCAGGCCCAGCTTTTCACGGTCGAGAATGGTCACGCGACGCTGGATGACGCCGGCGTCCTCCAGGCGCTTGATCCGGCGCCAGCACGGGCTGGACGACAGACCGACCCGCTCGGCGATCTCGGCGACGGACAGTCCGGCGTCGTGTTGGATGAGATCCAGGATCTTGGCATCCACGGCGTCGAGTTGTTCGGACAAGAAATTCCTCCCCCAAGTGGGCGTTGACGCTCCAATTTTGCGCAAAACGGCCACGAGTCGGGCACGCCTTGGGCAAACAATTTCCGCGCCTCTATAAGATATTGCGTAGCGGGCGGGAAGACCCAGGAGGAAAATTTTTGCCATGCGGCACTCAGAAGTCACGCTAGACGACAAATATGTGCTCGAAGATGGTCGTGCTTTCATCACTGGGGTGCAGGCGCTGCTTCGAGTCCTGCTCGATCGAAAGCGTCTCGACCGCAAGGCTGGGCTGAACACCGGCGGCTACCTTTCGGGGTACCGCGGCTCGCCGTTGGGCGGCCTCGACCAGCAGGCCGCGCGCATCAAGAAGCTGCTGACCGCGCACGACGTGGTCTTCCAGGAAGGCCTCAACGAGGACCTCGCCGCCACCGCCGTGTGGGGCAGCCAGCAGGCCAACCTGTTCCCGAACGCGCTTTATGATGGCGTCTTCGGCATGTGGTACGGCAAGGCCCCCGGCGTGGATCGCACGGGCGACGTCTTCAAGCACGCCAATTTCGCCGGTGTCTTCCCCACCGGCGGCGTCCTGGCGGTGGCCGGCGACGACCACGGCTGCAAGAGCTCGACCCTGCCGTCGCAATCGGAATTCGCCTTCCAGGACTTCGAGATGCCGGTGCTGTCGCCGGCCGACGTCCAGGAAGTGCTCGACTACGGCATCCTTGGCATCGCCATGTCGCGCTTCACCGGCCTGTGGACGGGCATGATCGCCCTGGCCGACACGATGGATAGCGGCGTGACGATCGACGTCTCGCTGGACCGCCACAAGCTGACCCTGCCCGACTTCCCGTTTCCGCCCGGCGGCCTCGGCATTCGCCTGAAGGACCAGCCGATGGAGAAGGAGCGGCGCATGCGGCTCCACAAGATCCCGGCGGCCCTGGCCTTCGCCCGCGCCAACGGCATCGACCGCGTGGTGCTGGGCGCCTCGCACGTGAAGGTCGGCAAGGCGCGCCTGGGCATCGTCTGCCAGGGCCAGGCCTTCAAGGACGTGCTGGAAGCCTTCACGGCCATGGGCATCACCTTGCAGGAAGCCGCCGACCTGGGTGTCTCGGTCTACAAGGTCGGCATGCCGTGGCCGCTGGAGCCGCTGGGCCTGCGCGCCTTCGCCGCCGGCCTCGAGACCCTGATGGTCATCGAGCACAAGCGCGCCCTGATCGAGCCCCAGGCCCGGGCCGCCCTCTATGATCTTCCCGCCCAGGCGCGCCCGCGCGTGATCGGCAAGATCGACGAGAAGGGCGGACCGCTGCTGTCGGAGCTGGGCTCGCTGTCGGTGGCCGAAATCGCGCTCGCGATCTACGACCGCCTGCCGGACGGCCCGCACATGGAGCGGGCCCGCGCCTATCTGAACCGCGTCTCGGCCGCCGGTGTCGCCGCCGTCAGCCTGGCCGCCGACCAGGCCCGCAAGCCGTTCTTCTGCTCGGGCTGCCCGCACAACACCTCGACCAAGCTGCCCGAGGGCTCGCGGGCTCTCGCCGGCATCGGCTGTCACTACATGGCCGGCTTCAACGACCCGTCGACCGACCTCAACACCCACATGGGCGGCGAGGGCCTGACCTGGGTCGGCGCGGCGCCGTTCACGGCCGAGAAGCACGTCTTCCAGAACCTGGGCGACGGCACCTACAACCACTCCGGCTCGCTGGCCATCCGGGGCGCGATCGCGGCCAAGGCCAACATCACCTACAAGCTGCTCTATAACGACGCCGTCGCCATGACCGGTGGCCAGCGCGCCGAGAGCGGCTTCACCCCCGCCCAGATCACCCGCCAGCTGGCGGCCGAGGGCGTGACCAAGACGGTCATCGTCGTCGATGAGCTTGAACGCTATCAGGGCGTCACCGACCTGGCGCCGGGTGTCGAGATCTTCCCGCGCTCGGACCTGATGCGCGTGCAGGAGATGCTGCGCGAGACGTCCGGCGTGACGGTGCTGCTCTACGATCAGACCTGCGCCACCGAAAAGCGTCGTCGCCGCAAGCGCGGCTCGATGGCCAAGGCGACGAAGCGCGTCTTCATCAACCCGCTGGTCTGCGAAGGCTGCGGCGACTGCTCGGTGAAGTCCAACTGCGTCTCGGTCGAGCCGCTGGCCACGGAGTTTGGCCGCAAGCGCAAGATCAACCAGTCGTCCTGTAACCAGGACTACTCGTGCGTCGAGGGCTACTGCCCCTCGTTCATCACCCTGGAAGGGGCCGAGAGCGCCCAGTCCAAGAAGACGCCCGCGCCGCTGACCGCCGAGTCGACGCCGCTGCCCGAGTTCGAGCCGCTGGTTGGCGTGCGCAAGATCCTGTTCACGGGCGTGGGCGGCACGGGCGTGACGACCGTGGCCTCGATCCTGGCCATGGCCGCCCACATCGACGGCCGCGCCGGCAGCGTGGTCGACATGACGGGCCTGGCCCAAAAGGGCGGCTCGGTGTTCAGCCACGTGAAGATCGGCGAGACCGAGGACAGCATCGTCGGCGGCCGCGTCGCCGCCGCCAGCACCGACGTGCTGATCGCCTGCGACCTGCTGGTGGCTGCTTCGCCGGAAGGCCTGTCGCTGTACGCCAAGGACCGCACGCGGGCCTTCGGCAACAATGACTTCGCGCCGACCGCCGAGTTCGTCACCAGCCGTGACGTGCGCTTTGACAGCGGCGCCATGGCCCGCCGGGTGAAGGGCGCGACCAAGACCTTCGACGCGTGCCCGGCTCAGCGCCTGGCCGAGACGGCCTTCGGCGACGCCATCTACGCCAACATGATCATGGTCGGCTTCGCCTGGCAGCGCGGCGTGATCCCGCTGTCCAGCCGCGCCGTCTATCGCGCCATCAAGCTGAACGGCGTCGACGCCGAGGCCAATCTGCAGGCCTTCGAACTGGGCCGTCGTGTCGCCCACGATCCGGCTTCGGTCGAGGTCAAGGAAGACAAGGTCGCCACGCCCGAGACCATGCCGCTGGACGAGCTGATCGCGAACCGCATCCGCGAGCTGACCGGCTACCAGAACGCCGCCTATGCCCAGCGCTATGCCGGCAAGGTGGCCAAGGTGCGTAGCGCTGAAGAGGTCGTCAGCGGCGCGGACTCAGCCCTGCCGCTGACCCGCGCGGCGGCGACCAACCTCTACAAGCTGATGGCCTACAAGGACGAGTACGAGGTCGCCCGTCTCTATACCGACGGCCGGTTCGCGGCCGAGCTGGCCGGAACCTTCAAGGGCGGCAAGGCCAAGGTCTGGCTCTCCCCGCCGCTGCTGGCCCCCAAGGGGCCGGACGGCAAGCCCAAGAAGATCGCCTTCGGCGGCTGGATGCTCGACGCGGCCTTCCCGATGCTGGCCAAGATGAAGGGCCTGCGCGGCGGCGCGCTGGACATCTTCGGTCACACCGAGGAGCGCAAGATGGAGCGCGGCCTGATGACCTCGTACGAGGTCACCCTCGACCGCCTGGCCGCCGGCCTCTCCAAGGAGAGCCTGCCGCTCGCCGTGAAGATCGCCGAGATCCCGCAACAGATTCGCGGCTACGGCCACGTCAAAGACGCCTCGGTGGTCACCGCCAAGGCGGCCGAGGCCAAGCTGTGGGCGCAGTGGTGCGGGAGCTGATCTCCACACCTTTCTCCGCCTCCCTAGGCCTTGTGCCTAGGGCCCATGGCGCGGCTTGGTTCTGACATATCGAAGAGCGCGCGGCCGATTTGGACGCGCGCTCTTCTTCATTCTTGCAGCGGAAGGATGGGTCCTAGGCACAAGGCCTAGGAGGGCGGAGATGAGGGCGCGGGCGCCCGCACGAACGGCACCTTCGTCGTTCCGTAGGTCGCCGCGCGCCACAGCCATTCCAGCGGGCCGTAGTGGAAGCGCTTGAACCACAGGGTGGCGATCACGGCGAGCAGCGCCAGGAAGCCGGCCGCCAGCAGTAGCGCGGTCCCCTGCGGCAGCGTCGCCCAGGCGCCGAGGCCGAAGCCGTAGAAGATCGGCACCCAGACCAGCGACTGCGCCACATAGAAGGTCAGGGTCATGCGGCCCATCGGGGCCAGGCGCTCCAGCAGCTTGCGCATCGGACCTTGGTACAGCTCGACTACGACCAGCACATAGACGCCCATCAGGGAGACATCGAACCAGTTGCCGATCGCCGCGCTGGCCAGCTTCCGGGCCATCGCCGCGTGGTCAGCGTCGGGGAGCAGGTTCGTCAGGGGCTCAGCGCCGAAGCGGGCGGCCAGGGCGACGATGATCAGGATGGCCAGGGCGCCTCGGCGCTGCGGCGCGAACCGCTCAGGCGCTTCGAAGAAGCCGCTGCGGCCAAGCATCATGCCGACCAGGAACAGGCCCAGGATCGTGAAGATCCGGCCGGTCTCGATGAAGAACCACCACTTGAAAGTCTGCCCCGCGCCGACATTCCAGGCCAGGTCTCGGCCAGGCCGCTGGCGCGGTAGAAGGCAGGCCCGGTGTCGGCCCAGTGATGGAACGGCTGGTTGGCCCAGGCCGCGCCCGAGGCGGCGGTGAAGGTCTCAAACCACAGCCACGGCTGGGCCAGCAGGATAGCGGCCAGGGTCAGCACGGCCTTGCCGCTCACGCGATAGAACGGGATCAGCAGCAGGCCCAGCGGCGCCAGCACCATCAGGATGTCGCCGCGATAGATGAGGCTGTGGGCCAGGCCGATCAGGGCCAGCACTGCCATCCGCCAGGCGAAGCGCCCCGAGAAGTTCGTCCCCCGCCGCGCCGCGCGATCCATCAGGATGAAGAAGGAAAGGCCGAAGCACAGGGTCAGCAGGCTGAACGCCTTGCCCATGGCGAAGGTGGTGAAGAGCGTGTGGGTCAGATTCTCTTTCGGCGCGGCCCAGTAGATCTCGAACTGCTCGAACATGTGGACCATGAACACGCCGATCAGGGCGAAAGCCCGCAGCGTGTCGATCAAGGCGTTGCGATCGGGCAGCGCGTTGCGCGCGGCCGGCGTCGTGTCCGTCATGGTTCCTCCCCCGAGGGCGCGGGCTGGTCGGATGTGCCCGTCGCGAGGTCTGACCATGGCGTATTTGTTAGCGCTGTCAATTCGACGCGACCCTTGGCGTCTGGCGTGGTGGGACGTTCGTGCTAGGCTTCCGGCATGAACAAGCCGGTCAACGCCAGCCAGGTCACGGTACATCTCAGCGCCGACGATGCCGCCGATCTCCAGGCGCGCGTCGAGCGCGGCGAGTTCGCATCGCTCGACGAGGGCGTGGCGGCTGAGCTGGCGGAGCTGAACTACCGGCGGGCGGCCGAGATTGTTGGCGGGGCCGAGAAGCTTGAAGCCTTGCTGGACGAGCTTGAGGCTGAGGCGATCGATCCGGCCGAACTCGTTGACGGCAAGCAGTTCCTGTCCGAAATGCTGGCGGACTTCAAGGCGCGCGCTGAGGCCACTGGGGAGTGAGCCTGCCTTATCCACTGACGCTACGGGCTCGGCGCGATCTGGCGCGCATAGGTGACTACATTGCTCAGGACAGCCCTCGGGCGGGCGTGCGGTTTGTCGAGGCGCTGATGGCGAAATTCGACCAAATCGCCTTTTCGCCGTTCATGGCTCAGGCGGTGGCGAGCAATCCCCGCTTTCGGCGACTGCCACACGGCCCCTATGTGATCTTCTATGAAGTGACGGACGAGATGGTGATCATCCGTTCCGTCGAGCATTCGGTGACGTTCAAATGACCCAGGACTTCGATTTCGACGCCGTCGTGGTCGGCGCGGGCGCCGTGGGCCTGGCCTGCGGCTATGCGCTGGCCAGGCGCGGCCTGGTCGTCGCCGTGCTGGAGGAGCAGGCCCACATCGGCCAGGGCGTCTCGTCGCGCAATTCCGAGGTGATCCACGGCGGGCTCTACTATCCGACCGGGTCTCTGAAGGCGAAGCTGTGCGTCCTGGGCCGGCGCAAGCTCTACGAATTCCTCGATACCCACGGCGTCGCCTACAAGAAGTGCGGCAAGCTGGTGGTGGCGACCTCGGACGACGAGATCGAGCGCCTCGACGCCATCTGGGACCAGGCCCTGGCCAACGATGTCGAGGGCATGGAGCGGATGAGCGGCGCCCAAGCGATCGCGCTGGAGCCCGGCCTCAACGCCCACGCGGCCCTGCTGTCGCCCGAGAGCGGCGTCTTCGCCAGCCACGACTACATGCTGGCCCTGCAGGGCGAGATCGAGGCGGCCGGCGGGGCGGTGGTGCTCTCCACGCCGTTCGAGGGGGCGGAGGTCTTCGCCGGCGGCGGCTTCAAGGTGCGGGCGGGCGGCGCCGATCCGACCAGCCTGACCTGCCGCCTGTTGGTCACCGCGCCGGGGCTGTCCTCGCAGGACGTCGCGGGGCGGATCGAGGGCTATCCCGCCGATCGCATCCCCAAGGCCCATTACGGCAAGGGCGTCTATTTCCGTCTGGCCGGTAAGGCGCCGTTCCAGCGCCTGATCTATCCGCCGCCGATCCACGGGGCGCTGGGCACCCACTACCGCAACGACCTGGGCGGCCAGGCGGTGTTCGGGCCGGACCTGGACTATGTGCCGGCCCCCGACTACGCGGTCGATCCCAGCCGGGCCGAGGCCTTCGCCGCCTATATCCGCAAGTTCTGGCCGGGCCTGCCGGAGGACAAGTTGGTCCCGGACTATGCTGGGGTGCGGCCCAAGCTGCACGGCCCCGACGAACCCCAGCCCGACTTCCAGTTGCGCGGCGTCGAGGATCACGGCTTTACCGGTCTCATGGCCCTGTTCGGCATCGAGAGCCCGGGCCTGACCAGCTCGCTGGCGATCGGCGAGGAGGTCGCTGAGCGGCTGGTGGGTTAGGACGCGGCGGCCCTGAAAAAATGGGCCAGCATGACAGTTTGTTCACGTTCGGCCCCGTCGAAGCCCATGTTAGCAATTCCGTCTTCGGAGTTTCCGGGACGAGGGGCGTTCATGGGCTGGGGTATTAAGAAGGCGCTGTGCGCCGTGTCCGCGGTTGCGCTCAGCGCCGCGATCTCTTCCACCGCGATGGCCGCCGAGGCGCTGCCGTCCTTCGCCGAGCCGGCCCTGTCGCCGGACGGGAGCGAGATCGCCTTCGCCTCGGGCGGCGACCTCTGGACCGTGCCCGCCGCCGGCGGCCAGGCGCGGCTGCTGGTCACCGACGAGGCCACGGAGTCGCGGCCGCTCTATTCGCCCGACGGCAAGTCGCTGGCCTTCGTCTCGACCCGCTCGGGCGTGGCCAATATCTACATCCTGACCCTGGCCACCGGCGAGGTTCGCCGCCTGACCTTTGGCGACAGCGCCGAGGCCCTGGACGGCTGGTCGCGCGACGGCAAGTGGATCTACTTCACCTCGGGCGTGAATGACGTGGCCCGGGTCGGCGACGTCTTCCGCGTGGCCGCCAGTGGCGGCACGCCCCTGGAAGTTAGCCGCGAGCGGTTCCTGAACGAGTACGAGGGCGCGCCGACGCCGGACGGCAAGTCGATCGCCGTCGTGGCGCGCGGGCTCTCCAATAACCAGTGGTGGCGCAACGGCCACTCGCACATCGACGAGAGCGAGGTGTGGCTCAAACCGATCGACGGCGCCGGCTATCAAAAGCTGGTCCCTGGCGGCGCCAAGCGCGCCTGGCCGATGTGGAGCCCGGACGGCAAGGCGCTCTGGTACATGAGCGACCAGGGCGGGACCGAGAACCTGTGGCGTCTGCCCATCGGTGGCCAGCCCCAGCAAGTGACCCGCTTCACCGACGGTCGCGTGCTGTGGCCGACCATCGGCTATGACGGCAAGACCATCGTGTTCGAGCGCGACTTCGCCGTCTGGTCGCTGGACGCGGCCTCCGGCAAGGCGACCAAGGTGCCGATCACCCTGCGCGGCGCGCCCGCCGCCGCCGGCGAGACGCACAAGAACGAGACCAGCTTCGACAGCCTGGCCCTGTCGCCCGATGGCAAGAAGGCCGCGATCATCGCCCACGGCGAACTGTTCGCGGTCTCGACCAAGGACGGCGGCGCGGCCCAGCGCGTGACCCGCACCCCGATCCTGGAAAGCGACCCCGTCTGGTCGGCCGACAGCAAGAAGCTGATCTACGTCTCCGAGCGCGACCGGGCGGCCAATCTCTACGCCTACGATTTCGCGACCGCCCAGGAGACGGCCCTGACCACCGGCGCGGCGCGCAGCACCGCCCCATCATGGTCGCCGGACGGCAAGGTCCTGGCCTATGTCCGCGACGGCAAGGAAGTCCGGGTGATGACCTTCGACGCGGCCGGCAAGGTGGCCGCCGACAGGGTGCTGTACCAGGGCCCGCTGGGCGGCTTCGACCAGGCGCCGCTGACCTGGTCGCCGGACAGCAAGTGGCTGGCCTTCACGGTCACTGACCGCAAGGCCTTCGACAACGTCAACGTCGTGTCGCTGGAGGGCGGCGCGGCTCGGCCGATCACGTTCCTGGCCAACGGCAATGTCGGCAAGGTCGCCTGGTCGCCCGACGGCAAGTACATCCTGGTCGACATGGGCCAGCGCAGCGAGGACGCCAAAATCCTGCGCGTCGACCTGCTGCCCAATGTGCCCAAGTACAAGGAGGACGCCTTCCGCGACCTCTTCAAGCCGGCCGATGCGCCGGACAAGCCGACGCCGGGGCCGGACTCAAAGGCGCCCGAGCCCGCCAAGACCGACGCTCCGGCCAAGCCAGCAGCGACCGCCGACGCCAAGCCGGCCGCGCCCAAAAAGCGCGTCGAGCCGACCCGCATCGTGTTCGAAGGCATCCGCGAGCGCGCCACCTTCCTGCCGCTGGGCATGGATGTCGGCGACCCGCTGATCAGCCCCGACGGCAAGACCCTGGTCTTCCGCGCCCGCCAGGCCGGCCAGACCAACTTCTATACCTACAATCTGGACGAACTGGCCCGCGAGCCGGCCGTGCCGGTGCAGCTGACCTCGACCCGCAAGCCCAAGGGCGACATCGCCTTCACGCCCGACAGCAAGGAAGTCTTCTTCCTGGAAGGCGGCTCGATCGTCGCCACTCCGGTCGACACCCCCAAGCCTCGCGGCCTGGCGGCCAGCGCCGAACTCGATGTCGACTTCGACGTCGAGAAGAGCGTGGTGTTCGAACAGGCCTGGGGCGTGCTGGATCGCGGCTTCTACGATCCCAAGTTCCACGGCGCGAACTGGGAGGCGCTGCGCCAGCGCTGGGCTCCCTACATCGCCGGTTCGCGGACGGGCGACGAGCTGCGCCGCAACATCAACCTGCTGATCGGCGAGCTGAACGCCTCGCACTCGGGGATCAGCAAGCAGCCCGATCCGGCGGTCCAGATCGTCCGCGCCGCCAATCTCGGCCTGCGCTTCGACCGCGACGCCTACGAGGCCGGCAAGGGCCTGGTGATCCGCGAGGTCGTGGCCCTGGGGCCGGCGGCGCTGGAAGGCTCGATCAAGCCGGGCGAGACCCTGGCCGCCGTCAATGGCGAGCAGCTGTCGCCGGGCGTGAACCTGGACAAGCTGCTACGCGGCGCGACAGGCAAGCGCACGGTGCTGACCGTGGTCGACGCGGCGGGCAAGAGCCGCGACGCGGTGGTGCGCCCCGTGGCGACCACCACGGCGACGGGTCTGCTGTATCGCCAGTGGGTCAACGACCGCCGCGCCTATGTCGACAAGGTCTCGGGCGGCAAGCTGGGCTATGTCCACATCGCCGACATGTCGGACGGCTCGCTGGCCCAGCTCTATATCGACCTCGACGCCCAGAACCAGGGTAAGCAGGGCGTGGTCATCGATGTGCGCAACAACAACGGCGGCTATGTGAACGGCCACGTGATCGATGTCTTTGCGCGCCACAACTACCTGATGATGACCGCTCGCGACCGCTTCCCGGTGCCAAGCCGCCAGAACCTGGGCCAGCGCGCCCTGGGCCTGCCGACCGTGCTGGTCACCAACGAGTCGTCGCTGTCGGACGCCGAGGACTTCACCGAGGGCTACCGCTCGCTGGGCCTGGGCAAGGTGGTCGGCAAGCCGACGGCCGGCTGGATCATCTTCACCAGCGGCCGTCAGCTGATCGATGGCTCGAACGTGCGCCTGCCGTTCATCCGCATCGAGGACCTGCGCGGCCAGAACATGGAGCTGAACCCGCGTCCGGTGGATGTCGATGTCGAGCGCCCGCTGGGCGAGACGCTGGCGGGGACGGATGCGCAGCTGGATGCGGCGGTGAAGGTGCTGCTGGGGAAGTGAGGACATGGATGCTCCCCCGCATTGCGGGGGAGCATCTATCTGCCCAGCTCCCGCGTTGACAGCGTGACCGCGCCCCACGATGGTCGCCGCCCGTAACGCCTCCCCCGGAGCCCGCCTTGACCAACATCCTGCACGCCATGCTGGGCAAGGGCTTGGGCGGTCTGGAGCAGGTGTTCCTCGACTATCAGCCGATCCTGGAAGCGTGGGTGCGGAAGCACGGCGGCCGCTGCGTCGGGGTGGTGCGCAAGGGCGGCAAGATGGCCGCGCGCGAGGCCGGCCGGACGCCGCCGCTCGTGGCCATGCCGGCTTTCACCGACTGGGATCCGATCACCGTTGGCGCGGCGCGCGCGGTGGTGCGGAGCAGCAAGCCGGACCTGATCCTCAGCCACGGCCAGCGCCCCGCGCGGGTGTTCGGCAAGGCCGCGTCCAAGGGCGTGGTCCAGGCCGTCTGCCTGCACAAGCCGTCGTTCGAGGTCGCGCCGGGCGTCCACTATCTGTGCGTCGGCCAGCACCTGGCCAAGCTGGCCATCGGTCGCGGCGCGCCCGCCGACCACGTCCACTTCATCCCCAACGCCGTGAAGCCGCCGACCGCGCGCGCCAATCCTTTAGCCGGCGGCGAGGGTGAGCCGGTGAAGATCGTCGCCGCCGGTCGCCTGCACACCAAGAAGGGCTTCGATGTTCTGATCCGTGCGATCGGCAAGCTGCGCGCCTGGGACTACGACGTCACCTGCGAGATCGCCGGCGAAGGCGGCGAGCGCGGCGACCTGGAGGCCCTGATCAAGGAGCTGGACCTCGAGGGCTGCGTGACGCTGGTCGGCTGGACCGAGGACGTCGCCGGCTTCCTGGCCACGGGCGACCTCTTCGCCTTCCCCTCGCACCAGGAGGGTTTTCCGCTGACCCTGCTGGAGGCCATGGCCGTGGGCCTGCCCGTGGTCGCCTCCGAGATCGACGGGCCGGTCGAGATCCTCAAGGACGGCGTCAATGGCCGCCTCGTGCCCGACGACGACCCTGATCGCCTGGGCGAGGCGCTGGGCGAACTGATCAGCGATCCCGACACGGCCAAGCGCCTGGGCGCGGCGGCGCGCGAGCAGGTGCTGACGGAATACAGCCCAGCTGAACTGGCGCGGCGCTTGGAAGCAGCTTTGGACGGAATGATATCCAAGGCTTGATGCGGGACGCGCTCGGAGGTATGACCCGCGTCCGTCCTGGCGATGGCTGGGTAGCTCAGATGGTTAGAGCGGTGGATTCATAACCCACAGGTCGGCGGTTCGATCCCGCCCCCCGCCACCAGGACGGACTGTTTTCTCCTTACAATTCAACGCTTCGGAACGCCCTCGCGGCGTCGCCCGTTGTCGCGTCATGGCCCGCGCGCCCAAGGTCTTCACATGGTCGGACGGCTTTCACCGCTACACCGTGGCGGCGACGTCGCGCGCCAAGGCGCTGGCGGCCTGGGAGACCGATCGCGATCTTTTCAAGGAAGGCGTGGCCCAGGAGAGCCCGGACGCGCCTGACGCCAAGGCGGCCCTGGCCGCGCCGGGCGCGGTGATCCGCCGGGCCGAAGGCGGGCTGAAGTCGGCGATCGAGAAGCTGCCGAAGCCCAAGGTGAAGAAGGTCAATGACGCCGCCGAGGCCAGGCGGAAGGCGGCGCTCGCCGAAGCCGAGATCGCGCTCGAAACAGCGGAGGCCGAGCAGCGCGACGCCGAAGCCCGGCTGGAGCAGCGCCGGCGCGACCTCGACGCCGAGGCCGCCGCCCTCAGCGGCTCCTGGACGACGCGGCGAGCACGGCTGCTGAAGGCGATCGAGCGTCTGCGACGGTGATGGTCACGCGGCCGCGCAGGCCCTGTTCGCCCAGATAGTCCAGCAGGGCGGCCGGGTGGTCGGTCTGGACGATGCTGACGCCGTCGGCGATCAGGCCGCCCCAGGCCTTGCCGGGATCGGTGAGGGCGCTCTTGTCGCCGGCGTCGTCGTCCCGACCCTTCAGGCCCTTGCCGACCAGGGTGTTGGTCCAGACGCGGATACGGGCGAGGCGCGCGGCGTCGCGTACGGCCATGAAGCCGTCCTGCTTCAGGGCGTCCAGCTCGACGGCGGGAATGGCGCGGGTCCCGGAGGCCTGCAGGGTGGTGATCTGGCCCAGTTGCTCGGCGCGCCGGGCGGCTTCGCTGGCGACGATCGGCATGAAGGCCAGGTCCTGATACGGCGCCTGGTCGGCCAGGGCCGGCGCGCCGAGGTCCGCGCGCGCCTTGATCAGCACGCCGTCGGAGGCGTCGGCCTGGCGCACGGCCTGGGCGACCTCGGCGACGATCGGTCCCTTGATGTCGAGATTGACCAGGATGCGCCCGCGCGCGGCGGCCAGCAGTTGGTCAAGGGTCGGCGGGGCCTCGTTGGAGCCTTCCAGGCGCAGGGCCTGGATCTCGGCCAAGGTCAGGTCGGCGACGGCGCCCTTGCCGTTGGTGGTCCGGTCGACCTTGGCGTCGTGCATGATGACCAGCCGGCCGTCACGGGTGCGGCGCACGTCGATCTCGACCAGGTCGACGCCCAGGGCGATACAGCGCTCCACGGCCTGCAGGGAGTTTTCGGGGACGGCCGTCGTCAGGCCACGCGACGGGGCCGGGGCATGGCAGGCGCGGTGGGCGACCACCAGCACGCCGTCGGCCGGATCGTACAGCCGGGCGCGCAGGTCGCCGGCGTCGGCGGTTCCCGCCAGGGCCGCCAGGGCCAGCGCGATCGAGAACGCGGGAAGTCGCATCGTCTAGTCCCCCCGAGCCTTCCCCGCTGCATGGCCGATTCACGCGACAGGCGTGCGGCAGTTTGGGCTCATAGGGATGACGGCGCCGGTTAACCCTCGCCGCAGGTGGTGGGGTGCGACATTGTGTCTTGGTCCACAGGTTTGAGCGCTAGTCGCCACCCAAAGTCCGACTTCCCCGGCGAATGCCGGGGCCCAGATCGAACCCACGTGTCTCAACGCAGGCGGCGCGACGCGTAGGCGCGCCAACCCCAAACTGTCCGGATGAATCTGGACCCCGGCCTTCGCCGGGGAGGTCGGGGGGGGGGAGGGCCTTTCGGTGAGGGTGTAACCACTCACCCTCCCACCGCTTCGCGGCGGGCCCCTCCCTCTCTCTCAGAGAGAGGGGTTTCTAGACCTTCCTGAACCCCCGCAGCACGTTGGCCTCGGTGCTGAGCTGCAGCTTGCCGTAGTCGATGCGCGGCGTGTCGGCGAACAACAGGTAGTAGTATTTCATCTGCTCGGACCACCAGTAGCCGGGGCAGTTGTCGCCCTGGGTCATCGGCTTGGTCGTGATGTCCTTCAGCGCCGTGTAGCCGTAGGCCGCGCGGCTGGTGGCCTTCATCTCGCGATAGTGGATCGCCGCCAGCGTCCGATAGCGCTCGTCGCGGTCGATCAGCCACAGGTTCAGGCAGGCGTCGGGATATTCGGGGCGCAGGCCGGTGTGCTTGCGGCGCGGCTGGCGGGTCGTGACCTCGATCGATTCCGGGATGACGCCGAACGTCGCCTGCATCTCGGTGAAGGACGCCAGGTAGTCGTCGCCTTCCTTCTTGTAGCCGACCTGACCCAGCAGGCCGGCATAGTAGCCGGCCAGTTCGCTCTGGGCGGTCGAGATCACCTCGCCGGTCTCGAAGTCGACCATCGGGAACCACAGGCGGCCGTCATAGCGCTTGGCCTGGTGGGTCAGCTGGGCCTGCGTGCACTCCTGCGCCCAGCGCTTGCAGTCCTCGTCGCCGAACAGCTCCCAGGCGTCCCAGAGATATTCGTAGAAGCTGTCGGCATAGACATCGATGCTGGCCCGGCGGCTGCTCCACTCGCCGGTGCGGGCGTCGATATTGGCGGCCATCAGGCCGATCTTCGAGCGGCGATCCAGGGCGTGCTTCATGGCCCGCTTGGCGATGTCGAAGTAGCGCTTGTCGCCGGTCAGCTGGCTCAGCACCCCGAACTCGGTGATGTAGGTGCCGATCTCGGCCAGGTTGGTGTCGGGATCGCGGACCGCGCCGGTCTTCAGGTTCACATAGCGCCAGGGCAGGCCGTAGGGCGAGGCCTCGAAGGCCTTCAGCAGGCGGTCGGCCAAGTCCTTGGCCTTGGCCAGCAGCACGGGATCCCCGCAGGCCAGGTGGGCCGAGATCAGGCCGCCGACCAGGCGGATATTGGTCTCGAAGACCTGCGCCTCGCCGTTGACGTCGAAGTTCAGGTTCGCCTTCACCCAGTCGACCCCAGCCTGGAACTCGGCGTCCAGGCCCATGATCCACAGGGTGTCCAGCGCCTCGACCAGCGACAGGCCCAGGTCCTGGCCTTCGATGAAGAACGACTGGGCCGTGCCGCTGACGGGATTGATCTCGTCCTTGCCCCAGGCCTTGGCGACATAGCCCCGCCAGGCCCACTGGAACTCGTTGCGGACATCGGCGCCGAGGGCCTTCCAGTCCTCCTTGGGCGGGGCCTTCTTCTTCGGGGCGGCGGCGGTCGCCAGCCCCGGCGCGAGGCCGGTGGAGGCAAGGGCGACCAGGGCGGAGCGGCGCGTGAGTCGAGCGAGCATCATGGCCCGAGCCTATCGGCGGTCGAGTGTTCGCACGAGAGGGGGAAAGCTGCCGGCCGGGGATTAAGGGACCCCCGACCGGCGAAAGTCGACCGACGTGTGGGACGCGTCGGAGAGTCGTTACCAAGTTAGGACGTCGCGCGAGGGGGCAACCCGCCATGTCGCGCGGAAGATCAGGCCTCGGCCAGCGGCGCATCCTTCGGCGCGTCCGGCAGCCTGGCGCTGAGCGCACAGCGCAGGCCCTCCGGATGGTAGGCCATGGCGGCCTCTCCGCGCAGTTCGCCGCGCAGGCTGCGTTCGATCAGGCGCGAGCCGAAGCCCTTGCGGCTGGGCTCGGTCACCGGCGGGCCATCGCGCTCCACCCAGTCGCTGTTGAGGGCGCGGGTCTCCGAATCGTAGGTCCAGGTCAGGCTCACGCGACCCTCGACATTGGACAGGGCGCCGTACTTCAGGGCGTTGGTGGCCAGCTCGTGCAGGATCAGCGCCATGGTCAGCGCCCCGCCGGGCTGCAGGCGCACCGGCGGGCCGTCGATATGGAAGCGGGTCCCGGCCTCGTCGAACGGCCGCAGGGCGCGCTCGGCCACATCGTGCAGCTCGGCGCCGTGCCAGCTCTCGCGGGTCAGGATGTCGTGCACGCGCGACAGGCCCAGCAGGCGCGCCTCGAACTTCTCGAAGGCGATCAGCGGATCGGGCTCGTTGCGCAGGGTCTGGGCGGCCATCGACTGGACGGTGGCCAGGGTGTTCTTCACCCGGTGGTTCAGCTCGTTGACCAGCAGGCGCAGCTGGCTCTGGTGGCGCTGCTGGGCGCTCTCGGCCTGTTTGCGCAGGCTGACGTCGGACAGGATGATGACCATGTACGGCTGGTCGTCGCGGGGCTGCACGCGCGAGACGGTCAGGTGCAGCCACAGGGTCTCGTCCGGCGACAGGCCCATGAAGCGGCGGTCGGCGGCGTAGGTGGGAACCTGGCCCGACCACAGGGCTTCGCCGTCAGCGATGGCCTGGGGCAGGTCCAGCGGGTGCACCATGTCGACCATGCGCAGGGTCAGCAGGGTCTCGCGGTCACGCTGCAGGATGGCGCAGAAGCTGTCATTGGCCTCAAGGATCGCGCCGTTGCGGGCCAGGCGGGCCACGCCCATGGCGGTCTGGTTGAAGACGGCGCGATAGCGGGCCTCGGCGGCCCCCAGCGCGCGGCGGGCCTCGATGTCGGCGGTGACGACCTCGGTGTAGAGCACCAGCCCGCCGATCTCGCCGCTGTCGTGCCGCCAGGGCGCCATGGACCAGCGGATCCACTCGGTGCGCCCGTCGCGATCGACGAACGGATCGCCTTCGTGGCGCAGCTCGACCCCGAGAGCGATGACCTGGGCGTGCAGGTCGCGCCACTTCTGGGGGATTTCCGGGAAGACCTCGTAGTGCCGGCGGCCGATCAGCGGCAGGTCGGCGGGCAGGCGCTGGTCGGTCAGATACTGCCGCGAGGCGGCGAGGTAGCGCATCTGGCTGTCGAAGATGGCGATGCCCAGCGGCGCGTGCTTCAGCGCCGTATCGACGCTGGGCGACACGGCCATGGGAAAGCCTGACAGGGGCGGCGCTTCATCGATCATCGCCTCGCCATCGTAGCGCCAAGGCCAGGCTTCGAAAGCCGTGTTCTCTGACTTTCCCGTGAGACGGCCCATGAGAGGGTTCGTGAGAGGCCTCAGTTGGCGACCGGGAACACCCGTGTGTGCTTGACCACGCCATAGGCGAAGCTGGTGTCGATCGAGGCGATGCCGGGGATGGCGTGCAGCTTGCGGCGCATGAAGTCCTCATAGGCCTCCAGGCTGTCGACGATCACCCGCAGCAGATAGTCGTCGCCGCCGGCCAGCAGGAAGCAGTCCAGGATCTGGTCGATCCGCCCCACCTGCTCCTCGAAGCCCTTGATCAGGTCCTGGCCGTGGCGGTCCAGGCGCACCCGAACGAAGACGGTGATCGGCAGGCCATAGGCCTTCTGGTCCACGAGGGCCGTGTAGCCGGTGATCACGCCCTCGGCCTCCAGATTGCGCACCCGGCGCAGGCAGGGGGAGGGCGACAGGTTCACCCGCTCGGCCAGCTCCTGGTTGGTCAGGCGGCCGTCCTTCTGCAGCTCTCGGATGATCTGGCGGTCCTTAGCGTCCATTGGGGGCGTCCATGTGCTGCCTCTTGAGCAGAATCTGCCAAAACAGAAGCGTATCGTGGCAGACTTCGCAATCCATGCCATCTGACTCCACGCCACAGTCACCCCAACACGGAGTGACTCATGCGTAGCGACAACGGCGGCTTTTCCACCCGGGCGATCCATGCGGGCTATGATCCCGCCGACGAGCATGGGGCGCTGACGCCGCCGGTGCACCTGACCTCGACCTTCGCCTTCGAGAGCGCCGAGGCCGGCGGCGAGATGTTCGCCGGGACGCGCGAGGGTCACTTCTACTCGCGCATCTCCAACCCGACGACCGACCTGCTGGAGCGTCGCCTGGCCAGCCTGGAAGGCGCGGAGGCCGCCGTCGCCACCGCCTCGGGCATGGGCGCGATCACGGCGGTGCTGTGGAGCTTCCTGCGGTCCGGCGACGAGGTCATCACCGACCAGACCCTCTACGGCTGCACCTTCGCCTTCCTGCGCGACGGCCTGACCCGGTTCGGCGTCACGGTGCGGCAGGTCGATATGACCAAGCCCGAAGACCTGGCGGCGGCGATCTCGGATAAGACCCGGATCGTCTACTTCGAGACTCCCGCCAATCCGAACATGCGCCTCGTCGACATCGCCGCGATCAGCCGCATCGCGCGCGGGGCGGGAGCCAAGGTGGTGGTCGACAACACCTATGCGACGCCGCTGCTGACCCGGCCGCTGGCGCTGGGCGCGGACATCGTCGTCCATTCGGCGACCAAGTATCTGGGCGGCCACGGCGATCTAGTCGGCGGCATCGCCGCCGGCGGCGTCGAGGACATGGCCCGCGTGCGCCTCGTCGGCGTCAAGGACATGACCGGCGCGGTGATGTCGCCGTTCACGGCCTTCCTGGTGCTGCGAGGCCTGAAGACCCTGTCGCTGCGGATGGCCCGCCACAGCCAGAGCGCCCAGGCCGTGGCGCGTTGGCTGGAGGCCCACCCGGCCGTCAGCCAAGTGTCCTATCCGGGCCTGCAGAGCTTCCCGCAGCGCGATCTCGCCGCCCGCCAGATGGCCAGCGGCGGCGGCATGATGGCCTTCGAGCTGAAGGGCGGCCACGGGGCGGGGGTGTCGATGATGAACCGCCTGACGATGATCCGCCGGGCCGTGTCGCTGGGCGACGCCGAGACCCTGATCCAGCACCCGGCCAGCATGACCCACTCGACCTACACGCCCGAAGAACGCGCGGCAGCGGGGATCGGCGAGGGGATGGTGCGGCTGTCGGTGGGGCTGGAGGACGTCGCCGACATCCTGGGCGACCTGGAGATGGCGCTGGAGGCGGAGAAGGTGGCGGCGCTGGCGTGAAAATCTGCCCCTCTTTGGGGGAGCTGTCGCGGAGCGACTGAGGGGGCATCTGGGCCTAGGCCGCGCTGCCCCCTCCGGCCCTCTGGGCCACCTCCCCCAGAGGGGGAGGAGAGATCAGCAATCCAAGAACTTCACCTCGTCCGCCGCGTACTTCATGTCGCTGGCGCTGAAGAGGCCCGACAGGCCCAGCAGGGTGCAGCGGCCGATGGTCAGGTAGACCGGGATGTCCGCGAGATAGGCGCTCATCCGGCCCTTGTCGGCGAAGCGGCGGACGAAGGCGGCGTGGTCCAGCAGGCCGTCGATGCGCTCCATCAGCGGGCTGTTGATGTAGACGCCGCCCCGGGCGGCGAACATCAGGGCGGCGTCGCCGGCGAAGGCGCCGAGCAGGGCGCTGAAGATCGACAGGGCTTCGCGCGCCCGGGGATCGTCGTCGCGCACGCGGCTGAGGATCAGGTCGTCGCTGTCGTTCTCGCCGCCGCCGAGCGCGGCGTGGATGTCGATCAGGCCGGCTTGCGACAGGAAGTGCTCCGCCGAGACGCGGCCGTACTTGCCCTGCAGGGCCATGAAGACCTGGACCTCGCGCGGCTCGCCGGGCGTGAAGTCGATATGGCCGCCTTCGCTGACCACCGGCACCCAGCCGTCGTTGCGATGCGGCGACAGGCCCGCGACGCCCAGGCCGAGATTGGGGCCGATCACCGCGATCGGCGCGCTCTTGGCCGGCTTGCCGTCGTGGATCAGGGTCATGGCCGTCGGGGCCAGGCGCGGCGCGCCCAGGGCGCAGGCGGCGAAGTCGTTCAGCAGGGCCACGCGCGGGGTCTTCAGCACCGCCCGCAGCCACGACTGGGTCAGGGTGAAGTCGCCGGCCGTCATGGCGATGGCACCGTCGATCTCGGGGCCGGCTCCGCACACGGCCGCGCCGACCAGTTCGCCGTGACCCGCCAAGGCCTCGTTGAGGTGCAGCTCCAGCTCGCGCAGCGAGGCGCAGGGCAGCTCCCGATGGTCGCGCGGCGGATCACCGGGTCGCACGACGGCGATCGCCAGGTCGCGCCCGTTCACATCGGCCAACAGGACCGATCCCTTCGCCATGACGTTTCCTCTCGAGCCGGCTTATTGCTCCGGCTTCAGATGATCTTTTGTACCGGTAACAGCGTTATCGGTCGCCAAGCTATTACCCGTCATCGAGATTCTGACAAGGTTGTCAAAGTCGCACCGTGATCCGGGGCGCGTACGAATTCTGTTAAGCTTCACTACAAAATTCTTACGTCTGCACGGCCGATTAACCGCGCCGTGCGTTTATCCTCCCATGGCGAAATTCACGTCAGGCGCGGAAAGTGATCGGCGGTCGGCCGTCCGTATCCAGACACAGAGGTCCGGCAAGGTCCTGTGTGGCGCCTTCGCGTGGGATTGCGTGATCCGCGACCTGTCCAGCAGCGGCGCGCGCGTGCAGATGCTGTCCAGCTCCGCCCCGCCCGGACAGGCCCAGCTGGTCGACCTGGCCGCGGGCCTGGCGCATGACGTGACGATCGCCTGGCAGCGCGACCGCGAGGTCGGCATGCGGATTGTCCGCACCTACGACCTGCGGGGCCTGGCCCCGGCTGCCGTCCAGACCGCCAAGCGGATGTGGCTGGCCGCGCAGTCCAGCGCCTCGACGGGCTAACCAACCCCCAGAAACGACAAAGACCCCGGTCCGCCAACCGAGGCCTCGTCAGATCGTTCGGCGCGTTTCCCCGCGCGCCGGTATTTCCCTCGTCGCCTTACGCGGCGTCGCCGCGAGCGGCTTCGTCGGCCATGGCGCGCACCAGGTCCAGGACCTGACGGCGAACACGGCCGCGACCGATCTTCGGGAACACCTCGGCCAGCTCCAGGCCTTCCGGCGTGGTCAGGAACTCCTGGACCACCTTTTCGGCGTGCTGGGTGGCGTCATCGACTTCGGCGCCGCTCATCGGATCGGCCAGGCCATCGAAGAAGAACGAAACCGGGACCTGAAGGGTCTTGGCGATTTCGTACAGCTTGCTGGCGCTGACGCGATTGGCGCCGCGCTCGTACTTCTGCACTTGCTGGAAGGTCAGACCCAGGGAGTCCGCAAGCTGTTCCTGGCTGACGCCAAGCAGCTTCCGACGCATCCGGACCCGGCCGCCAACGTGCAGGTCGACGGGGTTGGGGCGTCGGCCTTCGGTTTCTTCGCTCATGTTTTTTCCGCCTCCAACGGTTGTTCAATGAAAATGACACGACCGTGACGTCGGTGGAAGCAGCGGACTCCGGGCGCGGCGTTACGTCGCGATGGTTTAGCTTTCATCCCCGATTCGAGGAGGTTACTCGCGGGGCGAGCGATTCGCCGCCAACTGCAAGATGATCCGTTTTCGGCATACGCGAACAGCGTGCGTGCAGGTGCGAAGGGCGACCGGCGCGCGTTGAGCGTCGCGCGCCGGGGCTTCGAAAACCCTTATGCGTCAAGCCTTCCCAGGCCACCACCCACGCGTGAGCGACCGTCCCAGATGCGGCGCGCCTGACCCGTATTGTCGTGCAGCCGGAACAGGGTTTCGGCCGCCAGGGTCTCGTCGCGCTCGACGCCGGCGGTGAGCTGCGGCGTCATGGCGCGGGCCACCTGGCGCTGGACCGAGGCGATATCGCCAAAGGCCATCAGGTCCAGGGCGTCGATCTGGTAGCCGACGGGCGACTCGCGACCGATGGCTTCGAGCACGCGGTCCAGGAGTTCCTGCGAGACGGCGATCTCCGACCCGGCCACCACGCCATAGGCGTAGGGGCGGGGGATGCCGACCAGACGGGTGTCGATCGGCGAGTTCAGGATGCCGGGATAGAGCTGCATGTCGATCATGCCGACGAACCGGGTCACGCCGTGGCGCAGGGCCAGCTCGAACGCCGCCGCCCAGCACTCGAACACCCTTTGGCCGCGACCCGGACCCTTGCGCTGGCGATAGGCCTCGGTGGTGAAGAGGCGCGTGGCCTCCCAGACGTCGGCGGCCTTCTTCGGCGTCTCGCCGGGCGCGATCAGGTAGCCGAACTTGTCGGCCAGCATGCAGCGGTCGTCCGTGGGTCGCAGGCGCAGCCCGACCTCCAGCTCCATCTCCTCGTTGAAGCCCAGCAGGTAGATGGCGCGGTGGTCGTCGTAGTCGTCGACCTCGCCGCCATCCAGCACCACGAGATCGACCCAGCCGTTCTTGTCGACGCACTGTCGACGACGCTCTTCATGCATGGCCCAGAGCTGCGGGCCGTACAGATGACGGTTCTCTGAAGTGATGATGTGGATCATGACCGGCCCCCTTAGCTGGCGATGGACGGTCTGGATTAAGGGGCATGATCCTGGAGAAGCGCGATAGGCCAAACGGCCTATGGCCTCTTCTGTATCCGCGCGTAACGCTTGCCAGGACCACGGGGAGGGACCAGCATCCTGGGCATGAGCACCGCCACAGACGAGCGCTACCGCACCTTCGCGGCCTTCTATCCGTTCTACATGACCGAGCACGCCAATCCGGTCAGCCGGCGGCTACACGTGATCGGTACGACGCTGGTGATCGCGTGCCTGGCGCTGGGTTTCCTGCGCGACGGGCGGTTCTTCATCGCAGCGCCGATCGTCGGCTACGGCTTCGCCTGGGTGGGCCACTTCGTGTTCGAGAAGAACCGGCCGGCGACCTTCAAGTACCCGCTCTACAGCCTGATGGGCGATTTCCGGCTGTGGTTCGAGGTGGTGACGGGCAAGCGGAAGTGGTGAGCTGGCACGGCGTCGCCACGACTGGCGTATTCGCCGTGTTTGCCGTCTGCTGTCTTCTGCGGATTTGGTATTACTTCCGCATTCAAGCCGTACTGAGGACCGATCGGCGAGATCTATCGCGCAAGATTCACGGCTTCTACTTTCTCAATCCATTCTATGAGTTCGAATGGATTCGGGCCTTGAGGGCCGCAGGCGACTCCAAACTGGAGCAGTTCGCGTTCTCGCTGAAGTGTGTCTTGGTCCTTGCCTATTTGGCTTGGGGTACGTTCCTGCTGCTCATCGTTTGGCGGCCCTGAAGCCGAGCGTCTCCTGAGTTGGTCGCGGCGCGCTGCTACAGCTTCGAGAACAGCCCCAACTCCCCCGCCTTCAGCACCGCTTCCTGGCGCTTGACCACGCCCAGGCGCTTCTTGGCGGCCTCGATGTGGTGGTGGACGGTGCGGGGCGACAGTTCCAGGATCGCGCCGATCTCCCAGTCGGTCTTGCCGCGACTGGCCCAAAGCAGGCACTGGGCCTGACGCTCGGAGAGCACCCCGTAGTCGGCATTGTCGTCCTGCAGCTCCCAGTGCTTGAGCATGATGGTCCCGAACACGGTGGCCAGGCTCTCGATCACCGCGCGCTGGGTCGGGTCGGTGTCCGGCGCCTCGGTGGCCATGCGAATCAGCACTTCCTGGCCGGCCGGGCCGAAGACCCGCACGACATAGCCGTCGTTCATGCCCAGGTCCGAGGCCTCGCCCCACATCGACTGGGCGCGGCCGTCGCCCAGCGGCTTGGCGTCGGTCCAGGCGAACGAGCGCGGCGACTTCAGAAGCAGCTTCACGCACGGATCGTGGACGACGTAGCGCTCGCTCCAGTACCGCCCGTCCCAGACATCGAAGTCGTGGCGGCTGAGCGTCGGCGGTTCCTTGCCGTAGTGCTCGGCGTTGATCAGGGTGGCGCAGAACTTGTCGTAGCCGAAGGCGGCGATGGCGCGGGCGAAGTGAGTCTCCACCTCTTCCGCCGACCGCAGATGGGGCGCCTGACTCAGGAACGCCCAGGCCTGTTGTTCCGCCGTGGTCAGCACGTACGCCGCTCCATACTCACGCGCGCCTTACTCGAGTGAAGGCAGGCTATGCGCGGTTAGGGCTCGGCGCCAAGGGGGTGCTATTTGAGGTGGAGCTTGTGAGGGGCGGCCTCTAGGCGGCCGCTTCCTCGTCCTCGGCTTCTTCGCCGTTCAGCAGGGCGCTCAGCACGATGGCCAAGCGTTCGGGCTTGATCGGCTTTTCGACCACGTCCTGCATGCCGGCGGCGATGTAGGTCTGGACGTCGGCCGGATCGGCGTTGGCGGTCAGGGCCACGATGGGCACGGCGCCCGAGCGGCCGCCCATGTCGCGGATGGCGCGGGTGGCGGCGATGCCGTCCATGCGCGGCATCTTGATGTCCATCAGGATCAGGTCGTAGCGGCCACTCTTGGCCATCTCGACCGCTTCGACGCCATCGACGGCCTGTTCCGAGGTGCACTCGAACATGTCGCACAACGCCTCGGCGACCATGCGGTTGGTGGCGTTGTCGTCGACGATCAGGATGTGGGCGGCGCGGCCGGCGACGGCCTCGTGGTTGTCGTGGATCTCGGCCTCGGCCGCGGCGGGCGCCAGCGACAGGCCAAAGCCCACGGTCAGGCCGGCGCCGCGATTGGCCTCGGCGACCAGCGGGCCGCCCATGGCCCGCACGACGCGGTGGGCCAGGGCGAGGCCGACGCTGAGGGCCATTTCGCTGCCCTCCTGCAGGATGGCCGCGCCCAGCGGGTCCTTGACCCGAGCCAGGCGCTCCTCGGAATGGCCGCCGGTGTTGTCGCGGACCTGGCCTTCCAGACGGATCCGGTCGCCGTCGGCGCGGGCCGTCAGGCGGGCCTCGATCATGCCGCGGCCCGAGGCCAGGGCGTTCTCGATCAGGACGTCGAACAGTTGCAGCAGGCGCTCGCCGTCGACATCGACCCCGCATTCGGGTTCGCCGTCGTACGAGACCAGCAGGGTGGAGCCGCCTTCGTGGGCGCGCCCGGCCCAGCGGGCCTCGACGGCGTCGGCCAGGTCGCGCAGGCGCGTCGGGGCGGGGGTAAGGGTCAGCTGGCCGTTGGCCGAACGGTGCAGGTCCACGGCCCGGCCCACCGTCGCGCCCATGTCGCGGCTGGTGTCGCCGATGGCGCGGACGAAGGCCGAAGCGTCGGGCGTCAGGCGCTGCTGCTCGAGACGCTCGGTGATGGCCAGGACACCGTCCAGGTGGGCGCGGATGTCGACGGCCATGCGCTCGACCAGGGCCAGGGCTTCGCGGGCTTCGCGCTGGCGGCGGCGGTGGGAATTCAGCAGGGAGCCCAGGCCCCCGACGCCGGCATAGCGACCAGCGGCGTCGACGGCGATATAGGCCGTACGGAAGACCGGGGTCGGGTTGTCGGCGAGGGCGTTGACGAAGGCGTTGGCCTCGGTGTCGACGGACACCATGCGCGGCGCCGCGTCCATCACCTCGGAGATCGGCTTGTCGGCCAGTTGCTCGCCGGCCACCCGCATCATGCCTTGCAGGACGTCGCGATAGACCACGCCCACCGGAACGCCGTCTTCGACGATCGCGATGGCCGGCATGGTCGCATCGGCGTCGAACATCGCCACGACCTGGCCACAGGGCGTGCCGGGTTCGATCGGGGCGCGGGTGTCGATCAGGCGGTTCAGCGTTTCCATACGGCGCTTCGCTGGTGCTTCGGAGGGGCACCATGGCCTCGGCCGCCTTGCAGAGTCGTTAAGTTGGTAGCGCTCTCAAAGCGGTAGTCGCGGAATTCGTTCGCTTTCCGCCTTTGACGACCTCCGCGCGCACGAAAAAGGGCGGCGGATTGCTCCGCCGCCCTCCGGTTTGTCTTCGCGGGGAAGACTTACCAGGACTTGGTGATCGAGACGCCGTACAGGCGCGGCTCCTGGATGATCACGTTGGTGAACAGGCCCGAGCTGTCGTCGGTGGTGTAGGCGTCGACGATCGGGGTCTTGTTGCCGATGTTCTTCACATAGGCGTCCAGCGACACGCCCCATTCCGGCTTTTCGACCTTCAGGGTGATGTTGCCGTTGTCCCACGACTTCAGCGTGTCGTAGGCGGTGTTGTAGACGCGAGCGAACTGCTTGGTCTGGCGGTAGTAGTCGCCGCGCAGGGTGGCCGACCAGCCGCCCGACAGTTCGAACCGGTACTGGGCGCCGACCGAGGTGGTCCAGTGCGGCGAGTTCGGCAGTTCGTTGCCCGACAGGTTGGCCGCGGTGCCTTCGATCGAATAGCCGGAGCCGTAGTTGTAGAGACCGGTCGAGTTGGCCAGGAAGGCGGCCGTGGCGGCCGGCAGGCCCGCGCCGCCGGCGGCGGCTGGGGTGGCCAGGAAGCCTTGGTAGGCCGCCGCGCCGGTGCAGGCGAAGGGCAGGGTGGCCCCGGCGCCCGCGCCGATCACGGTGGCGACGCCGGCGGTGGTCAGCACGCAGTTGGCGCCAACCGACGAGGCGTTCGGGCCGACCTTCACGACCGTATAGGCCGCGTTGGACTGGGTCCGGTTCATCGTGTCGATCGAGGTGACGCCGTCGCCGATCTTGGTGTGCAGATAGCCGATGTTGGCGTTCAGCTTCAGGTTCCGCACCGGCGACCAGATCGACTCGATTTCGAAGCCGTAGACCTTGGCGTCGACGTTCTCGTTCACCGAGGTCCGGTTCACGATCTTCGAGATCTGATAGCCCTTGTAGTCGTACGAGAAGCCCGTCGCGTTGAAGAGCAGGCTGCCGCCCAGCATCGTGTTCTTGGTGCCGACTTCGATGGCGTTGACGAACTCGGGGGCGAAGGTCTGCTTGATGCCGACCGCGCCGGCCGGGACGCCCGGATTGATGCCGCCGCCCTTATAGCCCTTGGAGTAGAAGGCGTAGATCAGGGTGTCGTCGGTGAAGCCGGTGTGGGCCTTGTAGTCGAAGCCGACCCGGCCGGTCGTCTCGCTGAAGCGGGCGTTCTGAGTGGGGTTGGTCGGGTTGCGGGTCAGGCCGTAGCCGGGCGCCAGCAGCACGGTCGAGAAGTTCTTGACCGACTTCTTGTCCCGCGTCTGGCGCAGGCCCAGGGTGAACTTCAGGTCGTCGTTGACCTGGTAGTAGATTTCACCGAGCAGGGCGTCCGACCGCAGGTCGTAGGGCGTGCGGTTGTCATAGTAGTTGTGGCCGTCGCCGGTCGGGTTCGACGCGGTGTCGATGCCGATGCAGTTGGCGGTGGTCGCCGGGTTGCAGTTCGGGTTGCCGGTCTTCGAGAAGTTCAGGGCTAGCGACGACAGCGTCAGCGAGTTGCCGATGACGAAGTAGTCGGTCAGCGTCCGGTAGGTGAAGTGGATGCCGCCGACCGTGAAGTTCAGCGGACCGTCGAAGGCCGACTGCAGGCGGATTTCCTGGCTGAACTGTTCCGAACGGCCCGACGAGACGTCGATGGTCGTGAACTTGTTCGTCGTGCCCACCTGCGGATCGGCGAAGACGCCGCCCGGCGTGAACGGCGTGTTGTTGAAAGGAACCGTCGAGATGTTGCGGTTGTAGTCCTGCTTGGTGAAGACGCTGCCCTTGCCGTACGAGGACATCGCCGTGAGGGTCAGTTCGTCGGAGATGTCGTAGGCCACGGTCAGCTGGTAGCTGTTCGAGCCCGACTGATAGATCGGATCCAGCGTGGTCTCGATCTCGCGCAGGTTGGTCGAGGTGGTGTCGCCGGCGTTCACGTCACCCGAGGTGAAGCCGAAGATGTTGCCCAGGAGGCCGGTCAGCGAACCCGACGAGTTCACCGTGCCGTAAGCGCTGGGGCTGTAGAGCGAGTTGGGCAGGCAGCCTTGGGTCAGGAAGACGCGTGACGCGCCGGTGGGCACGCCGCCGACCGTGGCCGGACCGTTGTCCTTGGTGCAGAGCTGCTTGCCGGTGCGGGCGCGGTTGTCGTTCTCGTGGAAGCGTTCCCACAGGAAGTTGGTGCGCAGCTTCTCGGTCGGGTTGAACATCACCTGGACGCGGGTCGAGTAGAGATCCCGGTCGTCGACCTTGTGGCTGTTGAAGGTGTTGGTGACGAAGCCGTCGCGCTTCAGCGTGGTGCCGGCAAGACGGATCGCCAGCTTGTCGCCGAAGATCGGCACGTTCAGCATGCCGCGCAGCTTGACCGAGTTGTAGTTGCCGTACTCGGCGCGAACATTGGCCTCGAACATGTCGGTCGGTTTGGCGGTGATCACGTTGACCACGCCGCCTGTAGCGTTACGGCCGTACAGCGTGCCTTGCGGGCCGCGCAGCACTTCGACGCGCTCCACGTCGTAGAATTCGGCTTCGAACAGGTTGCCCGACTGCTGCGGGGCGTTGTTCAGGTGGACGCCGACGCCCTGGTCGGCGGACGCGCCAACGGCCTTGGCGCCGATGCCGCGGATCTGGAAGTTGAAGCTGTTGGTGAAGTTGCTCTTGGCGAAGGTGACGTTCGGAATCGCCAGCTGAAGGTTCGGGCCGCCGTCGATCTTCTGCGCTTCCAGGGTGTCCTGGCTGAAGGCCGACACCGCGATCGGCACGTCCTGCAGCGCTTCTTCCTTCTTCTGGGCGGTGACGACCAGTTC
Organism: Caulobacter sp. GW821-FHT09H08; assembly: GCF_059415885.1. NCBI lineage: Bacteria > Pseudomonadati > Pseudomonadota > Alphaproteobacteria > Caulobacterales > Caulobacteraceae > Caulobacter > Caulobacter sp. GW821-FHT09H08. The sequence continues at coordinate 65,612 of NZ_JBWKOC010000003.1, forward strand.
TTCGATGACGGTGGTGTTTTGCGCCGGGGCCGGCTTGGCCTGCTGGGCGAACGCGGGGGCGGCGAGAGCTGAGATCGCGATCGCCGAAGCGCCCATGACCAGCAGGCTCCGCATACGCAGAGTTTGCGACATTGAATTCCCTCCCTGGACACAAGCGGCGCCTTATGGGTGGCGCCTGCGAGCGTCGGTGTTTCCTCGGCGCCGTACCGTTTTTCACCACGCGGGCGTACGGCGAACCCTTCGCAGCATTGGGAGATTGCATACTTGCGTTTGAAAGCTGTCAACTGCTCCAAACGTAAGTGAACAGCGATAGGTTACACCTTTTCACTTTCCGGGAGGTGGTGTTCTCCTGGCGCGGGTAAGTTTCCGACGAATTAGAAGATCGGGTTTGCGGCTTCCGTAGCGGAATGCCGACGCACAAAATCCCAATACGTCCCGTAATAGCGGGGCGCTGCTTTAGTTCGTGGGCGAAAGACTTCGCCTTCGTTCGTCATCGGAGTATCGCCCGAGTCGCGCGTCTGGTCGCGCGTTCGGTCCCGTCGCTGTTCCGGCCCGGCCTTGCCTGGTGTAGAGGAGGGGCCATGTTCCCCCTCTTTGCGGAAGCCCGGAGCCTCGCATGAGCGAAGCCGCCCTTGTTCTATTCTCTGGCGGCCAGGACAGCAGCGTCTGCCTGGCCTGGGCTCTCGAGCGCTATGCGCGCGTCGAGACGGTCGGCTTCGACTATGGCCAGCGCCACGCCATCGAGATGGAGGCGCGCCAGACCGTGCGCGCCGAGATCGCCGCGCGCTTCCCGCAATGGGCCGACCGCCTGGGCGAGGACCACGTGCTGGACATCAAGAGCTTCGGCGCGGTGGCCCAGTCGGCCCTGACCGCCGACCGCGCCATCGAGATGACCGAGCGCGGCCTGCCCTCGACCTTCGTTCCCGGCCGCAACCTGGTGTTCCTGATCTACGCCGCCGCCCTGGCCGATCGCCGGGGCCTCGGCGCCCTGGTCGGCGGCATGTGCGAGACCGACTTCTCGGGCTATCCCGACTGCCGTCGCGACACGCTGGACGCCATGCAGAACGCCCTGAACCTGGGCATGGACCGCGACTTCCGGGTCGAGACCCCGCTGATGTGGCTGACCAAGGCCCAGACCTGGGCGCTGTCGAAGGCGCTAGGCGGCGAGGACCTGGTCAAGCTGATCGTCGAGGAAAGCCACACCTGCTACCAGGGCGAACGCGGACAGCTACACTCGTGGGGCCATGGCTGCGGAACCTGCCCGGCCTGCGAGCTGCGCGAGAAGGGCTATGTCGAGTGGGACGCGGCCGGGCGCGAGGCGCTGGCCCAGTGACCTACTCCGTCAAAGAAATCTTCCTGACCCTGCAGGGCGAGGGCGGCCAGGCCGGCAAGGCGGCGGTGTTCTGCCGCTTCTCGGGCTGCAACCTGTGGACCGGCCGCGAGCAGGACCGCGCCAAGGCGGTCTGCACCTTCTGCGACACCGATTTCGTCGGGACCGACGGCGAGAACGGCGGCAAGTTCGCCACGGCCGACGACCTGGCGGCGGCGGTCGAGGCCCAGTGGACCGGCGGGCCGGACGACCGCCTGGTGGTCTGCACCGGCGGCGAGCCTTTCCTGCAGCTGGACGAGGCGGCGATCGAAGCCCTGCATGCGCGCGGTTTCCAGATCGCGGTCGAGAGCAACGGCACGCTGGAGGCCCCGGCCGGGATCGACTGGATCTGCATCAGCCCCAAGGCCGACGCGCCGGTGGTCCAGACCTCGGGCCAGGAGCTGAAGCTGGTTTTCCCGCAGGACAAGGCCATGCCGGAGCGCTTCGCGGCCTTGGATTTCGAGCGCTTCTACCTGCAGCCGATGGACGGCCCGGACCGCGACAGGAACACGCAATTGGCCGTCGCCTATTGCCTTTCCCACCCACAATGGCGTTTAAGCGTCCAAACGCACAAATACCTCGGCCTGCCCTGACGGATAAGGCGCGCGACTTGGTGACAGGGTCGTTGCGCTAGAGCCTCCCAGGCCTAGTCAAAAGAAGTCACATGTCTGGATACGTCTTCGAGATCACGAAGGCCGCGTTCTTCGACGCGGCCCATTTCATCGAGCAGGGTCCGTCGGACCATCGCTATCGCAAGCTGCACGGCCATTCGTTCAAGGTGGAAGTCAGCGTGCGCGGCGAGATGCAGGAAGCCGGCTGGGTCGCCGACCTGGACACGCTGGACGTCGCCCTGAAGGCCGTCGCGGCCGAGCTGGACCATGGTCTGCTCAATGACCGCCCGGGCCTGGAAGTCCCGACCCTTGAGCGCCTGTGCCTCTATTTCGCCGAGCGCCTGAAGCTCGAGTTCCCGGGTCTGTCGCGCGTGGTGCTGTCGCGCCCGACGATCGGCGAGAGCTGCGCGCTGAGCCTCTAAAATCCGCCCCCTAGCGGGAGGTGGCCCGTAGGGCCGGAGGGGGCAGTGCTGTGGCGCCTGCCTTTTCCCTCTCCGTCGGCTGCGCCGACACCTCTCCCTTGGGGAGAGGGTTTTCCTGCCTCGGCTACTCTTCCTCTTCCCGCTGGCGCAGGTCGTTCTTGCTGCTGTCGCCGGGGATCACGGCCTTGCCGGTGGCGACGACGGCCTTGCCGCCCATCTTGGCGGCGCCGCCCACGACCGCGCCGGTGACGCCGATGGCCGTGCCGGCCACGGTGCCCACCGCGGCGGCCGCTAGGCAGCCGGTCTGGGTGAGGGCGACCGTCGCGAGGACGGCGGCGATGGGAGCGAGGCGCCCAAACGAACGACGGAAGGTCATGGTGAAGCTCATAAAACGCTGTTCACCACGTTCTACCGGGCCAATCGTTTAAATTCTCCGTGTCGGATGGCCGCGCCCGATCGGGGCCTAGGCCCTGGGAAAGGGCCGAGGCGGCTCGGCCGAGTCCAGATAGGTCGTGCCTTGGTCCTCGGATCGCCGCCAGGGTCCGTTGTAGCGCGGGTCGTCGCGGCGCCGGCGGTCGGGACCGAAGTAGTCTTCGGTGCGCACGAACTGGCGTGGGTTCTCGATCAGCAGGGTCAGGCGGTGGATGACGCCGCGCGCGGTGATCGGCTTGGTCAGGATCTCGTTCACCCCGGCGTCGCGCGCCTCGTACACCCGGCGCTGGGTCGAGTGGCCGGTGATCATCACGATCGGGCAGAACGGGTTGGGGCTGTCGGGGGACTTGCGCAGCAGGTTGACGAAGTCGATGCCGTCCAGGCCGCTCATCGACAGGTCGGTGAACACCACGTCGATCGCGGTCTGACGCATGATCGACAGGGCTTCGGCGCCATCCATGGCCTCGTAGACCTGCCGCACGCCGATGGCGCGAAGGATCTCGATAAGCAGGATCCGCATGTGCTGGTTGTCGTCCACCAGCAGGATCTTCAGCAGGTCGAACCGCACGCGCTGGCCCCTCAGACATCGCGTAGATGATCACAACCTATGCGAGTTATGAAGTCGCCGTGCAGGTCGCGTGTAAGTTCAGGCTTACAATTGTGATCACAGGCCGGTCAACCCAGAAACCCTTGTCAGGCAAGTGGTAAGGCCAATTCGACCGAGGTTCTTTGACCTTCGAGCGTTGGTTTAGCGGCTCGCGCCAGGCGCGAACACCTGGCCGCCAGTCTGCCCCCGGTGGCGGAGGAAGGCGTCGGCCAGCACGCAGGCGGTCATGGCCTCCACCACCGGCACGCCGCGGATGCCGACGCACGGATCGTGGCGGCCCTTGGTGCGCAGGTCGATCTCCTCGCCGGCCTCGTTGAGGGTCTGGCGCGGGATCAGGATCGACGAGGTCGGCTTGAAGGCCACGCGCGCCACCACCGGCTGACCGGTCGAGATGCCGCCCAGCACGCCGCCGGCGTGGTTGCTGAGGAACACCGGCCGGCCGTCCTCGCCCAGGCGCATGGCGTCGGCGTTGTCCTCGCCGGTCAGGGCGGCGCTGTCGAAGCCTTCGCCGATCTCCACGCCCTTGGCGGCGTTGATCGACATCAGGGCGGTAGCCAGTTCGGCGTCCAGCTTGCCGTACAGCGGCGCGCCCCAGCCGGCGGGCACGCCCGTGGCCTCGACCTCGACCACGGCCCCGGTCGAGGAGCCGGCCTTGCGGATCTTCTCCAGGTGCTCTTCCCAGACCGGGATGATGGCGGCGTCGGGCGACCAGTAGGGGTTCTGCTCGGTCTGCGCCCAGTCCCAGTTGCCGCGATCGATCTTGTGCGGACCGATCTGAACCAAGGCAGCGCGGATCGTCACGCCCGGGATGATCAGCCGCGCCACTGCGCCGGCCGCCACCCGCGCGGCGGTCTCGCGCGCCGAGCTGCGTCCGCCGCCGCGATAGTCGCGCACGCCGTACTTGGCGAAATAGGGATAGTCGGCGTGGCCGGGGCGGAAGGCCTGGGCGATCTCGCCATAGTCCTTGGAGCGCTGGTCGGTGTTCTCGATCATCAGGCTGATCGGCGTGCCGGTGGTGCGCTGGCCGTCAGTGCGCTCGTCCTCGAACACGCCCGACAGGATGCGGACCGCGTCCGGCTCCTGGCGCTGGGTCACGAACTTGCCGTTGCCCGGGCGGCGCTTGTCGAGGAACCCCTGGATCATCTCGGCCGTCAGGGCGATGCCGGGCGGCACGCCGTCCACGACGCAGCCGAGCGCCGGGCCGTGGCTTTCGCCCCAGGTGGTGACGCGGAACAGGTGACCGAAGGTGTTGTGCGACATGGGGCGGCTTCTAGCGGAAACGAGGGGAGGGGGCAAAGCAGCTAGGCTGGCGCGGATTGCAGGAAATCGACATGCAACTTAAGGTAATGTCTTCAAGCCGCCACGACCTAGCCGATGCAGTACAAACCACCCAAGCCACCCTTGCTGCTAAAGAGCGCCCCGCGTTTTGGCCAAGTATACTGGTGCGACTTCTCGATCTCGAACGTGCTGCCGGAGTTCGATGACGTGCATCCGGCTGTCATCATCCGGTCGGGGCAGAAGTTGGATCACCCGCATTTGGTACTGCCCATGACGACCGTCGACCATACCGGGGATGTCTACGCGTACAGCTTGCCGCGCAATCCCAATCCCAAAAAGCCAGATCTGCGATCGTGGGTGATCTGCAACCAGATCTACACTGTGGCTTCGGAGCGCTTGCGGCCGATGAGCGACGCGTACGGCAATGCCCGGTTTCCAACGCTGAGCGAGGCGGACATGCATGAGGTCGGCAAGCTGGTTCGTCTCGCCTTGCGCCGGATCATCGAGGCGTCGCTGCGTTCGCCACGCGCCGCCCGCGATCCCGACGAGGCTTGATTTTTAGTTGGGTCTGCATATCCTGTTGTCACGGTCCTGAGGCCGCTGGACGCAAGTCCTTGCCTCCGCGAGGAGGCCTGTCGGAAGGGCGGAAGCGAAAGCTTCCGCCCTTTCTCGTTGTCAGCCCCGCACCTTCGCCGCGTCCGCCAGGTAGAGCTCCAGGTTCGTCCAGCCGTCCTTGCCGACGACCGCGCCGTCGGCCTTTTTCGGATTGAAGCCGTGGGTGGTTTCCCAGGCGTCGGGCATGCCGTCGCCGTCGGTGTCCTTGGCGGCCTTGCCGGCTGGCAGCTCCGGCCAGCCGCCGACGTCGGACTGGATGTTGATCACCTTGCCGGTGCGGGTCTTCACGCCGTCCAGGATCCGCAGGTCCACCGGGTCGCGCCAGACCGAGGCGCCGGCGTCGGCCAGGACGCGGGCATAGGCCTTGTCGGCCGGCTCGGGCGTCACCGGCGCGACGTCGACCGGCGTGGCCAGGCGATAGCCGGCGGGCTCGGGGATGGTGAAGGTCACTAGGCTCCAGGGATCGGCCGGGATCGCGCCGGCCATGCTGTTGCCGGCGAAATAGGCCTTGGCCAGCGTGTCGCTTTCCTTGAAGGCGATGTTCTTTTGCGAGCTGGGGCCGGGGATGTAGCTGTTGTCGACGAAGTTGTAGGCCGACAGCGTGGCCTTGTCGGCGTTGTAGCCCGACTTGTCGCTGCCCCAGTTGTAGAAGACGTTCGAGCGGAAATCGAAGAACGCGCCGATCGGATCCTTGTCCGGCCCCTCGTAATTGCCGGGGCGCGGCGCGCGGGCCATGTGGTTGGCCCACAGGTTGTGGTGGAAGCTGATCTTGCTGCCGTTGCCGCCCCGGATCAGGCTGCCGTAGCCGTGGTCGCCCTTGACGTGGATCGAGTGGGCCAGGCTCTCGCCGATGATCGACCACTGGACGGTCAGGTCATAGAAGCCTTGGCCCGGCTGGTCGTAGCGGGCCGAGGCCGACAGGGTCTCGTCCACCGACCAGCTGGCCGAGACGTGGTCCAGGATGATCCGGCGGCCGCCGCTGATCCAGATCGCATCGCCCTCGACCTTGCTCTCGGCGCCCAGGCGCGAGCGGATGAAGCGGATCACCACGTCGTCGGCGCTGACGATCAGGGTCTGATCGCGCACCGTGACCCCGCCGCCCGGCGCGGTCTGGCCGGCGATGGTGATCTGGCCGTTGGAGATCTTCAGCGGGGTCTTGAGCTGGATGGTGCCCGCCACGTCGAAGACGACCGTGCGCGGGCCCTTGGCCTCGACGGCGGCCCGCAGGGAGCCAGGACCGGAGTCATTGAGGTTAGTGACGCGGATCACCGCCCCGCCGCGCCCGCCGACGCTGAGCCGTCCCGCGCCCTCGGCGCCCGGGAAGGCCACGACCTCGGCGGCGAAGGCGGCGCCTCCGGCCGCGAGCGTCAGGACGAGCGCGCCGGCGGCGGCGAGAAGGTGGCGGCTGAGCATGATCCATCCCCGAGAAGTAGGGCGACGTGCTTGGCGTCGCCCTGAAGTCGGAGGCGAAAATGCAGGGCTAAACCGGTTTTGTCCACCGGTGTCATAAGCCTGGCCCGAGCCTAGGCGCCCGGCTTCAGGAAGATGTTCAGGGTCACCCGCGAGCCCTCGGGGATCGGGTGGTTGATGACCTCCAGCCGCTCGATCGCGGTGTCGGACAGGGCGGTGGGGTCGAAGCCGGCGGGCGGCGTCGCGCCGGCCAGCAGCACGGTCGTCTGGGGCGCGCGCAGGCGGCCGCGGATCTTGACGTGCCCGTGATAGGTCGAGACCTGACCATCAGGGACCTTCAGCTTGCCCTGGATGATCTCGGCGTTGGAGACTCGCACGAAGTCCGAGCGGATGTCGACGTACTGGCCGCTCTTGTCTTCGCTGATGATCGTGCGGCTGCCGCTCCGGCTTTCGCCATGCTGGGCCAGGGCGATCGAGGTGGCGCCGCCGATAGCGATCGCCGCGACGCTGGTCACGGTCAGGAAAATCTTGCGGCCCAGGCCGGCCGGAGCGCGCGGATCGGTGATGGCTTTCAGGCGCATGAGGATGGTTCTCGGTCCTTTGCCAGTGAAGGCGGGGTGGAAGGTGGGGGCGGCGCGGGAACGCAGCACCTCGATCAGGCTTTCGGCGTAGCCGACGCGTATGTCGGGGGACGCGCCGTCCAGGGCCAGGGCGTCGCACAGCTCCTCGCGGGCGGCGGCGGCGCGGGTGCGCAGCAGGGCGAACGGCGGGACCATCCAGAGCAGGCCGCCCAGCAGGTGCTCGACCATCAGTCGCCAGTTGTCGCCGCGCTTCAGGTGGCCCAGCTCGTGGGCGCAGATCGGGACCAGGCGCTGGATGTCCAGGCGCGCGACCAGCTCGGCCGGCAGCAGGATGACCGGGGTCGTCAGGCCGGCCAGCAACGGCTGGTCGATCTGGTCGCTGATCCGCACCTCGGGACGGCCTGTGTCCATCCGCCGGGCGGCGGCGCGGACGGCCAGCGCCAGTTCGGTGTCGGCGGGCCGCGACTCGCGGACGATGCGCTCCAGCTTCACCCGGCCGATGGCCTGGCGCACAGCCGCGACGGCCAGGCCGCCGACGGCGCCCAGGATCAGGACAGCGCCGAGGGTGTCGACCAGGTTGAAGCTCGGCAGGGTCCGGGCCGCGACGCCGTGCATCGCGGCGCCGGCGGTCGCTACGGCGCGGGTGTTGATCACCGCCTGATAGGCCGGCGTCGTGGTCTCCTCGGGCAGTAGCGAAAGGCCGAGCATCAAGCCCAGCAGGGCCGGCGGCAGGCTGACGGCGCGGTTCCAGGCGACCGCGCGCGGGGCGGGATCACCGGTCAGCCTGTCGGCGGTCTTCCCCAGCGCCCAGCCCAGGCCGCTGGCGGGCCAGGCCGCGATCAGGCCCAGGGCGGCGGATGCGAAGAACGAATTCATGGGTCTCCTCCGCGATCGGGCTACTGGGCCACGCCGTTCATCACGACGTTGACGACGATCTTGCCGTTGATGGCGATGCGCTGGTCGATCACTTCGAGACGTCGGATCGAGCCGTCCGGCAGGTCGCCAGGCTGGAACCAACGCACCGAGGGCTGGCCGTTGACCTTCAGGTCGACATTGATCGGATCCAGCTTGCCCCGGATCTTCACATCGCCCTGAAAGACCACCTCGCGCCGCGACGGGTTCGAGGTCTGCATGTCGGCGATGACCTCGAAAGCGCCCGTCGGGCTCGGGTTTGGCATAGGCGTCGGATGCGGGGCCGGACGCGGATCGGGATGCGGGTCAGGGCGTGGAGTCGGGCTGGGTCGCGCCACGGGGGCGACGCGGGCGACTTCCGCGACACGGGCGACTTCGGCGACCTGGGCCACGGCCGCGACCTGGGCCGCCTGGGCGACTTCCGCGACTTGCACGGCCTCGGCATGGGCCGCGCGCGCGACCCCTTCGGCCTGAGCGGCGGCCTCGGCCTGGGCGACTGCTCGGGCGGGCCCGACCTCAGCGGCCGAGACGATCGCCTTGGCCTGGGTCGCGGCTTCCGCTTGAGCGGCCTCGACGGTTTCCGCCGCCATCGCCGCCTCGCCCTCGGCGTGGACGTGCGGCGGAGCCAGCTTGCGAGCCTGGTCGGCCAGGGCCAGGGAGCCGACGCCGGTGGCGACGGTCAGCAGGCCACCCAGCGCCAGGGCCAGGCCGACGCGGCCGATCGAGGCGTCGCCGCGCGGCTGCAGGATGGCCATCAGGCGGGCGGCGACCAGCTTGCGCTCGCGACCGGTGAAGGCCGACTGCGGCGAGGGCAGAGCGTTGGCCTTCAGGGCCTCGACCAGCACGCGGGCATAGTCCTGGCGAGCTTCGGGCGCGGCGCCATCCAGCGCGGTGAGGTCGCAGACCGCCTCGCGAGCGGCCAGCATCCGGCTTCGCAGGGCCGAGACCGGCGGGGTCAGCCAGAAGAGGCCGGCGAGCGCCTCTTCGGCCGGGATTCTCCAGTTGTCGCCGCGCCGCAGGTGGGCCAGCTCGTGGCCGCAGACCAGGGCCAGGCGCCGGGCGTCGGCCATGTCGACCAGCGCCTGGGGCAGCAGGATCGTCGGACGGCGAGCGCCGGCCAGCAGAGGTTCGCCGATCTCGGCGCTGATCCGCACGCGAGGCGTTTTGACGCCCAGGCGCTCGGCGCGGGCGCGGACGGACTCCAGCAGGGCGGTATCCTTGCACGGCTCGGCGGCGGCGCGGATGGCCGCCAGGCGGCGCCGACCCCGGTTCCAGCGCCAGCCGCGCGTCAGCAGGCCGGCGAGGGAGAGACCCGCCAGGCTCCAGGCCAGGTTGGTCGCAAGTTCGCCCTCGGGCGTCCAAGCGGGTGGGGTGGCCGGCGCTTGGCTCCCAGGGGTCTGGATCGGCAGGGCGGCGACCGGCGTCTCAGTCAGCCCCGCGACCGCCATGCGAACCGGACCGGGGACGATGGTGGGCTCTGGCGCGGTGATGGGCGAAAAGGTCAGCGCGACGGTGGCGACCAGGGCGCCGGCGGGCAGGGCGTAGGCGAGGCTCCAGGCGGCGGCGCGGGGGCGTGGATCGTCGGTCAGGCGCTCGACCAGGCGGCCGAGGCCAAAGCCCAGGGCGCCGACCGGCCAGGCGGCGACCAGGCCCAGGGCGGTGGAGGCGAGCAGCGGATGCATCACTTGTCCCCCTTCGCGCCGGTCGTCTTGGTGTTCAGCAGGGCTTCCAGTTCCTGGATTTCGGTCTCCGACAGGATCTGGCTGCCGGCGAAGGCCGAGGCGGGCAGGCGGCCGTCGATCTCCAGCAGGCCGCGCAGGCGGTTCAGCACCCCGCCGATCACGTCGACCTTGGCCTTGTGGGCCTCATAGACGGCCAGGCCGTGCACCGAGCGGCGGACCAGCAGGCCCTTGGCCACCATCCGCTCGAGCACGGTGCGGGTGGTCGAGGCGCTCCAGCCCAGCTCGGGCTCGATCAGGACCTGGGCCTCGCGGGCGCTCATCGCGCCGCCCCGCCAGAACGCCTTCAGCACTTCCAGTTCCAGGTCGGAGGGTTCGGTCATGGCGTGGGCCTCAGTGATGTCGCGAGTACGTTACAAATGTAACGAGATGGCGTCAAGCGTGGCGGGTGATGTTTTGGGATGACAAATGTAATTCATGAATTACAAACGTACATCTACTCGACGTTGAGGAGGTTCGGATGTCGTCCCAGGATATTCAGATCATCAGGCTGCCGCTCGAAGCGCCCCTGCGTACGCAAGGGCGGAGCATGGCCATCATCGTGGGTCTGGCCTTGTTGGTCTGCGCGCCGGGCTTCGTGCTGATGGCCTATGACGACTATGCCCGGCGCGCCGAGATCGACAATTTCTGGCGCGTCGAGGGCAAGCCCTGCACGCCTGTCGATCCGACGACCTTCCATGGCATGTCGTGGCGCGCCTCGACCGCGCGCTACGATGGGGCGGTCTATCAGCGCAACGCCGGCGGCATGACCTGCTCGCACCGCACCGACAAGATCGACGGCGCCTCGGTGCGCTATCCGGTCTGCAAGTTCGACTCGCCGGACTTCCTCAGCGTCTCGGTGGGCGGGCGCGAGCAGGTCTACGATTTCACCATGGGCCGCGCGGCGGCGGTCGGGGTGGTGAACGGCCAGGTGCGCTGCGCGGTGACCACGTCGTTCGAGATGTAGTCCGGCCGAAGGGGCTTGCGCTCCGGCTCACTTCATAGCTAGCTATATAGCGCGCTATGAAATGGAGTTGCGACATGAGCGTCGATCTTCTGGCCGGATACGGCGTGGGCTTCCTGGGCAGCCGACTTAAGCGTCTGGCCGAGCGGATGCAGGCCGACGCCGCCGAGGTGGCGCGCTCGCTGGACCTTCCGGTGCAGCCGGCCCAGATGTCGCTGCTGATGACCCTGCGCCTGCATGGTCCGATCTCGGTGGGCGAGCTGGCCGAGCGCCTGCAGGTGGCCCAGCCGACCGTGACCCGCGCCGTCGCCTCGCTCGGCGACTTCGTCGAAGCCCGCCGCGTCGAGGGCGACCAGCGCAGCAAGCTTCTGGCGCTGACGGACAAGGGCCAGGCGCTGCTGGACCGCATCCAGACCGAGCTCCTGCCGCGCATCGAACCCGCCGCCGCCTCGCTGCTGGAAGGGCTGTCGGGCGACTTCATGCAGGACCTGGCCAAGGTCGAGGCGGCCCTGTCGCAGGCTTCGCTGCTGGCCCGGGTCGAGGCCGCCGGCCCGCCGGTGCTGTGGGCGCGCGACTTCTCCGACGACCTGGCCGAGGCCTTCTACCGGATCAACGCCGAATGGATCGGCGAGATGTTCGCCCTGGAGGAAAACGACATCGCCCTGCTGTCCAGCCCGCGCGAGCTGATCCTCGACAAGGGCGGCGCCGTCCTGTTCGCCGAGACGGCCGAGCACGGGGTGGTCGGCACGTGCGCGCTGATGGTGTCCAAGGACGGCTGGGTCGAGCTGACCAAGATGGGCGTGCTCAAGACCGCGCGCGGCCTGAAGGCCGGCGAGTTCCTGTTGGCCAAGACCCTGGAGCGAGCCTCCAGCCTGGGCATGGACAAGATCTACCTGCTGACCAACAAGAAATGCGAAGCGGCCATCCACCTCTACGAGAAGCTGGGCTTCGTGCACGACGACGAAATCATGCAGAAGTTCGCGGCCCGCTACGAACGCTGCGACGTGGCGATGTCGTATCGGCCGAGGGGGTAGGCCCGGGCCTGGATCGCACCCGTTTCACGGGTGCGGCAATTTCGCCCACGCGGGTCGCGACAGGGTTCATGCGACGTTAGGCATACTGTCGGAAACCGGACGCAACTTACGTCTGGAGATCCCCATGGCCGCCTCGACCCAGGTCCGCTTCCCCGCCCGAACGATCGGCATGGTGCTGGTGGTCTCGATCAGCGTCAGCGCCTGGTTGATCGCCAGCGCCGAGCGTAGCGCTTCGCAGCTGAGCAAGGCCTATTCGCGAGCCGAGGCCGGCGCGGTGGCGCTGGGCGAGATCGGGCGGCTGGACGAGGTCCTGACCAGCTCGGCCAAGCTGTTCGCGGCCACGGGCTCGGCCAGCTGGAAGAGCCGCTACGATACGGCCTCGCCGCAGATCGACGCGGTCATGGCCAAGGCCAGCGACCTGGCCAGCCCCGCCCTGCGCGAGAAGTTCAAGGCCGCGACCGGCCCGGCCAACGACACCCTGCTGAAGCTGGAGTCCGACGCCTTCGCCGCCGACGGCGCCACCGCGAAGGGCATCCTGGAAAGCGCCGCCTATACCGACGCCAAGGCCACCTACGCCGCCGGCGGCCAGGCCTTCGCCGAGGGCCTGACGGCCGAGACCAAGGCCGCCGTGAACGCCGCGACCGCCGCGCGTCGCCAGGCCCTGGCCATCACCGGCGTCGGCCTGCTGCTGATGGCGGCCGGCTGGTTCACTCTGATCCGCACCCTGCTGACCTGGCGCCGCGACCTCGACCGCGCCCAGCGTGAGGAGGCCCAGCAACGCGAGGCGCAGCGCGAGATGGAAGCCCGCCTCGCCGACGAGCAGCGCCAGGCCGCCGACGAACGCGCCCGCGCCGCTGAGGCCCGCCGCGCCGCCGAGCAACAGGCTGCCGCCGAGCAACAGGCGGTCGTGACGGCCCTGGCCAGCGGCCTCGCCAACCTGGCGTCCGGCGACCTGACCGTGCGGATCGACAACCGTTTCCCCGGCGACTACGAGGCCCTGCGCGGCGATTTCAACGCCGCCGTCGCCAAGCTGCTGACCACGATGGGCGGCATCGTCGACGTGTCCGGCGGCATCCGCATGGGCACCAACGAGATCTCCTCGGCCTCCAACGACCTGGCTCGCCGCACCGAACAGCAGGCCGCCAGCCTGGAAGAGACCGCCGCTGCCCTGGACGAGATCACCAGCACCGTCCGCCAGACCGCCGACGGCGCGCAACGCGCTCGCCAGGCCATGGACGCGGCCCAGCGCGACGCCGAGCACGGCGGCGAGGTCGTCGGCCAGGCGGTCGAGGCCATGGACGCGATCGAGAAGTCCTCGTCGCAGATCGGCAACATCATCGGGGTGATCGACGAGATCGCCTTCCAGACCAACCTCTTGGCCCTGAACGCCGGGGTCGAGGCCGCCCGTGCCGGTGAGGCCGGTCGCGGCTTCGCCGTCGTCGCCCAGGAAGTCCGGGCGCTCGCCCAGCGCTCGGCCGACGCCGCCAAGGAGATCAAGACCCTGATCGGCGCCTCCAGCCAGCAGGTCGAGCGCGGTGTGTCGCTGGTCGGCGAGACCGGCAAGGCGCTGAGCGCCATCGTCGCCCAGGTGCGCGACGTCAACGGCGTGATCGCGGCCATCGCGGCCTCGGCCAAGGAGCAGGCCATCGGCCTCTCGGAGGTCAACACCGCCGTCAACCAGATGGATCAGGTCACCCAGCAGAACGCCGCCATGGTCGAGGAAGCCACCGCCGCCGCCACCAGCCTGGCCGACGAGACCGGCCGCCTGGCGCGCATGATCGGCGCCTTCCGTACGGAAGAGGCAGGTACGGGGAAGGCTGCTCGGGCGGCCTAGAAATCCCCCTCTCTAAGAGAGAGGGATTCTGGGACGCCCTAGTCCACCTTCGCCAGCACCGCCCGGATCGTCTCCACCATCCGGTCGATGTGGCTCTTCTCCAAGATCAGCGGCGGCGATAGGGCGATGATGTCGCCGGTGACGCGGATCAGGAGGCCCTGGTCGAAGCAGGTCTCGAACACCTCCATGGCCCGCGCGGTCGGGGCGCCGGCGCGGGGGGAAAGCTCGATGCCGGCGACGAGGCCGAGGTTGCGGATGTCGATGACGTGGCGGGCGTCGGCCAGGCTGTGCATGGCCTCCTGCCAATAGTCCTCCAGCGACGCGGCGCGGCCGAAGAGGTCGTCTTCCTGATAGGTCTCCAGCGTCGCGATCCCGGCCGCGCAGGCCAGCGGGTGGGCCGAATAGGTGTAGCCGTGGAAGAGCTCGATCGGCGCGTCGGCCCCTTCCATCATGGCGTCGTAGATCCTGGTCGAGGCCGCCACCGCGCCGCATGGGACCGTGGCGTTGGTCAGGCCCTTGGCCATGCAGATCAGGTCGGGCGTGACGCCGAACCGATCCGCCGCGAACGGCGCTGACAGCCGCCCGAAGCCGGTGATCACCTCGTCGAAGATCAGCAGAATGTCGTGCTTGTCGCATATCGCCCGCAGGCGTTCGAGATAGCCTTTCGGCGGAACCAGCACGCCGGTGGAGCCTGCCACAGGCTCGACGATGACGGCGGCGATGTTGGAGGCGTCGTGCAGGGCCACGATCCGCTCCAGGTCGTCGGCCAGATGCGCGCCGTGCTCGGGCAGGCCCTTGGCAAACAGGTTGCCGGGTACGCCGTGGGTGTGGGGCAGGTGATCGACGCCGGTGAGCAAGCTGCCGAAGTACTTGCGGTTGGTCGGGATGCCGCCGACCGAGATGCCGCCGAAGCCGACCCCGTGATAGCCGCGCTCGCGCCCGATCAGCCGGGTCTTGGTCCCCTTGCCCCGGGCGCGGTGGTAGGCCAGCGCGATCTTCAGGGCGGTGTCGACCGACTCCGAGCCCGAGTTGGTGAAGAAGATCCGGTCTAGGCCCTTCGGCGTCACCTGCGCCAGGCGCGAGGCGAACTGGAAGGCCAGCGGATGGCCCATGTTGAAGCAGGGGGCGTAGTCCATCTCGGCCGCCTGGCGCTGGATGGCCTCGCGGATGCGCGGGCGATCATGGCCGGCGTTGACGCACCAGAGGCCGGAGGTGGCGTCCAGCACCTCGCGGCCCTCGGGCGTCTTGTAGAGCATGCCGCTGGCCGACGAGAGCATGCGCGGATGGCTCTTGAAGCGCCGGTTCGGCGTGAATGGCATCCAGAAGGCGTCGAGGTCGTTGGCGCTGGGCATGGGAGGTCCTCACAGGCCTTGCATTGTGATCGCAATTGCGGGTCAACTGACAAGCCCTCACGGAACACGACGGATGAAGACCCGCAGGCCGCTCGCCGATTCAACAGCCGTGCACGACCAGGTGTACGAGGCGATCCGCCAGGCCGTGATCATCGGCCGGATCGCGCCGGGCAAGGGCGTCAGCTTGCGCAGCCTGGCGGCCGAGCTGGGCGTGTCGCCGATGCCGGTGCGCGACGCCGTTCGTCGGCTGGTCGCCGAGCGGGCCCTGGCGATCAATCCGGCCAACAAGCGCCTGTCCGTGCCGTCGCTGACCGCCGACCGGCTGGAGCAGCTTTCGATGGCCCGCCTGTGGGTCGAGCCCGAGCTCGCCGCCCGCGCCGCCGCCAACGCCGACGCCAGCTTGATTCGCCAACTGCAGGCCATCGACGCCGATCTGGACGAGGGTCTGCGGCTGGGCGACGTCGACCGCTACATGGCCGCCAACCACGCCTTCCACTTCGCCATCTACGAGCGCGCCGAGGCCGAGGTGCTGCAGGCCATGGCCGGTGGGCTGTGGCTGCAGGTCGGACCGTTCATGCGGGTGGTGTTCGGCCGGGTTGGGGCCGACGTCCTGGTCGCCGACCGCCACACCGAGGCTATCGAGGCGCTGAAGATCCGCGACGCGGAGGGCGCCCGCCGCGCCATCGCCGCTGATCTTTCCGAAGGCATGGACAAGATGCGGGCGGCCGTGGAGGCGAGCGCTTAGCGTCGGGTGCTTGACACTTCCGGCTGCCCTCGAAACTGTGATCACAATGAGTATGGATTGCCCGCGTGACCTTGCCCGCCGACATCACTGAACGCCTCTCGCGGCTGGAGCTGCCCAGCCAGGCGATCATCGACGGCGCGCGGGTCGAATCCGTGTCGGGCGCAACCTTCCATAACGTGTCGCCGCGCGACGGTCAGGTTCTGAACCTGATGGCCGCCTGCCAGGGCGAGGACGTGGCCCTGGCCGTGTTCAGCGCCCGCACGGCCTTCGAGGACGGCCGCTGGCGCGACCTTGGGCCCCGCCAGAAGAAGAAGGTCCTGTTCCGCCTGGCCGAGCTGATGGAGCGCGACGCCGACGAGCTGGCCCTGCTGGAGAGTCTGGACGTCGGCAAGCCGATCAGCGACGCCCGCAATGTCGACATCCCGCTCGCGATCGGCACGTGCCGCTGGTACGCCGAGGCGCTGGACAAGGTCTATGGCGAGGTGGGCGCGTCGCCGACCGACCGCCTGAGCTACGCCGTCCACGAGCCGCTGGGCGTGATCGGCGCGATCGTGCCGTGGAACTTCCCGCTGCACATGGCGATGTGGAAGGTCGCGCCGGCCCTGGCCATGGGCAATTCGGTCGTCCTCAAACCCGCCGAGCAGTCGCCGATGACGGCCCTGAAGCTGGGCGAGCTGGCTCTTGAGGCGGGCCTGCCGCCCGGCGTGCTGAATGTCGTTCCCGGCCTGGGTCAGGTCGCCGGCGAGGCTCTGGCCCTGTCGAACGATGTCGACATGATCGCCTTCACCGGCTCGGGTCCGGTCGGTCGCAAGCTGATGGAATATTCGGCCCGCTCGAACCTGAAGCGGGTCAGCCTGGAGCTGGGCGGCAAGTCGCCCCAGATCGTCTTCGCCGACTGCCCGGACCTGGACGCCGCAGCCCAGGCCGCCGCCTGGGGCGTGTTCTATAACCAGGGCGAGGTCTGCACCGCCGCCTCGCGCCTGCTGGTCGAGGCCTCGATCAAGAACGAATTCCTCGAGCGCGTGGTCGCGGTCGCTAAAGACATCCGGGTCGGCGACCCGCTGGATCCGACCGCCCAGTTCGGGGCCATGGTCAGCGAGCGGCAGATGAACACCGCCCTGGACTACATCGCCACCGCCGACAGCCAGGGCGCGCGGCGGGTGCTGGGTGGGCGTCGGGTGCGCCAGGAGAGCGGCGGCTTCTACATCGAGCCGACCATCTTCGACCGCGTCGAGCCCGACCACACCCTGGCCCGCGAGGAGGTGTTCGGCCCGGTGCTGGGCGTGATGACCTTCGACAGCGAGGACGAGGCCATCCGCCTGGCCAACGATACCGTCTATGGCCTCGCGGCCGGTCTATGGACCTCCGACATCAACCGCGCCCTGCGCGGGGCGAAGCGGCTGAAGGCGGGCCTGGTCTGGGTCAATGGCTGGGACGCCTGCGACATCACCATGCCGTTCGGGGGCTTCAAGCAGTCCGGTTTCGGCCGTGACCGCAGCCTTCATGCGTTGCACAAGTACGCCGACCTGAAGTCGGTGTCCGTGACGCTGAGGTAGTCCCGCCCAATGACCAGCATGACACTCACTCTCGTTGAAACCGAAGCCTTCATCGACGGTCTCTGGATCGAGGGCGACGCGACGTTCGAGGTGCTCAATCCCGCCGATGGGACGGTGATCGCCCAGGTCGCCGACCTTGGTCCCGGCGAAACGCGGGTGGCCATCGAGGCCGCGCATCGGGCCTTCCCGACCTGGGCCGCCAAGACCGCCAAGGAGCGTGGGGCGATCCTGCGCAAGTGGAGCGACCTGATGCTCGCCCACGCCGACGACCTGGCGCGACTGATGACCGCCGAACAGGGCAAGCCGCTGGCCGAGTCCAAGGGCGAGGTGGCCTACGGAACGTCGTTCATCGACTGGTTCGCCGAGGAGGCCAAGCGCGGCTACGGCCACACGATCCCGACGCCGGACCCCAAGAAGCGCCTGGCCTCGATCAAGCAGCCGATCGGGGTCTGCGCGGCCATCGCGCCGTGGAATTTCCCGATCGCCATGATCACTCGCAAGGTCGGCCCAGCCCTGGCCGCCGGCTGCACGGTGGTGGTCAAGCCGGCCGCCGAGACGCCGCTGTGCGCCCTGGCCATCGCCCGGCTGGCGGTCGAGGCCGGCCTGCCGGCGGGGGTCCTCAATATCGTCACCGGCAAGGACTCGGCCGGCATCGGCAAGGCCCTGTGCGACGACGGCCGGGTCCGGAAGCTGTCGTTCACCGGCTCCACCCCCGTCGGCAAGATCCTCTACGCGCAATGCGCCGGCACGATGAAGAAGCTCAGCCTGGAGCTGGGCGGCAACGCACCCTTCATCGTCTTCGACGACGCCGATCTGGAGGCCGCCGTCGATGGCGCGATCGCCAGCAAGTACCGCAACACCGGCCAGACCTGTGTCTGCGCCAACCGCCTGATCGTCCAGGCCGGCATCCACGACGCCTTCGTCGCGCGGCTGGCCGAGAAGGTCGCGGCGATGAAGGTCGGACCTGGGACCAGCGAGGGCGTGACCATTGGTCCGCTGATCAACGACAAGGCCATCGCCAAGGTCGAGGCCCTGGTCCGTGAAGCCGTCGAGGGCGGGGCCAAGGTGGTGACCGGCGGCGCGCGTCACGCGCTGGGCGGGCTGTTCTACCAGCCGACCGTGCTGTCGGACGCCACGCCCGACATGCGGCTGTTCAACGAGGAGATCTTCGGTCCCGTCGCCCCGGTCGTGAAGTTCCACACCGAGGAGCAGGCCATCGAACTGGCCAACGCCACGCCCTTTGGTCTCGCCGCCTACTTCTACAGCCGCGATGTCGGTCGCTGCTGGCGCGTAGCCGAGGCCATCGAAGCCGGCATGGTCGGTATCAACGAAGGCCTGATCTCGACCGAGGTCGCGCCGTTCGGCGGGGTCAAGGAATCGGGCCTGGGCCGTGAGGGCGCGTCCGAGGGCCTCAATGAGTATTTCGAGACCAAGTACCTCTGTTTCGGCGGGGTCGCATGAGCCCAGCCGCCGCAGCCATCGGACCTCGCGCCATCGACCTGCTGATGGAGACCGAAGCCGCGCGCTTCGTGGCCGAGCATCCGCGCTCGGTGGCCATGGCCAAGGCGGCGGCCGGCGTCTGGCGTGGCGGCGCGCCGATGCACTGGATGAACGACTGGGCCAGCCCCAGCCCGATCTTCGCGGCCCAGGGCGTCGGGGCGCAGATCACCGACGTCGACGGCAAGCTCTATGACGACTTCTGCCTGGGCGACACGCCGGCCATGTTCGGCCATGGCGACGCCTCGGTGGCTGCGGCCGTCTCCGACCAGATCAAGCGCGGCGCGGGCTTCATGCTGCCGACCGCCTCGGCGGTGATCGTCGGCAAGCTGCTGGCCGAGCGCTTTGGCCTGCCGCTGTGGCAGACGGCAACCACGGCCAGCGACGCCAATCGCGCGGCGATCCGCTGGGCGCGGGCGGTGACGGGCCGGCCGGTCGTGCTGGTGTTCGACGGCTGCTATCACGGCATGGTCGACGACGCCTTCGTGGTGCTGAAGGACGGCGCCACGGCGATGAAGCCGGGGCTGCTGGGCCAGGTCCACGACCTGACCGCCACCACCCGCGTCGTGCCGTTCAACGATCTCGAAGCGCTGCAAGCCGCGCTCGCGCCCGGCGACGTCGCCGCCGTGCTGGCCGAGCCGGCGATGACCAACTGCGGGATGATCCTGCCCGAACCCGGCTTCCTCGACGCGCTGCGTCAGCTGACCCACGACGCCGGGACCCTGCTGATCATCGACGAGACTCACACGATCTCGACCGGCCCCGGCGGTTACACACGCGCCTACGATCTGGAGCCCGACATCTTCGTGCTGGGTAAGGCCGTCGCGGGAGGGATCCCGGCTGCTGTCTGGGGCGTCACCACCGAGCTCTCGGCGCGGATGGATGCGGCTCAGCTAAGGATCGGTCCGGGCCAGTCGGGAATCGGCACCACGTTGTCAGGCAACGCGCTGGCCATGGCCGCCATGCGGGCGATGCTCAGCGAGGTCATGACCGGCGCCGCCTATGCCCGGATGCTGGCCGGCGCCGAGCGGTTGGTGGCAGGCCTGAAGGGCGTGATCGCGGCGCGGAAGCTGCCGTGGTCGGTGGTCCATGTGGGCGCCCGCGTCGAGTTGGTCTTCGCCGATCCGCCGCCCAAGAACGCCGAGCAGATGCGTCAGGCGCTGGACCATGATCTGGTCGAAGCGCTGCATTTGTGGCTGATCAACCGGGGCGTCCTGATCGCGCCCTTTCACAACATGATGCTGGTCTCGCCCGTCACCGAAGACGCGGCGATCGACCGGCTGGTCGCGGCCGTGGACGGCTTCGCGACCGCGATGGGGGACGCATGAGCCAGGTGGCCGATATCCAGGAATGCCGCGACTTCCTCGCCGCCCATCCGCAGGTGAAGTTCGTCGAGGTGTTCTTCACCAGCATGACCGGCGTGCCGCGCGGCAAGCGGCTGCGGGTGCATGAGCTGGAGGCGATCTACGAGTACGGCCGCTTCCTGCCGGGCTCGGTGCTGGTGGTCGACACCAACGGCGCCGACTGCGAGGACACCGGCCTGGTCTGGGAGGACGGCGACGCCGACCGTCGCGCGCGGCCCGTGCCCGGGACCCTGACCCTGGCGCCGTGGCTGGGCCACGACGTCGCCCAGGTCATGCTGTCGATGTACGAGCTGGACGGGACGCCCAACGATCTGGACCCGCGCCATGTGCTGCAGCGGGTGCTGAATCGCTACGCCGCCGATGGCCTGACCCCCGTCGCGGCCTGCGAGCTGGAATACTATCTCGTCGACCTGCAGCGCGGCCCCAACGGCGAGCTGATGCCGGCCAAGTCGATGCAGACTGGCCTGCGCCCGACCGGCATCCAGGTCTACGGCCTGCCCGAACTGGAGGCCCACGCCCCGTTCCTGCGTGAGCTGTGGGACACCGCCGACTTGCTGGGCGTGCCGCTGGAAGGCGCGATCTCGGAGTTCGCCCCGGGCCAGGTCGAGCTGACCCTGAAGCACAAGCCCGACGCCCTGCGCGCGGCCGACGATGCGGTGCTCTACAAGCGCGCCGCCAAGGGCGTGGCCCTGCGTCACGGCTGCGAGGCGACCTTCATGGCCAAGCCTTGGGCCGAGCGGGCCGGCAACGGCTTCCACGTCCATCTCAGCGTCAATGACGCCGAGGGAAACAACCTGTGCGCCGCCGAGGACCTGGAGGGCTCGCCCCTGCTCAAGCAGGCCATCGCCGGCATGAAGGTGCTGCTGGGCGAGGGCATGGCGATCCTGGCGCCGAACGCCAACAGCTATCGCCGCTTCAAGGCCAATTCCTACGCGCCCGTCGCTCCGACCTGGGGCGTCAACAACCGCACCGTCTCGCTGCGGGTGCCGGCCGGTCCGCCGAAGACGCGCCATGTCGAGCACCGCGTCGCGGGCGCCGACGGCAATCCATACCTGGTGCTGGCGGTTCTGCTGGCCAGCGCCCACCACGGCATCGCCAACAAGCTGGACCCCGGCCCGGCCGTGGTCGGCGACGGCTATGCGGCGGCGGCTGAACAGAACATCCGACTGCCGTCCAACTGGTTCGCGGCGGTCGACCTGTTCGAGAAGTCGGCCGTGCTGCGCGACTATCTCGGCGACCGCTTCGTGGACATGTTCGTCTCGGTCAAGCGCACAGAACAGGCGCGTTTCTTCGAGGTCGTCACCGAACTCGATTTCGATTGGTATCTCCGCAACGCCTGACGACGAGTAGCTGTCCAGGGCAAGGCATCGCACGGAACATGAGGGAGTTTCGAATGAGCGGATACAGGAACGGCGGGGCCTCGCGGCGCTCGCTTCTCACGGCCTTCGGGGCCGCGGCGATCGGCTTCTCGCTGAGCGCCTGCGGCGAAAAGCCGAAGACAGCGCCGGGCCAGGAAGAGGCCAAGCTGAACTTCTACAACTGGGACACCTATATCGGTGAAACCACGTTGGCCGACTTCAAGAAGGCCTCCGGCGTCGACGTGAACATGAGCCTGTTCGCGACCAACGACGAACTGTTCGCCAAGCTCAAGGCGGGCAATCCGGGCTTCGACGTCATCGTGCCGTCGAACGAGTTCGTGACCCGCATGAGCCAGGCCAACCTGCTCGAGCCGCTGGACCACGCCAAGATCCCGAACCTGAAGAACGTCGACCCGGCGTTCCTCAATCCGGACTACGACCCGGGCCGCAAGTTCTCCATGCCCTACACCTGGCTGCTGCTGGGCATCGGCTATCGCAAGAGCAAGGTCGATGGCGTGCCGGACAGCTGGAAGTGGCTGTTCGACAGCGACAAGTACAAGGACCGCATCGCCCTGCTGTCGGAAAGCGCCGACCTGGTGCGCCTGGCGGCCAAGTATCTGGGCCACTCGGTCAACGACATCCCGGCCGACATGATCCCCAAGATCGAGCAGATGCTGATCAAGCAGAAGCCGTTCGTGAAGGCTTTCCACGACGACAACGGCCAGGACCTGCTGGTCTCGAAGGAGGTCGACCTCGTCCTCGAATACAACGGCGACATCGCCCAGGTGATGAAGGACGACCCGGACATCGACTTCGTGGTGCCCAAGGAAGGGTCGCTGATCAACAGCGACACCCTCTGCATCCCGAAGGGCGCGCCGCGTCCCAACAACGCCCACGCCTTCATCAACTACCTGCTGGACGCCCAGGCCGGGGCCGAGATCACCAAGACGATCCTCTACCCGACCCCGAACGCGGCGACCAAGGCGCTGATGCCGGCGGAATACCGCGACAACAAGGTGATCTTCCCGCCCGAGGACATCATGGCCAAGTGCGAGTACGGCGCCTTCGAGGGGGCCGAGAAGGCCAGCCTCTATGAGGAAGTCATCACGCGGGTGCGGGCGGCCTAGGACGTTCGTACGGGGTTCTCCTCCCCCTCTGGGGGAGGTGGCCCAGAGGGCCGGAGGGGGCAGCGCGGCGAGCGCCGAGTAGCCCCCTCAGTCGCTCCGCGACAGCCCCCCCCGGCGGGGGAGCAGATTCAGGAACGGGATCCATGGAACAATCCTGGAAACAGGCGAAAGCCGTCTTCGCCGCGGCGCTGGGACCGCCGCTGGTGTGGCTGGTGCTGTTCTTCCTCGCGCCCATGGCGATCGTCTGGGCCTACAGCTTCGGCCACAACGCCGGCCTGACCGAGATCGCCATCAGCGGCACGTTCAGCAACTACGCCCGGGCGATCGAGCCGCTGTACCTGAAGATCTTCCTGAAGTCGGCCTGGGTAGCCGCCCTGACCACGGGGCTGTGCCTGGTCATCGGTTTCCCGGTGGCCCTGGCCATCACCTTCGCCTCCGACAAGGCCAAGACCTGGCTCTTGTTGCTGATCATGCTGCCGTTCTGGACGAACCTCTTGATCCGCACCTACGCCCTGATCGCCGTGCTGCGCACCGAGGGCTATGTGAACCAGAGCCTGGAATGGCTGTGGAAGGGGGGCGGCTCGCTGGCCGCGCTGGTCGGCCTGCAGCCGCTAGGCGATTTCCAGCCGCTGGAGCTGCTGCACAACAATTTCGCGGTGATCCTGGGCCTCGTTTACGTCCACCTGCCCTTCATGGTGCTGCCGCTGTATTCAGCCCTGGACCGCCTGGACAAGTCGCTGCTGGAAGCCAGTCTCGACCTCGGCGCCGGGCATATGCGGACCCTGTTCAAGGTGGTCGTGCCGCTGGCCTTGCCGGGCATCGCCTCGGGGATCCTGATCACCTTCATCCCGGCGCTCGGGGCCTATCTGACGCCCGACCTGCTGGGTGGCCCCGACAGCCAGATGATCGCCAACATCATCGAGCGCCAGTTCAAGCGCGCCAACGACTGGCCCTTCGGCGCGGCGATGTCGTTCCTGCTGATGTACCTGACCTTCATCGCCATCGCGATCCAGGCGGTCCTGGCCAAGCGCACGCCGGAGGCCCGAGCATGAGTGGGGTGTCCATGAGCAAGAAGGCTCCCCCCGGTCCGCTCGAGTACCTGCGCCGCTGGCAGATGCAGGCTTGGCTCGCGGCGGTGTTCGTCTTCCTGTACGCGCCGCTGATCGCCCTGATGGTGTTCAGCTTCAACGACAGTAAGCGCAACATCGTCTGGAAGGGCTTCACCCTCAAATACTACGACAAGCTGTTCCACGACTCTGCCCTGCTGGAGGCGTTCGGCAACAGCCTGACGATCGCGGCGGTCTCGACGGTGATCAGCCTGGCGTTGGGAGCCATGGCGGCCTTGTTGCTGTGGCGCTTCCGCTTCCCCGGCAAGACGGCCTTGGACGGCGCTCTGGCCCTGCCGATCGTGGTGCCCGAGATCTGCATGGGCGTGGCCATGCTGGTGTTCTTCGCCCGGGTCATGCCCTGGCCGCAGGACTTGCCGTGGCCGCTGAACCTGGGGGCGATCATCATCGCCCACGTGTCGTTCTCGTTCCCGTTCGTGGCGGTGGTGGTGCGCGCGCGCATGGCCAGCTTCAATCGCGAGATGGAGGAGGCGGCCCGCGACCTGGGCGCCGGCGAGTTCCGCACCATCAAGGACGTGATCCTGCCGCACATGGCCCCGTCGCTGGTGGCCGGGGCGCTGCTGGCCTTCACGCTGAGCCTGGACGATTTCGTCATCACCTTCTTCACCGCCGGTCCCGACACGGTGACCTTCCCGGTGAAGGTCTATTCGATGGTCCGCTTCTCGGTGACGCCGGAGGTCAATGCGGCCTCGACGGTGCTGATCGTGTTGACCGTGCTGCTGACCGCGGCGGCGTTGAAACTGCAGGGCGACCCCGCCGCTACGGCCGGCCACGGGGCGGGGGACGGCAAATGAGCAAACCGATCATCACCTTCGAGAACGTCACCAAACGCTTTGGCAAGCTGGCGGCCGTCGACGACGTCTCCCTGACCGTCAACGAGGGCGAGTTCTTCGCCCTGTTGGGACCGTCGGGCTGCGGCAAGACCACCCTGCTGCGGATGCTGGCCGGCTTCGAGACGCCCACCGAGGGCCGGATCCTGATCGATGGCCAGGACATCTCCAACGTGCCGCCCAACAAGCGGCCGGTGAACATGGTGTTCCAGTCCTACGCCGTGTTCCCGCACATGACCGTGGCCGACAACGTCGCCTACGGCCTGGTGGTCGACAAGGTCAGCAAGGCCGAGCGCGACCGCCGCGTCGAAGAGGCGCTGGATCTGGTGCAACTGGGCGGCTACGGCGGCCGCAAGCCCGACCAGCTGTCGGGCGGTCAGCGTCAGCGGGTGGCCCTGGCCCGAGCGCTGGTCAAACGTCCGCGCGTGCTGCTGCTGGACGAACCCCTGTCGGCCCTGGACGCCAAGCTGCGCGAGCAGATGCGCACCGAGCTGTGCACCCTGCAGGAGAAGGTCGGGATCACCTTCATCATGGTCACTCACGACCAGGACGAGGCCCTGGCCCTGGCCACCCGCTGCGCCGTGATGAGCAAGGGCGTGCTGCAGCAGGTGGCCACGCCCAGCGACCTCTATGAGTTCCCCAACAGCCGCTTCGTGGCCGACTTCATCGGTAGCGTGAACCTGTTCGAGGGGGTGCTGGCCGTCGACGAGCCCAGCCACGCGGTGATCAAGTCGCCGGACCTGCCGGTGGACATCTTCCTCGACCATGGCGTCACCGGCCCGCGCGGCGGCACGGTCTGGGCGGCGATTCGCCCGGAGAAGATCGAGCTGCACAAGAAGGAAGGCGACGTCCCGCCGAACCTCGGCGACTGCCCGCACGGGACCAACGCCATTGCCGGCGTGATCAAGCACGAGGCCTATCTGGGTGGGCAATCGACCTACGAGGTTGAGATCGCCGGAGGGCGGCGCGTCAAGGTCCAGCGCTCGAACCTGACCCGTTGGGACCAGGAGGATTTCAAGCTGGGCGAGACCGTGTGGCTGTGCTGGCACGCGTGTTCGCCGGCGGTGTTGCTCTCGTAACCCCTACACCGCTCATCCCCGCGAAAGCGGGGACCCAAGCCGAGCTGGCGGCGAGTGCTCCAGCGAAACAACAAGCACCGCTTGGGTCCCCGCTTTCGCGGGGATGATGCGGAATACAGAGTGAAAGCAGGGAAAGCGTCATGACCGTCCCGATCCGCAACCACGACATCGCCGAACTCCGCCGCCTGGACCTGGCCCATCACCTGCCGGCCCAGGCCGACCACAAGGTCATCGCGGAACTCGGCGGCAGCCGGATCATCACCCGCGCCGACGGGATCTACATCCACGATGGGGAAGGCCATCAGATCCTCGACGGCATGGCCGGCCTGTGGTGCGTCAATGTCGGTTACGGCCGCAAGGAGCTGGCCGATGCGGCGTACGAGCAGATGCTGGAGCTGCCGTACTACAACACGTTCTTCAAGACCGCGACGCCGCCGACCGTGACCCTGGCGGCCAAGATCGCCGAGAAGATGGGCGGGCATCTCTCCCACGTGTTCTTCAACTCGTCGGGCTCGGAGGCCAACGACACGGTCTTCCGCCTGGTCCGCCACTACTGGAAGCTCAAGGACCAGCCGCAGCGGACGGTCTTCATCAGCCGCTGGAACGCCTATCACGGCTCGACCGTGGCCGGCGTTTCGCTGGGCGGCATGAAGCACATGCACAAGCAGGGCGACCTGCCGATCGCCGGCGTCGAGCACGTGATGCAGCCGTACCAATTCGGCGACGGCTTCGACGAAGACCCGGCCGCCTTCCGCGATCGCGCCGTGAAGGAGATCGAGGACAAGATCCTCGAAGTCGGTCCCGAGAACGTCGCGGCCTTCATTGGCGAGCCGGTGCAGGGCGCGGGCGGGGTGATCATCCCTCCCGACGGATATTGGCCGGCCGTCGAGGCGTTGTGCCGCAAGTACGGCATCCTGCTGGTCTGCGACGAGGTGATCTGCGGCTTCGGGCGGCTGGGCCAATGGTTCGGCCACCAGCACTACGGCATCAAGCCGGACCTGATCGCCATGGCCAAGGGTCTGTCGTCCGGCTACCTGCCGATTTCGGCCGTGGGCGTGGCGGACCACATCGTCGCCGAGCTGCGCGAGAAGGGCGGCGACTTCATCCACGGCTTCACCTATTCGGGCCACCCGACCTGCGCGGCGGTGGCGCTGAAGAACATCGAGATCCTGGAGCGCGAGAGCCTGATCGAGCGCACCCGCGACGACACCGGGCCGTATCTCGCCAAGGCGCTCGCCAGCTTGAACGACCATCCGCTGGTCGGCGAGACCCGCTCGCTGGGTCTTATCGGCGCCGTCGAGATCGTCCGCGAGAAGGGGACAAACAACCGCTTCCTCGACAAGGAGGGCGAGGCCGGACCGATCGTCCGCGACCTCTGCATCAAGAACGGCCTGATGGTCCGCGCCATCCGCGACAGCATCGTCTGCTGCCCGCCGCTGATCATCACCCACGCCGAGATCGACAAACTTGTCGCCATCATCCGCCAGTCTCTGACCGAGGCCGAGCCCGTGCTCCGCGCCCTCAAACCGGAGGCGGTGTCATGAGGCTAGATTGGACGACGGGCGCCGTGCCGCACGCTGCCAATGACGACGACTTCTCCCACGACGCGATAGCGAAGGACGTAGGGCGGGACAGCGACGATCTCGCGACGTCCCTGAGTGCTCATGCGGCCACGTTCGGGATGGTCCGCCAAGCTGGCGCCAACGGCGAACAGCCTTTGGCCCAGCCGTTGGGCTGCGATAGGACGCGACTGGTCGGAGACATGGCTGACGATGGCGTAGACATCAGCCATCGCTCGGTCGGTCCAGATTACTTTCGCCACGAATACGGGGGCGGCGTTTGGTGTGGCGTACCCAACGTCTTGAGCCACTCCCCCACACGCTCGTGCGGAACGGTCCGGCCAGCCTCGAAGTCGGCGTCCGCCTCGGCGTCAGCCGCCAAGATCGCCTCGTCTTCCAACTCGTCGAAGATGTCGGGTTCGGGCTCGGCCATGGCCTACGATAACAGAAACTTTTCGAGAACAAATCCGGAAAAACCGAGCTTTCTGCCAAGCTCTCGGAGCGTGTCATGAAGCCCAAGCACAGCAAGGCCAAGCGCGAGAACAGCCTGGACCGGGGCGTCTCGACCCTGGAGGAGGCGCAGGCCTGGTTCGCGCGGCAGAGCATCGAGGAGATCGAGTGCGTGGTGCCAGACCTGGCGGGCGTGGCGCGCGGCAAGATCATGCCGGTGCGCAAGTTCCTCGGCACGCCATCGATGAACCTGCCGCTGGCGGTGTTCTACCAGACCATCGCCGGCGACTTCCCCGAGTTCGAGGGGGCGGTGAACGCGGTGCAGGCCGACACTGACATCTTCCTGACCCCGGACTTCGCGACCCTGGCCGCCGTGCCGTGGGCCCAGGACCCGACGGCGCAGGTGATCCACGACGCCTTCCACCCCGACGGCCGGCCGGTCGAGGAGGCCCCGCGCCAGGTGCTGCGGCGGGTGCTGGCCCTCTATGCCGAGCGAGGCTGGAACCCGATCGTGGCCCCGGAGATCGAGTTCTATCTCGTCGAGCGCAACACCGATCCTGACTATCCGCTCAAACCCCCGGTCGGCCGGTCGGGGCGTCCGGAGACAGGCCGCCAGGGCTATTCGATCAGCGCGGTCAACGAGTTCGACGCCCTGTTCGAGGACATGTACGAATATTCGGAGCGCCAGGGCCTGGAGATCGACACCCTGATCCACGAAAGCGGCGTGGCGCAGATGGAGATCAACCTGCGGCACGGCCATCCGCTGGAGTTGGCCGACCAGGTCTTCATGATGAAGCGCACCATCCGCGAGGCGGCGCTGGAGCACGAGATCTACGCGACGTTCATGGCCAAGCCCATGGCCAGCGAGCCCGGCAGCGCCATGCACATCCACCAGTCGATCGTCGACAGGAAGGGCCGCAACCTGTTCTCGGACGAGGACGGGCAGGAGACGGCGCTGTTCCACGGCTTTATCGGCGGGCAGCAGACCTACCTGCCGGCGATCATGGCGATATTGGCGCCGTACGTGAACAGCTACCGCCGGATCGCGCGGGACTCGGGCGCGCCGGTGAACACCCAGTGGGGCTACGACAACCGCACCTGCGGCCTGCGCGTGCCGCCGTCGGACCCGGCCAACCGCCGCCTGGAAAACCGCATCCCCTCGTCGGACGCCAATCCGTATCTGGCGATCGCGGCGGTTCTGGCCTGCGGCTATCTCGGTATGGTCGGCGGTCTGACGCCCAGCGCGCCGGTCGCGACAGACGCCAGCGTTGCGGGCGTGCAATTGCCGCGCAGCCTGTCGGAATCCCTGGCGCTGTTCAAAGCCTGCCAGCCGCTGGTCGACATCCTGGGCCCGACCTTCTGCCAGGCATACGACCGCGTGAAGCAAGCCGAGTACGAGACCTTCATGCGCACGATCAGCCCGTGGGAGCGGGAGTTCCTGCTGCTGAATGTCTGAGGTCTACGGCGCAGGGAATTGGTACGCCGCTACCGCCCACGACCACCTCGACCTCCCGCCGCTCGACGGCGACACCCAGGCCGAGGTCTGCATCGTCGGCGCGGGCTTCACGGGTCTCGGCGCGGCGCGGGCCTTGGGGTCTCGCGCCGTCGTCCTCGAAGCCGGCCGCATCGGCTGCGCCGCCACTGGCCGCAACGGCGGGCAGGTTCATACCGGCCAGCGGCGCGACCAGGCCTGGCTGGAGAAGGCCGTCGGCCGTGACGACGCCCTGGCCCTGTGGCGCCTGGCCGAGGACGCCCGCGCCCACTTCAAGGCCCTGACCGATACGGTTCCCTGCGACTGGCGACCGGGCATGATCCACGCCCGCCACAAGCCCGGCGGCGAGGCCGAGGACGCGGCGTATGCGGCGCTGATGGCGGACCACTACGGCTACGACCAGTTGGAGCTGATCGACGAAGCCGACCTCGCCGCCGAACTAGGGACGGGCGTCTACCACGGTGGGCTGGTCGATCGCGGCGGCGGCCACGTGCATCCGCTGAAGCTCGCTCTGGGCATGGCGCGGCAGGCGATGGCGGCGGGC
Source organism: Caulobacter sp. GW821-FHT09H08 (assembly GCF_059415885.1). Taxonomy (NCBI): domain Bacteria; kingdom Pseudomonadati; phylum Pseudomonadota; class Alphaproteobacteria; order Caulobacterales; family Caulobacteraceae; genus Caulobacter; species Caulobacter sp. GW821-FHT09H08. The sequence goes on from NZ_JBWKOC010000003.1 coordinate 95,479, forward strand.
GCCGTGATCCACGAGAACACTCGCGCCGAGACCTGGCGACGCGAGGCCGGCAAGATCTTCGTCGAAACCACGACCGGTCGCGTCGTCTGCGACCAGCTGATCCTCAGCGGCGATGGCCTGCTCAACGCCATGGCCGGACGGGCGCGGGCGCGCGTCATGCCGATCAACAACTTCATCGCCGTCACCGAACCGCTCGGCGAGGTCGCCGACGACATCATCCGCTCGAACGCGGCGGTGTCGGACAGCCGCTTCGTCGTGAACTATTTCCGCAAGACCTCCGACGGCCGGCTGCTGTTCGGCGGCGGCGAGAACTATCGCCCGGGCTTTCCGAGCGACATCGCCGGCATGGTCCGCAAGAACCTGGCCAAGGTCTATCCGCGGCTGGCCGAGGTGCAGATCACCCACGCCTGGGGCGGGACCCTGGGCATCACCATGAGCCGCATGCCGTTCGTCGGCGAGATCGCGCCGGGCGTGCGGGTGGCCTCGGGCTATTCGGGGCAGGGGGTGATGCTGGCGCCCTATGTCGGCAGGCTGCTGGCAGAGGCGGCGCTGGGGGATACGGGCGGGGTCGAGCTGATGTCGCGCCTGCCGACGCCGCCGTTTCCGGGCGGGCGGTTGCTGCGCTGGCCGCTGACGGTGGCGGGGCTGAGCTGGTACGCGCTGCGGGATCGGCTGTAGGCCCGGCAACCTCGCCCTTCGACAGGCTCAGGGTGAGGTTTCCTACTGCGGCTGACTTGATCCTCACCCTGAGCTTGTCGAAGGGCGAGGATCACGCTCCGCCTAGGCGAACTGCTTCGCCGTCAACAACACCATATGCTGCCGCAACTGCGCGATGCTGCGGTCGAAATAGCCGATCTCGCGATGGGTCCGCGCCTGCATGACCGCGCCTTCCATGGTCGTCAGAATGAATTCCGACAGGCCCCTCAGGTCCGCGCCCGGCGGCAGGTCGGCGTCCTGCAGGCAGCCTTCGATGGCGGTGGTCCAGTTGCGGAAGTTCTCGGCCAGAAGCTCGCGCACCGGCGGGTCGGGTTCGTGCAACTCCAGGGCCAGCGAGCCGATCGGGCAGCCGTACAGGCAGTCGCTCTCCAGCAGGGCGCCGCGATAGGCGGCCAACAGGGCGAAGATGCGCTCGATCGGGTCCTCGACCCCGCGCCAGGCCGGGTTCAGCAGCATCTCGTGGATGCCGTCGCGGTACATCTCCAGCACCCCGACCAGCACGTCCTGCTTGCCGGGAAAGAAGTGGTAGAGGCTGCCGCTGTTGGCCTGCGAGCGCGAGAGGATGTCCGACACCGAGGTCGAGCCGTAGCCCTTGGCGGCGAACAGCTCCATCGCCGTCAGCAGGATGCGTCGCCGGGTGTCTAGCGCGGTTGAAGGGGCCATGGTGTCTTGGGTACCACGCTTGAACGATCAGTCAACTTTTCGCTTGAGCGATCAATCAAGTCGTGCTTGGCTTGAATGGTCATTCAAGGGCTGGGGAGAGCCGAGATGCTGAAGTCGACCATGATCGCCGCCGCCGCGCTGCTGGCTTTCGCGGGAACCGCGCAGGCGCAACAGGCGCGCAGCTGGAAGGATTTCCCGGGCGTCTCGAACACCAGCTATGTCGACGCCGCCGGCCAGAAGGCGCTGCAGCTGTCGATGGATATTCCCGCCACGCCGCACCAGGTGTTCGACGCGTTCGCCACCTCGGACGGCTTCAAGAGCTGGGCGGTGGCCGTGGCCAATGTCGACCTGCGCACCGGCGGCGCGATCGAGGCCAGCTACGATCCGAAGGCCAAGATCGGCGATCCCAGTAACATCAAAAACCAGATCGTCACCTTCATCCCCGACCACCTCTTGGTGATCCGCAACATCCAGGCCCCCGAGGGCTTCGCCGGCAAGGGCGAGTTCCAGAAGACGGTGACGATCATCGAGTTCACGCCGATCGAGGGCGGGGCCAAGACGCGCGTGCGGCTGACGAACACCGGCTATGGCGACAACCCCGAGGCCCAGAAGGTGTTCGGGCATTTCGAGTGGGGAAATGCCTACACGCTGGCGGAGCTGAAGAAGCGCTTCGAGAAGGGCGCGATCGATCGGACGGCGGGCGAGGGAGCCAAGCGGAATGCCGAGGCCGACAAGGCGGTGACGGGGAAGTAGCTTCAACTCTCCTCCCCCGTTGGGGGAGGTGGCCCAGAGGGCCGGAGGGGGCAGCTCGGCGTTGGCGGCGCCGCCCCCTCAGTCGCTCCGCGACAGCTCTCCCAGCGGGGGAGCAGATTTGATTGACACCCATACCCTCGCCCCGCTCTCCTCGCCCCATGGAGTCCACGACCGCCCAGCCCGCCGTCAGCCTCGCCGCGGCGCTCGATCACGCCGAGCGGCTTCTGGAGACGGCGCCGCATCTGGCGGTCGAGCAGGCGCGGGCGATCCTGGAAGCCGTCCCGCGCCACGCCGACACCACTCGGGTCCTGGCCGCCGGGCTTCGTCTTTCCGGCCATCCGCAAGCCGCGCTCGAGACTGTCGCGCCCCTGGCCCAGGCCTTGCCCAACATGCCGCTGGCCCAGCTGGAGCTGGCGCTCAGCCTGGAGCGGCTGGGCCGCACCGCCGAGGCCGTCCGCGCCTTCGACCGCGCCAGCGCGCTTGAACCGCGCCTGTCGGAAGCCTGGCGGGGTCTCTCCGAAAACCTCGACCTGCTGGGCGACAGCGCCGGCGCCGAGAAGGCGCTCGCCCGCCAGCTGCGCGCCTCGACCCGCGACCCGGCCCTGGTCGAGGCGGCCACGGCCTTGTCCGAGAATCGCCTGGGCGTGGCCGAACAGATCCTGCGCGAGCGGCTGAAGGCCGACGCCGGCGACGTCGCCGCGATCCGCATGCTGGCCGAGACCGGCGCGCGGCTGGGTCGCTACGCCGATGCGGAGAACCTGCTGACCCGCTGCGTCGAGCTGGCCCCGAACTTCGCCGCCGCGCGGCACAATCTGGCGACGATGCTCTATCGCCAGAACAAGAACCTCGAAGCCCTGGCGCAGATCGAGACCCTGACGGCCAAGGACGCGCGCCATCCCGGCTACGCCAACCTCTACGCCGCGATCCTGGCGCGCCTGGGCGAGTACGACCGCGCCATCGCCGTCTATGACCGGGTGCTGGCGGACTATCCCAACCAGCCAAAGGGCTGGATGAGCTACGGCCACGCGCTGAAGACGGTGGGCCGCCAGGCCGACTGCGTCGCGGCCTATCGCCGGGCGCTGGACCAGGCCCCGACCCTGGGCGAGGTCTGGTGGAGTCTCGCGAACCTCAAGACCGTCAAGTTCGACGACGCCGACCTCGCCGCCATGACCACGGCGCTGGACGCCGAAGGCCTGTCCGACGACGACCGCCTGCATCTGCGCTACGCTCTGGGCAAGGCGCACGAGGACGCCGAACTGTGGGACGCCGCGTTCGAGCACTACGCCGCCGGCGCCGCGATCCGCCGGGCGCAGCTGGAATACGATCCGGAGGAGAACGCCGCCGACACCGCCCGCACCAAGGCCGTGTTCACGCCCGCCTTCGTCGCCGAGCGAGCGGGGCAGGGCAGCGCCGCCCCAGACCCGATCTTCATCGTCGGCCTGCCGCGCTCGGGTTCGACCCTCGTCGAGCAGATCCTGGCCAGCCACTCGATGGTCGAGGGCACCATGGAGCTGCCCGACCTGATCGTCATGGCCCGGCGCCTGGGCGGCAGGACCGCCACCCGCGCCGAGTCGAGCTACCCCGAGAGCCTCGCCGACCTGTCGCCCGACGACCTGAAAGCCCTGGGCGAGGAGTTCCTGGAGCGCACGCGTATCCAGCGGAAGACCGACCGGCCGTTCTTCATCGACAAGATGCCCAACAACTTCGCGCACGCCGGGCTGATCCACCTGATCCTGCCGAACGCGAAGATCATCGACGCCCGCCGCCATCCGCTGGGCTGCTGCTTCTCGGGGTTCAAGCAGCACTTCGCGCGGGGGCAGGCGTTCAGCTACGACTTGAGCGACATCGGCCGCTACTACGCCGACTACGTCGAGCTGATGGCGCATTTCGATGCGGTGCTGCCCGGCCGTGTGCATCGGGTGATCTACGAGCACATGATCGCCGACCCGGAGGCGGAAATCCGCGCCCTGCTGGACCACTGTGGCCTACCCTTCGAAGAGGCCTGCCTGTCACCGCATGAGAATGACCGCGCCGTGCGCACCGCCAGTTCCGAGCAGGTCCGGCGGCCGATCTTCAAAGACGCGGTCGAGCACTGGCAAAAATTCGAATCGCATCTGGACCCGCTCAAGCAGGCATTGGGCCCTGTTCTTCAGGCCTATCCGAACGCGCCCGTTATTTAACCAACTGCTCCGAACCTCGCCATTTCTGCAACACTCACAGGAATTGGCGGCAAACCGAAATTTCCAATCTTGCCGGACGCTTAAGGCGGGTCGAACGTCCTGCCTATCAAAGCCGTAAGGGGAGCGACTGTATGTCGTCGGGATCGGTTCGAGTGACGAGGATCGGCATCTGCTCTGCCGCCCTCATGGCGTCTACGATGTTCACGGGCGTCGCGTACGCCCAGGCCCAAGCCGGCCAAAGTTCCACCGCCCTGGAAGAGGTGGTGGTCACCGCGCAAAAGCGCAGCGAAAATCTGCAGGACGTACCGGTCAGCATCCAGGCTCTCGGGGGAGAGAAACTGGAGCAGCTGCAGGTCGCCGCCTTCGTCGACTATGTGAAGTTCCTGCCCAGCGTGTCGTTCACGACCTCGGGTCCGGGCTTCGGCCAGGTCTATATGCGCGGCGTCGCCAGCGGCGGCGACGGCAACCACTCCGGTTCGCTGCCCAGCGTCGGCGTCTATCTGGACGAACAGCCGGTCACCACCATCCAGGGCGCGCTGGACATCCACGTCTACGACATCGCCCGGGTCGAGGCCCTGGCCGGTCCGCAGGGCACCCTGTACGGCGCCAGCTCCCAGGCCGGCACGCTGCGGATCATCACCAACAAGCCCTCGACAGCCGGTTTCGCCGCCGGCGTCGACGTCGAGCTGAACCAGGTCGAACACGGCGGCGCGGGCCATACGATCGAGGGCTTCGTGAACATCCCGCTGTCCGACAAGGTCGCGGTGCGGGTGGTCGGCTGGGACGTCCGCGACGCGGGCTATATCGACAACGTTCTGGGCACGCGCACCTACGAGCGCGGCGACAACGATCCGACCAACAACTACACGATCAACAACAAGGCCCGGGCCAAGGACGACTACAACACCGTCTACACCCAGGGCGGCCGCGCGGCCCTGCGCATCGAGCTCGACGACAACTGGGTGATCACGCCCCAGGTCATGGGCCAGGTGCAGAAGGCCAACGGCCTGTTCGCCTTCGATCCCAAGGTCGGCGACCTGAAGGTGACGCACTTCTATCCGGAAGGGTCGAAGGACAAGTGGGTCCAGGCGGCCATGACCATCGAGGGCCAGGTGGCCAATCTCGATGTCACCTATGCGGGCTCGTACCTGAAGCGCAACGACTGGACCAACCAGGACTACACCGACTACTCGTACTTCTACGATCAGGTCGGTTACGGCTTCTACTGGACCGACAACGCCGGCAACCTGGTCAATCCTTCGCAGTACATCTCCGGCAAGGACAACTACCGCAAGGAAAGCCACGAAATCCGCATCGCCTCGCCGCAGGACAAGAAGCTGCGGGTCGTGGCCGGCGCCTTCTACCAGAAGCAGCAGCACCACATCTTCCAGAACTATCAGATCGCGCAGCTGGGCAGCACGCTGTCGGTGCCAGGGCGTCCGGGCACGATCTGGCTGACCAACCAGGAGCGGGTCGATCGCGATAAGGCCGTGTTCGGCCAGGCCGAGTGGGACATCACCGACAAGCTGATGCTGACCGCCGGCATCCGCTTCTTCAAGGCGCACAACACCCTGGTCGGCTTCTACGGCTATGGGACCGGCTACGGTTCGACCGGCGAGCGGGCGTGCTTCAAGGGGCCGGTCGTGGCGGGCTCGCCCTGTACGAACCTGGACAAGGGCGTCAAGGAAAGCGGCAACTCGCCGAAGGTGACCCTGACCTACAAGATCGACGACGATCGGCTGGTCTACGCCACCTATTCGAAGGGCTTCCGTCCGGGCGGTATCAATCGTCGCTCGACCCTGCCGCCCTACCACGCCGACTACCTGAAGAACTACGAAGCCGGCTGGAAGACCACCTGGTTCGACAACAGCGTCCGCTGGAACGGCGCGGTGTTCATGGAGGACTGGTCCAACTTCCAGTTCTCGATCCTGGGCGCCAACGGCCTGACCGAGATCAAGAACGCCAACCAGGCCCGCATCAAGGGCGTGGAAAGCGACGTGACCTGGTCGCCGTTCCACGGCTTCACGATCAATGCGGCGGCGGCCTATACCGAGGCCAAGCTGACGGCCAACTACTGCGGCTTCACCGACGCCTCGGGCAACCCGGTCACCACCTGCGCCACGCCACAGGCGCCGGACGGCACGCAGCTGCCGGTGACGCCGAAGTTCAAGGCCAACCTCACGGCGCGCTACGACTTCACCTGGGATGACTGGGACGCCTACGTCCAGGGCGCCTTCGTGGGCCAGACCAGCAACTGGACCGACCTGCGGATCGTCGAGCGAGGCATCATCGGCAAGCAGAAGGGCTGGCAGACCGTCGACGTCTCCGCGGGGATCGACCGGGACGGCCTGTCGCTGTCGGTCTACATGAAGAACCTCTTCGACGAGCGGGCCAGCCTGAACCGCTACGCCGAATGCGCCGAGAGCGTCTGCGGAACCCAGTACTACATCGTCCCGAACCAGCCTCGCACCATGGGCGTCCGGCTCGGGAAGAAGTTCTAGTTCGCGTCTGGTCAGCGAGGGGCGGCCCTGTTGGGCCGCCCCTTTTTTGTTTTGCGTTTGGGGGGAACCATGGCGTCGTCGAGCGCCCGCCCGCTGGGCCTGTGGATGTGCACGGCCCTGGTCGTGGGCAACATGATCGGCTCGGGCGTCTTCATGTTGCCTGCCTCGCTGGCGCCCTACGGCTGGAACGCCGTGATCGCCTGGATGCTGACCATCGGCGGCGCGCTGTGCCTGGCCTTCGTCTATGCGCGCCTGGCGGAGTCCTTCCCGCGCGCCGGCGGTCCGTTGGCCTATACCCAGGAGGCGTTCGGCCCGACCGCGGGCTTCATGGTCGCCTGGGCCTACTGGATCTCGATGTGGGTGGGCAACGCCGCGATCGCGGTCGGCTGCGTCAGCTATCTGTCGGTCTTCGCGCCCGCCATCGCCAAGGTCCCGGGCCTGCACGCCATCGTCACCGTCGCCCTGGTCTGGGGGCTGACGGCGGTCAACTGCTGGGGCTCCAAGTCGGCCGGGCGCCTGCAGGTAGTTGCCACCATCCTGAAGCTGCTGCCCCTGATCGCCGTCGCGGGCCTGGCCGTCGCGGTCGTGGCGCGCAAGGGCGGGGCGGCCGTGACGCCGTTCGAGCCCTCGCAGCTGTCGGCCGGCGCGATCACCGCCGCGGCGACCCTGACCCTGTGGGCGTTGCTGGGCCTGGAGTCGGCCACCGTGCCCGCCGACAAGGTGCATGAGCCGACCAAGACCATCCCGAAGGCCACCCTCTACGGCACGGCCTTCACGGGGCTGATCTACCTGGTCGTCTGCTCGGCCGTGGTGCTGCTGTCGCCGGCCGACGTGTTGAAGAACTCCAACGCCCCGTTCGCAGATTTCGTCGGCTATCACGGCGGCGGGGACCTGAAGCTGGTGCTGGCCGGCTTCGCCGCGATCAGCGCTTTCGGAGCCTTGAACGGCTGGGTGCTGCTGCAGGGCGAGATGCCCTACGCCATGGCCCGCGACGGGGTGTTCCCGGCCTTCCTGGGCAAGCCGTCGAAGCGCGGTACGCCGGTGCGCGCCCACGTGCTGTCCAGCACGTTGCTGACCGTCCTGGTGCTGATGAACTACGCCAGGTCGATGGCCGACCTCTTCACCTTCATCGCCCTGCTGGCGACCTCGGCCAGCCTGTTCACCTACCTGTTCAGCGCCCTGGCCGCCCTGCGCCTGCAGCAGCAGAGGCGGATGGGAGCGTCCATGCTCCTGACCGTGCTGGCGATCCTGGCGGCGCTCTATTCGATCTGGACCCTCTATGGCGCCGGCGTCTCGGCCACCCTCTGGGGCTTGGTGCTGCTGGCGGCCGGCCTGCCCGTCCGCTTCCTGACCGCCCGTTCCGCCCACCCCCTCTCGGAGATCGCCTCGTGAAGCTGGCCGCCCTCGCTCTGTTGGCCGCCCTGGCGCCGGCCGTCGCCAGCGCTCAGGTCTCCTACGTCCGCGCCGGCAAGCTCGTGGACCCGCAGGCCGGCAAGGTGCTGACCGACCAGATGATCCGCATCGAAGGCGGCAGGATCGCCTCGGTCGCGCCATGGAAGGGCATGCCCAAGGACGGCGCGGTGACCGACTGGTCCAAGCTCACCGTCCTGCCCGGCCTGATCGACATGCACACCCACCTGGTGGACCAGGAGCAGACCGAGAACATCGCCGAGCCGCTGCTGACCACGGCCGCCTACCAGTCGTTCATCGCCGCCGACCACGCCCGCAAGACCTTGATGGCCGGCTTCACCAGCGTGCGCGACGTCGGCACCTGGCGGGCGTTCGGGGATGTGGCTCTGCGTGACGCGATCAACAATGGCCTCGTGCCTGGTCCTCGCATGTCGGTGGCCGGCGCCTACATCACCATCCCCGGCGGCGGCGGGGAGGTCACCGGCATCGCCGCCGACGTCGGCATCCCGGCCGAGATGCGGGTGGGGGTGGTCGAGGACGCGGCGGACGCGCATCGCAAGGCCGCCAACATCCTGGCCCACAAGGCCGACTTCCTGAAACTCATCGCCACTGGCGCCGTGCTGACCGTCGGCACCGAGCCCGGCCAGTTGGAACTTTCCGAGGACGAGATCCGCGCGGCCGTCGAGGAGGCCGCCAAGCGCGGGACCTACGCCACCGCCCACGCCCATGGGGCGGGCGGCATGAAGGTGGCCATGAAGGCCGGGGTGCGCTCGATCGAGCACGGCTCGCTGATGGACGACGAGGCCATCGCGATGATGAAGGCCAAGGGCGTGTTCCTGGTGGCCGACATCTATGACGGCGACTGGATCGACGAATATGGCAAGGCCCACGGCTGGCCGGCCGAGACCCTGCGCAAGAACTGGGAGACCACCGAGGCCCAGCGCGAGGGCTTCCGCAAGGCGGTGAAGGCCGGGGTCAAGATCGCCTACGGCACCGACGCCGGCGTCTATCCGCACGGGCTGAACGCCCAGCAGATGCCCTACATGGTCAAGTACGGCATGACGCCGATGCAGGCGATCCAGTCGGCGACGACGGTGGCGGCCGAGCTGATGAGCAAGACGGGCCAGGTCGGATGCGATGCGGCCGGCTGCTACGCGGACCTGATCGCGGTGGCCGGCGATCCGCTGGCGGATGTGTCTGTGCTGACCAAGGTGGCCAAGGTGATGAAGGGCGGGACGGTGGTGAAGGACGAATAGGGGCTGGGTGCGTCCTCGCCCTTCGACAAGCTCAGGGTGAGGACGACTTTTGGCGCTGACCTAGAAACCTCACCCTGAGCCTGTCGAAGGGCGAGGTTTCGGCTCGGCTCTAGTCCAGCCACCCCGCCAGCGCCCGCTCCACGATCGCCATCGCCTCGTCCGACCGGAACGTCGCCGGATCGAGGCACAACTCCAGCCAGAGCCCGTCGACCGTCGCCGTCAGCGCGATCGCCGCCAGCCGGGTGTCGCGCGCTCCGGCGTCGGCCAGCAGGCCCTCCAGCCGGGCCCGGAAGTCGGCATAGGAGGCCGCGTGGATCGCCGCCATGCGCGGCTTGGTCTTCACCAGCGACCAGAAGCCGATCCAGGCGGCCAGCAAGCGTGGATCCAGCACCGGCGGCGCGAAGCTGGCGCCCAGATAGGCCAGCAACCGTCCGCGCGGCGTCGGGCCGGCGGCCTCGAGCGCTGCGTCCAGGGCCGCGTCGATCCGCTGGCCGACGGCCTCGTAGGCCGCCGCGATCAGGTCGTCGACACCCTCGAAATAGTGCCGCAGCAGGCCCGGCGAGACGCCGGCCTCGGCGCAGATAGTGCGGACCGAGGTTCCACCGACGCCTTCGCGGGCCAGCACGGTTTCGGCCGCCGCGACCAGGGCCTGGCGGCGGACGTCGGCGGTCTCGCGGGTGAAGGCGGCGCGGCCGCTCACCACCCCTCCGGCGGTCGCGCCAAGCGGCTCTCTGGCACCAGCGCTCGCATCTTCCGGCCGAAGCTCCTGAGCGAAACCTCGCTCGTCGCCAACGGCCCAGCCGTGAAGGTCCGAGACGCCATGCCCTGCTGCACGCGGGCCACCAGCTCGGTGTCCTCGGCATTGACCTGGCGGTTGATGCGCCAGTTCAGATAGCGCGCCGCCTTCATCTCGCGCCGCTCGTCCGGCAGGGCGTAGGCGATCTCGCGGATCATGGTCTTCTCGGCCGAGACGGGGATGAACTGCATGAAGTCCACCTGGTCCGGATAGATGTCGAAGGCGAAGTTCGGCCAGAGCTTGAAATAGGTCCACAGCCGCTTGCGGTCGTCCGGCAGGTGCGGGACGTCCGGCAGCAGGTCCTGGTAGAGGCGCTCGGACGGGCTCTCCGACGGTTCATCGATCAGCTGGCCCCACATCTTGTCGACGAAGGTCTTGGCCTCGACGCCGTAGCCCTTGCCGAACAGCCGCGTCAGGCCGGGGTGGGCGACGGGAATGTGCAGGCCGTCCGAATAGTTGTCGCTGATGTTCTTCCAGTTCACCTCGCGCGGCCGCAGGGTGACGCGGCCGAACGGCTGCAGCTCCTCGAAGCGGTAGTGGGCGACCTCGTCCTCGTAGGGGGCCATCATGGTCGCGACCGACGGGCCTTCCCCTTCGATGCGAACGAAGACGAAGCCGCGCCAGATCTCGGTCTCGATCCTGGCCAGGCCCTGTTCGTGCATCTGCAGGGCCGGATAGTCGTCGCGCATCGGCACGCCGATCAGTCGGCCTTCCAGGTCGTAGGTCCAGGCGTGGTAGGGACAGACGATCCGACCGCCGCAGCGACCCACCGGCCCGTCCAGCAGCCGCGCGCCCCGGTGGCGGCAGACATTGGCGAAGGCCCGCACCCCGCCGTCCTTGCCGCGCAGCACGACCAGGCTTTCGCCGACGAAGTCGAAGGTGTGGAAATCGCCGGCCTTGGGAATGTCGTTCAGGTGGCAGACGATCTGCCACGACGGCCGGAAGATTTTGTCCTGCTCTTCGCGGAAGAAGCGCTCGGAGCCGTAGATCCAGCCGGGTAGGCCCCAGTCGGCCTGGGGATCTTCGTTGGAGATCTGGGTCACTGGCTCGCCCCCTCCGCGCCTGCGGCGCTTCTCCCCCGGAGAGGGAAGAAGGTCGCGCGTCTCCTTCTGCCCCCGTCGGGGGCGGACGACCTGCGGAGCAGGTCAGGTGGGGGCAAGTGAGCCGGCCGCATCACCGCCCCACCACCGACAGCTTCACCGCCGTGGTGAAGTCCTTGTCGCGCAGGATCTCGCGCGCCGCGTTGCGACCGGGATTGCCCGAGACGCCGCCGCCGGGGTGCGTGCCGGCGCCGCACATGTAGAGGCCCTTGATCGGCGCGCGGTGGCTGGCGTTGCCGAGGAACGGCCGGGCCGCCCACAGCTGATCCAGCGACATGTGGCCGTGCATGATGTCGCCGCCGATCAGGCCGAACTTCCGCTCCAGGTCCAGCGGCGACAGGATCGTGCGGCCCAGCACCGAGGCCTTGAAGTTCGGGGCCCACTTGTCGACCGTGTCGATGATCAGGTCGGCGGCGCTCTCGCGCTCGTCGTCCCACGAGCGGCCGTTCGGCAGCTCCGGCGCGAACTGCTGGCAGAACAGGCTGGCGACGTGCTGGCCGGGAGGCGCGAGCGAGGTGTCGATGGTCGAGGGGATCAGGATCTCGACGATGGGCGCCTTGCTGATGCCGTCGGCCTTCGCGTCGCGATAGGCGGCGTCCATGTAGTCGAGGCTGGGCGAGATCACGATGCCCGACTGGTGGTGCTCGGCCACGGCCTTGCCCGGCAGACAGGTGAAGTCCGGCAGCTCCGACAGGGCCACGTTCATCCGGAAGGTGCCCGAGCCGTTCTTGTAGCCGTCGACGGCCTTGCGGAAGTCGCCGGTCAGGGCCGAGGGCGGCACCAGCTTCTTGTAGAGCAGGGCCGGATTGACGTTGGCGCTGACGATCGGGGCCATGACCTGGCGGCCGTCGGCGATCTGCACTCCCACGGCTTTTCCGCCGTCGATATGGACGCCCTCGACCGGCGCGTTCAGCAGGATCTCGACCCCGGCCGCCTCGCAGGCCTTGGCCATGGCCTGGGTGATCGCGCCCATGCCGCCGACCGCGTGGCCCCAGGCGCCCTTCTTGCCGTTCACCTCGCCGAAGGTGTGGTGCAGCAGCACATAGGCCGAGCCGGGCGTGTCGGGGCTGGCGAAGTTGCCGACCACGGCGTCGAAGCCGAAGGCGGCCTTGACCGGATCGCTCTCGAACCAGCCGTCCAGCACGTCGCGGGCGCTTTTGGTGAAGAGGTCCAGGACGTCACGCTTACGCTCGCGCGAGAGCCTGGCCAGACGGCCGCCCTGGCGCAGCGCGCGCAGCAGGCCCGGCAGGCCGTCGCCCAGGTTCGGCGGGGTCTCCTGGGCCAGATCGCGCAGCACGTCGCCGATGTCGTCCAGCATGGCGTAGTAGGCCGGCAGGATCTCGGCGTCGCGGCGGCTGAACTTGCTGAACGACTCCTGGGTGCGCTCCAGCCCGCCGCCCAGCTTGATGTACTTGTCGTCCGACAGCGGCAGGAAGTTGGAGATCGGCCGCTCCAGGAAGGTCAGGCCGTAGTCGCGCAGGCCCATGTCGGCGATGACCTTGGGATTGAGCAGGCTGACCGTGTAGCTGGCCACGGAGTTGCGGAAACCGGGATGGAACTCCTCGGTCACGGCGGCCCCGCCGACCACGCCCCGGGCCTCGCAGACCGTGACCTTCAGCCCGGCCTTGGCCAGGTAGAAAGCGCAGACGAGGCCGTTATGGCCTCCGCCGATGATGACGGCGTCGCGGGTTTGCGTGGTGGCCATGATGTTCTCCCCCTGAGAAGGGGATAGTGTTGCTGTACGATCGTATAATAGGCAAGGGGGCGTGTTACTCGTCCCCTCCGGGCCTGCGGCCCTCCTCCCCCGGAGGGGGAAGAAGGATCGCGCGCCACCTTCCGCCCCCTCCGGGGGCGGACGACCTGCGTAAGCTGGTCAGGTGGGGGCAAGCGCGTCCGATTTGCCCCTGGCCGTCAGCCAGTACATCACCGGCGTCGCCACCCGGCTCAGCAGGGTGCTCGTCACCAGCCCGCCGATGATCGCGATGGCCAGGGGCGAGTAGAGACCCGAGCGCTCCACCGCCAGCGGCAGCAGCCCGCCGATCGCGGTGACGCTGGTCAGCAGCACCGGCAGGAACCGCACCTCGCCGGCCTTCTCGATGGCGTCGTGCAGGTTCATGCCCTCGCGGCGCAACTGCTCGGTGAAGTCGACCAGCAGGATCGAGTTCTTGATCTCGATGCCGATGAGGGCGATCACGCCGATGGTGGCGGTGAACGATAGCGAGTAGCCGGTCAGGGCCAGGGCCAGCACCGCGCCGAACACGCCGAACGGGATGATGCCGGCCACGACCAGGGCGGTCTTGAACTTCTGGAACTCCAGGACCAGCACGGCCAGGATGCCGAACACCGCGATCATCACCGCCGCGCCTAACCCTGCGAAGCTCTCCGACGCGGCCTCGGCCTCGCCGCCCAGTGACAGGCGGTAGCCCGGCGGCAAGGGGAGTTCCTTGGCCATGCGCGCGACGACGTCCTCCGTCACCGCCGAGGCCAGGAACCCCGTCTGGACATACGAACTGATCGTCACCGTCCGTTCGCGGTCGAAGCGGTCGATGCGCGAGGGGCTGGACTTGAGCTTCGGCGTGGCTATGGCGTCCAGCGGCGCGGCCAGGCCGTCGGCGGTCGGGACATAGACGCCCTTGAGCGCCGACAGCGGATTGCGCGCCGCGCCGTCGACCTGCGCCATCGGCAGCCGCACCTTGACCGCGTAGTCGTCGCCGTCCGGATCGCGGAAGCGGCCGGTCTCCTCGCCCGACAGCGCCAGGCGGGCGATGCGGCGCGGGGCGCCAGCGGGTACGCCCAGGGCGGCGGCCTTGGCCTCGTCGACGCCCAGGTCGAGGTCGGTGCGATCCAGGCGGATCGGGTTGGTGACGTCGCGCGTGCCGGGCGTGGCCTTCAGGATCGCCTCGGCGCGGGCCGACAGGGCCTTGAGCACGTCCAGGTTCTGGCCGGTCAGGCGCACGGCCACCGGCGCATCGATGGGCGGGCCGTTCTCGAAGGTGACGACGCTGATCCGCGCGCCCGGGAACCTGGCGAAGTCCTTGCGCAGGCCGTCCAGCACCTTGTCGCTGTGGCCCGGCTCCCAGCGCTTCAGGCTGACGAACACCTCGGCGAAGGTCGTGGCGCTCTCGCGCTGGCTGCGGTTGTAGAAGATCTGCGGATTGCCGCGACCCAGATTGGCCGCTTCCCAGACCACGTCCGGCTCGGCCTTCACGCGCTGTTCGACATAGCGCAGGGCGCGGTCGGTGCGGGCCAGGGACGAGCCGTCGGGCGTCTCGATGCGGATCAGGAACTGCGGGGTCTCGGCCGAGGGGAACAGGCTGGAGCCGACCAGCTTCACCAGCGGCAGGGTGGTCAGGCAGATGGCCAGCAGGATGCCCATGGTCACCCATGGCCGCGCCAGGGCCCGGTGCAGCACAGGGCGGTAGAAGCGGTGGATGCCGTCATTGACCGCTCGCAGCAGGGCGTTGCCCTCGGGATCGGAGTGCTTGTCCAGCAGGCGGCTGGCCAGGAACGGGATGATGGTCATCGAGACCAGCAGCGAGGCGGCGATGGTGCTGAGCACCGTCACCGGCAGCGACTTGATATAGGCCCCCGACCCGGCCGGCAGGGCCATCAGCGGCAGGAAGGCCAGCATCAGGGTCGCCGTGCAGCCCAGCACCGCCAGGCTGATCTGGCGCGTGCCGTTGATGGCGGCCTCGGTGCGATCCTCGCCCTCGCGCACCCGGCGGGCGATGTTCTCGGTGATGACGATGCTGTCGTCGACCAGCAGGCCCAGGGCCAGCACGAAGCCGGCGATGGACAGCTGGTTCAGCGTGAAGCCGAACGCCTGCAGCATGGTCAGGCCGATCAGTAGGGACAGCGGAATCGAGACCATCACCACCAGGCCCGCGCGCGGCCCCAGCGGCAGCAGGGTGATCAGCACCAAAGCCAGCGCGATGCCGAAGTCGCGGAACAGGTTGGTCAGCCGGTGCTTGACGTTCTCGGCCTGCACGAAGCCGCGCTCCAGCTTCACGCCGGCGGGCAGGGTCTTCTCGTAGTCGTCCAGCACCTGCTGCACGCCCTTGGTGATCTTGGCGACGTCCTGGCCGTCCTTCTGGTTCACGGTCAGGAAGATGGCGCGCTTGCCGTTGAAGCGGGTCAGGTGCGTGGGCTCGGCCTGGGCCCAGGCCACGGTGGCGACGTCGCGCACGCGGGTGACCTGGCCGCCGATCGAGCGGACGGGCGTGTCGGCGATGGTTTCCAGCGAGCGGAAGGCGCCGCCGGACTTGACGTTGAAGCGCCGCTCGCCGGCCTGGACCGCGCCAATCGGAGCCTCGGCGCCATTGGCCTTGAGGGCGTCGGCGACAGCGGTGGCGGGCAGCCTCAGGGCGGCGAGGCGCGCGAGGTCCAGCGTGACCTGCACCTCGGATTCCGGCGCGCCCCAGTACTTGGCCTCGCGCACGCCCGGCACCCGGTCCAGCCGTTCGCGCAGGCGGTCGGCGGTCTTTTCCAGGCGGCGCATGGGCAGGGTGTCGGAGGTCAGGGCGACCTGGACGATGGCCACCTCGGTGGTGCGCACGCGCTCGATCTGCAGTCGCTGCAGGCCGGCCGGCAGGTTGCCCCGGATGGCGTTCACCTCGCGGACCACCTGGTCGTACTTGCGCTCGGTGTCGACGTCCCAGGTGAAGTGGACGCGGATCACCGCCGCGCCGTCCACGGCGGTGGACTCGACCTTGTCGATGTCGTCGAGGCCGTCGACGGCGTCTTCGATCGGATCGACGATCAACTGCTCGATCTCGGTCGGCTCGGCGCCGGGCAGCACCGCGCGGACAATGACGATCGGCGTCGGGAAGTGCGGGTCTTCCGAGCGCGGGACGCTGGAGAGGGCGTTGATCCCCAGCATGATCAGCAGGCCGAACGCGACCAGCGTGAATTGCCAGCGGCGGACGGCGAAAGTCGCCAGATCGAACTTCATGGCCTAGCGCCCCTTGGCGGCGTCGAGGCGGGTGGGATCGATCACGCGGACCGCCTCGCCATCGGCGACGAAGCCGGCGCCGGCCGTGATCACCTGGGCGCCGTCAGGCAGGCCCGAGACCAGGGCGTCGTCGCCGTCGAAGCCGCCGAAGCCGACCGGCGTGCGGCGGGCCTTGCCGCCGTCGAACCGATAGACGAAGGCCCGCTTGCCGGTGGCCTCCAGCACCGCTTCGGCTGGGATGCGGGCATAGGCGGCGGTCGCGCCCGGCGCGGCGCGGACCTGCAGCACGGCGTGAGCGACCTGGCCGCTCCGCAGGGCGGCGGGCGGAGCAGAGAGCTCGATCTCGACGGCGACCGCGCCGGTGCGGGTGTCGGCGGCCTCGCCGACGCGGGTGACGTGGCCGGAGAGAGGCTGACCTCCGAGATCGTCGACGGTGACCTGGGCGACGTCGCCCACGCGGACCTTGGCCGCCTCGCGCGCGGCCAGCGGCAGGCGCAGGACCAACGGACTGGAGAGGTCGGCGACCCGCGCCACCACCTGGCCCGCGCCCACGACCTCGCCTGCCTGGGCGCGGCGTTCCAAGACGACGCCGGAGACCGGCGAAACCAGGCTGGCCCAGCGGCGATCGAAGCGGGCGGCGTCATAGGCGGCTTGCGCGGCCTTCAGCGCGCTCGTGCGGTCGTCGATGCGCTGGCGGCTGACATAGCCCTTGTCGAACAGGGTCTTGTCGCGCTCGACGTCGCGGCGGGCCCGTTCCAGGTCGGCGGCGGTCTGCTGCTGGCGGGCGTCGACGCCGGCCGGATCGATCGCGGCGATGGCCTCGCCGGCCCGGATGCTGTCGCCGGCCTCGACCCGCATGGACGTCAGAACGCCGGGGATGCGGAACGACAGCGCCATCTCGCGGCGGCGCTCCAGTGTGCCGGCGCCGCTCACCGATCCGGACGCGCCGGGGGCGGCGACGCGCGCGGCCTCGACCGGTGTGGCGGGGGCCGGTTCATCGGCCTTGGGTTTTGCGCTACACGCGCTCAAGGTGGTCGCCAGGAGCAACACCGCCAGGGGAGGGAGCGGGGTTCGCCACATACGCTGTTCCAAATCGATCAGTGATAAGTTATCAGTGATTGATAATGCTGCCTTGTCAAGCTGGCAAGGCGGCGCCAAGGACTCAGGATGACGACTTTGAAGACCCGCTCGCCGCGCAAGCCCAAGGGCCAGGGCGCCGAGCGCCGCGAGGAGATTCTCGACGCCGCGCAGAGCCTGTTCGCCCAGAAGGGTGTGCACGCGGTCTCGACCCGCCAGATCGCCGAGATCGCCGGCATCTCGCAGCCGGCGCTTTACGCCTACTTCACCACCAAGGACGACATCGCCGCCGAGCTGTGCGTGCGGGCCTTCGCGATCCTGGGGCAGCGGATGGGCGACGCCCGGGTCGACTACACCCCGACGCCGGAGAACTTCGAGCGCTGCCTGCGGGTCTATATCGACTTTGGTCTGGACCATCCGGATGCGTACCGCGTGGCCTTCATGCTGGAGAAGAGCGTCGACGGGTCGTTTCTGGAAAAGACCGGCGGAAAGCCGATGGCGGCCGGCAAGGAGGTCTTCGCGGTCTTCGTCGAGATGGTGAGCGAGCTGCACGCCAAGGGGCTGACGGCCGAGGACGACGTCATGGCCGCCACCCAGTCGCTGTGGGCCGGCCTGCACGGCCTGGTTTCGCTGCTGATCGCCCGGCCGGAGTTCCCGTGGGTCGACCGCGGGCAACTGATCACGACGCATGTGGCCATGCTGGTGCGCGGGGCGTTGAAGTAGGATCCTCAAGCCTCTAGATGAGCGCCTCGAATTTCCGCGAAGGATCCCCCATGGCCAAGCTCCTGCCGCTCCAATCGTTCAGCCTGCAGGAAACCGAGGACGGCTACCGCCTGCTGGTCTCGGCCATCGGCGGCGAGTCGCTCTATGTCTCGATCACGCCCGACCAGATGGACGACATCATCGACAGCCTCGAGAACGCCATGGGCGGCGAGGGGGACGGTGAGGGCGAAGGCGAGGACGACGTCGAGTACTAGAGGCTTCTTTCATTCGATCTTCCCAGCGAATGCCGGGATCCAGATCTCAAGGCGCTGGGCCTGTTTGGATGGGCGCGGTGTTTCTAGAGCCCGCTCCAGCGCTCTTCCATCTGGGCCCAGCATTCGCCGGGGAAATCGGAGCTTGGGACTAGGGGGCTTGTAGCCCCGCCAACGCCCGCAGCCCCCGCGCCAACGTCCCGCGCTTCCCCGCCGCGCCCAGCGAGATCCGCAGGCCCTCGCCGGCCACGCCTGGCGCCCGGAACGCCTCGGCCCCGACCAGCGCCAGGCCCCGCTCCCGCGCCGCCGCGCTCGCTACGGCCCCCGGCAGCCAGACATGCAGGCTCTCGAGCCCGCCGACCGCCGCCGGCAGCAACTCCTCTGCCAAGGCCCGTCGCGCCATGGCCTCTTCCCGGATCCCCGCCAGCAGTCGCCCCGCGACGCCCTCGCGGATCCAACTGGTCACCACGGCCGCCATCAGAGGCGCGGGCATCTGGGCGATGCTGTGTAGCGTCGCCGCGAGGCCCTCCGCTCGCCCCGGCGGCGCAACGACATAGGCCACCCGCAGGCCGGGCGAGAGCGCCTTGGCGGTGGTGGCGACGTGGAACACACCCTCCGGCCAGAGCGCCGCGAGGGCGGGCTGGGGCGCGGCCGGCAGCAGGCCGTAGGCGTCGTCCTCGATGATCGTCACGCCGGCCCTGCGCGCGATGTTCACGACCGACTCGCGCCGCGCCAGACCCATGGTCGCCGCCGTCGGGTTCTGGAAGGTCGGGGTGCAGCAGATCAGGCGCGGGCGATGCTCGGCGACCCGACGCGCGAGGGCTTCCGGCTCGAGGCCCTCGGCGTCCAGCGGGCACGCCACCACCTTCACGCCGCGCCGGGCGGCCGTGGTCAGGAGACCAGGATAGGCGAAGGCCTCGACCAGGATCGTGTGGCCCGGCGCGGTCAGGTGGTCCAGCAGGGCCGACAGCGCCGTCTGGGCGCCGCTGGCCACGACCACGCGCTCGGGCGCGACCTCGCCCAGCACCGGCGCAAGCCAGGCCGCGCCGGCCGTCCGCTGGGCCAGGGAGCCCGCGCCGGGGTGGTAGGCCATCAGGGTCGCCGGATCGGTCCGCGCCAGGATCGCGCCGGTCGTCTCGCGCAGCAGGGCGGCCAGGTTCAGCCCCAGCGGAGGCGGCGGCAGGTTCATGGAGAGGTCGACCAGGCCGGCCTCATCCTCGTTCGTCCGTGAACGGATGAAAGTGCCGCGCCCAGTCGTTCCCTCGATCAGGCCGCGCTCGCGGGCCAGGGCGTAGGCGCGGGTGACGGTAGTGAAGTCAATCCCGACCAGCCGTGCGACCTCGCGCTGGGCGGGGATCTGGTCGCCGGCCTGCAGCTCGCCCTCGGCCACCGCGTTCTCGAGCGCCTGGGCGATGCGGCGATAGGCCGGGCCGTCCAGGCTCTCGATGCGACGCAACCACGCAGCCGCCGGATTCGGTGATCCCTTAGTTGCGGGCATCGGCTCATTTCCATACATTATTCTCGCAATGTATGGATCAATCCTGCGATTGTAGGAAGGGGTCTTCGATGACCGACTACCAAGTGTACGACAGCCCGACGCCGGTCGAAGCCGGCTTCAAGTGCTGCTGCCCGCGCTGCGGCGAGGGCAAGCTGTTCCGGGGCTTCCTGAAGCTGGCGCCGTCCTGCGAGCGCTGCGGCCTGGACTACGGCTTTGCCGACCCGGCCGACGGACCGGCCTTCTTCGTAATGAGCGGCGTCGGCATTGTCGTCATCGCGTTGTTCGCCTGGGCCGAGGTGGCCTGGCATCCACCGATCTGGATCCACCTGCTGACGACCTTTCCGGCCCTGATCCTGGGCTGCCTGGGGACCTTGCGCCCCGTGAAGAGCTGGCTGGTCGCCGCGCAGTACATCAACAAGGCCGAGGAAGGCCGTTTCGAGAGCCTGGGCCGCCACGACTACGATCCGCGGCGGCTCTGACGGCGCTGGGGTTAGAACCCCAGCGACCCCGCCACCTGGCGCGTCGCCGCGTTCAGGCGGTTCCAGACATTGATCGCCGAGATGCTCATCAGCAGCCCCGCCAGAGCCTTCTCGTCATAGTGACGGGCGGCCTCGTTCCAGACGTCGTCCGGCACGCCGTCGGCCTTGTCGGCGATGCGAGTCACGGCTTCGGCCAGGGCCAGGGCGGCGCGTTCGGCGTCGGTGAAGTAGGGGGTGTCGCGCCAGCCAGCGACGGTGGCCAGGCGCTCGGGGCTCTCGCCCGACTTGGCGGCGTTGCGGGCGTGCATCTCCAGGCAGACGCCGCAGCCGTTGATCTGGCTGACGCGCAGGTGCAGCAGCTCGTGCAGGGTCTCGGGCACGCCCTCGACATGGGCGGACTTGGACAGGGCGATCAGCGCCTTCATGGCGTCGGGCAGCAGGAAGGCGGGCTGTTTCATGCGGGCTTGCATCGGAATCTCCGTGGGCTTTTGTTTCGGTTCGACGCCGGAGCCGGTCACATCCGGCGGTTCGCGTTCGTCGAAGGTGTGACGGAAGCCGACGGAGCGATGTGACCGCCATGAGCGAAAAAAATTATCTGGCCGAGAAATTCGAGGCCGACCGGGCCCGCCTGCGAGGCGTGGCCTATCGCATGCTGGGCTCGCTGCCCGAGGCCGAGGACGCGGTGCAAGAGGCCTGGCTGCGCCTGGCGCGCGCCGACACTAGCGGCGTCGACAACCTGTCGGCCTGGCTGACGACGGTGACCTCGCGCGTATGCCTGGACATGCTGCGCTCCAAGAAGTCGCGTCGCGAGGACGCCCTGCTGGAAGGCGGGCCCGAGCCCTCGGTCAGCGGCGAGGACGCCATCGAGCGCGAGACCATTCTCGCCGACTCCGTCGGCCTGGCTTTGCTGGTCGTGCTGCAGTCGCTGAACCCGGCCGAGCGCATCGCCTTCGTGCTGCACGATCTCTTCGACATGCCGTTCGAGCAGATCGCTCCGATCGTCGAGCGCACGCCCGACGCCGCCCGCCAACTGGCCAGCCGCGCCCGCCGCCGGGTGCGTGGCGGCGAGGCGCCGCTGGACGACGCCCAGGTGGCGCAGAAGAGCGTGGTCGACGCCTTTCTGACCGCCTCGCGTACGGGCGACTTCGCGGGCCTGATGGCTGTGCTCGACCCCAACGTCGTCTTCCGCGCCGACGCCTTCGCCGGTCGCGGCCAGGCCAAGGAGCTGGTCGGCAACGCGGCGGTCGCGACCTACTACGACGGCCTGGCCAAGACGGCCCGCAGCGCCCTCATCGACGGCGTTATCGGCGCTGTCGTGGCCCCGCTGGGCAAGCTGATGCTGGTCATCGACATCAAGGTCGAGAACGGCCGGATCGTCGAGATCTCGGCCGTCGGCGATCCCGAGCGGGTGGGTAAGATGGAGCTCGCGGCCGTCTAGCCGCTGATGACGGAGGTCACTTCGCCGACCTCGGACCAGCCCATGGTCCGATAGAGCGCGCGGCCGTCGGGGGTGGCGATCAGGGCGCCGGTCGTCACGCCCCGCGCCATCGCGGCGGCGGTCAGTCGGTTCATGATCGCCCGGCCGAGGCCCAGGCGACGGTGAGCCTCCTCGGTGACGATGCGGTCGAAGGTGGCGTTCTGGCCATCCAGGCCGCATCGGCCCACGGCGGCCAGGCTGCCGTCGGGGGCGTCGACCTCGATGTTCACCGTCTTCGGCGTCTCGATCAGCCGGGCGACATAGCCGGTCGGCAAGGCGGTCTCGGCGACGGACAGCGTCGTCGACATCAGCCAGTGGGTGTCGCGGAACGTCCAGCTGTCAGGGACCATGGCCTGCACCGCCTCGCGCGAAGCCAGGGCTTCGACATAGACGAACGGCTCGGTGACGCCCGCGACCACGCGTCGATAGAGGTCGGGATCGAAGGCGCTCAGCACATGCCGGCCCACCTGCTCGGGCAGGTCGATCCGCATCCAAAGCCCGGCCGGACCCGGTGTCGGGTCGACATAGCCGCGCGCCCGGCAATAGCCGGTGGCCCAGGTTTCCAGCGTGACCATTGGTATTACTTCAGCAGCGCCTGGCCGCGACGGGTCAGCTCGTCCTTGATCTTGCCGGCCGCCATACCGAGCAGGCCGGGCAGGGAGACGTCGAGGCGCGCGTGGTCATCCAGCACCTGGACGACGCCGTTGATGGTCGAGCCCATGGCCACGGCCGAGAAGTTCAGCACGTCGCCGGCCCAGCTCTGCGAGAAACGGCTGGCGTCGCCGCCGGGGATCTGGCCGGCCAGCTGCGACAGGCCCTCTTCCAGGCGGCGCTTGGCCTCGGCCGCGCCCAGCTGGTGGGGGATGTTGATGCTGACGGTCTTGGCCATGGAATCCTCACGAACACTCACCCGCTGAAATGCGGCTGATGACGGTCCAGTTCAATACGTCCGATTCTGGCGCAGACCCTGGTCAAGGTCGTTTCCATCAGATGAGGCTTTCCTTGGATCAGGGGCGCGACATGACCGACTATGCCATCACCCAGCCGTTCACCGCCCAATCTCGCTTGGCCAATCGCCGCTTCGTTCGCCCGGGCCGTCCCGGTGGTGTGCTCGGCGCGATCCACTATGCCGGCGTGCTGTTGGTCTGGGCCGTGCTGTTCGTCGTCGACCGTCCCCTGGCGCTGAAGGTGATGGCCGAGCGTCGCGCCGACTCGCCGATCCCGCGCCACTGGGGCTGGTGATCTGAGGGGCTAGTCGGATTTCGCGAAACGCGGCATGCCTTCGCGCATGTCGATCGCCGTCTCCGCCCGCCCGGTCTCGCACCTGCTGAAGGCCCCGTTCCGCATTTCGCGCGGCGTCAAGACGGCCGCCGAGGTGGTCGAGGTCATCGCCCAGGCCGACGGCCATGTCGGGCGCGGCGAGAGCGTGCCCTACGGTCGCTATGGCGAGACGGTCGACAGCGTGCTGGCCCAACTGGCGCCGGCCCTGGCCTCGGACGATATGGAAGCCGCCAGCGCCGCCCTGCCGCCCGGCGCGGCCCGCAACGCTCTGGACCTGGCCCTCTGGGATCTGCGCGCCAAGCGCACCGGCGTCAGCGTCGCTGAGGCCACCCGCCTGCCCATTCCGACCGCGCTGGTCACCGCCGTGACGGTCAGCCTGGACACGCCGGCCGCCATGGCCGCCGCGGCCGCCGCCGTCGCCGACGCGGCGCTGATCAAGATCAAGCTCTCGGCCGAGGACCCCGCCGCCCGCCTGCGCGCGGTCGCGGCCGCCGCCCCGAATTCGCGGTTCATCGTCGATCCCAACGAGGGCTGGACCTTCGCCATACTGGACGGTCTGAAGCCGCTGCTGGCCGACCTGCCGATCGCGCTGGTCGAGCAGCCGCTGCCGGCCGACGCCGACCACGAGCTGGAAGGCTGGGACCCGCCGTTCACGGTCTGCGCCGACGAGTCCGTCCATGTCGGCGGCGACCTCGCGGCGCTGAAGGGCCGCTACCAGGCGGTGAACCTGAAGCTCGACAAGACCGGCGGCCTGACCGAGGCGGTCGGCATGCTGAAGGCGGCGCGGAGCCTGGGCTTCCAGGTGATGACAGGCTGCATGGTCGCCTCGTCGCTGGGCGTCGCGCCGGCGCTGCACCTGGGCGGGGCGAGCGACTTCGCGGATCTCGATGGGCCGTGGTGGCTGAAGGTGGATCACCCCGGCGGTTTGCGGGTCGAGCGCGGGCGGATCAGGCCGCCGAAGCCGGGGTTCTGGGGCGATGCGGTCGAGGCAGAAGGGCTGTGGCTAGGTTGAACTTCTCCTCCCCTTCTGGGGGAGGTGGCCCAGAGGGCCGGAGGGGGCAGCTCGGCCTAGGCCGGCGATGCCGCCTCAGTCGCTCCGCGACAGTTCCCCCAGAGGGGGAGCAGGAATGTGTGTATTCTCCATATCCACACCCCCGCCACACGCTCCGCAGCGCACCACCGGCTCCAGCCGCGCCCCGCAGCTGTGTGTCAGGATTTCCGGCGCTCCCTCGTTTTCGGCCAGCCACCGGTCGCCCCAGGCCATCAGCGTCACGACCAGCGGGAACATGTCCCGGCCTTCCTTGGTCAGCCGGTATTCCCAGCGCTCCGGCCGCTCCTGATAGCGCACCCGCTCCAGCACGCCGCGCTCGACCAGGCGGCCCAGGCGGTCGGTCAGGATGTTGCTGGCGACCTTCAGCTCGTCCTGGAAATCCTTGAACCGCCGCAGGCCGTAGAACGCCCCGGCGAGGACGTGGGCCATCCAGCGGTCGCCGAGCACCTCGATCGAGCGCTCCAGCATCGGATGCAGCGCCTGCCCGCCCACGTCGTCGTGGCTGGCGCGGCGCGAGTGGCGGGCGGGGGCGGCGGGCTCGAAGCCGGCGCCGGGGCCGGGTGAGAGCGTGATGTCGCGCACCTTCACCGTCTCGCCACAGGCCTTGCAGGCCAGGACGGGCTTCAGCGGCTGGCCGCAGGGCTCGTGGACGATGCGGTGCGAGGGGGTGTCGGGATCGAAGCGCCAGCGCATCTCCCAGCCCAGCAGCACCAGCGCCGCGTCATGGAGATCGCGGCCCATGGCGGTCAGCCGGTATTCGTAACGAGGCGGGCGATCCTGATAGAGCCTGCGCTCCAGGATACCGCCAGCCTCCAGGCGCTTCAGCCGATCGGTCAGCAGCGAGCGGGCGACGCCCGTCATCTCGACGAAGCCGTCGAAGCGCTTCACGCCCATGAAGGCGGCGTACAGCACCAGCAGGGTCCAGCGGTCGCCGATCAGGTTCAGCGCGCGGGCGGCTGAACTGCGTCTCACAAGCGCAGTCGCTTTGGGGGCTGGGGTCTTCTGCGGGACCATGCGGCTTGGTGGGGCGTTTCGCCTGGAAGTGTCAACGTCGTGGACTCGACGGAGGTCGCTTGTATAATCGAACTAACTAGAACGTACACGCCCATCGGGGAGGTCGCGCATGGTCTATTTACTGGGCGGTTGGCAGAGCGATTTCGCCGCCAACTGGAGCCGTGAAGGCCGAGACCTGGCCGACGCCTTTGCGCAAGGCGTCGGCGAGGGGCTGGCGGCCGTCGACCTGGAGCCCGAGGATGTCGAGACGGGCCACGTCGGCAACTTCGCCGCCGAGCTGTTCGCGGGGCAGGGCCTGTTGGGCGGCATGTTCGGCCTAGTCCACCCGGCCTTCGACGGCCTGCCGACCGCGCGGCACGAGGCGGCCTGCGCCTCGGGCAGCGTGGCGATCCTGGCCGCGACCGCCGAGATCGAGGCCGGGCGCTATGACCTGGCTTGCGTCGTCGGCATCGAGCAGATGCGCAACGTCCCCGGCCAGAAGGCGGCCGAGAACCTGGGCAGCGCCGCCTGGGCCGGTCACGAGTTCCAGGACGCCCGCTTCCTGTGGCCGCGCGCCTTCTCCGACCTCGCCGACGAGTACGACCGGCGCTACGGGCTGAAATACGAGCACCTGATGGGCATCGCCGAGGTCAATTTCGCCAACGGCAAGCGCAATCCCAACGCCCAGACGCGCGGCTGGAACTTCGGCCCGGACGCCTTCACGACCGACGAGGTCGCCAATCCGGTGGTCGAGGGTCGCACGCGCAAGCAGGACTGCGGTCAGGTCACCGACGGGACGGCCGTGGTGTTCCTGGCCTCGGAAAAGCGGGCCAGGGCCTATGCCGATAAGCGCGGCATCGCGCTGGAGAGCATCCCTCGGATCAAGGGCTGGGGCCATCGCTCGGCGCCGCTCAGCTACGCCCGCAAGGTCGAGGCCAGTCAAGGCGGCGAGTACGTCTTCCCGCAGGTGCGCCGCGCCATCCTCGACGCCCGCGCCCGGGCCGGGATCGCGCCGGACGTCTCGGGCATCGACGCGGTCGAGACCCACGACTGCTTCACCGCCACCGAATACATGGCCATCGACCACCTGGGCCTGACCGCGCCGGGCGAAAGCTGGAAAGCCGTCGAGAACGGCGACATCGCCATCGGCGGCAAGCTGCCGATCAACCCGTCCGGCGGGCTGATCGGGACCGGGCATCCGGTCGGCGCGACCGGCGTGCGGATGCTGCTGGACGCGTGGAAACAGACCTCGGGAAGAGCCGAGGACTATCAGGTCGAGGGGGCCAAGACGGTGCAGACGCTGAACATCGGCGGATCGACGACAACGACGGTGAGCTTCGTGGTGGGGACGTAGCAACGCCCACTCTCCTCCCCCAGAGGGGGAGAAGGACGACGATTACCCACTCACTTCAATCCGACCCCTGCTCAAGGTCTCTCGATGCCGCCCATCTTCACCGTTCTCGCCATCAACGCCCTCGTCTCGGTCATCGCCTTCCTGGCGTTGTGGGTCGTCAGTCTACGGACGAGAGACGTCAGCTTCATCGACGCCTGGTGGGGACCCAGCATGGCGCTGCTGGCCTGGAGCACGTTTCTACAAGCCTCGCCGACCCCGCACGGCTTGCTGCTGACGGGCCTCTGCACCCTCTGGGCGGCGCGGTTGGGCGGCTATCTGTTCTGGCGCTGGCGCAAGCACGGGGCCGACCGGCGCTACGTCGCGATGTTCGCCCATTCGCAGAAGACCCGCGGCTGGGGCTTCGCCAAGACGGCGCTGATCATCGTCTTCGGGCTGCAGGGCGTGCTGGGCTACCTGGTCGCCTTGCCGGTGCAGCTGGGCCAGGGCGGCGGCGCGCTCGGGCCGCTGGCCTGGGGCGGCGCGGCGCTGACCATCGTCGGCATCCTGTTCGAGACCATCGGCGACGCCCAGCTGACGCGCTTCAAGGCTGACCCGAGCAACGCCGGCCAGGTTATGGACAAGGGTCTGTGGCGCTACACCCGCCATCCGAACTACTTCGGCGACGCCTGCGTCTGGTGGGGGCTCTGGCTGATCGCCGCCGAGACCGGCCTGGGCGCCTGGAGCCTGCCGGCGCCGGTGCTGATCACCGTGCTGCTGACCCGCTGGAGCGGCGTGCCGACCACCGAGGGACGGATGCGCCGCAGCAAGCCGGGCTATGAGGAATACGTGGCCCGGACCAGCGGCTTCGTGCCGTGGTTCCCGAAGAAGACGCAGGCTGAGGCCTAGTCCAGCTTCCGCTTCGAGAGCCACCCTGCGATCTCGGCGGCGATCTCCGCCGAGTGCTTCTCCAGCATCAGCATGTGGCCGTCGCCATGCAGGCCGACATCCTCTAGGCGCAGCAGGTCGGTCTTCACGCCCGCCTGGGTCAGGTAGCGCGCCGTGCAGTGGTCGTAGCCGGCGTGGTACGAGGCCTCCGAGACCAGGACCAGCACGGGGAAGCGCGAGAGGTTGACCAGCCGTCGAGCCGGCGCGGCCTGCATCCAGCAGCGCACGCGGTCCGGGGTCTCGGGGGCGGCGTCCTGCACGCGGGCCAGATCCTTGGGATCGGCCAGGGGCGGATCATAGGCCAGTGGCGTCGTGGTCAGGCCCCAGGGGCGGGCCAGCTTGTCGGGGCTGCTGTCGCCCCACGGCGGCGGCGCGCCGAAGAAGGGCGGGCCGCTGGGCTCCAGGGCGACGATGGCCTTCACCAGCGCCGGGCGCGCCTCGCCGATCGACCAGCCGAACGCGCCGGCCTGGGAGTGGGTGACGACGATGGCCGGGCCGATCCTGTCCAGCAGGGCCGCGCCGGCCTCGGCGACCAGCTTGGCCGAGACGCCGCCGGCCGCGCTCTCGACCTGCGAGGCGTAGAACTGGTCGAAGGCCGGATCGCCGGGGGCGCCGGTCCCGGGCCACTGGCTGTGCAGTTTCGCCTGCGGCCAGCCGGCGGGTTCGCCGGGCTTGGCGTCGAAGGTCTGGGTGGCCGTGAACCGCTGCATGACGAACGGCGGCGGCCGGCGCTCGGCCGGGCCGTAGGCTTCGCGGTCGTAGCCGGAGGCGCCGCGCCCTGGCTGGTCCATCAGATAGACCGCCCAGCCGCGCTCGACGAACCACTTGGCCCAACCGGGCCGGCCGTCCGGCGTCGAGAGGAAGTTGGTGATCGTCTGGCCGGCGCCGGGAATGAAGACCAGCGGCGTCGGGTGCTTGCGGACCTTAGGCGTCAGGTAGAGCACGTGCGCCTGGCCGGTCATGGCTTGGCCGTCGCGGATGTAGTGGCCGCCGACGAAGAAGGTCGCGACGTCGGCGATGCCGGTGCTGGGCGGGGGCGCCTTGGCGGGAGACTGGGCGGCGACGGGCAGGGCGAGAGCCGCGCCGGCCAGCAGCGCGGCGATGCGGCGGAGCGGGGTGGTCACGGGCGCTTCCTCGCGGGGGTCTGATGATCCCCAGGGTGCTCTTTGGAGATGACGGCGGCTAATGCCGATATCGGCGGGGGCAATGCGCGCCGCGCATACCTGAGGCGGCTAGTAGCCGAAGATCGTCAGAACATTCTCGCGGTCGACGCGCTCTTCGATCCAGTCAGCGACAAGCCCTAAGAAGGCTTCGATCGCCTTGCGAACTTCCGTCGCGTTCACTTGGCGAAGGAAGCTCTCCGTGTCGGTCTCGACGTCGTCGTCGGCGTCATAGCTTAAGATCCATACGACGTCCGAAGCTGCCAGGTGTTCACCGGCTGCAAGACGGTCAGCGGTCGCCCTGAGTTCCAGCGCCGCGCGCCGCCAGACCGACGCTTCGAGTTCCGCGATCCCATATCGGGTGTCGGGATGATAGTTTGGCGCGACGCGAACTAGGATTGGCTCGATAAAGCTGTACGCGGTGTCGGTGAGATGTAGCCGCAGCGCGCCGAGGTTGGACTTAGCCCCTTCAGCGATATCGACCGTCATTCCTCCCACAGACTCTCGACTGGCCTGGACTTCGAACTCTTCGAGTAACTTCACCCCTTCAACTTCTCGATCAGCGCCATCGCCGCCGCCGGGTTGCGGACCTTCGCGCCAGCGATGAAGTAGGCGAAGACGTCGCCGCGTTCGGCCCAGGCTCGGGCCTGTTTCACCACCCCATCCAGATCCTCCGAGCTCATGCCCGTCGGCTCGTCGGGCTTGCTGGACATCAGGCGGGCATAGGTGAAGTCGGCGGTCGGCTGGTCGATGCAGGGCCAGGTCGGCTCCTCGTCGTCGACGGCGTAGACGATGGCCGCGCCGTACTTGGCGGCCAGGTCGTAGAACTCCTGACAGGCGAAGGTCGGGCTGCGGACTTCCAGGGCGTGACGCAGGCGGACGCCCTTCAATTCCTTTGGCAGCAATTTCAGGAAACCCTCGAAATCCGCCGCGTCGAACTTCTTGGTCGCCATGAACTGCCAGTTGATGGGACCCAGCTTCGGGCCGAGTTCCTCCAGCCCCTGGGACAGGAATTTTTCGAGGGAGTCGTTGTTGGCCGACAGCACCTTGCGGTTGGTGCAGAAGCGGCTGGCCTTGACCGCGAACACGAAGTCGTCCGGCGTCTCGTCGCGCCACTTCTGCCAGCTGTTGGGCTTGAAGGTCGAATAGTAGGTGCCGTTGATCTCGATGCTGGTCAGCTTGGACGCGGCGTATTTCAGCTCGTCCTTCTGCTTGACGTCATCGCCATAGAAGGTCCCGCGCCAAGGCTCGAACGTCCAGCCGCCGATACCCGTCCGGATCACGCCCTTGGCCATGTTTGTTCCCTTCCTGTTCTCGCGAAACCTAAGGGAACTTGGCCGCCGCGTCGAGAGGATTCAGGTCACGATCCGTTGGCCGAAAGTGAGCCAGAAACGGTTGCAGTCGCGGATGATGAACTCGCGCATGCCGTACTCGGTGTCGTGGGGCGGCTCGAAGACATCGACGCGGTCCTTGAGGGTCTTGAACAGGGCGTCCAGGCCCTCGTCGAGGGTCAGGTAGAGGTCGGCCTCGCGGCGGTGCGCCATGGAGGCCTGGCCGCCGGCGCTGAACATCACCGCCCCGTCGCCGAAGGCCAGCTGCGCCCAGTCCCAGACCTCGTCGCACTTGTTGAAGCCGGTCAGGGTGAAGCCGAGGTCGCGATGCCAGTCGGCCGTCGCCCGCACGTCGGGCACGTGGATCATCGGGGTGATGGAGCCGGGCATGGGGTGTCCTCCGTGAGAGGAGGCTAACGCGGGAGGCCCCCTCCGTCACGGCGCGTATCCGCGCCGCGCCACCTCCCCCGCAAGCGGGGCAGGAGGAGTTCCCGTCCTCCCCTGCGAAGCGGGGGAGGTGGCCCGAAGGGCCGGAAGGGGCGCTCTACGCCGCCCTCAGCACTCCACCCGGTTGACCGACAGGCCCACAGCCAGACCCCCCATCGAGGTCTCCTTGTAGATCTCGTTCATGTCCTCGCCGGTGCGCTTCATCGTGGCGATGACCTTGTCGAGGCTCACGCTGTGCTGGCCATCCCCCAGCAGCGCCAGGCGCGCTGCGTCGATGGCCTTGATGGCGCCCATGGCGTTGCGTTCGATGCAGGGGATCTGCACCAGGCCGCCGATCGGGTCGCAGGTGAGGCCGAGGTTGTGCTCCATGCCGATCTCGGCGGCGTTCTCGATCTGGGCGTTGGTGGCGCCCAGGGCGGCGGCGAGACCGGCGGCCGCCATCGAGCAGGCGACGCCGACCTCGCCCTGGCAGCCGACCTCGGCGCCGCTGATCGAGGCGTTGCGCTTGTAGAGCGCGCCGATGGCGGCGGCGGTCAGCAGGAAGGTGCGGATCTGCTCGGGCGTGCCCTTGTGGAAGCGGACGAAGAACCGCAGCACGGCCGGCACCAGGCCCGCGGCGCCATTGGTCGGGGCGGTGACGACGCGGCCGCCGGCGGCGTTCTCCTCGTTGACCGCCATGGCCCACAGATTGACGAAGTCCATGGCCGCCAGCGGATCGCTCATCTGGCGCTCCATCCGGCCCAGGATGGTCTGGTGGATCTGTCGGGCGCGGCGCTTGACGGTCAGGCCGCCGGGCAGGACGCCGTCCTGGCGCATGCCGCGATCGATGCAGGCTTCCATGGCGTTGAAGATGCGGTCGAGGCCGGCGTTCATGTCGTCCAGCGACATCCGGGCCAGCTCGTTAGCGCCCATGACCCCGGCGATCGACAGGCCGGCGTCGGCGGCGCGCTGCAAGAGGTCGGCGCCGCTCTCGAACGGGTGGGGGATGGCCGGACCGGCCTCGGGCGGGGCGTTGCTGCCCATCTCGCGCTCGTCGCGGACGAAGCCGCCGCCGATCGAGAAATAGGTGCGCTCGGCCAGCACGGCGCCGACCTTGTCGAAGGCGGTGAAGGTCAGGCCGTTGGGGTGCTGGGGCAGGCGCTCGTGACCCAGCCAGACGATGTCCTTGGCCTCGTCGAAGGCGATGTCGACCTCGCCGCCCAGCTTCAGCGACTGGGTGGCCTGGCTCTCCAGCAGGGCGGCCTCGCCGGCGTCGGGGTCGAGCTCGGCGGGGACGAAGCCCATCAGGCCCAGGATCACGGCGCGGTCGGTGGCGTGGCCGCGACCGGTCAGGGCGAGGGAGGCGTAGAGCCTGGTCTCGACCCGCGCCACGGCGGCCAGCTTCCCGGCGTCGCGCAGGCGGCCGATGAACAGCACCGCGGCCGTCATCGGCCCCATGGTGTGGCTGCTCGACGGGCCGACGCCGAGTTTGAAGAGGTCGAAGACGGAGGCGGTCATGGGGTGTTTCGCACTACTAAACTTGTCATCCCGGAAGCCTCGCAGAGGCTGTCCGGGACCCAGGGGCGGCGCGCACGGCGCTTCGCCACCCCCTGGGTCCCGGCTCTACGCTGCGCTCCGGCCGGGATGACGAGAGAGGGAGCGCGTAACCAATCCTACTTCCGCTGCGCCGACGTCTTGTCGCGCAGGGCCTTGAACTCCGAGCCCGCCTGCCACTTCGGCCAGACGCGCGAATTGGCCAGATCGGCGCCGATCTCGTAGACGAGGCCCAGGTCCATGGCCTGGCCGCTGAGATCCCAGTCCGCCGACCACTCGTCGGCCGGCTGGTGGTAGCGCTTCTCGGTGTAGTCCTCTTCGGCCTTCTCGCCGGCTTCCTTGCCGCCCTTCACGAGGTCGGTGCCCGAGCCGATCGAGATGGCCGGCACGCCGCGCTTGGCGAACGGGAAGTGGTCCGAGCGGTAGAAGTGGCCGGCCTGCGGGGCCGGGTCCGGCGAGAAGTAGCGGCCGTGGGCCTTGGCCTTGGCGACCAGCAGGTCCTGCAGGTCGACCTTGCCGTCGCCCGAGGTGGTCACGTCCTTGGCCGGGCCGGCGGCCGACAGGGCGTCGATGTTGATGTCGCCGACCGTGGTGGCCAGCGGGAACAGCGGGTTGGCGCCGTAATATTCCGAGCCCAGCAGGCCCTTCTCCTCGGCGGTGACCGCCAGGAACAGGATCGAGCGCTGCGGCGCCGGCTTGGACTTGAAGGCGCGGGCCAGCTCGAGAATGCCGGCGATGCCGTCGGCGTTGTCGACGGCGCCGTTGTAGATCTTGTCGCCCTTGGCGTCCGGGGCGCCGACACCCAGGTGGTCCCAGTGGCCGCTGTAGATCACGGTCTCGTTCGGGAACTTCGTGCCGACGATGCGGCCGGCGATGTTCTTGGAGACGATGACCTCGTGCTTGACCTTGTAGTCGGCCGAGAAGGTGACGCCCTTCAGCTCGACCGGCTTGAAGTCGCGGGTCTGGGCCTGCTTCTTCAGGGCGTCGAAGTCGAGGCCGGCGCGCTTGAAGAGGTCGACGGCGACGTCGCGCTGGATCCAGGATTCAAGGGCCGGATGCTGCTTGGCCGGCTCCTTGCGGACGATGTCGAACATCACGTTGGTGTTGGAGTTCTTGACCGTGTTCCAGCCGTACGAGGCGGGAGCCGTCTCGTGGACGATCATCACGCCGGCGGCGCCCAGGCGGGCGGCTTCCTCGAACTTGTAGGTCCAGCGGCCGTAATAGGTCATGGCCTTGCCGCCGAAGTCGCCGGAACCGGTCTCGAAGTCCGGATCGTTGATCAGGACGACGATGATCTTGCCCTTCACGTCCAGGCCCTTGAAGTCGTCCCAATTGCGCTCGGGGGCCTTCACGCCGTAGCCGACGAAGACGATCGGGGCGTTCCTGATCGAGACGGCGTCGACATTGGTCATGGCGGCGCGGACGGCGATCTGCTCGCCCTGCGCCAGGGCGACGTGGTCGCCGCCGGCCATGACGTGGGCCTTCACGTCGCCCTGGATCTGGAACTTGGCCAGCGGCACGTCCTGGGTCCAGGCGCGCTTGCCGTCTTTCTGGACGTCGCCGGCGGGGGAGAGGCCGATGGCCTTCATCTGGCCGACGATATAGGCGACGGCCTTCTTCTCGCCCTCGGTGGCGGGGCCGCGGCCCTCGTACTCGTCCGAGGACAGGACCTTGATGTGGGCCGACAGCTTGGCGGGGTCGATCTTGGGCGCGTTGGCCGCCCCTTGCGCAAAACAAGGAGAGACCAGCATGGGTGCGGCGACCAGGGCGGTAGCGAGCAGCAGGCGTTTCATCTCAGGCCCTCTTTCGGAGCAAATCTTGTCGTTGGGCGCGGACCCTAGAGGGGGTTTTCCGCCGTGGCTAGGTGGTCGGGGGCGGTTTCGCCGAACGGTAGCGATAACGCGACCGGTCGGGCTTCAGGCGGAGACGCGGCGGCCGTCCACGGGCCATCGGTCCAGTCGCTCGCCATCCCAGACATGCAGGGCGTCGTAGAGGTTGATAGTCGGGTCGCAGTGGCCCGGCTGCAGCCAGACGAGGTCGCCGTTCTTCGGCGCATCGGGCAGGAACGCGCGGGCCGGATCGGCGTCGGCGGCGGCCACGGCTCTGTCGAAGCCGAGGGGATCGCGGCCGCCGGCCTTCAGCACGTCGATCATGGCCGGGTGGGCGATCATGCCGTGCTCGTCGCCCATCGGCCGCCAGAGGGAGCCCGGCGCGGCGCCGGCGATCACGCGGGCGGGCGGGCCGTCCATCGACATCGCCTTGAAGCCGGCGTCGCAGGTGACGTGGCTCTTGTGATTGGCCGAGACGACGGTGGCGGCCACGAACAGCGACGGCTCGAACGGCCAGTCGCCGCCGCCGGGCGCGCCGCAGACGTCGTACTCGACGTCCATCACCGCATAGGAGCCGGCCTGGAGCTCGGTGAACACGCCCGAGGCCAGGTCGAAGGCGTGAGTGCCCGTCCCGCCGCCGGTGACGACGCCGGGCGGCAGGCCGGCGGCGGTCAGCTCGGCGACCAGGGCCTTGAGCGTCGCGAAGGCGGCTTCGTCGGCGGTGCGGCGCAGCTCGCCGTCGTCCAGGTGCTGCAGGTGGCCGAGATAGGCCTGGATGCCCGCGAACCGCAGGCCCGGCGAGGCGTCGGCGGCGCGGGCCAGCTTCAGAGCGTCCTGCGGATAGGCGCCGGCGCGGTGGGTGCCGAGGTCGAGGTCGACGACCAGGTCCAGCATGACACCGGCGGCGACGGCCGCGTCCGACAGCCGGTCGATCTGGCGCTCGTCGTCGGCGACGGCGCCGACCTTGACCCCGGTCTGGGCGAGGGCGGCCAGGCGCGCGGCGCCCCAAGGCGGGGAGGGGGCGGTGACAAGAACGTCCTTGATCCCGCCCGCCACATAGGCCTCGGCCTCGCCGACCGTCTGGCAGCACAGGCCGACGGCGCCGCGCTCGACGATCAGGCGGCCGAGCGTGGAGCACTTGTGGGTCTTGCCGTGGGCGCGCAGACGCACGCCGGCGGCGTCGCACAGGGCCTGCATGCGGTCGATGTTGCGCTCGAGCGCGGCGCGGTCGACGACGAGGAGCGGGGTCTGGGGGAGGTGCTCTGCGCTCGGAAAGTTCATCTGATCCCCGCCCCTAATCCCTTCAACCGTCATCCCGCGACTTGTTCGCTGGACCCATTTGTCCGCCGCAGGCGCGGAGCAAGGCTAGCCCTCACGTGCAAGCTGAACCATGGGTCCCGCGCATAAAGCGCGGGATGACGGGTTCTGTGTGGCGAGTCCTACAGCTCGCCCCGCAGCACCTGCGCGAACAGCCCCGGATCGACATTGCCTCCCGAGAGGACAATCGCCACCGTCTTTCCCGCAACATCGATCTTGCCGGTCAGCGCCGCCGTCAGCGCCACGCAGCCGCCGGGCTCGACGACGAGCTTCAGGGTCGAGAAGGCATAGCGCATCGCCTCGGCCACCTCGGCGTCGGTCACCGCCACGATGCCCGACAGCGTCTGGCTGTTGATCGGCCAGGTCAGCTCGCCGGGGATCGGGGTCAGGAGGGCGTCGCAGAACGAGCGGGCGTCCTTGTCGATGGTCTCGCGATTGCCGGAGATCATCGAGCGGCGGGTCTCGTCGAAGCCGGCGGGCTCGGCGCCCCAGACTTCGGTGGAGGGTGACAGGCCCTTCACGGCGGTCGAGGTCCCGGCGATCAGGCCGCCGCCGCCGACGGGCGAGAGCACGCGGTCCAGGGTCACGCCCCTGGCCTTGGCCTGCTCGACGATCTCAAGGCCCAACGTGCCCTGGCCGGCGATGATGTGCGGGTCGTCATAGGAGGGCACGACCACGCAGCCGCGCTCGGCGGCGATCTGATCGGCGATGGCGATCCGGTCCTCGGTGAAGCGGTCGTAGAAGCGGATCTCGGCGCCGAAGCTCTTGGTCCCCGCCACCTTCACGGCCGGCGAGTCCGACGGCATGACGATCAGGGCGGGTATGCCCAGCAGTTGCGCCGCCAGCGCCACGCCCTGGGCGTGGTTGCCGGACGAAAAGGCCACGACGCCGCGCGACTTCTCCGCGTCGCTCAGCTGGCTCAGCCGATTATAGGCGCCGCGGAACTTGAAGGCCCCGGCCCGTTGCAGGGTCTCGGGCTTGAGGAAGATCCGCCCGCCCAGGCGCTCGTTCAGCGCGGGGCTCTCGATCAGCGGGGTCTCGACGGCCAGGCCCTTCAGGCGGCCGGCGGCGGCTTGGATGTCGGCGAGGGAGATGGTCATGGCCTCGGATGTAGGCTCTGCGGCGAAGCTTTTGAAGCGCCCATCCCCTGTTCCAGGGCTAGGCGCGCGAATCCCTTTGCGAGGTCGCAAGTTCAAGCCATAAAAAGCCAAGGGCTCAAGTTCAGGACGACTTCATGAAAACCGCCATGTTCGCCGCCGCGGCTGTTGCTGCGCTGGCCATCGCCGCGCCCGCCATGGCCGGCGAGGTCTTCGTCGGCGTCTACAAGCACGACGTGACGTTCATCGGCAAAGCCGTGGGCTTGGGCGCCGCCGGTCGCGAGGACGGGGTGGACTTCCACCTGGGCTACCGCACCAACAAGCTCGAGAACCTGACCTGGCTGGGCAAGCCGCAGGTCCACACCATGGTGTCGATCAACAGTAAGAACACATCGAACTTCGTGGCCGTGGGCTTCGACTGGAAGGTCGACCTGGGCCAGGAGGGCGGCTTCTACCTGCGTCCGGGCATGGGTCTGGCCTATACCGACGGCAAGGCCGGCCTGCCGCCCGCCAACGCCCCGGGCCTGACCCAGGCCGAGCGTGATCGCCGCACCTGGCTCTACTACAACCGCATCGATTTCGGCTCGAAGGTCCTGTTCGAGCCGGAGCTGGCCCTGGGCTACCAGGTCAACGACCGGGTGTCGGTGGAACTGAGCTACACTCACCTGTCGAACGGCCAGATCTTCCACCAGGGAAAGAACCAGGGGCTTGACGACGCGGGGGTCCGACTGGTTTACGCGTTCTGACTTCGCGCTGAGCCGATTTGACGGTTCGCCCGATGGTGCTTCGGGCGCCGCCCAAAACTGAATAAACGTCTGCGGCCGAGTCCTGTCGAAGGGCCGCTGGACGTCACCGGGCAGGTGACAAGGCATATCTCTACCATGGCCAATGTGACCGTCGTCGGCGCCCAGTGGGGCGATGAAGGCAAGGGCAAGATCGTCGACTGGCTCAGCAATCGAGCCGATGTCGTCGTGCGCTTCCAGGGCGGCCACAACGCCGGCCACACGCTGGTGGTGGACGGCAAGGTCTACAAGCTGGCCCTGCTGCCCTCGGGCGTCGTCCAGGGCAAGCTGTCGGTGATCGGCAACGGCGTCGTCGTCGACCCGTGGCACCTGCTGGGCGAGATCGACAAGATCGCCGACCAGGGCGTCAACATCACCCCCGAGTTGCTGATCCTGGCCGACAACGCCTGCCTGATCCTGCCGCTGCACCGCGACCTGGACCAGGCCCGCGAAGCCGCCTCGACCCAGAAGATCGGCACCACCGGTCGCGGCATCGGCCCGGCCTACGAGGACAAGGTCGGCCGCCGCGCCATCCGCGTCGCCGACCTCGCCGATCCGGAAGCCCTGAAGCCAAAGATCGAGCGCCTGCTCAGCCACCACGGCGCCCTGCGTCGCGGCCTGAATCTGCCGGAGGCGTCGGCCCAGGAGCTGTTCGACGCCCTGATGGAGCTCGCCCCGCGCATCCTGCCCTACGCCCAGCCGGCGTGGCGGGTGCTGGACCAGGCCCACAAGGCCGGCCGCCGCATCCTGTTCGAAGGCGCACAAGGCTCGCTGCTGGACGTCGACCACGGCACCTATCCGTTCGTCACCTCGTCCAACACCGCCGCCGGCCAAGCCTCGGCTGGGTCGGGCATGGGCCCGTCGGCGACCGGCTTCGTGCTGGGCATCGTCAAGGCCTACACCACCCGCGTGGGCGAGGGCCCGTTCCCGGCCGAGCTGTTCGACGACGTGGGCAAGCACCTGTCGACCGTCGGCCGCGAGGTCGGCGTCAACACCGGTCGCGCCCGCCGCTGCGGCTGGTTCGACTCGGTGCTGGTGCGCCAGTCGGTGGCCATCAACGGCATCCACGGCGTGGCCCTGACCAAGCTGGACGTGCTGGACGGCCTGAAGACCCTGAAGATCTGCGTCGGCTACAAGATCGGCGACAAGGTCGTCGACTACCTGCCGGCCGGCCTGCGCGACCAGGCTGCCGCCACGCCGATCTATGAAGAGATCGAGGGCTGGACGGAAAGCACCGCCGGCGCCCGCTCGTTCAAGGACCTCAACGCCCAGGCCATCAAGTATGTGCGCCGCGTCGAGGAACTGATCGGCGCCCCGGTGGCGCTGCTGTCCACCAGCCCCGAGCGGGACGACACCATTTTGATGCGCGACCCCTTCCAGGGCTAAGCGCCTCGAAACGACCTTGGGCGCCGCACCCGATCCCGGGACGCGGCGCCCAAAAAAGGTGCGACAACCGGTCGCACGGTAAATGCTTGTGAACCTTGTTCGGCGAAGCTCCGCGCGATTTCATGCGAAGGGGCGCCCCGTGAGGCTCCGCGATTTCCTGGACGATGGCCGCGACGGCGCGAGCCTGGTGACGAGCCGAAAAGGCCGCACCAGCCGCCTCGTCGCCATGGTCGTGATGGCCGCCCTGCTGGGCGCGGTGTTCAACGCCAAGGCCTCCGCCATTTGGATCGCGGCCAATGTCGGCCTGGAGCTGTGGCTGTTCTGGCTGATGCGCGGCATGCGCTCGCGGACGGAGAAGCCGTTGTCGCTGGTCGCGCGCCTGGCGCCGGCCATGACCTTCAGCGCCGTCTGGTCGGTGGCCGCCCTGTTCAGCTGGATCTATGGCCCACAGGTCGTGCGCTTCGCCGCGATGCTGGTCCTGCTGGGCATGATCGTCGAAGGCCTGAAGTACGCCGCGTTCAGCCGCACCGCGACCGTGTCGCTGCTGCCCTGTCCGGTGCTGGCGATGAGCGCCCTGCCGTTCTTCGTGGGCAAGCCGCTGTGGATGGAGGGCCTTGCCGCCGGTACGGCCCTGGTCTGCCTCGGCGGCTATCTGATCGAGGCCTCGCGCACCCTGCGCGCCAACGCCCTGGCGCTGGAGAAGGCCCAGGCCGAGGCCCTGGACGCGAGCCGCGCCAAGTCCGACTTCCTGGCCATGATGAGCCACGAGCTGCGTACGCCGATGAACGGGGTGCTGGGCCTGGCCCACGCCCTGCGCGGCACCAAGCTGGACAAGCGCCAGGCCGAATATCTCGAGATGATCGAGCAGTCGGGCCATGGCCTGATGACCATCCTCAACGACATCCTGGACCTGTCGAAGATCGAGGCCGGCAAGCTGGAGCTGGAGGTCGCGCCGTTCGATATCCGCAAGCTGGCCGCCCAGATCCGCCTGTTCTGGAGCGAGACGGCTCGCCTGAAGGGCCTCGAACTGCTGCTGGACGTCGATCCGGCGACGCCCGAGTGGCTGGCGGGCGACGTGGCCCGGGTGCGCCAGATCCTGATGAACCTGGTCTCCAACGCCCTGAAGTTTACCGAAGCCGGGCAAGTGACCGTGCGCATCGCGCCGGGCGAGGACGGCATCGTCATCGCCGTGTCGGACACCGGCGTCGGTATGGACGAGGAACAGCGCGCGCGCCTGTTCACGCCGTTCGTGCAGGGCGACCGGACCATTTCGCGTCGCTTCGGCGGCACCGGCCTGGGCCTGGCCATCTGCCGTCAGCTGGTCGAGACCATGGGCGGCGAGATCGGCGTCGCCAGCACGCCGGGCGAGGGCTCGACCTTCACCGCCCGTCTGGCCCTGCCGGCGACGCGCGCGCCGCGTGAGCTGGCCGACGCGGCCCAGGCGCTGGACCTGGCCGGCATGCGGGTGCTGGTCGTGGACGACAACGCCGTGAACCAGATGGTGGCCCGTGCGATCCTGGAGGCCGCCGACGCCTCGGTGGCCACGGTCGGCGACGGCCACACGGCCCTGGCCCGCCTGCGCATCGAGGACTTCGACGTCGTGCTGATGGACGTCCATATGCCGGGGATGGACGGCGTCGAGGCCGTGCGCCGCATCCGCGCCGGCGAGGGCGGCCGGGTCGACCTGCCGGTCGTGGCCCTGACCGCCGACGCCATGGTCGGCGACGCCGAACGCCTGCTCTCGCAGGGCTTCGACGACGCCCACCCCAAGCCGATCCAGCCCGCCGGCCTGCTGGCCACCGTGGCCGGCCTGCGCCGCGTCGTCCCGACCGCGACGCCGCTGCGCAAACGCGCCTAGTTGCTACCCGATTTCGGTAGATCGGGCCCACTTGAGGTTGCGAGAGGGCAATCGAACAGCGTTCGGTTAGCGTTTGTTTAGCAAGCGGCGCCCTAAAAGTCGGGAACCCAACGCCGAGGAAACCCTTGTCCGCTCTCGCTCGCCGCCGTCAGCTGAAGCCGGTCAACAAGGCCGACCGCGTGATGCGCAGCCTGCGTGCGCTGGAACGCACCGCCTCGACCAGTCGTGTCCTGAACCTTTTGGCCATCGAGGCCGAGAGCGCGCATCGCCCGGAATATTTCGAGGCGCCGCTGTTCAAGAACCGCGTGCTGAACACCGCGATCATCCTCAAGCACCGCCTGCGCAACGACGACATCTATCTGTTCGACGACGCCAAGGCGACCGCGACCAAGATCATCATCCCCTTCGACCGCAAGGACCTTGGCCTGGGCGGCCAGTCGGTGTTCGTGGGTCAGCGCGGCTGGGCCGACCTGATCATCGAGGCCTGCAACGCCTCGAGCGACATGAGCCGGGACATCGAGACCCTGCGCCTGATCGACATCCTGCCGTCGCTGGATCCGTTCCTGCTGCGCGAGCACCTGCGCCGCCACGGCCTGATGGTCGGCAACTGCTACTTCGCGCTGTCGCCGGCCGACCTGGACACGATGCAGGGCTTCGTGACCATGGAGCTGGGTCGCCTGATCGAGCTGGCCTACAAGGGCTCGCGCGTCGGCGTCGGCCGCCTGCACACCGCCCGCCTGGTCGAGGCCCTGCTGTCGACCGATGTCGACGAGCGCCTGGAGCCCCTGCGCCAGACCCTGGTCATGGAGGGCGAGAGCTTCAAGGAAGGCGTCTTCAGCTGGAAGGGCTTCCTCTATTACAAGTGGATGCTCACCAAGCTGTGGCCGCAGCTGACCGCCGTGGGCCAGGAGATCAGTCGCCTGGTCGTCACCGGCAACCGCGACGCCGAGACTGGCCGCTATGTCGACGCCGCCCGCATGCGCCTGCAGGGCGCGGTGCTGGTCGAGCGCAACGCCATCATGCGCACGCTTAAGGTCTATGACGACGCGTTCGAGGACCTGATCGACAACGGTCGTCCCACGGCCTTCCGCGACTTCCTGCTGCGTGCGCCGGAGATGTTCCTGTCGCTGGGCGAGCGGGTCGGCGTGATCTCGCATATTTCCAGCTACTGGCGGTATCGCTTCCCGACCGGTTGCCAGCTGACCATCGACGTCGAGGAAGCCATCGACATCCTGCAGGATTTCGAGGCCGGCCTGTCGATGCCCCTGACAAACTGACGCGGGTGACCCGCAGCGCTTATCAAGCGGATTTTTACAATCTGGGCCTAGTGATCAGGGTCTAGTTTCTAGGAGCCACGCGTCCGTGTTCGACGGTAACGTCCGCACAATCCAAAGAGTCGCCGCCAAGGTGCAGCGGATTCTGGTCATCGACCCGAACCCCGCGACCGCGCGCCTGTTGGCCGACCAGATGCGCCCGCTGGGCGCGCAGCTGTTCGCCGCGCCCTCCAGCGAGAAGGGCTATGCGATGGCCCGCGCGACCGATCCGCAGCTGATCTTCGTCGAGCACACCACCGACGGCGTCGACGGCCTGGCCTTCACGCGCAAGATTCGCCGCAGCGACCTGATCTGCCGCGAAGCGCCGGTGATCATGTGCACGGCCGAAGCCACCGCCGAGGCCATCTTCGGCGCGCGAGACGCCGGCGTGCACGAGTTCATGCGCAAGCCGTTCAACATC
This sequence comes from Caulobacter sp. GW821-FHT09H08, assembly GCF_059415885.1. Lineage (NCBI taxonomy): Bacteria > Pseudomonadati > Pseudomonadota > Alphaproteobacteria > Caulobacterales > Caulobacteraceae > Caulobacter > Caulobacter sp. GW821-FHT09H08. The sequence goes on from NZ_JBWKOC010000003.1 coordinate 137,388, forward strand.
AAGGATCTCGAGCGCCGCCTCGAGGCCGTGACCTTGAAGCCGCGCGACTGGATCGAGGCCGTGGCCTATGTCGGTCCCGACCGCCGCCGCTTCAACTCGGCCGACTACAAGGGTCCGCGCAAGCGCAAGGCCGACGCCACCGGCACACCCGCCGCGCGTCTGTCGCAGGCCCTGCGCATCGTCAAATCCGCCGCCACCGCCCTGGACACCGATCCGGCCCAGGCGCGCCGCGCCCTGGCCGCCCAGGCCGCGGAGCTCAAGCGCGTGGGCGAGGCGGTCAAGGATGTTCGCCTGGTCCAGGCCGCCGAGGCCCTGGGCGGCTGCATGCAGGCCGATCTGGCCGGAGCGGGCGGTCGCGCCGAACTGGTCAAGCGCATCGACGCCCTGTTGGGCTTCATGGCTGGCGACGAGGCGGGGCGCGCGGCTTAAGGCGCGCGATGTCCAGTCCCACGAAAAAGGCGGCGTCCTCGCGGACGCCGCCTTCGTCGTTTCTGGGCCCGAAGGTCTCTAGAACGCCATGCGGGCGATCAGTTGGAACACCGGACCGGCCTTCTCGCGCTCCAGCTCGTACTCGTCGAAGCTACGACCGCGCTGGTTGGCGATGGTCGTGAACTTGTCGAAGGTCTCCTTCTTGTCGGAGTCGAGCAGGTTCGAGCCGGTCAGGCGCACGGTGGTGTTCTTGCCGATGCGCTTCTCGATGAAGGCCTCCAGGTCGCCGCCGTAGGTAGTGACGACTTCCTCGCCGACCACGCGGCTATAGGCCTGGCCTTGCTTGCGGTAGCTCATGCCGAAGGATACGCCGAAGGTCGGGATGTCCTGGATGAAGCCGAGGTTGAACACCGACTCCGCCTGGCTGTTGAACCGGCGCTTGCCGAACTCGTCGCTGACCTTGGAGTCCAGGTACGAGTAGTTCAGGAACACGCCGGTATTGTCCAGGCCGATGAACGACAGGGGCGTGGAGAGGTCGAACTCGATCCCGTAGACCTTGCCGTCGCCGGTGTTGCGGGCCGAATAGACCCAGGCGATGTCGTTCGGCGGATCGTCGGCCGAACCGCGGACGTTGGTGTTGTAGAGCTCGATCAGGTCCTTGATGTCGCGGTAGAACAGGTTGACCCCGAACACGCCGTCGCGGCCCATGCGGTGCTCGTAGCCGACGTCCAGACCCCAAGCCTTTTCCGGATTGATGTTCGGATTGCCGACGAAGTCGTTGGAGCCCAGCTCTTCCTCCAGCAGCACCGGCGACAGGTGCTGGAAGCTGGGGCGGCGCACCGTGCGGGCGACCGAGGCGTAAACCTGGTCGGCGCCGGTCACGCTGTAGCGCACCGAGGCCGACGGCAGCAGGACGGCGTAGTCCTTGTCTGTCTGTGCGCGCAGGACGAAGTCCTGGATCTTCACGTCGGTGGTCTCGTAGCGCAGGCCGGCTTCCCACTTCAGGCTATCGGCGCGGCCCGACAGCATGACGTACGGGTCGACGCGGGTCTGCTCCAGCCGCGCCTTGCCGACGATGTCGAACGGCTTGTAGGCGGGCGGCGTGGCGGCCGGCAGGTTGTAGCGGTTGCGCGGAACCTCCTGGACGCGGGAGTCGCGGCGCTTGCCTTCGTACTGGACGCCGAACTCCAGGTCGGTCCCGCCGGCCAGTTCGCGCTTGTGCTCCAGCTTGGCCGAGACCTCGTCGTCGCTGACGCGGGTCTTGGCGCGATCGCCGGTGAAGCGGTCGCCGTCCGGGAACGGGGTGGTGTCGCGCAGATATTCGGTCTCGTACTCGAACTCGTACTCGTCGGCCTGGAACGCCGCGTAGCCCAGCTTGATGCTGGTCACGCCGCCGGCCATCGGGAACTTGAACTTGCCGTTCAGCGAGTAGCTGTCCTGCTGGATGTCGACGTCGTTGTCGTTGATCGTCGACAGGTTGGCGTTCGAGACGACGCCCTTGTTGTACTCGATCGAGTCTTCGTTCTGGTAGCGGTCGGTGTGGACGTAGAAGCCGTTCACCGACAGCTGGCCTTCGCCGACCGGCACGTCGTAGGCGACGTTGAACGAGCTGTCGACGCCGTTACGGACGTCGGTCTGGATCTCGTTGTTGTTCAAGGCCGCGCCCGGCTTGTCGTAGCGCAGGCTGAGCTTTTCCTTCGGATTGTGGCGGCCCTGGACGTTGGCGCCGACCAGCAGGCGACCGGGGCCGACTTGGCCGCCCCACACGGCGCCGAGCACGCCGTGGACGCGCTTGTCGTCGAAGTGGAGGGCGCCGACGCGGACATAGCCGCCGTCCAGCGCCAGGGCGTCGCGCAGCACGATGTTCAGGGCGCCGGCGACGGCGTCGCCGCTGCGGTTGGCGCTGTTGCTACGGACGATCTCGATATGGTCGATCAGTTCGGCCGGGATGCGGTCGACGAAGAAGGCCTGGTCGGCGCCGTTGCCGAACGACCCCGAGCTGGAGCCCGAGCCGGGGACCTTCTCGCCGTTGATCAGGATTTGGGTGTAGGCCGGGTCGAGGCCGCGCAGGCGCACGCCGTCCGACTCCAGCACGTCCGACAGGAACGAGACGCTGGGCACGCGCTTGAGGGCGTCGCCGACGGTCAGGGGTTCGAAGCGCTGGAAGTAGTCAAGGCCGTAGTCGAGGACCGGCGCGGCCGACTCGGTACGGTTGCGATAGGCGATCTTGGCCTGGACCACGACTTCAGAGGCCAGGGTCGGCTCGTCGTTGGTGGCGATCGGCGCGTCGTCGGGCGCGGCGTGCGCGGCGGAGGCCAGGGCCAGCGGCGCGAGCGCCGCCAGCGCCAGGAGCGTGGTCTTCTTCATCGATATCCCCTTGTTGTGCCGCGCGCGTTTTGAGCAGGCGCGCTTGGACAGCCGGGGTCGGCATAGTTTCGCGAAGCGATGTTTCGCTGACAGTTTCGTCTCAGTTTTGTGGCGACCGGCCGGTCACCGCTTGCCGGCGGGCCTTTGCAGCCAGTGCCGCAGGGCGCCGTTGACCGGGCCGGGGGCTTCCATCGGCGTCATGTGGCCGGTGTCGGGGATGACCAGCAGGTGCGAGCAGCCGATCGCCTTGGCCATCTCGCGGTGGCCGGGGGCGGGGGTGATCTGGTCGTTCTCGCCGACGATGATGACCAGCGGCACGCGCAGGGCCCGCAGGGCGGCCTCGCCGTCCTCGCGCTCCAGGCTGTTCTGGCGCAGGAAGACCTCGCGGCCCAGGCGCTGGGTCATGTCGACGATGCGGGTGGTGAGATCCGTGTCGGACAGGTGCGAGGCGTCGACATAGGACTTCATGATCGCCTGGCCGATCCCCAGGAACGTCCCGCCCTTGGCGGCGGCCTTGTTCAGCGCCCTGCGCTGGGCGGCGCGCTCGGGGGTGTCGACGCGGATCGAGGTGTCCAGCAGGGCCAGGCGTTCGATGCGCTCCGGCGCGATCCGGGCGATCTCCTGGGCCACGTAGCCGCCCATCGAGAACCCGGCCAGGGCGAAGGTCGGCTCGGCCTGGGCGAGGACGCTGTCGGCCATCTCCTCCAGGGTGGCGTAGGGCGCGAGGTCGGGGACCCAGGGACGGGCGACGTCGGCCAGGCCGCTGACCTGGTCGCGCCACAGCTCGGCGTCGTTGAGCAGGCCGGGGAGCAGGATCAGTTGGGGCAGGGGGGCGGTGGTCATCTCGACCCTTCTAATCCCTTCTCCCCTTGCGGGAGAAGGTGTCAGCGTAGCTGACGGATGAGGGGTTGAAAGGCTCGTCCGGATAGCGGAGCGCGACCCCTCACCCGGCCTTCGGCCACCCTCTCCCGCAAGGGGAGAGGGAAAACGAAAAAAGGCGCTCCGAAGAGCGCCCCTTCCGTCTCACTCACGTGAGCGGTGTGCCTTAGGCATCCACCATGTTCTTGGCCACGGCGGCCTCGCGCATGGTCTTCTGCAGCTTCTCGAACGCCCGGACCTCGATCTGGCGCACGCGCTCGCGGCTGACGCCGTATTGGGCGGCCAGTTCTTCCAGGGTGGTCGGGTCGTCCTTCAGGCGGCGCTCGGTCAGGATGTGACGTTCGCGGTCGGTCAGCTCGACCATCGCTTCTTCCAGAAGCGACATCCGCAGCGACTTCTCCTCGTTCTCGGCGACGACGGTCTCTTGGCTGACCTGGTCGTCGTCGGCCAGCCAGTCCTGCCACTCGCTCTCGCCGTCCGTGCGCAGCGGCGCGTTCAGCGAGGCGTCGGGGCCCGACAGGCGGCGGTTCATCGAGATGACTTCGCTGTCCAGCACGCCCAGCTTGGTGGCGATCTGGCTGACCTGGTCAGGATGCAGGTCGCCTTCCTGGAAGGCGGCGATCTGGCTCTTGGCCTTGCGTAGGTTGAAGAACAGCTTCTTCTGCGCGGCGGTCGTGCCCATCTTCACCAGCGACCACGAGCGCAGGATGTATTCCTGGATCGAGGCGCGGATCCACCACATGGCGTAGGTCGCCAGGCGGAAGCCCTTCTCGGGTTCGAACTTCTTGACGGCCTGCATCAGGCCGACATTGCCTTCCGAGATCACTTCGCCGATCGGCAGGCCGTAGCCGCGATAGCCCATGGCGATCTTGGCCACGAGACGCAGGTGCGACGTCACCATCTTGTGGGCGGCGGCGGAGTCCTGATGCTCTTTCCAGCGTTGGGCGAGCATGAACTCCTCGTCCTTCGGCAGCATCGGGAACTTGCGGATCTCGGTGAGATAACGCGACAGGCCGCCGTCCGGCGACATCACCGATAGAGAATTCACGGCCATACTTCTTACATCCCCTTGCGTGCGGATCCGCTGCTCAAGTGCGCGCGATCATCCCTCACACGAGGGACTAGATAGGTCGCGAAGCTGCGGTTTGAAGAGCGGTAACGCATTTGTAATGTCCGAGTTGCCGGCTGGGATATTGTACGAATGAGGCGTCACTTTGCTCGGGCCCGCGCTTAGGCCACTCTCCGGTGAAATCCGAGGGGAGTCGCGCCGCATGATCCGTTTCATTCTCCGCATCCTGATCGCCGCTGGCGGCCTGTGGCTGGCCGCCCGTATCGTGCCCGGGGTGACGGCCGATGGCTTCACCACCCTGCTGATCGCGGGCTTCCTGCTGGGGATCGTCAACGCGATCGTCCGGCCGGTGGTCACCATCCTGACCTTCCCGCTGACCTTGATCACCCTGGGCCTGTTCCTGCTGGTGGTGAACGCGGCCATGATCGGCCTCGTGGCCTGGTTCCTGAAGGGACTGACGATTGATGGTCTCTGGGCGGGCATCCAGGTGGCGGTGGTCACCGGCATCGTCAGCTGGATTGGCCAGGCGCTGCTGGGCGACGCGAAACGGGAGCGGGAATAGGGCGACGTCGCGGCACGCTCGACGCCCCGCGCCATTGGCGTAACCTCGGTCTTCGGGAGGAAGCCGAGATGAAGATCACCGGCGTCAATCACCTGGCTCTGGTCTGCCGCGACATGGCCGAGACGGTGAAGTTCTATACCGAGGTGCTGCAGATGCCCCTCGTGAAGACCGTGGCCTTGCCCGACGGCGGCCAGCACTTTTTCTTCGACTGCGGGGGCGGGTCGTGCCTGGCCTTCTTCTGGTGGCCGGAAACGCCGCCGGCCGCGCCGGGCATCGCCTCGGTCAGGTCGTTCCCGGCGGATTCCAAGACCGCCGTCGGCTCGATGAACCACATCGCCTTCAATGTCGACGAGGCCGACCTCGAGGCCTGCCTGGAGCGTCTGCAGGCGGCGGGCGTGCCGGCCTTCCCGATGGTGGTCAATCACGACGACAGCGAGATGGGCGTGGCGCGCAAGCTTCACCCCGGCGTCTTCGTCCGCTCAGTCTATTTCACCGACCCCAACGGGGTGATGATGGAGCTGGCCGCCTTCACCCGCGACTTCGGTCCCGAGGACGTCAAGCACGCGCCGGCCGGCGCCTCGAAACCCGTGGCGGTGGACGCCTGATGCCGCGCCTTCGCGAGATCCCCCGCGCCGAGGTCACCGATGAGCGGACGCTGAAGCTCTACCAACTGCTGTTCGGCGACCGCGATCCGGTGGCCGAGCCTGGCACCGACACCGGCACTCGGGGCGACTGGTGGACGGTGTTCGCGGGCAGCCCCGACGTGCTGAAGCACGCCGCCCAGGGCTTCGCCCTCTATCGCGACCCGGCCCGCAAGATCGATCCGGTGCTGCGCGAGCTGGCCCAGACCCGGGCCGGCTGGACGCGGGGCAGCCAGTTCGTGTTCTCCCAGCACTGCAAGTCGCTGCGTGGCCTGGGCGTGGCCGAGGCCAAGATCGCCGCTGTGCCGCACTGGCAGGTGTCCGAGGTCTTCGACGCCCACGAGCGCGCGGTGCTGGCCTATGCCGATGGTCTGGTGCTGGACGGCGGCCGGATCGCCGACGGGGTGTTCGCGGCGCTGAAGGCGTTCCTGTCGGACGAGCAGATCCTGGAGCTGACCTACATCACCTGCCTCTACGAGATGCATGCGGTGATGAGCCGGGCGCTGCGCACCGAGTTCGACGATCGCGACGAGCCGATCGTCGAGGTCGCCGCGCCGGAGAATTTCAAGGCGCGGGACTTCATGGATACGGGCCGCAGCTAGGCGGCGCTGAACTCCACGAACGAGATCACGTTGCCGTCGGGGTCGCGGACGTGAAAATCCAGCCCACCCCAGGTCTGGCGCCTCAGGCGTTGCGGGAAGTCGACGCCGCGCGCCTCGAACTCGGCGAACAGCGCCTCGACCCCGGCGACCTGGAGCGTGGCCAGGATCAGGGACTCTTCACTCCGAGCCAGCGCGACGAAGTTGGGTGCGTGCACGAAACGCAGATGCAGGCAGGCGCCGCCACGCGACACCGCGCCATAGAACGGCGGCTGGCCGTGCAGGAAGTCGACCGTGAAGGCCAACTTGTCGCGATAGAAGGCCGCGGCGGCGGGCACGTCGCGACTGAACAGGATCGGCGTGGCGGCGCCGACCTCGGGCGCCGTGGATGTCTTCGCGTCGGCCATGCTTGCAGGATAGGGCGCGGGCGCCCGCCGGTGTCAACGAATGGCCGCCGGCGACATCGTTCCAGTGACTTCCTAGGTCAAGGATTTCACGCGCTGAACGTTAGCGAAGTAAACGTCCCAGAAAACACTGTGACAGCGCCATGAAGTTTTCGCGAAATGAAGCGTCGCAAGCGCGGCTATTAGCACGTCGTTAGCGCTGGAAATGATCCCTCCCTTCCGCGAGTGGAGGCGTAATCATGTTGACCCTGCGAGACACCGTCTCGTCCCTGGCGCCGGCGCGCCAAGACGACCTGGGCAAGGCCCTGTATGAGCGGTTCCGCGAGGAGCCCGACACGCTGATCGTGCCGGTGCTCGATAACGAGGACCGCCCGATCGGCATCGTCGAGCGCAACGCCTTCTTCCTGCGGATGGCCGCCGAGTATGGCCGCGCCCTCTACGCCAACCGCCCGATCTCGACCCTGATGGACCGCGAGCCGCTGGTCGTCGACGCCGACACCGAGCTGGCCGCGTTCACCACCGACAGCCTGTCCTACCGGGCCTCGGACCTGCTGCGCGGCTTCATTGTCACCGAGGACGAGCGCTATCTGGGCGTCGGCACGGTGCTGGGGCTGTTGCAGGCGTCGAACGAGACCAATCGCCGGGGCGTGGCCCAGATCGCGCGCCTGGCCCACTACGATCCGCTGACCGAGCTGCCCAACCGCGTACTGTTCCAGCAGCACCTGTCCGAGGCGCTGGCCCGCCGGGCGCGCAAGGGCGACCAGCTGGCGGTGCACTTCATCGACCTGGATCGCTTCAAGACCGTCAACGACACCCTGGGCCACCCGCTGGGCGACGCCCTGCTGCGCGAGGCCGGCGAGCGCCTGCGTGGCTGCGTGCGCGAAGGCGACACCGTCGCCCGCCTGGGCGGCGACGAGTTCGCGGTGGTCCAGGCCGGCCTGTCGGACATGACCGGGGCTACGCGCCTGGCCGCCCGCATCGTCGAGGCGATGGCCGCGCCGTTCGACCTGCAAGGCCATCACGTGGTGATCGGCGCCAGCGTCGGCGTCTCGGCCGCCCCCTCGGACGGGGAGGACGCCGACGAGCTTCTGAAGAAGGCCGACATGGCCCTCTATCGCGCCAAGGCCGACGGTCGCGGCGCCTTCCACTTCTTCGAACGCGCCATGGACGAGCAGCTCCAGGCCCGTCGCGCCCTGGAGCTGGACCTGCGCCGCGCCCTGCAGGCCGGCGAGTTCGAGCTGTTCTATCAGCCGCTCTACAATCTCGGCGACGAACGGGTCACGGGCTGCGAGGCCCTGCTGCGCTGGCGTCACCCCGACCGGGGCATGGTTTCGCCGGCGGACTTCATCCCGCTGGCCGAGGAAATCGGCCTGATCGTCCCGCTGGGCGAATGGGTGCTGCGCAACGCCTGCGCCGAGGCGGCCCAGTGGCCCGATCACGTGCGCTTGGCCGTGAACCTGTCGCCGGCCCAGTTCCGCGACCGGGGCCTGGTGCGCACCGTCGTCTCGGCCCTGGCCGCCTCGGGCCTGCCGGCCCAGCGCCTGGAGCTGGAGATCACCGAGTCGGTGCTGCTCCAGGACAGCCAGGCCAACATGCAGATGCTGCACGACCTGAAGGCCCTGGGCGTGCGCATCTCGATGGACGACTTCGGCACGGGCTACAGCTCGCTGAGCTATCTGCGCAGCTTCCCGTTCGACAAGATCAAGATCGACCAGACCTTCGTCCGCGACATCCTGGAAGACAGCGACGCCATGGCCATCATCAAGGCCGTTCTGGACCTGGGCTCGTCGATGGGCATCGTCACCACGGCCGAGGGCGTCGAGACCCTGGAGCAGCTCAACGCCTTGCGCGGCCAGGGCTGCGCCGAGATCCAGGGCTATTTCATCAGCCGGCCGGCGCCTGCGGCGGAGATCGCCCGGCTGCTTGGAATTACCGAGACGTCGGCGAGCGCGGCGGCGGCGCCTGTGATCACCTTCTCCCATGGGGAGAAGGTGGGACCCGCGCCGCAGGCGTGGGAGAGCGAGGGGTTACAGCGGCTGGAGGCCTAGCTCAGCTGGCCTTCCTGGGGCGGCCGCCTAGCTTGCCATTGGTTCGGGCGGCTGCCGACTTGCGTTCGCTGCGCGCTAGGCCGCCTTCGCGTCCCAGACTGGCCGCCATCCAGACCTTCGAGCCGAACACGCCCTCGACCAGGGCGGGGATGTAGAGATCGGCGTCGATCATCGGGAAATAGAGGCCCGTTCCGCCGCCGACGACCTCGATCTCCTTCAGCTGAACCGAGGTCGCGCCCTGCAATGCCTGCGCGAGGCGAGGCGGGAAACTGAAGATGGCGCCATTCGCGAGCGCGATTTCGACCAGGCCTCGGGCGGAATCGTAGCGAGCGGCCACGGCCTGCGGCTGCTCAGCCTTCAGGGCCTTGCCGCGTATGGTGGCCGCGTCGATGTCCTCATCGGTAATCGCCATGGATACGCCTCCACTCCGCGCAGAGCAGGGCGAGGCTGGCCTCGACCTGCTCGATGATCGGCCTCAACTCGCGCCCCGTGAAGCCGTGGTTCTCGCGAATGGCCACGGGGCCATGCGCGGGAGCGTCATCGTTGCAGTTCAACAGCAAGACCGCAGCTTGATCTGCCCCGACAACGTGGACGTGGCTTGGCCGGTGGTCTTCCGAATAGATGACGATCCGGTTCGCACCGTGACGCAGCAGAGTGACCATAGGAGACTATCAAAAACCCAAGGGTTTGGGAATTGAATGACGGCCTCAACTTATGGGTGATAATTTCGCGACACAAGCGCTTTGGGGGAGTGCCCTAAGCCACCCGCTTCAGCGCCGCGCCCAGGTCCTCGACCATCTCCGGCGTCGTGGCCCAGGAGCACATGAAGCGCACGGTCCCGTCGAGGAAGCGGTAGACGAACCAGCCTTCGCCGCGCAGGCGTTCCAGGGTGGGTTCGTCCATCTCGACGAAGATGCCGTTGGCCTCGACTGGGTGCTTGATTTCGAAGGGCATCAGCGCCGCCAGTTTCTGCGCCATGGCGTTGGCGTGCGCGGCGCGAGCGGCCCACGGCCCAGTCGAACCGTCATCGCCCAGCAGGCCCAACCACGGAGCGGCCAGGAAGCGGCCCTTGGAGATCAGCTGGCCGGCATGCTTAAGCCGCGCGTCCAGGCGGCGGGCGTGGTCGGGATTGAGGAACACCACGGCCTCGGTCGGGGTCGAGCCGGCCTTGGTGCCGCCCACGACTAGGATATCGACGCCCATCTTGTGGACGCTCTTCAGGTCGAAGCCGGCGGCCACGGCGTTGGCCAGGCGCGCGCCGTCCAGGTGGACGCCGTAGCCCTTGGCCTTCACCGGCGCGATCAGGCTCTCCAGCTGGGCTTGCGAATAAACCGTGCCGTATTCGGTGGCGGTGGTCAGCGACAGGGCGTTGGCCGGCTGGTTGTAGGAGACCTCCGGCCGGGCCAGGGCCGCTTCAAGCGCCGAAAGCTCGATCCGCCCCGACGCGCCCGGCAGGCCGATCAGGCCGACGCCCTGGCCGAAGAAGCCGGGGGCGCCGGTCTCGTCGGTGCAGATGTGGGCGTGCTCGTGGGCCAGAACCGCCTCGTGCGGTTGGGCCAGCAAGGTCAGGGCGAAGGCGTTGGCGGCCGTGCCCGAGGCGGTGAACCGCACCTCGGCGTCGGCGTCCAGCAGGGCGCGGATGCGGTCGGCCGCCGCCTTGCTGACATGGTCGGTCCCGTAGCCGGAGGCCGTGCCCGCATTGGCGGCGACCAGGGCCTCGATCACCTCGGGCATGGCGCCCGCCACGTTGTCGGAAGCGAAGTCGTAGCGGGCGGCCATCAAGTCCTCAGCGCGGCGGATTCTCGGGGAAGGCCGGACGGCCAGGCTCGATGCGATGCCACGGCTGGGCCGCGCTCGTCCAGAGATGGATTTGCGGCTCCAGGAACGACGGATCGTCCAGGCTGCCCGCCTTGACCGGCAGGAAGGGCAGGGCCGCTTCCGACCACAGCGGCGTGCCGCAGTCGCCGCAGAAGGCGCGGGCCACGTCGGCGCCGCTGCCGCCCGGGCTGACATAGCGCTTGGGTTCGCCCTTGGTGATCGTGAAGCCCGCCTTAGAGGCCAGGGCCACGTAGTTGGGACCGCCGCCGGTCGAGTACTGGCACGCCCGACAGTGGCAGGCGCCCGAGCCCATCAGGTCCTCGGTGATCTCATAGCGGATGGCGCCGCACTGGCAGCCGCCTTCGAGCTTGCTCATGTCTCTCTCCCCGGTGGGCTTCAGGTCTGGCGAGCCCACTCGCGCACATCCTGCACGAAGAGCGCCGGCTCCTCCATCGCCGCGAAGTGACCGCCGCGAGGCTGGTCGGTCCAGCGGACGATATTGTAGGCGCGATCGGCCCACGAGCGGGGCGGGGGCTTGTAGATGCTCTCGCCCGGGAAGTTGGCGAAGGCGGTCGGGGTCTCACAGCGCTGGCCCTGCGCCAGGACCGGGCCGCCTTCCTCCAGCAGGGCGCGGTAGTACCAGGCGCCGGTCGTGAAACTGCCGGTCATCACGTAGAGCATCAGGTTGGTCAGCAGCTGGTCGCGGGTGAACACCTGCTCGAAGGGCCTGGCCGACAGGTCCGCCCAGTCGTGGAAGCGCTCCAGGATCCATGCGGCCTGGCCGAGGGGGTTGTTGGCGCCGAGCCAGGCGACCGACTGGGGCTTGCTGGCCTGCAGCCGGAAATAGGCGCCCCACAGATCCATCTGGGCGCCGAAGCCGGTGATCCAGGCGACCTCCTCGGGCGTGGTCGGCGAGCCGGCCGGGCGCAGGCCGATCATGTTGAGATGGATGGCCTTCACATGCGCGGCGTGGTCCAGGCCCAGCCAAGAGGTGACCAGCCCGCCCCAGTCGCCGCCCTGGGCCAGGTAGGTCGGATAGCCCAGCACCTCGACCATCAACTTGTCGAACAGCCGCGCGGTGGCCCGCTGGCCCAGCGGCCGCTTCGGTTTTCCGGAGAAGCCGAAGCCCGGCAGTGACGGGATCACCAGGTCGAAGGCGTCGGCTGGATCGCCGCCGTGGCGCGACGGGAAAGCCAGGGGTTCGATGGCGTCCCAGAACTCGAAGTGACTGCCGGGCCAGCCGTGGCTGATCAGCAGCGGTCGCTTGCCTTGCGCCTCGCCGACGACGTGGACGAAGTGGATTTCGAGGTCGTCGATGGTCGCTGTGAACTGCGGGAAGCGATTGAGGTTCGCCTGCGCCGCCGCGATGTCGAAACCGTCGGTCCAGTAGGCGCAGAGATCCTTCAGGTAATCGGCGTCGCAGCCATAGGCCCAACCGCCGCCTTCGGGCGCGGGCGGGAACTCATAGGCGCGGATCTGGGCCAGGACCTTGTCGATCTGCTCGCGGGTCCAGTTCACCTCGAACGGCGTCGGCATGCGGGCCTCCCTTGTTGTTGGGGCGAGCGTCGGTCGGGTTACGCGAGGGCGGTCAAGTCTTGGTCGCGGCTGCCGTTCTGGTAGAGCTGCGGCATGAGCAAGCTTCACGACGAAACAAGCAAGTTCCTCAGCTACGTGCTGCGCCACGCGCCCGAGACGATCGGCCTGTCCCTGGATCGCGAGGGCTGGGCCGAGGTCGAGGCCCTGATCGCCGGCGCGGCGGGCGAGGGGCGAGCCCTGGACGCCGAGCTGATCCGCGCGGTGGTGGACGGCAACGCCAAGAAGCGGTTCGCGCTGTCGGAGGACGGCCTCAGGATCCGCGCGGTCCAGGGACACTCGACGGAAACGGTTGCGATCGCCCGTGAGGCCGTGACGCCGCCGGACGTTCTGTTCCACGGGACCGCTACGCGCTTCCTGGACACCATCCTGGCGGAGGGGCTCAAGCCCGGTTCACGTCATCAGGTCCACCTCTCGGCGGACGAGGCGACGGCCGTCGCGGTCGGTCAGCGCCACGGCAAGCCCGTCGTCTTGAAGGTCGATGCGGGCGCCATGCACCGACAGGGGCGAGTCTTCCACCAGGCGGACAACGGCGTGTGGCTGACCGACGCCGTGCCGCCGGAGTTCCTGAGCCGCTAGGCCGCCACGGCGAACCGCGCCCGCACCTTCGGCCACAGCATGTTCACCGCCAGGCCGGTCAGCACCAGGGCCGCGGCGATCAGCTTCCAGGCCGGCAGGCCCTCGCCCAGCAGCAGGGCCGAGGCGCCCATGCCGAACACGGGCACCAGCAGCGCCATCGGCGTCACCGTGGCGGCCGGGTGCCTCGCCAGCAGCCAGCCCCAGGCGGCGTAGCCGAACATGGTGTTGCCCACGGCCTGCCAGGCGACGGCGGCCCAGGTCACGGCGTCGGCGCTGGTGACGCCCTTGACGATGGCCGGCCAGCCTTCCAGCCACAGCGACATGAGAAACAGCGGCGGGATCGAGAACAGGCTGGCCCAGACGACATAGCCCAGCATGTTCACCGCCCCGGCCTGGCGCGCGACGATGTTGCCGCCCGACCAGCTGGCCGCCGCCAGCAGCACCAGCAGTACGCCCAGCGGCGTCGCCGCGCCGCCGCCGTGCGCGGCGATCAGCACGATGCCCGAGGCGGCCAGCAGCAGGGCGGCGATCTGGAACCCTTGGATCCGTTCCTTGCTGATCTGCATGGCCATGCCGATGGTGAAGAACACCTGGGTCTGCACGACCAGTGAGGCCAGGCCCGGCGAGATGTGGCCTTTCATGGCCACGAACAGCAGGCCGAACTGCCCCGCCCCGATCAGCACGCCATAGGCCGCCAGATTGGCCCAGGACACCGCCGGCTTCTTCACGAAGAAGGCCATCGGGACCAGCACCAGGCAGAAGCGCAAGGTGGCGAACAGCAGCGGCGGCAGGTGGTTCAGGCCGATGCGGATGACCACGAAATTGGTGCCCCACACCGCCACCACGGCCAGGGCCAGCAGGAAGTGGCGCAAGGGCAGGGGGGCGTTGGTCATGACCGTTCCGATCGCAAGCGGGACTGATCATCTGGACTTGAGCCCTCGGGTCGGCGCTCGCAACGGAAACATTGTTCCCATGACAATACAGGGACCTAGCGGCCCCCGGTCGCCGGGACCCCAATCCCCAGACCCTTGACCACGGTCTGGAAGAGGAGCGCCCGCAGCCTGGTCGGGTCGACGGTGGGCGAGAGCTTGTCGGTCAGCTGCAGCATCAGCGTCCCGTGCAGCACCGACCAGAAGAGGTGGCCGATCAGCTCGGCGTCGCCTTCCAGCAGGCCCGCCTTGATCATCGCCTCGACGTGAATGGTCATGGTGCGGCGAGCGCGGACGATGGCGTCCTGCAGCTCTGGATAGTCGCCCTCGGTCGGCTGGTTGAGGTCGAACATCAGGCGGTAGGCCTGGGGCTCGGCCAGGGCGAAGGCGATATAGGCCTCGCCGGCGTTGCGCGAGCGGTGCAGCGGATCGGCGGGCTCGGCCAGGGCGCTTTCCAGCTTGGCGGCGAAGCGGGCGAAGGCCGCCGCGCGCACGGCCGCCAGGATCGCGTCCTTGTCCTTGAAGTAGCGGTAGGGGGTCATCGGGCTGACGCCCAGGGCCTGGGCCAGCTCTCGCATGGTCACCGCCTCGATGCCGTGCTGGGCGAACAGCTTTTCGGCCGCCTCGCACAGGCGATTGCGGAACGCTTCGACATCTTCGGACGACAGGACGCGGGGCACTCGAGAATCCCGGTTGACTCGACAAATCGCTTACAGCATAAATTTACAACGTAAACAATCGGCCATTGAGGAAGCGATCATGGACGGCGATGTGCGGATCAATCCGTTTCTCTCGGGCAATTTCGCGCCGGTGCGCAGCGAGGACGATTTCGCGCTGGAGGTCTGGGGCGAGCTGCCGGCGGGCCTGAAGGGCACGCTCTATCGCAACGGCCCCAACCCGCAGTTCGACCCGCGCGACGCCAACTACCACTGGTTCGTCGGCGATGGCATGCTGCACGCCTTCACCGTGGCGGACGGCAAGGTCGGCTATCGCAACCGCTGGGTCCGCACCAACAAGTGGACGCTGGAGAACACCGCCGGCCAGGCTCTGTTCGGCAGCTGGGGCAATCCGATGACTACCGACCCGTCGGTGCTGGGCGTGGTCAGCGAGGGCGCGGCCAACACTAACATCATCCAGCACGGCGGCCACCTGCTGGCGCTGGAAGAGGCCCACGCGCCGTTCGAGATGAGCGGTCCCGGCCTCGACACGCTGGGCCAGTACGACCTGGGCGGCAAGGTCACGGCCCACCCCAAGACCTGCGCGATCACCGGCGAGCTCGTCTTCTTCGCCTATGCCGACGACCCGATGCCGCTGTCGAACAAGGTCAGCTGGGGCTTGGCTGACAAGGACGGCAAGCTGCTCAAGCGCGAGACCTTCGAGGCGCCGTACTGCTCGATGATCCACGACTGCATCGTCACCGAGCACTACATCGTCATCCCGGTCCTGCCACTGACCGGCAGCCTGCAGCGGGCGATGAGCGGCAAGCCCGCCTTCGCCTGGGAGCCTGAGCTGAGCGGTCACCTGGCGGTGATCCCGCGCGCCCAGGGCGTGGCCGGTCTGCGCTGGATCGAGATTCCGGCCTGCTACATCTTCCACGTCATGAACGCCTTCGAGCAGGCCCATGGGGAGAACGTCGCCATCGTCGCGGACGTCATGCGCTATGCGTCCGCGCCGCTGTTCCCCAACGCTGACGGGACCAAGGGCGAGAACGCCGCCGCCTATCTGACGCGCTGGACCATCGACCTGGAGGCCGGCGCGGTCACCGAGGTCGCGCTCGACGACACCGCCGGCGAGTTCCCGCGCTTCGACGAGCGCTTCGCCAGCATGCCCTATCGCCACGGCTGGTTCGTCGGCCAGAGCCTGAAGCCGGGCGACTTCCGCTCGAACATCGTCGCCCATGTCGATCTGGCCGACGGGACCCGCAAGACCTGGACCGTGCCGCAAGGCGACGCGCTCGGCGAGGCCGTGTTCATCCACGCCGGCCCGGACGCCGCCGAGGGTGAGGGCTGGCTGATGGCGGTGATCTACCGCCAGGCCGAGGACGTCTCGGAGTTCGTGGTCTTCGACGCCCAGAAGGTGGAGCAGGGTCCGATCGCCGGCGCCAAGGTTCCTCGGCGGGTGCCGTTCGGGTTCCACGGGCAGTGGGTGAACGGCTGAGGGCTTCCTTCTCCCCTTGCGGGAGAAGGTGTCAGCAAAGCTGACGGATGAGGGGTTGAAAAGCCTGTCGGTAAGGCCCGTGCGACCCCTCACCCGACCCACTCCGTGGGCCACCCTCTCCCGCAAGGGGAGAGGGGTAAAACGCTCGTTTGACTTCGAGCCGCCGCTCACGCCTACTCCCGCCCAATCAACCTAGGGAGCCGCCCATGGCCTGGGATTTCGTCGTCGCTCGCAACGACCTGCGCAGCTCGGAATTCCTCGACGCGGAACTCCCGCCGCTGAACGACGGCGAGGTGCGGCTGGCGATCGAGAGCTTCGCCCTGACGGCCAACAACATCACCTACGCGGTGTTCGGCGAGATGATGCGGTACTGGGACTTCTTCCCCGGGCCGGACGGCTTCGGGCGCGTGCCGGTCTGGGGCCATGCGCGGGTCGAGGCCTCGGCGCATCCGGACATCGCGGTGGGGCAGCGGTTCTATGGCTACTGGCCGATGTCGACCCACCTGACCGTGCAGGCCAAGCCCGGCCGCAGCGGCTTCGTCGATATCGCGCCGCATCGCCAGCACCTGGCGGTGGTCTACAACCAGTATCTGGCGGTCGGGGCTGATGACGGCCTCGAAGCCCATCGCGCGCTGCTGCAACCGCTGTTCATCACCGCTTTCCTGATCGACGACCAGTTCGACGAGAACGGCTTCTACGGCGCGGCGAGCGTGATCCTGTCCAGCGCCTCGTCCAAGACGGCCATCGCCCTGGCGGCGCTGCTGAAGAAGCGGGGCGGGGTGAAGGTCGTGGGGCTGACCTCGCCGAGGAACAAGGCGTTCGTCGAGGCGCTCGGGTTCTACGATCAGGTGGTGCTCTACGACGACCTGGCGACCGCGCCGATCGAGGGGCCGGCGGCGTTCGTGGACTTCGCGGGCGACGCGGCGGTGCTGGGCGGCGTGCACAACCGGTTCGGTGATGAGCTCAAGGCCTCGATCCTGGTCGGCGGCACCCACTGGGAGGCCCCGCGCGGCGGTGGCGAACTGCCCGGGCCGAAGCCGGCCTTCTTCTTCGCCCCGGACCGTCGGGCCAAGCGCCTGCAGGATTGGGCGCCGGGCGAGTTCGAGGCGCGGTATGGCGCGGCCTGGGACGCGTTCGTGGCCGATGCGCCGCGGTGGCTGAAGGTCGAGGAAAGCCAGGGGCAGGCGGCCATGCAGGTGGCATATCTGGCGCAGGTGGATGGCGGCACGGCGGCGGATGTGGGCGTCGTGCTGCGGCCTTAGGGCCTAAGAGCGCCCCCTTCGTCACGGCGCGTATCCGCGCCGCGCCACCTCCCCCGTTTCACGGGGCAGGAGGGAGCAGCTGAACCTTCCTGCCCCGCTTGCGGGGGAGGTGGATCGCTGCGTTACGCAGCGAGACGGAGGGGGCGCTTTTACGCCGCCACGCGCCCCTCATCCTCCAGGCTCACCCCCAACCGGTCTCGCAGCGCCTTGGCGCCCTCGATGGTCAGCCGCACCGCGCGGCCTTTCGCCTCCAGCGCCAGCCACCCCCGCGCGCTCATGGCCTCCAGCAGCTTCACGCCCAGCGGTCCGGCCAGGTGATGCCGCCGCTCGGTCCAGTCCAGGCATTGCCTTGCGACCCCGCGTGGCGAGCGCAGGGCCGACACCTCGACGCCGAGGTCCTCGAACCAGCGACCACCCTCCGGCGTCACGTCGTAGAGCTTGCCTTCCACCGGCCGGATCAGGTCGCGGTCGACGAGGGCCTCGCAGACCTTGACCCCCAACCGTCCCGCCAGATGCCCGTAGCAACACCGCGCATCGCGCAAGGCCCGCGCCTTGGGTGATCTCGGAACCTCCAGCGAGCGCACCGGCGTCGCCAGCACCGACAGGGCTTCGATGGCGTGGGAGACCTCGGCCGAGGCCAGGCGGTAGTAGCGGTGCCGCCCCTCGCGCTCGACCGCCAGCAGGCCGCCGTCGACCAGCTTGGCCAGGTGGTTGCTGGCGGCCTGGGCTGTGACGCCGGCCGCCCAGGCCAGTGCGCTGGCGGGCTGGGCGCGGCCGTCCTGCAGGGCCTGCAGCATGGCCGCGCGGGTCGGGTCGCCGATCAGGGCGGCGGGGGTGGCGATATTGGCGTCCATGGTCCACATCCTAGCCCAGGCGGCGGCAGAATGGTTCAGCGGCGCGTGTAGCATCGCGACGTCGAGGCGGGGCAAGTCGAAGACCATGAGCACCGCATCCTCCGCTTCCCGATTGCCGTTGATCACGGCCGCCGCCAGCTTCGGCTTCTTCGTCACCCAACTGGATGTGACCATCGTCAATGTCGCGCTGGACGCGATCGGCAAGGCGTTCGACGCCCCCACCGCCCAGCTGCAATGGGTGGTCGACGCCTACATCCTCGCGCTCGCGGCCATGTTGCTATCGGCGGGGGCCATTGGCGATCGAGTCGGACCGCGCCGGGCCTTCGTGGCCGGGCTGGCGCTGTTCGGCCTGACCTCCGCTGCCTGCGGCTTCGCGGACAGTCCGCTGGCCCTGATCCTGGCCCGCGCGGCGCAAGGGGCGGCCGGGGCGTTGCTAATCCCGCCGTCGCTCGCCTTGATCGCCCACGCGGCGCACGGCGACGACCGCAAGCGCGCCTCGGCCGTGGGCTGGTGGACGGCGGCCGGCGGGGTGTCGATCGCCGCCGGCCCGATCCTGGGCGGCCTGCTGGTCGAGACCCTGGGCTGGCGCTGGGTGTTCTTCGTCAACCTGCCGGTCTGCGCGCTGGGCGCTGTGCTGACCCTGCTGGTGGTTCCGCCCACCCAGGCCAAGCCCAAGGTGCCGTTCGACATTCCCGGCCAGCTTCTCGCCGTCGCCGCCGTCACCCTGGTGGTCGGCGGGCTGATCGAGGGCGCGCATCGCAGCTGGAGCGCTGGAACCCTGGCGGCCCTGGTCGCGGGCCTCGTCCTGGCCGTCGCCTTCGTGCAGTTCGAGCGCCGCGCAGCGCATCCGGCCATGCCGCTGGACGCCTTCGAGCGCCGTCCGGCCTGGACGGCGGTGGTCGTCGGCTCGGCGCTGAACTTCGCCTATTACGGCATGATCTTCGTGCTCAGCCTCTACATGCTGCGGGTCCTGCACTGGACGCCGGGCAAGGCCGGGATCGCGTTCCTGCCGCTGACGGCGACCTTCATCGTCTCGAACTTGACGAGCGGCGGCCTGGTGGCGCGGTTCGGGGCCAAGGCCGTGACGACGGCCGGCGTGCTGATCGCCGCCAGCGGCTACGCGCTGACGGCGCGGCTGGGCGTGGGCAGTGGGCTGGCCGAGATGATCCCGGGCTTTGCCCTGATCCCCGCCGGCATGGGCCTGGCGGTTCCGGCCCTGACCAGCGGCCTGCTGGCCAGCGTCGATCGCCATGACGCCGGCGCGGCCTCCGGAACCCTCAACGCCTGTCGCCAGGCGGCCGGCGCGGCCGGGGTGGCGATCTGCGGGGCGGTGGCCGGGCTGGACATCGTGACCGGGCTACTGGTGTCCGGGCTCGGCGCGGCGATGCTGCTGGTGGGGATGGTTCTGATCATCCTTCTCCCCTTGCGGGAGAAGGTGTCAGCGTAGCTGACGGATGAGGGGTTGCACGGCGCCGCCAGCGCGACCCCTCACCCGACCCGCTTCGCGGGCCACCCTCTCCCGCAAGGGGAGAGGGAGTTTTCAGCACCCCGCCTTGGCCGCCGGCAGGAAGCGCCAGCTGGGACCCTTGCCGGCTTCGTCGCTGATCTGGGCGACCAGGGCCTCACCGTCGCGGCGGTAGGTGATGCGCTTGGGGAAGTCGTGCTTGAGGTTCTCGAACACCACTTCGCTCGGACCCGTCGACTTGATCAGGAAGGTCGTGGCCGGTCGGCCGTCGGGGCTGGCGATGTAGGCCCAACCCTCCGGCGTCGCCGCCACGCGCAGGTGCTCGAAGCTGGCGCGCTTGGCCGTGCGGGTCAGGTTGACGCCGACCATCAGGCCGTTGGCCGGGCCCAGCCAGTGTTCCTCGATGACATTCTTGCCGGCGCACAGCTTCCAGTCGCCCGCCATCCAGGCGAGGTCGGGCGCGGGCGTGGCGGTCGAGAGCAGGGCGGCTGTGAGGACGGCGATCATCGGGGTCTCCTTGGCGGTCCGGTAGCCTAGCCAGGCGCCCCAAGCCCCCGCTTGTAGGTTTGCGACAGCCGACCGCTCAGGCCGTGGCTAGGCTCAGGGCCAGGCCCTCGTCGCCGGACAGGAAGGCGGCCGGCGAGATGCCGACGAAGCGGCGAAACTCGCGGCTCATCTGGGCCTGGTCGAAATAGCCGGCGGCCAGCGAGGCCTCCGCCAGGTCCTCCGCGCCCTCGCGCAGCGCGGCCGTGATCCGGCGCACCCGCATCACGCCGCGCAGCAGCCGGGGCGAGACCCCGACCACGTCCAGGAACTGACGCTGCAGCATCCGCAGCGGCAGGCCCGAGGCCTCGGCCAGCTGCTCGGCCTCGACGCGACCTTCCTGGCGGTCCAGCAGTTCGACGGCGGCGGTGATGGCCGGCAGGACGGGCAGCGCCGGCGCACCGGACAGGACCTCGGCGACATAGGCCTCGACCACGGCCAGCGGATCGTCGGCCGTCTCGACGGCGGCCAGCAGGGCGCGAGCGCGGTCCTCGCCGTGCAGGTCCGAGAGCGCCACGCGGCGGTCGGTCAGCAGATGTATCGGCCGGCCCACAAACCGCCGCGCGCCCGCCGGGTGGAACCGCACCGCCACCAGCCGTCCCGCGCCGCGCGAGCGCAGGTGCAGCGGTCGGGTCAGCTGGCCGGCGAACAGGGGCGTGGGCTGGGCGGTCCAGACTTGGCCGGAACCAAGTTCGGCGTGCGAGGCGCCCAAGTGGACAACCAGTTCGGGGCAGCCGTCGGGGACGATGCGCTGGACCTCTTCTGGCCCATCCTCGCGGTCATAGCGCCAGAGACAGGCGACCTCTCCGGCCAGCTCGGCGCGTGGCGCGCGCTCGACATAGGGCGACTGGTCCATCGTTCCCCCGATACGACGACGCCCGCCCCGGGCGGACCGGAGCGGGCGTTCTGAAACGTCAGCGATCCAGGTGAAATTCTAGACCAGCGAGCCGTGGCACTGCTTGAACTTCTTGCCCGAGCCGCAGGGGCAGGGGCTGTTGCGGTTCGTGCGGTCCCAGTCTTCCGGCAAGGCCGAAACGGGAAGAGCCTCGCGCTGCTGCGGCGACAGGCCGTCGGGAATCGCGCCGGCGACGGCGGCGTTCTCGCCGGTCAGCGGGTCCAGGTGGACCTCGACCAGATTGTCCGGGACCTCCAGCGGCTCCGGCTCGGCATAGGCGATCTCGACCGTCATCAGCCAGCGGGTGGTGTTGGTGCGCAGGTCGCCCAGCAGCTTCTCGAACAGCGAGAAGGCTTCGGTCTTGTACTCGTTCAGCGGATCGCGCTGGCCGTAGCCGCGCAGGCCGATGACGTTGCGCAGGTGGTCCAGGTGCATCAGGTGCTCGCGCCACTGCAGATCGATCATCTGCAGCAGGAAGTTCTTCTCGACCGAGCGCATCTGCTCGGGCGTGATGATCTCTTCGCGCTGGGCGGCGTAGACGTCGGCCGCCTTCTGGATGCGCTCCTGGATCTCTTCGTCGGCGATGCCCTCTTCCGAGGCCCATTCGGCGATCGGCAGGTCCAGGCCCAGGATCGACTTCACGCGCTCCGTCAGGCCCTCGATGTCCCACTGCTCGGCATAGGCCTTGGGCGGCAGGTGGCGACGGACCAGGTCCTCGATGGTGTCCTGGCGCATCTCGGTGATGATTTCCGAGAGGTCGTTCGACTCCATGAACTCCTGGCGCTGCTCGAACACGGCCTTGCGCTGGTCGTTGACGACGTCGTCGTACTTCAGGAGGTTCTTGCGGATCTCGTAGTTGCGCTGCTCGACGCGCTTCTGGGCGGTGGCGATGGCGTTGTTCAGCCACTTGTGGGTGATCGCCTCGCCTTCCTGGACGCCGAAGGTGCGCATGATCGCGTCCAGGCGCTCGCCGGCGAAGATGCGCAGCAGGTCGTCCTCGCACGACAAGAAGAACTTCGAGCGACCCGGGTCGCCCTGACGGCCGGTGCGGCCGCGCAGCTGGTTGTCGATGCGGCGGCTTTCGTGGCGCTCGGTGCCCAGCACGAACAGGCCGCCGGCCGCGAGGGCCTTTTCCTTGGACTCGGCGATGTCGGCCTCGAGACGCGCACGCTCGGCGACTTCGTCCTCGTGGCTGATCTCCAGGCCCATGCCGCGCTGCTGCTGGCGCCAGTTGAACATGCGCATGTCGATGCTGCCGCCCAACTGGATGTCGGTGCCGCGGCCGGCCATGTTGGTGGCGATGGTCACCGCGCCGGGCACGCCCGCGTCGGCGACGATCACGGCTTCCTGCTCGTGGAAGCGGGCGTTCAGCACCTGGTGCGGGATGCCCTTGACCTTCTTGCCGTTGTTCTCGAAGGCGAAGCTGCCGAGCAGCTTGGACAGCTCTTCGGACTTCTCGATCGAGACGGTGCCGACCAGGATCGGCTGGCCGCGCACGTGGCAGTCGGCGATCTGCTTGAGGATGGCCTCGTTCTTCTCGCGCTCGGTGCGATAGACCTCGTCGTCGTCGTCGATGCGCTTGATGGTGCGGTTGGTCGGAATTTCCGAGACGCCCATCTTGTAGATGTCGTCGAATTCCTGGGCCTCGGTGGAGGCCGTGCCGGTCATGCCCGACAGCTTGCTGTAGAGGCGGAAATAGTTCTGGATCGTCACCGAGGCCAGGGTCTGGTTCTCGGGCTGGATGTCGGCGCCTTCCTTGGCCTCGATGGCCTGGTGCAGGCCTTCCGACAGGCGGCGACCGGTCATCATGCGGCCGGTGAACTCGTCGATCAGGATGATCTCGCCGCCCTTGACGATGTAGTCCTTGTCGCGCGTGTACAGCACGTTGGCGCGCAGGGCCTGGTTGACGTGGTGCACCACTGAGACGTTGGCGGCGTCGTAGAGGCCAGCCGAGTCCTCGGCCAGGTGCCCGCCCGACATCAGGATCTCTTCGATGCGCTCCTGGCCGTCCTCGGTCAGGATGACCTGCTTCTGCTTCTCGTCGTGATCGTAGTTGGTCTTGTCGAGGATCAACTGCTTAATCAGCACGTCGATCGTCTTGTAGAACTCGCTGCGGTCCTCGGTCGGACCCGAGATGATCAGCGGCGTGCGGGCTTCATCGATCAGGATCGAGTCCACTTCGTCGACGATGACGAAGTTGTGGCCGCGCTGGACCATTTCCTCGACGCTGTAGACGAGGTTGTCGCGCAGGTAGTCGAAGCCGAATTCGTTGTTCGTGCCGTAGGTGATGTCGCTGCGGTACGCGCGCTGACGCTCGCCTTGGGACAGGCCGTTGACGATGACGCCGTAGGTCAGGCCCAGGAAGGTGTAGATCTGACCCATCCAGTCGGCGTCGCGGCGGGCCAGGTAGTCGTTGACGGTGATGACGTGGACGCCCTTGCCCTCAAGGGCGTTCAGGTACGTCGGCAGGGTGGCGACCAGGGTCTTGCCTTCACCCGTGCGCATTTCCGAGATGCCCGAGAAGTGCAGCACCATGCCGCCGACCATCTGGACGTCGAAGTGGCGCATGCCCAGCACGCGCTTGGACGCCTCGCGCACGACGGCGAAGGCTTCGTGCAGCAGGTCGTCGACGCTCTCGCCCTTTTCCAGGCGCGCCTTGAACTCGGCGGTCTTGCCCTTCAGCGCCTCGTCGGAGAGCGCGGCGTACTCGGTCTCATAGGCGTTGATCTTCGCGACACGCGAGGTCAGCGTCTTGACCTTGCGTTCGTTGGAAGAGCCGAAGAGCTTTTTGGCGAAACCAAGCATGCAGTGGGAATCCGGAGGGGACGGTTGGCGAGGAGGCCGGCGCTAAGGCTTAGGGCCTCGACTACGGAAGATGGAGCGGCGCTGGAATAATGGACAAATCCGCCATTCCAGCTGCGGCCGGAGACTTAAGCACCGGCCCTCTTGGTGTCAACGCGAAGACCCCGGTGCAAGTAAGGCTTTCGACCCCTTTAGTGGCCGTCCTGCCTCAGTTTTCGCTAGGCCGAACGCTTTCGATGGCGAAGCCGTTTCCTCTGGACGAAAAACCACGCTAGAGCGCTCTGTAACAAAGCCGGAGATCTTGGCCTTGAAGACCACTTTCCGCCTCGCGAGTCTGATCACCGCCGTGACCTGCGCCCTGCTGGTGGCGGCGTGCGGACAGAACAAGGTCGCTGAACGCCCGCCCGAGCCCGGCGATACGGCGGTGGCGCGGGTCAACGGCCAGGTGATCTGGGCGTCCGACGTCAAGCGCGAGGCCGTGGCCCAGGGCCTGATCAGCGAAGGCGAGCCGCTGGACATCTCCAGCGAAGTCTTCCGCCAGCGCCTGGACGAGGTCATCGACCAGAAGCTGCTGGCCGCCGAGGCCATCAAGCGCAAGATCGACAAGGAGCCGGTGGCCCAGCGCCGCCTGGCCGCCGCCCGCGAGCGCATCCTGGGCGACATGCTGGTCGAGGGCGTGGTCGAGAAGGCCGTCACCGAGGACGCCATCCGCAAGCTCTATGCCGAGCAGCAGAAGCTTTCGAAGCGCTCGGAGGAGATCCGCGCCCGCCAGATCGTGGTCGGCAGCCAGGCCGAGGCCGACAGCATCAAGAAGCTGCTGTCGACCGGCGCCTCGTTCGACGCCCTGGCCATGGAGCGCTCGACCGACCAGGCCACGCGCTTCAACGGCGGCGACATGGGCGACTACTTCACCCTGGACGTCATGCCCGAGCCCTATGGCGTGGCCCTGAAGGACGCCCAGAAGGGCGCGGTCGTCGGTCCGTTCGCGGCCGAGGGCGGCTGGGTCATCGTCAAGGTCGAGGACAAGCGCACCGAGGAGCCGATCGCCCTGGAGGCCGCCCGGCCGCAGATCGTTCGCTTCCTGACCTATGACCAGGTGCGCGACATCCTGGAGAAGCTGCGCGGCTCGGCCAAGGTCGAGATGCTGATCGGCAAGACCGCCGACGCCCCGCCGGTCAACGCCCAGGAACCGGCTTCGGCGCCGGTCGAAGCCCCGGCCAGCGCGCCGGCCTCGGCTCCGCCGCCGCCGCCTGCCCAACCCGCCCAACCCGCGAAGAAATAAGTAGTAGAGCGGCTCATGACCAAGACTCCCAAAGCTTCCGGCAAGAAGATCGCCGCGAAGACCTCCGAGAGCACGCCCAACCCCGTGGAGCGCGCCGGCATCGCCATCGAGCGCGCCCTGGTCGATCCGCTGACCTCGGCCCTGAAGCGCGCCGGCCTGCGCCGCGCCCAGAAGTCGGCCGGCGAAGCCTCGCCCGCTTCGACGCCCGCCGCGCCGGCCCCGACCGGCGCCGGCAAGCCCGGGCTGGCGATCTCGCCCCTGGCTGTGCCGTTCCCGACGATCCCGCCGATCGCCGGCGTCGAGATCGCGACCGGCCGCGCGGGCTTCTACAAGCACGAGCGCGAGGACCTGCTGCTGATGCGCTTCGCCGAGGGCACCTCGGCGGCGGGCGTCTTCACCCGTCACGGTGTCGGCTCGGCGCCGGTCGACTGGTGCAAGCGCCAACTGGCGGCCAGCGGCGGCGCGGACGTGCGCGCCCTGGTGGTCAACGCCGGCTGCGCCAACAGCTTCACCGGCAAGCCCGGCGCCGACGCGGTCCGCCGCGTGGCCACGGCCGTCGGCAAGCGCCTGGACTGCCGCCAGCGCGACGTGATGATGGCCTCGACCGGCGTCATCGGCGTCATCCTGGACGACAGCAAGATCACCGCCCGCCTGCCCGAGGTCGAGGCGCGCCTGAAGACCGACGCCTGGGCCGAGGCCGGCCGGGCGATCATGACCACCGACACCTTCCCGAAAGGCGCCTACGCCACGGCGATGATCGACGGGCATGAAGTCAGGATCGCCGGCATCGCCAAGGGCTCGGGCATGATCGCGCCGGACATGGCGACCATGCTGGCCTTCGTGGCCACCGACGCGGCCATCGCCCCGGCGGCGCTGCAGACCCTGGTCAGCCTCTACACCCGCACGACCTTCAACTGCGTGACGGTGGACGGCGACCGCTCGACCAACGACACCCTGCTGCTGTTCGCGACGGGCCAGTCGGGCGCGCCCAAGATCCACCGGGCCGGCGACAAGCGTCTGGCCGACTTCCGCGACAAGCTGGAGCACGTGCTGCTGGACCTGGCCCTGCAGCTGGTCAAGGACGGCGAGGGCGCCACCAAGTTCGTCAAGATCACCGTCAACGGCGCCGAGAGCCCGGCGTCCGCCCGCAAGATCGCCCGGACCATCGCCGAGAGCCCGCTGGTCAAGACCGCCTTCGCCGGCGAGGACGCCAACTGGGGCCGCATCGTCATGGCCGTCGGCCGCGCCGACGAGCCGGTCGCCCGCGAGAAGATCAACGTCAAGTTCGGCGAACTCTACGCCGCCCGCGACGGCCTGATCTCGCCGGACTACGACGAGGCCAAGATGAGCGCCTACGTGAAGAACCAGGAGTTCGAGGTCAGCGTCGATGTCGGCGTCGGCAAGGGCTCGGCCACGGTCTGGACCTGCGACCTGACCAAGCAGTACGTGGCCATCAACGGCGACTACCGGAGCTAGGTCCGGTCGTTCAGGACGGTTCCTGCATCCAGGCCGGTATGTCGGTCGCCGAGTGCAGGATCCGCCAGACGTCAATGTGATCTACGCGCGGCACGTAGAAGACGATGTACGGAAACCCGCGCAGCCCCCAACTGCGCAGGTCAGGCAAGTCGAGTTCGTGAGCGTAGCGGCCAGACCCAGCTTGGGGTTGTTCCGCGATCAGTTGATAAGCGCGCTCGAGTGCGTCGATGAACCCAAGAGCGATCTTCTCATTGGCTTCAACGAGATAGAAATCGATGGCGTCGAGAACGTCCTGTTCGGCCTGAGCCCGCGGAACGACGCATCGAACACTCACGGTCGAGTGCGTGCCCGGGCGCGTAGGGTTTCGAAGTAGCTCGCATCGGCGGGCGTTCCCGCCGGAGAGCTCGCCCCGTCAAGCAGCAGGCGTCGAAGGTGCTGACGGTCCTGGTCTTTCCGGATCAGTTCGCGAACATACTCGCTGCTGGTCCCGAAACCTCGTCCGGACACCTGCTCGTCAACAAACGCTTTCAAACTCTCGGGCAGTGAGATGTTCATCGTCGTCATTGGGCGAGGATGCTGCTCTTGGCAAAAATTGGCAAGCCGCATGTCCGGCGTGCTAGAGACGCTTCACCCTTTTCCTCGGAGCTGCCCCATGGCCGACCTGACCCCCGATCAAGAAGCCGCCCTGCTCGAGACGCTCACCGTGACGTGCCGCTCGGCCGGCTATGTCGTCGAGGCCATCGATCGCGGCCTGGAAGTGTCCGGCGCCGACGAGGAAGACGGCGCCTACTACTTGCTGCCCGATCATGGCTGGCTGCAGGTGCGCTGCCTGGTGCTGGATCCCGAGGACCTGAACGAGGCCCGAGACCTGACGGCGCTGTTCGAAACCATGGCCCGCGCCCAGTTCCGCCTGATCGGCTGCCGCTTCGGCTACGACGCCGAGAGCGGGCTGTGGCTGGTCGAGGACCTCTATCCGGGCTTCGACCCCGCCCGGGTGCCGGCCGTGCTGGAGCAGCTGACCTTCATCTGGGAGGCGCTGGAGGACCTGTTCATCGGCGCCCTGGAAGGGACCGTGCCCAGCGACGACGCCTTCGACGCGGCGTTCGATCTGGAAGCCGCGACGCCGCCGAACTAGACTGCGCGAGCCCTTGTGGGACAGGGGAACCGGCGCGCCGGCCCATCGTTCCTGATCAAGGTTCAGTCGAGGGGAAGACGATGTCTCGGAAGCTTTGCGTGATGATCGGCGTGGCGCTGCTGGTCACCTCCGCCGCCCAGGTCCCCTCGGCTCAGGCCCAGGTCAAGCCGCCGGCCACGCCGGACGAGCCGGGCGGCCGCTGGGGCGAGGCCAAGAAGAAGGCGACCGAGATCGGCAGCCAGCCGGTCCGCGACGTCGGCATCTCCAAGCGCGAGATCCCGCCGATCCTGGAGAAGGCCTTTAACGACCCCTACAGCCTGAAGGGGTTGAAGACCTGCGTCTCGCTGTCCAACGAGGTCAAGGCGCTGAACGGCGTGCTGGGTCCCGACTACGTGGTCGGCAACGAGTACACCGAGAACCGCAAGGGCAAGCTGGCCGAGGCCGGCGGCAAGGCGATCATCAACAGCATCATCCCGTTCCGCGGCCTGGTCCGCGAGGTCTCGGGCGCGGCGCCCGCCGACCGGCACATGAACGCGGTGGTCGATGCCGGGCTGGCCCGTCGCGGCTTCCTGCGCGGCGTGCACCTGAAGCAGGGCTGCAAGACGAAGTTCTGAGGCCTGAAGCGCCAAGACGCGCGCGGAACCGAGGCGCATCTGGTAGGGTTACCCAGGGGGCGCGCGCCATCGCGCGAAGCCTTCTTCCTTACAAAGAAAGACGCCGATGGACCTCGAGATCGGCTGCCGCCTGCGCTACGACGTGCGCGCGCCCACGACCTTCGTCCTGGCGATCCAGGTCGCCGACGGCGCGGGCCAGGCCCTGCGCAGCGAGCGCATCGGCCTGCCCGACGGGATCGAGGCCGACTTCTTCGTCGACGAGTTCGCGGGGAACCGCTTCATCCGCTTCCTGGCTCAGCCCGGAAGCCTGGAGATCGACTACCAGGCCACCGTCCGCAAGACCCGCAGCGTCGACCATCGGCGCCGGATCGGCGGGTCGGTGGTCAAGGACCTGCCGCCGAACGTGATGCCGTACCTGGCCCCCAGCCGGTACAGCCAGTCCGACCGGCTGACCAAGTTCGCCATCAAGACCTTCGGCGACGGACCGCACGGCCTGGAGCAGGCCCAGGCCATCGCAGACTGGATCAAGGCCAATATCGACTATGTGGCCGGCTCGACCCACGGCTCCTCCTCGGCGATCGACACCCTGATCGATCGCGAGGGCGTATGCCGCGACTTCGCCCACCTGGGCGTGGCGCTGGCCCGGGCGCTGGACATGCCGGCCCGCTTCGTCGCGTGCTACGCGCTGGACCTGTCGCCGCCGGATTTCCATGCGGTGTTCGAGGTCTTCCTCGACGGCGCCTGGCGGATGTTCGACGCGACCGGCCATGCGGCGATCGACGGCATCGTGCCGGTCGCCTTCGGCCGAGACGCCGGAGACGTGCCGTTCGTCGCCACGTTCGGCGACGCCCGGTTCGAGGACAAGGCCATCCACATCGCCCGCGGAAAGGCCTGACCTAGCCCGTCGGCCTCAGCCACGAATGCGCCTTTTCGACCAGCTCCTGCGGCGAGAAGGGCTTGGCCATGTAGTCGCTGGCCCCAGCCGCCATGGCTTCCAGCACGCGATCCAGCCGGCCGCTGCCGGTCAGCATGACCACCGGTGTGTCCTTGTGCGCGTCCGACACCCGCAGCTGTTTCAGCAGCGCCACGCCGTCCAGCCCGGGCATCCGCACGTCGACCAGCCACAGGGCGGGCGGATGGTCGTCGGCGCGGGCGAGGGCGGCCTCCGCGCCGTCGAACGCCTGAACGACATAGCCGCTCCGGGACAGGGCCGCTTCCAGAAACGCCAGCAGAACCGGATCGTCGTCGACGACGAAGACGTGGGACTGCGGCCGGGTTTCAAGCATGGACGACTCCGCGTTCGGCCGAACGTCGAACGCGGAGTTGGCGCTGTCAAAAGCCTTCGCCCTTGACTGGCGCCTCGGTTCGGTTCGCGCCTAGAGCGTCGCCATGTCGATCACGAAGCGGTAGCGCACGTCGCTCTTCTGCATGCGGGCGTAGGCTTCGTTGATCTGATCGATCGCGATGATCTCGATGTCGGCGACGATGTTGTTCGCGCCGCAGAAGTCGAGCATCTCCTGGGTCTCCTTGATCGAACCGATCATCGAGCCGGCCAGGGTGCGGCGGCCGGGGATCAGGGCGAAGGCGTTCAGCTGGGCCGGCTCTTCCGGCGCGCCGACCAGCACCATGGTCCCGTCGATTTTCAGCAGGCTCAGATACGCGCCCCAGTCCAGCGGCGCCGAGACGGTGCAGATGATCAGGTCGAACGTGTCGGCCAGGGTTTCGAAGGTCTTGGGGTCGTTGGTGGCGTAGTAGTGGTCCGCGCCCATCGCCAGGCCGTCGGCCTGCTTGGACAGGGTCTGGCTCAGCACCGTGACCTCCGCGCCCATGGCGTGGGCCAGCTTGACGCCCATGTGGCCAAGGCCGCCCATGCCCAGGATCGCGACCTTCTTGCCGGGACCGGCGTTCCAGTGGCGCAGCGGCGAATAGAGGGTGATGCCGGCGCACAGCAGCGGCGCGGCGGCGTCCAGGGCTAGGTTCTTCGGGATCGACAGGACGTAGTCTTCCTTGACCACCATGTGATCGGAATAGCCGCCATAGGTCGGGGTGTCGGAACCCGGCTCGAAGCCGCTGTAGGTCAGGACGAGACCCGGCTGGTACTGCTCGCGGTCCAGGTCGCGGGCTTCCTTGCAGGTGACGCAGCTGTCGACGAAGCAGCCCACGCCGACGGGATCGCCTTCCTTGAACCTGGTGACGTTCGAGCCGACGGCGGTGACGACGCCCGCGACCTCGTGGCCGGGCACGATCGGATAGACGCTCTGGCCCCAGCCGTTGTCGACCATGTGGATGTCGGAGTGGCAGACGCCGCAGTACTTGATCGAGATGACGACGTCGTCGGGATTGGGCTCGCGGCGTTCGAAGCTGAACGGAGCCAGGGGCGCGCCGGCGGCGGGCGCCGCGTAGCCTTTTGCGGTGGCCATTCGGATTTTTCCTTGGGTAGCGGGGAGGCCGGTCGGGGAGGACCGGATGGCCGGATGTTTGCCACGCACCGGCGGAGCGGCGTTACGCCGATCCTGCAAAGCTCATGCACGATCCTGCAAAAGAGGTTCGGGGCGGTTTTCGCGCCGCACGGGGAGGCGTAGAGGTTCGCTGTCCCGAACGCCTGGAAAACCAAGCCGTTGAGCTCGACCGACCACGCCGCCGTCTATGCCGAAATCGCCCAGCTGGTCGCCCGTTACGCCAAGGACGACAGCCCCGAGTCGGCGATCGGCGGCCTTTTCCTCACGCGTCGCTGCACGCCCAGCGGCCGGCTGCATGTCGATCAGCGGCCCTCGTTCTGGTTGGTGGCGGGCGGGCGCAAGTGCCTGACCGTCGGTGACGAGGAGCTGCACTACGGCGTCGGTGACTGCCTGCTGGTGGCCCTGGACCTGCCCGCGACCGCGCGGATCACCCAGGCCAGCGACGCCGAGCCGCACCTCTGCGTCGGAGTGGCGATCAACCCGGCGCGCCTGGCCGAGCTGATCGGGCGGCTGCCTGACCAGGCCTCGGCCACGCCCAGCGGCGTGCGCGGCGTGGCGGTGAACCCGGCCTCGTCGGAACTGCTGGACGCCACCGTGCGGCTGCTGCGCCTGCTGGATCGGCCACAGGACATCCCGGCCATGGCCCCGCTGATCGAGCAGGAGATCCTCTATCGCCTGCTGAGCGGTCCGCACGGCGCGCGGCTGATCCACATCGCCATGGCCGAAGGGCAGGGGCAGCGCGTGACCCGCG
Organism: Caulobacter sp. GW821-FHT09H08; assembly: GCF_059415885.1. NCBI lineage: Bacteria > Pseudomonadati > Pseudomonadota > Alphaproteobacteria > Caulobacterales > Caulobacteraceae > Caulobacter > Caulobacter sp. GW821-FHT09H08. The sequence goes on from NZ_JBWKOC010000003.1 coordinate 169,000, forward strand.
CCGTGGCGTGGCTGCGCGAGCATTTCGCCGAGCCGCTGCGGATCGAGGCCCTGGCCGAGCACGTCGGCATGAGCGAGAGCTCGCTGCACCACCACTTCAAGGCCGTCACCAGCATGACGCCGATGCAGTACCAGAAGCAGCTGCGACTCTACGAAGCGCGTCGCCTGATGCTGGTCGAGGGGCTGGACGTCGGCGCGGCCGGTTTCTCCGTCGGCTACCAGAGCCCGTCGCAGTTCAGCCGGGAGTACCGCCGCCTGTATGGCCTGCCTCCGGCGCGGGACGTCGAGGCCCTGCGCGCGCCGATCGCGGCGGAGTAGCCGCTTCGGCTTGCCACCGACGCTGCAATCAGGCTCACATCCGCCGCGTAACGGTGTTTCGGGGACGGGTTTAGTGACGGAAGCCTTGATCGTTCGCGGGTTGAACAAGACGTTCGCCAAGCCCGCGGTGTCCGACCTCGACCTGACGGTCCATGCCGGAGAGCTGTACGCCCTGCTGGGTCCGAACGGGGCCGGCAAGACCACCACCCTGCGGATGGTCGCGGGCCTGACCCAGCCCGACAAGGGCGAGGTTGAGATTTTCGGCGTCGACGCGCGCAAGGACCCGGCGGCGGCCAAGGCCGTGCTGGCCTGGGCGCCGGACGAGGCGATGATCTACGACAAGCTCACGCCCATGGAATATCTGGAGTTCGTCGCCGGGCTCTGGAACATCGACCCCCAGGTCGCCAAGGCAAAGGCCGAAGAGCTGTTGGCTACCCTGGGCCTGGCGTCAGAGGCGCGTCGCCGGTGCGAGGGCTTCTCGCGCGGCATGAAGCAGAAGGTCGCCCTGGCCGGGGCCCTGATCCACGACCCCAAGCTGCTGATCCTGGACGAGCCGCTGACGGGCCTCGACGCCGCCGCCGCGCGCCTGGTCAAGGACATGCTGCAGGCCCGCGTCGACGCTGGCGGCACGGTGATCCTGACCACCCACATCCTGGAAGTCGCCGAGCGCATGGCCGACCGCATCGGCATCATCGCCGGCGGTCGCCTGCTGGCCGAGGGCACGCTGGAAGAGTTGCGTAGCCGGGCCGGCAGTGGCGGGACGCTGGAGGATGTCTTCCTGCAACTGACGGCGGAGACGGCTGCGTGAGCCTGCCGTTCAAGCCCGCCAGCACGCCCTGGCTGCTGGCCCACGAACTGCGCCTGACCTGGCGCGGCTTCAAGGCCGGTCGCGCCTCGCGCGGACCCGGCGCGATGATCGCCTTCGGCGTCCTGGGCTTCATGATCCTGGTCGGCGGGATTTTCCTGGGCCTGGGCATGCGCGGCCACGCCGTGCCGATCGAGCCGCTGTCGATCATGATCGCCGACCTGGTGCTGGCGGTGATCCTGACCCTGATGCTGTCGACCACCCTGGCCGCCTCGGCCGACGCCCTCTACGAGCGCGGCGACCTGGACCTGCTGTTCTCCTCGCCCCTGGCGCCGAGGAAGGTGCTGTTCGTCCGGGCCCTGGGCCTGGCGGTCACCGCCGCGCTCTGGTTCCTGATCCCGGCCGTGCTGCTGCTGACCCCCGCGATCGTGCTGGGGCATTGGAGCTGGCTGGCGGTGTTCGTGGTGCTGGGCGCGGCGGCGCTGGCGGCCTCGGGTGTCGGGCTGTTGGTGGCCATGGGCCTGTTCGCCCTGATCGGCCCGCGCCGCACGCGCACCGTCGCCCAGGTGCTAGCGGCCCTGATTGGCGCGGCCTTCTTCCTGGCCAGCCAGTTCCGCAACCTGATGGGCGAGCGCGCCAGCGAGAGCCTGTTCCAACGCATCACGCTCGACGCCCGCGACGGCCGCATCAAGCTGCCGCCGTTCGCCGACCTGCCGCTGCGCGCGGCGCTGGGCGAGCCGCTGCCGCTGCTGGTCCTGGTCGTGGTCGGGGCGGGGATCTTCCTGCTGGCCGCCCGCACCCTGGGCCGTCGCTTTGCCGACGCGGCCGCCGCGACCGCGGGCGCGGAGACCCGCAAGGCCGCCAAGGGCCCGACCCGCGCCTTTGCCGCCGGGGCCTTCCGCGCCACGGTGCGCAAGGAGCTACGGCTGATGGGACGCGACGCGGCCCTGCTGTCCCAGGTGCTGCTGCGGGTGCTGTACATGCTGCCTTTGGCCTTCGCCCTGGCCCGCGCGGCCTCGCATCAGCCGGCCTGGGCCCTGGCCGGCGGCGCGGCGGGCGTGGCCTTCCTGGCGGGCCAAGTGGCCGGCAGCCTGGCCTGGATCGCCCTGTCGGCCGAGGACACCCCCGACCTGCTGGCCGTCTCGCCGACGCCGATGGCCGTGCTGCGCCGCGCCAAGCTGACGGCGGCCCTGCTTCCGGTCGCGGTGCTGCTGGTCGTGCCCATCGCGGCGCTGGCCTGGTTTCAGCCGCTGGCCGGCCTGTGGACGGCGATCGGCGCCGGGCTGACGGCCTGGTCGGCCGGGCTGATCAATGTCTGGCACCAGAAGCCGGGCAAGCGCGCCGACTTCCGTCGCCGTCGCGGCGGCTCGTTCCTGGCGGCCCTGGCCGAGATCTTCATCGCCTTCCTGATCGCTGGCGCGACCGCGCTGGCGGTGGCGGGCCTGCTGGTCTGGGCGGCGATCCCGTTGATCGTGGCCGGCGCGCTGATGATGGCCATGCGGCGCACCGACGAGCAGATCGCCGCGATGCTGCGGGCGGCGGCCGTCGGGGCTTCGAACTAGAGCGCGTCAGGCGTCCAGCAGGGCGCGGATCCGGCAGACCACGCCGTCGGGCTGGAAGTCGATCGCCGCCGAGCCCGAGAGTTCCGCCGCCAGGCCGCGCTCGATCAGGCGCGAGCCGAAGCCGCGACCGGTCGGGACCGTCACGGGCGGACCGCCGCGCTCGGTCCAGGTCAGGTCCAGGCGCGCCGCGCCGGGATCGGGCGCCAGGTCCCAGACGATGCGGATGCGGCCCTCGGGCGTCGACAGGGCGCCGTACTTGACCGCGTTGGTCGCCAGCTCGTGCATGGCCATCGACAGCGACAGCGCCGTCTTGGGCGACAGGCGGATCGCCGGGCCGCTGAGCTCGAACCGCGCCGATCCGCCGTGCAGCGACGCGACCCGGGCGGTGACGTCGTGCAGGTCCGCCCCCTCCCAGTTTTCGCGGGTCAAGAGGTCGTGGGCCTCGGCCAGGGCGACGATGCGGTTGGAGAAGGCCTCCTGGGCCTGGTCCAGCGAATGCTGGCCGTTGAAGCTCTGAGCGGCGATGGCCTGGATCGTGGCCAGGCTGTTCTTGACCCGGTGGTTCAGCTCGTTGACCAGCAGCCGCAGGTGCAGCTCGGCGCGCTTGCGGTCGGTGACATTGACCACGGCGCCGACGAAGCGGTGGGCCTTGCCGTCGTCGCCGAAGAACACCTTGCCCTTCACGTTCACCCAGCGCTCGACATGGTCGTCGCGGCCGATGACCCGGAACTCGGTGGAGTATTCGGCGCGGATGGCCGGGTCCTGGGCCTGGCGCATGGCGTCGTTGACGCGCACGGCGTCGCTGGGATGGACGCAGGCGCGGAACAGGCCGGCGTCGACCGCCTCTCCCGGGGCCACGCCGAACATCTGGTAGCAGCGGTCCGACCAGATCAGCTCGCCGGTGTCGATATTGAGGTCCCAGGTGCCGACGTCGGCGGCGTCGACGGCCAGGCGCAGGGTCTCTTCCTGGCGCAGCAGATGCTCGACCGCCTCGCGCCGTTCGGTCACGTCGGAGACCACGCCGACGAAGCGCGTGCAGCGCTCGCCCTCGAAGAAGGCCCGGCCGAACGTCTCGACCCAGCGCAGGGCGCCGTCGGTGGCCCGGCGGACCCGATACTCCATGTTGATCGTGGCCGAACCGCTGGGATCGGTGGCGGCGGCGACGGCGGTCTTCACCTTCTCGCGGTCGTCGGGATGCAGCAGTTCGAGGAAGGCTTCGGTGTCCGGCGGCGTGTCGGTGGTCACGCCGAAGATCGCGCTGGCCCGGGCGTCCCAATAGCGCAGACCGGCGTCGGGATTGTGGTCCCAGCGGCCCATGCCGGCGGCCTGCGCGGCGATGTCGAGGTCGGCGCGGGCCGCGGCCAGCTCGGCCTCGACCTGCTTGCGCTCGGTGATGTCGACGATCACGCCGGTGTTGCGCGAGGGCTGGCCGTCGTCGGCCAGATAGGCCTGGCCGCGAGTGTAGACCCAGCGCACGGAGCCGTCTGACTGGACCAGTCGGTATTCGTGAGAGAACTGGCCGCCCGCCGTCGCCGCCTGCAGCGCGATCTCACGGACGCGGTCGCTGTCGTCAGGATGGACGGCGGGGGTGAAGCTCTGGGCGGGCAGGCCGGCCTCGGCCAGGTCTGGATCGACGCCGTGGAGTTCGGCGTAGCGGGCGTCGGCATAGACCTTGTTGGCCTTGATGTCCCACTCCCAGGCGCCGACCACGCCGGCCACCGCGCGCGCCATCTCGTAGCGCTCCTTGGTGGTGCGCAGGTCGCGGACGGCGCGGACGTTCTCGGTGATCTCGACCACGGTGATCAGCACGCCGCCGACGCCATTGGCGGCGTTGACGTCGGGCACGGGGCTGTAGCTGACCGTGAAGTAGCCAACTTCCTGCACGCCGCTTCGGGTGACCTTCAGGGGCAGCTTGTCGAAGGAGAAGCCGCCGCTCGCGCCCGACAGGATGTCCTCGTGCACCCGGCGCAACGAGGCCTGGAGCTCGGCGGAAGCGTTCTTGAAGCTCATGCCCAGCGCGTCGGGATGCCGGTCGTGCAGGGCGGGGGCGTAGGCGTCGTTGTAGATCAGGATCAGCTCTGGACCCCACCGCACCGCCATCGGGAAGTTGGTGGCCAGGATCATGTCCACGACCATTCGCAGGCTGGGTGACCACGCGTCCCGCGCGCCTAGAGGGGTGCTGGACCAGTCAAACGTGCGGACATGGCCGGCCATCTCGCCGCCGGCGATTCTGGTAATCACAGGCGCGGCTCGAGCCTTGCCCTCGCCCATTCCTTCGGTCCCCCTACCGGTCAGACGACCGGACCTAAGTTATGGTGAACCCATAGCGAAGGCGGAGACAAGCGTCACCGTAACGAAACGCCGCACAAAGCGGCGCCGGAGACCCTTTCGGGCCTCCGGATACAACCATTTGTTTTATTTGAGATTAGTCGATGGGGGACCAGCGCTTCTCGGCCGGGGCGGCCGGACGCTTGGGACCACGGAACTCGTTTTGGGCGGAGCCGGACTTCTGGCCCGGCTTGCCGGGACCGCGACCCTGGCCCTGACCGCGACCTTGAGCCTTCTGTCCGCCCTCGGAGCGCCCGCCGCCGCCATTGCCGCCGTTGGCGCCATTGCGGTTGCGGGGGCGCTTGCGGCGCAGTTCCGACGGCACGTCGTTGCGCGGGTCGGCGCGGCGCGGATCGACGTACTTCTCGGCCGGGACCAGCTTGTCGGCGACGGCCGCGGCGGCCGCCAGCTGCTTGTCGTTGCGGCGGTCGAAGGTCGGGATCGTCTGGCGGGTAGCCTTCTGGATGTCCTTCAGCAGGCTGCGTTCGTCATCGGCGCAGAAGCTGATGGCGATGCCGTCCTTGCCCTTGCGGGCGGTGCGGCCGATCCGGTGGACATAGGCCTCCGGCACGTTGGGCAGCTCGTAGTTGATGACGTGGCTGACGTCGTTGACGTCGATGCCGCGCGCGGCGATGTCGGTGGCCACCAGGGCCCGCATCTCACCGGCCTTGAAGGCGGCGAGGGCGCGCTCGCGCTGGCCTTGCGTCTTGTCGCCGTGGATCGAGGCGGCCTCGATGCCGGCGGCGTTCAGGTACTTGGCCACGCGGTCGGCGCCACGCTTGGTGCGCGTGAAGACGATGGTGCGCGAGAAGCTGTTGTCGGCGAACAGTTCGGCCAGCAGCGGACGCTTGCGCTGAGCCTCGATGAACAGGACGCGCTGGTCGATACGCTCGACCGTGGTGGCCTGCGGGGCGACCGAGACCTGCACCGGATCCTTCAGCAGCTCGCCGGCCAGCTTGCCGATCTCGCTGGGCATGGTGGCCGAGAAGAACAGGTTCTGGCGGTTCTTGGTCAGCTGGCTGGCGATCTTGCGGATCGGCACCACGAAGCCCAGGTCCAGCATCTGGTCGGCTTCGTCGAGGACGAAGATTTCCGTGCTCGAGACGTTGGCCGACTTCTCGGCCATGTGGTCCATCAGGCGGCCGGGGGTGGCGACCAGGACGTCGATGCCGCCGGCCAGGGCCTTCATCTGCGGGCCGTACTTCACGCCGCCGTAGATGGTGTGGACCGACAGGCCCATGTGGACGGCGTAGGCCTTGAAGTTCTCGGCGATCTGGGTGGCCAGTTCGCGGGTCGGCGACAGGACCAGGCAGCGGAAGCCGCGGCGCGGGGCCGGCTTACGGTCTTCGGCCAGGCGCTGCAGGATCGGCAGAGCGAAGGCGGCGGTCTTGCCGGTGCCCGTCTGGGCGATGCCCAGCAGGTCCTTGCCCTGCAGGATCACCGGAATGGCCTGGGCCTGGATCGGCGTCGGTTCCTTGTAGCCCTTTTCAGCAAGCGCCTTCAGCAGCGGCTTGGCCAGGCCAAGGTCAGAAAATTGAGTCACGAGTGTTTGTCTTAATCATGCGCCGAATGCAGCCGATGCGTCCTCGCACGGCTGGCCCCTCGGCTAGTCGGTCGGGGGAGCGCCCCGCGTGCACGGGCTCTCTAATGAGAAGCTCTTCAGGGCGCTCGACAGGCTGGTCCAAGGAGGACCCTCACGCGGCTGGAGCACCGATAGCGCCGATGGGGCGCGGGGCTCATATCTTATGTTGCGGTGCAAAAGTCAAGGAACAGCGTGACGCGGGGGCTTTTTGCATCTCTCCTCCCCCTCGGGGGAGGGGGACCAGCGAACGCTGGTGGAGGGGCCCTGTGAGATGGACCCACACTCTGTGGCTGGCGGATTTCGCGCGAGTTCTGAGCCCGACTAGCGGAGGCTGAACCGTTCGGTTGGCCCCTCGACCGCCGTTCGGCGGTCCCCCTCCCCCAGAGGGGGAGGAGAGATGCCTGGGTCCCTAAGGTTTCGCCTTGGGCGCCACGTCGAAGATCTTGTGCACGATCTTCCAGCCCTCGGGGGTCTTCAACAGCTGCATGTAGTCGGTCAGCACGGCGTTGGGATAGTCGAGCACGATCTTGGCGCTGGCGGCCGTGCCGGTGATCGAGATCGACTCGATCCAGCGCTTGCGCTGAGCCTCGTCCGGGGCGGGCTTGCCGTTGGCGCCGGCGATGTACTCGTCGTCGGAGCGCTGCATCAGGGCGTTGTCGCGGATCCACATCAGGCGGCTGTCGTCGTGGAAGGCCTGGCGGAATTCCTTGGGATCGCCGGTGGCGTGACCGGCCAGGTAGTGCTCGAGCGCGGCGCGGACGGCGGGCTCCTCGGGATTGCTGGCTTGGGCGAAGGCCGGCGCGGCGGCGACCAGGATCGCGCCAGCGGCCAGTGTGGCGAGCGTCTTGTGCATGGTGTCCCTCCCAGGTGGTTTTGAGGAGGTTACAGGCGTAATTGCGGCGGACGTGCGGCGACGCGTTGGGCGGCCCTTGCCATCGGCTCTATGCCACGCCAAACCGGCCTCATGACCAAGCCCATCGTCCTTGTCGCCGCCGCCGCCCTCATCGATGTCGACGGCCGGGTGCTGATCTGCCAGCGGCCGCAGGGCAAGCAACTGGCGGGCCTATGGGAGTTTCCGGGCGGCAAGGTAGAGCTTGGCGAGACTCCCGAAGAATGTCTGATCCGTGAACTGCAAGAAGAGCTCGGCATCAAGGTCGCGGAAGCCTGCCTCGCGCCGTTCGTTTTCGCGTCCCACAGTTACGAGTCTTTTCATCTCCTGATGCCACTCTACTTATTGCGTCGGTGGGAAGGCCAAGTGACGCGTAAGGAGCACGAGGCGCTGGCATGGGTAAAACCGGACAAGCTCACGGACTATCCGATGCCGCCGGCCGACGAGCCGCTGGTGGCGTGGCTGCGCGACGTCCTCTGAAAAGCTTCTGGACCGACCAGTCGGGCGCCACGGCTGTCGAAGTCGGCGTGCTCGTGGTGCTGATCAGCATCACCCTGATCGGCGCCCTGACGGTGCTGGGCGACGGCATCAAGACCGCCTTCAACAAGACCTCGACCGCCATCGGCAGCTAGACTGCGCCTTTCCTTCTCCGTTTGCGGGAGAGGGATTTACGGCGTGGGTTTATCCCCCGCCGACTCCTCCGTCGTCCCCAACGCATCCGCCAGGCGCATCTTGGCCGAGCCCGGACGCAGCGGCTTCTGCTGGCTGTCGTGCGGAGCCCAGCCGGTGACCGAGACGATCTCGAAGGTCGCCGGCACCTTGCCGTCGGGCTCGGCGAAGCGCTCGACATAGAGCTCCATCGCCCGGAACAGCACCTTGCGGCTCAGCGGCTTGCGCGAGCGGTCCAGCAGCACGCTGGTCTCGCCCATGCGGCGCAGGTCGTGCAGCAGCTTGATCGGATGGCTGTAGCGCACCTTCACCCGATCGACGTCGGCGACGGGCAGGGCGAAGCCTGCCCGCTGCAGCAGGCCCGCCGCGTCGATGGCGTCCGCGAACGGCGAGACCCGCATGGAGGCGCCGTCTGAAACCTCCGCCTCAGCGGCCAGCAGGCATTGACGCAGTTCGGTCAAGGTCGCTCCGCCGAAGATCGCGCCCAGGAACAGGCCGTCGGGCCGCAGGGCGCGGCGGATCTGGATCAGCGCGCCGACCAGGTCGTTGGTCCAGTGCAGGGACAGGGTCGAGACCACGAGATCCAGGGTCGCGTCGCCGAACGGCAGGCGCTCTTCGTCGGCGACCACGCGAGGGGTGTCACGGCCCTGAAGCATCCGCCCCGAGAGGTCGGCCTCGATCACCGTGTCGATGTTCTGGCGCGCGTCGCTCTCGCTCAAGGCTTTGAAAAAATGGCCGTTTCTCGCTCCGAGGTCGACGGCGACCGGAAAGCGACGCAGGATTGTCTCCAGCCGCATGACCACGTCCTGGGCCGTCCGGGCCTTCAGGAAGTCGGCTGAGGCGAAGTCAGGCGCGGCGCGGTTGAGGCGGGCGCGGTGCAGGTTGCGGTCGAAGAGCAGGGGCGAGGCGGTCATGCGCGCGGAACATGGCGATTTCGGACCGACATGGAAAGCCGGACCGCACCTGATGGCGTTCGGGCGGGGCTTGCTGGACCTCCTGCTGCCGCCGTCCAGCCTGGATGGCGAGGCCGCCCTGAGCCGGGGGCTGTCGGCCTCGGCCTTCGCCAGGGTGACCTTCCTGGACGATCCGGTCTGCGACGGCTGTGGCCTGGCCATGGCCTATGCCGAGGCGGCGATCGAGCGCTGCCCGACCTGCCAGGCCAAGCCGCGCGCCTTCGCCCGGGCGAGGGCGGCCTGCGTCTATGACGAACACTCGCGGGATCTGGTCCTGAAGCTGAAGCACGCCGACCAGCCGGAGCTGGCGGGCCTGTTCGCGCGCTGGCTGTCGCGGGCGGCGGGCGAGCTGCTGGAAGAAGCCGACGCCGTCGTCCCCGTTCCGATCCACCGAACCCGGATGTTCAGCCGCCGCTACAACCAGGCCGCCGAGATCGCCCGGCCGCTGGCCCGGTCGGCGGGCCTGATCTACCTGCCCGACGCCCTGATCCGGAAGCGCGACACCGCCAGCCAGGGCGGCAAGTCCGCCGTCGGCCGCAAGCGCAACGTCGCGGCGGCCTTTGTCGTCCCGGACGCGAGGCGCAAGCAGGTCGTCGGGCGGCGGATCGTTCTCGTTGATGACGTGTTGACCACGGGAGCTACCGCCGAAGGCTGCGCGCGGGCTCTGCTGGCGGCGGGAGCGGCGTCCGTGACGCTATCTGTCGTTGCCCGCGTTACAGAAATGCAGGCGCGTCCTATATGAGGACGTACCGCTATCGAGTCAGAGCATGGCCCACGTCACCATCTACACCCGCCCCTTCTGCGGCTACTGCGCCCGCGCCGTCGCCCTGCTGAACGACAAGGGCGCCGATTTCACCGAGGTGGAAGCCGGCATGGACCCCAATCTGCGCCAGGAGATGATGCAGCGTTCGGGCCGCACGACCTTCCCGCAGATCTTCGTCGGCGAGCAGCACATTGGCGGCTGCGACGACATGATGGCCCTCGAGCGCGAGGGCAAGCTGGACCAGATGCTGGCCGCATGAGCTTGCGGGTCGGTCTCGTCCAGACGCGCACGCCCGCGACCCACGCGGCGGCGCTGGAGCATGTCGCGCCATTGGTCCGCGAGGCCATCGCCGGCGGCGCCCAGTTCGTCTTGACGCCGGAATGCACCAACGTCGTGCAGAAGGACCGGACCAAGCTGCTGCCGTCCCTGACGTCGCTGGAGAACGATCCGGTGGTCCAGGGCCTGCGGGAGATCGCCGCCGAGACAGGGACCTGGATCGACATCGGCTCGGCCCTGGTGCTGCGCGAGGGCGCGGACGACGGCGCCAAGGCCGCCAACCGCCAGGTCGTGATCGACCCGACCGGCGCGGTGGTCGCCACCTACGACAAGCTGCATATGTTCGATGTCGATCTGCCGACTGGCGAGACGGCGCGTGAGTCTTCCGCGTACGAGCCGGGCGACCGGGCGGTGGTGGTCGAGACGCCCTTGGCCAGCTTCGGCCTGTCGATCTGCTACGACATGCGCTTCCCGGCCCTGCATCGGGCCCTGGCCTTGGCCGGCGCGACGGTGCTGACGGTTCCGGCCGCCTTCACGCGCCCGACCGGCGAGGCGCACTGGGACATCCTGCTGCGCGCCCGCGCCATCGAGACCGGCTCGTTCGTCATCGCGGCGGCGCAAGGCGGCGTTCACGAGGACGGGCGCGGCACCTGGGGCCGCTCGATCGTCGTCGGACCCTGGGGCGAGGTGATCGCCAAGCTTGACCACGATGAGCCCGGCGTGCTGTTGGCCGACCTCGACCTGCCCGCCGCCCTCGCGGCGCGGGCGGCGATCCCGGCCCTCAAGAACGCCCGGCCTTTCGTCGGCCCCTGAAAGCGCGCACCTTAGTTCCATGATCAAGTACGCGCTTCAGTGCGACGCGGCCCACGAATTCGAGGGCTGGTTCGGCTCGTCGGCGGACTATGACGACCAGGCTGGTCGCGGCCTCGTCGAGTGCCCCCTCTGCGGCTCGCGCGGGGTCACCAAACAGATCATGGCCCCCGCCGTCGCCGGCACGAAGGCCCAGCGCGCGGCGCCGTCAAATGGGGCTTTTGGGGGCGATCCCAAGATGCGCGAGATGATGATGACGGCCATGGGCGAGGTCCGCCGGCACGTCGAGGACAATTTCGACTATGTCGGCGACGCCTTCGCCAAGGAGGCCCGCGCCATCCACGAGGGCAAGTCCGAGGAGCGCGGCATCTACGGCCAGGCCTCCCCGACCGAGGTGAAAGCCCTGGTCGAGGATGGGGTTAAGGTCGCGCCGCTGCCGCCAGCGGCGCCGAAGAAGACGGACGTGAACTGAGGCGGGCGGCCTCTATCTACCCCTTGGCCAACGCGCTGGCCGTCTTGCCGTCATACTGACCACCGAAGCTGGTCTTCAGGTAGGCCATGATCGCCCCGACATTGGCGCCGGGGTTCTTGGCCCGGAAGTCGTCGATGGCTTCGCGCAGTTCCGATTCCGTCATCTGCTTTGGGCCATACGAGGACAGGATCGCCAGTTCGGTTTCGGCCGCCTTGGTCCGCTCGTCCACCTTCGACGCATCGCCGCCGGCTTCGACCAGGCGCGCGCGTTCGGTCGCGAGGTTATCCAGCGTCAGCTTGGTGTTCTTCAAGAACTTCGCGACCGTCGCGACGACCTTTTCGTCGGTGACTTCCGTCACGCCGCGCTTGAATTCCTCGGTCGTGATCTGCGTCGCTTCGCCGATCAAGGTGGTGAGCACGTCGGCCTTCAGGCGGTCGCTCTGCTTGCGCGCTGTGAGTTGGTCAGCCTTGAGCTCGTCCAGCAAAGCCATGTCGTCGCCCTTTCAGGTCACTCTATTCGATAGTGCTGTAGCGGATGGTGACCCGGTGTCCAACGTCAACATCCTGGAAGCACGCGAGGTCGGCTTCCGACGCGCAACCTTTCGCCCACGAGAAAGGGCGCCGGACCTGCATCCGGCGCCCCTTTGGCTCCTACGAAACGCTAGGCGTTAGCGATAGCGGTACTCGTAGTGGCACTTCTTCTTGTTCTTGCCGATCTCGTGACCGGCCACGGCCCCGACCGCGCCGCCCAGCAGGGCGCCTTCGGTCTTGTTGCCGCGAGCCGCGACGGTGTTGCCCAGCAGGGCGCCGCCGAGGCCGCCGATGATGGCGCCGTTCTTGGCCTTGGACTTGTTACAGACCAGGACCCGTTCGCGACGCTGTTGGGCGTCGGCGGCGGTGACGGCCACGCTGCTGACGGTGAAACCGACGACAGTGGCCAGGACGATGGCTTTCAGGCGGGCGCGCATGGCGAGCTCTCCGATACTTTCTTGTTATGATCCCTCGGGTCGTAAACGCCCAAGCTGACGGCCGGTTGCCGTAAAAGTCGGCCAGTCGACCATCAGACTTGGGTCTTACGTTCGAAATCAGCCGTCGATGCGATAGCGGCCGTCGGCGTCGGGGCAGACGCGGACATAGCGCTGCTCGACGCGGCCGTTGTACTCGGCCGGGGCGGGGGCCAGGCGGCAGCGTTCGCTGGCTTCGGCGTAGCGGCCGTCGCTGTAGCGATAGGGCTGGGTCTGGTCATAGCTGTAGTAGTTGCCGCGCGTGTCGCATTTGGCCGAGGCGTTGCCCACGGCCGCGCCGACGCCGGCGCCGACCAGGGCGCCCAGCACCGTGCCTTCCGGACGGGCGTTGCGGGCGGCCACGTTCGAGCCGAGGGCTGCGCCCGCAAGCGCGCCGATCACCCCGCCGACCGTGGCGTTGCGCTTGGCGTCCTGGCGGCAGTTGCTGGTGGCGACATTGGCGCTGGTGTCGATGCTGTAGGCGCCGGCATAGGGCGCCGAATAGCGGCTGGCCTCGCCGGGATAGCGACGGTCGTAGCTGCCGACGCCGCGACGACGGTCATACTCGTCACGCGCGGACAGATAGCGGCTGCGGTCGCGTTCCCACTGGTCGCGATTGGCGTCGTAGCCGCTGACATAGCTGGCGCCGCTCACGCGGAAGCGGTCGGCCTCGGACGGGTGGCGGCGGTCATAGGCGCCGTCGCCGTTGCGGCGGTCATAGTCGTAGCGGGCGCGCTCGTACGTGGCGCGGGCCCGTTCGAAATCGGCCTGCTCGGCATAGTAGGCGGCGCTGTCGCGGTATTGGGCGACCCGATAGCGCTCGGCATAGCTGGGATTGCGGCGGTCATAGGCGCCGCGACCGTAGCGACGGTCGTAGTCGTCCCGGGTGCGGACATAGTTGGCCCGGTCGCGCTCGTAGGCTTCCTGGCGCGACTGATACTCGCTCACCCGCTCATAGTAGTTGGAGCGCTGGTTGTCGTAGTTGCGCAGGCTCTGCTGGTAGGCCGAGTCCTGGGCGAAGGCGGGAGCGACCGCGCCGCACGCCATCGTGGCGGCCAGCACGGCGGCCATGGTCTTGGAAGTCATGTGGTGTCTCCGTTCCCTCTAGAACGGATCGACGGCCGACCCCCGACAGTTGGGTCGCCAATCCGGGTGCAAGTCCCTGCGGAGACGAAAAGCCTCGGCAGGGGCGAAGTTCCCGAATCTGCGCCGTTTCAACCCTTGGTGACGGTCATCATGTAGTTGATGTCGACGTCGTCGGACCGGCTCCAGCGGCCGGTCAGCGGGTTGTAGGCCACGCCGAACGGCCCCTGCATCTCGACGGGCTCGCCGGCCAGGAAGGCGCGCAGCTCCTCGGGCTTGAGGAACTGGTTCCAGTCGTGCGTGCCGGGCGGCACCCAGCGCAGGATGTATTCGGCGCCGATCTTGGCCAGGGCCAGGGCCTTCAGCGTGCGGTTCAGGGTGGCGACGATCATCAGGCCGCCGGGCTTCAGCAGCTTGGAGCAGGTGCGCAGGAATTCGCCGGGATCGGCGACGTGCTCGATGACCTCCATGGTCAGCACCACGTCGAACGGGCCCGCGCCTTCGGCCAGCAGTTGCTCGGCGGTGGCGGGCCGGTAGCCGATCGAGAGCCCTTGCTCTGCCGCGTGGGTGGCGGCGGTCTTGATGTTCTTCTCGGAGGCGTCGACGGCCGTGACCGTGAAGCCCAGGCGCGCCATCGGCTCGCTCAGCAGGCCGCCGCCGCAACCGATGTCCAGCAGGGTGAGGCCCTCGAAGGGCGCGCGGGCGGCGGCGTCGCGGCCGAAGCGCACCAGGGCCTGCTCGCGAATGAAGGCCAGGCGGCAGGGATTGAACACGTGCAGCGGCGCGAACTTGCCGCGCGGATCCCACCACTCGGCGGCGATGGCCGAGAACCGGGCCACGTCGGCCGGGTCGATACTCCAGGAGGGCGTTGCGGAAGCGGCTTCACTCATGTGGTCTGTCTACCACGCGGAGTTTTTCGCGCCACGACCGGAGAAAAAAGACACATCCGCGACATTGCCGTTGCGCTTTCCGGCCGCTAGAAGGCCCGAGCTTGCGCGAGGGGGAGCGATCCGGCCGCGCGGGCGCAAGAAATAACCAAGTGTCGAGGTACCAGAGACGTGTCACGTCTGGTGATGAAGTTCGGCGGCACGTCGGTGGCCGACCTGGAGCGCATCCGTCGGGTGGCGCGTCTGGTCGCCGCCGAGGTCGCGACGGGCAAGCAGGTGGCGGTGGTCGTGTCGGCCATGTCGGGCAAGACCAACGAGCTGGTCGCCTGGACCGACGGCGCCGGCCGCGCCGCGCAAGGTCTTCCGGAATCGGACGACGAGTACGACGCCGTCGTCGCCTCGGGCGAACAGGTCACGGCCGGTCTGCTGGCCATGACCCTGCGCAACATGGGCCACAAGGCCCGCTCGTTCCTGGGCTGGCAGGTGCCGATCATCACCAGCGAGGCCCACGGCAGCGCCCGGATCGACGACATCCCGCCGGAGAACCTGGAAGAGTGCTTCGCGAACGGCGAGATCGCCGTCATCGCCGGCTTCCAGGGCGTGACCCCCAAGCAGCGCATCACCACGTTGGGCCGGGGCGGTTCGGACACCTCCGCCGTGGCCATCGCCGCCGCCGTGAAGGGCGCTTGCGACATCTATACGGACGTGGACGGCGTCTACACGACCGACCCGCGGATCGAGAGCAAGGCCAAGCGCCTGGCCAAGATCAGCTACGAAGAGATGCTTGAAATGGCCTCGCTTGGGGCCAAGGTGCTGCAGACCCGTTCGGTCGAGATGGCCATGGCCCATCGCGTCCCGGTGCGGGTGCTGTCGAGTTTCGTCGAGCCGGGCGAAGCCCCCGGCCAAGGTACGATCGTCTGCGACGAGGAAGAAATCATGGAAAAGCGCATCGTCTCGGGCGTCGCCTACAGCCGCGACGAAGCCAAGATCACCCTGCTGGGTCTGCCCGACCATCCGGGCGTGTCCTCGCAGATCTTCGGTCGTCTGGCCGACGCCAATGTGAACGTCGACATGATCGTGCAGTCGCGCGCTCGCAGCGCCGACACCGCCAACATGGAGTTCACGGTCGGCAAGCGTGACGCCGCTCGCGCCGTCGAGATCGTCCGCGCCGCCCAGAAGGAAATCGGCTTCGAGGACGTCGCCGTCGACGAGGACGTCTCCAAGGTGTCGGTGATCGGCGTGGGCATGCGCTCGCACGCCGGCGTCGCCCAATCGATGTTCCAGGCCCTGGCCGAGAAGAACATCAACATCCAGGTCATCTCGACCTCGGAGATCAAGATCAGCGTGCTGATCGACGCCGCCTACACCGAGCTGGCCGTTCGCGCCCTGCACGCGGTGTACGGCCTGGACCAACTCTAGGAGAGTTGGTGGCGGAGCGTCTGGGGGGACGCTCCGCCGTTGCCAAAACGTCGCCTTACGGCGTTATGGGAGCGTTCCAGCTTCCGAGAGACCCATGTCCGACGTCTTTAAGTTCGATCCTGCCGCCAAGACCGTCACCTTCCATGGTGATGCGGGCCTGGACCTGCTCTACGACCTGCTGCTGCGCGCCAAGTTCGGCGATGGCTACGAGAAGCCGCTGCTGATCAGCCCTTGGCTGGCGGCCCTGCTGAACCAGCTGGACCAGGCCCTGCCGGACGACGGCCAGTGGTTCCCGGAAAAGCCCGGCCAGCCGATCTTCGACACCGACGACCTGCTGGCCATGGGCGACGCGGTCATCGAGGAAGGCCACACCGTCGGCTGGTGGACCATGACCGAGCCGGAAAAGCGCGCCTATCTCCGCAACGTCATCGCCGCGCCGCATCCCCTGACCGACCTGGAGGTCGAGTTCATCGAGAGCGACATCGACGCGGCGCTGGAGCAGGCCCGTCGGTTGGTGGCGGATGCGGATGAGCCCCTGGCCCTGCCGGGGCACGGCTGACTTCGCTATACTGGGGGTCATGGGCCACGACCTGACCGCCCCCGCCGAGCTCTCGTTCCGCCGCTATGGCGAGGACGCGCCGCCGCACGCCCATGACTTCGACCAGATCGTCCTGCCGCGCCGGGGCGTGCTGGAGATGGAGATCGACGGCAAGGGCGGCCGGGTCGATCCGGGCCGCGCGGCGGTGGTCCCGCCCGGCGCCCGCCACGCCTTCGCCGCCTCGGGCGAGAACCTGTTCGTGGTGGCCGATATCGGCGGGGCGCTGATGCGGCCGTTCGAGCGCCTGCGCGAGCGGCCGTTCGCTCCGGTGACCGGCGGGGTGCGCGGCCTGCTGGAGTATCTGGCCGGCGAAGCGCCCGGCGCGATCGAGACCGGTGTCGCAAGTCTCTGGACGCCCCTGCTGCTGCGCGGCCTGTCGGCGGCGCCGATCAGCGTCGATCCACGCCTGGCCCGCGCCGTCGCGATGATCGAGGCCCGCTACGACCAGCCCTTGACCGTCCGCGATCTGGCCGCCGAGGCGGGGATGAGCCAGAGCCGGTTCTTCGCGCGGTTCTCGGAGGTTTACGGAACCACCCCGCACGCGGCCTTGTCGGACGCTCGCCTGCGCGCGGCCCAACGGCTGCTGTCGGACAGCAGCCTCTCCATCGCACAGATCGCAGCCCGCACTGGCCACGGCGACCAGAGCGGGCTCACGAAGCGCATGAAGGCGGTCCTGGGCGTCACCCCGGGCGCCTGGCGCGCACGCCGCTAGCGTAGCGGCAGATAGAGGTCCGTCACCGCCTCGTGCTCGGCCACGTCGGGGAAGAAGCTGACGCGCCGGCAGTAGAGCGGGAAGTCGCGGGCCTCCTCGCCGCTGTCCGGCAGCCAGTCGCGATAGAGGAACAGGGCCGCCGGCTCGAGATCATCGCCCCCACCGATCACCCGTAGCACCGCGCAGCGCCCGCCGGGGATCTCGTCGGCGAACACGCCCTCATCATTGGCCGCGATCGGGCGCTGCGTCGCCGCGCAGAGGTCCAGCCGGAACTCGGCCGCCTCGGCGCGCGGGTCGCTGTGGAAGACGTTGAAGGTGGCGCTGACCTTCGGGCTGAGGCCCGTGGATCTGCGCCAGGCGATGAACTTCTGGATGGTGTCGCCGATCCGGGTGGGATCGCCGTGATGGCGCATCGTGGCGACGGCGGTGGCAGGGGTGTCGACGATCTTGACGTCGGCGGCGGAGAAGGGGGTCTGCATCAGCTGGCTCCTGGCTTGGATGAGCGGCCCGAAGGCCTCCTGCCACGGCTCCCAGTCGGGAGACCTCCGGAACCCCGACGGCGATTGCCCGACCCTCTGGCGAAAGGCGCGGGCGAAGGCCTCCGGGGCGTCGTAACCGGCGTCGAGGGCGATCTCGGTGACGCTCGCGTCGTCCCGAAAAGCCAGCCGATAGGACGCCCGCTTCAGGCGGACCAGCTGTACGTAGCGATGGACGGAGACCCCGAACATCGCCCCGAACTGCCGATGGAAGTGGTGCGGAGAGAACGCCGCCACGCCGCTCAGCGTCGCCAGATCCAGATCCTCATCGAGATGCTGGTCGATGTGATCCAGCACCCGCCGCATCCGGTCCTGATAGCGCTGAAGCGCCGCCTTGGTCATCCGCACCTCCGTGACGGCCGCAAGATGTCTCCGCCCGATCCGTTGCGCCCGACCGATCTTGCGGAAGCGTAGCGGCGGGACGAGCCGCCCACATGACAAATTCTTCATCCGCCAGATTGCATCCGAACGGCCGGGTTCGAAGCCTCTGGTCAGGATGGAGACCTCGCTTCCGCGCACCGTCCGTCGTCCGCTGGGCGCGGCGCAGGCCTGCCTGACCCTCTATCCGGCGGGGCTGGTGCAGGCGCGGCACACGCACGACGTGGACGAGCTGTCCTACGTCCTTGCCGGCGAACTGGCTGAGGCGCGAGGGGCGGGCGAGGTGTTCGCGGCGCCGGGCCTGATGCTGGGCAAGGCGGCGGGGGACGCGCACGCCGACCGGTTCGGGCCCGCCGGCGCGCTGGTCTTCTCGCTGAAGCGCCCGCCGGCCGATGACGGCAAGGTGCGGTCGGGCGAGGGGCGCCTGGCCGAACCGGCGCGGCGGGACCTGCTGGACCTGATCCGCGCCGTCGCCCTGGGCGCGGGCGCTTTGGACGCCGGCCAGACGGTCGCCGACCTGGAGGCGGTCACCGCCCAGGCCGAACCCGAGCGCGTCGAGGCGCCGCCGCTCTGGCTGTCGCGAGCCCGGGAGGCCTTGCGTGATACGCCCGGCGCGATCGGCGAGATCGCCGACGAGGTCGGGGTCGATCGCACACACCTGTCGCTGCGCTTCCGCCGGGCGTACGGCATGCCGCCCAGCGTTTACCGGCTGCACGCCATGACCGCGCGGGCCATCGGCCTGATGGTGAGCGGGCGCGAGCGGCCAGCCGAGGCGGCGCTGAGCGCGGGCTTCGCCGACCAGAGCCACATGGCGCGCGCCATCCGCTGGGCCAGCGGGCTGACGACCACCGAACTCAAGCGGCTGCTGGCCGATCCCGACATCGGTTCAAGATCGAAGGTCCGGCTTCTGGTCCGTAGGGCGGCATGACCCGCGCCACAGGAGCCGCAATGAGCCTCGCCCGACTGACCTTCGCCGCCGTGCTTTCGGCCCTGGCGCTTCCAGCCTGGAGCGCGCCCGTCGCCCAAGGGGCTGCCAAGGCCGACCTGGATCGCGCGGCGGCGCGGGTGGACGCGGTCGCGCGCGGCGTGATGGCCGATCCGCTGGCCCCGCCGGGCCTGGCGATCGTGATCAGCCAGGCGTCGGGGCCGCCCCGCATCCTGACCTATGGCCGACAGAACATCGCGACGAAGGCCCCGGTGAGCGCCCGGACGTGGTTCTACATCGCCAGCATGACCAAGGCCTACACGGGCCTGCTGGCCGCCGACCTCGACCGCACCGGCGTCATGGCGCTGGACACCCGCCTGGACGAGGCCTGGCCGGGCCTGGCCATCCCGGGCGAGGGCGACCTGGCCAAGATCCGCCTGCGCTCGTGGATGGCGCACGAGGCCCCCATCGCCAACGACACCCTGAACTTCACCACCGGCTTCATCCGCGCGATCCCGGCCGCCGACTATCCCCGGACGCTCGGGACCTGGTCGGCCGCCCGTCAGCCGGGCTTCCGCTATGCGAACACGGGCTACCTCGTCTATGCGGCGGCGCTGGAGACGCGGACTGGCAAGACGCTGCCGACCTGGATGCAGGCGCGGGTGTTCGGTCCGATGGGTCTGACCGAGACCTCGATGCGCATCACCGCCGCGCCGAAGGGCCGCCTGGCGACCGGCTATGCGCTGGACAAGGACGCCCACTGGGTCGCCGTCTCGCTGAAGAGCGACGACCTGATGCATGCCGCGGGCGGTATCGTCACCACGCCGGTCGACATGGACCGCTGGCTGGTCGCCAACCTGCGCCGCGCGGCGCCGGGCCTGCCCGAGGCCGACTTCGCCCTGGCCCAGACCGCCAATGCGCCGATGAAGGCGATGCGCGAGGGGCTGGATTGCGGCGGCTACGGCCTGGGCTGGTACCTCTGCGACTATGGCGGCCGGCGGGTGCTGTCGCACGGCGGCGGCTACACCGGCTACGGCGCCCTGATGACCATTGCGCCCAACGACGGCGTCGGGATCGCGGTGCTGGGCAATGGTGAGACGGCCGGCTTGGGCTTCAGCAGCGCCCTGACGCGCGTCTTCCTCGACGGCCTCGACCCGGCCAAGCCCGACGACACCGCCGCGCGGGTCGCCGCGCGGGTCGCCGCGATGACCGCCGCCCTGGCCCAGCAGCGCCAGCGCGGCGAGGAGCGGGCGGCCAAGAGCCTGGCCGATCCGGTCTTCGGCGACTGGAGCTGGCGTCCCGCCGCCGCCGACCTGACGCCCTATGCCGGCCGCTATGTCAGCGACCGCCTGGGGCCGATGGAGATCGAGGCGCGAGGGCAGGGCGCGGTTGCCCGTTTGGGCGTCCTCACCTTCGATCTGAAGCCGGCCATGCCCAACGTCTTCGCCGCCTCCAGCCTGGGCGCGCCAGGGGCGGAGGTCTTCCGGTTCGAGCATGGCGCCGACGGCCGGGTCACCGCCGTGCTCTGGGGCGAGCGCCGGTTCGAGCGGCGCTGAACCGGAGCCTTCGCCAAAACCTCGGGCGTTTTCGCCAAAGCCGTCGCCCGTGCGGCCTGCTAAGCGGAGGACATGAATTCCTCCCGCAACCTCGTTCTTGGCCTGCTGTGCGGCCTGGTGGCCGGCGCCTTCTGGGGCGGGGTGTTCCTGGCCCCGAAGCTGCTGGCCGCCTTCACGCCGCTGCAGATGACGGCCGGCCGCTACATCGCCTACGGCCTGGCCTCGGCCGTGTTGCTGGCGCCGGGCTGGAAGGCCGTGATGGCCAGGATGGACGGGCGGGACTGGCGCGATCTCGTGCTGCTGAGCCTGCTGGGCAACCTGATCTACTATGTCGGGCTGTCGGTCGCGGTACAGAGCGCGGGCGTGGCCCTGGCCTCGCTGATCATCGGCCTGTTGCCCGTGACCGTGACCCTGGTCGGGGCGAAGCCGGGGGAGGGCGTGCCTTTGCGCCGGCTGGCTCTGCCGCTCTTGCTGGTGGTGGCCGGCGGGGCCTGCATCAACGTGTCGGTCTTCACCGAAAGCCGGGGCGTCGGGATCGGGCGCCAAGTGGTGGGCGTACTCGGCGCGACCCTGGCGCTCGCCATGTGGACCGCCTACGCCGTCTGGAACGCCCGGCGCCTCGCCGCGACGCCGAAGTTCAACAGTCACGAGTGGTCGTTGCTGACCGGCCTGGCGACCGGGCTGCTGTCGCTGCTGCTGGTGATCCCGGCCTTCCTGCTGGGCGGCAAGCTCCATGCGCCGGCGGCCTGGGGCTGGTTCTGGACGGTCAGCTTCGCGGTCGCGATCGGCGCCTCGGTGATCGGCAACGGCCTGTGGAACGCCGCCAGCCGCCTGCTGCCGCTCAGCCTCTCGGGCCAACTGATCGTGTTCGAGACCCTATTCGCACTGCTCTACGGGTTTCTACATGAAGGCCGCTGGCCTCGCGGCCTGGAGACGGCGGCGATCGTGCTGATGCTGGCCGGGGTGCTGTGGTCGGTGCGGCTGCATCGGCCGGCGAAAGATTTTTCAACATGACGCGAACCTGAACACGGCGGTTCAAATCAGGTTCAGGCGCGGGGCTCTAGAACAGTCCTCAACAGCGCCGCCCAATCTCATCTTCGGGAAAGGGGGCGACGCTTCTGAAACAGGAGCCCTGCCATGAAGACCATCGGCAAGTTCACCAAGACCGTCATCGCCGTCGCCATCACCGGCGCGATGGTCGTCCCCGCCTCGACCGCCTTCGCTGGCGAGAAGACCAATCGCGCCATCGTCGGCGCCCTGATCGGCGGCATCGCCGGTGCGGCTATCGGCGACGGCAAGACCGATGCGGTCGCCATCGGCGCGGTCGCCGGCGCCGCCCTGGGCGCGACGACGGCCAAGGACAAGTACGACCGTCGCTACAGCCAGTCGTACCGGACCGCCCCCCGCTACAGCGACAATCGCCATGGCTACGACAACCGCTACAGCAACGGCCGCTACGCGAACGACAACCGCTACGCCTACGACAGCCATGGCCGCCGTTACGACCGCTACGCCACGCAATACGACAGCCGTCACGACAACTACGCCTACGGCTACCGCCGCTAGGCCCCGCCAATCGCCGCTAGAGTTTCGATCCCTCCCCTAGCGAGCATGACTGCGCCGCCCGGATATTCTGGGCGGCGCTTTTTCGCGCGTTCACACCTAATCGACGTTCGGTTGTCCACGGCGACTTTCGCGTGGGCGAAATCTGCTATAGCCCCCATCTAGGTACGAAGGGTCTTTAACCCCTGGCGCTTGAAGCTAGGCTAGATCTCTTCAGGGGTAGGGAGCGCGCGCAGACGAAATGGCGGCATCCGGCATGGCCGTTCGAGGACCACGCAGCCTGCTTCGGCAGATTCGCGAGGCGATGGCCGGCGGCGGTCCCGCCCAGGCCAAGCTCGACATGGTCGTGCGCACCATCGCCATCTCGATGGTCGCCGAAGTCTGCTCGATCTATCTGCGCCGCGCGTCCGGCGATCTCGAACTGTTCGCCACCGAAGGTCTGGCCCGCGAAGCCGTCCACGTCACGCGACTGAAGCCGGGCGAAGGCCTGGTCGGCGAGACCATGCGCCTGGGCCGGCCGCTGAACCTGTCCGACGCCGCCAGCCACCCGCAGTTCTCGTACCGTCCGGAAACGGGCGAAGATCCCTACCACGCCTTCCTCGCCGTGCCGCTGCTGCGCGGCGGCCGCGCCATCGGCGTGCTGGTCGTCCAGAACCGCACCGAGCGCAACTATGACGAAGAGGAGGTCGAGGACCTCCAGATCATCGCCATGGTGCTGGCCGAGATGGTCAGCTCCAGCGAACTCCTGGGCGCCGACGAGCTCAAGGACGTCGAGCTGGCGCCGCACAAGCCGGAGCGGCTGAAGGGTTCGCGCTTCGCCGAAGGCCTGGCGTACGGCGTGGCCGTACTGCACGAGCAGCCGGTGGTCCCCGAGACCCTGCTGTCCGACGACGCGCTCGCCGAAGAGGCGCGCCTCACCTACGCCATCGAGCAGTTGCAGACCCAGATCGACGAGATGCTGGACGGCCAGCACGGCCTGGTAGGCGCCTCTTACGAGGTGCTGGAGACCTACCGGATGTTCGCCCACGACCGGGGCTGGAACCGGTCGCTGCAGGAAGCCGTGCGCTCGGGCCTGACCGCCGAGGCGGCTGTCGAGCGCGTGCGCTCCGAGCACCGCGCCCGCCTGGGCCAGGCTCGCGACCCCTATCTGCGCGAGCGCCTGCACGACTTGGAAGACCTGAACGACCGGCTGCTGCGCCACCTGTCGGGCGACGTGCACGCCGTGCGCCAGCTGCCCGACGACGCCATCCTGATCGCCCGGAACCTGGGGCCGGCCGACCTGCTGGAGTACGACCGGACCAAGCTGAAGGGCATCCTGCTCGAGGAGGGCAGCGCCGCCAGCCACGCCGGCATCGTGGCCCGCGCCTTGGACATCCCCTGCGTTGGCCGCCTGGCCGGCCTGCGCGACCGGGTCAACGAAGGCGACCCGGTGGTCGTCGACGGCGAGACGCAGGAGGCGTGGCTGCGTCCGCGCTCGGACGTGGTGAAGGCGCTGAAGGTCCGGATGGAGGTCCGCGCCCAACGCAAGGCCGAGTTCGCCCGTCTGCGCGACACGCCGCCGATCACCAAGGACGGCGCCAAGATCACGCTGTTGATGAACGCCGGCCTGGCCGTCGATCTGGACATCCTGGCCGAGACCGGGGCGGAGGGCATCGGCCTGTTCCGCACCGAATTCCAGTTCATGGTGGCCGAGGAGCTGCCGCGGCTGGAGGCCCAGACGGCGCTCTACGAGAAGGTGCTGGAGGCCGCCGACGGCATGCCGGTGACCTTCCGCACGCTCGACCTCGGCGGCGACAAGCTGCTGCCGTACATGGAGCTGGAGCGCGAGGACAATCCGGCTCTGGGCTGGCGCGCCGTGCGCATGGGCCTGGACCGTCCGGCCCTGCTGCGCATGCAGATCCGCGCCCTGGTCAAGGCCGCCGCCGGTCGCCCGCTGAAGGTGATGTTCCCGCTGGTGGCCAATGTCGACGAGTTCCGCGCCGCGCGCTCGTTCGTCGACCAGGAAGTCGCCTGGGCCCTGAAGCGTGGCCGCGCCGCGCCGTCGCGCCTGGACGTCGGGGCGATGATCGAGGCCCCGTCGCTGCTGTGGCATTTGGACGCGTTGTTGCCGATGACCGACTTCGTTTCGGTCGGCACCAACGACCTGATGCAGTACATGTTCGCCGCCGACCGGGGCAATCCGAAGGTGTCGGACCGCTACGACCCGCTGTCGCCGGCCGCCCTGCGCGCGCTGAAGACCATCCAGCAGGCCTGCGCCGACACCGGCACGCCGGTCTCGGTCTGTGGCGAGATGGCCGGGCGTCCGCTGGAGGCCTTCGCCCTTGTGGCCTTGGGTTTCGAGGCCCTGTCGATGCCGCCGGCCGGCATTGGCCCGGTCAAGCAGATGGTCCTGTCCCTGGATCGCGAGGCCGCCCGGCGCAATGTCGAGGCCTTGCTGAAGGGCGCCGGCGGGTCGCTGCGCGGCGAGATCGAGACGCTGGCCCGCAAGCTTTACGTCGCCGTGTAGTCAAGCTTGTCCGATCGGACAAGCGTCACTATTTGTGCATTGAATCCGGCTACTTAGTTTGATATCCACAATATGGATTACAACTTCGCGCGTCGCGGAGTGGGGGGGAGTGCCGCGCTTCGCGCGTGGCGCGAATTTTCGGGGGCTGTTGGTTAGTATGCCGCTGGATACGGGCAACGTGAGACGTCTGCATCTCGTCTCCGACGCCGACACGGACGATGTTCCGGTCGCGGTCGCCCAACCTTCTCTGGATGAAGGGGCCGACATCGGTCTGGCCCTGAAGGCCGCGCGCGAATTCCGCGGCATGACCACCCAGGACGTGGCCGACGGCACCCGCATCCGCCAGAGCTATATCGAGGCCCTGGAGGACATGCGTCTCGAGGATCTGCCCTCGCGTCCCTTCACCATCGGCTATGTCCGCGCCTATGCCGGCCTGATGGGGCTGGACGGCGAGGCCGCCGTGGCCCGCTTCAAGACCGACGCGCCCGACGAGGGCGTCGAACTGCGCGAGCCGATCGGCGTGCATCGCGAGCGCGATCCGCGCCTGGCCATGATCTTCGCCGGCGGCGTGCTGGTGGTCGGCGCGATCCTGCTGTGGAACGTCGCCCAGCGCGCCATCGCCAAGGACGAGCCCCCGCCGCAGGTGGCGCCCGCCACCAGCGCGTCGTCGTCCCAGGTCGCCGCCCATGCGGGCAACAACCAGGTCGCCCTGGGCGCGCCGCTGCCGGCCCCGGTCGAATCGACCACGCCCGAGCCCTACAAGACCCCCGGCCTCGACGACGCCGCCGCCAACGGCGGTTCGGTCGACGCCGCCAACGCCGCCGCCAAGGCGCGCGCCGAAGCCGACGCCAGGCTCGCGGCCCTCGATCCGGCCAACCAGGTCACGATCGGCTCGCCGTTCAAGCCCAAGGGCCAGATGCTGGGCGTGGGTCCCGGCGAAGGCGTGGGCGTGGTCCTGCAGGCCCGCAAGGCCGGCGCCTTCACCGTGCGTCGCGCGGACGGCACGATCCACATGACCCGCTGGCTTTCGGCCGGCGAGGCCTATCGTCCGCCGCCGACGCCTGGCCTGATCATCGACGTCGTCGAGCCGGCGCTGTTCGAGGTCTATTACAACGGCCGCCTGACCGGTCGCCTGGCTTCGCTCCAGACGCCGGTGTCCAAGCTGGTCCCGGCCGCTCCGCCGCCGCCCGCGCCGACGGCGGTGGGCGCGACGGTCGCCAAGCCGGCCGGTCCGGCCCGCTAGGCCTTCCAGGAAATCGCAAGTCCGCCTTGGGTTCGCCCCCGAGAGTCTCTAGATTAGCGCCATGGCCGCAGACCACACGCACGTCCGTCCCTGGCGCATGATCACGCGCCGGCAATCGCGCAAGATCCGCGTCGGCAATGTCGAGGTGGGCGGCGACGCGCCGATCACCGTCCAGTCGATGACCAACACCCTGACCAGCGACGCCGCCGCGACGCTGGAGCAGATCCGTCAGCTGGAAGAGGCCGGCGCCGACATCGTCCGCGTCAGCTGCCCCGACACCGACAGCACGGCCGCGTTCAAGACCATCGCCCGCGAGGCCAAGGTCCCGCTCGTGGCCGACATCCACTTCCACTACAAGCGCGGCATCGAGGCGGCCCAGGCGGGCGCGGCCTGCCTGCGGATCAATCCGGGCAATATCGGCTCGCCCGACCGGGTCCGCGAAGTCATCCAGGCGGCCCGCGACCACGGCTGTTCGATGCGCATCGGCGTCAACGCCGGCTCCCTCGAACGCGAACTCCTCGAGAAGTACGGCGAGCCGTGCCCCGAGGCGATGGTCGAGAGCGCCCTGAACCACGCCCGTATCCTGCAGGACCACGACTTCCACGAGTTCAAGATCTCGGTGAAGGCGTCCGACCCGTTCATGACCGTGGCCGCCTACTACCAACTGGCCGAGGCCATCGACTGCCCGCTGCACCTGGGCGTCACCGAGGCCGGAGCCTTGCGCACCGGCACGGTGAAGTCCTCGATCGGCATCGGCTCGATGCTGTGGGCCGGCATTGGCGACACCATCCGGGTCAGCCTGGCCGCCGATCCCGTCGAAGAGATCAAGGTCGGCTTCGACATCCTGAAGTCGCTGGGCCTGCGCCACCGCGGCGTCAACATCATCGCCTGCCCGTCGTGCGCCCGTCAGGGCTTCAACGTCATCAAGACCGTCGAGGCCCTTGAAGGGCGGCTGGCCCACATCTCGACGCCGATGTCGCTGTCGATCATCGGCTGCGTCGTCAACGGTCCGGGCGAGGCCCTGATGACCGATATCGGCTTCACGGGCGGCGGGGCCGGGGCGGGCATGGTCTATATGGCCGGCAAGCCCGACCACAAGCAGTCCAACGAAGGCATGATCGACCACATCGTCGAGCTCGTCGAAAAGAAGGCCGCCGAACTGCAGGCCAAGGACGCGACGAAGGTGGCCGCGGAGTAGGGAGACCGAAATGCGCGAGGTTCTTCACGGATTGACGGCCCTGGCCGTCCTGACGGCGTCCACCGCCGCCTTCGCCAGCGACAAACCGCGCCTCGCGCCGGAGGCCGAGCTGGCCGGGATGTTGGAGGGCCGCACCGCTGGCGCGCCGGTGGACTGCATCAACCAGCGCTCGATCGAGTCGGTGAAGGTCATCGACAAGACGGCGATCGTGTACCGCATGCCGGGCGGCGCGCTGTATGTGAACCGACCCGTCGGGGCCGAATTCCTGGACCGCGACACCGCGCTGATCTCGCGCACCAGCGGCTCGCAGCTGTGCCGGATGGACATCCTGAACCTGTTCGATCCGGCGATGAGCTTCAGCCATGGTTCGGTCAGCCTGAACGCCTTCATCCCCTACGCCAAACCTCGGCCCTAGGCGGTCGGCGATCCGCCCACGGCGCGTTTTTGCTAGCCATGACGGCCGATGACCGCTAACGCCGCGTCATGATCGGACCTCACGCCTCGGGCGGCTACATCCTGGAAGAGCTTTCCGTCGGGATGGTCGCCGAAAAGCACGTCACCGTCACCGAAGAGCGCATCGGCCAGTTCGCCGAGGCCTCGGACGACTTCAATCCCGTGCACATGGACGAGGCCTTCGCGTCCAAGACCGCCTATCGCGGCCGCATCGCCCACGGCCTGCTGTCGGCGTCGTTCGGCTCGGCGGTAGTCGGCACCATCCTGCCCGGCGCCGGCGCGATCTACCTGTCCCAGACCCTGGCGTTCCATCGTCCGGTCCGGATCGGCGACGTTGTCACCGCGCGCGTCACCGTGGCCGCTGTCGACGAGGTTAGCGCCCGCGTGACCCTGCGCTGCGCCGGCTATGTCGGCGAGGACCTGATCATGGACGGCGAGGCCGTGGTCCGCGTGCCGAGGCGGCGGAAGCCGGCGAAGGGTTAGGATACGAAAGGCGCGCCTTTGGCAGAGAGGGGAGTCAGCGTGGGCCCCTCGGGCGCGATCTCGACGCCTAACTGGATGTAAGCCGCGTCATCGGCCAGCAGGTTAGCCTTGAAGGTTGCCCAGCCAAGGCCGAAGCGCAAATCCTCGATCCGGATCACAGAGGCTTGGTCTATCAGCGGGTCCAGCCACTGGCCCACGGCGCCGCTGCGTCGCGCCGCCGCCCGGATGATCAGTTGAAGATAGACTTGCCGCGCCTCGCCCACAGGCTGCGACCTGAAGCGCCGCATCTGCGTGGCTAGCAGGCTCCAGATCGTGACGACCTTTTCGTCGCCGACGCCGAGGACGTCGCGAGCGTTGACCCAAAACTCTCCTGTCCTATTGAGATCGTTTACAACGGTGGCGACATCGGCCCATTGGCTGATCAGGATTTCGGTCACAGAGGCGAAATCGAAGGCTTTGAGCTTGGCAGGGTCCGCTATCGCGGCTGGTGGCTTCGGTGGCGAAAGCGAAATGTCCGCGACAGGTAGTCTCGCTCCGGACACGCCAACGAAAATGCGAGATCCATCGCCCAAAGGAGATATATTTTGCAGCGCGCTCAGTGCGTGCCGCGAATAGTTATCTATGAATCTCTCGGGTAGAAGGGCGTCACCGAGATCAACGAATGCACTGACGGTGGATGGCGACGATCTCAGCAGGTTGACGTCCCAGTCGAACAGCGCGTTCAGGCCGAGCGTCTCTGTCGCCTCCATTTCTCCTGGAACAAAGGCCAAGCGCAGGCGGCATAGGTGTAGCTCCTCCCGCCAAAGTCGATCGAAGAGCTGCGCGCCTGCGTCGAGGATCGGTCGTGGGCCGACGCCTTGCGCTCGCATGAACAGCGTGGGCGGCCCCTCGCGGGCCATTAGCTCTTCCCAGTTTTCCGTCAGTAGATGGCAGAGGGACCGGGTTTCCACGGCGATGCTCGAAGCTCTCTTGGCTTTCCCGAGGCCGAACTCTTGCGTGAAGAACGCATAGCGTTCCGACACCAAATCCGGCCAGCGCGTAAGCCAGCGGACGGGGTCTCGCGCTTGGACGATCAGCGCCCAGGGTAGGCCGTCCTTGCCGATGGAGTTCAGAGCCTCCTCGGCTAGCTCCGTTTCAGCCTCGAAGGCCAGTGCGATCGCCGGATAGCCGACCCGTACGCTGTCGAAGAACGCGTAGACCTGCTTCGGCCCAAACAGCCGTGGCGACAGTGCCCCCAGCCGCCGTTCCGCGTCGACCAGATCCAGCCGCGACGACAGCACCAGGATCGGTGGGCCTTCGACCGGCAATTGCTCCGGATCGATCCGCGTCCGCGCATCGTGCTTCACGCGCGAGAGATCGAGGTCCGTGAACACCATCCCCCGCAGATCCTGCCCCCTCAAGTCCGTCCCGTCCAACCGCGTCCCGACATACGCCGTGCGCGGGTCGACGCCGCCGAGCTTGGCCAGTTCCCGCAGGTTGTCCGTCTCGGCGCGCAGCACCTTGGCCACGCCGTCCAGCCAGTGCGGCGGCTTGGCCATGTCAGTTGCTCTCGGCGGTGACGGACGCCAGGGTGATGAGCGCGTAGCGGTCGTCGCTGTCGCCGGCCAGCAGGCCTTCCTCGAACAGGCGCGTGCGGATCACCGCCTCGGCGGCGGCCTGTTTATTGCGCTGGTTGTCGCGCCGCAGCTTGTCGCCCAGGCCCTTGATGTCCTTTAGCTGGATGTCCGAGATCACCAGGTCTTCCCGGCGACATCGCACCTCGACCTGGACCGAGGGCGGCAGCCCCTTGGTGCGGTCGGACCGTTGATCCACCACCTTCAGCCGCGGGGCCTTGACCGCGTCCCAGGGGCGGCCGTTCAGCGGCGCTTCGTCGGCGGTCGACACGGTCCAGCGGTGATGGCCATCGCCGCCCAGGCTGTGCAGCAGGCGCATGCTCTTGATGGCCTCGACCACGGCGATGCGGGTTCGCTCATCGGCCTCCAGCCCCGCCTCGGCCTCGGCGCCGACTTCGGCCTTGAGGCTGGCCACGCCCAGCTTGGCCTTGCTGGAGACCTTCGCCTTGGCCTTCTTCTTGATCGTCTGGTCACGGCTGAGCTTTGTCTCGATCTGCGGCGCGTCGCGCGAGACCGAGGCGGTGTCGACCTTGGCCGGTTCGGTGGGCGGGATGACCACGACGATCTCGGCCTGCCGCAGTTGCAGCACGAACCAGACCTCCGACTCGGCCTCGCCGCCGAGGCGTCCACTCAGGAAGGCGACATCCACGCAGAGGTCGACCTTCTTGTCGGCCTTCGAGAAGGCGTCGTGCCAGGCTTCGAGGGAGACGACCTCGCCCAACGCCCGTCTACGATTGTCGTTGCTCATTGCGACCTCACGGCGAGTGGCGTGAGGATAGGCGTGGCGCCGATTTTGGGAAGTGGCCCTAGCCCGAGATCAGCGCCGCGCGCTCTTCGCTGGTCAGCGGACGCCAGCGGCCTTCGGGCATTTCGCCCAGGGTCAGCGGGCCGATGCGGACGCGGAACAGGTCGACGACCTTCAGCTCGACCAGTTCGCACATCCGGCGGATCTGGCGGTTGCGGCCTTCGCGAAGGACGATGCGCAGGCGCTGGTCGGAAATGACCTCGACCTCGGCCGGACGCAGTTCGCGGCCATCCAGCTCCAGGCCGAAGCGGAGGAGCTCCAGCTTCTCCTCGGTCAGCTCGCCCATCACGGCGACCCGGTATTCTTTCTCGAGATCCGACTGCGGGCCGATCACGGCCTTGGCCACGACGCCGTCCTGGGACAACAGCAAGAGGCCGCGCGAGTCCTTGTCCAGGCGGCCGATCGGCGGCAGCAGGTCGCCCGACTGCGGGATCGGCGCGGGTACGCCGCCCCAGATGTTCTGGCGGGTCAGCAGGCGCGCGGCCGGAACCTGGCCGGGGTCCGGCTGGGCCGAGACCACGCCCACCGGCTTGTGGATCATGTAGGTGAAGGTCGATTCCAGCTGCGCCGTGGCGCGGTCGGCCAGCACCAGGGTCTGGCCGGGCAGGATCTTGCGGCCGACGTCCTCCACGACCTCGCCGTCGATCGAGACCAGGCCGTCGGAGATCAGCTGTTCGGCTTCGCGGCGCGAGCAGACGCCGCTCTGGGCCAGCCACTTGTTGACCCGCTGGGGCTCGTCCTCGTCGTAGGTCCGGGTCCAGGACATTAGCCGAAGCTTTCCTCGAGGCTGGCCAGGCGCTCGGCCTGGTCCTCAGCGATCAGCGGGTTGATCACGTCGTCCAGGCTGTCCCCTTCGATGATCCGGGCCAGATTGTAGAGCGTCAGGTTGATCCGGTGGTCGGTCACCCGGCCCTGCGGGAAGTTGTAGGTGCGGATGCGTTCCGAACGATCGCCGCTGCCGACCTGGCTCTTGCGGGCCTCGGAGCGGGCGCTGTCGAGCGCCTCGCGCTGCATGTCGTAGAGGCGCGCCTTCAGGTTCTTCATGGCCCGGGCGCGGTTCTGGTGCTGCGACTTTTCCGAGGAGGTCACGACCACGCCGGTGGGCAAGTGGGTGATGCGCACGGCCGAGTCGGTCTTGTTGACGTGCTGCCCGCCCGCGCCGGAGGACCGGTAGGTGTCGATCCGCAGGTCGCTTTCCTTGATGTCGATCTCGACGTCTTCGGCTTCCGGCAGCACCGCGACCGTCGCGGCCGAGGTGTGGATGCGGCCCTGGGCCTCGGTGGCCGGCACGCGCTGCACCCGGTGCACGCCGCTCTCGAACTTCAGCCGGCCGAACACGCCGTCGCCGGTGATCGAGGCGACGATTTCCTTGAAGCCGCCCATTTCGCCTTCCGAGATGCTGTCGATCTCGACGCGCCAACCCTGCAGGGTGGCGTAGCGCTGGTACATGCGGAACAGGTCGCCGGCGAACAGGGCGGCCTCGTCGCCGCCGGTGCCGGCGCGGACTTCAAGGATGGCGGAAGCGTTCTCGTCCTTGTCCTTGGGGGCCAGCATCAGGGCCAGGTCGTGTTCGAGGGCCGGGAGCTTCTCGTCCAGGGCCTGGATCTCGTCCTTGACCATGTCGGCCATCTCGGGATCGGCGGCCATGACGTCCAGCTCGGCGCGCTCGGCGCTCAGCTTGGCCAGGCGCTCGACGGCCTCTGCCACAGGGCGCAGCTCGGCGTGCTCCTTGGAGAGCTTGACGATCTCGGTCCCGTCGGTGGCCGCGCCCATGCGGGCTTCCACTTCGCGGAAACGGTCGAGAACCTGGTCGAGGCGGGCCTGGGGCAGTCGCAAGGTGTGGGTCGCAAGGCTGGGGGAATGGGTCGGTCTCTCTAGTGCTTTTCCCGGACAAAGGGAATGGATCGAGGCAAAACCCAGTTCAGGGACCGTTAGCCCCCGGCGTTAGGCCAGGCTTAGCCATTGCTAGGCATTGTGTCGGCTTCCCGTCGCGTCGCCTGGCCTTCTCCCGAACATGAAGCGCATCGAGACCCGCCTTTCCGCGCCTCTGGCGGGTATGGCCCTGCTGACCGTCGGCGTCCTCGTCGCCGTGCTGTTCATGATCGCCGCGCGCGTCGACCGCGACGCGCTGCAGCATGAGCAGGCGCTGGTGCAGCGTGGCGTCCAGGCCAAGACCGCCGACATCGAGCGCACCGTCTCGCCCCAGGTGGTCTGGGACGACGCCGTCCAGCACCTGGACAACAAATTCGACCCGGACTGGGCGCGCGAGAACATCGGCGCCTATCTGCTCGGCCAGGCCGGCTTCGACCTGATCTTCATCGTCGACCACACCGACCGCCCCGTGTTCAGCGAGGAAGTCGGCCAGCCGATGTCGACCGCCTATTACGACCGCCACGCGCCGATCTTCGGGCCGCTGCTGGCCAAGCTGCGGCTGGCCGAGGCCGGACGGGTTCAAACGACCGGTCCGCGCAGCGACGGCGGCCTGGTTTCGCGGGCGATCCAGCTCAGCAGCGTCGAGGAGATCGACGGCGACGCCTATCTGATCACCGCCAGCCTGGTGCAGCCCGACTTCGGCAAGGCGGTCATCCGCCACAGGCATGCGCCGGTGGTGATCACCGCGCTGAAGATCGACGCGCTGTTCCTGGAGAACCTCTCGACCCGCTTCCTGCTGGCCGGCGTCCATCTGCATCGCGGCGACTCCACCGCCCAGACCGGCGACGCGCACGTGGCGCTGAAGAACCTCAAGGGCCGCATCATCGCCACCCTGGACTGGGAGCCGCCGCATCCGGGCCAGCGCCTGCTGCGCAAGGCGGTGCTGCCGATCCTGCTGGTCGTCGGCGGTCTGGCCGTCGCCGTGGTCGTCTTCGCCCGCCGTAGCCGCAAGATCGCCGAGGGCCTGATCGCCAGCGAGGCGCGGGCCAAGCACATGGCCCTGCACGACGCCCTCACGGGACTTCCCAACCGCGTGCTGTTCGAGGAGCGCATGCGTCAGGCCATCGACGGCCTGTCGCGCCGTCGCGGCGCCATGGCGGTGCTGGCCATCGATCTCGACCGCTTCAAGGCGGTCAACGACACCCACGGCCACGCGGCCGGCGACGAGCTGATCCAGGCCATGGCCAAGCGCTTGTCCAGCCTGTGCCGCGTCGGCGAGACCGTGGCGCGGCTGGGCGGCGACGAATTCGGCGTGGTGGCCATCGACCTCGACCCCAATGGCGCGGCGTCCCTGGCCGAGCGCTTGGTCGCGGCCCTGGGCGCGCCTGTCGAGCTGTCGTGCGGCACGGTGTTCGTCGGCGGCTCGATCGGCGTCGCCCTGATCGATCAGAACGAGGCCCATGCCGGCGCCGTCGAGGCCGCCCGCCGCGCCGACGTCGCCATGTACCGCGCCAAGGAAGAGGGCCGCGGTCGCTACTGCTTCTTCGAGGCCGAGATGGACGCGGCGCTGAAGGCCCGTCGTGGGCTGGAGACGGACCTGCGCACGGCGATGGCCACCGGCGGGGTCTGGCTGGCCTATCAGCCGCAGGTCGACGCGGTCGGCAAGCTGGTCGGGGTGGAGGCCCTGGCGCGCTGGACCCATCCCGTGAAGGGCCCGATCTCGCCCGCCGCCTTCGTGCCCCTGGCCGAGGACTGCGGCCTGATCGACGAGCTGGGGCGCCTCGTCATGCGCCGCGCCTTCACCGACAGCCGTCGCTGGAAGGATCTGAAGGTCGCGGTCAACGTCTCGGCCCTGCAGATGAAGCAGGCCGACTTCCCCGACCAGGTCGCGGCCCTTCTGCACGAGACCGGCGCCCGCGCCGAGGCCATCGAGCTGGAGATCACCGAGGGCGCGCTGCTCGGGGATGACGAGACCACCCATCAGGCGATCGAGCGCCTGCGCGAGATGGGCTTCTCACTGGCCCTGGACGACTTCGGCACCGGCTACAGCTCGCTGAGCTATCTGCGCCGCTATCCGATCGACAAGATCAAGATCGACCGCAGCTTCATCACCCCGCTGGGCGACGACAAGGAGGCCGGCGCCGTGGTCGCGGCCATCGTCCGCCTGGCCAAGGCTCTGCGGCTGTCGGTGATCGCCGAGGGCGTCGAGACCAACGCCCAGCGCGAGCAGCTGAAGGAAATCGGCTGCGCCCAGGCGCAGGGCTTCCTGTTCAGCGCCCCGGTAGCCGCCGACGCCATCGACGCCCTGGTCGCCGACGGCGGCCGGGTGCGACTGACGGCCGAGGCCTGATCCTCAAGTATTTCGCATAGGTAGTTATTGAAAACGCTCTAGGGCGTGTCTAACTCGCTAGGCAGCTCGGCCGGAGGGGCCGGGTTCAGCGAGGAAGCTTCCCATGTCCGTTTCCATCCAACACGTCGCCGTGACCTCGATCACGCGCGGCCTCAAGACGCTTTCGTCCCTGCTCGACAAGGCCAAGGCCCATGCGGAAGCGACGGGGACCGATCCGGACACCTACGTCTCCGTGCGCCTGTTCGACGACATGCTGCCGCTGAGCGGTCAGATCCAGCGCGCGTCGGACACCGCCAAGGGCGCGATCTCGCGTCTCGCCGGCGTCGAGGCCCCGGCCATGGCCGATGACGAAACCACCTTCGCCCAACTGCAGGACCGCGTGGCCCGCACCCTGGCCTATGTCGAGGGCGTGCCGGCCGCCGGCTTTGACGGCGCCGGAACCCGCGAGATCGTGGTGCCGGCCGGTCCGGGCATCACCCTGGGCTTCACGGGCCTGGAATATCTGCTGGAGTTCGTGATCCCGAACTTCCAGTTCCACGTCGTCACCGCCTACGACATCCTGCGCCACAAGGGCGTGCAGATCGGCAAGCGCGACTTCCTGGGGATCGGCCCGGAGCGCCTGAAGACGGCGGCTTAGGGGAGATTGGCTCTCCTCCCCCAATGGGGGAGGAGAGCATCTGCCGAGGCCTCAAAACGCCGGCTTCACCTCGATCGCCACCAACTGTCTCGGCGCGCGCGACGCCCGCAGGTCGCCGTCGACCACCAGGCGATAGGGCCCTTCACGCTCATCCAGCTTGTGGCCGTTGACGGTGTCGGCGACCACCACCGGGTTGGCGCGATAGACTGGGTCGGTCTCGGCCAGCGACAGGATGCTGGCGAAGCCGTCGGCGGCGCGGGCGATCACCACCTGGTTCAGATAGCGGCCCATCAGGCGCTCGCCATGCACCACGCCGGCCTGGGCCAGGACGGCGTCGAGGCGAACGCCCTCATAGGTGACGGACGCGCCCTTGACCGTGATCGTCGCCTTGGCGCGGGGCAGGGCGGCGAGGTCCTTGGGTGTCAGCACCACGCTGTCGCGCCCGGCGACGGTGACCTTCAGGTCCTGGGCCGCCGCGCCGGTGGCGAGCAGGGCGGTTACGGCGAGGGCGAGCAGCAGGCGCATGGGGAGTTCCTTTTGATGACCTCACCATATTTCTCCGGTCATCCCCGCGAAAGCGGGGACCCAAGCCGAGTCAGCAGTTAGCCCTTCGGCCTAGCCACGCCCTCAAAGGTCAGCTTGGGTCCCCGCTTTCGCGGGATGAGCGGTTTAAGGCGGCGCCGCTACCCCCGCGACTTCAGCGTCGCCGGCGCTGGGACGCTGGCCAGGGTCTCCAGAGTGACGTCCGGCTTGGCCTCGTGCCGCACGAACAGCGGGTACAGCGACGCCACCAGCAACACCGCCATCGTCACGTTGAACGTCCGCAGCACCGCCGGTCGATCCAGGAACGGCCGCAGGCCTTGGCCGAAGCCCGCCCAGGCGGCGCTGCAAGGCGCGCCGACCAGCATGAAGGTCCCCGCCAGTAGCGGGATCACCAGCCACGAACCACCTTCCGGCGCGTAGGTCGTCACCGCGCCCAGCGCCATGGCCCAGGCCTTGGGATTGACCCATTGGAACGCGGCGGCCTGCAGGAAGGTCATCGGTTTGCCCAGGTCCTTGTCGCTGACCTTGCTCGATGTGCCGATCTTCCACGCCAGCCACAGCATGTAGGCCGCGCCGACCCAGCGCAGGATCTCGTGCAGCACGGGATAGGCCTTGAACGCGCCGCCCAGCCCCAGGCCCATCGCCAGCACCATGAAGCCCAGGCCGCTGCTGATGCCCAGGATGTGCATCACGGTGCGGCGGAAGCCGAAGTTCGCGCCCGACGCCAGCAGCATCATGTTGTTCGGGCCGGGCGTACCGGCCGTCGCGAAGGCGAACAGGACAAAGGCGAGGAGCAATTGGGGAGTCATCACGGCCTCCTTGGGAGTCCATTGGGTGTGGGAATGTCACCGTGATGATTTCCATTGTATCGTGAGTCAAATTGCATATTGTAATGATGACAATATAGGAGACATCCGTGGCCCCGGCCTGGACGCCCAGCATCCCCGATGGCGAGGCGCCGCTGTACGAGCGGTTGACGGCGGTGCTGCGCGCCGACATCGCCTCGGGTCGGCTGGCCGCCGGCGTCCGCCTGCCGCCGCAGCGGGACCTGGCCTATCGCCTGGGCGTGGGCCTGGGCACCGTCACCCGCGCCTATGTCGAGGCCGAGAAGGCGGGGCTGGTCAGCGCCCATGTCGGCCGCGGCAGCTTCGTCAACGCTCCGACCGAGCATCGCCCCTATGAGCGCGAAGGCCCGATCAACCTGGCCCAGAACATCGCCACGGCCGCACCCGCCGCCTCGCGCCTGACCGAGGCCCTGGCGCGCCTGCGCAAGCGGCCCGACCTGCTGGAGCACCTGGCCTATGCGCCGCCGGCTGGGCACGAGGTCCAGCGCCGGGCCGGAGCCGCCTGGCTGGCGCGGACCAGCAGCTACGAGGACATCGACTGGCGGCGGCTGATCTGCTGCGCCGGCGCCCAGCAGGGCCTGGCCCTGGCGATCGGCTCGGTCGCGCGGGCCGGCGACACGGTGCTGTGCGAGGCCTCGACCTATAACGGCGTCAAGGCGCTGGCGGCCCACAACGGCCTGCGGCTGAAGGGCGTGGCCATGGACGGGGAGGGGCTGGACCCCGACGCGCTGGAGGCCGCGATCAAGGCGACCGGCGCGAAGGTGCTGTCGACCATCCCGACCCTGCAGAACCCGACCGGGAGGATCATGAGCGTCTCGCGCCGCCGGGCGATCGCCGCCCTGGCCCGCAAGTACGACCTGACCATCGTCGAGGACGACATCTACGGCATCTACGCCCCCGACGCGCCGCCGCCGTTCGCCCTGCTGGCGCCGGAGCGGACCTTCCACGTCTCGGGCGTGTCGAAGATCCTGGGACCGGGCCTGCGGGCGGGCTTCCTGGTCGCGCCCGACGCCCAGGCCTTCGAGCGCGTGCTGGATGCGGTGCGGGCCCTGACCTACGCCCCGCCCGGCTTCGGCGGGCTGGTGGCGACCCAGTGGATCGAGGACGGCTCGGCCGACGCCATCGCCGACGAAGTGCGCCAAGAGGCCGCCGTGCGTCTGTCCATGGCGCGCGAGATCCTGGGCGAGGCGATCGAGACGCCGCGCTCCGACCAGGCGCCTCACGTCTGGCTGCCGATGGGTGAGCTGGCCGCCGAGCGCCTGGCCGGCCGCGCCCTGCGGGGCGGCGCCGAGGTCACCCCGCCCGATGCCCCCGTGGTCGAGCCCGGCCTGGAGAGCGGCGTCCGGATCTGCCTGGGCGCGGCCGTCGACCGGGAGTCGCTGCGACGCGGCCTGGAGATCGTGGCCGGCGCCCTGTCCAGCGAGGTCGGCGAGCGCTCGCGGGCGGTGATCTAGCGGCGGCCTACCAGATCAGCGTCTTCACCCAGGTCGAGCCGTCCGGCGCGGGCGAGACGACCTTCAGCACCACCTGGCTGTCCTTGGCCAGGTAGAAGGTCGCCGGCTTGGATTCGGGGTGGTTATAGTCGGTCGTCACGACCCAGCAGTCGACCTTGTGGCCCGCCGAGCTGGTCAGGACTTCCGAGCCCGCCACCTTGAACACATAGGGCGCGGGCGCGCCGCCGCCGGGATGGTGGAAGACGATCTGGGCCTCGTAGCCCTTGGCCAGCGGCAGGGCCTGCAGGAACTCCATATCCGTCTCGAAGTTGAAGGTCGGCTGCGGCGCGGCGACGTCGTAGGCGGCCTGGGCGTTGCCCTCCAGGTCCTTGAGGCCGACCACGCGGTCCGGCTGAAACGCGAAGCCCTCGACCTTGGTCTGGCCGTCCTTGGTGGTGCGGCGGATGTGGGTGAAAGGGCGGAACGTGCCCAGCTCGAACCAGCTGTCCAGTTGCCGGACCGTCCCCGGCGTCGCGCCGTCCCAGTGCTGAACGATATGCAGCCGCTTCACGCCGGCCTTGTCGGGCTCGATGCGGATTTCGCGGGTCCAGACGTCCATCGGCTGGACGGTGTCGCCGACCTGCTTGTAGCGGAGGTAGCGGTGGGTGGCCGGCTTGATCTTGTCGAAGCGAGCCAGCGGCTGGCCGACCGGCACAGGCGTGAGCGCCGCCTGCGCTGACGCGGTGACGGTGATGGCGAGCGCGAGGCCGAGGGCTGCACGGGAGGTAAGCGACATGGGAAGCCCCTGAACAGAGAACGCCGGCATGTGAAGGCAGTCAGGTCCGACGAGCCACTTAAGCTTCGGTAATGCGCGCCAGCACCGTCTTCACGCGCTCGGCGACCGGACCCGCTTCCACCGCGACGAGATCGAACCCCAGTTCGCGATAGGCGTCCTCATGCACGCGTTCGAAGACCTGGGCGTCCTCCAGGCTGATCCGCCGTGCGGCTGTTGGCGTGATGAAGCCCAGGCCACGCACCAGGAACACCCGGCGCTGATAGACCTCCTGGGCCGTGATCCGGTCGAGCTCGACCAGCAGCAGCGGCGAGACCGGATGACCCAGGAAACGCGCCAGGGCCAGCGCGCAGACCGGCGAACGGTCGAAGAGGATCGGATTGCCGACCGCCTGCGCCTCGCGCTGTCTCTGCAGGGCGACGATCGCGTCGATGAAGCCGGGATCGGTCCACGGCTCGGTCGCGCCCTGTCCTTGCGCCAAGGCGATGACGTCCGTCGCGGCCTCCTCGACCACGGCGTATCCGGCGCGTTCGAGGGCGCGCAGCAGCACGGTTTTCCCGGCGCCCGGAGCGCCGGTCAGGATGTAGCGATGCATGGGGGATCTCCGCCGAGGTCGGCGTATCCCCAAGCCATAGCGCCTCTAGAGCGCCTTTTCCATGATCACGAACTGCAGGTCGTCGCGCTGGGGCTCGCCGAAGCGTTCGTCGCCATAGGGGAAGGGCTGGGTCTCGCCGGTCAGGCGGTAGCCGCGGCGTTCGTACCAGGCGATCAGGGTGTCGCGGACCGAGATGACGGTCATCCGCATCGCCTTGCCGCCCCGGGCCTTGGCATAGGCCTCACAGGTCTCCAGCAGGGCGCGGCCCAGGCCGCCGTCCTGGCGGAGAGGCGAGACGGTGATCATGCCGGCGTACCAGATATCGTCCGCTTGCGGTTCGACCCAGGCGCAGGCGTGGGGCTTGTCCCAATTCTCGTCCCGGAAGGTCAGGATGGTCGAGCCGGGCTTGGCCTCGAGGTCGGCGCGCAGGGTCGCCTCGTCGGTGCGCTGGCCGCCCAGCAGGTAGCTCTCGCTGGTCCAGCCCTGGGTCGCCAGCTCGCCGCGATAGGCCGAGTTCACCAGCTCGGCGATGTCGGCCAGTTCGTGATCCTTGTAGAGCGTCAGCAGCGGCATCAGCGGTCCCCCAAAAGCGTGCGAGGGCGGAAGCTAGGTACTGCCCAGGGGCGCAACAAGCCGATTCCGCCGGTCAAGCCGAACAATAACTTCCGCAGAATCGCGTAGCGTGCGGCGCGAAGCCCACGCCAGGGGCGACGGGGGACAGGTCATGCCGGAACTTCTGATCGGTTGCGGCAATCGTCGCGACAAGCGCGTGGGCGATACCAGCAACTGGGAGTGGAAGGATCTCACCACCCTGGACATCGATCCCGACGCCGGGGCCGACGTCATCCATGACCTCAACGACCTGCCCTATCCGTTCGCGGACGACCAGTTCGACGAGATCCACGCCTACGAGGTGCTGGAGCATGTGGGCCGGCAGGGCGACTGGCGGTTCTTCTTCGCGCAGTTCAGCGAGTTCTGGCGCATCCTCAAGCCGGGCGGCCTGCTGTGCGCCACCTGTCCGTCGGCGAGCTCGCGCTGGGCGTGGGGCGATCCGGGCCACACCCGGGTGCTCCAGCCCGAGACCCTGATCTTCCTGCAGCAGCCGCAGTACGCCCAGGCCGGCGTGACCTCGATCACCGATTACAGGGCGGTGTACCAGGCCGACTACGACCTGGCCTTCACCGAGGACGATGGCGAGAGCTTCAAGTTCGCGCTCCGGGCCATCAAGCCGTCGCGGATCCAGCCGAAGGCCTAGCGGCCGCGCACCCGCTTCCAGGCGCCGCCGGTGATGCGACGCACCGTGCCGGCCTCGCGCTTGATCATCTCCCAGGGATGGAAGGCCAGGCCCACCGTGTCGGCCATGGCCGCGCCGCGCGCGCCCATCGGGCGCTCCGGCCCGGTGGTGGAGTCGACGGCGGTCTGGTGCTCGATCTCGGCGTTCAGCTCGGCCCCGACCAGGATGGCCATGATCGAGAACCACACCCAGACCATGAAGGCGATAACCGCGCCCAGCGGCCCGTAGGTGGCGTCGTAGTGGGCGATGCGGTTGACATAGACCGAGAAGCCCAGCGAGCCGGCCAGCCATCCCGCCGAGGCCGCCGCCGCGCCGATCCACACCCAGCGCCACCGCGCCTGGGCCCGGCTGGGGGCGAAGCGATAGAGCACGGCGAAGGCGATGGCGGTCATGGCCAGCACGATCAGCCAGCGGATCGGCGCCCAGATGGCGTCCAGCGCCGAGAGGTGGGCGGCCTCCAGCAGGATCGGCGTCAGGATCAGCACGCCCGAGGCCGCCGCCGCATAGACCAGGGCGCAGAGAGTGAAGAGGTAGCTGAGCAGGGTGCGCGGCACGAGGTGACGCTTCTCGTCCTCGTCATAGGCGATGTTCAGCCCGTCGAAGAGCGCTCGCATGCTGGCGTTGGCGCTCCAGATCGACAGCAGCAGGCTGAAGGCGAAGGCTACGCCCAGTTTGGTCTGGCCTTGGCTGGCCAGGCGCAGCATCTGCTCGCCGACGATCTGGACCACGCTGGCGGGGAAGACGCCGCGCATGCTGCGCAGCTGCTCCTCCACCGTCCGCACGTCGGCGAACAGGCCGTACATCGACACGAAGGCGCCGATGGCCGGGAACAGGGCCAGCAGGGTGTAGAAGGTCACGCCGCCGGCGACGGCCGGCAGGCGGTCGACACTGATCTCGCGCCAGGTGCGCCAGAGGATGTCGCGCCAGCCCAGGAGGGGGATCGCGCCCGGATGGTGGGCGGCCCGGCCCCGGCGCGGCTCGGCCTGGTCGAAGTCGGCCGGCGGCATGGCGCGGTCTTCCGACAGGCCGGGCGGATCGACGATCGGTTCTTCGGGCGACGGCTTCTTGGGCAGCACGAAGGGCGCGGCCGCCAGCAGCACGATCCAGGGCGCCAGGTGATACGGACGCGACTTCAACCAACTCAGGATCGGACGCGGCGAAGCGTCGGTCATGATACGCCCTCCAACCCACCAGAACCCCGAGCGGCGAGTCCTGTTCCGTCAAAGCCTTGCCATTGGCCGAGTCGGACCCGATCTTCCGCCGCATGGACGCCCGGATCGCTTCGATTTACCGCCACCCCGTGAAGGGCTTCACGCCCGAGCGGATCGCCTCGGCCACGCTGGAGGCGGGGGCGTGCTTTCCCTGCGACCGGCTCTATGCGGTCGAGGATGGGCCCAGCGGTTTCGATCCCGCCGAGCCGGTCCACATCTCGAAAATGAAGTTCACCGTGCTGGCCAAGATCCCGGCCGTCGCCAAGGCTCGCACGGCCTATGACGAGGCGACCGGGGTGTTCAGCGCCAAGGCCGAGGGGCGGGCGGACTTCGCCGGCGACCTGCGGACGGATACGGGGCGGACGGGTTTCGAAACCTGGCTGGCCGATCTTTTGGGCGAGGATATTCAGGGTCCGCTGAAGGTGGTCGAAGGCCCCGGCGCCTACCGGTTCATGGACAGCCGCTCGGGCTATGTCTCGATCGTCAACCTGGCCAGCGTGCGCGACCTGGGCCAGAAGATCGGCCGCGACCTCGACCCGCTGCGCTTCCGGGCCAATCTCTATGTCGAGGGTTGGCCGGCCTGGGCCGAGAACGAGCTCACCGGCAAGACCCTGACCGTCGGCGGCGCGACCGCCGAGGTCCTCAAGCCCATCGTCCGCTGCGCCGCGACCCACGTCGATCCGACCACGGCCGAGCGCGACGTGGAGCTGGTGAAGGCCCTGTTCGACAACTACGGCCACATGTTGTGTGGGATCTACCTGAACGTGACGGTGGGCGGCGCGGTCGGCGAGGGAGATGTGGTGGCGGTGAGTTGATCAGCTCAGGCGAGATTTCGCGTCCATGCTCTGATGGAGAATGCGGACGATCTCTGTGCCCCGGTCTATGCGATAGAAAATGACGTGTGATCCTACGGCGCGCCGGCGATAGTCCTCGCCCAGCGTTTCGTCGGTCCAACCTGAGTCCGGACGCTCGGCGATCATCTCGACGGTGGACTGGATGTTCCGGAGATAGGCCTCGGCACGGGCATCGCCCCATTTGCCGCGCGAATAGTTCCAGATCTCAATGAGATCGAGTCTGGCGAGAGACGAGAGGCGGTAAGCCTTCATTCTTCGTGGAAGCCGTGTTGGCGGGACTCCCGAAGCCTTTCTTCGATGAAGGCGTCAAAGTCGAAGTCTTCGATGAAGCCGCTCTCCTCACCTGCCTTAAGAGCCGCCCGCAAGGCGGCAATTTTGGCCTCATGGCTTTCCAAGAGGCGAAGCCCGGCTCGCACGACCTCGCTGGCCGAGCCGTATCGCCCATCGGCGACTTGCTCCTCGATGAAAGCCTGGAAGTGATCGCCTAGGCTCACGGAGGTATTCTTGCTGGCCATGCGAGCATGATACCAAAAACTGGTACCTCATTCAATCTCGCCTCCGCCCACCCAAAGCGCTAAACCCCGCCCATGACCCTGACCCTCGTCAAAGCCTGGACCGCCGCCAAGGATCGTCTGAAGGACGCCGGCATCGATCAGCCGTCGATCGACGCGCGCCTGATGCTGGAGGTGGCCGCCAATGTCAGTCGCACCGAGATCGTCACCGATCCCTATCGCGAGCTGACGGCCGAGCAGGAGGCCACGCTGGAGGACTACCTCTCGCGTCGCGCTCGCCGGGAGCCGGTCAGCCACATCATCGGCCGCAAGGGCTTCTGGAAGATCCTGCTGCAGGTGAACAAGAACGTCCTGACGCCCCGTCCCGAGACCGAGGTCATCGTCGACGAGGTGCTGAAGGCCTTCCCCGAGAACATGGGCTTCTCGATGCTGGACCTGGGGGTAGGCTCGGGCACCATCCTGCTGGCGGTGCTGGCCGAGCGTCCGGCCGCCAAGGGCCTGGGGATCGACGCTTCGGCCGAGGCCCTGGCCGTGGCCAAGGACAACGCCGCGAGCCTCGACCTGAACAACCGCGCGGCGTTCCTGCACGGCGACTGGACCGCTGGCCTGGGCGACGAGAGCTTCGACCTGGTGGTCTCCAACCCGCCCTACATCCCGACGGCGGTCATCGATACTTTGGAGCCCGAGGTTCGCGACCACGAGCCGCGCCTGGCCCTGGACGGCGGGGCCGACGGCCTGGACGCCTATCGCCTGCTAGCCCCGGAGATCCTGCGCGTGCTGAAGCCGGCCGGGATGTTCGCGGTCGAGATCGGCTACGACCAGTCCAAGGACGTCGAGGCGCTGTTCCGCGAGGCGGGCGCCCAGCAGGTCAGGACGATCAAGGATCTGTCGACGCACGACCGTGTTGTCACGGGG
Source organism: Caulobacter sp. GW821-FHT09H08 (assembly GCF_059415885.1). NCBI lineage: Bacteria > Pseudomonadati > Pseudomonadota > Alphaproteobacteria > Caulobacterales > Caulobacteraceae > Caulobacter > Caulobacter sp. GW821-FHT09H08. The sequence continues at coordinate 213,241 of NZ_JBWKOC010000003.1, forward strand.
GTGAAAAATCCCTTGGAAACCGGGGCGTGAACCGTTAGACGAGTCATGTCCCCTTCCAGATCGCCAGGTGACGGGAAAAGCAGGCATCGCTGATGCTTGCGAGGCTCCCCTGGCAGGCGCGCCCGGTCCGCCGGTCGCCGCGCCCGAAAACAGGGCGGGGGCTCTACGGAAACCAGTGTCTCTGAAACCCAAGGGTTCGACCCGCTCAGAGACCAGCAAGGCCGGATGCGCCAGCGCAAGACTGACCTCCGGACAGGTTCAGAGAGACCATGAGAGATTTCAAAGGCATGAAGCGCCAGCGCGGCCGCAACAATCGCGGTGGCAGCGGCGGCAAGCCTCAACAGCATAACGCAAACCGCGCGTTCGATTCGAACGGCCCCGAGGGCGTGAAGGTCCGCGGCGCGGCCCAGAGCGTCTATGAAAAGTACCAGCAGTTGGCCCGCGACGCCTCGTCGTCCGGCGACCGCGTGCTGGCCGAAAACTACCTGCAGCACGCCGAGCACTATTTCCGCGTCCTGCGCGCCATCCAGCCGAATCGTCCGGTGTCGGACATCGTCGGCAAGGACGTCTACGCCGCCTACGAGATCGACTTCGAGGCCGAGCCGCCGGAAGAGCCCGAGGTCGTCGAGACCCAGGCCCAGGCCGAGGGCCAGGGCGAAGGCGGTGAGGGCGGTGAAGGCGGCGAGCAACGCCGCGACCGTTTCGAAGGCCGTGATCGGGACCGCAACCGCGATCGTGACCGCAACTTCGACAACCGCGAAGGCCGCGACCGGGATCGCAACCGCGATGACCGTCCGCGCGACGACCGTCCTCGCGACAACCGCGACGGCGAAGGCCGCCGCGACCGTTGGCGCGACCGCGACGACCGTGACCGTAACCGGGACGACCGTCCTCGTGATGATCGCCCGCGCGATGATCGGCCCCGCGATGACCGTCCCCGGGATGATCGTCCTCGCGACGACCGCCCGCGTGACGACCGTCCCCGTGAAGACCGCTTCCGCGATCGTGACGACCGCCCCCGTGACGATCGTCCGCGCGACGACCGTCCCCGGGAAGATCGTCCGGCCGCCGCCGAGGGCGAAGGCCAGCCGCAAGGCGGCGAGGGCGAGGGCCGTGAAGGCCGTCGCCGTCGCGACCGCAACCGTGACCGGGACTGGCAGCCGCGCGACCGCGATCCGCTGGCCGTGGTCGAACCGGAAGCCTCGCCGCTGACGGCTCAAGCGCCGGCCGAGAGCTCGCCGGTGCTGCGTGGCCAGGATGGCGCGATCAGTGACGCTCCGGCGTTCCTGGGTCGCAAGACCGAGCGCGCGCCCAAGGCCGCCGCTCCGGTCGCCGAGACGCCCGCCGCGCCGGAAGCCGAGGGTGGCGAGGAAGTGAAGAAGCCCCGTCGTCGCCGCGCCCCGCGCAGCTTCGAAGCGGGCGAAGGCGCTCCGGCCAGCTCGGAACCCGAAGAGGCCTGATCCTTCGATCCTCGACAAATGCGAAAGGGAGCCGTGAAAGCGGCTCCCTTTTTCGTTGCGCCATGAGCGACTAGAACCAACGTGGTTCGGGAGGGTTGGTCCGTGCGCGCCGCAAGCTTCGTCTCATGCCTGACCCTGGCGGGGCTCGCCGCGAGCCCCGCCTTCGCCGCGCGTAAGCCTGACGTCTATCTGCTGGCCGGACAGTCCAACATGTCCGGGCGCGGTCTCGTCGAGGACCTGACCCCGCAAGAACGGCTCGCCGATCCGGCCATCCAGCTCTACGGCAACGACGAGAAGCTCCGGCCGGCCCTGGACCCGCTGGACGATGCGACCGGTCAGGTCGACGCCGTGTCGAGCGACGTCACCATCGCCGCCGTCGGGCCGGGGCTGTTCTTCGCCCGCGCCCTGCGCGCCCAGCGCCACAAGCCGATCCTGCTGGTCCCCTGCGCCAAGGGCGGCTCCTCGATCGGCCAGTGGAAGCCGGGCGGCGGTCGCGACACCCTCTACGGCTCGTGCCTGGCGCGGGCCACGGCGGTGGGCAAGGTGAAGGGGATCCTCTGGTACCAGGGCGAGACAGACGCCGGCCGCGAAGGCTCAGCGGAGACTTGGAAGACGTCGTTCGAGACCCTGGCCGCGAGATGGCGCCAGGACCTGCGGGCCAAGCGCCTGCCCGTCGTCATCGTCCAACTGGCTGACATGCCCTCGCCGGCGATCAGCGCGCCCAAGACCTATCCGTCGTGGGCGGCGATCCAGGCGGTCCAGGCCGGACCGCTGCCGGACTGCGTGACCATGGTCCCTGCGGGCGGGTTGCCGTTGAAGCCCGACGACCTTCACCTGACCACGGCGGGGCAGCGGGTCGTGGGCGCGAGGCTGGCCGAGGCCATGGACGGTCTGCGCCGCAAGGGATGCCGCTGAACCGACCGTCGCGCCGCGCGCCTATCGACGCCCGTCAGCCCGGGCGGGTGGTCCAGGAGGGCGCTTGAGAGGCTTGCCCGGGATGTTCATGACGAAGCGCAGGGTTGGCTTCCCGCCGGGCGGCGAGAGGTCCTCGGGGTAGGCGAACGAGTTCATGATCAGCGGCGGGTTCTTCCCCGTCAGGTACATGTCCAGCAGCTTGCGGTCGGCCGGTTCGGCGTTGGCCTGCAGCGTCCGCAGCAGGTCCAGGCTGGTGGGGTAGGGCGCGCCGCGATAGGCGTACTGCCCCAGGAAATCGCGCAGCCCGTTGTGCAGCGCCGCCTCGCCCATGGAGCTGCGGAAGAGCAGGAACACCAGTTGGGCCTTCTGGTAGGCGACGTAGTTCTGCCCCTCGACACGGGCCAGGGTCGGCTCGACCTCGCGCCGCTCACCGCGCAGCTTGCGATAGGTGTCCCCGGCGACCCTGACGCCCTTGTCGGCCATGACCGCGCCCTGCAGGCGGTTCTGGGCCATGGCGGCGCTGTAGTCGGCCAGGCCTTCGCTGAGCAGCCGCGCGCCCTTGGCGTCGGCGCCGATCACCTGGTGGGCCCACCACTGGTGCGCCAGCTCGTGCAGGGTGACGTCGGTGACGTAGTCCCAGGTCTTCGGGCTCCGCATGTCGGTCACGAAGCCCGCGTTCTCCGAGAACGGGATCGTACCCGCGAAGGCCTGGGCGTAGTCGCCATAGGCTGGGAACTCGACGATGCGCAGATAGTCGAACTGATAGGGTCCGAACTCTCGCTCGTAGACGCCGAGGCCGCTCTTCAGGGCCGCGATCATCCGGTCGATGTTCACCGCGTGCGAGGGGTGGTGGTAGATCTCGATCTCGACATTGCCCCGCCGCGCCTTGCGGATGGCGTAGCGCGCCGACTGGATCGAATAGGCGCCCAGGATCGGGCGGTTCGAGACGAAGCGGGCGGTGCGCCGGTCGCCTTCGACGCGGTCGGAAACCCGACGGCCCGGCGCGACCGGCGTCTGGTCGGCGTCCGTGACCACGGTGATGTCGCTGTCGGCCCAATCGGCGTGGACGTAGTTCACCTGGCGGGCGCGCGGATCGGACGGATCCAAGGCTGGGCGCTCGGGCGGCAGCTTCTGGCGGCGGCGGGCGTCGGCGTCGGTCAGGAAGACGTCGTTGCGCACGCCCACCGACGGCAGAAACTCCAGGCTGGAGACGAAGGTCCCGTTCTCGACGATGCGGGTATAGCCGCCGCTCGTCCCGAAGCCGCGCGGCGCGATCCGGCTGGCGAAGCGCAGCGTCCGTCGCTCGCCCGGGGCCATCGGCCGCTGGAAGGCGAAGCGGGCGACGTCGCCCTGCCGGCCCGTCTCGCGGGCGCCGTCCAGGATCAGGCGGCGATGGTCGGCGGGCAGCTGGAAGTGGGCCGCGCGCAGCGGGGCGCCGGTGCGGTTCTCCAGGACATAGGTCCCGGTCGCCTCCAGCGCGTGGCGACGAGGGAAGAGTTCGACCTTCACGGTCACCGCTGTCAGGGTCGGTTCGGGCGCGCCGATCAGGCCGGCGACGGCCCGTTCGTGCTCGGCCCGCAGCCGCTCCATCTTCGGCTTGGGCAGATATTCGTTCCAGACATTGGTGTTCAGGAAGATGAAGCCGCCCAGGCCCAGGGCGCCGGCCAACAGGCCGCCGGCGACGATCGCTGGAGCGCCCTTCAGCCGTCGGCGCGCGGTCGTCCAGGCGGCATGACGCGGCGCCGGCTTGCCGCGTGGCCAGAACAGCCAGGCGACCAGGAGCAGGAGCCCGGTCCAGCAGGTCCAGTAGGCCGCCAGCCAGGCCTGGGCGTGCATGCCGTCGCCGGCCGGGTTCATCTCGGACAGCTGCTCGTTGGGGACGCTCAGGAAATCGAGCAGCGGGTGACTGACCCCGAAGGCGCTGGTGGTGGCGCTGGCGGCCAGATAGAGCGCGGTCACGCCCCAAGCGAAGTAGCGGTTCGGCGAGAGGGCCGCCACGGCGACGGAGAGCGCCGCGATGATCAGCAGCGGCCACAGCACCGGCGCGACGATCAGGCGCCAGTAGAGGTCCGGTCGTCCGTCCGCATAGCCCCGCGCCCATTGCACGCCGATGGTCATCAGGACGCACAGCAGCGCGACGAGGCCGATCAGGGCGCTGAGGGCCACGAGCTTGCTCGTCAACAGCACGCCATCGGGAACGGGCGCGGCGTCGACCATCTCCGAGGCGCCGTGATCGCGATCGCGCCAGACGGTGTCGCCGGCGTAGAACAGACCGACGATCACGCCCAGGACGGTGATCCAGGACTGGACGTTCTGGGCCAGGACCCGGGTGGCGGGCAGGCTGGGCGTGCCGGCGACGCTGTTGGCGCTCCACAGGGTCATCACCATCAGCGCCCCGCAGATGACCAGCAGGAACACCGTCGAGGGGCGCAGGATCAGCCGCCGCAGCTCCCAGCGGATGCGCAGGATCAACTGGGCCAGCAGGGTGGGCGCGGCGAAGGTCTGGCGGGTGCGAGGCCAATCCCCCGGCGGCGGGAGGGATGCGGCGCTGGCCGGCGTGCGGCGCAGGCGGGCGGCGTCCTCGCGTCGCTCGAAGAACAGGGCCAGCACCACCATGACGCCCGAGACGATCAGGCCGACCAGGCGGTTCAGCAGCAGGAGCCCCGGCATGATCACCGCGACCTGGGCCCGCCGGTCGGGGTCGACCTCCATCATGTCGAAGAGATGGGCGGCCACGCCGAAGGGCTCGCTCACCGCCAGAACGATGGCGACCACCGGCGGCATCTTCAGGATGAACTTCGCGCCCAGCACGGTGGACAGGATCAGGCCGATGACCAGGGCGTAGACCGCCGGGGCGGATCGCAGGCCGGTCGCGGCCGAGAAGCAGAGCGAGGTCAGCACCGCCACGGTCGGCGCGGCGACCAGCGCGACGATCAGCAGAGCCTGGGGAATGTTCAACGGCCCCACCGCCGCCTTGTCCGTCCACGGCGCATAGGCGCCGAGCACCAGGCCCAGGCAGGCCAGCAAAAAGCCGCCGATCGCGGCCAGCTGGACGCCGGCCAGCCGTCCCAGCAGGGTCTCGACCCGGCGTACGGGCGTGGCGCGCAGGATGCTCTCGAAACCGCTCTGGGCGTCGCGCAGCGCCGCGTCGCTGGCTAGGGCCACGATCACGAACAGGTAGAAGACGCTGAGGAGGATCACGCCCTTGGCCAGTTCGCTCGGTGCGTTCCGCGCCAGGACCGGCGATCCGAGAATGCCGTCGGCCGAGACCAGCGCCACGGCGAAGGCGAAGAACAGCAGGGTGGTGATCCAGTAGCGAGCCTGGCGGACCTGCCGGCCGATCTCGAAACCGGCGATGGCGCCCATCAGCTTCAGCCGCGACGCCATGTGGCCGGCCTTGCCCGGCAGGTCGGAAAGATCGATACGCCCCACGCTCGCAACCTAAGGGCGCGGCGCGTGGGGAGCAACCGTGCTCGTCGAAGTCCGCTATCGACAGACGCTAGGCGCCGCAGGCGCTCGACTGTTTGGTGAAGGTCTGCTTGTCGCCCAACCGCCAAGTCGAGCCGTCTCGGCTCATCTCGTAGGTCGCCTCGAAATGGCAAGCGTCCAGGCGGGCGAAGGTGATGCGCTCGAGAGCGAACGTCGCGCGCAGCGCCGGATCGCTTTCGAACATCAATCGATCCTCTCGCCAACCGGCGCCGCGCATCAGGCGGCCACCGCCCCGGTTCGGCGTCAGCAGCAGCAATGTCTGCCCGGTGGCGGCGTCGACCGACATCAGCCCGGCATAGGCGAAGGTGGCCGGCGGCGCCTCCTCGTGCCGAACATCCAGCACCTTGCCGCCCAGAATGGGTTGGAAATGGAAACGCGACTCCAGCGGCTTGCCGTTCGCGAAGGCGCCGCGCCCGTTCCAGTCGCCCGCGAAATAGCTGGTGATCGCGGTGGGCAGGTCCGTCGGTGCGGGGGGTGGCGTTTCGGCGATCGCCGCCGCGAGGACCAGGGACATCAGGAGCATCGGATCCTCGGGGAAGCCTGTTTGTCCAAGCCTGGCCGTTCAGCCCGGGTCATGACAGTCCGAGGAGACGAACCCGGGCAATGGCGCGACGAGGCGAATGACAAATAGGTAAGGCCAAGCTCCACAGGTTGCGTCCGCCCCGCCCGCCGTCGATAAGCGTGTGTCGATCTCGAAACACTGTTCGCCGAGCCCCATGATCGCCCTGCGCCGCCTCACGCTTCCGCTCCTGCTCGCCGCCGCCAGCGCGTTGGGCGGCTGCGCCTACAATGCCGATCTCGGTCGCGACCAGCTGCTGATCGTCAATGACGACAACCTGGCCGCCCAGGGCGAGAAGGCCTGGGCCGATACGCTGCGGACCAGCTACATCTCCAAGGAGCCGCGCAAGAACGCCCGGGTGCAGGCCGTGGGCCAGCGGGTGATCGCGGCGGCGGGCCTGTCGGGCCGTCCCTGGGACTACGCCGTCTTCCTCGACGAGGCTCCGAACGCCTTCGTGCTGCCGGGGGGGCACGTCGGGGTGACGGTGGGCCTGCTGACCATGGTCGAGAACGACGACCAACTGGCCGCCGTCATCGGCCACGAGGCCGGCCACGTGGTGGCCCACCACGCCGCCGAACGGGCCTCGCAGGAGACGACCTCGAAGATCCTGCTGGGCATCGCCAACGCGGCGGCGGGGTCCACGGATTTCGGCAAGCTGCTCAAGGACCACGGCAAGGACGCCGCCAAGTTCGGCGTGCTGCTGCCGTTCTCGCGCAAGCAGGAGCTGGAGGCCGACCGCCTGGGCGTCGACTTCATGCAACGCGCCGGCTACCAGCCGCGCGAGGCCGTGTCCCTGTGGCGCAACATGCAGGCCGCGGACGGCGGCCAAGGGGGCAAGTCTTCCAGCAGCGACATGAGCTCGACCCACCCGTCGGACGCGGTGCGGATTCAGGAGTTGGAACGATATCTCGTCAGCAAGGGCTGGTGAGACTTGTGTGGCTAGAGGGCCACACCTAAATGCCCCATCGGGACCAGCCGTGCTCATGAGAGGCGGCAGGTCCAGATCCGCCTAGGAAGGGGACACCAGACCTTATGAATATCGACCTCTATTCGGACCGCGCCAAGCAGGCGGTCCAGTCGGCCCAGAGCCTGGCGCTCGCTCGTGGCCACCAGCAGTTCGCGCCCGAACACATCCTGAAGGTCCTGCTCGAGGAGAAGGACGGCCTGAGCCGCGCCCTGATCCAGAGCGCTGGCGGCCGCGCCGACAAGCTGGACGGCGGCGTCGAGACCCTGCTGACCAAGACCCCACGCGTCGACGGCGCCGGCGGCCAGCTCTACATGAAGCCCGACACGGCCCGCGTCTTCGCCGAAGCCGAGAAGTCCGCCAAGGCGGCAGGCGACGCCTTCGTCACGACCGAGCGCCTGCTCATCGCCATCGCCAAGGAAGGCGGCGAGACCGCCAAGCTGTTCAAGGAAGCCGGCGTCACGCCCAAGGCCCTGGAAGCCGCGGCCGACGCTATCCGCAAGGGCCGCACCGCCGACAGCGCCAACGCCGAGGAAGGCTATGAAGCCCTCAAGCGCTACGCCCGCGACCTGACCCAGGCGGCCCGCGACGGCAAGCTCGACCCCGTGATCGGCCGCGACGAGGAGATCCGTCGCACGATCCAGGTCCTGTCGCGCCGCACCAAGAACAATCCCGTCCTGATCGGCGAGCCCGGCGTCGGCAAGACCGCCATCGTCGAGGGCCTGGCCCTGCGCATCGTCAACGGCGACGTGCCCGAAAGCCTGAAGGACAAGAAGCTGCTGTCGCTGGACATGGGCAGCCTGATCGCCGGCGCGAAATACCGCGGCGAGTTCGAGGAGCGCCTGAAGGCCGTTCTGGCCGAGACCACGGCGGCCGAAGGCTCGATCATCCTGTTCATCGACGAGATGCACACGCTGGTGGGCGCCGGTAAGTCGGACGGGGCGATGGACGCCTCCAACCTGCTCAAGCCCGCCCTGGCGCGCGGCGAGTTGCACTGCGTCGGCGCCACCACGCTGGACGAGTACCGCAAGCACGTCGAGAAGGACGCGGCCCTGGCCCGTCGCTTCCAGCCCGTGTTCGTCGGCGAGCCCACGGTCGAGGACACCGTCTCGATCCTGCGCGGCCTGAAGGAGAAGTACGAGGTCCACCACGGGGTGCGCATTTCGGACTCGGCCCTGGTCGCGGCCGCCACGCTCAGCAACCGCTACATCGCCGACCGCTTCCTGCCGGACAAGGCGATCGACCTGATGGACGAGGCGTCCAGCCGCGTGCGCATGGCGATCGACAGCAAGCCCGAAGAGCTGGACGAGATCGACCGCCGCCTGGTGCAGTTGAAGATCGAGCGCGAGGCCCTCTCCAAGGAAACCGACGCCGCGTCCAAGCACCGCCTGGAGAACCTGGAGGTCGAAATCGACGACCTGCAGTTCCGCAGCGACGAGATGACCGCGCGCTGGAAGGCCGAGAAGGAGAAGGTCGGCGGCGCCGCGCAGGCGCGTGAAGCCCTCGACCGCCTGCGCGCCGATCTCGCCACCGCCCAGCGCGCCGGCGACTTCGCCCGCGCCGGCCAGATCCAGTACGGCGAGATCCCGGCGCTCGAAAAGCGCCTGGCCGACGCCGAGGAAGGCGAGGGCGAGGCCCTGACGCCGGAAGTCGTCGACGCCGAGCAGATCGCCGCCGTGGTCAGCCGCTGGACCGGGGTTCCGGTCGAGAAGATGCTGGAAGGCGAGCGCGAGAAGCTGCTGCAGATGGAGAACGAGCTGCGCGGTCGCGTGGTCGGCCAGGACGAGGCGCTGACCGCCGTGTCCGACGCCGTCCGCCGCGCGCGGGCCGGCCTGCACGACCCGACCAAGCCGATCGGCTCTTTCCTGTTCCTGGGCCCGACGGGCGTGGGCAAGACCGAGCTGACCAAGAGCCTGGCCGAGTTCCTGTTCGCCGACGAGCACGCCATCACCCGGATGGACATGTCCGAATATATGGAAAAGCATTCGGTCAGCCGCCTGATCGGCGCGCCTCCCGGCTATGTCGGCTACGACGAGGGCGGGGCGCTGACCGAGGCCGTCCGCCGGCGTCCGTACCAGGTCGTGCTGTTCGACGAGATCGAGAAGGCCCACCCGGACGTCTTCAACGTGCTGCTGCAGGTGCTGGACGATGGTCGCCTGACCGATGGCCAGGGCCGCACGGTCGACTTCCGCAACACGCTGATCATCATGACCAGCAACCTCGGCGCCGAATTCCTGGCCAACCAGGAAGAAGGCGATGACGTTGAGGCTGTCCGGCCGATGGTGATGAACATGGTGCGCGGCCACTTCCGCCCCGAGTTCCTCAACCGGATCGACGAGATCATCCTCTTCAAGCGCCTGTCGCGCGCGCACATGGGCGATATCGTTCGCATCCAGCTGCAACGTGTCGAGAAGCTGCTGACCGACCGTCGCATGACGTTGTCGATCGACGCCGAGGCCCTGAACTGGATCGCCGACAAGGGCTACGACCCGGTTTACGGCGCGCGCCCCTTGAAGCGGGTGATCCAGAAGGAACTGATCGACCCGATCGCCCGCAAGCTGCTGGCCGGCGAGATCGAGGACGGCGGGGTGATCGCCGTCGGGGTCGAGAATGGTCTGTTGTCGTTCGGAAAAGCGACGCTGCAGTAGAACCTCATCCCTCTCCCCTTGTGGGAGAGGGTGGCCACCGAAGGTGGTCGGGTGAGGGGTTGAAGATGATATCCGCCGCGATTGGCCTTTCGGCTGGTCGCGGCGGTTTTCGTTTGTACGACCCCTCATCCGTCGCCTGGGGCGACACCTTCTCCCGCAAGGGGAGAAGGGGCGTACAGGGCGGCCCTTTTTCTTGGGGCCACATCGGGTTATTCCCTCGCATGGCCAAAACCACCAAGCTCACCGTCGAGTTCGACATCGATATCGATGGCGCCCCCTATGTCTGGCGCCTGCACCGCCTGCCGCAGTGGAACTACGACCCGTCGGAGCGCCACGGCAAGGTGATCGCCGCGCGTCACAAGGAAGGCCAGCGCGAGGCGCTGATCGAATTCCCGCCCGGCCCCAAGCCCAAATTCAGCGCCCCGCCGCTGAAGCCCTCGCAGATCCCTGTCCGCATCGTCGCCAAGGCCATCGCCTCGGCCATCGAAGCCGGCTGGGAGCCGCTGTCGCGCGGCAAGCCGGTGGTGATCTACGTGGACGAGGAAGGGGCGTAGGGGCTACCGCGCCCGCAGCCCCGCCATCATCACGCTCAGCAGCCGCCGCGCGCTGAGCTCCCAGCCGGGCTGTTCGTAGCCCTGGCTCATCCCGCTCATCATTCGCATCACGTCCTCGAAGCCGATGTCGGGGCGAATGTCGCCTGACGCATTGGCGGCTTCGGTCAGGCGGCGCAGCGCCTCCACCACCGGCGCGCCCGAGGCGGCGTAGATCTTCGAGCCCTCGCCCGGATCGGCGCGCAGGGCCGGCGCGATGACGCGCTTGGTGGCCATGTAGTCGATCAGCAGGTTCAGCCAGGCCTCCAGGGCGTCGCCCGCCGAGCGTTCGGCCAGCAGGGTCTCAGCCGAGGCGGTCAGTTGCTCGACCTCGCGCGCATAGACCGCCGCCAGCAGGGCGTCGCGGGTGGGGAAGTGGCGGTAAAGCGTGCCGATGCCGACGCCGGCGCGGCGGGCGATGTCCTCCAGCGGCGCCTCGGCCCCCGTTTCCGCGAATGCGGCCTTGGCCGCCGTCAGCAGCAGTTCGCGATTGCGCAGGCTGTCGGCGCGCGGCTTGCGGGCGGCCTTTTCCAGGGGGATCGCGGAATCTTCGGGCATGGCTCTTGAAAAACGGAGGGTTCCTCCGAATATGTATCCGGAGCCTTCCTCCATTTAATCCCTCGGAGGGGCCAAGACAACAATCCTCCCCCAAGGAACGAGAGCCATGAGCGAACAATTCGGCGCCAAATCCACCACCGACGACGTCCTGGCCGGCGTCGACCTTACCGGCAAGCGCGTGCTGGTCACCGGCGTTTCGGCCGGCCTGGGCGTCGAGACCGCCCGCGCCCTGGCGGCGCGCGGGGCCAATGTGGTCGGCGCGGCGCGAGACCTGGCCAAGGCCGAGGGCGCGACGACCCTGGTGCGCGTGGCGGCCAAGGCCAGCGGCGGTTCGCTGGAACTGATCGCTCTGGACCTGGCCGATCTCGCCAGCGTCCGCGCGGCCGCCGACGCTTTGGTCGCCGACGGCCGGGCCTTCGATCTGGTCATCGCCAACGCCGGCGTTATGGCCACGCCGCTGGGCAAGACCGTCGACGGCTTCGAGACCCAGTTCGGCACCAATCACCTGGGCCACTTCGTGTTCATCAACCGCATCGCCAGCCTGTTGAAGGCCGGTTCGCGGGTGGTGTCGCTGGCCTCGTCGGGTCACCGCTTCTCGGACGTCAACCTGGACGACCCGAACTTCGAGACCACCGAGTACACGCCGTTCGGCGCCTACGGCCGCTCGAAGACCGCCAACATCCTGTTCGCCGTCGAGTTCGATCGCCGCCACAAAGCGCGCGGCGTGCGCGCGACGGCCGTGCACCCGGGCGGTATCCAGACCGAACTGGGCCGGCACATGACGCCCGAGGCGATGCAGGCCCTGGTTGCTCAGGTCCAGGCCGAAGCCGAGCGGACCGGTGTCCAGGGCTTTGAGTGGAAGACCATCCCGCAAGGCGCCGCGACCAGCGTCTGGGCTGGCGTCGTCGCCCCCGCAGAGGCGGTCGCCGGTCGCTATTGCGAGGACTGCCACGTCGCCGAAACGGTCGAGACCGACTCGATGGTGCGCGCCGACGTGCGTCCCTATGCCTTGGACGCCGCGAACGCCCAGGCCCTGTGGGCTCTGAGCGAACGCCTGGTCGGCGAGACTTTCTAACCCGGCATCCGCTCGAACGTCGTCATGCCTGGGGCCACCGCGTCCCAGGCCTGGCCGCTAGCGGTGAACATCGTCAGTTGCGGACGGTAGCGCTCGGGTTCGTCCAGGCTGCCGGCGTGGATCACGAAGATCTCCGGCATGGTCGGGAAGTTCAGATGGGTCGGTGTCCCGCAGGTCGGGCAGAAGGCGTGGCCCTTCACCGTGCCGAGATCGCCGGTGATCTCCCAGGTCGACGGCGCGCCCGAGACGGTGACCGCCGCGTCCTTGAAGGTGAGGTACGAGCCGTGGCCCGCGCCGCTGCGCTGCTGGCAGTGGCGGCACTGGCAGTCGTTCATGACGATCGGCTCGCCGGCGACGGCATAGCGGATGGCGCCGCAGGCGCAGCCGCCGGTGAAGGGTTTCTGGTCGGACATGGGCATGGGTCTCCCGTGGACCGGCGCGCGTGGCGACGGCCTGGCTTGAGGCGAGTTGTCGGAGAGGCGAGGGGGCTAGTGCTGGGTCTCGTCGCCCAGCAGGCCGTCCAGGCGCTGGACGACGGTCTTCCAGCCGTCGCTCATGTTGCGATAGGCGCTGTCGTTGCGCGGCAGGACGAAGCCGGAGTGGACGAGGCGCACGCGCGTGCCGGCCTCGGTGGGCGACAGGGTCCAGGTGACCACCGTCTCCAGCCGCGAGCCGTAGCCGACATTGGCCGGGTGGCCGCCGGTCCAGGCATAGGCGAAGCGCTGGGTCTCGATCACCTCCAGCACCTGGCAGCGGATGACGCCGTCCCACTCGCCGGCCGGCGTGGTTTTGAACGTGAAGCGCTGGCCCTCGACCGGGGCGAAGTCGGTCGGCGGCATCAGCCAGCGGGCGATCAGGTCGCCGGACGTCAGGGCTTTCCAGACCACCGAAGGCGCGTGCGGGAAGACCTCGTCCAGGACGATGTCGTGGGTGTCTTGCGCGAGGGCCGCGGTGCTCATTGGTCGATGTCCTTGAGAAGGTTGCGCAGGGCGTCGAGGCGGTCGCGCCAGAAGACGCCGTAGAAGCTCATCCAGTCGAACAACGGCGCCAGGCCCTCGGGCTGGGCACGGTAGTAGACCTTGCGGCCCTCGGGGCGCTCGGCGACGAGGCCCGCCAGCTTGAGGGACTTCAGGTGCTGCGAGACCGCGCCCTGGCTGACGCCACTGCCCTCGGTGAGCTCGGCGACGGTGATTTCCTGGGTGCGTGTGATCCGCTCGTAGACGGCCCGCCGCGTCGGGTCGGCGAGGGCGCGCATGACGGTGTCGATGGGGGCGGTGTCGATCATGTGGATCAATTAGCAATGGCTAATTCATTAGTCAATGCTAATGATTTTAGCCAAAGAAAAGGGCGCTCCGGCGAAGGAGCGCCCGTTCACGGCTCGCCCAAGGGAGGGCGAGGTCTACCCGTAGTGGATGTCGTAGCTGCCGGCGCCCGTGCCGACCGTCAGGCCGGTGACGCCGACCAGCTTGACCAGGCCATCCCCGCCGACCGAGATGTCGCCCATGTTCACCCCGACGACGCCGTCCTGGGCGTAGATGTAGGTATCGCCGTTCCAGGTGAAGATCGCGGTGGTGTTGATCGCCGTATGGGCCGAGACGTCGATCACCGCCGCCTGCAGCGAGGTTTTGCCGTCGGCATATTGCTGAACATTGGCGGTCACGGCGTGGATCATGGCGTCCAGCACCAGGTGATCGACACCCTTCTGGAAGCCGATGATCTCGGGCGGCGCGCCCAGGGTGGTCCCGTCCTTGACGTGCAGGTTCGACAGGGTGTTCGTCGAGAACTGCGGCCCGGTGGTCGGGTTCTCCAGGTATTTACCCGCCAGGATCAGGGTGTCGGTCCCGCCGCCCAGATAGATCTTGGTTGGGCTCAGGGTCAGCCAGCCTTGCGTGGCCGCGCCGAAGTTGAGCTTTACCGTGTTGGTCCCGTCGCCCAGGCGCAGCGTGTGCTGATCGACGCTGGAGTCCACCTGGTAGGCGATGGTCAGGTCGCCGGCCTGGGTGGCGTCGATGTTCAGGAACACCGCCAACTGGGCGGTCAGCTTACCGGGGCCGATGATGGTCAGGTTGGGCAGGGCGCCCTTGTAGTTGGGGCCCAGCGCTGAAGAGGTGGACCAGCCGTAGATCCAGCCGGCGGTGCTGTCGCTGTCGACATGTAGGACCAGCGTCCCGTTCGGGTCGTATGGGCCGTCGAACGACGAGAAGTTCTCCATGTAGATCGAGCCGCCAGACGAGGTCTCGGTGGCCAGCGCGCCCTGGAAGTTCTGCAGGTGGACGTCCAGCTTGCGGCCGTCGGCGCGCCCGGTGGTGTAGATGCTGACCGCGTTGGACGTGTCCTTCAGCACCACGATCTCGTTGCCGCGCGCCGAGAGGCTGACCGGGCCGGCATAGTCGGACGCCTTGACGACGTCGTAGATCACCGAGGCGCCGGCGATGGTCGGATTGCCCCCGCCGTGCACATAGACCGTCTGGAAGCCGCTGATCGTCCCTTCGTACGTGCCGCCCGGCTCGACGTGCAGGACGTTGTTCGTGCCCGTGGCCGTCAGGTTGGTCCCGGCGGCCATGCCTTCCTTGAGGGTGACGGTGTTGTTGCCGCCGCCCAGGGTGACGGTTCCGTACTGGGTGGGCACGCCCAGCGTGCCGGTGGTGACGCCCAGGCGACCCAGGACCAGGGTGTTGTTGCCGTCGCCCTCGACGATCTTGCCGTAGATCGTTCCGGTCAGGGTGATCGTGTCGTTACCCGCGCCGCCGTCGATGGTCTGGCTCGCGCCGAGGCCGGCGGTCCCGGTGATGACGTCGTTGCCGGCCGTCGACTTCAGGGCGGTGTTGGCCGAGGTCGGTGACACGGACTGGTCGGCGGTCACCGCGATCGTCGCGCCGGTCGCGCCGGTCGGCTGCGTCCCGTAGCCCGCCAGCAGGCCGCTGCGGAAGCGGGCCACGCCGTCATCGCCGAGGTCGGTCAGGAAGGCGTTGTTGGCCAGGGCATAGCTGCCGATGTTTTCCTTGGCGGCGGCCGAGAGCAGCCAGCCGACCATGGCCGCCTTGGTCCCCTGGCCCTCCAGTCCATCGCCGCCGTACGAGGCGAAGTACTGCTGGCGGGTATAGGTCCCGCCCTTGCCGTCCGGCACCTGGTCGCCCAGCAGCGAGGCGACCTTGGCCGCGTCCGGCGTGATCCCGAAGATCTCGGCATAGGCCTTGGCCACCGCCTGCGACATGGTCAGCGCGCCATAACCGGCCGCGAACGACGCCGCGCCTTCACCGCCCTTGCCCAGGTTGATGGCGAAGTTGATGTAGCGGTTCTCGACGTTGAACGACTGGTAGTAGGCGCTGTTGAGGTTGTTGGCGTTCGAGCCGGTGGTCGAGACCAGATAGTCGAAACCGCCCGCGAACGGCGTGCCGCCCGTGAAGAAGCTGTAGGCCAGGCTGGCGACCGAGGTGGTGTTGATCGCCAGGGCGCGGACCTGGGCCTGGGCGCTGGCCAGGCTGATCGCCCCGCCATCGACCTGGACCGCCAGATTGGCCAGCAAGGTCTGATGCGCCGCCGGGATGTGCGCGAAATCGGATCGCATCACATTGCCGTAGTAGGTCTTCAAGACCAGCTGGGTCGCGGCCATGGCTTACGCTCGCACTGGGTCGGCGACCGTCCCCCCAAAAAAGGAAGAGGAAGCGGCCGCCGATAAGCTGATTATCCGTAGTGAATGTCGAAGGCCCCGGCGCCGGTTCCGACGGAGTAGCCCGTGCCGATCAGCTTGATCAGGCCGTCGCCGTAGTTGGCGCCGTTGTTCATGTTCACCCCGACCAGGCCGTCCTGACTGTAGACGTAGGTGTCGCCGTTCCAGGTGAAGACGGCGGCGGTGTTGGCGGCCGTGTGGGCCGAGACGTCGATGAGCGCAAGCTGCAGCGAAGCCTTGCCGTCGGCGTACTGTTGGACGTTGGCGGTAACGCTGGTGATCACACCGTCCAGCACCAGGTGGTCGACGCCCTTCGAGAAGCCGATGATCTCGGCGGCCGAGCCGATGGTTTCCGAGCCCGCGGCGCCCTTGATGACCAGGTTCGCGAGCTTCCCGCCCGAGAATTGCGGCAACAGGTTGCTGCCCAGCGAGATCGTGTCGACGCCTTGGCCCAGATAGAACTTCGAGGCGTCCGTGGTGCTGCTCGAGGTGGCGGTCGCGAAGACCAGCTTCAGATTGTTGGTCCCGTCGCCCAGTCGGAACGTCGATGCGACCGTGCCGTCGCTTGACATGCCGACCGTGGATTTGCCCACCAGATAGGTCAGGTTCAGGTCGGCCGCCTGGGTCGCATCCACATTGGTGAAGTTGCCGTCGATCTGGGCGGTCAGCTTGCCGGCGCCCAGGATCGTCAGGTTCGAGAGCG
Organism: Caulobacter sp. GW821-FHT09H08; assembly: GCF_059415885.1. NCBI lineage: Bacteria > Pseudomonadati > Pseudomonadota > Alphaproteobacteria > Caulobacterales > Caulobacteraceae > Caulobacter > Caulobacter sp. GW821-FHT09H08. The sequence goes on from NZ_JBWKOC010000003.1 coordinate 229,872, forward strand.
CGTATTCCAGCTGGTAGATCACCGAATTGGATGACCAGCCATAGATCAGGCCGGCGGTGCTGTCGGTGTCGACATGCAGATATGCCGTGCCGTTCATCTTGGTCTGATCGGCGCCGGCGCCGACGAAGAACCCGATCGCGCCGCCGTCCACCTTATACAGGCCGAACGATTGCTCGGCTTGGGTCGTCACCGCGCCCTTGAAGTTCTGCAGATGCAGGTGGAGCGTCGCGGCGCCGTTCGCCAGGCCCGCCGTGCTGACGCTGGCGCCGTTCGGCGTGTCCTTCAGGACCACGACCTGACCTTCGCTGACATTGAAGCCAACCCGGCCCGTGTCGGCGGGATTGTCGATGACGCTGTAGTAGGTCGCCGCGCCCGTGACGAGCGGCCCGGAGCCCGACGAGTGGTAGTAGACGGTCTGGAAGCCGCTGACCGTGCCTTGGTAGAACGTGACGTCCGTGGCCCCGGTGCGGTCAATGTGCAGGACGTTGCCGAGACCGGTCGCCGTCAGGCTGGTGCCGGTTTCCATGCTGCCCTTGAGGTAGACGACGTTGTTGTCGCCGGCCAGGGTGACGCTGCCGTACTGGACCGGCACGCCCAGGGTCGGGGTCGTCTTCAGGATGTGGCCCAGGGTTACGGTGTCGCCGCCGTCGCTGGTGACGATCGTCCCGAACGTGCCGCGCGTGACAACGATCGTGTCGCGGCCGGCGCCGGCGTCGATGGTCACGCCGCCGGCGATGTCGCCGGTCACGGTGATGGTGTCGTTGTTGGCGCTGGACTTCAGGGTCACGTCGGTCGCGGTCGGCGAGACCGACTTGTCGCCGGCGACCGTCAGGGTGACGCCGGGCGCGCCGGTGACCGGCGAGCCATAGGCCGCGATCAGGTTCGTGCGGAACGCCGCGACGCCGTCGGCGGCCAGGTCGGCCAGGAAGGCGTTATTGGCCTGGGCGTAGGTCCCGATGTTCTCCTTGGCGGCGGCCGAGAGCAGCCAGCCGACCATGGCGGCCTTGGTGCCCAGGTCGTCGCCGCCGTACGAGGCGAAGTACTGCTGGCGGGTGTAGGTCCCGCCCTTGCCGTCCGGCACCAGGTCACCCAGCAGCGTGTTGACCTTGGCCGCGTCGGGGTTGATCCCGAAGATCTCGAAATAGGCCTTGGCCACCGCCTGGGCCATGCTCAGGCCGCCGTAGTTGGCGTTGAACGCCGCCGCACCCTCGCCGCCCTTGCCCAGGTTGATGGCGAAGTTGATGTAGCGGTTCTCGACGTTGAACGACTGGTAGTAGGCCGAGTTCAGGTTGTTCGGGTTCGAGCCGGTGGTCGACACCAGGTAGTCGAAGCCGCGGCCGAACGGGACCGCGCCCGTGAAGAAGTTGTAGGCAAGGCTGGCCACAGACGTCGTGTCGATCGCCAGCTTCAGCACCTGGGCCTGCGCCGCCGCCAGGGTCAGGCTTCCGCCGTCGACCTGGGTCGAGAGATTGGCCAGCAGCGTCTGGTGCGTCGCCGGGATGTGGGCGAAATCGGCCCGCATCAGGTTGTCGTAATAGGTCTTCAGGGCCTGAAGGGTCGTGGCCATGATACGCGTGCTCCAAATCCCTCGCCTTACCGGCGAAACTCCATCCCCGCGCACCTCCTATATAGAGTTTGCTAAACACCCTCAAGATGAGTTTGCAACCTCCGCGCGTCGGAGGGCGAGAATTACGCTATGAAAATGCGGTGGAGCTTGAAGAAAAAGCGGTGAAGCTTGAGCGGCTTAGACGCCTTGTCGACGTAGGCGCGGGATCGCCAGCGTCTGGGGCGGCGGCTCCAGCTGGCTGGAAACCGGAAACGCCGCTTCGACGATGAAGCGGCTGCCTTCGCCGGGCGTGCTCTCGGCGTCGAGGTCGCCGCCCATCAGCTCGACGATCTGGCGGCTGATGCTGAGGCCCAGGCCCGTGCCGCCTGTGCGGCCCTCGGCGTCGCCCGCCTGTTCGAACGGGCGGAAGATGGCGTCGATGTGGTCCGGCGCGATGCCGACGCCGGTGTCCTCGACCACGAACCGCAGTCGCGCCGTCTCGCCGTCCGTCGCCACGCGGGAGACGCGCAGGGTCACCTGGCCGGCCTCGGTGAACTTGATGGCGTTGCCCAGCAGGTTGATCAGCACCTGGCGCAGGCGCTTCTGGTCGCTGACGATGGCGCGGGGGACCTCGGGCGCGATCTCGATCGCGAAGACCAGGCCCTTTTCGTGCGCGGCCAGGCTGACCATCTCGCCGACCGCCGCGACGCAAGCGTGCAGGTCGAACGGAGCAGGCAGCAGCTCGAACTTGCCGGCCTCGATCTTGGCCACGTCCAGGATGTCGCTGATCATCGCCAGCAGGTGCTCGCCACTGGCCTTGATAGTCCTGGCGGCCTGGCGCTGGCGCGTGTCCAGCGCGGTGCTTTCCAACCAGTAGGCGTAGCCGATGACCGCGTTCAGCGGGGTGCGCAGCTCGTGGCTCATATTGCCGAGGAAGCGCGACTTGGCGGCGCTGGCGGCCTCGGCCTCGCCGTGGGCGACGGCCAGCAGCCGCGCTTCCATCGCTTGGCGACGCTGACGGATCTCGTACTGACTACGGACCTTCAGGAAGCGCTGGACCAGGAAGGCGGCGCTGAGCAGCAGCCACAGGCCCAGGATGATCAGGTAGAACTGCTCCGCCGACAGGTAGTCGCCTTCGAAGACCAGGGCCTCGGCGGTGACCGACATCCGCTCGCCGGCCTTGGCGCCGCTGGTGGTGATGGCGATGGCCGGCACGTGGCGGAAGTCGACGGCGGTCTCCTGGGCCGACAGGCCGTGGGCGTCCACCCACCACTGCTCGGGCGCCAGCTGCTTCAGCGGCAGCCGGACCGTGTTGGCGCCCTGGACGACCGGGAAGTCGGTGGCCAGCGGGATCACCTCGCCCTTGACCCGGTCGCGGATCGCGGCGGCCGGCGCGGCCTTGACCAGCAGGCGCAGGTGGTCGGAGCGGCCGTGATAGGTGAACCGCAGGGTGACCGTCTCGAGGTGCGAGAAGTCCTGGCCCTCGGTCTTGCGACCCAGGTCAAGCTGCAGGCCGTAGCCGCAATAGGGATAGGCCACGCCGCCCTTGATCTCGCAGGACCAGGCCAGCGGCGTCTCGGGATCGGCGGCGATGGTCGAGTGGCCGCCGCTCTCGATGTCGGAGAAAAGATAGGGCTCGAACCGGCCGGACTCTGGAGACAGCAGCAAGGTCTGGCTGGTGATGGCGCTCTTGCCCAGCACGGCGGCGAAGGTGATGGCCACCAGCAGGAAGAGGATCGCCTCGAACCGCAGCTCGGCATAGCTCGGCCAGGACCGGCGACGACGCGGCGCGGCGAGACCCGCGAGCGCGAGCTCCGCCGTGGACGCGCTATGGTCCGGCCTGTTCGCCAATGTCTCTACCCGACCCCTTCTCCCGGAAGCGCTGGGCCTCTCGGGAGTACGCAAGAAATGTCGGCTACCGGATAAAGCGGTCAGGGTTGCCGCCAAGTTTAGCGCTGGGGGCGTGCGACATTCTGCCCCGGCCTAGGCGCCGAACCCCGCCGAGGCGATCGCGCGGCCGACGTCGGCCAGGATGGCGTTGCGGCCGTCGTTGTCGACCTTGGCGCCCGTCAGATAGGTCGCGACCACCACCGGCTTGCGGCCGGGCGGCCAGAGCACGGCGATGTCGTTGGTAGTGTGGCGGCCGTCGCTGCCGGTCTTGTCGCCGACCACCCAGCTCTTGGGCAGGCCCGCGCGCAGGCGGGCGTCGCCGGTTTGGTTGCGGACCAGCCAGTCGACGAAGCGCGTGCGCGACTCCGCCGACAGGGCGTCCCCGACCGCGAGGCTGTGCAAGGTCGTCAGCATGGCGTTGGGGCTGGTGGTGTCGCGCAGGTCGCCGGGCTTGTCGGCGAAGTTCAGCGCGGTCTCGATGCGGTCCAGGCGGGTGACCGTGTCGCCCAGGGCGCGGGCGAAGCGGGTGACGCTGACCGGCCCGTCGACCGCGTCCAGCAGCAGGTTGGCGGCGGCGTTGTCGCTGACCGTCATCACCGCCTCACACAGGGCCCCAACCGTCATGCCGGGGCCGATGTGCTTCTTGGTCTCGGGGGAGTTGGCGACCAGCACTTCGGGACCGTAGGCGATGCGGCGGTCCAGGCGCTCGCGCTTCTGGTCGACGCGGCGCAGGACCAGGCCCGCCAGCACGGCCTTGAAGGTGCTGCACATCAGGAACCGCTCGTCGCCCCGAGCGGCGAAGCGCCGGCCGTCGTGGGTGTCCAGCACCGCCACGCCCAGGCGACCGCCGCAGCGGCGCTCTAATTCGTTAATACGTGAGCTAAGGGCTGTGGGCGGCGTGGCGGCCAGCGAAAGGGCAGGCAGGGCGGCGGGCGCGGCCGCCAGGGCCGTCAGAAGCGTTCTGCGGTCGAGCATTCTTGGGGTCTCCTTGCCCGCGAAACCTGCCGGGGACTGGCCTTGGCCGCAAACGACGATACCTTGGCGGAGCCATTAGCTGAATTTGGGTCTTGTCCATGAGCCGCGCCCAGCTGCCGCTGAACGCCCTGCGCGCCTTCGAGGCCTCGGCCCGGCACCTGTCGTTCACGCGGGCCGCCATCGAGCTGTGCGTGACCCAGGCCGCCGTCAGCCATCAGGTGAAGGGACTGGAAGCGCGTCTGGGCGCGGCGCTGTTCCGCCGTCTGCCGCGCGGCCTGGCCCTGACCGACGAGGGCCTGGCTCTATTGCCGTCGGTGCGGGACTCGTTCGATCGCCTGGGCGACACCCTGGCGCGGTTCGAGGGCGGCCGGGTGCTGGAGGTGCTGAGCGTCGGCGTGGTCGGCACCTTCGCGGTCGGCTGGCTGCTGCCGCGCCTGCCGGCCTTCCGCGAGGCGCATCCGTTCGTCGATCTGCGGCTCTTCACCAACAACAACCGCACCGACCTGGCCGGCGAGGGGCTGGACTGCGCCGTGCGGTTCGGCGACGGCGCCTGGCACGGCACCGAGGCCGCGCCGCTGTTCGAGGCGCCGATGAGCCCGCTGTGCGCGCCGGCCGTGGCCGAGCGGCTGAGCGATCCGACCGCCCTGCTGGCCGAGACCCTGCTGCGCAGCTACCGGGCCGCCGACTGGCCGGACTGGTTCGCCGCCGCCGGCTTGTCGCCGCCGCCCATCCGGGGCCCGGTCTTCGACAGCTCTTGGGTCATGGTCGAGGCGGCCCTCCAGGGCGTCGGCGTGGCCCTGGCGCCGCCGATGATGTTCGAGCGCGATCTACAGCAGGGAAGACTTGTCAGGCCCTTCGCGACAGAGGTCAGCGCGGGGCGTTACTGGCTGACCTGGCTGAAGTCCAAGACGCCGAATCCGGCGCTACGCGCCTTCAAAACCTGGCTTTCAGAGGCTTCCGAGCGATAAAAAAACTTCGGAACCAAATTGATTTCGATGCGTATGCGCGCGGTATAAATGTGTTGAATATCAAAGGTATGGGTGGGCTTCGAAGGGTCTAAATCGCGCCTATCTTTGGCCAAGTTTGACTTGACGAAATGCAGTTGCGAGCGTTGCAGGACGCATCGCATCCCCTACTACGGACGAGACACACCACAATGATATCCACCACCAAGACCATGATGGTCGCCGCCGCTCTGGTCATGGGCGGCCTGTCGGTCTCCGGCTGCGCGACCAAGGACTTCGTCAGGAAGTCGGTTGCGCCGGTCGAGGCCCGGGTCGGCGATAACGAATCCAAGCTCGGCGCCCAACAGGCTCAGCTCGGCGAACTCGACAAGACGGCCCGCGACGCTCTCGAGCGTGCGACCGCCGCTGGCAAGCTGGCCGAAGGCAAGTTCCAGTACGCCCTGGTCCTCAGCGACGACTCCGTGAAGTTCCCGGTCAACGCCGCGACCCTCTCGCCGGAAGCCGAGCAACGCCTCTCGGAGTTCACCGAGAAGCTCAAGGCCGACAACAAGAACGTCTATCTCGAGATCCAGGGCCACACCGACAATTCGGGCGCCCCGGCTTTCAACAACGAGCTGGGCGAGAAGCGCGCCGAAACCGTGCGCAAGTTCCTCAGCATGCACGGCGTGGCCCTGAACCGCATGGCCACGATCTCGTACGGCGAAGACGCCCCCGTGGCGCCGAATGACACGCGCGAAGGCCGGGCTCAGAACCGCCGCGTCGTCGTCATGGTCCTCAGCTAGTTTCGCGTTCCAGGTGGACTTCCGGGCGGCATCAACCCGGAAGAACCATCAGGGCGGACTCGCCGGCGTGGGAGTGAGCGCCTCGCCGGCGAGCTTTCCGCTCTTCAGTAAAAGCGTCCAGTAAGCTTATGCGGCCTTGAACCTGTCAGCCGGGAACCGGCGCGACAGGTTCGGGGCCAGCTTGCCGCGCGCGGCCTGATAGGCGTCCCAGTCGGCCGCATCGGGCAGCGACGGGATCGTCACCAGTTCCCCTTGATCGAAGCCCGAGAGGGCCGCGTCGACCAGGTCGTCGACGTCCATCACCATGTTCGGATCCAGGGCGTTGATGTCGTGGCCGGCCCGCTCCCAGATCTCCGTGCGCGTGGCGCCGGGCAGCACGGCCTGCAGGCGCACGCCGGCGGGCAGTTCCTCGCGCAGGGCCTGGGTCAGATACAGCACGAAGGCCTTGGTTGCGCCGTACACCGGCGAGCGGAACTCGGGCAGCAGGCCCACCACCGAGGCCAGGTTGATGATCGTCCCACGCTCGCGCGGCGCGAAGGCCGAGGCGGCGGCCTGGGCCAGGCGGGTGACAGCCGTGACGTTCAGCTGGATCAGGCGGTCGATCGCATCGCGGTCGCTGGTGGCGAAGCCGGTCTCGCCCGCCGCGCCGGCGTTGTTGACCAGGATGTCGATGGCCGGGTCGCTCGCCAGGCGCTCTTCCAGCGCCACCAGGTCGGCTTTGTTGGTCAGGTCGGTCTTGATCACCTCGACCTTCACGCCGGTCTCGGCGCACAGGCGTTCGGCCAGGGCGTTCAGCCGGGCCTCGTCGCGGGCCGCCAGGATCAGGTCATGGCCGCGCTTGGCCAGGCGATCGGCATAGACCGCGCCGATGCCGGTGGAAGCGCCGGTGATCAGGGCCACGCCCTTGGCGTTCTTCTCGCTCATGGTGGTATTCCTCGTATCCCTCGCCGAGGCCCCTGCGGTCCGGCTTTCCACCTAGCTGGGAAGTAACTTGCAAATCGCAAGTAACTCGCCAAATTATTCTCATGAGCAAGCCCGAACGCCCACCCACCCAATGTCCTGTCGGCCGCACGCTGGAGCGGGTGGGTGACGGCTGGACCTTCCTGATCCTGCGCGACGCCAGCCACGGGCTGACCCGCTTCGACCAGTTCGAGAAGAGCCTGGGCGTGGCGCCCAACATCCTGACCAAGCGCCTGGCGGCTCTGGTCGAGAATGGACTTCTGGAAAAGCGCGCCTACAGCACGCGGCCGCCGCGCTACGAGTATGTGCTGACCGACCTGGGCCGCGACTTCGGCGGGGTGCTGACGGCGATGCTGGCCTTCGGCAATCGCCACTTCGCGCCGGAGGGGGCGGCGGGGCAACTGGTGGATCGCGAGACGGGCAAGGTCGCCGAGCCGATCCTGGTCGACCGGGTCAGCGGCAAGCCGATCACCGAAGCCGGCTTCGCCTATGCGCCTGGGCCGATGGCGGGGCCGGAGGTGCTGAACCGGGTGGCGTTCATCGCCGAGCGGGCCAAGGGCTGATCCGCAGGCGGAAAATGGCTTGCGCGGGGTGAGCGTGACCTGAAACCTGCGCGCCTTGGATTTTCCGTGCTGTCCGGAGCCTGAATGCGCCTGTCCCTAGCCCTCCTCGCCAGTCTCGCGGCGGCCAGCGTCGCCCACGCCGAAGCTCCCGCGCCCTCGACCGACCAGCCGCTGCTGCGGACCATCGCCGCCGATGTCGATCCCAAGGCGCTGGAGAGCACGATCCGCTCGCTCGTCGGCTTCGGCACCCGCCATACCCTGTCGGACACCAAGTCGGACACGCGCGGCATCGGCGCGGCCCGTCGCTGGACCAAGGCGCGCTTCGAGGCGATCTCCAAGGACTGCGGCGGCTGCCTGACCATCGAGACGCCATCGCAGGTGGTCACCGGCCGCCGCGTGCCCAACCCGACCGAGGTCATGGACGTCCTGGCCATCCAGAAGGGCACGAGCGATCCGAACCGGGTGATCATCATCGCCGGCCACATCGACAGCCGCGTCACCGACGTCATGGACTTCACCAGCGACGCGCCGGGCGCCAATGACGACGGCTCGGGCACGGCGGCGGTGATCGAGGCCGCGCGGGTGCTCTCCAAGCACAAGTTCGCGGCCACCCTGGTGTTCGCGGTGCTGTCAGGCGAGGAGCAGGGCCTGCTGGGCGGCAAGGTGCTGGCCGACTACGCCAAGGCCAATGGCTGGAGGGTCGAGGCCGACCTCAACAACGACATCGTCGGCAACAGCCGGGGGATCAGCGGCCTGATCGACAACACCCACGTGCGCATCTTCTCGGAGGGCACCAAGGCGGTCGAGACGCCCGAGCAGGCCAATGGCCGCCGCTACAATGGCGGTGAGGTCGACAGCCCCTCGCGCAACCTGGCCCGCTACATGGACGTGCTGGCCGACCGCTACCTGACCAATTTCGACGTGAAGATGGTCTACCGCACCGACCGCTTCGGACGCGGGGGCGACCAGGTGCCGCTGCTGGAAGCCGGCTTCCCGGCGGTGCGGGTCACCGAGGCCGTCGAGAACTACGACCACCAGCACCAGAACCTGCGAACCGAGAACGGCAAGGTCTACGGCGACACCATCGAGGGGGTGGACTTCACCTACCTGGCCCAGGTCACGCGCCTGAACCTCGTCACCATGGCGACCCTGGCCTCGGCGCCGAAGCCGCCGTCCGACGTCAAGATCGCCGGCGCGGTCGGCGCGGACACCAAGGTCTCGTGGGCGCCGACGCCGGGCGCGGCAGGCCACCGCGTCTGGTGGCGCGGGACCACCGAGCCGAACTGGACGTTCAGCCGCTGGGTTCCGCAAGGCGAGACCGTGACGTTGAAGGACGTGGTGATCGACGACTACTTCTTCGGCGTCTCGTCGATCACCGCCGATGGCTGGGAAAGCCCGGTGGTGTTCCCGGGGCCGAACGGCGCCTTCGAGAACCTGGCGCCCCCGCCGGTTCCGGCGGCTCCGGCCGCGCCGAAGTAACTAGGCGATCAGGTCCGGATCGTTCCGCCGGAGCCAGGCGGCGGCGTAGGAGCAGAGCGGGGTGATCCGCATGCCCTCGGCGCGCGCCGTCTCGGCCACCTTGCTCATCAGCCGTCCGGCGGCGCCGGTGCCACGCAGGGCCATGTCGGCCTCGACGTGCGGGATCACCAGGCGGTGCCCGGCGCGCTGGTAGTCGGCCACGGCCAGCAGGCCATCGACCTCCAGCTCGTAGCGGCTGTGTTCGGGGTTGTGGCGGAAGGTGTCGGTCATGGGGAGGGAACGCGCCTTCAAGGCAAGGGATGCCGATGAGGTGGTCGTTCGGGGCAAGTAGGGCAAGGCCCCGCAAAGCTTGTCATCCCGGGCGAAGCGTAGCGTAGACCCGGGACCGCTACAGGCTCAGAGCTTCCGGCGGTCCCGGCTCGGCGCGCTTCGCGCTTGGCCGGGATGACAGGAGCGTTGAGCTCTAGACCAGCTCGATCGCCATCGCGGTGGCTTCGCCGCCGCCGATGCACAAGGACGCAAGGCCCCTCTTGCCGCCACGCGCCTGCAGCGCCGAGATCAGGGTGCACAGGATCCGCGCGCCCGAGGCGCCGATCGGGTGGCCCAGGGCGCAGGCGCCGCCGTTGACGTTCAGCTTGTCGGGATCGATGCCCAGGTCCTTCTGGGCGATCATGGCGACCACGGCGAAGGCTTCGTTGACCTCGAACAGGTCGACGTCCGAAACCTCCCAGCCGGCCTTCCTCAGCGCCTTGCGCATGGCCGGCACGGGGGCGGTGGTGAAGAGGCCCGGCTCGTGGGCGTGGGCGGCGTGGCCGACCACCTTGGCGACGATGGGCAGGCCCAGGGCCTTGGCGACGCTCTCGCGGGTCATGACCAGGGCGGCGGCGCCGTCGCTGATCGAGGAGCTGTTGGCCGCCGTGATGCCGCCGTCGCGGCTGAAGGCCGGGCGCAGGGTCGGGATCTTGGCCGGATCGGCCTTCAGCGGCTGCTCGTCGGTGTCGACAACCTCGGTCCCCTTGCGCGAGACGACCGTCACCGGGGTGATCTCGGCCTTGAAGGCGCCGCTCTCGATGGCGTGTTTGGCCTTGGCCAGGCCGCGCGTGGCGTAGTCGTCCATGGCCTCGCGGGTGAACTGGTATTCGGCCGCCGTGTCCTCGGCGAACGCGCCCATCAGCTTGCCGGGCGTGTAGGCGTCCTCCAGGCCGTCCAGGTACATGGAGTCCCACATCTGGTCGTGGCCGATGCGGGCGCCAGCGCGGTGCTTGGACATCAGGTAGGGCGCGCCCGTCATGCTCTCCATGCCGCCGGCGACCACGACGTCGACCGAGCCGGCCGCGAGGGCGTCGTGAGCCATGATCGCGGCCTGCATGCCGCTGCCGCACATCTTGTTGACGGTGGTGGCCTCGACCGAGAGCGGCAGGCCCGCGCCCAGCGCCGCCTGGCGGGCCGGAGCCTGGCCAAGCCCGGCCGGCAGCACGCAGCCCATGATGATCTGCTCGACCTTGTCGCCCGCCACACCGGCCCGCTCGATGGCCGCCTTGACCGCCGCCGCGCCCAGGTCGGTCGCCTTCACCCCGCCCAGAGCGCCCTGGAAGCCGCCCATCGGCGTGCGGGCATAGGAAACGATGACGACGGGATCAGCGGACATGGATTGGGCTCCCAGGACAGATTTTGAGGTGAGATAAGCCTTCATCGTCTCGCCATGCGCAAGAGGCTTGCGAGAATGTGATGAGAGAGGGGCGAGGCGTCGCCAACGGGGGATCGTGGGCTCGCCTCGCCAGTTTGCAATAACCGAGAGAGTCAATTGCGAATAAAAACCTACTATGGTTCATCTTCAAACGCAACGGTCTCTTGCTTTCCCTCGCGGAACGCCGCACCTTCGCGAAATGGGCCGCACCGCTGACTATACGAACGAACGTTGCTCGGTCGCCGCCACCCTCGAAGTCGTGGGTGATCCGTGGACCTTGCTGATCCTGCGAGACGCCTTCGCGGGGGTGAAGCGCTTCGAGCAATGGCAGGAGCGTCTGGGCGTGGCCCGCAACGTCCTGGCCGCGCGGCTGAAGACCCTGGTCGGTCACGGGGTCATGGAGACCCGTCGTTACTCCGAGCGCCCGCCGCGTCACGAATACTGGTTGACCCAGAAGGGCTTGGCCCTGTCGCCGGTGCTGCTGACCATGGCCGAATGGGGGGATCGTCACGTCTACGGGCGCGACAAGTCGCCTGTCCTGTTCCGCCACAAGACCTGTGGCTGCGCCTTCCATCCGGTGCTGGCCTGCGAGGAATGCGGCGAGGTCGTGCAGCGCCGCGACCTGGAGCGGGCGTTGCAGGATGAGCCCGTGCCCACGGTCGGCGAGGCCCTGGAAGCGGCCCGTATCGCCGCCGAATAGCGCCTGGAGCGTCGGAAACCGGCACCCAACTTGGGTAGCGAGCCCATGGTTGCGACACTTTGGCGCGAGCCCGGGTAAGGACCTGGAAAGCCGCATGCGCGCGTGATGGGGACGAAAAGCGGCCCTCCCAGCCGTCCTGTCCAGGCGTTCCCATGTTCCTCAAAGACCTGAAGATCTCGCGCAAGCTGATGGCGACCTTCGCCGTGTTGATCGCCGTGTCGGTAATCAGCGACGGCCTCGTGTTCCTGAAGCTGGACCAGATCCATGACGCCGCCCAGAAGAACGACAAGACCTACGACCTGTCGCTGGATGTCGAGGCCATCACCCAGGGCCTGGTCGAGCAGCAGAACGCCATAAGAGGTTACGTCATCGCCGATGACGCCTCGCACCTGGAAGCCTACGAGAAGCACGTCCAGGCGGTAGACAAGGCCCTGGACCGGTTCATCGCCGACACCTCCAGCGTCCGTCAGCGCGAGCGCGCCAAGAAACTGGAAGGGATGGTCGACGCCTGGCGACGCGACTACGCCGACCGTCCGCTGGAACTGGCCAAGCAGGGCAAACACGACGAGGCCGTCGCGCTGATGGGGCAGAACACGCTGCACGAGATGCAGGGCTCGCTGAGCGAGATCGCCGAGGCCCAGCACCTGCTGCAGGACGAGCGGATGGAGTCGCAATCCAGCGCCATCCTGATGGGCAAGGTCTATCTGGTCGGCAGCGCCGTCCTGGCCGTGGTCCTGGCCGCCGCCCTGGCCCTGGCCCTGACCCGCCTGGTGGCCGGTCCGGTCAGCGCCATGACCGCCGTCATGCGTAAGCTGGCCGCCGGCGACAACGGCGTCGCCATTCCGGGCGTCGGCCGCAAGGACGAGATCGGCGAGATGGCCGGCGCGGTGCAGTCGTTCAAGGACGCCGCGATCGAGAAGCTGCGGCTGGAAGGCATGACCGAGGAGCAGCGCCGCGCCGCCGAGGCCGAACGCGCCCGCGTCGAGGCCGCCAAGGCCCTGGCCCAGAAAGAGCAGGCCCTGGTCGTCAGCTCGATCGCCGAGGGCCTGGAGAAGCTGTCGACCGGCGACCTGGTGTTCCGCCTGAAGACGCCCTTCGCCCACGACTACGAAAAGCTGCGCGAGGACTTCAACCGCGCCGTCGAGACCCTGCAGTCGACCATGTCGGTCCTCTCCGATTCCAGTCGCGGCATCCGGGCGGGCACCGACGAGATCAGTCAGGCCTCCAGCGAACTGTCGCGCCGCACCGAGAACCAGGCCGCCAGCCTGGAGGAAGCCGCCGCGGCGCTGGATCAGATCACCGCGACCGTCCGCAAGACCGCCGAGGGCGCCAACCATGCCCACGACATCGTCGGCCAGGCCCGCAACGACGCCGAAAGCTCGCGCCGCGTGGTGGCCGACGCCGTCTCGGCCATGAGCGAGATCGAGGCCTCGTCGCGCGAGATCAACCAGATCATCGGGGTGATCGACGAGATCGCCTTCCAGACCAACCTGTTGGCCCTGAACGCGGGCGTCGAAGCGGCTCGGGCCGGCGAAAGCGGCAAGGGCTTTGCCGTCGTGGCCCAGGAAGTCCGCGCCCTGGCCCAGCGCTCGGCCGAGGCGGCCAAGGACATCAAGCGCCTGATCAACGCCTCGGGCGGCCAGGTCGGGCGCGGTGTCGCGCTGGTCGGCGAGACCGGCGAGGCCCTGACGCGGATCGTCGAGCGGGTCAGTCAGATCAGCGGCGTGGTCGCCACCATCGCCGCGGCCGCCAAGGAGCAGTCCACGGGCCTCGTGGAGGTCAACACCGCCGTGAACCAGATGGACCAGATGACCCAGCAGAACGCCGCCATGGTCGAGGAATCGACCGCGGCCGCCCACGGCCTGGCGCGCGAGACGGCGGAACTCTTCCGCCTGATGACGCGATTCAAGGTCGAGGACGGCGTGGCGGTTCGTCCGGGACGGGCGGCTTAAGGCGGCGGGGCCGACCTCGTCCTTCGACCAGTTCAGGATGAGGACTACTTTTCACGCCAGATCCGTAGAAACCTCACCCTGGGCTGGTCGAAGGACGAGGTTTCGCTAGTCCGCTACCCCGCCGCGCAACGGATCCTCCCCGTCCAGGTCTTCGATGTGCTGCCGCTGGCGCCGAACGCCGTCTGCCGTGGTGTCCGCCTCCGGGGAAGGCGTCATCTCCGGCTCCACGGGCTCCTTGTCCTTGCGTTCCATCATCGCAAGGCTCGCGTGACCAGTTGGGCCGCGCCGACGGTGAGGGCGTCCTCGACCAAGCCGCTCGGGGTCTGGCCGAAACGGCGCAGGGCCTTCATGCGAAGATGGAAGGTCACGTATGCCGCCGCCACCGCAGCGCCGGCCGCGACCGCGCCGCCCAGCAGCATCTGCTTGCGCGGCGCCAGGGCGGCGCCGGCCAGGCCCGCGGTGATGATGCGCGCGGCGATGCCCAGCGGCACGATCCGGTCCGGCGCGGAGGGCAGCTTGTCGCCCCACAGCTCGCCGGCCGCCAGGGCCTTGGAGCCCGCCGCCGCCCAAGGATGGGCCAGAAGGCGCGCCGCCCGGTTATCGTGCGACAGATGGCCGGCGTGAGCGGCCTCGCTGACGGCCGCCAACGGCGTCATGGAACGGGAGCCGGCCGAAAGGCCGATGAGCAGGGACTGGAGCATGCGGGCGTTTCCGTGTTCGGGGTCTCAGAGAGAACCCCGTCCGGACCGCTTCGATCCCCTGGGTGTCAGGTCTGGGCCAGGTCCATCGTTCGGGTCGTGCCGGCGATGAAACCGCCGCCCAGCACCCGCTCGGGATCGGCCGGATCGTAGAGCACGCAGGCCTGGCCCGGAGCCACCCCTTCCTCGGCGCCGTCGAACACGACCGCGATCTGGCCATCCCGCACCGCCAGATGGCCGGCGACGGGTTCACGGGTGGAGCGGACGCGGGCCAGCACGGGCTGGCCGTCCTCGGCGGCGGCTTCCAGGCTGTCCTGGCCGCCCAGCCAGCTGCCTTCTTTCAGCGTCAGGGACGCGGTCAGCAGCGCCTCGCGCGGGCCGACGATGACCTGGCGCTTGTCGGCGTCGATCTTGACCACGAACAGCGGGTCGCCGACGGCGATGTTCAGGCCCCGGCGCTGGCCGATCGTGTAGCGGGTCACGCCCTCGTGGCGGCCCAGCACGCGGCCGTCCAGGTGCACGACATCGCCCGCTTCGGCGCCTTGCGGACGGATGCGGTCGATGACGGTGGTGTACTTGCCCTCGGGCACGAAGCAGATGTCCTGGCTGTCGGGCTTGTCGGCGATCGACAGGCCCAGGCCGAAGGCGACGGCGCGCACGGTCGGCTTGTCCATCCCGCCCAGCGGGAAGCGCAGGAAGTCCAGCTGGTCGCGGGTGGTGGCGAACAGGAAGTAGCTCTGGTCCTTGGCCGGGTCGGCGGCGCGGCGCAGTTGCGGGCGATTGCCGCCACCCGCGAAGGCGCGCTGCACATAGTGCCCGGTCGCCATGGCGTCGGCGCCCAGGTCGCGGGCCACGTCCAGCAGGTCGCGGAACTTAACGGTCTGGTTGCAGCGCACGCACGGGATCGGCGTTTCGCCGCGCAGATAGGCGTCGGCGAAGTCCTCGATGACCTGCTCGCGGAAGCGGCTTTCGTAGTCCAGCACATAGTGCGGGATGCCGATGCGCTCGGCGGCCATGCGGGCGTCCAGGATGTCCTGGCCGGCGCAGCAGGCGCCCTTCTTGGTGATCGCCGCGCCGTGATCGTAGAGCTGCAAGGTCACGCCGACCACGTCATAGCCGGCGCGGGCCAGCAAGGCGGCGGTGACGGTGGAATCCACGCCGCCGGACATGGCCGCGACGATCCGCGCGCCCTCCGGCAGACCGACGGCCGCGCGCACCTGTTCGACGGCGCGCGCGATGAGGGCGTCGGCGTCGTTCGTGGCGGCAGGGGTCAGCAGGTCGGCGTTCATCCGCCGCCATATAGCGGCTGAAGCTCGGTTTTGCGAGGTCGCGGCGGAGCGGCGCTCTGCCGCTCCCCTACTTCAGCACGTTCAGCAGCGACGATTGCTGCAGGCTGGTGAACACCTGGGCCGAGGCCTGGACGGCCAGCTTGGCGGATTCCAGGCGGGTCACGGCGTCGGCCATGTCGACGTCGGTGATGCCGCCGACCATGACCGTCAGGGTGTCGGCCTGGTTCGACAGGTCGGTCTCGGCGCTCTCGAAGCGCTTCTGGGTGACGCCGTTCTTGCCCTGGGTGTCGACCACGCCCTTGTAGGCCGCGTCGAAGGTCGGCAGCAGGCCCTTCAGGAAGCTGACCTGGGTGTCGTCGAGCTTGCCGGTGAACGGGCCGTTGGCGTCGATATAGGCCTGCACCTGCTTGAACGCGTCGAACACGTCCGTGCCCAGGGCGTCGCCCAGCACGCCGGTTTTGGCGTTGGTCTGCTCGTCGATGCGGTTGGTGGTGATGTACTGGTCGTTCTGGAACAGCGAGGCGGTCGACGGCGCGGCCGTCAGGTCGGCCATGCTGGTCGCCGTCGTGGTCGGCGTATCGGTCCTGGCGCCCGAGAAGACGTAGAGCCCGTTGTTCTTGGTGTTCACGCCCTGGACGACCTCGCCGAAATTGGCCGTGAGCTGCTGCATCAGGGTCGTGGCGTTGCCGGCGGCCAGGGCGTTGGCGATGGCGTCGCGGGCGTCCTTGGTCGCGTCGGCGACGCGGCCTATGCCGGTGTCCTGCATCTCCAGGCGGTTGGTCACCAGCTTGGTCTGGTCGAGCAGGCCGTTGATCCGCGTCTGGGTGCCGCGCATGGCGGTCAGCACCTCGGCGTTCTTGGCGTAACCCTTGAAGTCCGTCGCCACCTTCTGGCTTGAGACCTGAGCGCCGACCTCGTTCTGCCGGATCTGCGCCGACATGAGGTTGGACGTCATGATGTTGTAGTTCTGGACGGTCGAGACGCGGGTCATGGCTTACCCCATAATTCCGACGAGCACGTCGAACATGTCCTTGGTCGCCTGGATCAGGCGGGCCGAGGCGTTGAAGGCTTGTTGGTAGGTGGTCAGGTTGATCAGTTCTTCGTCGAGGTTCACGCCCTCTTCGGACTGACGTTGGGCGCTGACTTCGCTGGTCACCGCTTCGGCGGCGTCCTTGCGGCTTTCAGCGGTGTTGGCCTTGCGGCCGATCGAGCCGCCAAAGTCGGAGGCGTAGCGCGAAATGCTCATGCTGACGGCCGAGGCGTCGCCGGCGGCCGAGAAGCTGGTGGTGTTCTCGCTGGCCTTGGCCAGGGCCAGGGCGCCGCGACCGTCGCCGATGGCCAGCGCCGGCAGGCCGCCGACCGTCTGGGCCAGGTCCAGCTTGGCGAAGGGCAGCAGCTTGGGGTCCTGGTCCATCGCCTTGTTGACGAAGAACTTCTCGCCGCGGGTGCTGCGCTCGGCCGGGCCGATGCCGAAGAGTTGGCTGGCCGAGGGGCCGCCGACGCCGCGTTCGGTGGTGTCGGCCACGACCGACATGGTCACCGGCGTGGTGCTGTTCGACGCGAAGCTGATCTGGCCCTTGCCGTTCATCGAGAACTGGCCGTAGAGGCCAACGCCCGAGGCGCGCGAGTTCAGGGCGTCCAGCATGTCCTGCATGTTGCCGCCCACCGGCGGGGTCACGAGAATGTCGCGGATCCGGCCGCCTTCGACGTCGGTCAGGCGGATGGTCATGGCGCCGGACGTGAAGCCGTTGGGATCGCCCGGCTGCAGGCCCGTCTCGTAGGGCGAGAAGCCGTTCGTGCGGACGATGTCGTTCAGGCCGAAATAGTGGCTGAAGCCCTTGCCGGCCTTGATCGACGGCGTGGTCGCGTCGTCCTGGATGGCCACGCCCAGGCCGCCGCTGCCGGTCAGGGTCAGGGCGCCGGTCGAGTAGCCGGCCGTGCCTTGGCCGCCGAGGGCGGTGTTCAGCTTGGAGACGAAGTCGGCCGGGCTGAAGGTCGGGCCCGCGGCGCCGTTGACGGACATGGTCCCGGTGTCGAAGTCGATGTCGATCCGCCGCTGGATGACGCCGCTGCTGTCGGTCAGGGCGATGGTCGTCTTGCCGGTAAAGCCGGTGACCGCCGCTTCCGAGTCCAGGCCGGTGTTGCGGCCCGTCATGATGGAAGGCGCGGGCACCGAGGAGGCGGCGTTGGCGGCCCGGTTGATCTCCTCGGCCGCGCGGGTCGTGAACTCGCCCAGCTGGTCGGACAGGTTGACCAGCTCGATGTTGCGCACATCCAGCAGGCCCTTGATCTCGCCGCTGGAGATGTTCAGCGGCGTGGGCATCACCGAACCATTGGCCAGCTGCACGGTCAGATAGCCCGTGGCGGTCGGCGAGGTCTGGTAGGTGACCCGGGCCGCGCCATCGCCGGCCAGGTTCAGGCCTTCGGTCGAGCGCACGACCACGCCGCCCATGGTGCGCGGCGAGATCTGGACGTTCATGAGCTTGGAGAGCTCGTCGACCAGGCCGCTCTGGACGTTCTCGGCGCCCGTGGCGTCGGCCCCAGCCACGCGGGCGCGGGTGATATCGGTGTTCAGGCCGTCGATCTGGCTGAGCAGGTCGTTGACGCGCTCGACATCGGCCGAGATCCGGGTGTCGGCGTCCTTGCCCAGCTTGGACAGCGACGAGGTGATCCGGCTCGACTCGCTGAGGAAGTCGTCCATGCGCGTGAGCGCCTGGGTGCGCAGCAGAACGGAGGACGGATCGTCCTGGGCCGAGGAGAAGGCCGCGAAGACGTCGTCGAGGGTCGAGAAGAAGCTGGTCTCGCCGCTGGGGTCGCCGAACAGCTGCTGGGCGCTGTTCAGGGTGCTGGCGACGACCGAAGCCGCCCCGCTGTCCGAAGAGGCGTTCAGGGTGGCCGACTGCAGGAAGCGGTCGGTGGCGCGCTTGATGGCGTCGATATTGACGCCGACGCCCATGCCGCCGGACAGCAGGTTCGACTGGGCGATCGTCTTGCGGACGTAGCCCTTGGTGTTGACGTTGGCGATGTTGTCCGACGTGACGCGCAGACCCGTCTGCGCGGCCATCATGCCGGACGTCGCCGTGTTCATGATCGCGTTCAGCGACATGCGGAGACTCCTTCTAGCTCGGCAAACCGCGCAACGCACAGCGCGCCCTTGCCCGGCGAAACTTGCCGAGCGGGGGAGGAGGTCACGCCCCGGATATGAGCCAAGCCATTGAAATTCATGGCGATATGTTCCGACGGTCGGAAATTCGACAACTGACCATGCGCAAGGACGGCGCCAACTGGCCCAGGGGCGCCCTTGCGACGCGCCGACGCGGCAACTCACGTCCTTAACGACCGGAAGGACTCGGCAAAAAGCGCCGCACAAGGCCGATTTTTCTTCGTAAACAAGCCATTAAAATCAATGAAAACAAATGGTTGCTGCGAATTTCCGAGTTGGCCCGACCGTTGCTCTAGGAAGACCCGACCAGGGCGCATTCGTCATGAAGCGCCGCATCAACCGAGCAACGACTGCGAATGACCGCGATCGCCGCATCCACCGCCGCTCTCCCCGCCGCGCCGACCCCGGCCGGTGGCGCCAAGGCGTCCAGCGACGGCTTCGACGCCCTGCTGGCCATCGCCGGCAAGAACGACGATGCGCCCGCGCCCCGCGCCCAATCCTCTTCTCGCACCGAGGCCTCCTCGCGTACGGAGTCCAAGAGCGACGCCCGCGACGACGACCGTGACACCAGGGCCGCCGCCAAGTCGGCCAAGGCTGACGCCAAGAGCGACGCCAAGGCCGCCGCTCGCGCTGACAAGGCCGCCGACAAGGCCGATGACGCCCAGGGCGCCGATCGCGCCGACGCGGCCAAGGACACCAAGACCGACGCCACGACCGACAAGGTCGCGACCGACGGCGACGACAAGGCTTCCGCCAAGGCCGACGCCGATGCGGACGCTCAAGGCGACAAGCCGGCCGCCGAGACGGTCAATGCGACGGACGCCGCCGCTCAGGCCGCCGCCACCCTGATCGCCGCCATGACGGCCCCCGTGCAAACGCCGGTCCAGGTCGTCGCCGACGCCGAACTGACCGTCGAGCCGGCCGCCGTCGCCGTTTCGGCCGACCAGGCCGCTGCCTTCGCCGCCGCCGTGGAAACGGTCGAAGCCGCTCCGGTCGCCGCCGAGCCTGTCGCCGTCGACGCCGCGCCGATCGCCGATGTCGCCCCGACGGCCCAGCCGGTCGAGGTCCTGACGCAGGCTCAGGCGCAAGTTCAAGCTCAGGCGACGGTCCAGACCCAAGCCCAGCCCTTGGCCGCCGAGCCGACCGCTCCGGTCGCCGAGGCCGTTCCGGTCGCCCAATCGCTCAAGACCGATGCTCCAGTCGCCGCGCCGGTGGCGGAAGCCGCGCCGGCCGAGGCCCAATCGATCCCGGTCCCGGTTCAGGCCCCCGTCCAAACGCAAGCCCTTGCGCCGCAAGTCGCCGTCCAGGCCCAAGCGGCCCCGATCGTCGCCGCTCAACCGGCCGTTCAAACCGTCCAGGCCCCGGCCGCCGAAGGCCAGGCCATCGACGCCTCGGCCCTGGAAGCCCTGGCCCAGCTGGCCACGGAAGAGGCCGCGCCGGTCGTCGCCGAGGCTCCGGCCGCGCCGAAGGCCGTCGAGACCAAGACCGCCGACACCGCCCAGCCGGCCGAAGCGCCCAAGGCCGCCGTGGCTCAACAGCCCGCCGCCGCCCCGGCTCCGGTCGCCGCGCCTGTCGCCCAGGCCGCGCCCACTCCGGTCGCTGCTCCGGTCGCCGAAGCCGCGCCCGTCGCCGTCGCTGTCGCCGCCGCCGCTGCTGATGCCGCCGCGGACGTCGCCGTCGCCGCCGAAACGGTCGCGCCGGAAGCGGTCGCCGAGGTCGCCGCCGAAGTTGTCGCCTCGGACGCCAAGCCCGCCGCCAAGACCGCCGAGGCTCCCAAGGCCGCGCCGGCTCCGCTGGCCGCCGAGGTCAAGGCCGCCGACGCCGTCGCCGTCGAGACCGCCCAGGCCGTGACCGCGGTCGCCGCCGGTTCGGGCTCGAACGAGACCAGCACGGACGCCAAGGGTTCGGACGCCGCCGCCATCACCGTCGCTTCGGTCGAGGCGCCGGTCGCCCCGCTCGACACCAACGCCCTGGCCGCTCCGGCCCCGACCGTCCAGGCCCTGGCCGCCAAGGCCGAGGCCCAGGCCGCCGCCCCGGCGCCGGTGCGCGGCTCGCCCGAGACGGTCGCCGCCCTGTCGGCCGAGATCCTCAAGCGCGCCGACAAGGCCACCCGCTTCGACGTCGCCCTGACGCCGGACGGCCTGGGCAAGGTCGACGTTCGCATCGAGATCGGCCGTGACGGCGTCATGACCGCCTCGATGAAGTTCGACACCATCCACGCCGCCCAAGAGCTGCGCGGCAAGGCCAACGAACTGCGCCAGGCCCTGAACGACGCCGGCTTCACGGTCTCCGAGAACGGCCTCTCCTTCGACGTCTCCAGCCAGAACAACGGCCAGAACCAGAACCCCTTCTTCGCCTTCCAGGACTGGAACGACCAAGGTCAGCGCGCCTTCTCCGGCCGCGCTTTCCAGGCCACCCTGACCGGCGAGGAAGAGATCGCCATCACCCCCGAACTGCTGCCCGGCCTGAAAACGGTCGCGGACAGTGGTTTGGACATCCGTATCTAAGGAAGGACCGAGCCATGGCTACCGCCGTCTCGTCGCAGAACACCTCGTCCATCCTCGACAAGATCAACAACTCGCGCACGTCGCTCGCCAACAACGAGCAGACGTTCCTGAAGCTGCTGACCACCCAGCTGAAGAACCAGGATCCGCTGTCGCCGACCGACACGACCCAGATGACCCAGCAGATCACGTCGATGACGGGCGTCGAGCAACAGTTGGTCACCAACGACCTGCTGGCCGCCCTGGTCGGCATGAACACCGGCACCGGCCTGTCGGAAGGCGTCAACATGATCGGCAAGCAGATCACCGCCACCAGCGCCAACTCCACGCTGAAGGACGGCAAGGCCACCTTCTCGTGGACGCAGCCGGGCGCTTCCAGCTCGCTGACGGTCGAAGTCAAGAACCCCGCCGGCAAGGTGGTCCGCACCCTGACGCCGGACGACCAGAAGAGCGGCGATCACACCCTCACCTGGGACGGCAAGGACGACAGCGGGGCCCAGCTGCCCGACGGCGGCGTCTACACCATCAACGTCATCGCCAAGGGCGGCGACGGCAAGGAACTCAAGGCGACGAACGTCAAGGGCCGCACCGAAGGCGTGGTCACGGCGGTCGACAACTCCACCGGCCAACCGCAGGTCGTCGTCAATGGGGTCGCCATCCCCGTCGACAGCGTCATCGGCATCACTTCCGCACCCACCCAGACGGCCCAGGCCGCCTGATCCACCTATCGAACGGGCGCCAGAATGGCGCCGACGCGGTCCCCGGAAGACGGTCTTCCCTCGGACCCAAACGCAAACAGCGCTGAACCCTTCGAACCCCATTTAGAAGCAGGAATTCAGTCATGAGCATCAACAGCGCCATGCTCGCCGGCGTCTCCGGCCTGATCGCCAACTCGTCGGCCCTGGCCGCGATCTCGGACAACATCGCCAACGTCAACACGGTCGGCTACAAGCGCTCGACCTCGAACTTCTCGACCCTGGTCACGTCCGGCAGCAAGAACCAGACGTACAGCGCCGGCGGCGTGAAGGCCCAGACGCACCAGTTCATCAGTCAGCAAGGCCTGACGCAGTCGACGACGTCGAACCTCGACCTGTCGATCTCGGGTTCGGGCTTCTTCGTCACGACCGAGAAGCCGGAAGGCCTGACGGCCACCGACACCCGCTCGTTCACCCGCGCCGGTTCGTACCAGCTGGACAGCCTGGGCTACCTGCGCAACGACGCCGGCCTCTATCTGCAAGGCTGGCTGGCCGATCCGGTCACCGGCACGATCACGCCCGACCCGTCGGACCTGATGCAGCTGTCGTCGATCAACGTCGGCACCGTCGGCGGCACCGCCGAAAAGACGACCCGCGTCGGCGTCAACGCCAACCTGCGCTCGGAGCAGCCGGTGGCCGCGGCCGTGTCGTACAAGGTCGGCGGCGGCACCACCCCGTCGTTCACCAACGTGCCGGACTCGGCCTCGGCGGCCGTGCCGCCCTCGCTGCCGCACAACTACGACGTCGTGTTCAGCTCGACGGGCGTCGCCAATCCGGCCGCCTCGGGCAACAATGAATACCAGGTCGACATCAAGGAAAACGGCGTCGTCGTCGCCACGGGCGTCGTCGGCTACAACCCGGGCACCGGCGTGATCGCGACGTCGACTCTCGACTACAAGGGCTCGCCGACCCCCACCGGTACGCTGACGACGGTGCGGATCAATGCGGCCGGCGACACGGTCAACCTGTCCGCCATCGGCGTCATCGGCGGTACGGTGACGGACCCGACGGACGCCGGTAACGCAAAGGCCGGCAAGCTGTACGACCCGGCCACCTGGTCGATGTCGGACTACGCCCTGGACAACACCAAGGGCGTGAAGCCGGACTTCGAGATCCAGATTCCGCTGTCGGACTCCAAGGGCGGTCAGCGCACCGTCACCGTCTCGCTGCTGAAGGCTCCGGGCCCGAACCAGTGGTACGCCGAACTGCGCGCCAAGCCGGGCGACCTGGCCACCAACGCCAACGGCCTGATCAGCACGGGCACGATCACCTTCACCACCGACGGCAAGCTGGCCAACACCGGCAGCCTGTTCGGCACCACCAGCCCGACCTCGATCACGGTCCAGGCCTCGGGTACGCCGTTCGTCGTCCAGCCGCCGCTGCCCGCTCCGCAGCTGCCGCAGCCGCCGATCTGGGCCGACGCCCTGGGCATCGACACCCAAGACGTCCAGATCGACCTGGCCAGCGCCGCCGGCGGCCTGACCCAGTACAACAGCCAATCGGTCGTCCAGTCGGTCAACACCAACGGTACGGCCTTCGGCAACCTGACCAACATCGAAGTGGATGAAGACGGCTACGTCTCGGCCATCTTCGACAACGGCGTGACCCGCAAGATCGCCCAGGTCGCCATCGCCACCTTCTCGAACCCCAACGGCCTGAAGGGTGTCAACGGCAATGCTTACCGCGTCACCAACGAAAGCGGCACCTACAGCCTGAAGGCTCCGGGCGCTGGCGGCGCAGGTTCGCTGGCTCCTTCGACCCTGGAAGCTTCGACGGTCGACCTGTCGACGGAGTTCACGGGCCTGATCACGACCCAGCGTGCTTACTCGGCTTCGTCGAAGATCATCACGACCGCCGATCAGATGCTTGAGGAGCTCTTGAATATTAAGCGCTAATCATAGGGATTAACGCTCTTTAATTCTTGTGTTTCACACTGAGACACTATGGACTGCTAGGGAGCCATCTTGTTTAGGCCTTTCTTTACTATTGGAATTAAGCCGCTGTTATTAGGCGGCGCCTATAGTGGCCTTCAACAGTGATGGTTGTGGGAAAGGCGTAAAGCCATGTTGCAGCAGCAGCGCACGAACAGCCGGGGTGAGAAGTACGTGATCG
Organism: Caulobacter sp. GW821-FHT09H08; assembly: GCF_059415885.1. Taxonomy (NCBI): domain Bacteria; kingdom Pseudomonadati; phylum Pseudomonadota; class Alphaproteobacteria; order Caulobacterales; family Caulobacteraceae; genus Caulobacter; species Caulobacter sp. GW821-FHT09H08. The sequence continues at coordinate 253,892 of NZ_JBWKOC010000003.1, forward strand.
GTCCGACCGGCGCGCCTCTGACTCTCTCCGACTTGCCGCCGCCGGAAACCCAGCGTTGGGTGATCCGTCGTAAGGCCGAGGTCGTCGCCGCCGTCCGCGGGGGTCTGCTCTCGCTCGATGAGGCGTGTGATCGTTACAAGCTGACGAACGATGAGTTCCTCAGCTGGCAACAGTCGATCGAACGGCACGGCATGGCGGGCCTGCGGACCACTCGGATCCAGCAGTACCGTTAAGACCGGACAGTGGAGTGTTTCGGGGGTGCGTTAATGTGACCACCCCCTCTCGCTCCAAAAGCCCCGCGAGCCTTGCGCTACAAGGGTTTGAAGACGTTCAGCGGCCGCTCCCGAAAGGGGGCGGCCGCGACGTTTTGGCGCCTCTGCCAGCCCCTCGGAGGGCCAAATATAAACACCCTGTTTACCTTGTACTGGGTAAATCCTGCCTACCGACGGGCGGCTCTCGCTTGTTCGCCGGTCGCTCTCGAAAAGAGCGTTGGGATCAGGGGTGAGGCTTCGTGGAAAGCTTTCTGGCTTCGATTAGGCAGTTTGGCGTGGGCCGGTTGGCCGCGATGCTCGGCGTTGGCGCCGGTGTGGTCGCGGTCCTGGTGGCGCTCGTCATGTTCATGGGCAAAGAGCCCAACGAGCTGCTTTATTCGAACCTGGACCTGAAAGAGGCCTCGGAAGTCACCGCGGCGCTCGACCAGGCCGGCATCAAGTATGAAGCCAAGGGCGACGGCTCGACGATCATGGTGGCGCGCGACAAGGTCGCCAGCGCCCGTCTGATGGTCGCCGGCAAGGGCCTCGTGAGCTCGGGCTCGATCGGTTACGAAATTTTCGACGGCAGCAGCGCCCTGGGTCAGACCGACTTCGTGCAGCAGCTGAACCGTCAGCGCGCCCTGCAGGGCGAGCTGGAACGCACCATCAAGGCCATGCAGGGCGTCAACAGCGTCCGCGTTCACCTGGTGCTGCCCAAGCGCCAGCTGTTCGAGGAAGACGCCGAGCAACCGTCGGCCGCCGTGACGATCGGCGTCGGCGCTCGCGAGCCCTCGTCGGACATGGTCCACGCCATCCAGAACCTGGTGTCCTCGTCGGTCCCGAACATGAAGGCCGAGAAGGTCGCGGTCATCGACCAGCACGGCAAGACCCTGTCGGCCCCGTCGGACGAAAGCCTGGCCGGCAAGGAAGCCCAGGACCGCCGCACCGAGGCCGAAGCCCGCATCGCCAAGACCGTCAAGGACATGATCGAAGGCGTCCTCGGCCCGGGCAAGGCGCGCGTCAACGTCACGGCCGACCTGGACCTGAACCGCGTCACCACCCAGGAAGAGAAGTTCGATCCCGATGGCCAGGTGATCCGTTCGGAAAGCACGAACGAAGCCGGCAACAGCGAAACGAAGAACGACGACACCTCGGGCGTCACCGCGGCCGCCAATGTGCCGGGCGGCCAGGGCGCCAATGGCTTCCAGCAACTGGGCTCGCGTTCGAACCAGAACGAGAGCGTCACCAATTACGAGATCTCCAAGTCGGTCACCACGACCGTCCGCGAGCCGGGCACGATCCGCAAGGTCGCCGTGGCCGTGGCTATCGACGGGATCACCGCTCCCGCCGGCAAGGACGGCAAGCCGGGCGCCTATACCCCGCGCACCGCCCAGGAGATCGCGCAGATCGAAGAGCTGGTGAAGACCGCCGTGGGCTTCGACGCCCAGCGCGGCGACCAGGTCAAGGTCACCAACATCAAGTTCCCGCAGCCCGAGGATCAGGGCCTGGAGAAGCAAGGCCTGCTGTCGGGCTTCGACAAGAACGACATCATGCGCGCCGCCGAACTGGGCGTCCTGGGCGTGGTGGCCCTGCTGATCCTGCTGTTCGCGGTCCGTCCGTTCATCAAGAACCTGTCGGCTCCCGCGCCGGCGCAGATGGCCCTGGCCGGTCCGGGCGGCCCGACGGTGACCCGCATGGTCACCCTGTCGGACGGCACCCAGCAGCAGGTCGTGATCGACGCGGCGGGCGAGCCGATCGCCATCGCCGGCCCGGTCAGCAGCGGCAGCGACATCGACTCCCGTATCGACATCGCGAAGATCGAGGGTCAGGTTAAGGCCTCGTCGATCAAGCGGGTTTCCGAGTTCGTCGAAAAGCACCCCGACGAGTCGGTCGCCATTCTCCGTAACTGGCTGCACGAGTCGACCTGATGGCCATGAAAGCCGCCGTCACCGATATCAAGAACCTCTCGGGGCCGGAAAAGGCCGCGATCGTTCTGCTCGCGCTCGGTGAAGACCACACCAAGATCTGGGAAGCCCTGGACGACGAGGAGATCAAGGAGGTCTCCCAGGCCATGGCCGGCCTCGGCACGATCTCGGCCAGCGTCGTCGAAGAGCTGCTGGTCGAGTTCGTCTCGGGCATGAGCTCGACCGGCGCGATCATGGGTTCGTACGAACAGACCCAGCGCCTGCTGATGTCGTTCATGCCCCAGGAGAAGGTCGACGCCCTGATGGAAGAGATCCGCGGTCCCGCGGGTCGAACCATGTGGGACAAGCTGGGCAACGTGAACGAAGCCGTTCTGGCCAACTACCTGAAGAACGAATACCCGCAGACCGTCGCCGTCGTGCTGTCGAAGGTGAAGTCCGACCACGCCGCCCGCGTGCTGGCCTGCCTGCCGGAAGACTTCGCCCTGGAATGCGTCACCCGCATGCTGCGGATGGAGCCGGTGCAACGCGAGATCCTCGACAAGATCGAGATGACCCTGCGCACCGAATTCATGTCGAACCTGGCGCGCACGTCCAAGCGCGACAGCCACGAGATGATGGCCGAGATCTTCAACAACTTCGATCGCCAGACCGAAGCCCGCTTCATTGCCGCGTTGGAAGAGCGCAACCGCGAGGCGGCCGAACGCATCCGCGCCCTGATGTTCGTGTTCGAAGACCTTTCGAAGCTGGATCCGGGCGGCATCCAGACCCTGCTGCGCGCCACCAGCAAGGAACAGCTGGCCCTGGCCCTGAAGGGCGCCTCGGACAAGCTGCGCGACCTGTTCTTCTCGAACATGTCGGAGCGCGCCGCCAAGATCATGCGCGAGGACATGGAGAGCATGGGCCCCGTGCGCCTGAAGGACGTCGACGCCGCCCAGGTGGGCATGGTGCAGGTCGCCAAGGATCTGGCCGCCAAGGGCGAGATCATGCTGGCCGGCTCCGGCGGCGACGACGAGCTGATCTACTGAGGAGGATGGCATCATGATGGACACCCCTCACCGCAAATTCGGCTTCGACACGGTCTTCGACGACCGCGGCGGGGTCGCCTACACCGCGCCCAAGGTGAAGAAGCACTTCACCGCCGAGGAGGTCGAGGCCGCGCGCCAGCAGGGCTTCCAGGACGGCGAACGCTCGGCCGTGGCCCGCGCCGAGCAGGAAGCCGCCCACGCCCTCAACGAGGTCGCCCAGGCCGTGCACCAAGCCTTCGGCGGCCTGTTGCACCTGGCCCACGAGCACCGCGAAGGCTCGGCGATGCTGGCCCTGGCCTGCGCCCGCAAGATCGCCGACGCGGCCCTGACCTATTTCCCCGAGGCGCCCGTCGCGGCCGCCCTTGAGGCCCTGGCCCGCGAGGTCGAGGCCCAACCGCGCATCTTCGTCCGGGTCTCCCCGGAGCTGGAAGAACGCACGCAAAACGCGCTGGAGCACGTGGCGGCCCAGATCGGCTACCAGGGCCAGATCGTCGCCCGCGCCGACGGCGCCATGGCCCCCGCGGCCTTCACTTTCGACTGGGGCGACGGCCGCGCGGCCTTCGACCCGGAAGGCGCGGCCAACCGCGTCACCGAGGCGCTGGAGGCGGCGATCGCCGCCGAAGGCCTCCACGCCGAACCCATGTTCTCCTGAGAAGGCTGACCGAAGATGTCCGAAGACAATCTGACCCTGGACGAATTCGGAGGCGCGATGCTCGCCTCCGAAATGCCGGTCGAGCTGAGCGACAAGACCGCCTCCGACCTGGCGCCGGTCTTCGACGTACCGGTCAATATCTCGGCCGTGCTGGGCCGCGCGAACATGTCGGTCGCGCAGCTGCTGCAGCTGGGCCAAGGCTCGATCCTGGAGCTGGACCGCAAGGTCGGCGAGGCGATCGACATCTACGTCAACAACCGTCTGGTCGCCCGGGGCGAGGTCGTCGTCGTCGACGAGCGCCTGGGCGTGACCATGACGGAAATCATCAAGGACGGCGACCAGGGCTAAGGCCCCCTGGTCTGAGGGAGTGTAAGAAATGCGTCTTCTGGTCGTCGGAAAACTGAACGGACAGCTCTCGGTCGCCGTGAAAATGGCGATGAACGCGGGGGCGAAGGTCTCGCACGTCGAGTCGACGGAGCAAGCGACCAATGCGTTGCGCGCAGGGCAGGGCGCCGACCTCCTGATGGTCGAGTACTCGCTGGACATCGCGGCGCTGATCGCGGCCAACGAGGCCGAGCGGATGCGGGTGCCGGTGGTGGCCTGCGGCGTCGATGCCGATCCGATGCGCGCGGCCGCCGCCATCAAGGCTGGCGCCAAGGAATTCATCCCGCTGCCGCCGGACGCCGAGCTGATCGCCGCCGTCCTGGCCGCCGTGACCGACGACGAAAAGCCGATGGTGGTCCGCGACCCGGCCATGGAGTCGGTGATCAAGCTGGCCGACCAGGTCGCCCCGTCCGAAGCCTCGATCCTGATCACCGGCGAAAGCGGTTCGGGTAAGGAGGTCATGGCCCGCTACGTCCACGGCAAGTCCCGCCGGGCCAAGGCGCCGTTCATCTCGGTCAACTGCGCCGCTATCCCCGAGAACCTGCTGGAAAGCGAGCTGTTCGGCCACGAGAAGGGCGCCTTCACCGGCGCCATGGCCCGCCGCATCGGCAAGTTCGAGGAAGCCGACGGCGGTACGCTGCTGCTGGACGAAATCAGCGAAATGGACGTCCGCCTGCAAGCCAAGCTGCTGCGCGCCATCCAGGAGCGCGAGATCGACCGCGTCGGCGGCTCCAAGCCGGTCAAGGTCAACATCCGCATCCTGGCCACGTCCAACCGCGACCTCGCTCAGTCCGTGAAGGACGGCGTCTTCCGCGAAGACCTGCTCTACCGCCTGAACGTCGTGAACCTGCGCCTGCCGCCGCTGCGCGAGCGTCCGGGCGACGTGATCAGCCTGTGCGAGTTTTTCGTGAAGAAGTACTCGGCCGCCAACGGGGTGCCGGAGAAGCCGATTTCGGCCGAGGCCAAGCGCCGCCTGATCGCCCACCGCTGGCCGGGCAACGTCCGCGAGCTGGAAAACGCCATGCACCGAGCGGTGCTGCTGTCGACCGGCGTCGAGATCGAGGAATTCGCCATCCGCCTGCCGGACGGCCAGCAACTGGCGCCGGCTCCGGACGTCCAGGTCGCCCGTGGCGCCCAGATGGCCGCCGACGCCGTTTCCCGTACTTTCGTGGGGTCGACCGTGGCCGAAGTCGAACAGCACCTGATCATCGACACCCTGGAGCACTGCCTGGGCAACCGCACCCACGCCGCCAACATCCTGGGCATCTCGATCCGCACGCTGCGCAACAAGCTGAAGGAATATTCGGACGCCGGCGTCCCCGTTCCGCCGCCGCAGGGCGGGGTCGGCGCCGCAGCCTGATCTAACCCTGTTCTCTCGGACGATGTGTCGCGGCGCCGCGACCATCCGTCAGGCTCCGAACATGGCTAATTTTGGTTAAGGACATGGCGGCGGACCGCAAATCGCTCCAAGCGAGGTCCGTACGACATCAACGGTTCAAGGTTCAGAATGGCCGACGCCGCCGCCCCGACCGCGAGTTCCATGCCCAGCGCCAAGTCGCTGCTGGACGGGTTCCTGCGCGGCGAGATGGGCCTGGCCCTGGGCGTTGTCGGCATCATCGTCCTGCTGATCCTGCCCGTTCCGGCCTTCCTGCTGGACCTGCTGCTGTCGGTGTCGCTGACCGGATCCGTGCTGATCCTGATGACGGCGATCCTGATCAAGCGGCCCCTGGAATTCACGTCGTTCCCGACCGTCCTGCTGGTCGCGACCCTGTACCGCCTGGGCCTGAACATCGCCTCGACCCGCCTGATCCTCGGCCACGGCCAGGAAGGCACCGGCGGGGCCGGCGCGGTCATCGAGGCCTTCGGTCACCTGATGATGCAGGGCAACTTCGTCATCGGGGTGATCATCTTCATCATCCTGGTGGTGGTGAACTTCATGGTCGTCACCAAGGGTTCGGGCCGGATCGCCGAAGTCGCGGCCCGCTTCACCCTGGACGCCATGCCCGGCAAGCAGATGGCGATCGACGCCGACCTGTCGACCGGCCTGATCGACCAGGAGATGGCCAAGGTCCGCCGCAAGGAGCTGGAACAGGAAAGCACGTTCTTCGGCGCCATGGACGGCGCCAGCAAGTTCGTGAAGGGCGACGCGATCGCCGGCCTGATCATCACCGGCATCAACATCGTCGGCGGCATCATCATCGGGGTGGTGCAGCACAAGATCCCGATCGGCGACGCCGCGGCGTCCTATACGATCATGACCATCGGCGACGGCCTGGTCAGCCAGATCCCGGCCCTGATCATCTCGATCGCGGCCGGTATGGTCGTCTCGAAGGCCGGCGTCGAAGGCTCGGCCGACAAGGCCCTGATGACCCAGCTGGCCATGAACCCGGTCGGCCTGGGCATGGTCTCGGCCTCGTCGGGCGTCATCGCCCTGATCCCGGGCATGCCGATCATCCCGTTCGCGATCATGTCGCTGGGCGCGGGCGCGCTCGCCTACAAGCGGATCCAGGACGCCAAGAAGCCAAAGCCCATAGACCCTGCCGCGCTCGAGGACGCCGCCGCGCCCGCCGAGGCGGAAGAGGAGCCGATCAGCGCCTCCCTGGCCATCGACGACGTCAAGATCGAGCTGGGCTACGGCCTGCTGACCCTGATCAACGACCTGGACGGCCGCAAGCTGACCGACCAGATCCGCGCCTTGCGCAAGACCCTGGCCGGTGAGTTCGGCTTCGTCATGCCGCCGGTGCGAATCCTCGACAACATGCGCCTGGCCAACCAGGGCTACGCCATCCGCATCAAGGAAATGGAAGCCGGCGCCGGCGAAGTGCGCCTGGGCAGCCTGATGGCCATGGACCCGCGCGGCGGCCAGGTCGAGCTGCCGGGCGAACATGTCCGCGAGCCCGCCTTCGGCCTGCCGGCGACCTGGATCGCCGACGACCTGCGCGAGGAAGCCACCTTCCGCGGCTACACGGTCGTCGACCCGGCCACGGTGCTGACCACGCACCTGACCGAGATCCTCAAGGAGAACATGGCCGACCTGCTGTCCTATGCCGAGGTCCAGAAGCTCCTGAAGGAGCTGCCGGAATCGCAGAAGAAGCTGGTCGACGACCTGATCCCGGGCACGGCCACCGCCGCCACTGTCCAGCGCGTGCTGCAGTCGCTGCTGAAGGAGCGGGTCTCGATCCGCGACCTGCCGCAGATCCTGGAAGGCATCGGCGAGGCCGCGCCGCACACCGCTTCGGTCACCCAGCTCGTCGAGCAGGTCCGCGCCCGCCTGGCCCGCCAGCTTTGCTGGGCCAATCGTGGCGACGACGGCGCCCTGCCGATCATCACCCTGTCGGGCGACTGGGAGCAGGCCTTCGCCGAAGCCCTGATCGGCCCCGGCGACGACAAGCAACTGGCCCTGCCGCCCTCGCGCCTGCAGGACTTCATCCGGGGCGTCCGCGACAGCTTCGAGCGCGCCGCCCTGGCCGGCGAAGCGCCAGTGCTGCTGACCAGCCCGGGCGTCCGCCCCTATGTCCGTTCGATCATCGAGCGCTTCCGCGGCCAGACCGTGGTGATGAGCCAGAACGAGATCCACCCCCGCGCCCGTCTGAAGACGGTGGGGATGGTCTAGGGATCGGAACCGCCTCCCAACTGATTGCGTTTTGCAATCGGATTGAAAGGAGGCCATCCGATGCCCCACTTCGTCACGATCGGATACGGCGACCGCGAAGGCTACGAACGTACGCCCCAGGCGCTGCGCGACGCGGCCCATGCCCAGGACGCCGAACTGCAACGACGCGGCGCCCTGATCGGCGTCGCCGGCCAGCCGACGCAGGTGCGCAACCCCGAAATGGCCGGTGTCGAGAAGACCGACGGCCCCTTCCTCTCATCAGGCCTGCCTATCGCGGGCTTCGCCATCATCGAGGCCGCCGACTTGGCCGAGGCGATCGACCTGGTCTCGAAGTCGCCGTGCGCGGTCTGCCATGGCGTCGTCGAGGTCTGGCCGCTGCAGACACCCTAGATCCGGCTTATCGGGCCCAGCGCTCGGCGTCTTCCGGCGCTGCCATGTAGCCCGTGATCGGCGCGCCGGCGACGGCGGGTGGCGTGGCGCTCCAGCAGGCCTCCAGGCGCTTCTCGGACCGGACCCACCACAGGCTGATCGGGCCGCCCCAGTCGCTGACCCTGACGCTGAACACCCCGTCGGGCGTCGGGGCCGCCGGGCCCGACACCGAGGTCACCGCGACATGGAAGGGCGGCCAGCCGGCCTGTGGCCCCTTGGGCGAGGCCAGCTTCGCGGCGGGCAGGTCGGCGATCTCGGCGATCACGTTGGCGAGGCCCGGACATGTGCGGCCGTCCACCCAGTCGTACGACGCCTGCTGCTCGGCCGCGCGTCTGACATTCAGGCGTCGCTCGGCCACGAAGAAGGTCGGCTTGGCGCCAAAGGTCGGCGAAACCCCGAAGATCAGCGTCGTCTGGCCCTCGCTGCCCATGGGGGAGGCCTGGACCCGCCTGACCACATACGGCGAGGTGCGGCCGAGCTGGGCCTCGGCGGCCGTCACCCAGGCGAGCAGGGCCAGGACCGCGAGGGCGACCCGGCGTCTCATCGCGCCGCCTCCGGGTCGCCGGCTCGGACGGACAGGACCATGTCGATGGCGACCATCATTGCAACCTCCGCTCCACCGAAGGTTTAACCGCGCACGTCGATCGAGCAAGTGTCTCGCCCTGACTGCCGACACTCGCTACCCTGTCACGACCAGCGCCGGGGGGAGCGGGATCATGCGCACGAAAGAAGACGTCCTGGCGGACGTGAACGCCGACTTGCCGGACTTCGACTGGGCGGAAGGGGCGCGGCGGTATCTGGACGGCTTCTTCCAGCGCTATTCGCGTGAACAGATCGAACAGTTCGTGGCCACCAAGCCGCTGGCGGCGATCACGCCGGAAGACCCGGCCGGCAGCCTGGCCGAGATCGTCAGCTACCTCAGCCACTTCAGCAACACGATCCACCTGCTGAAGCTGCCGCGCGGCGCCGCCGTGCTGGACGTGGCCAGCGGGCCGGGCTGGATGTCGCACTGGCTGACGCGACTCGGCTACCGGACGGTGGGCCTGGACATCTCGTCGGAGTTCGTCGCCCTGGCCCGCAAGCGGCTGGCGGACGACCCATGCCTCGACCTGCCGGCGGAGACGCTGGAAGCGATGTTCGACACTGTCGACCTGGAGCGCGAGGTCCTGCCGGAGCGCCTGGTCGGGACGTTCGACGCGGCGATCCTGGAATCGTGCCTGCACCACTTCGTCGATCCGATCTCGGCGCTGGAGAACATCCGGCGCGGGCTCAAGCCCGACGGCGTCGTGCTGATCATCGAGAGCGACAACCGCCAGGGCCCGATCCGCGACGACTACATGCAGGTCATGCTGGAGACCCAGACCCTGGAGCGCCCCTACAGCCGCGCCCAGCTGCTGGAGATCCTGGCGCATGCGGGCTTCCCCGCGGTGGAATTCCTGGGGCCGATCAACGGCTTCTTCCCCGAGAGCGCCCAGCGCGGTCTCGACATGAACTACGACCTGGCCCGGATCACGGCCGACGCCAATATCTGCCTGTGCGCGACGAGCGAGGAGGCCCTGGTGCGCCTGATCCCCTCGCGCGCGCCATCGCCCGAGCCGGTCGCGCCGCCCAATTCCAAGCTGGCGCTGGCGACGCGGTTGCGCGGGGCGACGCCGGCCTGGGTGCGGCCGCTGCTCCGTCCTTTCGGGCGATGGTGGCTGGCGCGCCGCTAGGCCGCCACAGGCTTGGCGCCGCCGGACGGCCGGTACTTCTCCGCGTCGGAGGTGAACTCCGCATGGCCGTAGCGCGCCAGCTGGCGCTTCAGCTTGGCGACCAGGCGGCGGTCAGCGATGTCGGCGACGCCGGGGACGTTCCGCGCCAGGCGATAGGCCAGGAGCTTGCTGGTCACCATCAGGGCGATCAGGCCGAACATCATGAAGTCGCGCGGGCCGATCTCGACACCCATCCGTCGGGCGGCGGCGCGGTCGCCGTTCAGGAAGTTGCGCAGGAAGAACACTTTCGAAAACCGGCGCTCGACCTTGTCGAACAGGCGGTTCTCCGGGCTTTCGTCGGGCGGCAAGTAGGCGTTCAGCGTGGCGCGGACCAGCTCGCCGCAGGTGGCGTCGTCGAAGCCGGCGCGCAGGGTGGCGCTGCGGGCGTTCATGGTGTCGACCACCCCTTGCGGCGTGTCGGCCAGCAGGTCCTCGGGCAGGCCCAGCAGGAAGCAGCGGTAGCGGGCCAACTCGACCCGGGCGCGCTCCTCGGCCGTGAACACGGTCCGGCCCGTGGCGACGATCTTGTAGCTCATCAGGAAGATCGGGATCAGGCCGGCCGGCATCTGGTCGACCTGCGGGATCGGCACGCCGTAGACGCCGACATCCCACTGATCCGAGCGCTTCAGGGCGTTGAACCGCACCATCGAGTGCATCAGCCGGACCATGGCGGCGGCCTTGAAACCCGCCCCGTGACGCTCCAGCGAACCGGGCAGCAGGGTGGTGGTGAAGAAGGTCGCCGTCTCGTTGACCCGTCGGGCGGCGGTGTCGTTCGACAAGGTCCCGGTCAGGGCCATCGGCAGGGCGGCGTACTTGTTCATGAAGGTGGCGATGAACGCGCCCCGGATCGCGAACGGCCCCAGATTGGCGGCGGCGTTGCGGTCCAGGCGCTGGCCCTCGCGCACCAGGTCCATGTCCACCCAGGCGGGCGTGGCCTCCATGTCGCGGATGAAGGCGACCAGTTCCGGCGGCGCGTCCGGCACGGCCTCGAGCCCCTCGTCACAAGCCTTGGTCAGCATGGCGATCAGCGGGCGAAAGCCGTACCTGGGCATCAGGGCCGCATAGGCGTCGCACACGACGTCGCCCAGCATGGTGTAGGCGCGGATCAGGGCGACCTTGTCGGGATCGAGGCCGCTCTTCGCCAAACGCGGCGCGACGCTGGATTTCGGATCGTCCGTGTAGCGCTCCGGCGTGAGGTCGAAGTCGACATCGCCATACAGCGCGGGCAGGGCGGTCTTCTGCGAGGCGACCTTGGCCCGGACCTTCTCCAGCGCGGCGTTCATCTGAAACCTCTCGTAGCGGGAGCCGTGACGCGCCCCGGTCTGGAGTTCTAGGTTAGGCCTCTTAGACTTCCGCGCTACTCGCCTTGCCCGCAAGGCCGGCGCTTCGCAGAGGCCACGCGGCAAGTGACTGAAAAAACGAGGCGAACGCCGCGCCAGCCGCGTTCCGAGGCGACGGTCGAGGCGATTCTCGAGGCGGCCTTTCAACTTTTGGAGCAGGGCGGCGTCGAGGCCCTGACCACCAACCACATCGCCGAGCGGGCCGGGGTCAGCGTCGGTACGCTCTATCAGTACTTCAAGGGCAAGCAGGCGATCCTGGCCGCCCTGGCCCAGCGCCGGGCGGCGGCGGCCCGCGACCGCATCGCCGATATCGTCATGGCGGGACCCGAGCTCGGCGCGGTCCGGATGATCGTCCGCACCCTGACCACGGCCTTCGAAGGCTCGCCCGCCACGCGCAGGGCCCTGCTGGACGCCCTGACCCAGGAGGGCGACGAAGAGCTGGTGATGCGCCATCACCTGATCTTCTTCGACACCATCGCCGGCAAGACCGCCTTCGGCTTCGATCTGTCGCCGGAGGCCGGCTTCGTCCTGACCCACGCGGTGATCGGCCTGCTGCGCGCGGCGACGATCGAGACCGAGCTGGCCCTGGATCCTCAGCGGCTGGAGGACGAGCTGGTGCGGTTGCTGGAGGCCTATATCGCGGCCCTGGTCATGGGGCGAAACGCGCCCCGGTAGAACGCCGCGTCGACTCGCCGACGGAACCGGCGCGGCAAGGTGACGTTGTTTCCGGCAAGGGAGGGGCCCTCGACGGAGAGTTACATGACCAAGCTTGCCCTGCTCGCCGCCGCCGCGTCCCTGACGTTCGCCGGCGCCGCCTTCGCCCAGAGCACCACGACCACCACCACCGCGCCCGCGCCCGCCGGCCCGATGCCGCCGGCCGCCACGACGGCGCCGGCTCAGTCGACGACGACCACCACGACGCCGACCCAGAGCACCACTACGACGCAGACCACGACGCCGCCCTCGGCCGCCACGGCCGATAGCGCCGCCACGCCCAGCTCGGCCACCGTGGCCAGCTTCAAGGTCGGCTCGGCCGTGAAGGACGCCCAAGGCGTTTCGGTCGGCCAGATCACCGGCACCAGCACCGGAGCCGACGGCGCGACCAACGTCATCGTCACCAATGGCGGCGTGAAGTTCGCCCTGCCGGGCAACAGCCTCAGCGCCACCGCCGACGGCGGCGTCCAGACCACGGCCACCAAGGCTCAGATCGATGCCACGGTCGCGGGCGCCAAGCCGCAGTAAGGCGCGCTTGGCTCTGAAGGATTCAACCGCGAGCCCGCCCGGCATTGCCGAGCGGGCTCGTCGCTGGTAGCGATGACCCAAAGGGGCGTTTTCGCCGACTTGGGGTCCAGTATGCCTCCGGCCAAAAAGACAAAGCGCGGGTCCAACTCGCTGCTGTGGGATTTGCTGACGTTTGACCGTCTGGTCACCGGACCAGTGATTCACTTCATCTATTGGGCCGGCCTCGGGGTCGTGGCCCTGTTCGGCTTTTCCGTCGTCGGCGCGGCCGTCGGCCTGGCGCTGAAGGAGCCCGGCCTGGGCTCGCTGCTGCTGGCCTTCCCGGTGCTGATCGCGGGTCTGCTGGTCGCCGGCGCCCTGGTGCTGCTGTGGCGCGCCTTCTGCGAGTTCTATGTCGCCATCTTCCGGATCAGCGAGGACCTGCGGGCCCTGCGCCAGACCAGCGACGCCGACCACGCCGCGCACCGCGCCCGCCAGGCCGCCGCGCAACAAGCCCAGCAGCCGCCTCAGGCCTGATTCCTATTTCGCGACGGTCTTGAGCCGCTCGCGCAGCGTCCCCATCGCCTCCAGCGGCATGTCGAGGGCGCAGAACAGCTTCTCAGGAATGGTCGCCGCCTGCTCGCGCAGGGCGCGGCCCTTGTCGGTCAGGGCGATGATCACCCGTCGCTCGTCCTCGGGATCGCGATTGCGGGCGACGAGGCCGCCGGCCTCCAGGCGCTTGAGCAACGGGGTCAGGGTGCTGGAATCCAGGTCCAGCGCGTCACCCAGGGCCCCGACCGTCCGGGGACTGGCCTCCCACAGCACCAGCATCGCCAGATACTGCGGATAGGTCAGCCCCAGGGCGTCCAGCATCGGCCGGTAGAGCCGCGTCATCCGATTGGCCGCGCCGTAGAGGGCGAAGCACAGCTGGTTGTCGAGGCGCAGGGCCTCGATCGGAGCATCGGACGGCGTGGGCTTCTTCTGGGTCATCGTCTTACTGACTTAGGCGGCCTTCACGGTGATGGCCACGTCGACATTGCCACGGGTGGCGTTCGAATAGGGGCAGACCTGGTGGGCGGTCGCAACCAGGGCCTCGGCGTCGGCTTGGCTCAGGCCTTGGGTTTCGACTTCCAGGGCGACTTCCAGGCGGAAACCGACTTCGGCGGTGGCGAGGCCAACCTGACCGGTCACGGTCGAGCCCGTCAGCGCGATCTTCTGGGTGCGGGCGACGTGGGCCATGGCGCTCTGGAAGCAGGCGGCGTAGCCGGCGGCGAACAGCTGCTCGGGGTTGGTGCCGGTCTCCTTGCCGCCCAGGGCCTTGGGCATCGACAGCTGGACGTCCAGCAGGCCGTCTTCGGTACGGGCGTGGCCTTCGCGGCCGCCAACGACGGTGGCGCGAGTGGTGTAGAGGGTGGTCATCGGGAAGCTCCTTGGCTTGGCGTGATGTGAACGATTTAATCGTGCACGATATAAATGCAAGAGTTGTGCGCAAAAAAGATCGCGCGCGATATGATTTGTTTGCGGAGCCGCATCTCTCCTCCCCCTCGTTGGGGGAGGAGAGAGTACGGCGTCTAGGTTCTAAGCCGCCCAGGCAGCCGCGAAGCGCTTCAGCAGCGAACGCGCCGGGCTCTCGGCGCCGGCTTCGGCGGCTTCCAGGCGCAGGAACAGATCCCCCGCCTTGTGCGCCGCGCGGGCCGGCAAACCCTGCCCCGGCAGGCGGACCAGGCCGCGGGCGGCGGCCTTGGTCGAGATCCAGGCCGGGCGCGGGCCCAGCGGGGTGTCGGCGTCGACGCGGCCGCCCTCGGACAGCACGCGCGGATCGACCTTGCCGGTCAGCCAGATGTCGTCGCCGCGCACCAGGGCGCCGTCCTGCGGACGCAGGCGGACCTCGAACAGCACGCCCTCGACCCGGACCTTGTCGCCCTCGCGCAGACCGGCCGGCAGCTTCAGCCGCAGGTGGCGACCGTCGATCATCAGGTCTTCGGCGCCGCCATCGACGGCGGTGGCGATGTCGATCTCCAGGACCACGCGGTCGACGATCGCGGCCGCGTTGGTCACGGCCGGCGGGAAGCTGGTGGGCTGGTACGGATGGTCCTGCAGCAGGCGATAGGCGGCCAGCACGTCGCGGAACAGCGCCGCGTCGCCGGTGGGGCGATCCGGATGCGCCCGCTTGGCGGCCTCGCGATAGGCCTTGCGCAGCTCGCGCTCGTCCGCGTCGGCGGCCACGCCCAGCAAAGCGCGGGCGGCGGCGAGCGTCAGGGCGGAGGCGCGGGCAGTCATCCGCCGACCCTGCCGTCGGGATGGTCAACGGCGGGTTAAGTTAAGACTTTAGGGGACCGCCCGGATGTGGCCCTGGCGCGGGAGGCGGCCTATATCTGGGACATGAGCGCCGACACGACCCTGATCCCCGCCTCGCCCAGCGAGGACGACTATGTCCGCCAGGTGACCGAGGCGGTCCCGCCGGCCCTGCTGTCGGAGGAGGATCCCTTCGCCCTGTTCGCCGAATGGCTGGAGGAGGCGGGCAAGAAGGAGCCCAACGACCCCAACGCCATGACGGTCTCGACGGTCGACGCCGACGGCATGCCCGACTCGCGGATGGTGCTGCTGAAGGACTTCGATCCGCGCGGCTTCGTCTTCTACAGCAACACCCAGAGCGCCAAGGGCCAGGAGCTCTCGGGCCAGCCCAAGGCCGCTATCCTGTTCCACTGGAAGTCGCTGCGCCGCCAGGTGCGGATCCGGGGCGTGGTCGAGCCCACCACCGAGGCCGAGGCCGACGCCTATTTCGCCAGCCGCGCTCGCCACAGCCAGATCGGCGCGTGGGCCAGCGATCAGTCGCGACCGCTGCCGGACCGCCTGGCCCTGGAAAAGCGGGTCGCCGAGATGGGCCTGAAGTTCGGGCTCGGAAAGGTGCCGCGCCCGCCGCACTGGTCGGGCTATCGCATCGTGCCGGTGACCATCGAGTTCTGGCGCGATCGCCCGTTCCGCCTGCACGAGCGGCTGGTGTTTGAGCGTGCGGAAGGCGGCTGGACGACCAAGCGGCTCTACCCCTGAACATTGTCAAGCTTGGCTCGCCGAGGCGCCTTTCCCCGGATCGAGTAGGGGGCTAAGCCTAGCGCGCTAAACGTTAGCGCGAACGGGCCGTCGACGCGCGTCAGCACCTCATAGCCACAGGGCTCGCCCGACGCGGGCCGACAGGACCGGAGACCGACCCATGTCGTTGCGGATCAATTCCGAGGCGCCGAACTTCACGGCCAAGACCACCCAGGGCGAGATCACCTTCCACGACTGGATCGGCGACGGCTGGGCGATCCTGTTCTCGCACCCCAAGGACTTCACCCCGGTCTGCACGACCGAGCTGGGCTACATGGCCGGCCTGAAGCCCGAGTTCGACAAGCGCAACACCAAGGTCATCGGCCTGTCGGTCGACCCGGTCGAGAACCACGCCAAGTGGGCCGCCGACATCGAGGAGACGCAAGGTCACGCGGTCAACTATCCGATGATCGGCGACACCGAGCTGGCCGTCGCCAAGCTCTATGACATGCTGCCGGAAGGCGCGGGCGACACCTCGGAAGGCCGCACGGCCGCCGACAACGCCACGGTCCGCGCGGTGTTCATCATCGGGCCGGACAAGAAGATCAAGGCGATGCTGATCTATCCGATGACCTCGGGCCGCGACTTCAACGAGGTGCTGCGCCTGCTGGACTCGGTGCAGCTGTCGGCCAAGCACACGGTGGCGACGCCGGTGAACTGGCGTCCGGGCGACGACGTGATCATCCCGCCGTCGGTCAGCGACGAGGTCGCCCGCCAGAAGTATCCGGACGGCTTCAAGACCGTGAAGCCGTACCTGCGCGTGGTCGCCCAACCGAAGTAAGGCCAGAGCTCGGGGGAGCCGACATGATCTTCGAACAAATCGCCACCGGCGGCTGTCGTTCGTACCTGGTCGGCTGCCCCGACACCCTGAGCGCGGTGCTGATCGATCCCGAGATCAGCCAGATCGATCGCTACCGGGCCCTGGCGCTGCAGGACGGCCTGCGGGTCCGATACGTGATCGACACCCACACCCACGCCGACCACTTCTCGGCCGCCCAGAAGGCCGCCGAGCTGTTCGACGCCACCATAGTCATGCACGCCGCCAGCCCCGCGCCGCACGCCAAGCTGCGGCTGGACGACGACGACATGCTGATCGTCGGCAATCTGCGCATTCGCGCCCTGCACACGCCCGGCCACACGCGGGACTCGATGTGCCTGGTGGTCGGCGACCGGGTCTTCACCGGCGACACCCTGCTGATCGGCGGCACGGGCCGCACCGACCTGCCGACCGGCGATCCGGACCAGCTCTATGACAGCCTGTTCGGCAAGCTCCTGAAGCTGGACCCGGCCACGCTGGTCTTCCCGGCTCACGAGTACAAGGACCGCCCGCACACCACGATCGGCGCCGAGATCGAGGGCAATCCGCGCCTGCAGAAGCGCGAGCGGGACGCGTTCGTGCAGATGATGCGCGAGCTGAACCTGGCCGCCCCGACCCACCTGACCGAGGCCCTGCGCACCAATATGAGCGGCGGCAAGACGGTCACCCAGC
This sequence comes from Caulobacter sp. GW821-FHT09H08, assembly GCF_059415885.1. NCBI lineage: Bacteria > Pseudomonadati > Pseudomonadota > Alphaproteobacteria > Caulobacterales > Caulobacteraceae > Caulobacter > Caulobacter sp. GW821-FHT09H08. The sequence continues at coordinate 271,059 of NZ_JBWKOC010000003.1, forward strand.
TGCTGTCCGAGGCCGCCGCCATGGTGCCGCACATCGGCATGGAGGAGCTGAACCAGCGCCTCGCCGGCCGGCCCAACGACCTGATGATCCTCGACGTTCGCGAAAAGGCCGCCTTCGACGCCGGCCACATCCCCGGCGCCAAGCACCTGCCGCGCGGCCAGCTGGAGCTGCGGGTCAACGAGGAGATCCCCGACCCCACGGTGCGCATCGTCACCTGCTGCGAGTTCGGCAAGATCTCGACCCTGGCCGCCGCGACGCTGCGCAGCCTGGGCTTCATGCGCGCGACCGCCTTGGATGGCGGCCTGAAGACCTGGCGGGAAAGTGGGTTTCCGGTCGAGGCCTGACAGGCGAGTTTGCCGTCCAGTTCCGCTTCCCCTGTTTCGAGGATCGACATGAGCGTACTTCAAACCCTCGGCCGTCGCGGCTTTCTGGCCGGCGCAGCAGCGGGCGCGGTCGTCGCGAGCACGCCGGCCTGGGCCAGGCAGGACGGCTTCAGGAAGCTGACCGACGGCATCGCCCTGATCGGTCCGGCCGAGCGCCAGTCGCGGCTGGAGCGCGCCCAGGCGCTGATGGTGAAGCTGGGCCTGTCGGCCATCGTCACCGAGCCGGGCTCGTCGCTCGACTATTTCACTGGCGTGCAGTGGAGCCGTAGCGAGCGGCCGTGCCTGGCGATCATTCCGCGCGAGGGTCAGATCGGCATGGTCGTGCCGAAGTTCGAGGAGCCCTCGATCCGCCAGAGCTTGGGCGTGCCCGCCGAGGTCCGCACCTGGGAGGAAGACGAGAGCCCTTACGCCATCGCCGTCGGCCTGCTGGCCGACCGCAAGCTGGCCTCGGGCAAGATTGGCGTCGAGGAGACGATCCGCACCTTCATCGTCGAGGGGCTGACGGGCGCGCTGACCGGGGCCAAGGTCGTCTCCGGTGCGGCGGCGTTCCGGGGTTGCCGGATGATCAAGACGCCGGCCGAGATCGCCCTGATGCAGGTGGCGGCCGACATCACGGTCGACGCCCTGCGCTACACCCACGCCAAGGTTCGCGCCGGTATGGGGCCGCGCGATATCGCCGCCCTGATGAGCGAACGCACGGCGGCCCATGGCGCGCGGGTCAGCTTCAACCTGATCCTGATCGGCGAGGCCAGCGCCTATCCGCACGGCTCGCGCCAGCCCCAGGTGCTGGGCGAGAGCCAGGTCGTGCTGATGGATTGCGGCTGCAATGTCGGCGGCTACGAGTCGGACATCTCGCGCACCTTCGTGTTCGGCGAGCCCTCGGCCCGCCAGCGCAAGGTCTGGAACGACGTCGCGCGCGGCCAGCAGGTGGCGTTCGAGGCGGCCAGGATCGGGGTCGAGGCCGGCTCGGTCGACCGCGCCGTGCGGGCCTATTACGACAGCCTCGGCTGGGGGCCGCGCTACAAGCTGCCGGGCCTGTCGCACCGCACCGGCCACGGCATCGGCATGGACGGCCACGAGCCGGTGAACTTCGTCATGTCGGAGACGACCAAGCTGGCGCCCGGCATGTGCTTCTCGGACGAGCCCGGCATCTACATTCCCGGCGAGTTCGGCGTCCGGCTCGAGGACTGCCTGCACATGACGCCGGAAGGTCCCAAGTGGTTCAGCGAGCCGCCGAAGTCGCTCGACAAGCCGATGGGGTGACGAGCTAGAGCCCGATCAGGTCGCCGCTCGCGAGGGTGGCGATCCCGACGAACTTCACGGCGAGATCGCCGGTGGGGTCGAAGGCGCCGTTGTGGTTCACGTCGATGAAGAGATAAGTGTCCGGCCCGCCGTGGACGATGGTCGCCCGGCGGGTCACCCCGCCGGCATCCCTGTAGAAGTTGCCGGCGGCGACCAGGGCGTTGAAGCCGGCGAGGTCGGTGACGGTTCCCTTGTCGACCACCACCAGTTCGGCCTGGGTCATGCCCAGCGCCTTGACGTCGATCTTGTCCTGGCCGCTGACGAAGCCGAAGACCGCGTCCATGGTCGAGGTGTTGGCGAACTGCATCGCGCGGCGGGCCGAGCCGGCCTGGCTGTCGTCGCTGAACAGGGAGTCGGTGACGGCCTTGTAGATCAGGGTGTTGATCGGCTTGTGGGTCGCCGCGCCGTTTGCCAGTTCCTCGTTTAGGGGGTCATACAGCCCGCTGCCCAGCAGGATGGCGTCGCCGCCCTTGCCCCCGGTGATGCTCTGGGCCACGGCCGTGGTCGAGAGGCCCGCGATCAGGGTGTCGTTGGCCGAGCCGCCGACGAGGTTGACCGCCACGCCCGCGGCGACCGCCTGGCCGCCGGCCAGGACCAGGCCACCCGTCGCCGCCGTGCCGTCCAGCAGGATGCTGTGGGTGATGGCGCCCGTCACGACGGTCATCGCCTGGGAGCCCGAAACATTGACGATGTTCGGCGCGGTGGCGGCGTTTAGCGCCACGACGTTGTCGCTGCCGACCTTGTCGTTGTTCAGGGAGCCGCCCGAGACCACGTTGAGGATCTCGATCGAACCGGCCACGGCCGTGCCGCCCAGGGTCAGGCCGTTGATGGCCGCGCCGCCGGTGAACGGCAAGGCGCCATTGCCGTAGAGGCCAAGGCTCAGCGTGTCGGTCGCGCCCGAGGCGTCGTGGAGCTGCAGGGTGAGCCCCGCGCCCAGTCCGCCCGTCAGGTTGACGATGGAGCCGGTCGGCAGGTCGACCCGCTGCTGGGCGACCGGCGATCCCGACACATAGACCGGCATGATGCCGCCGCCGACACCCTTGCCATAGGTCGCCGCGCCCGGCGCGTAGGCGGTCAGGATGTTGGCGTTGTAGACGGCGGTGTTGTTGGCGATCGAGGCGTGGTGCTGGTCCAGCGCCAGGGCGTAGGCGCCGACGCCCGCCTTGATCGACTCCTCCAGGATGTAGCCGACGATGATCGCCTTGGTCGCCAGGTCCTGGTTGAAGGTCCCGGCCCGCGCGGCGGCGACCTGCTGGAAGAAGGGGATGGATTCCTGGATCGCGGCCACGGCGGCGGCGACCTGCGAGGCCCCGACCACGGCCGTTCCAACGATCTGCTCGTAGGCCTGGGCGACGGTCGCGGCCAGGCTCAGCGCCCCATAGGCCGACGCGAAGGCGGCGGCGTTGGGGCCCTGGAAGGCCTGACTGATCGCCAGGTTGTAGTAGCGGTTCTCGAGGTTGAAGCCGCCCTCGCTGGGGTTCGAGGCCGTACCCGTCGCGCCGTTGTAATAGGTGGTGTTCAGCCCCGAGCCGGGCGTGTTGAGCAGGTAGTTCAGGCCCGCCTGGCTGGGCGCCGAGCCGTTGAAGTACTGATATACGGCGACGGCGACATCGGTGGTGGCCCGCACCTGAGGGCTCTGCAGCGCCAGGGCCAGCACCTGCTGGTCGGAGATGGCGCCCGAGGCCGCCTGGGCGACCCCCTGGGTGAAGCTCGTCACCGTCGCGGCGTCTGGCGCCTGGCCGAAGTTCGCGGCGGTGTAATAGGCGGTCAGCTGAGCAACGGTATAGGCCACCGGGTCCCCCTTCGTGATCGACGCGCACTGGAAGATCGTCGGGGGCGCGATCGAGAACAGTTTCGATCGCGCGAACGGTAAGCTTGAACTGGCCCTTCGAACTTGAGGGACCGACCTTAACCCTAAGGCAAGGCAGTGCAACGGCTCGCGGAAGGGGCGCGAACCGGGGATGGGTCTGGGGGGCGGCCAGCTTCGGGGGCGCCGGCCCGGATGTGTCTATCCCGCCGCTACGCCATAGCGCGCCAGGAACGTCGTCACCGCGTCCTCGGCGATGTCGCGCACGGGCCGCCGCGACTGCACGTCGTCGCCGGCCGAGAGGCCCAGCACCAGGGTCACGTGATCCAGCATACCCATCAGCTGGCCCGCGGCCCACGAGGGTTTCTCGACCTTCAGCTCGCCGGTCCTGACCAGGTCGTTGATCACCGAGATCGCCGCGCCGCCCAGTTCGTCGCGGGCGCTTTGCAGGAAGTATTCGGCCACGTCCTCGAAGCGGCGGCGCTCGGCCGTCACCATGCGGAACATGGCCCGGGTGTCGGCGCGCGAGAAGAAGGTGGCGTAGGCGATGGCCAGGGCCGTCAGGCGGACGCGGGCGTCGCCCTTGGTCCGCACGGCCTCGCGCACGGGCGCGGCGATGCCGCTGACCGTCTCCATGACGATGGCCTTGAACAGGTCGGCCTTGCTGGGGAAGTAGGCGTAGAGCGTCGCCGTCGAGACCCCGGCCGCGCGGGCCACCACCTCCATGCCGGCGTCGGCGTAGCCCTGGCGTAGGAACAGGTTCCTGGCCGAGCCGAGGATCTCCTCGCGCTTCTGCCCCGACCGTTTCAGACCCGCGCCGACAAGCATGTGACACTCGCACCGATTGGCTTCAATGCAATCTAACCGCGAAAACTTGACCGTAGCAAGGGTTGCGCGAGGCGACTTGTTCGCTTGTTTCGGCTATGCAGCCACCGCGCCGGTTTTCGTGCGTGCAAAGATGGGATTTTCGGCGTGATCAAGGACGCGGAAGCCGCGCGCGAGCAGGAAGTGGCCGCCTGGTTTGGCGAACGGTCGGAAGACACGATCGAGACCTCGTGCGCCCGGGTGTTCCTGGTCGGCGGCTCGGCCTTCAAGGTCAAGCGCCCGGTCGACTTCGGCTTCCTGGACTATTCGACGCTGGAGCTGCGCCGCTGGGCGCTGGAGCGCGAGTTGACCTTCAACCGCGCCGCCGCGCCCGACATCTATCGCGAGGTCCGCCGCCTGACCCGCACCGCCGACGGCGGCATCGAGATCGACGGCGAGGGCGAGATCGTCGAGTACCTGCTGGAGATGCGCCGCTTCGACCAGAACGGCGTGCTGGCCACACAGCCGTGGGCGATCGACGACGAGCTCGAGGATTCGCTGGGTCGCACGGTGGCCCGCTTCCACGCCGGTTCGGACCTGCGCCCGCAGGGCGGCGGCGTCTCGGCCCTGGGCTACACGATCCGCTCGAACGCCAACCTGCTGCGGGGCCTGTCCTCGCGCCTGGGCAAGCAGGCGGTCGAGCGCCTGGTGCATGAGACCGACGTCGCGCTCGAACGTCTCGGCCCGCTGCTGGACGGCCGCACCACGGAGGGCTTCGCCCGCCACTGCCACGGCGACCTGCACCTCGGGAACATCCTGATCGAGAACGGTCAGCCGATCCTGTTCGACTGCATCGAGTTCAACGACACCCTGTCGGACATCGACGTGCAGTACGATCTGGCCTTCCTGCTGATGGATCTGGATTTCCGCCGTCGCCGCGACGCCGCCGGCCGGGTGCTGAACGCCTATCTGGACGAGGCCGCCCGCACGTTCGGCGAAGGCCTGTGGACGGGCCTGGCGGCCCTGCCGCTGATGCTGTCCGTCCGCGCCGCCGTACGCACCCACGTCTGGGCCTATACCGGCGACGACGAGGCCGCGCGGGCCTATCTGAACACCGCCCTGGAGCACCTGGCGCCCAAGCCGGTCAGCCTGGTGGCGGCCGGCGGCCTGTCGGGCTCGGGCAAGTCGACCTTCTCACGCGTCTGCGCGCCGGGCCTGGGCTCGGCCCCCGGCGCGGTCGTTTTGCGCACCGACGAGATCCGCAAGCGCCTGTGGGGCGTGCCGTCCCTGCAGCGCCTGCCGCGCGAGGCCTATACGCCGGAGATGAGCGCCAAGGTCTATGACCAGCTGTTCCACGACGCCGAGCTGTGCCTGAAGGCCAAGCGCTCGGTGGTGCTGGACGCGGTATTCCTGAAACCTGAGGAGCGCGCCCGCGCCGAGGCCCTGGCCAAGGCCTGCGACGTCGGCTTCCTGGGCGTGTGGCTGGAGGCGCCGCCAGAAGTGCTACGCGCCCGCGTCGCCGCCCGGATCAACGACGCCTCGGACGCCGACGTGGCGGTGCTGGAGAACCAGCTGACCCGCGAAACCGGCGAGATCACCTGGCGCAAGGTCGACACGGTCAACGCCTTCGAGGACGAGGCCCGGGCGCTCGCGGAGACGATGGGGTAGGGCTCAGGCCGCGCCCCGCAGCGCATCCTCGTCCGGCGGATCCGGGTTTACGGCCCGGGCGATGGCCATGATCAGGTCCATCGGCTTCACCGGCTTGCCCAGATGGTCGTCGAAGCCCAGGCCCAGGAAACGCTCGCGGTCGCCGGCCATGGCCGAGGCGGTCAGGGCGATGACGGGCAGGGCGGGATGGCTGGTCTGGCCGTTGCGGATGGCCTGCAGGGCGGTGATCCCGTCCATGACCGGCATGTTGATGTCCATCAGCACGCAGTCGAAGCGGCCTTCGTTCATCGCCTTCAGCGCCTGCTCGCCGTTCTCGACCACGGTCAGGGCGACGCCGGCCGGCTCCAGCATGGTGCGAACGACCAACTGGTTGATGGTGTTGTCCTCGGCCATCAGCACGTGGATCTGGTCCAGGGCGTCTTCGTCGACCTGAGCCTCCGGCGCGGGGGCGGGCGGCTCCTCGGTCTCCTGCACGCGGACGCTGAAGACGAAGGTGGCGCCGGTCGGACCGCCGGTGCGCAGCTCCAGGTCGCCGCCCAGCTGACGGGCCAGGGCGCGGGAAATGGCCAGGCCCAGGCCCGCGCCGCCGTGGCGACGCGAAATCGTCTCGTCGGCCTGGGTGAAGCTGTCGAACACGCGCTCGGTCGCGCCGGCCGGTACGCCGGGGCCGGTGTCGGTGACGGCGAACCGGATCATCCAGTCGGTCCCGATCGGCTCGGCGCTGACGGCCACGCGCACGTGGCCCTGGCTGGTGAACTTCACCGCGTTCGAGACCAGGTTTGTCAGCACCTGGCGCACGCGCAGGGGATCGACCCGCACCCAGGCGGGGACCTCGGCGTCGAAGCCGGCAAACAGCGACAGCCCCTTGAACACCGCCGCGTCGCGCCAGGCGTCGACCACGTCGGCGACGATGGCGCGCGGATCGACGGCCTCGGGCGCCAGCTCGACCTTGCCGGTCTCGATGCGCGACAGGTCCAGCACGTCGTTGAGCAGCTGCATCAGGCTGTCGCCCGAGCGGATCATCAGCTCGATCTGCTCGCGCTGGGCCGGATCGAGGTTCGAGCGTTCCAGGGCGTGGGCCATGCCCAGCAGGCCGTTCATCGGGGTGCGCAGCTCGTGGCTGGTGACGGCGATGAAGGTCGACTTGGCGCGGGCGGCTTCCAGGGCGCGCTCGCGCTCCTCGCGCAGGCCGTTGGTCAGCTCGTCCATGCGCCGGGCGGCGGCGCGGTTGGAGATCATGGTGCTGATGGTGTTCAGCGTCAGCAGCAGCAGACCCCAGCGGGCGGTCTCGGGACCCAGGCCGCGGGCGTCGTAGAAGAAGAACGGAAAGACCACCAGGCTGACCAGCGGCACGAACGAGCTGACGGCGACCAGCGGCCACGGCTGGTGGCGATAGTTCTGGGTGAAGACGATCTGGCCCACCCAGACGCCGACGGCGGCCAGCTTCAGGGTGTCGTCGGGCGCCAGCCACAGCATCGTCGCCAGCCAGCCCCAGGCCAGGTTGACCGGCAGGGCGCCCATCACGAAGGCCAGGCGCAGGGCCGGGGTGGCGGCGCGGCCTTTAGTGAACCGGCGGGTGGCGAAGCGGGCGACGCCCTCGGCGAGGAACAGGGCGACCAGCCACGACACCGCCCACTGGGTGTCGAGCGCCCGACCGACCAGGAAAGCGACGATCACGGCCGAGATCAGGCGCGAGGTCAGCAGGCGATGGGTATCCATCGCCACCTCGTCCAGGCGTTCATCGGCCCAAGGTGATCGTAGCCAGCGGAGCATGTCGTCTCGTTCGGGCCAGGTGCGGCCGACCCCCAGACGATACTCCAGTTAAGGCAAACGAGACTTTGACCGGGACTGCGGCGAATTGGCGCGGAGAGCGAGTGGTCGAACGCGGTTCAACCAGACGCTTTGTGCTTCACCCGACATGACTCAGTCCTGGCGAGCGTGGCCGTTTCGCGCCATGGGCGCGTCGCGTTGCGTGTTGCGCCGCACACCGATAGCCTTGCCTGAACAACGATAAGCAACCGGGAGATCAGGTTCCGATGCAGGGGCTGATGCAGCATGGGGCGCTGACCCTCGACAAGGTCATCGACCACGCCGCCAAGTGGCATGGCGGGCGCGAAGTCGTGAGCCGCTCGGTCGAAGGACCGATCGTGCGGACGACCTACGCCCAGATCCACGAGCGCGCCAAGCGGGTGTCGAACGCCCTGTTGGCCCTGGGGATCAAGCCCAGCGACCGCGTCGGCACCCTGGCCTGGAACACCGGCCGCCACATGGAAGCCTGGTACGGCATCATGGGCATCGGGGCCGTCTGCCACACCCTGAACCCGCGCCTGTTCCCCGAGCAGATCGCCTGGATCGCCGACCATGCCGGCGATAAGGTCGTCTTCACCGACCTGACCTTCCTGCCGATCATCGCCGCGATCATCCCGCGCGTGCCGAGCCTGGAGCACGTGGTCGTCTTCACCGACCGCGACCACATGCCGGCCGACTTCGCTCCGGCCGGCGACGCGCCGCACTTCAAGGGCCTGCTCTGCTACGAAGACCTGATCGAGCAGCACCACGCCCAGTGCGCCTGGGGCGGCTTCGACGAGGGTACGGCGGCCGGTCTCTGCTACACCTCGGGCACGACGGGCGACCCCAAGGGGGTGCTCTATTCGCACCGCTCGAACTTCCTGCACACCCTGATCACCCTGCAGCCCGACGTGATGGGCCTGTCGCAGAAGGACGTGATCCTGCCGGTGGTGCCGATGTTCCACGCCAACGCCTGGGGCGTGGCGTTCTCGGCCCCGGGCACGGGCGCCAAGATGGTGATGCCGGGCGCCAAGATGGACGGCGCCTCGATCTTCGAACTGCTGGACACTGAAGGTGTCACGTTCTCGGCCGCAGTGCCGACCGTCTGGCAGATGCTGCTGCAGCACCTCGAGGCCACGGGCGCGACCCTGCCCCTGCTGAAGAAGGTGGTGATCGGCGGGGCGGCCTGCCCCGAGAGCATCATCCGCGCCTTCCAGGAAAAGTACGACGTCGAGGTGGTCCACGCCTGGGGCATGACCGAGACCTCGCCCGTCGGGACCCTGTCGGTGATGACCGACGAGCTTTCCAAGCTGCCCTATGACGAGCAGATGCCCTATCGCCTGAAGCAGGGCCGGCCGCCGCTGGGCGTCGAGATCTGCCTGCGCGACGACGCGGGCGGTCCGCTGCCGCACGACGGCAAGGCGTTCGGTCACCTGAAGATCCGCGGCCCGATCATCGCCGCCGAATACTTCCGGGGCGCCGGCGGCAAGATCCTGGATGACGAGGGCTTCTTCGACACCGGCGACGTGGCCACCATCGACGACCACGGCTTCATGCAGATCACCGACCGCGCCAAGGACGTCATCAAGTCCGGCGGCGAGTGGATTAGCACCATCGAGATCGAGAACATCGCCGTCGGCCATCCCAAGGCCGCCCTGGCGGCGGTGGTCGGCGCGGCGCACCCCAAGTGGGACGAGCGGCCGGTGCTGCTGGTCAAGCTGAAGGAGGGCGAGACCGCGACCAAGGAGGAGTTCCTCGACTACCTCCAGGGCAAGATCGCCAAGTGGTGGACGCCCGACGACGTGCTGTTCGTCGACGACATCCCGCTGGGCGCGACCGGCAAGATCGACAAGAAGGTGATCCGCAAGCAGCTGGTCGAAAGCGGCTATGTCCTGCCGTCCCTCGCGCCGGCCCCGACCCTGGCGGCCGCCGACGGTGGCCAGGCGTCCGTGATCTACGCCCCCGATCCGCCCGAGGAAGTCGAAGCGGAGACGGCGCTGGGGGAGCTCCCGTCGGCCGCTGAGGCGCCTGCCTCGGCGGCCGACGAGGCCCCCATCGAAACCGCCGCGCCTGAAGCCGTCGCTGTCGACCCGACGCCGCTCCTCGGCGTGCTGGCGCCCGTGATCGCGGGCGTGGGCCTGGCCGCATTCGCGAAGCCGGAAGCCGAAGCGCCGGTCTCGGCCGCCGAGGTCGAGGCGCCTGCCGCCTTTGCTGAGCCCGAGCCGGTCGCCGAAGTCGCCGAACTCGAACACGCTGCGGAGGTCGCAGAGACCGAAGTCTCTACGCCTCAGCCGGAACCCGACCCGGTCCTGGAAGCACCCGAGGCTGTCGCCGAAGTCGAGGCTGGGGCCGAGCCCGAGGCGCCGTTGGTTCCGGTGGCCGAAGAGGCGCCGGAAGTCGCCGACGCGCCGTCTCCGGTCTCTGAGATTCCTGCTCTGGTCGTCTCCCCCGAACCTGAAGTGACGGAGGCTGAACCGCCTATCTCCGTCGTCGAAGAGCCGGCCCCTGCGGTCGAGCCAGAACCGACGTCGGAAGTCGCCGAGCTCCAGCCTGAGCCCGAGCCGGTCCCTCCGGTCGCCGAAGCCGAGCCGCCGCTGCGGCTGGCCGAACCGCCGGAACCCCCCGCCGCGTCGACGCCGGAGCCCCTGCCGTTCGCCGCCCCGATATCACCGGTGCGCAAGCCCAAGGCGAAGAAGGCGCTGAACTTCCCGCGTCTCTACCTGGACATCGCCCTGCTGATCGCCCTGACGCCCGCCATCCTGGCCGTCGGCGGCGCCCTGGGCGTGAAGCTGGAGGCGATCGGTCGTCCGCTGGGCTACACGCTGATGACCCTGGACTGGGCGCCGAAGATCGCCTTCGTCAGCATCGCGACCGGCGTGGTCGGGATCATCGTCGCCCTGATCGCCGGCTTCTCGCGCCTGTGGCGCGCGGCCGTGCTGGCCCTGGCGGTGACGCTCGTGACCCTTTTGGTGATGGCCGGCGCCCGGACGCTGAGCGGCGTCACCCCGCCGATCCACGATGTCGCCACCGACTGGGAGACGCCCCTGGCCTTCACCGATGCGGCCCTGGCCGCGCGCGGCGGCTCGGCCGAGGCCATCACCGACGATCCGGCCCTGCCGGTCGGCTCGGACGCCTACGCCGGTCGTCGCATCGCCGACATCAATGCCGAGACCTGTCCGGCCGCCAGGCCGCTGGTGATCTCGAAGGCGCCCAGCGACGCCTACCACGCGGTCAAGACCGCCGTGCTGGCTGCGGGCATGACCGTGGTGACCGACGGTCCCGTGGAGGGGCAGCTGGAGGCCACGGGCAGCACGTTCTGGTACGGCCTGACCGACGACCTGGCCGTGCGCATCCGTCCCGACGCCCAAGGCTCGCGGATCGACATGCGCTCGGTCAGCCGCGACGCCGGCCCCGACCAGGGGCGCAACTGCGAGCGGATCGGCAACCTGCTGGCGGCGGTGAAGCGTTAGAGCCCTTTCCGACCTGATCGAAACGATCAGTCGGATAAAAAGGGCTCTAAATCAAAAATCTGGAGCATTTTGCAGATCCGTTCGGATCGGAAAATGCTCTAGGACGCGAGCCGGTACACGGCGTCCATGCCCTGGCCGTCGGCCAAGACGCGGCCCTCGCGGACCAACTGGAGCATGTGGGCCAGCACCGAGTGGGCCGCGGCTGGGTGCAGGCGCGGATCGACGGCCGCGTAGAGGCTGGGCACCATGGCCTTGATGGACGTGAAGCCCGCGCCCAGAGCCTCGACGATCTGGGCCTCGCGCGCCCGGCGGTGGGCGACATAGGCGTCGATGAACGGCCCGACCTCGCGCACCGGCGCGCCGTGGGTCGGCCACAGCGTGTCGAAGTCCCGAGCCCGCACCTTGGCCAGGCTGGCGAAATAGTCGCCCATGTCGCCGTCGGGCGGCGTGATCACCGTCGTCGACCAGCCCATGATGTGGTCGCCGGAGAAGAAGGCGTTTTCTTCCTTCAGGGCGAAGCAGACGTGGTTGGAGGTGTGGCCCGGCGTGGTCACCGCCTCCAGCGTCCAGCCTGGACCGCTCAGCACGTCGCCGTCGGCCAGGACCACGTCCGGGCGGAAGCGGTCGTCCGCGCCTTCCTCCAAGGCCGGGGCGTCGTTGGCATGGGGCGCGGGGGCGGGGAGGCCGTAGACCTTGGCCCCGAACGCCTGCGCCAGCGGATAGGCGAGGGGGGAGTGGTCCAGGTGATGGTGCGTGACCAGCACGTGGGTCACCCGTTCGCCGGCCAGGGCCGCCTTCAGCGCTTCGAAGTGTTCGGCCAGGTCGGGACCGGGGTCGATCACCGCCACCTCGCCCTGGCCGACGATGTAGACGCCGGTGCCGGTGTAGGTGAACGGCCCGGGATTGCGCGCGATCACCCGCCGGATCAGCGGCGAGACCTGGTCGCAGCGGCCGTACTCGAACTCCAGCTCGCGGACGAAGGGAATCATCGCGGACGCTCCGGAAAGCGCATCGGGCGAAAGTGTGGGCGGTTTCGCCCCCCGCGATGCGCGTGAAGTTAAAGAATGGCGCCGGTCTTGCGCTTTAACCCCTCAGTAACCTTCGGAGGACGGGGCCATGGCGGCGGACGCGGCGATTTTTGTTTCAAAACGGCTCCAGCGCGCGGCCTTCGCGGTCCTCTGTATCATCATGGCCCAGTTCGTCCTGGCCAGCTGCGAGGCCGAACCCACGCCGATGGCGGCGCGCGAAGCGGCCGCCTTCTAGGTCAATCCGACTCAGCCCGGCAGGACGCCTGACAGATCGTATCCCGCTTCGCGGCCCTGGCTGACCAGGGTCTCACGATCTTCTCCCGCCAGCGCCTGGCCGATCGACCAGGTGACGATCGAGCGCGTGCCTGAGCGACAGAAGGCCAGCACCGGGCCGTCCGCGGCCTCGACCGCCGCGCGCACCGCATCGACCTGCTCCTGGGTCGGCCCGCCGCGCACCGGCACATGCAGATAGTCCAGACCCGCGGCGCGGGCCGCCGCCTCGATGGTCGCGGCGGACGGCTGGCTGGGATCCTCGCCGTCGGGGCGATTGTTGATCACCAGCACGAATCCCTCGGCCGCCGCGCGCGCCATGTCGGCCTCGGTGACCTGCGGACTGACGGAAAGAGACTCGGTTACGCGTCGGAAATCGCTCATGGGGCCGCCGAAACTAAAAATCTCGCGGCGCGCTCCGCCGCCGCGGCATCTTCGCGATCAGGCGGCGCCTAGGCAATGGTCACCGGTGTCTAGGACGGTGGCGCAGGAATGGGCGCTGTTGGCGAAAACGTGCTGTGATTGTCCGGAAGATTAAAAAAGTTTTATCCACAAATCGGGTTCAGGGGAATGAAACCTCGGGTGTCAACCGGATGGCGGAAGATCGTCACGAAAATTTCTTCGAGACATGAATTTCAAAAACCATGTTCTTCGTGGTCGAAATAACTCCGCCAAAACAACAGGGTGGTTAAGTTTTGCCCCTGTTGTGCGGGTTACGAGTATCCCGATGGAGCAATGATCTTTCGAAAAGGGGCCGCCCTGTGGCGATTTTGCGACAGGGTCTGGGGATGTCGATTACAAATTTGCAATGACAATTGACCCTTGGCTGCGGCGGCTCCTAACGTCCCGGCAACCGGGGAAATGTTTCCGGGACACCAGTGATCTCACGGCGCTGTTTGGCGGTTTTCCGCTCCAAGTCGGATAAAGTTTCTAGAGGGGTTCTTGTCCGACTTGCCGCCCCGCGCCGTGTTCAGAGGGGATTTGAAGAACATGACTTCCAGCAAAGGCAGCGCCCGCGCGCGCCTCATGACGACGACGCTGCTTGCCGGCCTCGCCGCGATCGCGACGCCCGTGACGATCGGCGTTGTCGCTACGGCGATCCCGACCCTGGCCAGCGCGCAGGACTACACGAGCGGCACCCTGGCCGGTACGGTCGTCAACAGCAGCGGCGCTCCGATCGCCGGCGCTCAGGTGACGGTGAAGTCGACGGCTCAAGGCTTCACCCGCGAAATGACGACCGACAACAACGGTCAGTTCCGCGTGCCGCTGATCCCGCAAGGCGCTTACGCCGTGTCGATCAACAAGGCCGGCTACAAGCCGACCAGCGACGGCGCCCTGGGCGTTCGCGCCGGTGGTGAAAGCAACTACAGCTTCACCCTGACCGCCGCCGACGAAACCGTTTCGGAAGTCGTGATCACCGCGACCGCCAACCCGCAGCTCGACTTCTCGCAGACCACGACGGGTCTGGCGATCGACGTCGAAGACCTGCAGAAGCAAGTGCCGGTCGGCCGCAACATCACCGCCCTGACGCTGCTCGCGCCGGGTACGGTCGAAGGCTCCTCGACCAACTTCCGCGGCCAGACCTCGATCAGCGGCGCCTCGGTCGCTGAAAACGCGTTCTACCTGAACGGCCTGAACATCACGAACTTCGATAACTACATCGGCGGTTCGCGCGTCCCGTTCGAGTTCTACAAGTCGATCGAAGTGAAGACCGGCGGCTACTCGGCCGAATATGGTCGCGCCACGGGCGGCATCATCAACGCCGTGTCGAAGTCGGGTTCGAACGACTTCACCTTCGGCATCCACGGTAACTGGTCGCCGTCCTCGCTGGAAAACGCCCAGAAGGACACCTACCAGGTCCGCGGCAAGCTGCGTGAGAACAACAACAAGGACCTGGTGCTCGAGGCCGGCGGCCCGATCATCAAGGACCGCCTGTTCTTCTACGGCCTGGCTCAGCTGAACGACAACGAATCGCGCAACGCCTCGATCGCCGCCGGTTCGTACAACGTCGACCGCATGAGCGACCCGTTCTACGGCGTGAAGCTGGACGGTTACATCACCGACCGTCAGCACCTGGAATTCACGCTGATCGACACCCAGCGCATCACCAAGCGTGAGAGCTTCAACTACACCTTCGCCAACAACACCGACACGATCGGCACGGCCCTGCCGGGCACGCGCTTCGAAGACGGCGCCACCAGCTACGTCGCGAAGTACACCGGCACGTTCACCGACTGGCTGACCCTGTCGGCCGCCTACGGCCTGAACAAGGACCGCGCCGCGACCAAGTCGTCGCTGTTCGGCTCGCCGCGCGTGCAGTCGTCGATCGCCGCCGGCCCGACGAACTCGACGGCCACCCGTCGCGTCAGCTTCCAGAACACCGCCGTCCAAGACGCGCCACGCAACACGACGCGCGAATTCTACCGCGTCGACGCCGACGTCTACTTCAGCCTGCTGGGCGACCACCACATCCGTGGCGGCTACGACCGTGAAAACCTGACGCTGATCCACCAGACCCAGCGCAACGGCGGCGGCGAGTACGTCTATCGCGAAGGTTCGGCCACCGACCCGCGCGGCGTGCCGGCCGGCCGTTACTACCTCGACGTCCGTACGTTCGTCGGCGGTGGTTCGTACGCCTCGCGCAACCAGGCGATCTACGTGCAAGACTCGTGGGACGTCCTGCCGACCCTGACCCTGAACCTGGGCGTTCGTCGCGACCAGTTCCAGAACCGCGGCATCGACATCGCCGGCAACAAGGGTCCGGTCTTCGTCGAGTTCAACAAGGAAATCGCGGCTCGTATCGGCTTCACCTGGGATCCGGGTAACGACGGCACGAACAAGATCTTCGGTAACTACGGCCGCTACTACCTGCCGGTCGCGTCGAACACGGCGTTCCGCCAGGCCTCGGCCATCCTCGACGAAACCTCGTACTTCCTGCTGCCGGCCGGCTTCCAGGTCTACGTCCCGGGCACCACGACGGTGAACACCGCCTTCGTGAACCCGGTCTCGGGCCTGCCGCTGAACGGCCTGGGCACCCAGATCACTGGCTTCGCCAACGCAGGCATCTGTCTGCCGGGCGGCGTCGGCACGGCGGGCGTCCGCGGTTGTACGGTTCGTAACAACGGCACGATCCAGCCCTTCGAAGCCAACGTTTCGAAGAACCTGAAGTCGACCGCCGACGACGAATACATCCTCGGCTACGAGCACCGCTTCGACTCGCTGTGGAAGGCCGGCGTCACGCTGACCTACCGCAAGTCGCTGCGCGCCGCCGACGACGTGTCGGTCGACTACGCCGTCCTGGCGTACTGCAAGGCCAACAACATCGCCCACTGCGATGACACCTTCAGCGGCTTCCACCAGTACACGATCATCAACCCGGGCCTGGCCCAGACGATCACGCTGTCGGACCCGCTGCCGGGTGAGACGACGGTTCGCACCATCAACTTCACCGCTGACCAGCTGAAGTACCCGAAGGTCGACCGCCAATACATCGCCCTGCAGTTCCAGTTCGACCGCGCTTTCGACGGCAAGTGGTCGCTGAACGGCTCGTACACCCTCTCGGAATCGAAGGGTAACTACGAAGGCTACGTGAAGACCGACTACGCTGGCGGTCAGACCGACGCCGGCATCACGGCCGACTTCGACACCCCCGGCCTGACCGAGGGCGCCTACGGCCTGCTCCCGAACCACCGGGCCCACGTGTTCAAGGCCTTCGGTTCGTACCAAGTGTTCGACAGCTTCCTGGTCGGCGCCAACGCGCTGGTCACGTCGGGCCGCAAGTACGGCTGCATGGGCTTCAACCCGAACGACCCGATCCTGAACAACGCCTACGGCGCCCTGTCGCACTACTGCAACGGCCAGATCACGCCGCGCGGCTCGGTGTTCAGCGATCCGTGGACCTACCGCCTCGACCTGTCGGCCCGCTACACGGTTCCGTCGTTCGGCTTCCTGCCGGAAAACGGCCTGACCCTGCGCGCCGACGTGTTCAACGTCTTCAACACCCGCAAGACGGTGGAAACCAACGAGTTCGGTCAACTCGACAGCGGTGCGATCAACCAAGACTACCGCAAGTCGCTGTCCTACATGCCGCCGCGTTCGGTGCGTCTGGGCTTCGACCTGGTCTTCTAATTCGAAGATCCGATCGCCTAAAAGGAAGGGCGGGCCGCAAGGCCCGCCCTTTTTCTTTGCTGGCCTAGCAGCCCAGAATGGCTACGGCCAGGGGTGGTAAGGATCGGGATCGTACTCGCAGAGCCTGCTCTCGACGACGATCCAATAAGGGGAGGTGTGGCCGATCACGACTGGCTCGCCAGCGCAGTAGCTCGCGAATTCGCCCACCTCCTCCGTGTATGTCGCGTCGCTGTAGTAGATGACGTATCGCTCGTAGTGGGGCTGGGCGGACGCTAAGGTCGGCACCGTAGCCATGACGATCGCGGCCGAGATCGCGGCCATCTTCACCTGCTTGAGAATGCTCATGGAGACCTCCTTGAAGAGCGTCTCAAGGCTAACTCGTCACGGTCAAGCCTATCAACTAAAACGAGTATTTTTGCATAAGCTACCGTTGATGCCCGTACGCCTCGAAGAACGGGGCCAGGTGCGTCTCGTAACGCTTCCACTGGCCGATCGCCCGCGTGCTGATCGGCTGGCGCACCTGGCTGGAGCTGGACGTGGTGACGGCGCGCTGGGTCAGGTGGAAGTCGCTCAGGTCCTCCTGCGCCGGCAGGCCGCAATGGGCCAGCATCCGGGCGATCCAGGTCTTGGGATCGGCGACCAGGTCCTCGTAGGGCACGGTCAGGATCGCGTCGGGGAACAGGGCCGTCCAGTGCGCGTGCAGGCGGTCTTCCTGGGCCATGTGGTGGCCGATGTCTTCCAGCGACCAGGTCCAGTCCAGCCCGCCCGTGAAATGGCTTCGGAAGGCCGACAGCGCCACGTCGCCGGGCTCGCGGCGCAGCCACACGAAGCGGGCGTTGGGCAGGATGTGGCGGATCAGGCCCACGAAACGCGTGTGGTTCAGGGTCTTGTCCACCACCCGGCCGGTCGGGCCGAAGCGCTCCTCGAGCAGGTGCAGATAGGCCTCGCCGAAACGGGTCCAGACATCGGCCGCGTCGGGGCGGAACGCCATGCGGGTGACGTCGGACGGGGCGTAGCCGCCAAGATCCATGGTGGCCGTGCGGAACAGGTTCAGCTCGGCGCCGTCGACGACGTCGGCATGGCTGGCCAGGATCTGCTCGACCAGGGTCGTGCCCGAGCGCGGCAGGCCCAGCACGAAGATCGGCCGATCGCTGTCGATCCCGCTGGCGGGCAGCTTGGCCAGGGATTCGGCCGTGAAGCCCGAGATGATCTCGTCCACGAAGCGGCGCGAGGGGTTGGGATCGTAGGGGCGCTGGGCGCGGACCTGGCGCGCGCCGCGCGCATACGTCTCGAACGCCCGATCGATGTCGCCGAGGTCGTTATAGGCCTTGCCCAGGGCGTAGAGCAGGGCGCTGGGCGCGCGCTCGCCGAGCTCGGCGGCCAGGGCCTCCATCGCCGCGATGTCCGGGTCTCCGGCCGCGAAGCTCTTCAGGTCGGCGATGGTCAGCCAGGCGACCGCCGCCAGTTCGGGGAACGGGGCCTGGGCGATGGCGGCGCGCAGGTGTTCCTGGGCCGCCTCGGCCTGGCCCAGCTGAGCGTGACAGGTGCCGAGCAGGTGATGCAGGCGGGCGTCGGGCTTGGCGGCGTTGGGCAGGAAGGCTTCGGTCGCCTTGATGGCTCCGGCCACGTGGCCCAGCTGGGCCAGCATAGCGCCATAGGCCAGGCGACGCTCGATGTCGTAGGGCGCGCCGGCCACGTAGCGGCGCATCGCGGCGCGGGCGGCCGAGGCCTCGCCCAGGGTGGCGGCCAGTTGCGCCACCTGGCCCCAGAGATCGCCCAGCGGCGCGTCCTCGGCGGCCAGCTTGACGACGATGGCGGCGGCCCGGGCGCGGTCGCGCGCCTCGAGGCGGCGCACGGCCTGGCTCAACTGGTCGGCGGCGCTGGCGGTCATGGCGAAGAACTCGGATGTCGAAATGAATCGACGGCCGCCGCGCGGGCGCGGCGGCCGTCAGGAGTCGTCAGTCTAGCTAGTGGACGGGGGTGTCCGCCAGCACCGAGGCGCCGCCAGGAGCCGAGCGCAGGCGGGCCTTGGCCATCTCGTCCAGGATCGCCTGCGAGCGCGGATCGCCCAGCACCCAGGCGGCGGCCGCCAGGGTGCGGGCCGAGGTCTCCGAAACGCCCAGCAGCTTCTCGAAGGCCTCGAACGGCGACTTGCCGCCGTCCATGCGCTTGAGGCGAACATCGCCGTCCAGCTTGGCCAGCGCCTTGGCCTTGTCGACGGCGTCGTAGAAGCCGCCCAGCTGATCGACGAGGCCCAGGTCCTTGGCCTGCTCGCCGGTCCAGACTCGGCCCTTGGCGATCTCGCGCACGCGCTCGGGCGGCAGCTTGCGGCCCTCGGCCACGCGGGTGACGAAGCCGGCATAGATGCGATCCATCCAGCCGGCGAACTTGGCGCGTTGCTCGGGGGTGAAGCCGTCGGAACCGAAGGCCTGCGAATAGTCGCCGCCGACATGGACGCCCTTGGTGTCGACGCCGAAGCGGGCCAGGGCGTCGCCCAGGGCGAACTTGCCGCCATAGACGCCGATCGAGCCGGTCAGGGTCGAGGGCTGGGCGACGATCGAATTGGCCTGGCTGGAGATCCAGTAGCCGCCCGAGGCCGCATAGGTCCCCATGCTGACCACCACCGGCTTGCCGGCCGCCTTGGCCGCCTTCACGGAGGCCAGGATCTGCTCCGAGGCCGTGTCCGAACCGCCGGGCGAGGAGACGCGGAAGACGATCGCCTTGACGTCCTTGTCGTCGATGGCGGCCTTGAAGGATTGGGCCACCTCGTCGGAATAGACATTGCTGTCGCCGCCGAACGGGCCGCCGCCGCCGCCCGCGCCGGTGACGATCGCGCCCTCGGCGCCGATCACGGCGATGGCCGGGCCGGTCTTGACCGACGGCGTCTTGGAACGGCTGGCATAATCGTCGAAGTCGACCAGCTTGGCGCCCTTGCCGGCCTTCTCCAGGGCGAAGGCCTGGATGTCGCTGACCTGGCCGACCTTGTCGATCAGGCCGTTGGCCTGGGCTTCCTGGGCGCTGTAGGGGCCGGCTTCCAGCACCTTGGTCAGGGCGGCCGGATCGCGCTTGCGATCGACAGCGGCGCTGGTCAGGGCCGTCTTGTAGACCGAGCCCATCCAAGACAGCGCCGATTCCCGGTGGGCCGGGGTGTAGTCGCTGTAGAGATAGGGGTTCACGGCGTTCTTGTATTCATAGCGCTGCTCGTACTCGGCCTTGACGCCGTACTTGTCGAAGAAGCGCTTGAAGAACATCGACTCCGACGAGATGCCGACCGCCTGGAAGCTCGAGTCCGGCTGCATCCAGAACTCGCTGGTCGCCGCGCCCAGCATATAGGTCGAGGTGACCATGCCGGAGGGATAGAGACCCTGGCTGTGGGCGTAGATCGGCTTCTTGCCGACCTCGCGGAAGTGCTTGAAGGCCAGGCGCAGCTCGTCGGCCGCGGCCGGGGCGACGCCGCCCTCGGGCAGGCGCACCAGCACGCTCTCGACCTTGTCGTCCTTCTCGGCGCGACGCAGCGTGTCGATGATCGACATCACCGAGTCTCCCGAACCGCCGCCCAGGGCCGCGAAGGGGTTCTTGGGATCCTGGTCGGAGAGGCCGCCGCGCAGGTCCAGCTGCAGGACGCTATGGACCGGCACCGGCGCGGGGCGCGTGGCCCCGGCGGCCATCACGATCAGCAGGAAGGGCACTCCGACCACGAACAACAAGAGGCCGACGAAGACGCCGGCGACGGTCAGGAAGAACTGCTTCATCGGAGGTCCTGCAAACGAAAGCGCCGACAACCTAGCCGGTGTTCGGGTTGCGACCAAATGAAGAGGGCGCAACGAATCCGCAAGCTCTGCGCCCATAGGCAAAGCGCCGCTTTCGCGGCGCCTAAGCTTATGTCTTTTTGGAAGTTTTCCCGCCTCTGGTTGGCGGGGAGAAAATGGTCGGAGTGGCAGGATTTGAACCTGCGACCCCTGCGTCCCGAACGCAGTGCTCTACCAGACTGAGCCACACTCCGACTTGGAGGCCGGCCTTATAGGTGGCGGTTTCGGGGGGCGCAAGCGCCTTTTTCGACGTTCGTGCGACAGCCCGAAAAAAGTTCTGAAATGGGATGTTGCATCCATCCGAGTCGTGAGCTATCTCCACCGCCTCGCCGAGCCCTGACGGGTTTCGCCGTTCCTGCTGGGGAATGGTGTAATGGTAACACTGCGGTTTTTGGTACCGTCATTCTAGGTTCGAGTCCTAGTTCCCCAGCCATCTCCTCCTTAACCTGTTGTAGACGTTGAAACCCTTACAGCATAAGGGTTTCCGGAGCTGTATCTGCTACGGACGCCTGCTACGGAATGCGGTTCATGCAGAACGTCTGCACGCGCGGTAAGGGCCGCACATTCTACGTCAAGAAGGACATCCCTTCCGACGTTCGCCAGGCGTTTGGCGGCAAGGCGCAGGTCTGGCGATCCCTCGGCACCGCTAGTAAAGCCGAGGCTCTCCCCAAAGCGGCCGCCATCTTGGCCGAACTTGACGCACGGATCGCCGCAGCGCGTGCTCCGGTTGCAGTTTCGCCGTCGTCCGGCATGGACGTGCCGAAGGTCCCCAACATGTCGCCGGATAGGCCTGCTGTGCGGCGTGAGCAATTGCTTGATGCCATCGAGGCATGGCGAAACGCGACGATCGATGGTGCGCAGGACGCCTTCTTCAACGGCGTAGCCAACACCTTCGAGGATTTTGGCCTGGAGGACTTGGCGCATTCAGAACGCCTCTATCGCCTTCAACAGCGCAAATGGTCCGAAATTGAAGAATTTGATCAGCGCTTGGTTGAAGCTCTGGGCGCGCGCGGCATCGCAATCTCCGTCGATCATCCAGCGATTGCCCATATCCGCAGCGCGTTTGGCGCGGCATGGCATGATGTCGAGACCTTCACGCGGCAATTCCGGCGTGGCGAGTTCGACGGCTGGCCCGAGGATGCGGATGACGCCCCTCAGATTGCTCTACGGGCCCCTGGAGCCGTTACCGCGCCCCTCAGTCCTCCTGCAGAGGTGTTGACCCTCAGCGAACTTGTCGGGCGCTACATTGTCTCCAAGCGCCCACCCAATCCGACGGCGGTGCGGAGTTATGTACGCCGCTTGAGCGAAGCGCTCGATACGCCCCATGTGCATCAGGTGACGTCGGTGCAGATGGACGACTTCGCGGTAGAGCTGCGACGCTTTCCGATTATCAAGCGACCCGCACTCGACAAGCTGTCGTTCCGAAAGGTGCTGGAATGGCAGGTACGGAATCCAAGCGCCCGCTTGTTGTCTAAGAAGACGCAGTGGAAGTGGTTTCTCGTCTACAAGAAGCTGTTCGACTACGCCGTCAGTGTTGGCGTTGTCACCGTGAATCCAGTCACGCCTGTCATGCCTAAGGCTAAGGGCGAGGAGGAGGAGCGGCTGGCGTATGACGTCGAAGACATCGCCCTGATTTTCTCGCGGCCGCTATTCCACGGTTGCGCTCGGACGCACAACAGCACCGGTCAGCTTTGGGGATATCGCGATGAACCGGGCGGCGTGTTGTTGAAGGATGCCTATTACTGGCTTCCGATCCTCGGTCTATGGACGGGTTGCCGCCTTGAGGAACTGGCTGCCGCCAAAGCTGCCGACGTGAAGCAGGATGCCGAGGGGACGTGGTTCCTCGATCTTACGGGCCGCAAGCTCAAGAACCGGCAATCGCAGCGAGCTGTGCCGATCCACAAGGCGTTGATCGAAATAGGTTTCGTGAAACACGCGGTGACTGTGCAGCAGCGCGGTGAAATCCATTTGTTTCCCGAGCTGCCTCACGATCCGGCGCAGATTTTATCGTCGTCCCGAACCTTCACCAAGTGGTGGGGCATGTGGTGCGAACGTAATGGCGGGGAGCGGAGCGGCATTAACGACCCGAACAAGACCTTCCATTCATTCCGGCACTCGTTCAAGCGAGCCTGCCGGGATGCAGGATTGGGCGAGGAAATTCACGATCTCCTGACCGGGCATAAGGGGATGTCCGTGGGGCGCGGCTATGGCCAGGGCGCTGGGCTCAAGGTGTTAGCGGAGGCGATGGGGCGGGTTTCGTATCCGAGCTTCCCGGCGCTGCCCTGATCCTTCGTATGAGCACATAATTGCTTCTCCTCGGAAGATGGATGCGTGGATAGAAGCCAATATGCTGAACACGTTGAGCGCTATCCGAAATAGTGGTGAACACAGGGATGCCGTCTTGGCTTGGGAATTTTCAAGATATACATGGTTAAGATAAAAATAATCTTGCCTTCGAGTTTTTTCTCCGATATATGCGGAAATGTTCGTCGAGGCAGGTTTCGGCGGCGTTTCCTGGGCTGGTTGCCCCGCTCTGCGTAAAGGGTTCGATCCCCTTTCAGGTCACCAACGAACTATCCCGGCGAGGTGTTCTCGTCGCTCCGAGCTAGGCCTTGCAGTGGGCTATGTCGTGGGATTGCCCCAGGTTCGTTGGGGATAAGCTGCAATGACCACCATTATTACTGACGCCCAACGGGCTGCTATTGCGGCCGACTTCGACACAAAGGCCGGAGAAATCCGCATTCTCAGCATTGCGGACGTCACCGCTCACGCCGCCTTCGCTGCGACCAAGACCGATTTCGAAGATAAGAAGCACCGTGACGCCTGGAAAATGACGTCTGGCATCGTGGGACTCTTCCGCGAATTTGGCGATCCGGACAACTTTGGCGCGATCGATGCGGTGTTTGAAAGGCACGGCCTCCTCGGGCCTCGCGCCGGTCAGCGCCCCATCGCTTCATTCTGCACCTTGGCCACGGGCTATCCGGGCGAGAAGATGGTTGAAAGCGCCCGTGGCGGCGGCAAGCTGGTCCGCGAGTGGATCAAGAACCGCAACGGCGAAAAGCTGGTCGATCCATCCGCTGAAATCGTCGTTCGCCTGGATAACGGCGAGGCCATCCCAGACGTAGTCGAGTTCATCAAGAACTACGAAGATCCGGTCACTGGTCGGAAGCACCTCGTTGGTCTGACTGACGCATGGAAGCGCCGCCAATTGGGTGATGAGCCCGAAGCGATGACCTCCAGCGATGAGGTCGCAACCGGCATTATTCACACCGTGGCGAGCGCCGAAACGCTCGCGACCATTGACGTCAAAGATCTTCCGTCCGGCTTGGCTCTGAACTGTGTCTCGGAAGTCCTGGCCATCATCGGTGACGACGGCATGGTGCGTTTCCAGCTTTCACCCCGTCAGAACCTCGCAGCTGTTAGCGCCGGGCTGGGCAAGCCTGATGGCTCCAAGGCCGCGCTGCCGATCAAACAGGCGATGGAGCTATTCGCATCATCGGCACTGCTGATGCCGGTCGGCTGGTCCGACCTGCCTCAGAATGAAGGCGACGACCCGTCGGTGCCTGGGACGAAGAAGTTGCCGACGACGCGTCAGCATTTCCTCCTCGACGGCGAATGGACCTCCGCGCTCGCCCGCGACGCAAATCCCGCGCTCTTGCTGATGGCCAAGCCTATTGGGCCCGGCCTTCCGCTCCCTGGCGGTTCGTTCTTCGTGAACGCCGCGCAGCGTGGGCGATTGGAAGAACAGATCATGCCGCTCGACCGGCGCGAATTGTGGGACCGGGTCAGCCAGGACATCTCGGCAACAGGCGTGACCTCCCTGGTTTTCCGCGCGCGTGAAAACACTCGCGTCAAGGACATGAACTTGAGTCTCCAGGTCGTGTCCGAGTTCGGTCAGGGGCGCCGCGAAATGTGGATGTGGCTTCTGGACGAAAAGGTGTTCAAACCGACCGCCTCGTTTGCGGTTCCGGCGGATGCACTGCCGGAACTGGCCAAATCCTTCGTGACAAAGAACGCGGCCAAGGGGACGGGCAGGCACGCGGACGTGGTCGTCACGCGCGACAGCCTGTCGCTTTCGGTGGGCACGGCAACGGCTTTCACCATCGCGGGCGAAGGCTCGGCGGCGGCCAAACTGGTGGTGCTGGCGCGATCTCTGGTGGATACGCTTCGGGTCGTGCTGGCCATGAAGCCCGAGGGGCTGACCTTCCACATCGACCAGGGCGGCGCGTTGGAGATCAACTTCGCGACCGATGCCAACGCATACCGTGTGTTCCTGCCCAAGGCCGTCAAGGCCGACAAGGTCTGGGTCGCCAACCACAGCGGCCGGTTTCGCCGCGTGACGCGCGACGACTTCACCGTCTGACCGGCCGAGACCCTTCCCCGAAATGGTGGGGAAGGGTCACCCATTTCTCGGAAATTCGATCATGATCAACCAACCTCTCGGGCTGGATCGCGCTCAATATGCGCCTGCCCTTCAACATGGCTTCCTAGAAGTCGTGGGAAAGCCGGCCTCCCGCGCCATGCCGCATGGCCTTGAGCCGTCCGAGCTTAATCCCCTCGACCCCCGCGCTCTCGTCTATACGCCCTACGTCTTGGTCAGTGGCGGTCAGTATCTTGGCCGCAGCAATACACCCGCTTGGTTCAAGGGTCGTCCTCACGGCTACTCGACCGTCATCGGTGATAGCGGTGGCTTCCAGTTCATCACCAAGCCGTTCAGCGGCGAGGCCAGCTGTCGCGACAGCCTGGAATGGCTGGAGGCCCATGCCGATATCGGGATCACCCTCGATATTCCGACCCGTGCTATTGGGCCTTACGTCAAAGGCCGCACGACAGGCCAGTTCCTGACTTTCGCGGACGCACTGTCGACATCGCTGGCCAATAACCGGTTTTTCGCCGCCAACCGGGGAGGATCGGTCTCCTATCTCACCGCCCTGCAGGGGCGCGACCGCAAAGAGATCAAAGCTTGGTATGATGCGGTCAGGAATGAGCCTTTTGAGGGTTGGGCGTTCGGCGGTGCGACACGTCAGCTGGCCAACCTTGTCGAGGTCATCTGCTGGCTCCTGCGCGACGGCAAGTTGAACGACCGGCAAAGCCACATCCACGTTCTCGGCACTTCCACCGCCAAAGTCGCGGTGTTGCTGACGGCGGTGCAGAGCGCCTTGCGGACGCGATCGGGCTTGTCCGAACTGCGGATCACGTTCGACACCGCTACGCCATCGCATCTGATGTCGTATAATAAGGTCGCTGGCCCCCTCAGAGCGTCACCACAGGGTCTTGTGGTGTCGTCGCATGTCGCGCCCTGCAATGGCGTTCATATTGGCTCTACGAAGCCCTTTCCCTTCGCTGAGAGCGCCATCGGCAAACGCATCGTGGTAGGCGATCTATGCGTTCCGGGGAGCTATTCAGCCGGAACGGCCTGGGACAGCCTTTCCGGTGCGATGATGGTCAACCATTCCATCGACCGGATGCTGACCGCCTTCGAGCAGGCCAACAGGCTCGCCCAATTAGATCCCGGCAATGTTGCGCTGATCGGCAAGGGTGGGATTAGAGCGGACTATATGCCCGCCAGCCTATCGGCCGATTTGACGACCGTGACGCTCATTCTCTCGGCCATCGATCCTTTGGCCGAATTTGCCAGACGGGGAGGTCATCTGACCGGCTGGACGGTCGGTGCGGACGAGGTCGAGTTCGACGAAGCCGACCATTGAAATTCTCGGCACGATATCGACTGAGCCCCCTGGTCCTGCCAGGGGGCTTTTCGGGTGCCGGGGTCCGGCTGATCATTCTCATCGTGAACCTTTCCGCAGGGGCTCGTATAGGGTCATGTTGGCCTAGCCGCTGCGTTGTGTCGTTCTCAGCCCTTATGCCCCTGTGTGAGCCCTTGGAGGGGCAAGGCGGGTGAGCCTGCCGCAGGTGAGCCCGCGCCCGGTCCGACCGCAGCGCCGTTATTTCTCGACTGGCGTCGCAGACCTCTGGCTGTCCGCAGGACGGAGCGAAGCGACCCGCTGGAGCGGCAGCGACGGCCGAAGGCATCCAGCGGGTGGAAGGCGAAAGCCGTTGAGCAAGTGGATTGCCGAGTGAGCGCGCGAAGACGCGCGGAGCGAAGGCGTAATCCACGCCGGTCTGGCTTTCCTGTGTGGAGTTCGTGGTGGGGAGGTAGTGCCTCAAGGCATCATCTATCTTCGATAGATGGTCTTAAGTTACTGCTTCGCCGTCAGGAAGTCCGTACAGGATTTCCAATATATATGGCGGTCTTAAGTTACTGGTTGGCGAAAATGCCCAAAATAGGCCACCGAAAAATGTCAGGTCATAAATAAAGACGAAGCAGCAGGGGCGAAGTCTGCCGCTTTGGCAGAAAGTTCCTGACCGCTTTCCTCTGAGAAGAAATGCCAGGCCTTGCTGCGCGTCGCCCCCGCGCGGTGGGGCCTTTCTTTTCCGGAGTATCAACATGATGACATACGACGAATATCTGGTGATCTGGCATGGCCGCAGCCGTCGATACCAGTTGGCGAATGGGCGGACCTTCAACCTGACCCTGCTCGAATTTAGCGACCTGATCACGAAGTATCAGAAGGCGATGATTGCCAGTCGCCTCAAGAGCATGGCCGCTGATGACGTTACATTTGAGCGTGTAGGTTACGTGTTGAGTTGGTCTTCACGCGAGGCATATGAGGCGGGTGTGATGGACCGCTCGACCGCCAAGGTTCTAAAATACACGACCAGTCAGAAAATGTTCCGCAAGCGCAAGGGCGACAAACATACCGACGGAGCGCGGGCGCGGATCAGCGCAGCGAAGCGCGGCAGGCCGCAGAGTCGAGAACACATTGAGCGTAGGGCGGCTCAGCAGCGTGGCGTAAAGCGCGGAGCGATGGCCGACGAGACCCGGGCTAAGATCAGGGCCGCTGCGCTTAGGCGCGAGGCCGCGAAACGTGCCCAGGCCGCTTCGTATAGCGTGCGCTCTAGTACGTAGCCCTCAAGGAGATGTGCTCCATCCTTGGCCCGGTCGGCGCGCAGTAATCTCCCGTCGCTTTTGCGGGGGCTTCAGCGCTCAGCCTTGTTTGCCGGGTCTTGCTGCAGCTGGACTTTAGCGCAGGTGCGGCGCGACGCGGGAGGCGAGCGCAACCATGGCGTCTAGACTCGCCATGTACTAACAGTGGAAAGTAGATCAATCCCAATGGGATTGTGACTGGGGTGGAAACGCCATTCGCTTAAGGCCGCGCGCGTGTTGCCGGCGGGGGAGTGGGGAGGCTCGGCCGTTGGACGGCCTGGCCGTTGAGGCCTCGACAAACATTGTGAGTCTTTCCGTAAATTAATTGCGGAAAGCGAGGGAAAGTAATGCTTGGACTGACCTTACGAGAAGAGTTCCGGGGCAGGCGTCTTAAGGGCACAGCGATCGAGCTGTCCAATGATCAGAACACCGGCGCGACCCAGATTGCGGCCAAGCAGTTCCTGGAAATCACCTATCCTACGCATGATCTACTGAAGGCAATCGAAGCTGTCGGCCCCAATCGTGGCCGTCCTGTTGTCGTGATCGGCGAACGCGGTCTCGGCAAGTCGCACATGATGGCTGCGCTCTACCACGCAGTAACAGATCCCGCATCGACCAGAGCTTGGCTCAACAGCTGGGCCAACACGCTCGCTGATCCTAGCATCGGCGAGATCGCGCTTCGCGATGGGATGAATGTCATCGGGGAAAGTCTTCATCGCCATCGTTACAAGTTTCTTTGGGATGTTCTTTTCGAAAATCATCCCCACGGTGTCTACATCAAAGGCATGTGGGAAGGTCAGGGGGCGTCAAAGACCGAAATTCCATCCGACAAACTGATTATTGATTTGCTTGAAAAGCAGCCGACTATGTTGCTTCTGGATGAATTCCAGACGTGGTATGACAGTCTAACTAATACAAAACAGTATCCATGGAAGAACTGGGCATTTAATTTCATCCAGATACTTTCGGAGATCGCTAAAGAGCGCCCCGATCTTTTGGTGCTGGTGATCTCAGTACGGAATGGCGGTAGCGATGCCTATCAGCAGGTGCATCGTGTCGAACCGGTTGGGATTGACTTCAAGGCGGGAGGTAGCGCGGAGCGCATTCAGCAGGATCGTCGCCGGATGCTGTTGCACCGCCTTTTCGACAACCGCCTGCAGATCGCCAACGGCACCATAGAAGCGCTGGTCGCGCGGCATGTCGCAGAGTCCTTCCGTCTGCTCGATGTGCAGCCGGCCGAGCACGACCGTAAGCGCCGCGAGTTCATCGAGTCCTGGCCCTTCGCGCCGCACCTGCTGCGCCTGCTCGAAGAGCAGGTTCTTATCGCTACTGATGCGCAGGAGGCACGCGATCTAATTCGGATCCTCGCCAACCTCTATAAAAGCCGTGGCGAAGTGGTGCCTGTCCTGACTGCAGCCGATTTCAGGCTAGACGATGATACCTCCGGCATCGGAGCGCTGCTCGAAGCCGTTGCTAACCAACATCACCGTACGTTGCGTGAAAAGGCGCAACAAAACATCATCTCAGTGAAGGAAGCGCGGCACGACCACGCTAGCATTACGCCACACCTTCAAGAAGTCGTTGGTGCGCTTTGGTTGCGCTCGATCGCCGTCGGTAACCTTGCCGGCGCTGAACCTGCCACGCTGCAGCTGGACATCACCCGCGACAAGCCGGTCGATGACAATGCATTTCACGTCGAGCTGTCAACTATTGTTGAGAATAGCTTTAACATCCACCAGGAAGGCGCAAAGCTGCTCTTCCGCGAGGAAGAAAATCCCCGCGCTAAATTGATGGCTTATGCGCGCAACGACAAGTTGTTTGCTGATGGTTCCGATCAGGCGCAGCTCGCCAGGCAGGTGAGATACGTCATCGGTGGCAGCGACGAAGTCGCCAAGGCCTTCAGGGTGATCGCGCTGCCGAAGTCGTGGGCCAATGATCCTTGGACACCGCTTGACGATTCCGAGCAACCTGACAAATGGGACGATCGTTTGCCGATCCTTGTCCTGCCTGAAGAGCCGGAAAAGCTCGACGCCGCGCTGGGCCGATGGCTCAAAGACCAATTGCAGAAGCGCCGGAACACCGTTCGCTTCCTGGTTCCGCGTGCGGGCAGCGCCAACGCCTTCTTGGACCGTGACCTACTTATCCTTACCCGCGCCGAGATGAAGGCGCAGGAATGGGCTGGCCACAATCCCGAGTATAAAAAGTTGCACAAGGAGTTTGAGAATACTCTGCGCGACAATCTCAAGAAGCGGTTCGACCGCTTCGCGGTGCTGCAGCGTTGGAATTTTGCAGACCCCACGCAGTGCAAATTTAGCGTCGAGCGCCTCGACAAGCAGGGTGCGCAAATTCCTGAGGCCATTGAAGAGGCTCTGATCAGCGATTTGTTTGTGCCCGAGGAATTCGAGGAGCTGGTCCTCGAATTCGCCAATAATAACGAGTCGGTCGGCAAACTATTGCGCGAGTTGCAGGAGCCGCGCCCTGCCGGACAAGACTGCATTCCATGGTTGGGTGAAACGGCGATGAAGGAACGTCTGGTGCGCCTGTGCGCCAAGGGCAAAGTCGCCATCAATGTACGAGGTATGGAGTACCTGCAAACTCATCCGGGCGAGAATGAGGAAGATGCGTGGCGGCGTCTACGATCCAAGCTCTCGCTTACCGGCCGCCACCTCGAGGACGTGTTCGTGATGCTGCCGTCTGCGGTGCCTGCGACGGGGGGGTCTACGCCGCTCCCGCCGTCACCCGGTGGCGACCTGCTTGAAGGCGGCCCAGCGCCGGGGCCAGGCATGGCCGAACCTGTTCCCGGTGAACCTCCTGTTCCCGCGCCTGCGCCCACGCCGGGCGGCATTTTCGGCGAGGGAACCACCGCGATCAAACCGCGAACCCCGTTATCGAATCCCGCCACGTCGCCGCTCAACCTAATCGGAAAGATCGAAGGTTGGGGCATCGGTCCTGCCACGCGTGTTGCCGAGGTCTCTATCAAGTTGTCTGCCGCCTCGGGTGCGCAGCTCAAAGAGCTGCTCAAGAAGCTGCCCGAAGGCCTGACCTTCGAGCTGAATCTCGAGAAGGAAGACGACTGATGGCCCTGACTGCCGGCACACTGCAATCGCTGACGCAAGGCTCGGACGCTGACGCTTGGCGCGTGATCATCGACCATGCCGTTGAAATCGCCTCCAGGCCCTTGGCTGCAGCCAGCGCGCCAAGTGAGGTCGTTAAGCGCGACCGTGAAATCGGTGAATTGGATTTGTTCCTTTCCTCCAGCGGCTGGGATCTGTGGCCGGCATTAGGCAGCTGTGTCGAGCGTACGTCGGATCATCTAATACGTTGGTGGGCTGAACCCTTCAGCGCCAAGGCAATACTCATTCTCGACGGCCTATCCCTGCGGGAACTACCCTGGTTGTTGCAGGGCGCGCAGGAGCGCGGCTTCACCACGCACAAGGTCAGCGCCAACGCTTCCGAACTGCCCGGCGAAACCAACGAATTTGCTCGCGCACTTGGCTTCGCCAGCCGCAGCAAGCTCCAGAACAACGGCGGTGGCCTCGCGCACAAACTGCAACCGGCGCAAACGGAAACCGTCGATCTGCCGTGGAAGGACTGCGAGGCGCTCGTCGGGAGTTCGCCGAACCAAGTCTTCTGGCATCACTGGCCCGACGCCAAGCTCCATGACGGGTCCGGCGCTGGCCAGGGGCTGGAGCCGTTGACGAAGGATGCGGCCGAGAAACTGAGCGGCGACGACTTCTGGGCTTTCGTCGAACGGCTCGCAACGGGGCGGCGGTTGGTCATCACATCCGACCATGGCTACGCGGCCACAGGTTACTTTCCCGACGCAGACGGTGAAGTCGGCCAGTTTCTGAAGCAGACGTTTTCCAATGGGCGGAGCAAACTAGGCACAGGTGCAACCGGCCCTTTTGTGCCGCCGGTTGCCTTGCAGATTAACAGCCCGCACGGGGCGCACCTTTTGGCCTTAGGCCGCAGGAAGTGGCGCAGCCAGGGCGGCTACCCGACGCTCACCCATGGCGGCCTGTCGCTACTGGAAGTGTTGTCGCCATTCGTCGAGCTGACCAAATAAGGATTACGGTAATAGTGGCCACCCAGAAAGAACAAGTTGCACTAGAGGTCGCCAAGGCCGTCGGCGCAGGCAAGGCTTCCGCGCTAGAAACTGTCGATTTCAGTGACCCAAACCGCCCCAAGACTTGTCTGGAAGTGGATTTCCCGATCCTGCCGGTCAATCAAGTTGCGGTGATCGAGGGCAATGCTGGGAAGCCCATCTACCAGATGTCGAAATGGTGGGCACGGCGGCGCTCCAGCGTGTTCCGCTCGATGCTGATCGCGGCGGCGTCGAAAGCGCCGGAAGACCCCTCACATGCGGCGAAGCTGGTGTGGGACAACTACTACGCCAACCACCAGAAGAAGGGTGCGTTCAAGCATATCAAGGTCGCCGATATCTTCATGGGCGGCGGTACCACGCTGGTGGAAGGCTCTCGCCTCGGAATGGATATGGTCGGAAACGACCTCAATCCGGTGGCCTGGTTCGTCGTCAAGCAGGAACTAGCCGGTG
This sequence comes from Caulobacter sp. GW821-FHT09H08, assembly GCF_059415885.1. Classification (NCBI taxonomy): domain Bacteria; kingdom Pseudomonadati; phylum Pseudomonadota; class Alphaproteobacteria; order Caulobacterales; family Caulobacteraceae; genus Caulobacter; species Caulobacter sp. GW821-FHT09H08. The sequence continues at coordinate 303,059 of NZ_JBWKOC010000003.1, forward strand.
TTGATCTGGAGGAAGTGAAGAAGCTCCTCGCTGACATTGAGGCTGAGGTCAAACCTCAGATAATGCCATACTATTATTGCGATGGCCCAGAGGGTGAGAAAGGCACTTGGACCCATTTACCTAGTAAAAAGGTGATGCCTTCCGCCTTTGATCCTCTCTCCGTTCCCCGCGAGGAGCGTAAGGAATACAAATACGAGGGCCCGGAGCTAATTTATACATTCTGGGATAAGCACGGACCATGTCAGGTCACCGGCTGCGGTCACCGTACGCCGATCATGACGAGCCCGGTAATGGCGGTGAAGGCGATCACCGTCAAACATTGGGAACGGTCATGCGACGCATGCGGTGCCGACTTTCACGTCGAGGAAGAAGCTGCGCGAATGGCGCCAGATGCGCCCCTCTACGTAGCGCCTTCTGAGCATCCGTTTTCCGTTCTCGATAGGAAGATGGGCGTGATCTGCCCGCATTGCGGCCATGCCGCGCTGGTGAACCTGGGTAAAGGCAAGAACAAAAAGGTTGAACTGAGCCTGCTGATGCATCCGCAGTGGCTGGCGGGCGAAGCGAAGCAGGATTCGAACGGCCAGCCCTACGGCGGCTCGGCGCAGGACGGAGTGGCCGCAACCACGCGGTGGGATCAGGCGCGCGCCGCAAAAATTCGTTTGCTTGAAGTGCGTGGTGGGCTGCCAGATGAGGTGACCTGCCCTGAAACGAACATCACCTTCGCCCCGGAGAGCGGCACTGTGCCGAAGAGGTCGCATTACGCCTGCGCGGCCTGCGGCACGGTGCAGGATGTCCTCACGACTATCAAGGCGACAGGTAAGACTGGCCCGACAGCGGCTTACGCCATCCAGGGTTACGCGCCCAAGCGAGATGCTGCGGGCAAGCCCTATGGGGGGCGGTTCTTTACCGGGTTCGATTTGGCGCACGCCCGACAGTACGACGCCGCTCTTGCGGAGTGGGAAGCCCGCAAGGATGCCGACCTCAAGGACTACTGGCCTCGCTCCGAGCTCCCCTTCGGGTTCATGACGCATATGAACAATGGGGGAATTCCCAATCACGGGCACACGCACTGGTGGACGATGTTCAATCCCCGCCAGATGCTTGTTCATACGCAAATTCTGAAGGCCATCACGACTCTGGGGAAATACAAGGATGCCGAACGTGAGTACGTACTAGGGGCATTTCAGCAATATCTTAGAAACCAGAGCCTATTTACACTGTGGAACATACAGGGCGATAAGCTAGAGCCGCAATTTGCGAACAATAACTACCACCCAAAGTCGACAACAGTCGAGAATTGCGTGTTCGCAAAGCTGGGTCGAGGCAATTGGGCGTCGTGCGCGGAGGGTATTCTTGAGGGGCGAGCCTGGGCGATTCAGCCCTGGGAGGCTGTGAGCGTCGAAGGTCTGCGGCGGACAGATGCAACCCTAGCGTCTAACATTGGCGGCAAAAGCGAGAAGGTATTCCCTGGCGATGCCGTTGATGGCGCTCAGGTCTTGTGCGGATCATCGACCGCGCTGGATAGCCTCGCCACTGGCAGTGTCGATTTGGTTATTACGGATCCACCCTTCGGTGGTCTTTTGCACTACTCGGAGTTGGCCGATTTTTTCTACGTTTGGCTTCGTCTTGTGCTAAAAAATAGATATCCAGATTACTTCAGTCCGGAGTATACGCCAAAATCACTTGAGGCAGTTGCCAACCGTGCGCGCGAACCTGAAGATCCGGATGGATTCTATCAACGTCTCCTCACGCAGTGCTGGCGTGAAGCGCACCGCATTTTGAAGCCAGGTGGCATTCTCGCTTTTACGTTTCATCACAGCGAGGACAAGCCTTGGGTAGCGGTTCTGGAATCTCTGTTCGATGCGGGTTATTATCTGGAAGCCACGTATCCGATCCGATCCGACGAAACCAAGGGGGAAGGATCGAAGCCAGGGACTTTCGGCTCTCAGACTATCGAGTACGACATCATCCACGTCTGCCGGAAGCGGACGGAGGAACCCAAGCCAGTAAGCTGGGGCCGAATGCGGCGTGAAGTCATGGCCGACGTACAGCAGCTGCAAGCCATGCTGGAAAATCATGCCAAGGAAGGGTTACCCGCCGCTGACCTTCAAGTCATTCGGCGAGGCAAAGCGCTGGAATACTTCTCCCGTCACTACGGCAAAGTCTATGTTGATGAGGGGAGGGCCATCTCGGTCAAGGAGGCGCTCGTCGGTATCAATCAACTTATCGACGAGGACGCTGACAAGGGGAGGGAAGCGCCGCCGGTCAATGCCGAGCCGATGACACGGCAGTTCCTGCGCACCTTCGGCGACGCGTTGGAGCTGAAGCGCGACCAGTTGCAGAAATTCTTGAAAGGCTCGATCACCACGCCCGACGAATTCGTGCAGCGTGGCTGGTGCACGGAGAAGAACAAGATCTTCACCAGAACAGATCCGCTTGATTTCGCGCGCGAATGGTCCGGCAGGCACCGCCGCCGACTAACTTCCGACCTGGATCAGGCGCTGGTGCTGATCGGCGCGTGCTTCGACGGCAGCGGTATCAATGCGTTGGACACGTTGAAGAACGAGAATTTCAAACCGCACGTGGCGCTGAAGCCGCTGCTGGAATGGCTTCACCGCAACGGCATAGATCAGGCGGCCCGCAATGCGGCCTCGCGAGCTTTATCAATCTACAACGGATGGCAAGCTAGCCAGGCGCCCCGGCCCGCACAGAGATCGTTGTTCGATGACGACGAGGAGTACCAACGATGAGGCAGCTGCTTGACACCGTGTGGCAACGGCGCGGCACCAGTTGGGTGTGGGACGAGGAAGCGCGCAACCAGGTTTGCGAGGCAGGCGAGGTTTGGAGCTTGCGTCAGTTTCTCCGAGCGGCGGGGAAGTGGCCTGACGACCTGCCTAGTAATGACAGCAAGACCCTAGTCGTTGCCGGATTGGACGGCAGCCTCGACCTCTTGGCTCATGCGGATGCGGAGACGTGGCTGAGCGATACGATCAAGCCCGCCATCCTGTCGTTTCAGGACGAGTACGAAGGCGATGCTGCGCTAGTTTTCTGGCTGCCCGGCGGTCACAACCGGATCAAGGCGCAGACGGCTAGCGACGAGGTGAATTGGTTGTGCCACACGCCTCACGGACATCAGATCGACTTCGGTCGCGTTCTGTGGGGGCAGGCCAACGAGTATCCGCAGGAAATTCTACTGCGTGAGAACGGTAAGGCCGCTGGCCTGTTCCATCTGCGGATTACCTGAGGGCAGCGAGTGACGGCAGAATTTCAGTTCCAACCTGGCGAGCGCGTCACCCACCACGAGCACGGTCAGGGCGTCGTTCTTGATCCAGTGCGCGACGGCTATTTGCGCGCGTTCTTCGGCGTTGGTGAACGCCGCGTGCCAGCCGGCTCGCTCCGGCTTGAGCTTACTCGCACCGAACGCATCCTGCGCGCCGTGGATGGCAGCGCGGAGCGCGGGCGCAAGGCGTGGCTCTCTTATGAGGCGAACGCCCTGCCGGTGATGGAAAGCGCCTCGGCGCTGACATCGGCGAAGATCGACCTGTTGCCGCATCAGGTGGTGTTGACGCATCGCATCGCCACCGCTTCTCCGCGGCGCTACCTGATCGCCGACGAAGTAGGCCTTGGCAAGACAATCGAAGCCGCGTTGATCCTTCGGGAGCTAGCCAGTCGAGGCGAGCTGAAACGGGCATTGATGGTTGTGCCCGCCGGCCTCGTGAACAATTGGCATCGCGAATTGAATGAGGTTTTCAATCTCGATTTCGAGGTTTTCGGCTCTGAGGGGGATATTACTGACCGAAAAACTAATGCATTTGCTAAACACGACCGGCTTATTGCCAGTATCGATACGCTAAAGCGCCCGGCGCGCATCAAGCGCTTGCTCGATGCGCCGCGCTGGGACTTGGTGGTATTTGACGAAGCGCATCACCTGACTGCCTATCGTGTTGGCGGTAAGGTTAGAAAAACTGAGAACTACAAGCTCGCCGAAGCGCTCAAGGATCACTCACGCGATCTCGTACTGCTGTCGGCAACGCCGCACCAGGGCAATCATTTCCAGTTTTGGATGCTGGTGCAGTTGCTGAACCCGACGCTATTCGGCAGCCCTGATGAGATGTTGGAAAACCGACACCGCCTGAACACGGTGATGTTCCGTCGCACCAAGGCCGATGCCTGCCAGCCGGATGGATCACCGTTGTTTGCGCGCCGTTGGGTACATACCGAGTCCTTCCTAATGGCGCCGGAAGAACAGCTCTTCTACGAAAAGCTGCGCGAATATCTGGAGGATGGTTTCGACCTCGCTCGTCGTAGGGGCAACCAAGGACGAGCGCTGGGCTTTCTGATGGCCATCTTCCAGAAGATCGCCGCGTCGAGCTTCGCCGCCGTGCGCCGTACCCTCAAACGTCGCCTATTGATGCTGACATTGCACGAGGCGTTGCTGCGCGACAAAGAACTCGACATTGAAGGCCGCGAACGGCTTACGGAGGAAGCGCGTGAGCTGATCCATGAACAGTTCGATTTGCTACGCGACAGCGTGGGCCGTAGCGAAGTGGATCGCGTTCTGGCGGACCTGAAATACCGCCTTGTAAGGAAGTTGGACGAGGAGGCGCTTGAGATGGCCTCGGATCCTTACGACAGCGAATATTCGGCTACACACGCGGAAGAAGCCGTCTCTGCGGTAGTAGACCTACACCTGCCGGAAGAGCGTCTCCGCATAGGCGACCTATTGCGCGTGTTCCCGTCGAACCGTGAAACCAAGATGCAAAAGCTGCTCGACGGTTTGGGCACGCTTTGGCGGCTGAACCCAAGCGAAAAGATCGTCATCTTCGCAACCTACCTCGGCACGGTTGACATGATCGCGCAGGAGATCGAGCAGGCTTTCCCTGGCCAGGGTGTTGCGGTGCTGCGCGGAGGTGACCACGGAGCCAAGTTGGCGGCTGAACGGCGTTTTCGTCAGAAGGATGGCCCGCGTGTGCTCGTTTGCACGGCGGCTGGGCGCGAGGGAATCAATCTTCAGTTCGCCCGCGTCTTGTTCAATTTCGACCTGCCGTGGAATCCGATGGACATGGAGCAACGCATCGGGCGCATCCACCGCTACGGCCAGAGCCACACGGCTCAAGTTTACAATCTCGTGCTCTCGGACACCATTGAAGGTCGCATTTTCCTGCTGCTGGACGAGAAGCTTACTGAGATTGCACGCACGGTCGGCAAGGTCGATGAGCAAGGGAACGTGGCCGAAGATCTGCGCGCGCAGATTCTTGGACAGCTGTCCGAACGGCTGAACTATGACCGGCTGTATCAGGAAGCTTTGTCCGACCCCGAATTGAAGCGCACACAGGTGGAACTCGAAGCGGCGTTGTCGAACTCGCGGGAAGCGCGGCAGGTCGTATTCGACCTGTTCCAAGACCTCAATGGCTTTAGCCTCGACGACTACAAGCCGTTCTCCGACGTATCGTCCAGTCTGGATCGACTGGTGAGCTTCATTTCCGTTGCGGTTGCGGACCGCCAACAGAGATTGGTCAAGATCGACAGCGCCACGTACGACCTCGTCAGTTCGGATGGCATTCGTCGCGTTCGCTTCACCCTGAACCGTGAAGCCGCGACAAGTCAGGACGAGCTGCAACTGTTGGGCTTGGATCACCCGTTGGTGCAGGAGGAATTAGCCCGCTGGCGCAGCCTGCCACCGGAGGAAATCGGTATCTCGGTATCGGGCGATATTCAGGAGCCGGTATTGTTGTCGTTTTGGATGGTGGAGGCGTCGGTCGGCAACGGTGAGCGTCGGGTTGTCCTGCAGCCTATAGCGGTTAAGAGGGATGGCACCCGCGTTCCGACAGTGGAGCGCTTGTGTGAAAAATATCTCCAGTCACCTGCGACGGCGCCAACGTTTCAGTCACAGGAGCGGTGCGACTTGTTCACACAGGTAGTCGAACCGACTTTGCAACGGGAGCTTAGGCACAAAGGTGCAGCCAATGGCGACGGTAGTTATTCGGCGGAATTGATCGGATATGTCGAGATTGTCGCAAGCTCGTAGCCGAATATTTTGTGCCCGAATTAGCTTCGTCATTTTGGGCGTGAGGCTTCTTTAAATAATCTGTAGATACTGGCAGCGGAGCAGTCTAACGAAGCCGCAATCGTGCGCGCTGTCATGCCTTCGCTGTACATCCGCAGGACCGTCGCGCGATCGATAGATGATTTGCGTCCTTTGTAGACACCATTCGCCTTGGCGCTCTCGATGCCTTCGCGCTGGCGCTCCTGCCTAATATCCAGCTCGAACTCGGCCACCGCCGCCAAGATGCCGAGCATAAGTTTGCCGTGGATGGTCGTGGTGTCGATCCCGCACTGCTGTATGCATCGGAAGCCGACACCTTTGGCGGACAACTGTTCGACGGTGCGATGTAGGTCGGCCGCGCTACGGGCGAAGCGGTCGAGGCGCGTCACCACGAACGTGTCTCCCTCGCGGCAGAAGTCGAGGGCGCGCTGCAGTTCAGGTCGGTTGGCGGCGGTCTTGCCGCTACGCTGCTCGCTGAACACCTTCTCGATCCCGGCTTGGGCGAGCTGATCAAGCTGAGTATCCAGGGACTGCTCCGTGGTGCTGACGCGGGCGTATCCGACGAGCATGGCCTTCTCCTTTGGGTCTAAGGCCGTTCGCGATTGTGTCTTATCGGGCTGAAATCAACCTAAATAAGACGCTCGCCGGGGCATTCAGACGAGTCGCGTATAGGTGTACTCAAACAAGACGTGCAGCGGTCCGCCTGCGCGGTCGTATCCCTCCCAAGGCTGTGCCAGCTTCCCCGCTTTTGTGGCGGGGAGATCGAGGATGTGGTTTCGAATTGAGTTTATGTCGCGCGGGAGCCGGCAATGGAGCGGAGCCGGAAGGCTCGCCGGCGAGGCCGGCGCTATCGCTCATGCCATGTCGGTTTGTCGCCGTCCGAACGTGGACCGCGTGCGAGTGGTCGATGAGAACGGTGCTGTGGTGTGGATCAGTTAGGGGGCGAGCAAGCCGCAGCACATTAGGGCTACACCACTATTTCGGAATCGATTCGTGGGCGCGCCTAGCGCCGTACCGGGCCCGTATTGCCTGAAGAACGGGTGAGATCTGTGGTTATGGCGGAAGAATTATTTTTGATCAAAACCAACCAGGCCTGATCGGCCGGTGAAGAACTGCCACAACCGGACCATCGCCCAGGTATCCAATTCGCAGTAGCGTTCAAGCTGCTGCCGAAGCGTCTCGCGTCGGTCCGCTTCTGTCTCGGGCCTAATCGCTTCCAGATACGCCTCCTGCGCCATGCCGCCGTGCTGGACGCCTTCAAGGTCCTGATACCGCAGGTCGGGGGCAATGGCCGGCAGCACGGCCTTGATGCTCCAGCTGCCTTTCTGACTGGGGTGGTAGAAATGCTCCCGCGCGATGGGCAACAAGTCCACCAAGCGCCCCGCGATGCCCCTGAGAGCCCCTGCCAGGGTAGGAAACTGTGCTGCAAGCGCCAGGATAACGCTGCGCTCGAAACCGGCATTGTAGGCGAATATCACACCCTGGCTTCCGCATGCCGCGATCAACGCCTGCGCTAGGCGTTCGGACGGGTTGTCGCCCGTCAGATCCAAAAAGCCGATCTGCTCAAAGGTGCCCTCGTCGGGCGTGATGTGCAGGCTGAACTGGAAGGGGATTTGCTGGAACGGCTTGGTTCCCGTCCAAACCGGAACGGCGAACTGGATGGTCTCGAAGTCGAGGAAGTAGGCCGGAAGGCCATAGGGCTTGAGCGCCGCTGCCGCAGCTGCGGCGTCGAAATAGGTCGTCTGAGAAAGAGTGTGCTGCTTTACCCGCAACTGGCTGGGGTTCAGTAGATTGTCGGGCAGCTCGTCCATAGAACGGACGCCTTGGTCCTCGATGAGAGCCTTGAGAGGGCGCGATGTGACGCGAGGCAGCCAGGCGGATGGAAACTCGGGGTCAGGGTCTAGCTTGGCGCAAAACTCGGCGAAGCCGCATTCGAAGGGCTCTTTACAGTGCCGCCCTCGGCGAACCTCTGGCATTTCGCCATCCAGCACGCCGCCTGCCTGTTCTACCCATGCAGCCACATGCTTTGCGCCATCTCGCGCCTTGGCCGTGACATCACGCTCAACGAGCAGGCCACGGTAATCGCTATCACCGGCGTAGACCCATGATGTGTCGATGTGGGCGACTGACACCGCTTCAAATTCGACGCCTGCTTCGGCAGCGACGAACGCCTGAACCGCGACATCGTCGAGATGGTAGTCCTTGAGGCTGCCCGTCGATTTGACTTCAACCAGACGCCATCCGCGAGCGGTCGTCGGGATGAGGATGTCAGCGGAGAAGAGAGCGCCCCCGGCTGAAAAGCCTGCTTCGAAAATCGGGCGGTCGCCGTCCAGTAGTTCGGCGGTGAGGGCGATGGCGGCCTCATAACCTCCAGTCCGTGCGTCCAGCAGTATGCCGTTGCCGTCAGAGGCGAAGATCGCGCGCGCGATTTCGCCGACCTGGTTCCCGGTCTCGATTAGCTTGGCGCTCGCGTCGGATTGTCCACGGGCCTCTGGCCGGTGGACATCTAGCCAAAGTCGCCGATGGCATTGTCCGAACGCGAGCAGCTTGGACTTAGACAGGACTTCCATTGAGCCTCCCTACGACAGCGGCAGCTTAGCTGGAAAATGGTTCGCTTGCGCCCTGGAGCGCGAGAAGGTCGCGCAGGAGGAAAGCGCGATAATCCTCCGCGATCTCAACCTCGGTGGGCATGCGCCCGAGCTGGGCCCGAAGGCGATCTTGCAGGCGCGGTAAAATTCCCAGAGTGCGGAACAGTAGGTGACGCTTTCGAGCCTCGCGCATCACCCGACAAACCGGCTTCATCCAGTCGTAGTCGGTTGCTGAAAGGCCGGTGGGGGGATGCGGCGCATCCAGATCGTGCTGATCCAGCGGCTCGTATTCCGGCGGCGACAAGACGAAGAGCCGTTGGTGAAATGGCGTGCCGACCGTGGGTCGCACGCTGATCACGAGCAACGAGACCGCCTTGCGGATTGTCGCGGACGTGTAGATGCGAGGGCGCATGTAAAAGCGCGGAGGGCATAGAGAGCGCGTGCCCTCCATGCCCGCTCGCGTCTAGGCCTTGGCCTTGCCCTTGAAATTGCGCTGCCGCTCGACAGCGGCGGCGGCCGCCACTACGTCGAGTTCGCCGGCTTCGACAGCCTGGGTCAGCGTGTCGATCACGGAGGGCAGGGTTTCCAGGTTGTCGACCGAGATCGCGGTCATGCCCTTGGCCAGCTCGAGCGGCTTGGCGCCATAGCGCACGGTGAAGGCCAGGTTGCCGCCGGTGTCGGTGAACCAACCGCGACGGACGTGGCGCGGGGCTTCGACGCGGGTGCGATTGCCGGCCTCGTCCTTGCGGTTGACCGTTCGAGTCGGGTTGTACGCGGGGCCGCCCAGTTGCGCGGCGACGAGGGCCTTCTGATCAGCCAGGTAGCGGATGAGCTTTTCGCGGTTGCGGGTCTTGGCGTCCGACGGAGCGGGCTTGGCGGCGACCAGCTTCAGGGTCTTGAGCATCGACATCGGGAACTCCTCTACGGGGTTGCGGTGTCGCGGCTCTAAAGCCGTCTTCCAAAAGAGCGACCGAAATTCCAAGCCTCATGGTGGAGTAGCGGCAGCGTCTCCGCCCGCCCCGGAGTTCTGATGTAGGTTTGAAATTGAGGCTATCGCTTCGAACTGTTCCAGGTAGTCAGGCTCGTTTTGCGATAGCCAGCGCACCACGCGCGGGCGTGACAACAGCTTTTCCAGATATTTCTTCGCAACGCTCAGTTCGAGATTGTTGACCGCATAGCTCTCCTCGTGTGCTTTTGCCTGGCTCTGGAGGGCCGACAGTTCACGTTCCATGCGGATCATTTGTTCGGCGGTCTGAGCGGTACGAGCCTTAGGTTTGCGTTTTCGGGGATCTACAAGGTCGCTCGACGGCGTTGCCAAAAGTAGGGCCTTTGCGAATTTTACGCTGTAGTTGTTCTGGTCAAGGATCAACTGCGCCGCTTCGACCTGACGCGCCGGTGTCATCTGACGTAGGATCTCGAACCCCAACATCGTGCATGGGGTGTCGCGCAACAGCTCGCTGGCGGCGGTACATATGCCGTCCAGCAATCGGAAGCGCCGCCTGATGCTCGTGACCTCAAGCCCGAGCGCTTCGGCAAGACGCTCTTCCGGGACGCCCCGATCCACGGCTCGACAAATCATCCGGTGTTCTTGCGTCGCCGTTAGGCGATTGATGCGCTTGTTATAGGTGTAGGTGTCGTCCTCGGTTGCGATCAGGCATTCGACCTCGGTCGCACCGATATCTTTGAGGGCCTCTACGCGCAGATGGCCGTCCAGCAGTAAGAACTGACCCTTTTTCGTGGTGTCCCTGATGACAGCTGGCGGCTCGACCACTCCGATGGTGCGAACCGACGCCACGATCTGCTGGTACTTCCTGCTTTCCTTGATGGTCGGGCGCAGTGGCTTGAGCGGGACCAGGTTCGCAAATGGCACGACAACAAGATCTGCCTCGAAATCGAGGCGTACCGCGGGGGATGGTGGCGCTGTCATGCCGATGCCCTCCCGGCGATACGGTCGTCGAGGAGCTTGGGAAGGGTCATGAGACCTTCGGCTCGGAGCAGATTGACGAAATTCTCGTCGGCGAGCAGACCCTTGAAGGCCTGGACAACGATCAGGAGGTTGTCTTCGGCAAATTCGGCTTTTCGGACCAGCGTTCGATGTTTCTCAGCCTCACGCTGGTAGAGGCGCATCAGATCGTCAGCGGTCAAAGGCTTGCGAGCGTGGGTTCTGCCAAAGCCCCCGTCTGAAATCGTCTTCCGACGACGGGACCGGCTATCCAGAAGACGGCGGATAGCGGCGACGTTTTTCCCCTTTATGCGGCCCTGCGCGTAGGCCTCAGTCAAAACTCGCTGGGCGTCCTCGTCGTGAGCGCGGGCGATTTCAACTGCCATCGAAATGGGGATAAGGCCACTTTCGACGCCGGCGACGAGCTTTTCCTCCCCCTTGTCGATCAGCGTCCCGACCATCTGAACCCAGGAAGGGGTAACGCCAATGCGGTTGGCGACCTCGACATCGTTGTAGCCGCGATCACGGAGGTTCCCGATCTCCTGCATGAGATCGATGGGCCGGTGTGAGCGCCGAGCGACGTTCTCGACGAGGCTCATCACGAGGCAATCTGCTTCGCTGCCGTCAACTAGAACCACAGGAACGGTTGTTTGGCCTAGCGCCTTCAGGGCTTCCAGACGCCCTTCGCCGCATACGACCTCGTACCTAAATTCTCCGTCCCCATTGGCCTTGCGGCGAGCAGTCATCGGTCTCTTTAGGCCGATAGCGTCGATGTTCTCGATGATCTCCCGGTGCTGTTTGCGGTTTCGGGTTCGCGGATTGAGAACCGTGACTCTATCGATGGGAACCATTTCGACGTGCGTTGCCATCAAGCGGCCTCCCGAAGTGGTGCGCGGGCTGAAAGGGTATAAAGCGGGGCGAGATCCTCGAACCTGTAGGCGTCCAGCGAGACACCGTTCTCCGCAGCGAGACGCAAATTTGGCGTCGTCATGTCGATCGCTGGGAGCAAATAGAAATCGAGCGGCTTGTTGTTGGATGCGTCCATCCTCACCGCGAGCGTGAGGTCGGGGTGAAGGCTCGTGTCAAAGCGGATCTTCCACCGATGCGAACCGGCCTGAGTGCGAGTGCAGCGGGCGATCACGAGCGACAACGTGAACTCGCCGTTGACCAGCAGCAGGTCGTTCGACGTGTCGCGAATTACATCGCCGCCACCGGATGCAAGGCCGACCAAAATCTCGTCGACCAGACCGGCGTGCAGTTCGCGGAGAACCCGATTGGTTTCGAGGTAGCGGTAGTCCCGGCGCGGGCGAAAGCCCACCAGCGAATATGCTCGAAGGAGGCTGCCGAACCGGTGACGATATGCGCTGCTGGAAGGCAGATCCTCCCGTTCGTCGATCATGACGCCTGACAGCACGCCTTCGGCCTGCAGCAGTGCGGACAGCTTTTGCAAAAGCTCGTCGTCGCTGAACTTTTGCGACCGCTCCTCGACAATCAATCTCGCAGCTGCGAACAGCGCGTGCGGAACGATAGGGGCGAACGCACCGTCGGAGCGCACCCATTTGTCCTCTTCGTTACGAACCCGGTGCTTCTTCAGCTTGAAGGACGTTCGGTTGAACACGTTGCTGCCGACATATTTTTCGTTGGTCAGCACTTGGTGGACCGTCCCGCGTGTCCACGGGCGACCAAGATCGGTAGAGCAGCCCTGCTGGTTCAGCAGGGCGGCAATTCGAGCCTCTGGCAGCTTGTCTTCGACAAACCAGCGGTACATGCGGTTGACGATCTCGATTTCGTCGGGCGGGCCGGGCACGAGGATGACGCGGTCGGTTTGAAGGCTCTTGTGCTGGCCGCGCGTTAGTTCGCCTTTGGCTTCGCCGCGTTCGTCAACGAGAAGCCTCCTAAGTCCAAAGCCGGCGGGGCCTCCCTGACGAAAGCCCAGTTCGATCAGGCGGCATTGACCGATGAAAACCTTGGTGGATAGCTCGCGGCTATATTCCCCCGCCATGGAGCGCTTGAAGCTTTTGGCCAGGGCGGCGAACGGGGTGCCATCGTTCTCGAACTGCTCGGCGCAGTAGTGGATCTGGATGCCTGCGCGCCGGCAGCGGTATTCGTAGTACGCGCTCTCATCTTGGTCCTGAAAGCGCCCCCATCGGCTTACGTCGTAGACCAGGACGGCATCGAAGCCCGGAGGGCCGCGCTCGACATCTTCGATGAGCTGCCGAAGAGCATCGCGACCTTCGATGTTCAGGCCGCTTTTTCCTTCGTCCGCATAGGTGCGGACAATGGTCATGCCCCGATCAAGGGCATACCTCCCGATAATTTCGGCCTGGTTCTCGGTTGAGTACCGCTGATGGTCCGTCGACATACGGACATACTGAGCCACGCGCAGGGGTGTCGGCCCCACGTCACCACGCCGGTCGGGGTACCCACCGTTCTGCATGTGACCAACCGCATTTCTGCGAAGTGGCGAGTGAACCACTATGCCGAGAAGTGTGCAAGTGATCGGACTTGAGGCGGGGCAACTGTAGGTATCTGCAAACTCAAGTTCGGGATGGGTACTCGCGGAAAGCTTGCGCGCAAGTGCAGTTTCTTGCTGTGGTGAAGCTTGGAGGATTGGATGGCCAAGCGAAGTATCACCGACGAGGAAGTCGCTCTCATCAAGGCGATGAAAAAGCGCGGCATGGCCAACAAGGACATCCAGTTCTTTTTCAATCGCCCTGGCAGGGCCGTTAATTCAGGTCGGATCAGCGACATTGGAAAGGGCACATATAGCGATTGCGCGACCATCCAGGCCGCCTCCGATCCAGAACTGGATGGGTTCCTGTCGTCGTTCAATTCGGCAGGGGTAAGCGTCCAGATCCAGGTGCCGGCGGGCTCGTCAGTGGAAACCCCAGAGACGGGGCCGGTCGATCCGAGGGCGATCAATCGGCTGTTTGTGAAGGGGGCTGATGGGATCTGGCGGCTCGCGCATGGCGAAGCAGACGACCTTGAGTGCAAGGCCAACTTTGGTTTCAAGCACTCGCACAATTGGATCAGGGCGATTGCCGCGCTGGCCAACAATCGAGGCGGCTACGTGCTGTTCGGTGTCGCCGACAAAGGGACCATCGGTCCTGCTGGCGAAGATCATAGCCATGCCGTCGTGGGGCTGGGCTCGAAGGACTTCGAGAACGCTGACCCCGCTGACATCACCAATAAGCTGCGTTCCTGCCTGGATCCGACCCCGCGCATTCAGATCCGTACCCATGTGCTGGCAGGGATCACGCTTGGTGTCATCCACGTCGAACAGCACCCGAGCCGGCCCGTCATCGTCACGAAAACCGAAGGTGACAAGATCAAGGAAGGCGATATTTTCTTCCGCTATCCAGGGCAGTCCATCCGCATAAAATACAGCGATCTGCGGGCCATCCTTGATGGGCGTGATGCGGCGGCACGTCGCGAAATCATGCCGGCCGTCGAGCGTCTGCTGACGCTTGGCCCGAGGCGAGCGCTCATCGCGGATTTGGATGAGGGCACGCTTGGCAGCGGTGGAAACCTCATCACGATCGACCCCGAGTTGGTGAAGCAGATTCAGTTCGTGAGGGAAGGGGACTTCAAGCAAGCGGACGGCGCTCCTGCCCTTCGGCTTGTCGGTGATGTGGTCACCGCGACCGCGACGGGCAAAATCGAGAGCCGTGGGGTTGTGACCGACAAAATCCTGCTTCGGAACTTCCTAGCTCGGGAAACCATCGCGAGCCCGACGGAGTACGTGCGATTCGCTACCGAGGGCGCTCACGCGGCCTGGCTCCCGATTTTCTATTTCGCGAACGCGGCAAAGCTCGACCGAGCTGCGTTGGAGGCGTTTGTTGGGAACCTGGATGGCGCGAAGGCAAAAAAGGATCGGCTGCTGAAGCGCATCAAAGGCGATGTCAGCGCATACGAACGATACACGGGTACGCCCGCCACCATCCTCAAGAAGCTCATGGCAGGCGACGACATGACGCCGACAGACGCCAAGGGGGCGATCAACGCCGCCATGGCCGTTTGCGGCCTGAAGGACGGTCACGGACTTGCGGCCGACCAGCTTCTTAGGCTCCTCACGAGCTGCCTTGCCTTGGTGGAGACCACGCCGACAGCGTCTGGGCTAAGTCATGTCCGGCGTGCCGCCTGTCGCCTTGATGAGCTATTTTACCCGCTGTGAGCTCGTTTCAACGATCTGCTTCCCGAGTGCCCCGATCCATGGCTAGGTACCAACTCATACTCGCGATTGGGGCGGTGCTGGGTTGAAGAGCTTTAACCGAAAGCTCGAAGAAATTCGTCGTGTCGGCGACGAGCTAGAGCGCGACAAACAGGAAATCGCGCGGCAGATACGGCGTATGAGCCCGAGCGCAGCGAAAAACGCTTTGATAGCTCGGTGTCTAAGTGACCTGCACATGGATCGCTCAGATTTTGGGCCGGTTCCGAAACAGGCGCGCGCAGACTGGACGCCTCAGCAATGGATCGCGTTGTCGATCGATTTGAAGGCGGAAGCGAGGATATGGAGCCGTGACGGAAGGTTCGATAAGGCTGCGGAATGTGAACGCCTGGCACGTAAAGCCGAGGAGCACTCAAAGCGCTCGGCATCGCGTCAGGCGGTTGCTGCCGCTCCGGTTAGTAGCGGCCGGCGGTAACTCGAATGTGGCGCTTATCCGCTGTGAGGCCCGAGGCGGGCGGGCGAATCAGCAACGATGACCTGCTACGGATGGCTGCCGATTGTTGATGGGGCGCATTTCTCATAACGCATTGCTTTAATTGATATAATTTGTGGAATTTTTGTGCGTGGGCGATAAATCCTAGTTCCCCAGCCACTTCTCTCCCATGAATAGTTGAAGCGCTCTCAGCGCTTGTGCGTGTCCAGGCCCTGGATCAGCGGCGCCGTGGTCTTCGCGCCGGCGTCGCGGTCGATCGAGATCTCGCGATAGAGCGGGCTGTCCAGGAAGGCGCGCGCGGCCGGCTCGTCGTCGAAGGCCAGTAGCACCACCTTGGACCCCTGCCACTCGCCCTCCAGCACCTGCGGCGCCTCGTCGGCGGCGAGCACCTGGCCCGCATGGCCGGCGAAGGCCTCGGGGAAGCGCGCCTGGTACTGGCGATAGCGGGCCTCGTCGGTGAAACTGAGCTGGGCGACAACATAGACGGTCATGAATGCTCCCTCGACACCGGTGGCGGCGCGATGAGCATTCCGTATCGAAGCACTGCCGTGCAACGGCTGAGTCGACCGGAACGCGAACGGGGGCGAGGAGGGGCTTGCTTCTGTCTTCGCATGAGGTCCCGGGAGGACCGCGCCGTATTACCTGTGCCGGCGGCCATGTGATCACAAGTCGAGTTCGCGGTTGCGATATAGAGCGTCGCGCCTAACGGTTTAGCGGCTTGATTCCAGGGGCTGTAACAGCGTTGTCATCGCTATAGTTGACGAAAATTCGCTACGTTGAACGCGCTCGTCGATAGTCAATCGCCGCCAGAATTCACGAATCGAGGCGGAATTCGGATTCCAAGTACTTGTGTTTCTGATGCCAGGGTGTAATTCCGGGAATAACGGGAATGGAGTTGAGATCGTGGAAGACAAAGCGACCCTGATCGAGCTTACCGCTGAAATCGTGGCCAACTATGTGGCCAATAATTCAACGCCCGTTTCGGAACTTCCGGCTCTGATCCGCGCCACGCACGACGCTCTGGCCGGTATTGGCGCTCCGCCGGCTCCGACCGTCGAAGCGGTGACCAAGGCGACGCCCGCCCAGGTCCGCAAGAGCATCACGCCCGAAGCCCTGATCAGCTTCGAGGACGGCAAGCCCTACAAGACGCTGAAGCGCCACCTCACGACGCACGGCATGACCGTGGCCGAGTACAAGGCCAAGTGGGGCCTGCCGAACGACTATCCGACCACCGCGCCGGCCTATAGCGAAGCCCGCTCGAAGATGGCCAAGGCTCTCGGCCTCGGCCAAGGCGGCCGCAAAGGCAAGACGACCCGCGGCCGCAAGGGCTGATATCGGGTTTCAGACCGCGATACGGAATTCAGAAGGGACGCCGAAAGGCGTCCCTTTTTCGTTTGTGCTGGGCGCGGCCCAACCCAACAACCGCCTCCCTAGGCCTTGTGCCTAGGGCCCATCGTTCAGCGGGCATTGATGGAGGCGGAGCGCGCCAACTTCGCCGGTGCTCGATTGGGTGCGTCGAGCCTGGCGGCGCCATGGGTCCTCGCCACAAGGGCGAGGAAGGCTGGGTTCCTTGGAAGCGGTGGCTCTAGGCCACCTGCGCCTCTTCCTCGCCCTCGACGCCCAGCGCCAGCACCTTGGCCAGGGCCTCGACCAGCTTCGGCACCTCGACAGGCTTGGCGACGAGCGCGTCCATGCCGGACTCGGCGTAGAGCGAGCGCTCGTGGGTCAGGACGCTGGCGGTGACGGCGATGATCGGGGTGCGGGGGCGGCCGGTGCGGCGCTCGCCCTCGCGGATGGCCAGGCTGGCCTGGACGCCGTCCATGACCGGCATGTGCACGTCCATGAGGATCGCGTCCCAGCGGTCCTTCTCCCACATGGCCACGGCGTCGCGGCCGTCGACCGCGAAATGGCCGTCGACGCCCAGGTGGCTGAGCAGGGTCAGCAGCACGGCGCGGTTGGTCTGGTTGTCGTCGACGACCAGGATCTTGGGCGCGGTCGCGTCGTCGACCTCGGCCGGGGCGACCTCGCGGGCTGGCGCGGGCGTCGCGGCGGCGGCCACCTCGCGCATCGGCAGGGCGATGGCGAAGCACGCGCCGCCCTCCGCCGGGGCCGAGAAGCCGATGCTGCCGCCCATCAACTCGACCAGGGTCTTGCAGATGGCCAGGCCCAGGCCCGATCCGCCGGCGCGGCGGGTGCTGGAGCTGTCCAGCTGGGCGAACTTGGTGAAGAGGCGCTCGCGCTGGGCCTCGGGGATGCCGACGCCGGTGTCGATCACGCGGGCGGTCAGGGTCTGTTCGTCGCCGTCGACGACCACCCGCACTGCGCCGGCCTCGGTGAACTTCACGGCGTTGGAGATCAGGTTTGACAGCACCTGGCGCAGGCGTTCGCCATCGCCGTGGCGCCAGCCGCTGACCGAGGGCGCGACTTCGAGACTGAAGTCCAGGTCCTTGTCGCGCGCCAGGCCGCCATAGAGCGCGCGCAGGGCGTCCAGCTGGGCCGACAGGTCGAACGGCGCGGCGACGATCTCCATCTTGCCGGCCTCGATCTTGGAGATGTCGAGGATCGCATTGATGACGCTGAGCAGCGACTGGCCCGAGGCGCTGATCGTTTCCAGGCGGCGGCGCTGATCCGGCTCCAGCGCGCCCGAGGACATGATCTGGGCCATGCCCAGCACGCCGTTCAGCGGGGTGCGGATCTCGTGGCTCATGGTGGCCAGGAAATCGGTCTTGGCGCGGTTGGCGGTCTCGGCCGCCAGGGCCAGGCTTTGCGCTTCTGTCTTCAGGCGGCGGTTCTCGGCCAGTTCACGCTCGAGCTCGGCGTTCAGGGTGTCGCTGGCCAGGCGCGCGCGGACCTCGCGGCCGACGACGCCGCGCATCAGGGCCGACATGCCGATCGCCGCGAAGGCGCCGGCCACGCCGACGAAGATGTACTGCTCGACCATCACGCTGGAGGCGTGGCGGATCGTCAGGGCCAGGCCGGCGATGGCGGTGGCCACGCTGACCAGCGACACGCGCCGCGTCGGGGCCGAGGTGGCGAAGACCAGGGCCAGCAGCACGAAATAGACCAGCTTCTGGGGCTCGAAATGCAGGGCGTGGTAGGCCAGGACATTGGCCAGGAACAGGCCGTTCATGCCCAGGATCAGGCCTTCCAGCGGCAGGCCGATGATCTCGCGCCGGCGCAGGGCGATCCAGGCGGCGGCGGCATAGAGGCCGGCCGCGATCGACAGCCCCTCCAGCACCGGCAGCGCCAGACCCGTCTCGTAGAGCGGATGCGATAGACTGATCAGCACATAGTAGATCGCGGCCGCGATCAGGTAGCCGCGCGCGATCGGCACGTAGGCGCGCATCAACGCGACCTTGGCGGGCTGGCTGGCTTCAGTCTTCGCAGCCGTCACGGCGGACCTCGACTATCTATGGTCGAGGAAGGTGCCCGATTATTGGTTAAGCGTTGTTGCGATGAGAATGGTTTATACGCCGCTCAGTGACATTCCGGCCGCATCCGGCTGGGTTTCGCCACCGCCGTTCAGCGAACGCTGCATCCAGACCAGATCGACCCACCGCCCGAACTTGTGGCCCATGTCCGGGAAAACGCCTTTCTTTTCAAAGCCAAGAGCGGCGTGAAGGCCGATCGACGCGGCGTTTCCGCTGTCGCCGATCACCGCGCACATTTGCCGCAGGCCAAGCGTCTCGCAGGCCTCGATCAGGGCGCCCAGGAGCGCCCTTCCGACGCCGTTTCCGACCGCCTTGGGCGAGACATAGACGCTGTCCTCGACCGTGAAGCGATAGGCGGCGCGCAACCTGAACGGGCCGGCATAGCAGTAGCCGACGACCTCGCCGTCCAGCTCGGCGACGAGATAGGGCAGGCCGCGATCCAGGAAGGCCTGACGGCGGCGACCCATCTCGGCCTCGTCCGGGGGGACCTCCTCAAAGGTGCCCAGGCCGTTCAGGACGTTCCAGGCGTAGACGGCGGTGATGGCGGGGAGGTCGGCGTCGGTGGAGGGGCGGATGGTGACGCTCACTTCGACCAGCCCTTCTCGACGGCCCAGACCGCGAAGGCGTAGTCCAGCGCGATCTCCTTGAGGAAGTCGAAGCGGCCCGAGGCGCCGCCGTGGCCGGCCTCCATGTTGATCTTCAGCAGCACCGGGTTGCCGCTGGTCGTCGCCGGCCGCAGCTTGGCGACCCATTTCTCCGGCTCCCAATAGGTGACGCGCGGATCGGAGAGGCCGCCGGTGGCCAGCACGGCCGGATAGGCCTTCGCGCCGACATTGTCGTACGGCGAGTAGCTGGCGATGTAGTCATAGGCCTCCTTGTCCTCCAGCGGATTGCCCCATTCGGGCCACTCCGGCGGGGTCAGGGGCAGGCTCGTGTCGCTCATGGTGTTCACGACATCGACGAACGGCACGGCCGCGATGATGCCGGCGAACAGGTCCGGGCGCATGTTGGTGATCGCGCCCATCAGCAGGCCGCCGGCCGAACCGCCATAGGCCACGGTGTTCGACGGCTTGCCGTAGCCGGCCGCGTGCAGGTGCTCGGCGCAGGCGATGAAGTCGGTGAAGGTGTTCTTCTTCTTGAACTTCTTGCCGTCCAGGAACCAGCCCCAGCCCTTTTCCGAGCCGCCGCGCGGGCAGGCCGTGGCCCAGATCCAGCCGCGGTCCACCAGGCTCAGGTTGCGGATCGAGAAGCTGGGCTCCATCGAGATGCCGTAGCTGCCGTAGCCGTACAGCAGCAGCGGGGCCGAGCCGTCCAGCTTGGTCCCCTTCTTCATCAGGATGAACACCGGCACGTCGGTCCCGTCGCTGGCCTTGGCGTTCAGGCGGCGGGTCTCGTACTGGGCCGGATCGTGGCCCGAGGGGATCTCCTGGGTCTTGCGCAGGGTCCGCGTGCGCGCGGCCATGTCGTAGTCGAACCACTGCCGGGGCGTGGTCATCGAGTTGTAGACGAAGCGCAGGGTGTCGGTATCGTACTCGTAAGAACCTTCGAGGCTCAGCGCGTAGGCGGCCTCGTCGAAGGCGATGGCGTGGTCCACGCCGTCTGGGGTGGTGATGGTCACGCGGTTCAGGGCGTCGACCTTCTCCAGGCGCACGAACCAGCGCTTGAAGGCCATGGTCCCGGAGATCAGGCGGCCCGGCTGGTGGGCGATCCAGTCCTTCCAGTTGGCCTTGCCGGTGGCGGTCTCGGGCGCTGTGACCAGCTTCCAGTCCACTGCGCCGTCGGCGTTGGTGCGGATCACCCAGTGGTCGTTCCAGTGCTCGACCTCGTAGCGGACGCCGACCTCTCGCGGATGGAAGACGACCGGCGCGGCGGTCGGCGTGGCGGCCGGGATGATCAGCGCCTCGCTGGTCTCCTGGTTGCCGCACGAGATGACGACGAACTTCTCCGAAGAGGTGACGCCGACGCCGATGAAGAAGCCTTCGTCCGGCTCATCATAGATCAGCACGTCGTCCTTGGCCGCGCCCTTGGTCGGGCGGCGATAGATCTTGGCCGGACGGCCGTTGTCGTCCCGGAAGGTCCAGAACAGCCACTGGCTGTCGGGCGAGAAGCAGAAGTCGCCGGTGGTGCTCTCGACCGGGCTTTCCAGGACCTTGCCGGTGGCCAGGTCCTTCACATGGACGCGGTAGACTTCCGAGCCCTGCTCGTCGACGGCCCAGGCGTAGAGCTTGTGGTCCGGCGAATGGCTGGCCGCGCCGACCTGGTAGAAGGCCTTGCCCTTGGACTCGGTCTCCTCGTCGAGGAGAATCTCTTCGGCCCCGCCGGGGACAGGCTTGCGGGCGTGGATCGGGTGCTGCGCGCCCTTCTCGAAGCGGGTGTAGTATTCGAAGGGACCATCCTTGGCGGGGACGGAGGCGTCGTCCTCCTTGATGCGACCTTTCATCTCCTCGAACATTTTCGTCTGCAGCGCCTCGGTCGAGGCGAGCATGGCCTTGGTGTAGGCGTTCTCGGCCGTCAGGTGCTCTTTCACGTCCGCCTTGATCAGGGTCGGGTCGCGCAGGACCTTCTGCCAGTTGTCGTCCTTCATCCAGGCATAGTCGTCGACGCGCGTGCGCCCCAGCTGCTCGATGGTCTTCGGGACCTTTTTGGCGACGGGCGGAACAGGGCGAGCGGTGTCAGAGGACATGGCGGATCCGAAAGCTATTCCAGGGAGGACTGTGGGGGATGACGTAAGCGCCGCGACGGCGCGCGTCATCATCTGTCGCCGGTCCATGAGCAGAAAATTCCCCCAACCGTCCTAACGCGCGAGTGCGGCAGAACGACAACTTGCGGCGCGAGAATCCTGTGGTCAAACTCCTCTGCGTGTCGGGCGAGTGATTGCGTATCAAGGGGGCGTCATGCCGTTGGATCTGTCCGTCGACCTGATCAAGGCGACGGTCCAGCTTGAGCAGCCGCTCGGTGACGGCTCGCGCACCGTTGGCACGGGCTTCCTGATTTCCGATCCGGGTCCCGACGGCAAGCCGCGGACCATCCTGATCACCGCCGCCCACGTCTTCGAGAAGATGCCGTCGATGTCGGCCAAGATCGGCTATCGCATTCAAGGCTCGGAAGGCGTCTGGCGCTATGATCCCGAGACGCTGAAGATCCGCGATGGCGACCATCCGCTGTGGACCAAGCACCCGACCCGCGACGTCGCGGCCATGGTGGTCGAGGCCCCGCCGGAGTTCGTCAAGGCGGCCATCCCGATCAACTACCTGGCCCAGGACGACACCTTCAACAAGTGGAACCTCGGCCCCGGCGACGAGATGATGGCGCTGGGCTTCCCGCGCGGCCTGTCGGCCAATCCGGCCGGGTTCCCGATCCTGCGCTCGGGCCGCGTGGCTTCGTATCCGCTGGCCCCGGCGACCAACTTCCCGACCTTCCTGATGGACTTCTCGGTGTTCCCCGGCAATTCGGGCGGGCCGGTGTTCATGGCCGAGGGCGCGCGCCGGCGGCCGGGCGCGACCGAGAGCCAGGAGGTCCAGTTCGTGGCTGGCCTCCTGACCCAGCAGGTCGAGCTGTCGGGCGAGCGCCTGGAGATCGGCATCGTCACCCACGCTAAGTTCATCCGCGAGACCCTGGCCATCCTCGACAAGATCCCTGGTGCGCCGGTGATGCAGGCGCGAGCCGCTAAACCCGAGCCGACCATACCGGGCGCGACGCCTGCCGCGGCGGTGTCGGCGACGGCGATGGGCTCCTCCCGCTAGGCGGGTTTCTCGGAACCAGCCCCACGGCGAACCCGTTTCTTCTGCAACGCAACAACAGCATGCAGGAGCGAGCCATGAGCACCAATCGTGTCGAAGGCGCCATCGACAAGGGCGCGGGCGCCGTGAAGGAAGCCGTCGGCAAGGCCACCGGCAACGAGCGTCTCGAAGCCGAGGGCGTCGCCCAGAAGGCCAAAGGCGACATCCAGAACAAGGTCGGCCAGGTGCAGGACAAGATCGGCGACGCGATCAAGCACTGAACGCCTGCCTATGACTGACGAAGCGGCCGCCGGAGCGATCCGGCGGCCGTTTTGTTTTGGGGGCGCTTACCCTACCAAAAACCCCGATTTCCCCGGCGAATGCCGGGGCCCAGATTCATCCGGAGCGGTTTGGGCTGATCCGAGATGCGTTCCGTCAACTCGGCGAAGATTGGTGAGTTCGATCTGGGCCCCGGCATTCGCCGGGGAGATCGGAAGTTTGTAAGCGTGGGCGTCAGGCCGCCTACTTCACGATCCCATCCACCGTCTGCCGCGTCACCGCATGATACAGCGGCCGGGTCTTCGCATAGAGCCCCTTGGCGATCGGCTGGCCCCAGTCGCCCTGCGCCATCAGGTCCTTGAACAGTGGCGCGACGAACTTGCGGCGCCCCTGTTCGGTCAGGAAGGCCTCCAGCGACGGCACGGCCGGCTGGTAGCGATTGGCCACCGCCAGCTCCAGCCAGACGAAGCGGATCTCGCTGTTGCCCTGCGCCGATAGCCCCAGCGCCTTGTCCAGAGCGGCCAAGCGCTCGTCGGACAGCTTTCGGGGCAGGCTGGCGATGAAGCGCGTGCGCTCGGGCGTGCTCCAGGCCTTCCACTGGGCCAGCGGGGCGGGACCGTCCTTGGCGTAGGCTTCGGCCAGCGCGTCCACGGCCGGGAAGGCGGCCGACTTCACGTGCACCGCGTTGTCCGGCAGCCCGACCTCGTAGACCCATTTGTCGATGCCGATCGCGGCTTCCAGCTTGGGATCGCCCTTGATCAGGTTCTGACGCAGGTCGGCGACGAAGCCCGCCGTGGTCTGGCTCTGGAAGGCGTGGCGGGCGAAATAGCCCTTCAGATAGGCGTCCCAGCGAGCCCGGCCGACGGCCTTCTCGATGGTGCGCAGGAAGGTCGCGCCCTTCTGGTAGGCGATGTCGGTCATGCCGTCGTCGGGATCGCGGCCCGTCAGGTCGAGATGCAGGCGGGTGTCGGCGCTGCTGAGGCCGCCGGCGTCCTTGATCGCGTCCTGCAGGTCGCTCCAGCCCAGATCGGCCAGCATGTCGGCGCGCGGCTTGCCGTAGAGCTTCTCCATGATCCGGTTCTCGAAGTAGTCGGTGAAGCCCTCGTTCAGCCAGAAGTCCGCCCAGGTGGCGTTGTTGACGAGATTGCCCGACCACGAGTGCGCCAGCTCATGCGCCACCAGGCTGACCAGCGAGCGGTCGCCGGCGATGATGGTGGGCGTGGCGAAGGTCAGGCGCGGGTTCTCCATGCCGCCGAACGGGAACGACGGCGGCAGCACCAGCAGGTCGTAGCGGCCCCAGGCATAGGGGCCGTAGAGGCTCTCGGCCGCCGCGACCATCTTCTCGACATCGACCAGCTCGTTGGCGGTCTTCTTCATCACCGACGGTTCGGTATAGACGCCGGTCCGCTTGCCCAGCGGGGTGAAGGTCAGGTCGCCGATCGCGATGGCGATCAGGTAGGAGGCGACCGGCTTGTCCATGCTGAAGCGATAGGCTCGTGATCCATCCTTCAGCGGCTCGCCATCGGGCGTCAGCATCCGGGCGCTCATCACCGCTTTCAGGCCCTTGGGCGCGACGATGCGGGCGGTCCAGGTCTGGCGGATGCCGGGGCTGTCCTGGGTGGGGATCCAGCTGCGGTTCAGGATCGCCTCGCCCTGGCTGAACAGGTACGGGCTCTTCTTGCCGGCGGTCTGGGACGGGGTCAGCCACTGCAACGCCGCGCCGCCGGGGGCGCTGTCATAGCGGACGACGATGCGCTTGGCGCCGTTCAGTTGGACCGTCAGCGGCGCGCCCAGGATCGGGTCGGCCTCGCCCAGGGTCCAGGACAGCGCCTTGCCCTTGGCGTCGGTGACGCCGTGGATCACCAGGCCCTTGCTGTCGAGCACCACCTCTTTCGCATCCGGCGCGGCGGCGATGTCGAGGGCCGCCGTGCCGGTCATCTTCTGGCCGGCGAAGTCGGCGGTCAGGTCGAGGTCGATGTGGGTGACCCGCGCCACCAGCGGTTGGGCGTAGGAGTGGATGTCCCTGGCCTCGGCCGTCTTCAGGATCGCCGGGACCGGCGGGGCCGTCTTGGAAGAGACCTGGGCTGCCGCCGGCAAGGCGGCGCCGCAGAGCAGGAGCGAGAGCAGAACGGCGCGGCCACGGGCTTTGAAGGTCATGGGTCATCCCTGAAGCGAAGGGACGTTTTCTGCGCCCGTGGATCGGCCGACGCAACTCAGTCGTGACCCTTGGCGAACCGCAGAATGTCCCCGTTCAGCCGCTCGATATGGGTGAACATGATTCCGTGCGGCGCGCCTTCGTAGACGATCAGCCTGGCGTTCGGGGCCAGGGCCGCATAGCGCTTGCCGCTGGTCTCCAGTGGGGTCGAGGCGTCCTTGTCGCCCTGGATGACCAGCACCGGGACGCGCACGCGCGGGATGTCGGGCCGGAAGTCGGCGGTGGTGGCCGAGCGGTTGCACTCGACCAGCGCCTTGCTCGTCGTGCCCAGCATCAGGCCCCGGATCCACTCCATCATCTCGCGCGAGGTGGTCGGCGTCACGAACGGCCGGGCGTTCTCCTCCAGCCAGCGCGGATAGTCGCGCATCAGCACGTGGGTGCGGAACTGCTCGAAGGCCTCGGGCGGATAGCCGGTGGGGTTGTCAGGCTTGCGGGCCGGGCAGGGGTCCAGCGGGGCCAGGAACAGCACCTTGGCCACCCGCGCGCCGTCGTGGCGCGTGAAGTAGCGGACCACCTCGCCGGCGGCCATCGAGTGGGCGACCAGCACTACGTCGCGCAGATCCAGCTGCTCCAGCACCGCGGCCAGGTCGTCGGCCAGGGTGTCGTAGTCGTAGCCCTTCCACGGCGCGTCCGAACGGCCATGGCCGCGCCGGTCATAGGCGATGCAGCGCAGGCCCTCCTCCGACAGGGCGGCGGCCTGGTAGGCCCAGCACTCGGACGGCAGGCCCCAGCCGGCCAGGAACACCACGGCGCGGCCCTCGCCCCAGTCGCGGTGGTAGAGGCGGGTTCCGTCGCGAGCAACGATCGAGGCGGGGCGACGAGGCGCGGCGGGCTTCGGCGCGGCCTGGGCCGAGGTGGGCAGGCTGGCGACGAGGGCGCCCAGGCCGGTCATGACGGTCAGGGCGTGACGGCGGGGCAGGGCGGCGGTCATGGCGATGTCTCCGGGCTCGTCATCGAGCCGGCTCAGGATTTCGCCAGCCACGCCCAGCGTCGATTACGCGGGAGGTAATGGCGGCGACGCGCGGGCCGCCCTAGCTTCCATCCCATGAGCACCGCGACCCTCACCGCACCGACCCCCACCGCGACCGTCGGCGAACGCCTGCGCGACTGGCGCCAGAAGCGCCGCCTCAGCCAGATGGACTTGGCCCTCGACGCCGAGATCTCGACCCGGCACCTGTCGTTCCTGGAGACCGGCCGCGCCGCGCCCAGCCGGGACATGGTCCTGCGCCTGGCCGAATGCCTGGAGGTCCCCTTGCGCGAACGCAACGCCCTGCTGCTGGCCGCCGGCTTCGCGCCGGTCTTCCCCGAGCGGGCCTATGACGATCCTGGCCTGGCCGCCGCGCGGACGGCGGTGGAGGCGGTGCTGCACGCCCACATGCCGTTCCCGGCCCTGGCCATCGACCGCCGCTGGATCATGCTGGCCCACAACGCCGGCATCGCGCCGCTGCTGGAGGGCGTCTCGCCCGGCCTGCTAGAAGGTCCGGTCAATGTGCTTCGGGTCAGCCTGCACCCCGAGGGCATCGCGCCGCGCATCGCCAACCTGGCCGAATGGCGCGGCCACATCCTCTCGCGCCTGCGCCGCCAACTGGCCGAGAGCGGCGACGCCGAGCTGGCCGACCTGATCAGGGAGCTGTCGGCCTATCCCGGCGGCGAGGCCCATCCCCGCGCCGGCGAGGGCATGATCGCCGCCCCGCTGCGGCTGAAGTCGCCGGGCGGGGAGCTGTCGTTCCTCTCGGCCACCATGACCTTCGGTTCGCCGCTGGACGTGATGGTCTCGGAACTGGCCATCGAGACCTTCCTGCCAGCCGATGCGGCGACGGCGGCGGCCTTGCACGGTGCGCGCCTGGCCTAGAAGATCGCGCCGGGGAGGATCTCTTCATGCGGGCTCTGGCCGGAATGACGCCGCCGATCGCGGGAAGCTGTCTCTGCGGAGCGGTGACCTATGTCTGCTCGGCCCCGCCGTTCTGGTCGGTGAACTGCCATTGCCGCGCCTGCCAGAAACTGAGCGGCGCGCCGTATGTCTCGGCCTTCTCGGTCCCTTTCGCCGGCTTCGCGTTCGAGGGCGAGACGAAGACCTTCCATCGGTCGTCGGACGCGGGTCACCAGGTGACCAACTGGCACTGCGCGGCCTGCGGGACGCGGATGTTCGCCCAGTCGGCCGGCGGGACCGCGCACATGAACATCTTCGCCGCCACCCTGGCCGATCCCTCGGCCTTCAAGGCGGTGTCGAACGTCTATCTCAGCGAGGCCGCGCCGTGGGTCGAGCCGCCGCCGGCGCGCTTCAATTTCCCGAAGATGCCGGGGCCGCCGGAAGGGTCCTGAGGGGCTAGTCGACCTCTTCGTAGGTCGCCGCGTAGTCGACCGGGAAGTTCACCGAGCGGGCGATGAAGCAGACCTTGTGGATCTGGTGATGCACCGCGTCGGCCTTGGCCAGGTCCGCGCCGCGTTCGACCAGGATGTGGGGCTTGAGCGTCGCGCTCAGGAAGCGGCCGGCGCCGTCGGGCGTGCTCTCGCCGACGCCGATCGGCTGGTCCTTGTAGCCCTTCACCACGATGCCGGCGTTGCTGGCCAGGTGCAGGTACCAGAGCATGTGGCAGGCGGAGAGCGAGGACAGCAGCAGGTCCTCGGGATTGTGCAGCGTCGGGTCGCCGCCCAGCAGCGGGTCGTTCGAGCAATTGACCACCGGCTTGCCAGGCGTGGCGATGTTCCAGGTGCGGTCATAGCCGCGATAG
Organism: Caulobacter sp. GW821-FHT09H08; assembly: GCF_059415885.1. Taxonomy (NCBI): domain Bacteria; kingdom Pseudomonadati; phylum Pseudomonadota; class Alphaproteobacteria; order Caulobacterales; family Caulobacteraceae; genus Caulobacter; species Caulobacter sp. GW821-FHT09H08. Next base: position 330,672 of record NZ_JBWKOC010000003.1, read on the forward strand.
GTCCGCGTGCCGTCGCCCCGGTCGCCGGTCCATTCGATCAGACAGGTGTAGTCGTGCTGCTTGGCCATACGCCTAACGCTCCTCTGGAGGGACATCCTTCAGCCGCGCGGTCATGGCGGCGATCTCGTCACGGCTCCAGCGGCTGTACTTGCGGACGTCGCTGGCCGGATGGAAGCCCAGGCCGAGTGAAATATGCGGATGGTGGTAGGCCTGCTTCGGTCGGATCGGCCGAGGCTGCAGGCCGCCGCCGCAGGTCGGGCAGACGTTCTGCAGGACGTTGTCCGCGCAGTCCGTGCAGTAGGTGCACTCGTAGCTGCAGATGCGGGCGTTCGGCGCGTGCGGCGGCAGGTCGACGTCGCACAGTTCGCAGTTGGGGCGGAGCTGGAGCATGGGACTGGCTAGCTCATGCACCCGTCTACTGAAATGACGAGGATGCCTCGATTCCGGCCAGCGCGTGATCCTCGCCCTTCGACAAGCTCAGGGTGAGGATCAAAATCGGCCGAGTAGGAAACCTCACCCTGAGCCTGTCGAAGGGCGAGGTTTCCGGACCCTCAGGCCCCGTAGATGATCGAGATCGTCTCGGCCACGCAGGCCGGGCGCTCTTCGCCCTCGATCTCGATGGTGCACTCGTTCTTCATCTGCAGGCCGCCGGCCTTGGGCTCGACGGAGACCAGCTTCTGGCGCATGCGCACGCGCTTGCCGACCCGGACCATGCCTGTGAAGCGGACCTTGTCGCAGCCGTAGTTGATGCCGCGCGTGACGCCGGTGACGCGCAGGATGTCCGCGCCCAGCATCGGGATCAGCGACAGCGTCAGGTAGCCGTGAGCGATCGGGCCGCCGATCTCGCGCGTGGCGCGCTCGACGTCGACGTGGATCCACTGGTGGTCGCCCGTGGCCTCGGCGAACAGGTTGACGCGCTCCTGGGTGACCTCGACCCAGTCGGACACCCCGATCTCTTCACCGACCAGGCCGGCGATATCGGCGTAGGCGACTTCCTTCATGACTCATCCTCCCAAACAGTTGTTTGGACAAAAACCAGCCGGCGAAAGCCGGGTCAACCCCGGCTAGACGATCCGGCTCTCGCCCTTGCCCCAGTAGGCGTCGCGGATCAGGCGCTTGTAGAGCTTGCCGGTCGGGTGGCGGGGCAGTTCGGCCATGAAGTCGATGCGGCGCGGCGACTTCACGTGGCTGAGATTGGCGCGGGCGAAGGCCATCAGTTCTTCGGCGAGTGCGGCCTGGTCGTCGGCCGGGTTCATCGGCTGGATGACCGCCACCACCTGTTCGCCCATCTCCTCGTGCGGCGCGCCCACGACAGCGGCGTCGGCGACCTTGGGGTGGGTGATCAGCAGGTTCTCGATCTCTTGCGGATAGATGTTCACCCCGCCCGAGATGATCATGAAGCTCTTGCGGTCGGTCAGGTACAGGTAGCCGTCCTCGTCGGCCCAGCCCACGTCGCCCAGCGTGGTCCAGCCGTGCTTGTTGTAGCTCTCGGCCGTCTTGTCCGGGGCGTTGTGGTAGTTCACCGCCGGGCCGTTGGCGAAGTAGACCGCGCCCTCGGTGCGCGGCGGGACCGGGTCGCCCGCGTCATCGCAGATGCGCAGCTCGCCCAGCACCGCCTGGCCGACGCTGCCCTTGTGGGCCAGCCAGTTGTCGGAATTGATCCAGCAGAAGCCGTTGCCCTCGGTGCCGGCGTAGTACTCGTAGATCACCGGACCCCACCAGGCGATCATCTGTTCCTTGACCGGCACCGGGCAGGGAGCGGCGGCGTGGACCGCCGACTTCATGCTGGAGACGTCGTACTTCGCACGGACCTCTTGCGGCAGCTTCAGCATCCGCACGAAGTGGGTCGGCACGAACTGACCGCAATTGACCTTGTGCTTTTCGATGAGCGCGAGCGCGGCTTCCGGATCGAACTTCTCCAGCACGATCACCGTGCCGCCCAGCTTGTGGGCGGTCATGCACCAGCGCAGCGGCGCGGCGTGATAGAGCGGGGCGGGCGAGATGTAGATGCTGTCGCCACTGAAGCCGAACAGCCCCTGAGCCATCATCTGCAAGGCGTTGGGCGCGTCGATCGGGCCGCCGTTCAGGGCCGGCTTCACGCCCTTGGGGCGGCCGGTGGTGCCGGACGAATAGAGCATGTCCGAGCCGGCGGTCTCGTCGCCGATCGGCGTGGTCGCCTCGGCGTCGCGGGCGTCCTCGAAGCTGGCATAGGCGCCGCTGGGGCCGCCGACCGCGAACAGGGTGAGGTCCGGCACCAGCTTGGCGACCTCGTCGATCAGCGGGCCCATGGCGGTGGAGGTGATGAACACCTTCGCCCCGCAGTCCTTCAGGATGTACTCGACCTCGGCCCCCGTCAGCTTGGTCGAGACGCAGACATAGTAGAGGCCCGCGCGCTGGGCCGCCCAGGCGACCTCGAAGAAGCGGGCGTTGTTCTCCATCAGGATGGCGACGACGTCGCCGTGCTGGAGACCGAGCGAGCGGAACAGATGCGCCCCCTGGTTCGACCGCGCGTCCAGCTGGGCGTAGGTCACGACCTCGCCGGAGCCGGCCATGATGTAGGCCGGCTTGTCGGGCTCGGACTGGGCGTGGAGGTAGGGGTGCATCGCGATACCTCGTCATTTCTCCGCTCATCCCCGCGAAAGCGGGGACCCAAGCGGCGCGTCAGTATGGGTCCCCGCTTTCGCGGGGATGAGCGGGGGAAGGGTTAGGCCGCCACCGCTTCCTTGGCCGCCGCGAGGATCATCGCCGCGCCCTTCTCCCCGATCATGATCGAGGGGGCGTTGGTGTTGCCCGAGATCAGGCGCGGCATGATCGAGGCGTCGATCACCCGCAGGCCCTCGACGCCTCGCACGCGCAGCTGCGCATCGACCACGGCCATCGGACCGGTCCCCATCTGGCACGTGCCGACGGGGTGGTAGAGCGTCGAGCCGGTCTGGCGGGCGAAGTCCAGCAACTGCTCGTCGGTCTGGACGTCCGGGCCGGGGTTCATCTCGTGCTCGACATACTGGGCGATGGCCGGCTGGGACCCGATCTTGCGCGCCCATTTCAGGCCCGCGACCGTGACCTCCTGGTCCAGCGGATCGGCCAGGTAGTTGGCGAAGATCGACGGATAGGTCGCCGGATCGGCCGACTTGATGCGGATATGGCCGCGGCTTTCCGGGCGCAGCTGGCAGGGGGCGATGGTCATGCCCGGCGCGCCTTCCAGCTCCATCTTCTGCTCGTTGAACAGCTTCGCCAGGTCCATGGTGGCCGGCAGGATGTGGAACTGGATGTCCGGTCCCGCCAGGTCCGGGCGCGACTTGCAGAAGGCCGCCACGTGCGCGGCCGACAGGGTCAGCAGGCCCTTGCGGAACAGCAGGTACTTCATGGCCTCGGCGGCCAGGCGTCCGCCCTTGCTCTGTTCGTTGACCGAGACCGTGCCCGACTTCAGGCGATAGCGGGCGGCGACGATGTAGTGGTCCTGCAGGTTCTCGCCGACGCCGGGCAGGTCGGCGACGACCGCGATGCCGTGCTCGCGCAGCAGGGCGCCGGGGCCGACGCCCGACAGCTGCAGCAGCTGCGGCGAGTTGATCGCCCCGCCGGCCAGGATCACCTCGCCCTTGGCTTTCACCACGCGCTTGACGCCGTTCTGGACGAACTCGACGCCGACCGCGCGCCTGCCTTCGAACAGGACGCGGCTGGCGAGAGCATTGGTCTCGACCCGCAGGTTCGCCCGGCCCATGGCCGGATGCAGATAGGCGACGGCGGACGAGCAGCGTGCGCCGTTCTTCTGGGTCACCTGGTACCAGGTCGCGCCTTCCTGGTCGGGGCCGTTCAGGTCGGGATAGCGCGGGATGCCGGCCTGGTCGCAGGCCTCGATCAGGGCTTCGGAGATCGGGTGGGCGTCGCGCATGTCGGCGACGTTCAGCGGCCCGCCGGTGGCGTGCAGGTCGCAGGCGCCGCGCTCCTGGTTCTGGGCCTTGCGGAAGTAGGGCAGGACGTCGTCCCAGGCCCAGCCCTCGCAGCCCAGCTGCCGCCAGCCGTCATAGTCGGCGGCCTGGCCGCGGACATAGAGCATGGCGTTGATCGAGGACGAGCCGCCCAGCACCTTGCCGCGCGGCCAGATGTGGCTGCGGCCGCCGGTCCCGGGGTCGGGTTCGGTGCTGTAGAGCCAGTTGACCTTGGGATCCTTCAGCGTCGACGAGTAGCCGACCGGGATGTGGATCATCAGGTTCGAGGCGAACTGGGAGAGGTTCTTGGTCGGGCGGTCGTCGCCGCCGGCCTCCAGCAGGACGACCTTGAACTTGCCGCCTTCGGACAGCCGGGCTGCGAGCACGCAGCCGGCCGAGCCTGCGCCCACGATCACGTAGTCGGCCTCGATGATCCCGGTCATCGCACTCTCCCTAGGAGCGCGCTTGGCGCGCTCATTTCTTAGTGTTGGAGCCCTTCTTTTCAGAAGGGCTCTGGTCGTCCGCGTGTGACCCGCGTGATCGATGTTCAGTTGGAGGGTGAGCCCAGAAACCGTCGCTACGCAAGTTGCCGTCGCGGCGCCGTTGGCGGAAGGCGGTTCCGGGTTATCGTCGCGTCAAAGAACGGCGTTCAAAGGGACGCCAATTTGGGAGCGTCGCGATGGACCTGATCAGCCAGACAGTGGTGGACGGCAAGGCCGGCCCCGGCGCGCCGCCGACCTATCCGACGCTCAGCGGCGTCGACCTCGCCGACATCTTCCGCTTCACCAAGGGCCAGCCCTGGGCCGACTTCGCGCGGATGCGCACCGACGCCCCGGTCATGTGGCATGCCGAGCCCTATGACGGTCCGGGCTTCTGGGCCCTGACCCGCTATGACGACGTCCAGCGGGTGAACGGCGATCCGGCGACCTTCTCGTCCCAGCGCGGGGGCATCCTGATGGCGATGGGCCCGCCCGATCGCCGACACGCCCTGCTGTTCCGGGCGTCGATGGACACCATGATCAATCTCGACGCGCCGCATCACCTGCAGCTGCGTCGCGAGCACATGCCCTATTTCACCCCGGCCTATCTGCGCGGCCTGACCGAGCGGGTGCGGGCCGAGGTCACCCGGCTGCTGGACGAGATGGAGCCGCTGCTGGCGGACGGCGCCGAGATCGACATGGTCGAGCACTTCAGCTCGATCCTGCCGCTGTTCACCCTGTGCGAAATCCTCGGCGTGCCACCCGAGGACCGGAAGAAGTTCCTGACCTGGATGCACTATCTGGAGCGCGCCCAGGACCTCGCCGTCCAGAACGCCGCCGCGCCGGTCGCCCCGACCCTGGAGCTGATGCAGTTCGTCCAGGACTTCAACAACGGCGTCGAGGAGATGTTCGAGTACGGCCGCACGATGCTGAAGAAGCGTCGCGAGGACCCGAAGGAAGACCTGATGACCGCCATCGCGCGCGCTCAGGTCGATGGCGCCCTGCTGGCCGACGAGTATCTGGACGGCTCGTGGCTGCTGATCGTCTTCGCCGGCAACGACACCACCCGCAATACCCTGTCGGGCGCGATGAAGCTGCTGACCGAGTTTCCGGACCAGAAGCAGAAGCTGATCGACGATCCTTCGCTGCTCTCGGGCGCGGTCGATGAGTTCATCCGCATGGTCAGCCCGGTGATCTACATGCGCCGCACGGCCACCGCCGATGTCGAGGTCAACGGCCAGCTGATCCGCGAGGGCGAGAAGGTCATCATGTACTACGGCGCGGCCAACCGCGATCCGGAGATGTTCCCCGAGCCGGACCAGCTGGACGTCACCCGCGCCAACGCCAACAAGCACATCGCCTTCGGCTATGGCCCCCACACCTGCATCGGCAAGCGCGTGGCCCAGATCCAGCTGGAGGAAGCCTATCGCCAGATCCTGGCCCGGTTCCCGGACCTGAAGTGGACGGGAAACATCGAGATCGCCCCGAACAACTTCGTGCACGCGATCAGCAAGCTGGGCGTGAAGCTGGGCGTGAAGCGGGGGTAGGGGCGGTGGCGAGAGGCGCTTTCCCCAGTTAGGGAATGGCGTACAACTCCTGGCTTCAAGGAGCTTGGCGCCATGCAGAACGGGTACAATGCTTGGGGTTTCTACAACGACCCCAAGGATCCTCGCCTTATTGTGCCGAAGATGAATCCCGTCATGGGCTGGACCGTCAATCTCGCCCATCGAGAGGTGCGAGTGGCCCTGGTCCTGATGGCTGTCCTCATCGCCGCGAGCATCGCGGCATCGGTCCTGTTGCGCTGACCTCGGTCGGGTCCCGCCAGCGCTGTACCCGCCAGGACCGGAACCCGAGCGGCGAACTTTTTGAGCGATAGCGCCGTCGCGGCAGCTTGCGGTCGGGCCTGGTTGTTTGCAACGCTGCGCGGGACATACGATCGTTTGAAAACGACCTCCAGGGAGTCCGCGCCATGTCCAACCCCACCTTCGAGACCATCCTGTACGACGTCGAGGACGGGATCGCGACGATCACCCTGAACCGTCCGGACCGGATGAACGCCTTCACCGCCCGGATGATGAAGGACATGATCGAGGTGTTCGACGTCACCGACGCCGACGACGCGGTGAAGGCCGTGATCATCACCGGCGCGGGCCGGGCGTTCTGCGCCGGGGCGGACCTCGGCGGCGGTGGTGGCACCTTCGACCGCAGCTCGCCCCAGGCGATCGAGCGCGAGGAGGGCAAGGTCGGTGACGTCTATCGTGACGGCGGCGGCCGCGTGACCCTGCGGATGTACGATAGCCTGAAACCCATCATCGGCGCGATCAACGGCGCGGCCGTGGGCGTGGGCGTGACCATGCAGCTGCCGATGGACATCCGCTTGGCCTCGACCGAGGCCAAGTTCGGCTTCGTCTTCGCCCGTCGGGGCATCAATCCGGAAGCCGCGTCCAGCTGGTTCCTGCCGCGCCTGGTCGGTCTGCAGACGGCGCTGGAGTGGTGCTACACCGGCCGCGTGTTCCCGGCTTCGGAAGCGCTGGAGAAGGGCCTCGTTCGTTCGCTGCACGCGCCCGAGGACTTGATGCCCGCCGCCCGCGCTCTGGCCCGCGAGATCGCCGACAACACCGCGCCGGTCTCGGTGGCCCTGACCCGCCAGCTGCTGTGGCGCATGGCCGGCGCCGATCACCCCATGGAAGCCCACAAGGCCGACAGCCGCGCCATCCAGTCGCGTGGCGCCTCGGGCGACGCCAAGGAGGGCGTGACCTCGTTCCTCGAGAAGCGCGCGCCCGTCTATCCGAACAAGGTCTCGACCGACGTGCCGGACATCTGGCCGGAATGGGAGGAGCCGGAGTTCCGGTAGGACCGCGCGGATTTCTCCTCCCCCTTTTGGGGGGAGGGGGACCGCCGAACGGCGGTGGAGGGGATAGCGCCAAAGGCTACGCGCATTGTGCGGCGCCCCTCCGTCTCGCTGCGTATCCGCAGCGATCCACCTCCCCCAGACGGGGAGGAGAGTGTCGTCCTGTCGCGGCCCGTCCTCACCACCCGTTAATCACGATCTGATCTCTTCCGCTGGATGAGTGATCCCGCGCTGACATCGTCGTTCGGAGAGCCGGAGGCCCCCGCGCCCCTGCGGCGTTCGCGCACGACGCTGCTCAAGCGCCTGGCCGACGTGGTCTGCCTGCCGACCAGCCGGATCAACGCCTTCGAGCGGTCGATGACCGCCGACCTGCTGGTCGAGATGCTGCGCGACGCCAATGTGACCGAGCGCGAGAGGGTCGCGCGACGCCTGGCCATGCTCAACGAAATCCCGGGCGTCCTGGTGCGCTTGCTGCTGCGCGACGAACTGCCGGTGGCGCGGGCCCTGCTGGTCGAGTCCGAAAAGCTGTCGGACGCCGACCTGATCAGCTGCCTCTATCACGCCTCGACCGAGCACCGCCGGCTGATCGGCCAGCGTCGCGGCGTCAGCGAGGTCGTCGCCGACGCCTTGATCGACATGGCCGAGCCGCCGGTCATCGAGACCCTGCTGCGCAACGAGCTGGTCAAGCTCAGCCACCAGGGCGTCGAGAACATCGTCGCCGCCACCCGCGACTCCCAGCACCTGATCCCGCTGCTGCTGCGTCGGCCCGAGCTGCGGCCCAGCCACGCCTACGTCATGTTCTGGTGGGCCGACGCCGAGGCGCGCAAGACCATCCTCCAGCGCTTCGCCGTGTCGCGCGAGATTCTGCAGGACGCCGTCGGCGACGTCTTCGCCCTGGCCTCGGGCGAGGGCTGGCAGGACCCGCTATCGCGCAAGGCCCTGCAGTTCATCGAGCGCCGACAGCGCAACCGCGCCGCCATCGCCAAGAGCCCGTTCGAGAGCCTCGACGAGGCTGTCGCCGCCGGCGAGACCGGCATCACCCGCGAGATCGCCGAGGAGATCTCGTATCTCTCCGGCCTGAAGCCGATGACCGGGGCCAAGATCTTCACCGACCAGGGCGGCGAGCCTCTGGCTATCCTGTGCAAGGCCACGGGCCTGCCGCGCAATTGCATACGCCAGCTGTGGCGGGGCCTGCGCCGCCAGGAGGTCGATCGTTCCGGCGCGCTGGACCACGCCCTGGAGCGGGTGCTGACCGTCTACGACGCCATCGCCGTCGATCGGGCCCAGACCGTGCTGCGCTACTGGAACTGGTCGCTGACCTCGGCCCTGACGCCGGCGCTGCTGAAGGCCATCCGCGAAGGCGACGAAGCCGCTGTCGACGAATACTCGGCGCCGCAACGGGCGGCGATGTTGGCGCTGTCACGCGATTTCGGGCGTTAAGCCTCGGATATCGTCGGTCTCTCGGGGCCGCTACCGCCCGTCCTTCAGGAACTCAACCTTACTTACCTGTAATGTGACCGGTTGAGCGTCTCTGGAGAACACTGGTTATTACAGATAATCTCTTGCCGGGTGCGTATTGCCCGGAGTCGACAATGTTTGTATGCACGCCTCGACTGATCCTGGAATCAGCCGCATCAGCAAAAGATTTTGCGACGGGCGAGGCTTTATGGAAGATCAATCCGACCTGATCGAGATGACGGCGGGCATCGTCTCCGCCTATGTCGGCAACAACGTGGTCACCACCGCCGACCTGCCGGCCCTGATCAAGCAAGTGCACGCCGCCCTCGCCACCGTCGGCGCTCCGGTCGCCGAACCGACGCCTGCGCCGAAAGAGCCCGCGGTCCCGGTCAAGAAGTCGATCACGCCGGACTTCCTGGTCTGTCTGGAGGACGGCCGGAAGTTCAAGTCGCTGAAGCGCCACCTGCGCACCAAGTACGACATGACGCCGGAAGACTACCGCGCGAAGTGGAACCTGCCCAAGGACTACCCGATGGTCGCCCCGAACTACGCTGAGGCGCGTTCGAACCTGGCCAAGCAGATGGGCCTCGGCCAAGGCGGCCGTAAGCCGGCTCGCAAAGGCAAATAGCCGAGTCGGAACAAAAGCTTGGCCTTGTCGGGGCCACGGAAAATTGAACGCCCGTCATCCGAGTCCGGATGGCGGGCGTTTCTCTTGGCGGTTGACTCTCCCCGGGAATCTTGTCGCGCGACAAGTTTTCACTTGCCGCCGATTCGTTCCTTAAGCGATAGTGAATCGAAGTGATTCCAATAGCTTGTTAAGGACTCTGAAGATGTCCGCGCAATTGAGCGCATCCGCTTCGGCGGCCCGCGCTCATCAGGAGATGTTCGCCTACTGGGCGTCCCTCCGTCGGGGGGCGAGCCTCCCCGCGCGCGTCGACCTGCAACCCACGAGCATGAAGCGGCTGCTGCCGACGGTGTCGTTGATCGACGTCGTGAGCGACAGTGATCGCGACTATCGCCTGCGTCTGGCGGGCACCGGTCTCTACGGCGTCTATGGCCGCGAGATCACCGGCCGCATGATCGGCGACGTCTACAACACCGCCGCCTTCGACTACTGGCGCAAGGAGCTGGACAAGGTGGTCGATGAACGTCGCCCCGGCGTCGGCGTCCACAGCCTGGCCTGGCGCGGCTCGCCGCACATGTCGATCCTGTGGCTGCGCCTGCCGCTGGCCAGCAACGGCAAGGACGTCGACATGATCCTCGGCTACGACGCCGTGGTCGGCGCCCAGTCCGAAGGCTTCTCGGGCATCCGCGCGGCCTAACCCACAAACGCCCGCTCATCCCCGCGAAGGCGGGGACCTAAGCTGACTTTCAAGTTGATGGCGCCGCTGGGGCAACCGGTCGATCCCGCTTGGGTCCCCGCCTTCGCGGGGATGAGCGGATGTGTGAGCGCACAAGGCTGAATATCCGAGCCGGCCTAACGCGCCAGCAGCTTGGCGGCTTCGGCCGGGCTCTTCTTCCCTACATCGCGATCGACGGCGTAGTTGGCCGCCTGCATGGCTTTCACGTCGATGCTGTCGCCCAGCGGCTTCAGCGCCTGGATCAGCCGGCGATCGTTCGCGCGCTTTGGCGAGACCAGGATCACCGCGTCATAGGGCGGCAGGGCGCCCTTGGGATCGCCGAGCAGCACCAGGTCGTCGGCGGCGATGCGGCCGTCGCTGGAGAAGGCCGAGATGACATCGGCCTCGCGGCTCTCCAGCGCCCGGTACATGAAGGTCGGCTGGAACTGGCGCCTGGCCTTGAAGCGCAGGCCGTAGGTCGTCTCGACGCTCTTCCACTCCGGTCGCGAGAAGAACTCCAGGTCGCCGCCCATGACGAGGTCCGGCGCCTTGGCTGCGAGATCGGCCAGGGTCTTCACGCCCAGCTGCTCGGCGCGGTCTCGGCGCATGGCCAGGGCGTAGGCGTTCTCGAAGCCCAGGGCGCTGAGCAGCACGACGCCGTCGCGGGCCTTCAACTCGGTGCGCAGGCCGTCCAGCACGGCCTGGCGGCCGGGGTTGTCCTGGCGGTTCAGGACATTCGCCCAGAGGGTGCCGGAATAGTCGACATAGGCGTCCAGTTCTCCGGCTGCGAGGGCGCGATAGGCGACGGCCGAGCCCAGGTTCACGCGCTGCTGGACGGCCGCGCCCTTGGCCTCCAGGCGGTCGGCCATCAGTTCGGCGAGGATGTACTGCTCGGAGAAGTTCTTGGCCCCGATCACATAGGTCGGCCGGCCTTGCGACAGCGCCGCGCCGGCCAGGGGCGCGATGGCTGCCAGCAGGCCTAGCGCCAGGCCCGCGCCGCCAATCCACAGGCGCCGAGCGTCCCGCCTGGCGACCCCGGTCTCGATCAGGCCCAGGAGAGCGTCGACGATCAGCGCCAGGCCCGCCGAAGCCGCGCAGCCGACCAGCACCGCCACCCAATCCTCGGTCTGCAGGCCGGAGAAGATGTAGTCGCCCAGCGAGGTCTGGCCGACCGGTGTCGACAGCGTCGCCGCCCCGATCGTCCAGACGGCGGCCGTGCGCACCCCGGCCATGATCACCGGCGCGGCCAGGGGCAGCTCGACCCGCCACAGGCGCTGGCGATCGGTCATGCCGACCCCGCGCGCGGCCTCGACCACGGCCGGATCGACGCCGGAGACCCCCGCCGCCGCGTTCCGCAGGATCGGCAGCATCGAGTACAGGGTCAGGGCCAGCAGCGAGGGCAGGAAGCCCAGGGCCGGGAAGCCATGCCCCAGCACCCTGGCGGCCAGGCCCGAGAGCAGCAGCAGCAGCGGATAGAACAGCGCCAGCAGGGCCAGGCTGGGGATGGTCTGGACCAGGCCGGCGGTCGCCAGGGCGATCCACTTCAGGCGCGGGCTGCGCGCGGCCGCGATCCCCAGCGGCAGGGCGATGGCCAGGCCCAGGGCCAGGGCCGAGGCCGAGAGGGTCACGTGCCAGCCCAGGCGCTCGGGCAGGGCGGCGAGGGCAGCGTCCAGATGGTCAGCCACGGGCCAGCTCCGAGAGGCGTTGCGCCTGCCTGCGCGGCGCGGCGATCAGGTCGGCGACGACCGGGTCCGGGTGACCCGCGAGGAGGTCGCGCGGCGGCGCCTGGGCCAGCACCTTGCCGCTCGCCATCACCACCACCGCGTCGGCCAGCAGCAGGGCCTCGCCGACGTCGTGGGTGACCATGACCGTGGTCAGGCCCAAGGTCTCGTGCAGGCGGCGGACATCGTCGGCGAGCGCGACGCGGGTCACCGGATCCAGCGCCCCGAACGGCTCGTCCATCAGCAGGATCGAGGGCCGGGCGGCGAGGGCTCGGGCCACGCCCACCCGCTGCCGCTGGCCGCCGGAGAGTTCCGACGGCGCGCGGCCGGCGATCTCGCGCGGCAGGGCCACCAGGTCGAGCAGTTCGTCGATCCGCGCGGCGATCTCGGCGACCGGCCAGCCCAGAAGGGTCGGGGTCACGCCGATGTTCTGGGCCACGGTCAGGTGCGGAAAGAGGCCGATCTCCTGGAAGACATAGCCGATCCCCCGCCGCAGTTCCGGACCAGGCCGCGCGGCGATGTCCGCGCCGTCGATCAGCACGCGCCCCGAGGTGGGGGGCGACAGGCCATTCATCAACTTCAGCAGGGTGGTCTTGCCCGCGCCCGAGCCGCCGACCAGGGCGACGAAAGCGCCCTTGGCGACCGACAGCGAGGTCGGCGCCAGCACGGCCTGTCCGCCGTACGACTTGCTGACCCGGTCGAGAGCGATGGCGTCGGTCATGCGGGCTCCAGGGGGCGCGAACAGAATCAACGTGTCACCCCCTCCAAGCGTTGAAGCAAATCCAAGGTGCGACAAGGCGGCGCGCGACAGGTCGCCCGGTTCGCACGGGCCGAGTCAATCTCGACCATGGCGACAGGTTCCAAGGAGCGTTTCATGCCTGTTGCGTCGCAAGCCCGTTCGTTCGATCCGCGTCCCCTGCGTCGCGCCCGCCAATGGCCTCTCGGCTTCGCGGTGCTGCTGGCCTCGGTGCTCAACGCGGTGATCTGGGGCGGCCTGCTGACGGCGGCCAAGGCGTTCCTCCACTTCTGAGTAGGCGTAGCGTTTTCGTTGTTCTTTCTCCCCTGAACGACCTAAAGGCCGCGCCCTCCGGGACGCGGCCTTTCTTTTGTCCGCTCAGGAGCCGCCGCCCAGCTTGTAGGTCAGGGACAGGCGCGCGCGAGGCGCGGGCTCGCGGGTTTCCGAGATCTCGACGAAATCGGTTCCGGTGTTCCAGCCGCGCGAATGGCCGGTGTCCAGCAGGTCGGTGACCACCAGGATAGCCGAGACCTTGCGGGTCAGCGCGCGCCGCCAGGTGAGGTCGACGCGGAGATAGTCCGAATAGCGGTTCTGCAGCGCGCGCTCCGGGCCGAAATAGCGCAGGGCCAGCTGAACCTGGTCGCCCTCGCGCTCGCCCCTGGCCGGGGCGCTGTAGTCCAGCTGGCCATTGCCGCCGTAGTTGGTGCGGGTCAGCGATCGGGTTAGCCCGCCTTCGCGCACCAAGCCCTCGTGCTGATAGAGGTTCAGGGTCGCGGCGTACTTCCAGCGCGCGCCCAGCGGCCCCCGGGCGGACACCTCGGCGCCCCGGTCGACGGCGCGGCCGCCGTTGATGGTGGTGGACAGCGCGACGCCTTCGGGCGTGAGCGCGGTGACGCTGCTCCACACGCCGTCCTGCTCGCGGTCGTAGAGCGTCACGTTCAGGCCCTGGCCTTTGATCTTGTAGTCCAGCCGCGCCTCGTAGGCGTGGGTCGTCACCGCCTTCAGGTCGGGATTGCCGGCCGAGGCCTTGGTGCTGCCGTCGTAGTTCACCGACGGATCCAGGCGGCTGGCGTCCGGCCGCTGAATGCGCCGGGAGTAGCTGAGCCGCACGCCCAGGTCCTTGGCCAGAGACCGGCTGAGATGCAGGCTGGGGAAGAGGTCGGTCGCCTTCCTGTCGACCCTGCGCCCTGACGCGGTCACCGCGAAGTCGTCGGCCTCGACCCGCAGGCCGGGCAGGGCGGTCCAGGGGCCGAGCGGGAACTGGAAGGTCGCATAGGCCGCCGCCAGGTCGCGCCGCCCCTGCAGCCGCCGATCGAAGCTGGCGACCAGGCCGGGGTCCGCGGCTGGATTGGAGAAGGCGGTCTGGAGATTCTCGTCGTCGCGCGACCAGGCCGCGCCAGTGCTCAGAAGCTGCTTGGCGCCGAAGGGGCGGGCGTAGTCCAGCTTCACTTCGGCCCGGTGGCTCAAGGCGTCGTCCAGCGCCGCGAAGCGCCGGCTTCGGGTCGCGAAGACGTTCTCGTAGGCGTTGTCCGTGCGAAAGCGCGACCGGTCGAGGGACCCTTCCAGCTTCAAGGTCTCGCCTTCACGCAGGCCGGTCCATTCGTAGACAGCGCCGACGCCCGATGACCTGTAGCGCCAGTCGCCATCCTGGCGCTCGACATAGTCCGCGAAGGCGGGGGCGTCGGAGTCGAAGGCGCGGGTCGTGTTCCGGTCCCAGTCGTTAGCGAAGACCTCCCCGGTCAGGGTCAGCAGCCGGCGCTCGGTCGGGCGGTAGGTGACCTTGAGGTCGCCGAACAGGCGATCGCCGCTCTGTTCGGTCTGGCCGTCCTCGGTCCGTGTCTCCCGAGGCGCGCCGCCGGGCGTAAGGGTCCGGGTCCGACGCGTGCTGGATTCCTGCTTGGCCCGGCCCACCGTCAGGGAGCCGCCGACCGACCACTTGCCCAAGGCCAGGGTCGGGTTCAGCACCAGCTCGACCTCGCCGTCGTTCTCCGCGCGCGCCGTCACCGCGCCCGTCCAGCCGGGGCCGTAGCGCTTGCGGGTGACGATGTTGATGATCCCGGCCGAGCCCTGGGCGGCGTATTGGGCCGAGGGGTTGGTCATGACCTCGATCTTGTCGACGTCGGCCCCGCTCATGGCCCCCAGCTTGTCGGACGAGACCGGCTTGCCGTCGACCATCACGCTGACGCCCGAGGCGCCCAGCAGCTGGACGCGGCCGGTCGGCGTCACATTGACCGACGGCAGCTTGCCCAGGATGTCGAGCAGGGGCGCGCCCTTGGCCTGGGGGTCGTTCTTGATGTCGTAGACGTTGCGGTCGATGCGGGCGACGGCTTCGGGACGGGCGGCCTGGACGACGACGTCCGAGACTGCGGTCTGGTCCTTGGCGCCGCTTGGCGCCGTCTGCTGGGCGACCTGCTGCGCGGCCAGCAGCGCAGCGGCGAAATACGCTTTATACATCCGGTCCCCCGACGACTCGGGAGACGATATCTCTTGGATTGCGGTTTAAAAGCGCTGACCGCGAAGGTTGAGGCGTATTTGCGCCAACAGCCCTTAGATCGGCATCCGCATGATTTCCTGGTACGCCGAGATGACCTGGTCGCGGACGGCCATCACGGTTTCCAGGCTGGCCTCGGCCGAGCTGATGGCGGTGACGACATCGACCAGTTCGGCCTTGCCGGCCACCTGGTCGGCGATCTTGTGCTCGGCGACCTTGGAGGCCTTGGTGGCGCCATCCATGGTCGACTTCAGCAGGTCGCCGAAGTCGATGCCGCCCTTCTTGTCCGAGCCGCCGATCGAGCCGACGGAACCGATCCCCATGGCGCCTTGCGAGGCATAGGCCTTGGCGGCGGCGAGCGCGGTGATCATGGCCTAGCCCCTACTTCTTGAGGATGTCGAGCGTGCGCGACTGCATGGAGCGCGCGGTCTCGATGACGTTGAGGTTGGCTTCGTAGGCGCGCTGCGCCTCCTTCATGTCCAGCGCCTCGACCAGCGAATTGACGTTGGGCAGCTTGACGTAGCCCTTGGCGTCGGCGGCCGGGTTGCCGGGGTCGTACTCGGTCTTGAAGTCGCTCTGGTCCGGATCGACGCGCAGCATCTGCACGCCCTCGGCGCCCGCGACCTTGGTCGGCTGGAACACCGGGACCTGACGGCGGTAGGGATCGCCGCCGGCGGTTCGCGAGGTCGAGTTGGCGTTGGCCAGGTTTTCCGCGATGACCCGCATGCGGCCCTGCTGGGCGCGGAGGGCCGAAGAGGCCACGGCCATGGTGGCCAGCGAGTTCGATTTGATCTCAGGCATCGGTTACGTCCTCAGCCGTTCGGCTTGCGCGCGGCCATGCGCAGCATGTTCATGGACTTCTGGTAGAAGGTGATCGCCGCGTCGTAGTTCATCCGCGCGTCGGTCATCTTGAGCATCTGGTCCTCGAGCGAGACCGCGTTGCCGTCGAGGGTCGTTTCCGAGTCGGCGCCCGAGGTCGCCCGCCAGGCGCTGGGGGCGTTCGACGGGGCCATGTGCGAGTTCGAGGTGGCCATCATGGTCACGCCCGAGGTCGGGGCCGCCTTGCCACCGCGATAGACCGGGCCCGAGGCCTGGTTCATCAGCGAGGCCTGGAAGCTGTAGGCCTTCAGGTCATGCGGGCGGTAACCGGGGGTGTCCGCGTTGGCGACATTCTGGGCGACAAGCTTCTGGCGCTCGGTCAGATAACCGAGGCGGCTCTTGAGCATGCTGAAGAGGGGGATGTCGTCCGGACCCATGACGATCATGGTGAAGAAACAGGGTTAATTCGGCATTAAGAACCCTCAGGCACACCAGGACCGTAGGCACGTTTTGCCTGCGCCAAGTTGTCTCGCTTTTGGGCGGCCCATGGACCCCATCGAATTCATCCGCGCCCTCGCGGCCCTGGCCTTCACGCTGGGTCTGATCGGCTTGGCCGCCTGGGGCCTGCGCAAGTACGGGCCCGAAGCCATCGGCCGCATGGTCGCCGCGCGCCAGGATCGCCGCTTGAGGATTGTCGAGAGCCTGGCCCTCGACCCGACCCGCCGCCTGGTGGTGGTCAGCCTGGACGGCGAGGAGCGCATGGTGCTGCTGGGCGACGGCAAGCTGCTGGACTGGGTCCCCGACCCGAAGGCCGCCAAGTCCGCTACCGCGTCGACCATCAAAGCACCGGAGCCCGTGGTCTGATGCGCGACCTGATCAAGAGCGTGACGGGCGCGAAGCCGGAAGACCTCCGCCGGGCCGCGATCGTGTCCGTGCTGGCGGCGATCGCCTTCGGGATCATGCCCGCCGCGGCCATGGCCCAGTCGGCGGTGAACATCAATCTGGGCACCGGCGCGGGCCTGACCGACCGGGTCGTCCAGCTGGTCGGCCTGATGACGGTGCTGTCGCTGGCCCCGTCCATCGTGATCATGACCACCTCGTTCGTGCGGATCGTGGTGGTGCTGGGCCTGCTGCGCACCGCCATCGGCATCCAGCAGAGCCCGCCGAACCCGGTGATCATCAGCCTGGCCCTGTTCCTGACCGCCATCGTCATGGGCCCGACCTTCGAGAAGTCCTACGACGCGGGGATCAAGCCGCTGCTGGACCACCAGATGGAGCTGCCCGAGGCCTTCGAGGCGGCCGGCGGCCCGGTGAAGGGGTTCATGCTGCGCCAGGTCAATCGGGACGACCTCGCCCTGTTCGTGCGCCTCTCCAAGACGCCCCAGACCAAGAACGCCCAGGAACTGCCGCTGCAGGTGGTGACGCCGGCCTTCATGATCTCGGAGCTGAAGCGCGCGTTCGAGATCGGCTTCCTGCTGTTCATCCCGTTCCTGGTCATCGACCTGGTCGTCGCCAGCGTGCTGATGAGCATGGGCATGATGATGTTGCCGCCGGCGACGATCAGTCTGCCGTTCAAGCTCATCTTCTTTGTGCTAGTGGACGGCTGGCGACTCGTTTGCGGCAGCCTCGTGGAGAGCTTCCAGCGTGGCGGCGGCGGTTAGGCCCCGGCCAAAAGTGATCAAGACTTCTAGAAGACCAAGACCATGACTGTATTCGTTCTCGGCTCGATCAATCTGGACGCCGTGGCCCGGGTGGACGACCTGCCTCGCCCGGGTGAGACGGTGGCCGGTCTTTCGCTGGAGCTGTTCCTGGGCGGCAAGGGCGCCAACCAGGCGGTGGCCGCCGCCCGCATGGGCGCGCCGACCCGGCTGATGGGCGCCGTCGGCGGCGACGACAGCGGCAAGAGCCTGAAGGCCAAGCTGGCCGGCTACGGCGTGCAGGTGGCCGACGTCATGGAGCTGGAAGGCGTCCCGACCGGCCAGGCCCACGTCTGGGTCGCCGACAGCGCCGAGAACATGATCGTCGTCACCGCCGGCGCCAACGCCATGGTGACGCCGCAGCAGGTCTCCGCGACCCCGATCGAGGGCCAGCGCGTCCTGCTCTGCCAGCTGGAGACCCCGGCCACCGCCATCGAGACCCTGTTCCGCACCGGCGCGGCCAAGGGCGCGCTGCGGATGCTGAACGCCGCTCCGGCCCTGCCGCAGGGCGCGGCCCTGTTCCCGCTGACCGACATCCTGATCCTGAACCAGACCGAGCTGGCGACCTACGCCAAGCTGGCCCGCGAGCCGTCGCGCCTTGAGGAGGTCTCGATCGCCGCCCGCAAGCTGATGAGCCGCCCGGACCAGACGATCATCGTCACCCTGGGTTCGGCCGGCGTCGCCGCCGTACGCCGCGACGAGGCGTTCCTGGTCGAGGGCAAGAAGGTCAAGGCCGTCGACACCGTCGGCGCGGGCGACTGCTTCTGCGGCTCGCTGGCCGCCGCCCTGGCCTCGGCCATGGACCTGCGCGAGGCCGTCGAACTGGCCAACGGCGCGGCCGCCCTGTCCGTCCAGAAGGCCGGCGCGGCGCCGTCGATGCCCAGCCGCCGCGAAGTCGAGGCTTTCCTCGAAGGCTAGGCTTCCGGCCCGCGTCGCAGGTTCTTGCCGACCACGGCCACGATGATCAGCAGGAAAGCAGCCAGGCGGATCAGGTAGATGCCGCCGCGTTCCTCCTGCGGTATGCCCAGGATCACCGGCAGCGCCTGGTTCAGCGCCATCAGGGCGAAGGCCGCCGAGAAGGCCAGGAACAGACCGTCCCGCGTTCGCCCCCAAAAGCGCAGGAAGAACGCCGCCAGCACCAGAAAGCCGGTGGCCAGAGCGCCCGCGACCAGGCCTTCGATTGGAGTCATTGGTCCACCTCCCAGATGAAGGCGTAGACCAGCACGCCGATCGCCGCGACCAGGGCCAGCTGGCGCGGCCACCACAGCTCGACCTGCACCGGCAGCAGCACCAGGTCCACGACCAGCAGCAGGTTGTTCAGGGCCAGGAAGCCGAACGAGATGGCGGTCCACAGCAGCAGGCGCGTACGGGCCTTGAGCCACGCCCGGGTCAGCAGTCCGGCGCAGGTGAGGCTGGCGGCCAGGCACAGGCCGTAGACGACGGCGGGTGTCACTTGTCGCCTCCCTTGCTGGTGAATTTGAACGCGTCGGCCAGCGACTGCAGGCGTTCCACCGGCGTCGAGATCCAGCGGATCACCGTCACCGGCTTCACGCGATAGGCCTCCTCCAGCTCGTCGCAGAGGGCGGCCAGGGCCGGGGCGGCGGGGCGATAGCGGAAGCAGCCGGCGTCGTCCGGCACGATCAGGCCGGCGGCGGTCAGGGCGTCGAGATTGCCGTCGACCAGCGCGTGGCTGGCCCGCATCGCCTCGACGAGCGCGTCCGCCGACCAGCACCGCTCGGGGTCGGCCTTGAGCTTCAGCAGAAGCTCCAGCGCCCATACCGAGCGGATGTGCTCGCGTATGAAGCGGAAGACGTCAGGGTCCCCAGTCACGCCGGGGACCTTAAGGGGCGAGGCCCCGGGAGCAAGCTGAGCCGTGGACTTTTCTGGGGTTAGAGAATCGCCGGCAGGTCCAGGCCCTTGTCCCGCGCACAGTCGAGGGCGATGTCGTAGCCCGCGTCGGCGTGGCGCATGACGCCGGTCGCCGGGTCGTTCCACAGCACGCGCTCGATACGCTTGGCGGCGGCTTCGGTGCCGTCGCAGACGATCACCATGCCCGAGTGCTGCGAGAAGCCCATGCCGACCCCGCCGCCATGGTGCAGCGACACCCAGGTCGCGCCCGAGGCGGTATTCAGCAGGGCGTTCAGCAACGGCCAATCCGACACCGCGTCCGAGCCGTCCTTCATCGCCTCGGTCTCGCGGTTGGGCGAGGCGACCGAGCCCGAGTCGAGGTGGTCGCGGCCGATGACGATCGGGGCCTTCAGCTCGCCGCTGGCGACCATCGCGTTGAAGGCCAGGCCCAGGCGGTGACGGTCGCCGAGGCCGACCCAGCAGATACGCGCCGGCAGGCCCTGGAACTTGATCTTCTGGCCCGCCATGTTGAGCCAGTTGTGCAGGTGCGGATTGTCCGGGATCAGTTCCTTTACCTTGGCGTCGGTCTTGGCGATGTCTTCCGGATCTCCCGACAGCGCCGCCCAGCGGAATGGGCCGACGCCCTGGCAGAACAGCGGGCGGATATAGGCCGGCACGAAGCCCGGGAAATCGAAGGCGTTCGCGACGCCTTCCTCCAGCGCCATCTGGCGGATGTTGTTGCCGTAGTCGACGGTCGGGACGCCGGCGGCCTGGAAGTCCAGCATCGCCTTGACGTGCACGGCCATCGAGGCGCGGGCGGCCTTGTTGACGCTTTCCGGATCGCGCTCTTTCGCGTCGGCCCATTGGTCCAGAGTCCAGCCGGCCGGCAGGTAGCCGTTGATCGGGTCGTGGGCGCTGGTCTGGTCGGTCAGCAGGTCAGGGCGGATGCCGCGCTTGAACATCTGCGGCAGCAGCTCGGCGGCGTTGCCCAAGAGGCCGACAGAGATAGGCGTCTTGGCGGCGCAGGACTCTTCGATCCAGGCCAGGGCCTCGTCGAGGCTGTCGGTCGACTTGTCGAGATAGCTAGTGCGCAGGCGCATCTCGATCCGCGAGGGCTGGCACTCGATGGCCAGGCACGAGGCGCCGGCCATCACCGCCGCGAGCGGCTGGGCCCCGCCCATGCCGCCCAGACCCGCCGTCAGCAGCCACTTGCCCGACAGGTCGCCGGCATAGTGCTGGCGGCCCATCTCGACGAAGGTCTCGTAGGTGCCCTGAACGATGCCCTGGGCGCCGATATAGATCCACGAGCCGGCGGTCATCTGGCCATACATGGCCAGGCCCTTCTTATCGAGCTCGTTGAAGTGCTCCCAGTTGGCCCAGCGCGGCACCAGGTTGGAGTTGGCGATCAGCACGCGCGGAGCGTCCGCATGCGTGCGGAAGACGCCGACCGGCTTGCCGGACTGGACCAGCAGGGTCTGGTCGTCCTCAAGCCGGCGCAGGGTCTCGACGATCTTGTCGTAGCTCTCCCAGTCGCGCGCGGCGCGGCCGATGCCGCCATAGACGACCAACTCCTCCGGGCGCTCGGCGACGTCGGGATGCAGATTGTTCATCAGCATCCGCAGCGGGGCTTCGGTCAGCCACGACTTGGCGGAAAGCTCGGTCCCGGTGGCGGGGCGGATGACGCGGGTGTTGTCGCGGCGGGTCATGATCGGTCTTTCGGCGGGCCGCCCTCGTCCTTCGACAAGCTCAGGATGAGGGCTACTGAAGGCTCGGGGCGACAATTCGAAACCTCACCCTGAGCCTGTCGAAGGGCGAGGTTTCGCGGCGCGGTCAGGCTGTGTTCGCGAAGTCCAAACAGGCGTTGAGGACGTCTTCGAGCACCGCGCGTAGCGGCTCGGCGTGGTCGGCGTGGAAGGGCGTGGGCCAGGTGTCGGGTGTCGGGGCTTCGGCCGGATCGTCCATGTAGCCCCGGCAGGCCAGCTCCATCTGGATGGCGTGGACGCCGGTGGAGGGCTGGCCATAGTGGCGCGTCGTCCAGCCGCCCTTGAAGCGGCCGTTGGTGACGCGCGAGCGCCCCGAGGCGTCGCAGGCGGCCTCGACGGCGGTGGTCAGGGCCTCGGCGCAGGACGCGCCGCTATTGGTGCCGAGATTGAACTGCGGCAGCTCGCCGTCGAACAGGCGCGGGACGAGCGAGCGGATCGAGTGGGCCTCGTAGAGCACCACGGTCGGATGCAGCCCGCGCAGGCGGTCGATCTCCTCGCGCAGGGCGGCGTGGTAGGGCTCGAAGTAAGCGGTGCGACGCCGGTCGATCTCGGCCTGATTGGGGCCACCGTCGCGATACAGCGGCTCGCCGTCGAAGGTGGTGGTTGGACACAGCTCCGTCGTCGCCTGGCCCGGATAGAGCGAGGCGCCCGACGGGTCGCGATTGACGTCGATGACCGTCCGCGAGATCGCCGTCCGCACGATCGTCGCGCCCATCCCCTCCGCGAAGGCGTAGAGCCGGTCGACCCACCAGTCGGCGTCCTTGCGGGCCAGCCAGGGGGAGACGAGGCCGGCCTCGATGTCCGGCGGGATCTCGGTCCCGGTGTGGGGCAGACTGACGATCAGCGGGGCGTCGCCGCGCGTGACCTGCAGCCAGCTCACGCGACGAGCCCCGGCAGCTCGCCCGCCGCCGCGATCACCGCGCCCGACCGGACCAGGGCGTTGGCCGCCTCCATGTCCGGGTGGAAGTGCCGGTCGTCGTTCAGGTGCGGAACCTCGGCGCGGGTCAACTTCCGTACCGCTTCCAACGCGTCGCTCGACCGCAGCGGGGCGTGGAAATCACACCCCTGCGCCGCGGCCAGCAGTTCGATGCCCAGCACCGCCGTGGCGTTTTCGACCATGCCCATCAGGCGCCGCGCGCCGTGGGCGGCCATCGAGACGTGGTCTTCCTGGTTGGCCGAGGTCGGGATCGAGTCGACGCTGGCCGGATAGGCCTTCTGCTTGTTCTCCGAGACCAGGGCGGCGGCGGTGACCTGCGGGATCATGAAGCCGGAGTTCAGGCCCGGCTTGGGCGTCAGGAAGGCGGGCAGGCCCGACAGCGCCGGGTCGACCAGCATGGCGATGCGGCGCTCGGCGATCGAGCCGATCTCGCAGACGGCCAGGGCGATCATGTCGGCGGCGAAGGCCACCGGCTCGGCGTGGAAATTGCCGCCCGACAGCGCCTCGTCGGCTTCCGGGAAGATCAGCGGATTGTCGGAAACACAATTGGCCTCGGTCGCCAGGGTCGTGGCGGCCTGGCGCAGCACATCCAGCGCCGCGCCCATCACCTGCGGCTGGCAGCGCAGGCAGTAGGGGTCCTGGACGCGCTCGTCCTCCTTCAGGTGCGAGGCGCGGATCTCGGAGGTCGCCATCAGGCCGCGAAGGGCGGCGGCGGTCTCGATCTGGCCGGCGTGGCGGCGCAGCGTGTGGATGCGCGGGTCGAACGGCGTGTCCGAGCCCTTGGCGGCTTCGGTCGAGAGCGCGCCGGTGACCAGGGCCGACTGGAACAGCAACTCGGCCTCGAACAGGCCCGCCAAGGCGTTGGCGGTCGAGAACTGGGTGCCGTTGAGGAGGGCCAGACCTTCCTTCGGACCCAGGGTCAGGGGCTCCAGACCCGCCTGCGCCAGGGCCTGCGCCGCCGGCAGCCGCTCACCGCCGACGAAGATCTCGCCGACCCCGATCATGGTCGCGGCCATGTGCGACAGCGGCGCCAGGTCCCCCGAGGCGCCGACCGAGCCCTGGCAGGGGATCACCGGGGTGAGGCCCTCGACCAGCATCTCCTCCAGCATCCGCACGGTCTCGACCCGCACGCCCGAAGCGCCCTGCGCCAGGCTGGCCAGCTTCAGGGCCATCATCAGGCGGATGACCGGAACCGGCGACGGCTCGCCCACGCCCGCCGCATGCGACAGGACGATGTTGCGCTGCAGGGTCTCCAGGTCGGCGTCGCCGATGCGGACGCTGGCCAGTTTCCCGAAGCCGGTGTTGATGCCGTAGACCGGCTCGCCCTTGGCCAGGATGCGCCGCACGGCCGCCGCGCTCTCGGCGATCACCGGCCAGGCGGTCTCGGCCAGGCGCGCCGAAGCCCCGCGATAGATCGCCTTCCACTCGGCCAGCGGCACGTCGCCGGGGTTCAGAACAAGCTCGGTCACAGGCCTCTCCACACGCGGGCATGGAGCGGGTTGAAGCCCATGCGATAGACAAGTTCGGCGGGACGCTCGACGTCCCAGATGGCGAGATCGCAGGCCTTGCCGGCCTCC
Source organism: Caulobacter sp. GW821-FHT09H08 (assembly GCF_059415885.1). Taxonomy (NCBI): domain Bacteria; kingdom Pseudomonadati; phylum Pseudomonadota; class Alphaproteobacteria; order Caulobacterales; family Caulobacteraceae; genus Caulobacter; species Caulobacter sp. GW821-FHT09H08. The sequence goes on from NZ_JBWKOC010000003.1 coordinate 354,318, forward strand.
AGCGTCCCGCGATCGTGCAGCAGCCCCAGCGCCCGCGCGGCCTCGCGCGTCACGCCGGCCAGGCACTCCTCGACGGTCATCCGGAAGAGGGTGGCGGCCATGTTCATGACCAGCAGCGGCGAGGTCAGGGGCGAGGTGCCGGGATTGCAGTCGGTGGCCAGGGCCATCGGCACGCCGGCCGCGCGCAGGGCCGCGATCGGCGGCGCCTTGTGCTCGCGCGTGAAGTAGTAGGCGCCGGGCAGCAGGGTCGCGACCGTGCCCGAGGCGGCCATGGCGGCGATCCCGGCTTCGTCCAGGTGCTCCAGGTGGTCGGCCGACAGGGCGTCGAACTCGGCGGCGAGCGACGCGCCGTGGAGGTTCGACAGCTGCTCGGCGTGCAGCTTGACGGGCAGACCGTGGCTGCGGGCGGTCTCGAACACGCGGCGGATCTGGTCGGGCGAGAAGCCGATGCCTTCGCAGAAGCCGTCGACCGCATCGGCCAGGCCGCGCGCGGCGATGGCCGGGATCATCTTTTCGCAGACCAGGGCGATGTAGCCGTCCTTGTCGTCGCGATACTCCGGCGGCAGGGCGTGGGCGCCCAGGAAGGTCGTGTTGACCCCGACGCGGCGGATGTCGGCGAGGGCGCGGGCGGCGCGCAGGCTCTTGATCTCATCGTCGAGGGATAGGCCATAGCCGGACTTGATCTCGACCGTGGTGACGCCCTCGGCGATCAGGGCGTCGAGACGGGGCAGGGCGGCCTGGACCAGTTCGGCTTCCGAGGCGGCGCGGGTGGCGCGCATGGTCGAGACGATGCCGCCGCCGGACCGGGCGATCTCCTCGTAGGAGGCGCCGGCCAGGCGCAGCTCGAACTCGTGAGCGCGGTCGCCGGCGAAGACGAGGTGGGTATGCGGATCGACCAGGCCAGGAGTGATCCAGCGGCCGTCGACGTCGATGGTCTCGGCGGCCTCGAAGGCGGGTGCGTCCCCGGCGGGACCAGCATAGGCGATGGCGCCGTCCAGGCTGGCGACGACGCCGTCCTCGACCACGCCCAGGCCTTCGCAATTCGAAGCCAGGGTGGCGAGGCGGGCGTTGATCCACACCCGATCACAGCGCATGAGCTGGCCTCCCAACCGCGCGAGCCGGCCCTTGCGGCGCGCTTCAATATGTATAGACATATTTGCGAACGATGAGGCTTGTCCAGTGACCGACGCGCAGAATCCGACTGAATCCTCGACGGTCGTCTGGTGCGAGAGCGCCCTGCTGGCCGACGGCTGGGCGCGCGGCGTGAAGTTCACGATCACCGACGGCCGCATCGCCCGGATCGATACGGATGCCTCGGCCGGCGACGCTCAGCGCCTCGGTCCCGCCCTGCCGGGCCTGGGCAATGTCCACAGCCACGCCTTCCAGCGCGCCATGGCCGGCTTAGCCGAGACGCGGGGCGAGACGGGGGACAACTTCTGGACTTGGCGCGAGGTCATGTACCGCTTCCTGGAGCGGCTGGACCCCGACATGGCCCAGGCCATCGCCGCCATGGGCCAGGTCGAGATGCTGGAGGGCGGCTTCACGCGGGTGGGCGAGTTCCACTACCTGCACCACGCGCCCGACGGCGGGTTCTACGACAACCCGGCCGAGATGGCGGCGCGGATGGCGGCGGCGGCCGAGGAGACCGGCATCGGCCTGACCCTGCTGCCGGTGTTCTACGCCCACAGTAACTTCGGCGGCCTGCCGCCTACGGACGGCCAGAAGCGCTTCATCCACGACGTCGACGCCTTCGCGCGGCTGGTTGAGGCCTGCCGCGAGATCGTCGCGCCGCTCTCTGACGCGGTGGTGGGCGTCGCGCCGCACAGTCTGCGCGCGGTGACCGGCGAGGAGCTGAACGCCCTCATCCCGCTGGCCGCCGGCGGGCCAATCCACATGCACGTGGCCGAGCAGACCAAGGAGGTCGACGACTGCCTGGCCGCCACCGGCCAGCGTCCCGTCCGCTGGCTGATGAACCACACCGAGGTCGACAAGCGGTGGTGCCTGATCCACGCCACCCACATCAACGCCACCGAGACCGAGCGCCTGGCCAAGAGCGGCGCGACGGCGGGCCTGTGCCCGGTGACGGAAGCCAATCTCGGCGACGGGGTCTTTCCGACACCGGACTATCTGGCCGCTGGCGGCGCTTTCGGAATCGGCACCGACTCCAACATCGTGATCGACGCCGCCCAGGAATTGCGGACCATGGAATACGCCCAGCGCCTGACCCGCCGGGCTCGCAACGTACTGGCCGGCGGCCCGCGCCGCTCGACGGGCGGCGACCTGTGGCGCGCGGCCGTGACCGGCGGCAGCCAGGCCCTCGGCGTTGGCCGAGGCGGTCTGCGTCGCGGCGCGGCGGCGGACTTCATCACCTTGGACGCCAACCATCCGAACCTGGTCGGCCGCTCGGGCGACACCCTGATCGACAGCCTGGTCTTCGCCGGCGGCGGCATCGACACCGTCTGGCGGCACGGCAGGCAGTTGGTCTCCGGCGGTCGCCACCATGCCCGCGAGGCCATCCAGGCCCGTTACGTCCAGACCCTGAAGGCCCTGTTGGCGTGACCGGGCCGCTGCACCAGCGCATCCGCTCGGAGATCGAGGCCAGGATCCGCTCCGGCGAGTGGGAGCCCGGCCATCGCGCGCCGACCGAGGCGGAGCTGATGGCCGAGTACGGTTGTTCGCGGATGACGGTCAGCAAGGCCATGACCGCCCTGGTCGAGGCTGGGCTGATCGTGCGCCGCAAGCGCGCAGGCTCGTTCGTGGCTCGGCCACGCGTCCACGCGCCGGTGCTGAACATCCCCGACATCCAGTCCGAGATCGTCGCGCGCGGTGAGACCTATGGCTTTCGCCTGCTGGCGCGCACGGTGCGGGCGGCGGACCGCGACAGCCCCGAGGAGGTCGAGCTGGCGGCGGGCGGCAAGCTGCTGGCGCTGGACGGCGTCCACGACGCTGGCGGCCGGCCCTTCGCCCTGGAACGTCGCCTCGTCTCGCTGAAGGCCGCGCCCGAGATGGCCGACGCCGACTTCGACGCGCACCCGCCTGGCGCCTGGCTCTTGGAGCACGTCGCCTGGACCGAGGCTGAGAGCCGCATCAGCGCCGTCAACGCCGACGCCGACGACGCGCGCCTGCTGGCCCTGGACGAAGGCGCGGCCTGCCTGGTCGTCGACCGCCGCACCTGGCGCGAGGGTCAGCATGTCACCCGCGTCCGGCAGGTGTTCCCGGGCGAGGCGTACGATCTGGTCGCGCGGTTTGGGCCTTCGGTCTAATTCGCAGCGCCATCGGCGCACGGTGAATTATGGGTTGGCGCATCGATGCTCGGTCCGCTTTCCTGCGGCCTAGACCGGAGGAAAGCCCATGGACCTGCACACGCTCGCGATCCCGACCTTTGTCCAGATGCTGAAGGGCATGTCCGCCCAGCTGACCAAGGCGGAGGCCTATGCGGCCGATAACGGCCTGTCGCCTCAGGACCTGGTCGACGCACGGCTGGCGTCCGACATGTTCCCGCTGTCGACCCAGGTGCGCTTCGCCTGCACTCAGGCCAGCGATCTGCTGGGCCGTCTCACCGGCTCCGACTCGTTCGCGCCCGCCGAGGACGCCACGGACTTCGACGGCCTGCGGGCGCAACTGGCCGATGCGGTGGCCCGGCTGGAGGCGACGCCGGCCTCGGCGTTCGACGGCGTCGACGACAAGAAGCTGGAACTGAAGATGCCCAACGGCATCATCTTCGACATGACCGGCGCGCCGTTCGTCCGCGACTGGTCGCTGCCCCAGCTCTATTTCCACACCATGGCGGCCTACACGATCCTGCGCCACAAGGGCGTGCCGCTGGGCAAGCCCGACTGGGTCAGCCACATGTTCGGCTACATCCGGCCGGGGACGTTCCCGGGCGGGTGAGGGACTCCGGGCGTTAGTCCGAGGCGACATCGATCAACGAGCAACCCCTGCCTTCCTGGGCCTTGTGCCCAGGACCCATGGTTCAGATGCAAGGGAAGTCAGGCCGAGTTCACGGGCTGGCCGCCGCGCGAATCCGGAATGCCCACACCCGCCTCAGGCATGGGGCCTGGGCACAAGGCCCAGGAAGGCGCGGGACTGATGTCGTCGCTGGATCAACGTTGATCCGCCGTTAGTCCGGCATCGTCTCGAAGATCGCCACGCCTTCCGGCGGGATCACCCAGTCGGGTCGGTCGTGGTTGAACAGCAGCATGGCCGGCTTGAACAGGCTCGGGTCGTCCAGGCTTCCGGCATAGATCGTGTGGCTGTCGGAGAGCCCATGCTCGCCGCCGAACACCAGCCCGCCGCAGGTCGGGCAAGAATTGCGCGTGGACACGCCGCCTCGGTAGGCCGGGCAACGATACTGCCGCGCCGGTCCGGTGATGGTGAGAGCCTCGGCCGCGAAGCCCATGAACGGAATGAATCCCGATCCCGACGCCTTGCGGCAGTCGCTACAGCAGCACATCCCCATGTAGTCGGGCGCGCGGGAGGCTTCCCAGCGCAGGGCGCCGCACAGGCATCCGCCTTTGAAGGTCGAGGTGGTCATGTGAGGGAGAGTGAAGCCTGCTCGAAAGCCGGTCAAATCCTGGTGGCGGGGGGCGGGATCGAACCGCCGACCTGTGGGTTATGAATCCACCGCTCTAACCATCTGAGCTACCCAGCCGCACCAGGAGGCGCGGCTTATAGGCGAGAAGCGGGCGGGATTTCAAGCCCGGCTACTCCGCGACGATCGCCGCCGTCACCGCGCCTAGGGCCTTCACCGCATCCGCCGGCGCCAGCTTCACCTGCAGGCCGCGCTGGCCGCCGTTGATGAAGACGTAGGGTTCGGAAAGCGCGGCTTCCTCCAGCACCGTGGGCATGCGCTTCTTCTGGCCGAAGGGGCTGACGCCGCCGACCTTGTAGCCGGTGATCCGTTCGGCGTCGGGGACCGGAGCCATGGCGGCCGACTTGCCTTTGAGCGCGGCGGCCAGCTTCTTCATGCTGACCTCCTTGTCAGAGGGCAGGATGGCGCAGGCGGGCTTGCCGTCCAGCATCACCACCAGGGTCTTGAGCACGCGGCAGGGGTCTTCGCCGAGAGCCTCGGCCGCTTGGAGACCGACGCGCTCGGATCCAGGGTCGTAGTCGTACGTATGCAGGTCGAAGGCGACGCCGGCCTTGGTCAGTGCAATCGTGGCGGGGGTGCTCTTGGACATGGTTCCGGGTGATACCCAACTGTGTGAAGCGTTGGAATACGGATCGGCGATGACGGCTTTCGATCGACGGACCCTGCTGCGCGGCGCCCTGGGCTTAAGCGCCGCGGGCCTGCTGCCCGCCTGGGCACGGGCCAGCGAAGGGACGCGGTCGCCGGCCGCGCTGTCGGGCGACGAGATCAAGCTCACCGTCGGCCACACCATGGCGAAGATTGACGGCAAGAGCGGCCACGCCGTCACCGTCAACGGCACGATCCCCGGTCCGCTGATCCGCCTGAAGGAAGGCCAGCGCGTCCGTCTCTCGGTGACCAACACGTTGGACGAGGAGACCTCGATCCACTGGCACGGCCTGCTGGTGCCGTTCCAGATGGACGGCGTGCCGGGCGTCAGCTTCCCGGGCATCAAGCCGGGCGAGACCTTCACCTACGAGTTCCCGGTGCGGCAGGCCGGCACCTACTGGTGGCACAGCCATTCGGGCCTGCAGGAGCAGGTCGGCCACTACGGTCCGATGATCATCGACCCGGCGGGCGAGGACCCGATCGCCTATGATCGCGAGCACGTCGTGGTGCTGTCGGACTGGAGCTTCGAGCATCCGCACGCGCTGTTCCGCAAGCTCAAGGTCAATGCCGGCCACTTCAACATGGGCAAGCAGACCGTCGGTGGCCTGCTGAAGGGCCAGGACCAGTCGCTGAAGGACCGTGTCGCCTGGGGCAAGATGCGGATGGATCCCACCGACATCGCCGACGTCACGGGCTCGACCTACACCTACCTGATCAACGGCCACGGGCCGGGCGACAACTGGACGGGCTTGTTCGCGCCCGGCGAGCGGGTGCGGCTGCGGTTCGTCAACGCCGCGGCGATGACCATCTTCAACGTGCGGATTCCGGGCCTTGGCCTGGAGGTGGTGGCGACCGACGGCCAGCCGGTCTCGCCGGTGGCGGTCGACGAGTTCCAGATTGCGCCGGCCGAGACCTATGACGTCATCGTGCGGCCGACGACGGATCAGGCCTTCACCCTGGTGGCCGAGGCCTCGGACCGCTCGGGCCTGGCGCGCGGGACCCTGGCGCCGCGCCTGGGCATGTCCGCCGTTGTTCCGCCCGTTCGCAAGCGTCCCCTGGCGACCATGAAGGACATGGGCATGGGGAACATGCATCACGGCATGGAGATGCCCGGCATGGACATGTCGATGCGCGCCCAGGCCAACGCCCCGAACGTGCCGCTGACGCCGGGCGTCCAGACGATCTCGCCGATGCCGATGGACCGGATGGGCGAGCCGCCGCAAGGGCTGGAGGATGTCGGCCACAAGGTGCTGCGCTACGCCGACCTCGCCAACCTGGTTCCGGCCAAGGACACGCGCCCGCCCGGCCGGACGATGGAGATCCACCTGACCGGCAACATGGAGCGCTTCATGTGGGCGTTCGACGGCGAGGCGTTCGGGCCGATCAAGAAACCCATCGCCTTCCAGCGCGACGAGCGGGTGCGGGTAGTGCTGATCAACGACACCATGATGGCCCACCCGATCCATCTGCACGGCCACTTCTTCGAGCTGGTCAACGGCCAGGAACAGCAGCCGCTGAAGCACACGGTCAATGTCGCGCCAGGCGGCAAGGTCGCCTTCGACCTGACGGCCGACGAGCCCGGCGACTGGGCCTTCCACTGCCACCTGCTGCTGCACATGCATGCGGGGATGTTCAACGTCGTCACCGTGCGGCCGCTCGACGGAGCCGCAGCGTGATCGTCCAGCACGAGCATCACCAGCCGCCGCCGGCGCCCGTCCAGGCCGCCGACCCGCACGCCGGCCACGACATGGGCGCGATGAAGCCCGCCTCCGAGACCAGGCCGCCGCCGATCCCGACCGACCACGCCGCCGAGCGCTTCCACAGCCGCGAGGCCATGGCCGCCGCCCGCGCCCAGCTGATGAAGGAGCACGGCGGCGGAACCGCCTGGACCGTCCGCGCCGACGTCCTGGAATACCGCTCGCGCAAAGGCGACGACGCCCAGGCCTTCGAGGGCGAGGCCTGGTGGGGCGGCGACGCCTCCAAGTGGGTCGTGAAGGCGCGGGGCGAGCATGCCGACCGCTGGGAGAAAGCCGAGGCCGAGGTCCTGAAGGCCTGGCCGGTCGGGCCGTATTTCGATCTCCAGGCCGGGGTCCGCTACGACCTCGCGCCGAAAGGTCGGAGCTATGCGGCCGTCGGCTTCGAAGGCCTCGCGCCGTACTGGTTCGAGCTCCAGGGCGCGGCCTATCTCTCGGACAAGGGCGAGGTTTCGGCGCGGGCCGAGGCGTCCTACGACCTGCGCCTGACCCAGAAGCTGATCCTGCAGCCGCGCCTCGAAGGCGACCTCGCCGAGGCGGGCGCGCGCAAGCTCGAGGGGGGCTTGCGGCTGCGCTACGAGATCACCCGTGAGTTCGCGCCCTATGTCGGGATCGTCCGCGAGCGGGCCTTCGGGCCGGCGGTGGTCGCGGGCGAGCGGGCGGGGAGCACGGCGGTGGTCGTGGGCGTTCGCGCTTGGCGATGAGCCCCTATCGATATGTATAGCTTGCCGCCGACGTAAGGCTGTCCCAACATCCGTTTGACCGGCCATCAGAGCTGGACAAACCGAGGGAGCCAGGCCGGATGTCGGACGCGATCGATTTCGACCGCATGCATACGCTGGGCGATGTCGCCCGCTATCATGCGCAGGTGCGGCCGGACGATACGGCCCTCAGTTTCGAAGGGCGCGAGACCAGCTTCGCCCAGTTCGACCGCAAGGCGAACAAGGTGGCCAACGCCCTGATCGCGGCGGGCCTGGGGACCGGCGACCGCGTCGCCTATGTCGGCAAGAACAGCGACCACTATTTCGAGCTCTTGCTGGGCGCCGCCAAGGCCGGGGTCGTCACCACGCCGATCGGCTGGCGACTGGCTCCGCCCGAGATCGCCTATATCGTCGCCGACAGCGAGGCCAAGATCGTCTTCGTCGGTCCCGAGCAGATCGCCCATGTCGAGTCCGTGGCCGCCGAACTGACCCACCGTCCGGTCGTCGTCGCGATGGAGCCCGACGGCGCGGGCGAGCATCCGACCTTCGAGGAATGGCGCGGCGGCCAGAGCGACGCCGACCCGCACAAGCCGATCGAGACCTCGGACATCGCCATCCAGCTCTACACCTCGGGCACCACGGGCCGGCCCAAGGGCGCGATGCTGACCCACGACAACCTGCTGGGCATGCGCCGCGAGGCCTCCAAGAACCCGATGGCCTGGAACCAGTGGGGCCCGGACGACGTCAGCCTGGTGGCCATGCCGGTGGCCCATATCGGCGGCACGGGCTGGGGTCTGGTGGGCCTGATGAACGGCGCCAAGGGCGTGGTGGCCCGCGAGTTCGACCCCTTCAAGGTGCTGGACTACATCGAGAAGGACCGCATCTCGAAGATGTTCATGGTGCCGGCCGCGCTGCAGATCGTGGTGCGCCAGCCCCGGGCGCGCGAGATCGACTATTCGCGGCTGAGCCACATCCTCTATGGCGCAGCGCCGATCCCGCTGGATCTGCTGCGCGAGTGCATGGAGGTGTTCGGCTGCGGCTTCGTCCAGCAGTACGGCATGACCGAGACGACCGGCACGGTGGTCTATCTGCCGCCCGAGGATCACGACCCGGCCGGCAACAAGCGCATGCGCGCGGCGGGCCTGCCGATGCCGGGCGTCGAGATCAAGGTCATCGACGAGGCGGGCAATTCGCTGCCTGCGGATACCGTGGGTGAGATCGCCATCCGCTCGGGCTCGAACATGGCCGGCTACTGGAAGCTGGACGAGGCCACCCGCAAGACCGTCGACGCCGACGGCTGGCTGCGCACCGGCGACGCCGGCTATCTGGACGAGGACGGCTATCTCTTCATCCACGACCGGGTGAAGGACATGATCATCTCGGGCGGCGAGAACATCTACCCGGCCGAGGTCGAGAGCGCCGTCTACGGCCATCCGCACGTGGCCGAGGTGGCGGTGATCGGCGTCCCCGACGAGAAGTGGGGCGAGGCCGTCAAGGCGGTGGTCGCGGCCAAGCCGGGGGTGACGCCGGACCCCGAGGACATCATCGCCTTCGCCCGGACCCGGATCGCGCACTTCAAGGCGCCCAAGAGCGTGGACTTCGTGGCGGCGCTGCCGAGAAACGCGTCGGGGAAGATCCTGCGGCGGGAGCTGCGGGCGCCGTACTGGGAGGGGCGTGAGCGGCAGGTGAACTGAGGGCTCGACAGAGTCCCCTCCGGCGCGATGCGTATCCGCATCGCGCCTCCTCCCCCGTTTCACGAGGGAGGAGGAAGCTGCTCATCTCCTGCCCCGCTTGCGGGGGAGGTGGCGCGGCGCCGATAGGCGACGTGACGGAGGGGGCGCTTTGCAGCCCTACTCGACAAACGCCTCCACCACCTCCCGCGTCCCCACCAGAAACGCATCCGCCACCAGCGTCAGCGGCCGCACGTCCACCTCCGACACGCCACGCTCCACCAACCCCGCGAACCGGTCATAGAGCCCCGGATACTCCCGGTTCTCGCCGTCCATCACGACCGCGCCGTCGATCTCCAGCTTGGCCCCGCCCAGCGACAGTTTCAGCACGCCGTCGTCGGTCCAGGCGGTGATGTCCCAGGTCTGCGGACCGGTCTGCAGGAAGTCGAGATCGGCCGTGATCGCCGCCCCGCACAGGGTGGTCATATCGACATGCCCCGCGATCGGCGACTGGACGTTTTCCGGCACCTGCAACCGCGCGTCCGTGACGAACACCTCGGCCGGCATGATCTCGGTCAGGATCGACAGGGCGTTGATGGCTGGATCGAAGACGCCCATGCCGCCGGCCTGCCAGATCCAGGTCTGGCCGGGATGCCAGCGGCGGACGTCCTCGCGCCATTCGATGGCCAGCTTGCGGACGGGACGCGAGGCCAGCCAGGCCTTGGCCAGCGGCACGCCGGCGGCGAAGCGCGAATGCCAGCTGGTGAACAGCACCACGTCGTGCTCGCGGGCGACGGCGGCCAGTTCAGCCACCTCGCTGACCGTGGCGCCCGGCGGCTTCTCCAGAAAGACGTGCTTGCCGGCGCGCAGGGCCGCCAGGGCCGTCTCGCGACGCGCCTGGGGCGGGGTGCAGAGCGCGACGGCATCCAGGTCCGGTCCCTCGGCCAGCAGGGTCTCGATGTCGTGGAAGACCGGCAGCCCGCCCAGGTCCGGCCGGCTGCGGCTGGCGGCGGCGACCAGCTGGAAGCGCGGGTCCTGCGCGATGGCGGGGAAGTGCTGGTCATGGGCGATCTTGCCCACGCCGACGAGGCCGATCCGGATCACGCTAGCTTCCTCCCGCCGGCGTTCAGCGCCGTGTCGGCTTAATTATAGTATAAATGATGTCGCGCAACTGAGCAGGCAGAAAAAAGGAGCGCCGCTTGAGGGCGGCGCTCCTGAAAGGGAAGAGACGTATCGGACGACGGGACAGGGGTAGGCTAGACCCCGTCGCCCTTGGCCTGCGTGAGCAGGCCCTTGCTAGAGAGGAGGGTGCGGAACCCCGAGGCCGGAACCGGCCTCGGTTGTCATGTCCGAACCCTCACTTGCTCGCCGGCGAGACCGGCAGGCTTCGGGCCGCCAGGGTGACCTGGGCGGTGGAGGAGAGGGCCCGGGACGAAGCGCCCAGGGCGATGTCGTATTGACCGGCCGCGATCTGCCAGCCGTGGGCCTTGCCGTCCCAGGTGGCCAACAGGCGCGGATCGACGCTCAGGGTCACGCGCTGGGTCGCGCCCGGGGCGAGGGAGACCTTCTTGAACCCGGCCAGACGCTTGGGGGCTTCCCAGCCGCCGGCCTTCGGGCCGACATAGACCTGCGGCACGTCCTTGCCGGCGCGGGCGCCGACGTTCTTGACGTCGAAGCTGACCGTGACCTTGTCGCCGGCGGCGCTGGCCGTGAGGTTCGAATAGGCGAACTTGCTGTACGAGAGGCCATGGCCGAAGGCGAACAGCGGCTCGACCTTCTTCAGGTCGTACCACTTGTAGCCGACCGCGGCGCCTTCGACATTGTAGTCGACGTCGAACATCTCGCCTTCGGGCTTGCCGAGGCCATCCAGCTTCTGGCGCGGCAGGTCGGCCACGCTCTTGGGGAAGCTGACGGGCAGGCGGCCCGAGGCGTCGACCTCGCCGGTCAGGACGCGGGCGATGGCCTCGCCGCCGGAGGTGCCGGGGTACCAGGCCTCGACCACGGCGCCGACCTTGTCGAGCCAGGGCATCAGCACCGGACCGCCTGTCAGCAGCACCACGACGGTCTTCTTGTTGGCCGAGGCCACCGCGTCGATGGTGGCGTCCTGGGCCTTGGGCAGGTTCAGGGTCTCGACGTCCCACGACTCGGTGGTCCACTGGTCGGCGAAGACCAAAGCCAGATCGCTGGAAGCCGCCAGCTTGGCGGCGCGGGCCGGATCCGTGCCGTCGTCATAGACGACCTTGGCGCCCGGATAGCGCTTGGCCAGCGCCTTCAGCGGCGAGGACGGATAGTAGATCACCGGACCCGGCCAGGTGGCGGGCTCCAGGCCCTTCACCGCGCGGCCGCCGGCCGGATAGACCTGCGAGGAGCCGCCGCCCGAGATCACGCCGACATCCGCATGGCCGCCGATCACGGCGATGGTCTTGGCGGTCTTGGCCAGCGGCAGCAGGTCGCCGTCGTTCTTCAGCAGGACGATGCCTTCCTCGGCGTCGGCCTGGGTGATCTTGGCGTGGGCGGCCAGGGTGGCGGCCGGCAGGTTCACCGGGGCCGGATTGACCACCGGGTGATCGACCAGACCGCTGGCGAACATGGCGCGCAGCACGCGGCGGGCCATGTCGTCGATGCGGGCCTGGCTGACGCGGCCAGCGGCCAGATCGGCCTTCAGCGGCGCGCCGAAGAAGGGCTCCTTGTCGAAGGCTTCGCCGGCCGATTCCTGGTCGAGGCCGGCATTGGCGGCCTTGGCGGCGGAGTGGTCCGCGCCCCAGTCCGACATCACGTAGCCCTTGTAGCCCCAGTCCTTCTTCAGGACGGTGTTCAGCAGCCAGTCGCTCTCGCACGCATAGACGCTGTTGACGCGGTTATAGGCGCACATCACCGAGTGCGGGTCCGACTGCTCGATGGCGAACTGGAACGCCAGCAGGTCCGAGGTGCGGGCCGCGGCGTCGTCGATGTTGCTGCTGACCACGAAGCGGCCGGTTTCCTGGCCGTTCAGGGCGTAGTGCTTGATCGTCGAGATGATGTTGTTGGACTGGATGCCCTTGATCTGCGCGGCGACCATGGCGCCGGCCAGCCAGGGGTCTTCACCGCCGTATTCGAAGTTCCGGCCGTTGCGCGGCTCGCGCATCAGGTTCACGCCGCCGGCCAGCTGGACGTTGAAGCCCGAGTCGCGGGCCTCCTTGCCGATCATGGCGCCGCCCTTGAAGGCCAGCTCAGGGTTCCAGGTCGCGGTGGTCGCCATGCCCGAGGGCAGGGCAGTGCGTTCGCGCAGGCCCTGGTGGCTGCCCTGGGTGGCGACGCCGACGCCGGCGTCGGTCTGCCACTGGCCCGGAATGCCCAGGCGCGGCACGCCCACGACATAGCCGGCCGAGGCCTCGTGCGAGTCCTTGTGGCGCGTGTACTTCGGCTTCATGTCCGAGCCGAAGTAGCCAAAGATGACGGTGAACTTCTCGTCGTTGGTCATCGCCTTCAGCACCAGATCGGTGCGCTGGTCGGCGGAGAGCTTGGCGTTCAGCCACGGATGAGCCGGAGCGGCGGCGGGCTTCTTGGCCGCCTGGGCCAGAGCGGGGGCGACGGTCAGCGCCGAGGCGGATGCGCCGATCAGCAGGGCGAGCGAGAGGCCCCGCCAGGTCGTCCGAGTCATGTTTCCTCCGTGGTCTTGTTCTTGAGCCCCGCGAGGCTCTCGGGCCACGTCGGGGGAGGGGTTTAAGTCTTTCGGCGAGGCGGGGGACCGCTCCGCGCCGGACCGGTGGATTCGCGCACCATCAGGCTGTGCTGCGCGAGGAAGGGGGCGTTGGTCTTGCCGGCGCCTTCGGCGGCGCTCCAGCTGGCGAAGGTCTGCATCGCGCGCAGGGCCATCTGGTCGAAGGGCTGGCGGATGGTGGTCAGGGTCGGCCAGATCACGCCGGCGATCGGCGCGTCGTCGAAGCCGACCACCGACAGGTCGTCGGGGATCCGCAGGCCGCGACGCTGGGCTTCCATGCAGGTGGCGGCGGCCATGTCGTCATTGGCGGCGAAGATCGCGGTCGGCGGCTCGTCGATGTCCAGCAGGGCCTGGGCGGCCTCGATGCCGGTCTTGAAGGTGAACTCGCCCTGCACGATCAGCTCGGGCGCGGGGCGGGGCAGGCCGCGCGCGGCATAGGCCTCGAAGAAGCCGTTGCGGCGGTGGGTGCTGGCGGCGTGGTCCGGGTGGCCGGCGATGTGGCCGATGCGGGTGTGGCCCAGCGAGAACAGGTGCTCGACCACCTCGCGCGCGGCGGCGCGGTCGTCCATGCCGATGGCCGGGAACTGCGGGTCGGGCGTGGTGGGCGTGATCAGCACGCAGCGCACGTCCAGCTCGCGCATCAGGTCCTTCATCGGACCGAAGTCGCACTCGGGCGGCAGCAGAATCATCTCGCGGATGCCGCTGTCGCGGACAAAGGCGCGGACGCGGTCGGCCCAGCCAGGGACAGGGCCTTCGCTGAGGTCGACCGACAGGTGGCGGCCGGTCTCGACGCAGGCCAGCAGCAGGGCATGGTGGACGCGGGTGTGATAGCCGCCCGACGGGTCGCCCATCAGCACGCCGACCGAGCCGGACCCTTGCGAGCGCAGGCTGCGCGCCACCGCGCTGGGCTGGTAGCCCAGGTCGGTCATGGCCGCACGGACGCGATCGCGCGTCTTGGCGCTGACGCTGTCGTGATCGTTGAGAACGCGGGAGACGGTCTTGGGCGAAACGCCCGCCCGCTCGGCCACGTCGTTGATCGTCGTCATTGGTCCCCGTACCCGCTCTACCGCCAAGCTTGTCGGGCCACCCCATCAGTGAAAGGCGGCCCCCGCAAGGCGGCGAACAACCAAAGGCATAGTCCATGCTGTCCCATCTGTCATGTCATCGGGACAGGAATGGGTCAAAAAAAGTCGCCTAACGGGACATTTTCAGGACAAATGGAGTCCCTGGAATGGTTCTTTTCGATGTTTTTGGGGTGTCCGGGCATCCTGGCCGAGACATTATGACGGCCTTGCAAAGCGTCGAAAACCTTCAGACCCCTTTGTTCAAAAACTCCAGATAAAACAACGAATCCTCGATATCTCGCCTGGCGCGTCGCGGGGGAGTTGGCGCCGGAGATCGTGCTCATGGTTGTATTCAAAGCCGCCAAAAACCCTTGTCCTGCTGGAATGACAACGTTGACATTCTTGTTGACTTGCTCGGGACATTTGGAGAATGTGACATCGTTCGATGAAGGCGCGGGGCCGGAATCGGATGTCCGGGCGCCGGGGCCGCCGAGTGAATTGGACAGTCGCGAGACAAGCGATTGTCCGAGCCAGCTCAGCCTCAAACGTTTCTCGAGAGCCGCCACCAAAGAGCGGCGGCGCGAGGAGCGGGCGGGCGGCCAACAAAGAACGAATTATTTTGGGGAGCGAGGAATTGTCACAGGAAGCAAGGAAAGCCGTGTTCAAGCACGGCCTGACGCTGGCGCTGGTCGCTGGCGCGTCTCAGCTGGCGCTAGCCACTGGGGCTTTCGCCCAGCAAGCGGGCGGTAGCGACACCCAAGTCGAAGAGATCGTCGTCACCGGCGTTCGCGGTTCGCAGATGAAGTCGGTCGACGTGAAGCGTCGTGAGACCGCGATCGTTGACGCCATCTCGTCGGAAGACATCGGCAAGCTGCCGGACGTCACCATCGCCGACTCGCTGCAACGCATCTCGGGCATCCAGATCCAGCGCGACGCCGGTGAAGGCAAGACCGTCAACATCCGCGGCCTGAAGCAGGTCATCACCCTGCTGAACGGCGAACAGTATCTGAGCGCCGGCAACATGGGCGCCGCCCAGCCGGACCTGCTCGACGTCCCGTCGCAGCTGATGAACCAGGTGCTGATCTACAAGTCGACCGACGCCAAGAACGCCCTGTCGGGCATTTCGGGCACCATCGACCTGCGCACCCGCCGTCCGTTCCAGTTCAGCGAAGGCCTGACGCTCACCGGCGCGGCCGAAGCCCAGCGCGGCGAGCGCACCAAGAAGGACGACTACCTGCTGAACGGCGTCGCCAACTGGCGCAACGACCGGGTCGGCCTGATGATCGGCGCGGCCGCCAGCAAGTCCAACCTGGGCAACAACTATTCGGGCACCGTCGGCCTGTCGGGCAACAACGACTGGGGTGGCGGCTTCGCCACCAGCTACATCTCGCCCCACGGCTACGAGAGCTTCAACCGCGTCGTCGAGCGCAAGCGTCTGGGCATCAACGCCGCGTTCGAGGCTGACCTCGGCGAAGGCTTCACCCTGATCGCGGAAGGCTTCTACGCCAAGCTCGACGAGTACAACCGCGCCGTCGGCATCAACATCTCCAACCGCTGGGACGGCGGCGCCTTCGGCACCTGGAACAAGCCGACCGTGTCCACGCCCGTGGGCGTCGGCAACTGGCTGGCCGTCGACGAGTACGACATCAACGCGTGGTGGGTGAACTCCTTCACCGTCAACCGCACGACCAAGTCCAAGACCAAGAACTACAACCTCGAACTGAACTACGACAACGGTGGTCCGTTCACCTTCGAGGCCCGCGCGGTCCGCGCCGACGGCGACCGTCTGAGCATGAACGGCCAGGCCCAGGGCGACCTCTCCAACTGGCGCTATGCCGACGGCCGCTTCAACCTGTTCCGCGACGCCGCCGACCGTACGCGCGGCACGTTCTATCCGAAGGCGATCTGCGACAAGTTCGCGGCCTCGCGTCGGACGAACGCCGTCACCGGCAGCGCCGGCGGTTGCTATCTGGATCCGAACCCGCTGGGCTACGGCGCCAATCCGCAACTGCACTACAACATCGGCGGCGACCACCCGGTGTGGTCGGGCTTCGACCGTCCGCTGGTGGGCGGCCTGGGCGCCGGCAAGTCCCTCAAGGACTACATGGCGAACAAGGACAGCTACGCCATCGGCGCCTTCTCGTCGGAAGGCAACAACGAAGTCGAGTCGGACATGAACGTGTTCCGCGCCGACGGTCACTACAAGTTCGACGACAAGCTGTTGGGCTTCATCACCAAGATCGACGCGGGCGTTCGCCAGAGCAAGCGCACCGTCGAGGTCGAGCAATTCCACCTGTTCTCGGGCTTCTACGGCGGCTCGCCGGGCGCGGTGCAGGCCAACGGCCTGCCGGTTCCGGCCGGCGGTTGCGAGGCCCAGTGGAAGGCCATCGACGTCGTCATGAACCAGAACCAGTGCCAGGCGGGCGAGTTCGTGCCCGATCCGGTCACCGGCAAGCCGGTGTTCCAAGGCTACACGGTCAACGCCCCGACGCGTCTGGATACCTACAACAACGTGGTCTGGGTCGATGACCTGGGCGGCGTGACCAGCGGCATCCCGGGCTTCTGGGCCATCGACCCGCGCGACTTCGACGATGCGGAAGCCTTCCACAAGAAGGTCTTCGGCGGCGCCATCCGCGTGCAGGTGCCGGGCCAGACCTATGACGTCCGCCTGAACGAGCAGAGCGCCTTCGGCAACGCCAACTTCGAAGTCGGCGGCCTGTCGGGCAACTTCGGCCTGCGCGTCATCGAGACCGAACTGACGGTGAAGCAGAACCTCACCGGCGACACCCGCAACTACGGCGACACCAACGCCGACGCGGGCGACAACGTCACCCGTCGCAAGTACACCGACTGGCTGCCGTCGCTGAACGTCACCTATGATCTGGCCGATCAGTGGAAGTTCCGCTTCGCCTACAGCAAGACGATGCAGCCGCTCGACCTGGGCAGCTACGGCGGCGGTCTGAAGATCAACACCGCCGACTGCGGCGCGGCCCTGCCGAACGTCCGTTGCGTCACCAGCGCCAACGCCGACGGCAACCCGAACCTGAACCCGTGGCGCTCGCAGAACTTCGACGGCGCCATCGAGTACTACATCGGTCGCGCCTCGATGCTGAACCTCTCGGCCTTCGTGCTGAAGATCGACAGCTTCGTGACCGGCGGCACCACCACCGGCCGCTTCCCCGACCAGGACGGCGTCATCCGCCGCACGGTCAACGTCACCCAGCCCGTGCAGGGCGACGGCGGCCAGGTGAAGGGCGTCGAAGTGGGCGCCAAGCTGGCGGTCAGCGACTTCATGCCCGACGCCGGCCTGCTCTCGAACTTCGGTGTGGACACTAACTACACCTACTCGCCGAGCAAGGAGTCGCGGCTTGGGTTCGACGGCGAGAAGCTGCCGTTCCAAGACAACTCCAAGCACCAGTTCAACCTGGTCGGCTGGTATCAGGACGCCAAGCTGCAGGCGCGCGTCGCCTACAACTATCGTACGGCGCGCCTGGCCGAGACGATGAGCAGCGCGATCCCGATCTACCAGGACAGCGCGGGCTATGTGGACGTGAACGTCAGCTACAACGTTCGCGACAACGTCACCGTCTACTTCAACGGGTCGAACATCACTGGCGAGATCGAGGATTACTACGCCCGCTTCGCCAAGGGTAAGACCCAGTACATCCGCCAGAACGAGTTCGAGCCCCGCTACACGCTGGGCGTCCGGGCGCGCTGGTAACACCTAATCCCTCTCACCTCCTGCAGCCGCCGTGGACACCCACGGCGGCTACTTTTTTCGAGGTGCAGGACCTGTCCGGCCCGGGCATGAAACGTTAGCCTGGGACCGAACCGGACAGAGAGCCGGAACCGGGAGCCCCCATGCAGGACAATCGAATCCGCAAGCTCGTGATCGTCGGCGGCGGCACCGCCGGCTGGATGGCGGCTGCGGCCCTGCGTCGGCACTTCCACGGCGGTCCGCTCGAGATCACCCTCGTCGAAAGCTCCGAGATCGGCACGATCGGGGTGGGCGAGGCGACCATTCCCACCATTCGCGGCTTCTACAACCAGCTGGGCCTGACCGACATCGAGGTCATGCGCGCCACCCAGGCGACCTGCAAGCTGGGCATCCGCTTCAACGGCTGGACCCGCGAGGGCCATTCCTTCATCCACCCGTTCGGCCTGTTCGGTCAGGACCTGCGGGGCATCCCGTTCCATCACTATTGGCGCAAGCTGGCCCAGGCCGGCGAGCCGACCGACATCCAGGACTATTCGCTGGGCGCCTCGCTGGCCGCCGCCGGCAAGTTCATGGCCCCGTCGCGCAATCCCAATTCCAGCCTGGCGATCTTCGACTGGGCCCTGCATTTCGACGCCACCCTGTTCGCGCAGCTGATGCGCCGGGTGGCCGAGGACAATGGCGTCAAGCGCGTCGACGCCAAGGTCACCAAGGTCAACCTGCACCCCGAGACGGGCTTCGTGACCTCGCTCGACCTGCATACCGGCGAGACGGTCGAGGGCGACCTCTTCATCGACTGCTCCGGCTTCCGGGGCCTGCTGATCGAGGAAGCGCTGCAGACCGGCTACGAGCACTGGAACGACGTGCTGTTCTGCGACCGCGCCTATGCGGTGCAGAGCGAGGGTGTCGGGGATCCGGCGCCGTACACGGATGTCACCGCCCACAGCGCCGGCTGGCGCTGGCGCATCCCGCTGCAGCACCGCTACGGCAACGGCTATGTCTATTCCTCGCGCCACATCAGCGACGAGGACGCCGTGGCCGAGCTGAAGGCGGCGATCCCTGATCCGCTGCTGTTCGAACCGCGCCAGATCCGCTTCAACCCAGGCCGCCGCAAGCAGGTCTGGAACAAGAATGTCATCGCGCTTGGCCTGGCGTCCGGCTTCCTGGAGCCGCTGGAAAGCACCTCGATCGCGCTGATCGAGACGGGCATCGAGAAGATCAAGATGCTGTTCCCGGACAAGGACTTCGCGCCCGAGCTGGTCGACGAGTTCAACGACTGGTCCAAGCGCGAGATGGAGCGCGTGCGAGACTTCATCATCCTGCACTACTGGGCCAACAAGCGGGGCGACACGGCTTTCTGGCGCGACTGCAACGCCGTGGCCCTACCTGAGACCCTGCGGCGCAAGGTCGAGCTCTTCACCCAGCGCGGCCACTTCATCCGCTACCGCTGGGAGATGTTTCAGCCGGCCAGCTGGATGGCGATCTATGCGGGTTTCGAGCTGCTGCCCGACATGGTCGATCCCGCCCTGGACGGCATAGACCCGGCGACCCTGAGCGCGCCCCTGGCCGAAATGCGCAAGGCCGTCCGCGAGGTGGTGGCCTCGGCCCCGCCGCACGGCGACTTCCTCGAACAATACTGCCGTCCTGTACCGATGGCCGCGCAGTAGGAACACGACCATGACGAACACCAATCCCAACGCCATCAAGAAGATCGTCATCGTCGGCGGCGGCTCGGCCGGCTGGATCTCGGCGGCCATGCTCAGCCACTACTTCAAGGACGGGGGCTGCGAGGTCGAGCTGATCGAATCCGAGGAGATCGGCACCATCGGCGTGGGCGAGTCGACCATCCCGCCGTTCCTGCAACTGATCGCCAGCCTGGGCATCGACGAGCGCGAGTTCATCCAGGCCACCCAGGCCAGCTTCAAGCTGGGCATCCGGTTCGAGGACTGGAAGCAGAAGAACGAGACTTACTACCACCCGTTCGGCGCGATCGGCGGCCCGATCGGCCCGCACGAGTTCTATCAGTGCTGGCTGCGGGCCAAGGCCAACGGCCATCCGTCGGAACTGCAGGACTTCGCGCCCGGCACGGTGATGGCCGACCAGTGGAAGTTCATGCTGCCGTTCAAGGCCCAGCGCACCCTGATCGCCGGGGCCAGCTACGCCCTGCACATCGACGCGCGCCTGATCGCCAAGTACCTGCGCGACTACGCCGAGGCTCGAGGCGTCAAGCGCACCGAGGGCATCGTCACCGACGTGGTCACCCGCCCGGACGGCGGCGTCGCCAAGGTGATCATGAAGAACGGCCAGGAGGTCGCCGGCGACCTCTTCATCGACTGCTCGGGCTTCCGCGCTCTGCTGATCGGCAAGACCTTGGACGTGCCGTTCAACGACTGGTCGGACATGCTGCTGTGCGACCGCGCCGTGGTGGTGCAGACCCAGAATGTCGGCCCGCCGCACCCCTTCACCCTGTCCAAGGCCGAGGACGCCGGCTGGCGCTGGCGCATCCCGCTGCAGCACCGGGCCGGCAACGGCTACGTGTTCAGCTCCAAGCACCTCAGCGACGACGAGGCCCGCGCCACCCTGGTCAAGAACCTGGAAGGCGAGATGCTGATGAACCCCATGTTCATCCCCTTCAAGACCGGCATGCGCCAGCGTCTGTGGGAGAAGAACGTGATCGCCACGGGCCTGGCCGGCGGTTTCATCGAGCCGCTGGAATCCACGGCCCTGCACCTGATCTATCGCGGCATCGACTTCCTGCTGCGGTTCTTCCCGGACCGCGACTGCGACCCGGCCCTGGCGGCCGAGTACAATCGCCGCATGACCGCCGACTACGAGGAGATCCGCGACTTCGTCGTGCTGCACTACTGCACGACCCAGCGCGACGACACGCCGTTCTGGCGGGCGGTCCGCGAGGCCCCGATCTCCGACGCCCTCAAGGCCCGCATCGAGCTCTTCAAGGCCTCGGGCCTGCTGCGCGAAGGCGTCGACGAGATGTTCCGCAACCCGTCCTGGCAGTCGATCATGGAAGGCATGGGCGTGCGGCCCACGCGCTACCAGCAGCTGGCGGACACGGTGCCGTACGAGGTGATTTCCCAGACCCTGGACCAGTCCAAGCCGATCCTGGCCGCCCAGGTCGCGGGCCTGCCCAGCCACGGCGAATTCCTGGCCCAGAACTGCCCGGCCCCGCCGCCGGAAGCGGTGACCGCGCCGTTCAAGACGGTGGCGTAGGGGCGGATCGACATTCAAAGCAGCCGTCATTCCCGCCCTTGTGGCGGGAACCCCTCTGTCCGCCGCAGGTGGGGTAGGGGCGGGCTGCTCGGCAGCCCGCTTGCATCTCACGTGGCAGCTGAACCAGGGGTTCCCGCCACAAGGGCGGGAATGACGGAGTTATCTGTGCGCCCGCAATGGGGTGGTTATCGGACCTTGGCCATTCGGTCTAAAAGGGGCTCATGAACGATCTCGAAGGCGCATCCTCGGAATTGCTGTCGCTCGAAAACGCGGTGGATGTAGCGACGCGCAACGCTTTGGCGCTCCGTCTCGCAGAGGTGAAGTTCTCCGGGCTTGATGAGGTTCTTGTGCGGTTGATCCAACGACCTGACCTCGCCAACCATCGCGGCACGTTGGTCCATGCGCTTAGGCACTATGACTGCGCACCGCATTTGGCTTTGCTGATCGACTTGGTCGCCACCGGTGGCTTCGAGGTGGCTCACGAGGCGCTCGAAGCTATCGAGACGATCGAGCACGTTGAAGGCAGCGACGTGCGCGCTTGCTTTGAGAAAATCGAGCGCGCTCGAGGCAAGGACGACCTAGACGACTGGCGGCGGCCTCTGCTCGACGACCTATTCGAGAAGTTTGACTAGGTCTGACTAGGGGCGCTCGCGGAGTTTCGCGCCCCTCACACCCGCTTCATCGAGATGATCTTCACCGGCGGGTTCAGGATCTGGCCCTTCATCGAGGGCACGTTGGTCGGGCCGTCGGTGCGGCCGGACAGGATCTTCTTCACGACGTCCATGCCCTGCACGACATAGCCGAACACGGCGTAGCCCTGGGCCGCGTCGGACTTGCCGGGCTTGGCGTCGAGATAGGGCTGGGCGCTGGCGCAGATGAAGAAGTCGGCGGTGGCCGAGCCCGGCGCGTCGCGGCCCATCGAGATGGCGCCGGCCTTGTGCTTCAGGCCGGTCTTCAGCGTGCTCTCGTGGGCGATCGGCGGGGCGCGGCGGGAATAGGGTTTGGGCTGGCCCTGGATCGAGCCGGCGCCCGGCGCGCCCTTGGCCCGGTTGGCGCGGAAGAACTGGCCGTTGTCAAAGCGATGCCGATCGACATAGGCGAGGAAGTTGGCCGCGGTGATCGGGGCCTTCTTGTCCTCCAGTTCGACGACGATCGTGCCCTTGTCGGTCTCGATGGCCACGCGCGGCTTGCCGGCGGCGAGCGCGGGCGAGGCGGCGAACAGGCTGAGGGCGCCCAGCAGGGTGCGGCGGGCCAGCGTCGACTTGATCATCGGAGTCCTTGCCAATGGTTCGGCGCGGACCCTAGCCGATGGCGAAGGGCTACGGAACCGCCGGCGCCGGCTTGGTCGAAGCCTTGAGCGGCAGGACGCGTCGCAGCAGTCCGGGCAGGGCCGGTAGCTGCTTCATCGCGAAGTTCCAGCAGCCCCAGGCGACCACGCCCGCGACGATCGCGCCGAGCCAGGCGAAGACCAGCGAGGCGTCGGTGACGCGCGTCCAGATCCCCAGCACCTTGAAGTGGATCAGGTAGATGAACAGCGACGCGCCGGCGATCAGATAGACCGGCTTGGACAGCAGGCGCGGCCACGGAACCTTCGGAACGAACAGGACCAGCGCCGCGATTGGGGCCAGAACGGCCGCGTCGCCGATGGTGTAGAACGGCGCGCTGGCCAGGGCGTAGAGCGTGGCGGCGATGGTCAGCACGACCCGCCAGCGCCCCTTCAGGAAGCCGGCGAGGGCGGCGAGGGCGAAGGTCGCCATGTGGGTGCTGGGCGCGTGCTTGAACACCGACATCATGTCCAGCGGCGCGCGGCCGAAGTCGGGCACGAAGGCGAAGGGCAGCAGGAAGCGGCCCAGCAGGCCCAGGGTCAGGATGGTCAGGGCCGTGGCCAGGGCCGGCTTGGCCAGCTTGAATACCCGGTCCAGCAGCCAGAACACCGCGCCGTACAGCAGGATGACATGGAAGATGCAGTGCACGTACCACATCACCGGATCGTGCCCGCCATAGGCGTTGGGCCCGTCGGCCGGCAGGCCGCGATAGTCCATGAAGTCGGTGTAGAGCAGCAGGCTCGACAGTCGCACCGGGTCGTGGGTCAGCAGCTTCAGCGCCGTATTGGCCAGTTCATAAGCGAACAACGGCAGCAGCAGGCCCTTCAGCAGCCTGCCCAGGGGCTTCAGCGACTTGCCGTGCTCCATCTCGTTCAGCTGCAGCGAGCCGAAGATGTAGCCGGAGACGAACAGCAGGGCGCTGGTGGCGCTGCCGCCGGTGAAGATCAGCTGGAAGTGGCTGGCGACCACGCCGCAGATGGCCACGGCGCGCAGCAGGATGGCGCTCTCGATCCAGGCAAAGAGGCCCTTCTTCGGGGCCTCGCCGCCGACCGTGGCGGCCAGCTGCGCCAGGCTCATGGTGGTCCAGCCCTCGGGCACCTGCCCCAGGGCCTCTTCCAGCGACAGATAGGCGGTGACGTAGGACAGGCTGTCGCCGCCCAGGCTGGCGAAACTGTCATCGACCCCGACCTCGCGGGCGAAGAGGTCGCTCCAGTCGGCGACCAGGGTCTTCTCCAGGGGCGAGGCGGCGGCGCGGGCGGGCGCGGCGGCGGGACGGGTCTTGGCCCGTTCTCGGGCCTGCTCGATCAGCGCCTGGCGGTCGACCTTGCCATTGGGCAGCAGGGGCAGGGCTGGCAGGACGACGATCGTGTCCGGGACCATGTAGTCGGGCAGGGCTGCGACCAGGCGGCCGCGCAGGGCCTCGGCGTCCAGGGCCAGATCCGGGTTCAGTGGCTGGACGAACAGGGCCAGGCGCGCGGTGTCGCCGGCGCCGATGTTCAGGGTCACGGCTTGCGAGATGTACGGCGCGCGCAGGGCGGCGGCGGTGACCTCGGCCATCTCGACGCGGTAGCCGCGGATCTTGACCTGATCGTCCTGGCGACCGCGCACCGTCACCGCGCCGTCGGCGCCACGCTGGCCGATGTCGCCGGTGGCGTAGCTCTGCGGAGTGGGCGCGGCCGGGGCGGGCAGGACGCCCTCGCGCACCAGGCCCAGGGTCAGGAAGGACGAGCGGATGACGACGCCGCCGTCCGCGACCTCGGCGCCGGCTTCGTCGACCACGGCGACCTCGAAGCCATCGATGCCCTGGCCGATCGGCAAGCGATCCTCGCCGTCGCCCTGGCGCGGCACGCGATGGGAGGCGGCGGCCTGGGGCGTCTCGGTGGCGCCGTAGAAGTTCACGCTCTCGCAGTTCGGGGCGAGAGCGGTGACCGCCTCGACCAGGCTGCGGCGCAGGACGTCGCCGCCCCAGAAGATGTGGCGCAGGTCGGGCAGGGCGGTTTGGCCCTTGCCGGCGGTCAGCAGCTGGCCCAGCGGCGGGGTCATGTGGGCGTTGGTGGGGCGAACGTGCGCGAACCAGCTCGCCAAGCCCCCTGGCGCCGTCAGGGTCGCCTGATCGGGGATGTGCAGGCTGGCGCCCACGCTCAGCGGCGTGAAGACGTCACGCAGCACCGGGTCGTGCGAGAGGCCCGACAGCAGGGTGAACCGATCCTCGGCGCCGAGCGCGAAGGTCCGCTCCTGCCAGCCGACGAAATTGACCAGCGGATGGTGCGAGACGGCGACGCACTTGGGCTCGCCGGTGCTGCCCGAGGTGAACAGCAGATAGGCCGGTGCATGCGGATTAACGGTCGGCAGGGCGACCTCGGCCGTCTCGGCGGCCAGCGGCACGGGCAGGCGCGGCAGGTCCGAGAGGTCGTCCGGCGCGGCTCCCGCTTCCAGCAGCAGGCCCGGGCGGCAGATGTCGAGCATCTTGCGCAGGCGCGGCTGCGGATAGGCCAGGTCCAGCACCACGAACGGCGCGCCGGCGCGGGCGCAGGCCAGCATGGCCACGACCAGGCGCGGGCCGCGCGTGGCCAGGATGCCGGTCAGCACACCCGGCGTCAGCCGCGCGGCGAGGGCGGCCGAGAGGGCGTCGAGCTGGCCGTAGGTGAGGGTTCCGCGCGCGCTGGAAAGGGCCACGGCGCCTGGATTGGCACGCGCCTGGGCTTCGAACCGGGCGTGGATCAGGGGCGCGAGCGGAGCGGACATTCTGGCCTGCCGAAGCGAGACGCCCTCTTCCGGGGCGCTTTGTTGCGAAGCGTTGCAGAATATTGCGGGCTCGACCTTAAGGAGTCGTTCTGCCGCCCGACCGACGGTCTTCAAATCACGGTAGCGCTACCAGAAAACCTTGATCTAAGAATCCCGTTGTCTGAGTTAAGGTCGCGCGACCGCGGGGGACACGCGGCGCATCGAGGGAAGGGACTAAGCGTATGGGGGCTGACAGCCAAGCCGCGCCCACTAAAGGGCGCGACGCGCTGGTGATCGGGGCGTCGTCCCTGGGCACGGTGTTCGAGTGGTACGATTTCTATCTCTACGGATCGCTGGCGGCGATCATCACCAATCACTTCTTCTCGGGCGTCAACGAGACGACCGGCTTCATCCTGGCGCTGCTGGCCTTCGCCGCCGGCTTCGCGATCCGGCCGCTGGGCGCGGTGATCTTCGGACGCCTGGGCGACATCTGGGGCCGCAAGAACACCTTCCTGATCACCATGCTGCTGATGGGCGTCTCGACCTTCGTGGTCGGCCTGTTGCCGTCCTACGCCCAGATCGGCGTCGCGGCCCCGATCGCGCTGGTGCTGATGCGCCTGGTCCAGGGCCTGGCCCTGGGCGGCGAGTACGGCGGCGCGGCCACCTATGTCGCCGAGCACGCGCCGGAGGGTAAGCGCGGCTTCTACACCAGCTGGATCCAGACCACGGCGACGGTGGGCCTGTTCCTGTCGCTGGCCGTTATCCTGGTCACCCGCACCCAGCTGGGCGAGGAGCAGTTCAAGACCTGGGGCTGGCGCATCCCGTTCCTGGTCTCGATGCTGCTGCTGGGCGTGTCCCTCTGGATCCGCCTGAAGCTGCACGAGAGCCCGACCTTCCAGAAGATGATCGCCGAGGGAAAGGGCACCAAGCAGCCGCTGAAGGAGGCCTTCGGCAACTGGAAGAACCTGAAGGTCGTGATCCTGTCGCTGGTCGGGCTGACCATGGGCCAGGCGGTCGTCTGGTACACCGGCCAGTTCTACGCGCTGTTCTTCCTGGAAAAGACGCTGAAGCTGGACGGCGCCCACGCCAACACGCTGGTGGCGATCGCCCTGCTGATTGGCACGCCGTTCTTCGTCATCTTCGGCTGGCTGTCGGACAAGATCGGCCGCAAGCCTATCATCATCGCCGGCTGCCTGCTGGCGGCGGCGACCTATTTCCCGATCTTCAAGGGCATCACGACCTACGCCAACCCGGTCCTGGCCCATGCCGAGGCCTCGGCCCCGGTCGTGGTGTCGGCGGACAAGTCCACCTGCGCCTTCCAGTTCGACCTGATCGGCAAGGCCAAGTTCAACACGCCCTGCGACGTGGCCAAGGCCTATCTGGCCAAGGCCGGCGTCAGCTACAGCGTCCATGAGGCCTCGGCCGGCGCGCCGACCAGCGTGCAGGTCGGCGGCGTCACCCTGCAGGGCTTCGACGCCAAGGGGACCACCGGCAAGGCCTTCGCCGCCGAGCGCAAGGCCTGGGAAGCCGATCTCGGCGACCAGCTGAAGGCCGCCGGCTATCCGGCCAAGGCCGATCCAAAGCTGGTCAACAAGCCGGCCGTCATCGGCCTTCTGGCCCTGCTGGTGATCTATGTGACCATGGTCTACGGCCCGATCGCGGCCATGCTGGTCGAGCTGTTCCCGACCCGCATCCGCTACACGGCCATGTCGCTGCCCTACCACATCGGCAACGGCTGGTTCGGCGGTTTCCTGCCGACCACGGCCTTCGCCATCGTGGCGGCGACGGGCAACATCTACTCCGGTCTCTGGTACCCGGTGATCATCGCCGGCGTCACCGCCGTCATCGGCGGGCTGTTCCTTAAGGACACCCGCAACAACGTGATCGACGACTAGGCAGCGACACGGAACAAACCCGGCGGCGGTTGCCGCCGGGTTGCCATCCGGCTCCCGATGGGCTTGGCTGCTCCTTGAGGGGAGCGTCATGGCTCAAGAAGACGAAGACAGGCGCGCCTGGTTCCGGCGGGAGATCCTCCCGCTCGAACCGGACCTGCTGGCCTACGCCCGGCAGTTCTGCCGCGACGGCCAGACCGATCCCGAGGACCTGGTCCACGAGACGTTCGCCCGTACGATCGCTTGCAAAACCTGGCGCGAAGTCAGCAATCCCGGCGCTTTCGCCACCCGCATCCTGCGCAACTGCGCGCTGGACGCCCTGCGCCGCCGCAAGGTGCTGACCATCACCGCCGTCGCCGATTTCGAACGCATCGAACCGATCGACGAGACGCCGGGCGCCCACATGCTGCTCGAATCGCGTGAGGAACTGCGGGCCTTGGCCGAAGCGATCTCGGAGCTGCCCGCGCAGTGCCGCCGCGTCTTCACGTTGAGAAAAGTTTACAGCCTCTCGCCAGACGAGATAGCGGTTCGGCTCGGCCTGTCCGTCTCTACTGTAGAGAAGCATTTGGTGAAGGGTCTTCGGTACTGTTCCGACAAGCTGGGACGTCGTATCGGACGCAAGAGTAAGGTCGACGAAGGACGCTCATGGAGCGCGAGACGGGATCACGACGCGAAGCGGTAAGGCAGGTCGCCGCCCTCTGGGTGGTGCGGCTTGACGATGCCTCGTGTTCCGCCGCCGATCGCGCCGCCTTCGAGGCCTGGCGCGCTGAAAGCCACGAACACGAAGCCGCCTTCGAACGCGAGGCCGCCGGCTGGGCGCGCCTCGACCGTTTGCGCGCGCTGCGTCCCGCTGTCGAGCGGCCCGACCGCGACCTGCTGGCGCCGGAGCGCCGCCTGACCCTGCCTCGGCTCAGCCAGTCGAACTGGGCGCGCGGCATGGCCGCCGCGGCCGCCGTCGCCCTGACGGTGACCGGCGTCATGACCTTTGGTGGCGGGACCGCCTACGCCACGGCCATCGGCGAGCGCCGGGTCGTGGTGCTCAGCGACAACAGCCGCATCGAGCTGAACACCAACAGCAAGGTCGTGGTGCGCTTCCGCAACGGCGTGCGCGAGGTGAAGCTGATCCGGGGCGAGGCCGTGTTCGAGGCCGCCAAGGACGCGCGTCCGTTCGTGATCAAGGCCGCCGACGCGGTGATGGAGGCCGACGGCTCCACCGAGATGGCCGTGCGCCTGCGCTCGGACGGCGCGGCCGTGACGGTCAAGCGCGGGGCGGTCGCACTGGATCCGGCCCCGGCCGAGCGCCCAAGTGGACACAAGGACGAGCTGCGCCTGACCGCCGGCGTCGCGGCGATCTACAGCTCGGCGGGCAGCCGCTCGCGGGCGGTGTCCGAGAACGAGATCGACCGGGCCTTGGCCTGGCGGCAAGGCGCCATCGCCCTGAACGGCCAGTCGCTGGACCAGGCCGTCGCCGAGTTCAATCGCTACAACAAACAGCAGATCAGCATCGCCGATCCGTCGATCTCCGGCCTGCGCCTGGCCGGCTACTTCCAGACGACCGAGCCCAAGAGCTTCGTGACCGCCGTGACCAGCGCCTTCCCGGTGCGGGCGTCGCAGAGCGCGGACGGGGCGATCCGCCTGTCGCGGCGGGGATAGCCCGTAAAAACTGTCATCCCGGACAAGCGCGAAGCGCGCCGATCCGGGACCGCCGGAAGCTCGGCGCCTGTTGCGGTCCCGGCTCTCCGCTGCGCTGCGGCCGGGATGACAGCTTCCATCGCAAAAAATCTCCGTTCGGTATGGCGGAAACCCGATCCGTCCGCGTCGGTCCTTTGAAGGCGTCTTCCCATGGGGATGGCGGACGCCCCGAGGGGTAACCAAGAAAAATGTCGATCGAAACCCGCCGCCGCACGGTTCGCGGCTTCCTGATGGCGTCAGCCGCTGTCCTGGTCCTGGCCGGTCCGGCCCTCGCCCAGGGGGGGCGCCACAGCTTCAACATCCCGGCCGGTGACGCCGTCACCGCCTTGCAGGCCTTCGCCAAGCAGTCGGGCAAGCAGGTCCTGTTCCCGTTCGAAGCCGTCAGCGGCAAGCGCACGCCGGCCGTGACCGGCGACGTGGCCGACGCTGACGCCCTGGCCAAGCTGGCCGCGGCCGCCGGCCTTGTCGTGGCTTCGGACGACGGGAAGACGATCACGCTGCGCCAGGCTTCGGCCCAAGGCCCCCAGTCCTTCAGCGCAAGGGCCGGCGCGACTGACGAAGAGGCCCAGACCGTCGAAGCCGTCGTGGTCGTCGGTTCGCAGATCGAAGGCGCGCGCGCGACCGGAGCCCTGCCGGTGACGGTGATCGGCGAGAACGACATCATCGCCACGGGCGCGGTCTCGGGCGACGAACTGTTCCGCTCGATCCCGCAGGCCGGCGATGTACAGTTCCAGGAAGCCCGCACGACCGGCAACCTGAACGACGCGCGCGGCGACATCGCCTCGCTGAACCTGCGCAGCCTGGGCACAGGCAACACCCTGGCCCTGCTGAACGGCCGCCGCGCCGTGCTGGCGCCGGGCAGCCAGACCGAGAACCTCGTGCCGGTCCAGACCGTCAACACCAACTCGTTCCCGGTCTCGGGCGTCAAGCGCGTCGAAGTCCTCCGCGACGGCGCCGCGGCCATCTACGGCACCGACGCCGTGGCCGGCGTGATCAACACCGTGCTCGACACCCGCTTCCGCGGCCTGAAGATGGAAGCGCAGGTCGGCGGTTCGGAAGGCACCGGTTATCGCGAAGGCTCGTTCAACGTGAAGGCCGGCACGCGGCTGGAAGACGGCACCCGCCTGACCTTCTTCGGCAACTACACGGGTCGCAGCCGCCTGATGGCGAGCGAGCGCGCCTACTCGGTCAGCGAGGATCACCGCGCGCAGATCGCCAACACGCCGTGGGTGGACAACACCACCTTCGACAGCCGCTCGACGTCGAGCCCCTGGGGCTCGTTCACGGTCATTCCGTCGACCACGGCCGTGCGCCAGGGCACGGTGGCCCTGACCACCTCGGGCGTGTTCCACATCGAGCCGATCACCAACACGGCCGCTGGCTGCTCCAGCACCGTGCTGGCCGGGAACATCTGCCTGAAGTCGGGCACGATCACCGGCACGACCGACCGCGTGCTGCGCTATGACGAGAACCCCGACCGCACGCTGAAGGGCGGCGTCGAGCGCACCAACCTGTTCTCGACCGTCGAGCACGACTTCGGCGACGTCACGGCCTATGGCGAGCTGGGCTACTACCACGCCCTGTTCTCGGGCAGCCGCGAGCAGTCGGCCCCGCTGAGCACGGCCCCGATCAGCATCGCGGCCAACGCCTACTGGAACCCCTTCGGTCCGACCACCAGCCCCAACCGCCTGGCCAACCTGACCGGCGTGCCAACCACGGGCCTGGCCATGACCATGACCACCTACCGCCCGGTCGACACCGGCCCGCGCACCTACACGGTGACGGACGACAGCTATCGCGTGCTGGGCGGGCTGAAGGGCAAGTGGAACGGCTGGAAGTGGGATTCGGCGGTCCTCTATTCGAAGGCCCGCACCAAGGACATGACCCACAATGCGATCAGCAACACGCTGTTCCAGCAGGCCGTGAACAAGACCGACTCCTCGGCCTACAACCCGTTCAATGGCGGCAATCTCGACAACTACTCGCTGGGCGACACGACGCTCAGCGACCGGGCGACCATCAACTCGTTCCTGATCAACGTCTACCGGATCAGCGAGACCTCGCTGGCCCTGGCCGACTTCAAGATTTCCAAGAAGGACCTGTTCCGTCTGCCCGGCGGCGACGTCGGCGTCGCGGCTGGCGTCGAGTGGCGCCGCGAGACGTACATGGACGATCGCGACGACCGGCTGGACGGCAAGATCAAGTACACCAACAGCGTCACCGGCGTGACCTACGGCACCGACGTGATGGGCGCCTCGGGCTCGGTGGACGTCAACGCGCACCGCTCGATCAAGTCGGCCTTCTTCGAACTGGCCGTGCCGATCATCTCGCCCGAGATGAACATCCCGCTGGTCGAGGAAGTCAGCCTGCAGATCGCCGCCCGCGACGAAGACTATTCCGACTTCGGCAACGTGCTGAAGCCCAAGGGCGCGATCTACTGGAAGGTCGGCTACGGCCTGGCCCTGCGCGGCTCGGTCTCGCAGAGCTTCCGCGCGCCGAACCTGCCGCAGTTCTACAGCGACGGCGCGACGGTCTCGAACAGCCGCATCGACTACGGCCAGTGCCGGATCAACGCCACCACCTGCGCCAGCGCCAGCACGATCGAGATCCGCAGCGGCAACAAGGATCTGAAGCCGGAAGAGGCCGACAACGCCACGGTCGGCTTCGTCTATCAGCCGACCTTCATTCCGCAGCAGTTCGGCAAGCTGACCCTGACCACCGACTTCTGGTCGATCCGCGAGAAGGGCGTCATCGGCGTCGTGGGCGGCTATAACGCCATCGCCTACGACTACCTGCTGCGCCTGCAGGGCTCGTCGAACCCGAACGTCCTGCGCGACCCGCCGGTCGGCGGCGTGAAGGTCGGCAACATCACGGCCATCAACGACACCTATCAGAACCTGCAGCCGCGCATGGTGCAGGGCGTCGACTTCAGCCTCGACTACGACCTGGACGACACCCCCTGGGGCGACTTCGGCATGTCGGTCAA
This sequence comes from Caulobacter sp. GW821-FHT09H08, assembly GCF_059415885.1. Classification (NCBI taxonomy): domain Bacteria; kingdom Pseudomonadati; phylum Pseudomonadota; class Alphaproteobacteria; order Caulobacterales; family Caulobacteraceae; genus Caulobacter; species Caulobacter sp. GW821-FHT09H08. The sequence goes on from NZ_JBWKOC010000003.1 coordinate 386,005, forward strand.
CGTGGCCAAGCTGCTGAAGTACGACCAGTCGGCCAGCCCGCTGGAAGCCCAGCTGCAGGCCGCCGTGGCGGCGGGCACGCTGCCGGGCCTGTCGATCTCGTCGGCCGGCAACCAGATCAAGATGGACGGCTTCCCCGAGTTCCGCGGCACCGCCAGCTTCACCTGGCGCAACAAGGGCTGGGGCGCGGGCGCGTTCGTGAACTATGTCGGCGAGGTCTATGACACCGGCCCGGCCCAGGTGAACGGCCAGTACTTCCCGATCAAGGACTGGACCACGGTCAGCCTGTACGCCCAGTACGCGTTCAAGGACGGCATGTTCGACGGCTCGACCATCCGCGTCGGCGCCCGCAACGTGTTCGACAAGGACCCGCCGATCTCGGCGTCCAACTTCGGCTACTCGGGCGCCTTGCACAACGCGACGGGCCGCTACTGGTACATGAACCTGTCCAAGAAGTTCTGATCCAGAAACACCCGATCTCCCCGGCGAATGCCGGGGCCCAGATCGTAGGGCTTCGAGGCGCCAAATACGGTCCCGATACAGCCTTATGATCTGGGTCCCGGCATTCCGGGAAGGTCGGTTTCTTGAATGTTCGCTTCCCAATGAGGGCGCCGTGAAACCCTTCCGCCTGTTCGCCACGGCCGCCTCGGCGCTGGCTCTTACGCTCACGCCGATCGCCGCCGGCGACGCCGTGGCCCAGAAGAAGCAGCTGCTCGAGTACCCCAGCATCCACTCGCCGGTGGTCGGCGAGCGCGGCATGGTGGTCAGCCAGAATTCCATCGCCACCCGGGTCGGCGCCGACATCCTGCGCCAGGGCGGCAACGCCGTGGACGCCGCGGTCGCCACCGCCTTCGCCCTGGCCGTGACCCTGCCACGCGCCGGCAATATCGGCGGCGACGGCTTCATGATGGTCTATATCGCCAAGACCAATCAGACCGTCTTCATCGACTATCGCGGCATCGCGCCCAAGGCCGCCACGCTCGACACCTTCGTCGATGAGAAGGGCAAGGAGATCGACGACGTCGCCTCCCGCGGCTACCGCGCCCCGACCGTGCCGGGCACCGTCGCGGGCCTGTTCCTGGCCCACCAGAAGTACGGCCGCCTGCCGTGGAAGCAGATCGTCGAGCCCGCCTACAAGCTGGCCGCCGACGGCGTGGCCCTGTCGCCCGACGAGGCCTTCGTCTTCAGCTGGGGCAAGCAGCGCCTGTCCGAGAGCGAGGCCGGCAAGAAGGCCTTCTACAAGAACGGCGAGCTCTATCGCCCAGGCGAGGTGCTGAAGCAGCCCGACCTGGCCTGGTCGCTGCGCCAGATCGCCGACGGCGGGGCGGACGCGTTCTACAAGGGCGAGATCGCCCAGCGCTTCGCCGCCGACATGAAGAAGCACGGCGGCCTGATCACCGCCGAGGACCTGGCGTCCTACAAGGCCGTGCTGCGTCCGCCGCTGGTCGGCACCTATCGCGGCCTGACGGTGAAGACCTCGCCGCCCGCCAGCGCCGGCGGCGCGACCCTGCTGGAGATGCTCAACATCCTGGAAGGCTTCGACCTGCAGGCCGCCGGGGCGGGCTCAGCCAAGTCGCTGCACCTGATGGCCGAGACGATGAAGCTCGGCTACGCCGACCGCTATCGCTATCTGGGCGACACCGACTTTGTCTCGGTGCCGCTGCGGGGCTATGTCTCCAAGGAATACGCCGCCTCGCGCGCCAAGCTGATCGACCCGGACAAGGCCAAGTCGGCCAAGGAACTGGGCGTCGGCGATCCGTGGGCGTTCGAGAGCCACAACACCACCCACTTCTCGGTGGCCGACGCCGAGGGCAACGCGGTCTCCAACACCTTCACCCTGGGCGCCGACTTCGGCTCGGGCGTGATGGTCGAGGGCGCGGGTTTCGTGCTCAACAACCAGATGAACAACTACGCCCACGAGGCGGCCTGGCGGGCCCAGAAGGCCGGCAAGGCGGCTCCGCCCAACGCCCTGGCGCCGGGCAAGCGCGTGCTGTCCACCATGATGCCGACCATGGTCTTCAAGGATGGCAAGCCGTGGTTGATCACCGGCACGCCGGGCGGCAGCACCATCATCGACACGGTGCTGCAGGTCGTCGTCAACGTCATCGACTTCAAGATGAACGTCGCCGAGGCCACGCATCAGCCGCGCATCTTCCAGGACGCGAGCGACAACCTGCGTCTCGAGCCCAACTTCAATCCCGACACGGTGGCCGCCCTCAAGGCGATGGGCCACCCCCTATCCTCGGACGAGACCATGGGCTCCGCCCAGTCGATCATGATCGACAAGGGTCTCTTCCTGGGCGGCGCGGATCCGCGTCGCCCTGGAGCCGAGGCGATCGCGCCCTAGAGGCTGACCCTCCCCCCCGAGCTGCCTCGGGGCACGATCACTCGCCGCCGGAGCTGCCCCTCCGGCGGCGATTTCGTTTTGTGGGGAGTGTAGAGAGCGCCCCCTCCGTCACGTCGCCTATCGGCGCCGCGCCACCTCCCCCGCAAGCGGGGCAGGAGAAGAACGGCTGCACCCTCCTGCCCCGTGAAACGGGGGAGGTGGCGCGCTGCGGATACGCAGCGTGACGGAGGGGGCGTCTTTCGGCCTACTTCTTCGACACCGCCGGCCCGTACAGCAGCCCGTTGAACAGGAACTTGAACGTCCCGTACGACTGCGCCCGTTGGGTGATCTCGGGCCCGAAGGCGAAGACCTTGCCCTTGCCGATGTCGACGTCGAGCATGGCCGTCGAGCCCTTCAGCTTGTCCTGGCCGACGGCCCAGCCGCTGCGCAGCGGCTTGTCGCTGTCGAACCAGGCCACCCGCGCCACGCCCTTGGCGTCGGCCTTCAGGGTGAAGGCGGGGCTGCGGTCGAAGAACACGTCGACCTGCTCGGGCGCGCCATAGGCCAGGGGCTGCTTCGGATCGACCTTGGCCCGCAGCACCGAGCCCGGGATGTAGAGCTCGCGGTTGGTCAGGGCCTCCAGCTGGCCGTTCTCGGTCTTGGCCGTGGCGACCTCGACCGGCGCGCCCAGGGCCGTGGCCAGGCGGGTCGAGGCGCCGATGGCCACCACCGTGCCGCCGCCCTTCACGAAGTCGGCGATCTTGGGCAGGGTCTTGTCGTCGGAGACCCGGCCCAGCCAGGCGCGGTACTCGGCCGGGATGTCCTCGGGCTTGGGCTGCTGGCCGCCGCGACCGGCCTTGAACGGACCCTCGGCGGGCGCGGGGACCACGCCGTCCGGGAACACCAGCACGTCGAAGTCCTTGGCGATGTCGCCGGCGTCCAGGCGTTGCGGGTAGACGACCTGGAAGGGGGCCTCGAACTTCTCGAACATCCAGCGGTTCCAGCCCGAGGGCATCGAGCCGCCATAGACGTCCACCAGGCCGACGCGGATCGGCTTCAGGGCGATGGTCGCGCCCGAGGGCTTGCCGGCCGCGTAGGCGTCGATCCCTAAGTCCTTCACGCCCTTGTCGATCACCGCCTTCGCGGCGGGCGAGGCGGGGATCCAGATCGCGCCGGGGCCAAAGGCGACCTTACCCGCCTTGGCGCCGTCCTTGACCCAATAGACCTTGGCGCCGGCCTTCAGCAGGCGGTTGGTCAGGGTGAAGCTGGCGTTGGTTTCGTGGCTGACCAGCCAGCCCGCGCCGCCCGAGCCCTTCACCGAACCCGGCGCGACCGGGATCAGGTCCGGCACGCGCGCCGTCGGGGCCTCGAAGCCGTCCAGGATGCGGTCGAACTGGATGCCCATCTGGTAGGCCAGGGTATAGCCGGTGACGTCGTACGGCGCCTTGGGCGGGCCGCCCGGATATTCCAGGTCGTGCGGGTGATCCTGCGGCTCGAACATGTCCATGATGTGCGGGCGATAGGCCTGGGCCGAGCGCACGACATAGGAGCCGGCCGGATAGGTCTTGGCCCCGATCGCGAAGGGCTTGGTCGCCTTGTCCACGTCGACGCCGGTCTTGATCAGGGCGTTGAGGAAGGCGACCACGGTCGGCATGTCGGCCTGGTCGGACGGGATGACATAGGCGCGCGCGTCACGCTCCTCCGGCGTCTGCAGCACCGACTTGTAGAGCGTCGGATCGATGGCCTGGCCGTAAGGCCCGGGCTTGCCCTTGCCGGCGGCGGCCAGCTCCTCGACGCGGGTCGGGGTGGTGGTCCAGCTGTCCTGGCTGCCGCGCTTGATGCTGTTGTCGCCCATCTTCCAGATGTTGAAGAGCAGGCGCTCCTTGTTGCGCGACGCGTAGTCCAGCACCGCCATGTTCATGGTCCACTGGTAGTCCAGCGAGTCCTGAAGGCGCCAAGTGCGCGGCTCGATCGGGGCCGGGCGGTCGTTGCTGGGTAGTTGCAGGTCCGGCACCAGATTGACCGTCGTCGGGGTCGGGCCGCCGATGATCTCGGTCAGCAGGCCGATCGAATTGTGGAAGTAGGCGACCGACCGCTCCATGCCGTTGTGCCAGGTCGAGTAGGGCGCGGCGCTACGGGCGCCCGAGCCCTTCTTGTCCTCGGCCACCAGGCGGCTGTGCATGGCCATGCCGACTTCCTGCAGCTCGGTCATGACCAGCGGGTCGTAGTTGAAGTTGAACGGGTCGCGGAACGGCGGGACGAATACCACCATGCCGTTGGGGCCGGTCTGGTGCTGGTTGTAGACGATCTGCGGATACCACTCGCGGAACAGCTGCTTGTTGACGTTGGTGGTCTCGGCCATCGACGACATGAAGCTGTCGCGGTTGTTATCGTGGCCGATGTACTTGTGGTACAGGCGCGGCAGCGAGCCGAACTCGCGCTTCTTCGGGTCCTGGTTGCGCATGTACCAGTCCGAGATCATCTCCATCCCGTCCGGATTGTCCTGCGCGAACAGGATGATGCAGTCGTCCAGCAGACGCATCGTCTCCGGATCGGTCTGGGTCAGCATCCGGTACAGCACCTGGATCTGGCCCTGGGTGGTGATCGTCTCGTTGGCGTGCAAACCCGCGTCGATCCAGACTACGGCCTTGCCCTGGGCGGCCAGCTTGGCGGCTTCGTCCTTGGACACGCCCTCGGCCTTGGCCAGCTTGCGGGCGATGGCCTTGTAGTCGTCCAGCTTGGCCAGGTTGGCGGGCGAGGAGACGATCGCCATCCACTGGGTGCGGCCTTCCTCGGTCTTGCCGATGTCGACCAGCTTCATGCGGTCCGACTGGCCGGCCAGGGTCTTCAGATAGGCCTCGTAGGCGGTGTAGTCGGCCAGGAAGTAGTCGCTGCCGACCGGCTGGGCGAAGGCCTTGTCGGGCGGGGTGATGTCGGCGGCGATCGCGCCCCCGATCCCGCCGAAAGCCAGCACCACGCCGAGGGCCGCACCGGCCATCGCTGCACCACGCGTCATCGCACTACCCCATCAATCCCTGGCGGGCGCATCGGCGCATCCGCTCTCCCTGGACCGACGAAGCTGGACCGGATTTCCGCCGTCGGAGCAACGGGCCGGCCAGCCCATTTTTTGCTCCGGCGGGGTTCCTAGAAGCCGGTAATGCCCTTCAGCAGGCCCTTGGCGATGGCCTTCTTGTCGACCTTGCCCGGCGGCGGGGGCGGGTTTTGCGGGTTCTGTGAGGAAGGGGCGCCGTAGGCCTGGTTCATGCCGCCGCCCATCGAGGGCATGCCCAGCATGGTCCCGGTGGTCGACTTGTAGCGGACCTTGGTGAACCACTCCGGCTTCCAGACCGCCTTGGGATCGGCCGGCTTGGGCGGATAGGCGAAGTTGGCCTCGCCGCCCCAGGCGGTCATGCTGAGCATGGCCATCGGCGCGGCCTTGGTGACCTCGGCCGGCACGGTGCAGGTCGTGGTCTGGGCCGGCAGCAGCGTCTTCAGGCCCAACTGGCGGGTGATCTCGTCCTGGGCCAGGTAGTCGTGGAAGGCGCCGAAACCCTGGCGGGTGGCGCTGGAGCTCCACAGCACCATGGTCTGGCCGTCCTCGCCCGGGGTCTGGCTGGCGCCGATCAGCATGCCGAAATAGGCGCGGGCGTTGGGGATGGCGTTCCACGAGACGCGCGTGGCGCCGCTGGCCAGGGCGGTCTGTTCGTTCAGGACGAACGGGGCCAGGAAGTCCTGGTTGGCGTTCAGGCTGAAGCGGATCTCGGGCGAATAGTTGCCGCGCACAACGTGGTCGCCGACCAGCGAGCCGTCGGCCGGTACGGTCTTGCGGGTCTTCTCGTTGGGCCAGTCGCCATAGGTGGCGAAACGCGATGGCGATGGCGGGCGCATGAAGGCCACGGCGTTGGTTCCCAGCGCCGCCAGGCTCTGGGGCTTGGCGAAATCGACGACCAGCGGCTGGCCGGGGCCGACGTGCTCGCCGCAGCCCCAGTAGATCAGCATCTTGCCCTTGGGCTTCTCGTAGGGGAGTTGCTGCGGCTCGTCCTCGCGCACGGGCTTGGCCGGATCGATGCGGGGCGTCAGCAGCGGCAGGCTGGGACCGGCGCGCAAGGTGGTGGGCGGGATGTGGTCGGCGGCCGGCGCGGCCGTGGGACGCTGCGGCGAGCCCAGCTGGAGCGTCAGGTTGTGGTTCACCTGCGAACCGCCGCCCATCATCCCACGCATCATCGAGGTGGCGGAGGGGCGCCCGCCGCCGCCCATGCCGCCGAACTGGCCCGAGGTGGTCTCGGCGCTCAGCCAATAGGTGGAGGGGGCGGGGGTTTCGGCGGCCGTGACGGGAACGGCGGCGGCCAGCACGGCCAGGGCGGCCAATTTCGAATAGGCGGTCATTGTGCGGATCCTCTGAACAGCCTTGCCAGACGATACCGCAAAGCGCGCGTTTCGTCCGACATAGCGAACTCGCAACCGCCCCGCGATTTAACGATGCGTCATGAAAGGCCGCTGTTCGGTGAACAATGGGTCATGAAAAAAAAGGGGCCGCCCTTGCGGACGACCCCCTCCATCTCATCGGACCATACTCACGCGGTCCGTACGCGAGATAGCTCGTACGCGCGGCGGCCTAGTACTTCAGGCGCACGCCGACGCGGAAGTAGCGACCCACGGCGCCCGACTGCGAGTAGGTCGGGTTCCAGTTCACCGCGGCGTAGTTCGCCGGGTTGAACATCGGGCCGACGTCGAACAGGTTCAGGACGTCGGCATATACCGTCGTCTTGTCGTTGACGTTGTAGGCGCCCGTCAGATCGGTGCTGATGAAGTCCTTCGTGTGGCACTTGAAGTCGGCCGTGCCGTAGAGGCACGAGTCGTCGCCCTGGTAGCTCTCGTCGATCGAACGCAGGCCGCTGACATAGTTCAGCGTGGCCGTCGTGCTGACCGGCCCGCGCGTGAAGGTGTTGCTCCACGACGCGCGGTACTTGGGGGTGCCGGCGCCCGACGACAAGACGTACGGGGCCTGCTTGCCGACGTAGTTAAACGTCTGGCCGCCCTGCGTGTACTTGAAGTCCAGCAGGACGGTGGCGTCCAGGTTGCTGGTCCACTTGATGTCGGCCGGCAGGTACATCGTGTTCTGGACGTTCAGGTCGATGCCGCTGGTGCGCAGGGAGTCGGCGTTGATGTACGGCGACGACACCGAGAGGATGCGCGGCAGGGCGTTCGGAGCGTCCGGATCGGCCAGGTCCGGCGTCACCACGAAGCCGGCCGGGATGGCCTTGCCGGCGTAGTAGGCGGCGATGGCGTCACCCGACGAGGCTTGCGCGATCACGTCGTTCTTCTTGATGTGATAGTAGTCCAGCGAGACGCTGAAGCTGCGCGTCGGGGCCCAGACGGCGCCCATCGTGTAGCTGGTCGACTTCTCCGGCTTCAGGTCCGGGTTGGCCGCGGTGATGTTCGAGAGCGAATAGGTCTTGGTGTATTCGCTGCCGTGGTGCGCGGCGATGAAGTCCGGGTAGTTCGCGAACGAGAAGTTCGTGAAGCCCTGGCTGGCCGAGTCGCCCGACTCCGAGAACGACGGCGCGCGGAAGCCCTTCGACACGGTGGCGCGCAGGGCGACCGTCTTGATGGGCGTGTATTTGACGCCGATCTTCGGAGAGAAGGCGTCGCCGAAGTCCGAATAGTGGTCGTAGCGACCCGAGACGTTGACCTCGACATTGTCCAGCACCGGCATGCCCAGCTCGGCGAAGGCCGAGGCGACCGTTCGGTTGCCGATGGTGCGGGCGTTGCCCAGGCCTTGCGCGTCGTTGACCGGGTTCAGGGCCGGGTCGTTGACCGCCTCGTAGCGGAACTCGCCGCCCAGACCCAGCTGAGCGGGGCCGCCCGGCAGGTTGAACACCTCGCGCGAGGCCACGATGTTGATCGAGTCCAGGTCGCTGGTCGAGGTCTTGGCCAGCACCGGGGCGAGGGCGTCGCGGACGGCCTGGCTGTTCTTCGACGGGTCGATGAAGTTGTACGTGCCGTTCTTCACCGCGCTCTGCAGGGCATTGTAGCTGATGAAGCCGTAGTTGGCGCTTTCCAGCCAGCCGTGCGCGAGCACGAGGTTGGCGTGGTAGTCCCAGCCCGCCGCGCTGCCTTCGACGCCGCCGACCATGCGGGCCATGCGGTTGGTGTAGTTGGCCGAGTTGGCGATATCGCTGAAGCGATAGCGGATCAGCGCGTCATAGCCTTCGGCCGCGAACGGGTTGTTCGGGTTCAGCTGGCCGTTCGACAGGCGCGACGGCAGGACGATGTTCGACAGGTTGTGCGGCGTCGACGACGAGATCGTGCGCGGGGCGCCGGTCGTCGACGTCTTCGACTGCACGAAGCTGGCCGAGATGTAGGCCTGGAAGTCGTCGCTCGGCTTGATCGTGAAGCGGCCATAGGCGCCGATGCGCTCCTGGCGGGGCTGGACCTCGCCGAAGAGGCCGGTGTTCTGGGCGCAGTACGAGCCGCCCGCGGCGGTGGTCAGCGGGGCGTCGGCGGCGCAGGTGCGCAGCGGCTGCCACAGGGCGCCGGCCAGGGCCTGGCCGGTGGAGATGTCGCCCGCCGTCCCCATCGTGGCGCGCTTGATCTGGCCGTAGAAGGTGCTGCCGCCCGCGCCCGGGTTGTCGTTCGTGCCGCCCGGAATGCCCGACAGGTCGAAGGTGTTGTACGGATAGCCGCGCTGGTCGATGCGGATGGCCTTGTCCAGCTGGTACTCGACGTCGAAGTACATGTTGTACTTGTCGGCATCGAGGTCGCCGTGGCCGATCTCGCCGTTGAAGCGGAACTGGTCGCCGCCACCGTGCTGGGACGTGCCGACCGAAGCGTCGGCGCCCATGCCCTGGTAGTTGGACTTCATGATGATGTTGACGACGCCGCCGATGGCGTCCGCGCCGTACAGCGACGAGGCGCCGTCCTTCAGCGTCTCGATGCGCTCAACGGCGTTGAACGGGATCGAGTTGAGGTCGACGAACGAGCGCTGGCCGTCGTCGGCCAGCGGGTAGCTGGCGTTGCGCAGGCCGTCGATCATGACCAGGGTCGAGTTGACCGTCAGGCCGCGCAAAGCGACGCCCGTCGAGCCGGCGGCGAAGCCGTTGCCGAAGGCGGCCGGGACCGAGCCCGAATTGTCGGCCGACAGGCTGCGGATGGCGTCGGCCACCGTCGTGATGCCTTGGGCCTTGAGTTGTTCGCTGGTCTGGACCGTGACGGGCGAGGGGGTGGCGGTGTCGGTGCGGCGCAGCAGCGAGCCGGTGACGACGACGGCCTCGACTTCGGTCTGATCGGCCGGAGCGGCGGCGGTTTGAGCGTTCGCCGCGAAGCCGGCCAGGGTGGCCGCGCCCGCGATCATCGTGGTCGCGAGCAAACGACCCCGGGTAATCTGGTACTTCATTCTTGATCCTTCCGGGCCGCCCTCGCCAGCGCGAACGCCAGCGTCCTTACAGCCCGATGCAGAGTGTCCCGTCGCGATCCGGCGGTTGGCGGCGGCTTAGGACTCTGCTCCCGAAGTGGTCAATCACACGCTTTGAAATGTAATGACGTTATTTTGACGCTGTCTCCCAAAGGTCACGACCTGTGCCAAATGGGGCGCGAATAAGTCGTTCTCTTATCTATGGCGAAACAGAACGGAGATCGATAACGACACTATTGGAACGAAATCGAAATCTCATTGTTCTCGGAACGACGAGGTGGCCATAGTGACCGGAATTCAGAGTTCAATAGTCTGATTTACTGAATAACGATGTTTTTGGGGTGTGCGAAAACCCTCTCTCTCTTAGAGAGAGGGCGGGTCCCGCCGCGAAGCGGTGGGAGGGTAAGAGGTTACGAGGGCGCCACTATGCCCAAGGCCGTTCCGCCGCGTGTTTTCGTCAGTGCTTGTCCGGTGAGGGTGTAACCTCTCACCCTCCCACGCCTGCGGCGTGGGCCCCTCCCTCTCTCTATGAGAGAGGGATTTCGTCAGCGCCCCTAGAAGCGCCCGCGCGAGACTTCCGACGCCGCCAGCAGGAACGCCCCCGACCCATAGAGCTGCGTATCGCCCGCCTCGACGTGGTCCGGCGCGTAGCCGACCTGCTGCACCCAGCCCAGCTTGCCGTCCGGCTGCACGGCCTTGGCCAGGGCCGACCAGCCCAGGCGCGCCGAGCCGGCGTATTTCGGATCCTTGAGCAAGCCCTGGTTCACGCCCCAGGCCAGGCCGTAGACGAAGAAGCCGGTGCCGCTGGTCTCGGGCGGGCTGTGCTCGGGGGCCAGCAGCGACACCGACCAGTAGCCGTCGGGCTTCTGCAGCGAAACGAGCTTGGCCGACATCCGCTTGAACAGGGCGACATAGCGCGGCCGCGAAGGATGGTTGGCCGGCAGGGTCTTGAGGATGTTGACGACGCCGGCATAGACCCAGCCATTGCCACGGCTCCAGAAGATCTTGCGGCCCTGGTCGTCGCGGCGGTCGAAGAAGCGGCTGTCGCGGAAATAGAGGCCGTACTCCTTGTCGAGCAGGTAGTCGGTGGTGGCCCAGAACTCCTTGTCGCCATAGGCGGCGTAGCGCGGGTCCTTGGTGGCGACCGACAGGGCCGTCCAGGTCGGCGGGGCCATGAACAGGGCGTCGCTCCAGCACCAGCGCGCCTGGCAGGGCTGCTCTTCCTGGCCGTCGATGAAGGCGAGATCCGCCTTGGGTTCGTTGGCCAGGATGGCGTCGAAGCGGGCCTTCACCGGCGCGATCTGGGCGGCGTCGTGGTCGCGGGCGTTCAGCCACAGCCAGCTCTGGGCGATGACATGGTCGTCGGCGTGCAGAGGCCGCTTGCCCAGGCCCCAGTCCTGCTGGACGCCGTGGGCGCGCAGGGCCTGAGTATAGCCCAAGTCTCCTGTCCTTTCGGCGAAAGCGGTCAGGCCAACATAGAAGGCGCCCTGGATCCAGCCGCGCGGATTCAGCGTGCCGGGGCGGTGGGTCTGCACATAGTCGAACTTGCCGTCCATGTGGTGCAGCTGCCAGTCGGCGACGGCTCGGCCCAGGGTCAGGGCGGAGGCGGAGACATCGGCGCGGACGGCCGGAGCGGGCGCGGCGGAGGGCGGTCCGGCAAGGGCCGGGCTGGCGATCAGGGTCAGGCTCGCCAGGGCGACGGACAGTCTCGCAAGCATCGTAACCTCCCCATTCGCGCCTCTGACGGACGCTGTCTCGACCTTAGTTAGCGGACCGGCATGGGGACGCGCAATGCGGCAGACCAAATTGACCAATTTGGTCTGGCCAATCTTGGCGGGCCGCGTCTATGGTCCGCGCCATGACCGTGAGGAACACGGCGAAACGGGGAAACGGTGAGATGATGCGTTCGATCGGGGCGATGGCCCTTTGCGCGGCTGTGCTGGCGAGTGGAGCGGCCACGACGGCGATGGCGGCGGATGCGCCGACCTGCAAGGCCGGCGACGGCTACTCGGCCGACTTCGGCGGCCGCCGCACGTTCCGCTGGAAGCCGCAGTGGCTGGAAGCGGCCAAGGCCAATGTCGCCGATCCGTCCATCGCCCCAGCCTACAAGGCCCTGCTGGCCCGCGCCGACAAGGCCCTGGCCGGTCCCGTCTACAGCGTCGTCGACAAGAGCCGAACCCCGCCCAGCGGCGACAAGCACGACTACATCTCGATGGGCCCGTACTGGTGGCCGGATCCGGCCCAGCCGAACGGCGAGCCCTATATCCGCAAGGACGGGGACGTGAACCCCGAGCGGAACACCAACGCCTTCGACGCCGGGCGGATGGACCAGATGGGCGGCGCCGTCGAGGCGCTGTCGCTGGCCTATTACTTCACCGGCGACGCCAAGTACGCGACCAAGGCCGCCCAGATCCTGCGGGTCTGGTTCCTGGATCCCGCCACGCGGATGAACCCGTCCATGACCTACGCCCAGGGCGTGCCCGGCCGCACCCTGGGTCGCGCGGAAGGGGTGCTGGACACCTACCGCCTGCTGCGGGTCATCGAGTCGATCGGCGTGCTGTCCCCGGCCAAGGTGCTGAGCGCCGACGAGCAGAAGGGCCTGGAGGCCTGGTTCGGCGACTACGCCAAGTGGATGCAGACCGCCCCGACCGGCAAGGAAGAGCGCGCGGCCGAGAACAATCACGGCATCTGGTACGACTATCAGCTGGCCACCTTCGCCCTGTTCGCCCGCCAGCCCGACCTGGCCAAAAAGGTGATCGCCGCCGCCGGCAAGGACCGGATCAACCCGCAGGTCGAGGCCGACGGCAAGATGCCCAAGGAACTCGCCCGCACCAAGGGCCTGCACTACAGCTACTTCGCGCTGGAGCCACTGGTCGGCATGGCCGAACTGGGCCCGTGCGTCGGCGTCGACCTCTGGGGCTACAAGGGCAGCAAGGGGCAGAGCATCCGCGTCGCCTACCAGTACCTGGCCCAGTTCGTCGGCAACGAGGCGGCGTTCCCGTACAAGGAAATGAAGCCCGAAGAGGCCAGCCGCGACGCCCAGCCGATGTATGAGCTGGCGGCCTGGGCCTATGGCGAGGCCGACTTCGCGGCGAAGGCGGCCGGGTTGGCCGGGCAGCAGCTGGCGGCGCAGAGCCGGTTGTTGATCGCGCCTTATCGGAGGTAGCGGGGCTGGAGCACTGGCTGTCGGGGGGCAAGTCAGCCCCCTGAACGTCCGCTAGGGGGGTGCGCACTCTGCTCCCCCGCGATGCGGGGGAGCTGTCGCGGAGCGACTGAGGGGGCGAGTGCCGAATAGGCCGAGCTGGCCCCCTCCAGCCCTCTGGGCCACCTCCCCCGCATTGCGGGGGAGGTGGCCCAGAGGTGGATCGTAATCTGACCTACGCGCCTCGGCCTCTCTCCAGGCGCCTGGGCTCAGCGCACGCGCTGAGCCGGACGCTCTCGCCGGAACACGACAATACCATCGAGCGCCTGGCTCCAGTCGGTCTCCTGGAATTTGTGGCTGAAGGCGGCCCCGCTGATGCGGCCAAATTTCGCCAGCCTGCTTGACCCGACATAGACGGCGTCCTGATCGGCGTCCGCGCCCGCGATCACCTGGGCCTCAAGAGATCCGGCTGGCGCCGCGGGCAGCGGTTTCTCGTCGCGCCCGCCGACCCGGACGGAGCCTTCGAGCGCCGAGAAGCCCAGTGAGTAAGCGGCTTTCCCGTACAGGGCATGGACGCGTGAGCCCAGATTGCCGGACGCTGAGAAATAGGACGTGGCGCTGGCGTCCTTGGCCAGATGGATCGTGGCGCCCCAGACGATGATCTTCGCTGATCGCGGCAGTCGCGCGCTCAGCCAGCGGAAATTCTCGAACATCGAGCGCTCGCGCCCGTTGACCATCGCGGCGTCACCAAGCAGATCGCGTTCGATCCATCGGTTAAGGCTGTCCAGCATCTGCTTCTGCTCGACGTGGCCAAGACTTGGCTCGGCCTGCCTCAGGCAAAGCTGCAACATCTCCTTGTCGTGCGCCGAATAGGGCTTTTCGGACGGGTAGTCCTGGTAGATGCGGTGGCGGAGCGCTTCACGGCACGCGCCGCGCCTATCCGGCGCCAGCCCTGCGGTCAGGTCTTCGCCGAGCTGCTTGTTCGAGAAATCCTGGCCAAAACCTCCCAGCTGATCGTCCAGCCCGCCAAGATGCAGCGCGCCGGCGTTGAAGCCATTGGTCAGCACCGGCAGCAGCGGCTGGAACTCGGCGTCGAACCGCCAAATCCCGCCCACGGCCGCTGCGATCTGGGTCTCGCCCACGCGCTCGCCGGATTTGCGAACACGCTCGAGGTTCAAGAACTCATAGTGGCTGGCCTCGAAGAAAACGGCATTGAACCCGCATTGGCGGATCAGCCTGTCGATCAGCGCCACCTTGAACTGTTCGGTCTCGCCGTCGCCATGGTTCGGCGCTTCCCCGAGCAGCGCGACCTTCTTTCCACAAAGGTCCCGAACCGCCCCGGCCAACGCCTTCTCGTCCCCGGCGGGAGCGGCTGGAGACGACTGCGCCTTCGCGTCAGGTGAAGCCAGCACCAGCGTCAGCGCGAGGAATGCAATGACCAACGCCCTCACGGCCCCTCCGCAGCGTTCGGCGCGACGCGGCCGACCCAGATTCTGAACTGCTACCTTATGGGTTCCTCGAATTGTCGCGCAACTTGGCATTTAGGCGGCAGTATGGGGATTGGCGCGGCTGCATCCTCGGAATTCGCGAGATCGAACCTAGCGAAATCAACCGCTTCTCACTTTTACGCCCTCGCCAATCATCCGCGTCCAGAACCGCCGCACAATCATAGCCATCCCCGTCGCGGGGGAGGGCGTTTGGATCCGGCCCAAAACGGCGGCGGGGCTAGGTTGAGCGGGGCCGCTGGCGGCTCCCGGAGGCTCGAAGGTCGTCGCATCCTCCATGAGGATCGGCTGGCGATCAGGCAGCGCCGGGATCAAGCCGTGAGCGGAGCGACAGGGCGGTGATCGTACAAGCCGCCTATCGTGGATCGTCGGGCTGGAGACGGATGTAGCCGATCCAGTTGATCCGCGCCCGTCCGGGGGTAAACGGGGACCCGAGCAGACAACGCTCACGCCTCCCGACCTCACGGGCAAGAACAGCCTGGCGGAGCGGTCTGCGAGCCGAAACACAACAAACCCTCACGGTCTCCGGGTTCGCCCGGCCGCTCCGTCGCCTCCCCACACCTTCAGCGGTCAGCCGCGTGAAGCAGCGGAGCCGTGACCATTTCTCTCTCCTCCCCCATCGGGGGAGGGGGACCGGCGAACGCCGGTGGAGGGGCCCTGAGCAGCGGAGTTATATCCTGTGGCCAGCCAACGCCGCGCCAGTCCTGAACCCACCAAGAGAAAGCTGAACCGTTCGGTCGGCCCCTCCACCGCCTTCGGCGGTCCCCCTCCCCCAGAGGGGAAGGAGAGGGGCGCAGCAGAGTGGCGCGTGCTTGGTCTAGATCGCCGACCGTCTCGCCAGCTCCGTCCGCCGCGCGGCGACCTCGTTGCGCGCCCGTTCCAGGGCGTCGATCTCGGTGGCGGTCAGCAGGTTGTCGATGACCCGGCCCAGGTGCTCGCGCATGGCGTTGCGGGCGTTGGTCGGGTCGCGTTCCTTGAGGGCCAGCAGGATTTCCTGGTGGTCGTCGATCAGCGGGCGCACGCCGACCTGGCGGGCGCGCTCCAGCATCGCCCGGCACAGGGGCGACTTGTAGCGCAGGTCCCAGAGGTTCTCGACGACGGTGACCAGGGCGCTGTTGCGGCTGGCCTGGGCGATGGTGACGTGGAAGCGGCGGTCGGCGCGCTCGCCGCCGCGCGGGTCGCTGTCGTTCTCCACGACCATGTCGTCCATGATCGCGGCCAGCTCGGCCAGCTCTTCCTCGGTGATGGTGGCGGCGGCCAGGGCGGCGACTTCGCCCTCGATCAGGCGGCGGGCCTCGGTCAGCTCGAAGGCGCCGATGTCCAGCTCGGGGGCGGTGACTTCCGCGCGCGGGGCCTCGGTGACATAGACGCCCGAGCCGTGGCGGGCCTCGACCAGGCCGCGGATTTCGAGGGCGATCATCGCCTCGCGGACGGTGGGGCGGCTGACCTTGTAGTCTTCGGCCAGGTCGCGCTCGGACGGCAGGCGCTGGCCAGGCCGGTGCACGCCGTCCCGAATCGAGTCGGCGATCGAGTTGGCGACCTGTTGGTACAGTTTGCGGGTTTCGGCCGTCGAAGTGGTCATGTGTCCGTAATCCGTCCGACGCAGTGTCGGGGTAGATAGACAGCCTATTGCAAGGGCTTGCGCCGCGCTACAGCGCTATGTCCGACATAAGTGGCAAGGCCACTAGCTTCTTGCCAGATAACTCGCTAGAAGTGGTCAGGCCACTTTACGGCCCCGCTTGCTCTCACTAGGTCCATGCTGAAGATCATCGACGCCAAGGTCATCGTCACCTGCCCCGGCCGCAACTTCGTGACGCTGAAGATCACGACCGAGAACGGGACCTACGGGATCGGCGACGCCACCCTGAACGGCCGCGAGCTGGCGGTGGTCAGCTTCCTGCAGGACCACATGGTCCCCAGCCTGATCGGCCGCGACGCCCACCAGATCGAGGACATCTGGCAGTTCTTCTATCGCGGTTCGTACTGGCGCGGCGGCCCGGTGGCCATGACCGCCCTGGCCGCCGTCGACATGGCGCTGTGGGATATCAAGGGCAAGGTCGCGGGCCTGCCGGTCTACCAGCTGCTGGGCGGCGCCTGCCGCACGGGCGTCACCGTCTACGGCCACGCCAATGGCGAGAGCATCGACGACACCATCGCCGAGGCCGTGAAGTACAAGGCCATGGGCTACAAGGCGATCCGCCTGCAGACCGGCGTGCCGGGGCTGTCGAGCACCTACGGCGTCTCGGGCGACAAGATGTTCTACGAGCCGGCGGACGCGGATCTGCCCACCGAAAACATCTGGTCGACCGCCAAGTATCTGAAGCACGTGCCGAAACTGTTCGAGAAGGCGCGCGAAGTGCTGGGTTGGGACGTGCACCTGCTGCACGACGTCCACCACCGCCTGACCCCGATCGAGGCCGCGCGTCTGGGCAAGGACCTTGAGCCCTATCGCCTGTTCTGGCTGGAGGACTCGGTCCCGGCCGAGAACCAGGCCGGCTTCCGCCTGATCCGCCAGCACACCACGACGCCGCTGGCTGTCGGCGAGATCTTCGCCCACGTCTGGGACGCCAAGCAGCTGATCGAAGAGCAGCTGATCGACTATCTGCGCGCCACGGTCCTGCACGCCGGCGGGATCACCAACCTCAAGAAGATCGCCGCCTTCGCCGACCTGCACCACGTCAAGACCGGCTGTCACGGCGCCACCGACCTGTCGCCGATCACCATGGCTGCGGCCCTGCATCTGGACATGGCGATCCCGAACTTCGGCCTGCAGGAATATATGCGCCACACGCCGGAGACGGACGCCGTCTTCCCGCACGCCTACACCTTCAACGACGGGCTGCTGCACCCGGGCGACAAGCCGGGCCTGGGCGTCGACATCGACGAAGTCCTGGCGGCCAAGCATCCGTACAAGCGCGCTTATCTGCCGGTGAACCGTCTCGAAGACGGGACGATGTTCAACTGGTAAGGCCAAAGTGGCTTGACATCTTAGTGCGGTCGGCAAGATTGGTCATGCCAAGCTCGCCGCCGCCTTCAAGGTCGCGCGGCGCCCAGTAGCCAGAAGCCCGCCAGGCGGGCGTCACGAGCGACTCATGCGTACCGCCTTGCTTCTCACGACCGCGGCCCTGTTGGCCGCCACGGCCGTTCCGGCCTTCGCCGCGACGCCCGCGAAGGCTTTGGCCGAGCAAGGGCCGCGCGGTCCGCTCTACACGACCGTCGCGCCGATGAACCGCACGGTCGAGACGCGCATGCTGCCGCAGATGGCCGTGCTGCTCGACAAGCTGATGGCGCAGAAGCGCGACATGACCCTGGACGGGGTCAAGGTCTTCGAGGCCGACGACAAGTTCCTGCCGGGCAAGATCGCCATCGGCCTGGCCTATCTGATCGTCGACACGCCGCGCACGGATCCGAAGTTCAAGGAATATCTGGCCGCCTATCGCCAGATCGCCGACCTGACCGTCGACGACCCCAACGACACCTGGGGCATCTACTACTACTGCCAGGCCCTGCTGATGCTGAAGGACGCCGGGGTGCTGGACCAGGCGGTCTCGCCGGAAGCCCTGGCCAAGCTGAAGGCCAAGCTGGACTGGCGCCGGTTCGTGCGCACCGACGACCTGACCCTGATCAACCTGCCCAACAACTATTACGGCGTCGCCTTCAGCGTGGCCCGGCTGCGCTATCGGCTGGGCTGGGAAGACGCCTCGGCCAGCGAGGGCCTGCTGGGCAAGACGCTGGACCACTATCGCAAGTACTCCGGCGAGTACGGCTTCGCCGACGAGACCGACGGGGAAGGGCGCTTCGACCGCTATTCCGTCCTCCTGATCGGCGAGATCAGCCACCGCCTGATCGAGGCCGGTATGCCCGCGACGCCCGAGGTCCGCGCCTGGCTGCGCCGCTCGGTCGACCTGATGCTGCCGCGCCTCAACCCGCGCGGCGAGGGCTTCGAATATGGCCGCAGCATCGGGACCTATGGCGAGACGGCCTTCCTGGAGGTGCTGACCGCCGCGGCCAAGCTGGACGTGCTGACGCCGACCGAGAAGAAGATGGCCTACGCGTTCTCATCGCGTGTCGCGGCCCGCTACATGGACTTCTGGTTCGATCCCAAGATGGGCTCGGTGAACATGTGGGAGCATGGCCGCCGCACGGACGCCTATCGTGGTAAGCACCGGATCCTGGGCGAGAACCTCAGCCTCAGCCGGCAGTACATCTATACCAGCGCGATCTGGAACGAGCTGGGCTTCAAGGACAAGACACCGGATGCCGGCTACGCGGCGTGGCTGGACAAGCTGCCCAAGCGGACGGTGACCTGGTTCGCGCGGGGCAAGAACGATCGGCTGGTGGTGACGGTGCGTGACCGAGGTCGCGTCATTGGTCTGCCGATCATCAACGGCGGCGAGGGCCAGCACCAGAACACGCCCTACTATCCGATCCCGTCCTCGCCGGGCCTGCTGCAGGGCGTGGCCGACACGCCGTTCCCGCAGCTGCTGCCGCGCATCACCCTGGCCGATGGGGCGCAGCTGGCCCCGCTGGCCTATGCCGCCCACGTGAAGATCGCCGAGCAGGGCGTGCGGACGACCATCACCTACGGCCAGGACCAGCTGGACCGCCTGGGCCAGAAGGCGCCGGTCGCCGACGACCGCTTCAGCGTCAAGACGACCTATGTGCTGGAACCGGGCCGCATCCGCCGCACGGACGTCTTCACGCCTAAGCCCGGCGTCGCGGTGAAGGCCGTGGACCTGGCCTTCGCCAGCTTCTCGGGCAAGGCGACGACCAAGGGCGGGACGACGACGTTCGGAACGGGCGACGTGACCGGCTTCAAGGTCGAGGGGCTGTCCTGCTCGACCAAGCCGCTGAACGACGACAAGGCCTACCGCGCCCCGACCGGGGCGATGACCAGCCTGACCAGCTGCACGGGTGGCGCCGGGGCGAGCGGCTCGATCACGGTGAGCTGGACGTTGAGCTACAAATAGACCCGACCTCCCCGGCATTCGCCGGGGAGGTCGGGTGTTTGTGCGTTAGTTCGCCGGCCCGACCCGGAACGCGCACAGCTTGTTGCCGTCCAGGTCCCGGAAATAGGCCGCGTAGAACGCCTGCGGGCCTTCGTCGCCGCGCACGCCGGGGCCGCCTTCGCACTTCGAGCCCAGCTCAATGGCCTTGCCGTACAGCGCATCGACCTTGGACCGCTCGTCGAGCACGATGGCGATCATCGTGCCGTTGCCGAAGGTCGCGGCCTCGCCGTCATAGGGCTTGCCGACGCCGAACATCGGCTTGGTCCAGTCCGCGCCCCAGGCGCAGCCGCCGTTGGGGAATTCCATCAGCCGCTTGACCCCGACCGCGCCGAACAGGCCGTCGTAAAAGGCCTTGGCCTTGTCCAGGTCGTTGCTGCCCACCAGGGTGTAGCCGATCATCGCGTTCTCCCTTCGCGTTGAATGGGCGGCAGGTTGGCGGAGCGGGGATTGGCGCGCCAGCGGAAAACGGCGGTTGCATCGCGCGTTCGTCGCAAAGATATCGAGTCAATATTCTGGCATTGAGAATGCCATGTTGATTTCGAATTAATCATGTATTCCGCTATTTAGCGGATGAAATGATCATTCTGTGTCGAGTTTACGACATATAGTTATTTCAAGTGGCGGAGGTTTTTACTCGATTTCCCCAAAATGAGTGCTAGAGTTTGGCATCATCGGGACGGGCTACTCGAGCGCCGGTGACTGAGAGATGAAGCCTTGGCTTCCGCTCCCGCTCACTTGGCTGGAGCACCATCATGCCCACCTATCTCTTCTACCCCAGACGCGCGGACGGCGTTTCCCTGACCTTCATCGCAGAGTCCGCCGAGGACGATGTCGAAGCCCTGGAAGTGGCCGGCGAGGTCGCCGCGGCCCATGACTGCATCGGCGTGTTCGTCTGGGAGCCCTCGATCGTTCCCGACGGCAAGGACCGCTTCGTCGGCGAGATCGACCGGGCGGGTCTCGGCGCTGCGCACGGGCCCAAGACCGAAAGCGGAGCCGAGGCCACGGTCTAGGCGTTATGGGGCGACCGCAGAGAGGTCGCCCGTGGACAAGCTGTTCGCCAAGTTCGCCAATGTCACCGCCAGGATCACCGGCAGCCCGCCGGCCTTCCTGATCTGCGTCGCCCTGGTGCTGACCTGGGCTGTCAGCGGTCCGCTGTTCGGCTTCTCCGAAACCTGGCAGCTGGTGATCAACACCGGCACCACCATCGTCACCTTCCTGATGGTGTTCCTCATCCAGAACACCCAGAACCGCGACGGCATCGCCCTGCAGACCAAGCTGGACGAGCTGATCCGCGCGACCACCGACGCCGAGAACGAGTTCATCGGCATCGAGAAGATGACCGACAAGGAGCTCGAAGCCATGCACGCCCACTGCAAGGCGCGGGCGGATCGCAGCGTGCGGGCGCTGAAGCAGGCCGCCGCCGAGAAGGATGCGCGCGCCGCCAAGCGGGCCGTGGCCAGCAAGTCGGCCAATGGCGCCAGGAAGACGCCGTCGGCGCGGTCGCAGGCCTTGCGTCGCGCCAAGGCCCTAAGCGCCGGCCATCCCCACACCTAGGCATATCGGTGTCTGACCTTGCTGGGGTGGACGTCAGACCTCATCGGCGATAGCGGTAACATCCTGTAGGTCCAGCGCGCCGCGACGAGCGCACGGACCGACGGGGAGAACGCCGCCGTGCCCACGTCATCCTGGCCCAAGCTCAAGGCCCTTCGCTGGTGGATCATCGGCCTGGTCATGATGGGCGCGATCGTCAACTACCTGACCCGCGCCACCATGGGCGTGGCGGCGCCGACGATCCTCAAGGACCTCGGCATCTCGGTGAAGGAATATTCCTGGATCACCAGCGTCTTCCAGCTGGGGATCATGCTGCAGCCCATCTGCGGCTACGTGCTGGACACCCTGGGCCTTCGCACCGGCTTCGCGCTGTTCGCCGCCGCCTGGTCGCTGATCGCCATGGCCCACGGCCTGGCCAACAGCTGGCAGGGTTTCGCGGTGCTGCGCGGCTTCCTGGGGCTGGCAGAGGGCTCGGCTCAGCCGGCCGGCATGAAGACCGTGGCGACCTGGTTCCCGGCCAAGGAGCGCGGCTTCGCGGGCGGGGTGTTCAACATCGGCTCGTCGATCGGCTCGATGCTGGCCCCGCCGCTGGTGGTGTGGGCCGTGCTGACCTGGAACTGGCGGGCGGCCTTCGTGCTGACGGGGGCGCTGGGCCTGGTCTGGGTGGTCGGCTGGCTGGCCTTCTACCGCTCGCCCGAGCAGCACCCATCCATGACCGACGAGGAGCGCGGGGCCATCGCCGCCGGCCAGGAAGCGCACCTCTCGGCCGCCGGAGCCAAACCCTCCATCGTCTCGATCCTGAAGCAGGGCCAGTTCTGGGGCATCGCCCTGCCGCGCTTCCTGGCCGATCCGACCTGGGGAACGCTGTCGTTCTGGGTGCCGCTGTACCTCTCTCAGACGCGCGGCTTCGACCTCAAGCAGATCGCCCTGTTCGCCTGGATGCCGTTCGTCGCCGCCGACCTGGGGTGCCTGGCCGGACCGGTGATCGCCCACTTCCTGCAGAAGCGCGGCGTGTCGCTGATCAACGCCCGCCGCATCGCCTTCACCCTGGGGGCGCTGCTGATGACCGGCATGATGTTCGTCGGCAAGGTCGAGAGCGCCTACGCCGCCATCGCCTTGCTGTGCCTGGGGGGCTTCGCCCACCAGACGCTTTCGGTCACCGTCATCACCATGGCCTCGGACCTGTTCCGCCGTGACGAGGTCGCCACCGTGGCGGGGCTGGCCGGCATGATGGGCAACCTCGGCTTGCTGCTGTTCTCGCTGCTGATTGGCGGGCTGGTGACCAAGATCGGCTATGACCCCTTCTTCGTCGCCCTGGGCGTGCTGGACATCGCCGGGGCGGTGCTGCTCTGGACCTTGGTCAAGGACCGCGCCACACCCGAGGCCAAGGCATGAGCGTGATCCGCAACCCGATCCTGCGCGGCTTCAATCCCGATCCGTCGATCGTGCGGGTGGGGGAGGACTACTACGTCGCCACCTCGACCTTCGAGTGGTTCCCGGGCGTGCAGATCCACCATTCGCGGGACCTGAAGCACTGGCGGCTGCTGACCCGGCCGCTGGTCCGCGCCAGCCAGCTGGACATGCGAGGCGATCCCGACAGCTGCGGGGTCTGGGCCCCGTGTCTGACCCATGCCGATGGCCGGTTCTGGCTGATCTTCACCGACGTGAAGCGCTACGGGCGGACCACGGTCGGAGGCGCGTCGGGAGCGTCGTTGCGCGACTTCCACAACTACCTGGTCACGACCGAGACTTTCGATGGCGCGTGGTCCGACCCGATCTACCTGAACAGCTCGGGCTTCGATCCATCGCTGTTCCACGACGACGATGGTCGCAAGTGGCTGGTCAACCAGCTGTGGGACCACCGGCCGGGCAAGAACCGCTTCGCCGGCATCGTGCTGCAGGAATATTCCGTCGCCGAAGGGCGGCTGGTCGGCGAGCGCAAGGTGATCTTCGAGGGCACGCCCATCGGCCTGACCGAGGCGCCGCACCTCTACAAGCGCGACGGCTGGTACTATCTGGTCACCGCCGAGGGCGGCACGGGCTGGGGCCACGCGGTGACCCTGGCGCGGTCGCGGACCCTGGAAGGGCCGTACGAACTGCACCCCGACACCTACGTCCTGACGGCCCGCGACCGGCCGCATGCGCCGTTGCAGCGGGCCGGGCACGCGGACCTAGTCGAGACCGCCGACGGCGAGACCTATGCGGTCTATCTCTGCGGCCGCCCGATCGCCAATCGTGGCCGCTGCACGCTGGGCCGCGAGACGGCGATCCAGAGGCTGGTCTGGGGCGAGGATGGCTGGCTGCGCACCCTCGACGGCTCCGGCGATCCGACGCTAGAGACGCCCGCGCCGAACCTGCCCGAGCAACCCTGGCCCGCCGCGCCGGTGCGCGCGGCGTTCGACGGGCCGGACCTGCCGATCGACTTCCAGTGGCTGCGGACGCCTTATCCCGACGAGATCTTCAGCCTGACCGCCAAGCCGGGCTCGCTGCGCCTCTATGGCCGCGAGAGCCTGGGCAGCCTGTTCCGCCAGGCCCTGGTCGCCCGCCGCCAGCAGGCCCACTGCTATTCGGCCGCCACGGTGCTGGACTTCGAGCCCGCCCACTTCCAGCAGGCCGCGGGCCTCGTCTGCTACTACAACGGGGCCAAGTTCCACTATCTGCACGTCAGCCACGACGACGGCGTCGGCAAGCACCTGCGGGTCATGACCTGTACACCCGACAGCCCCCAGGCCGACAGCTTCACCGCCCCGATCCCGCTGGCCGCCGGTCCGGTCGAGCTGCGGGTCGAGGTTGATTTCGAGCGGCTGCGGTTCGGCTATCGGCAAGGCGAGGGGGCGTGGACTTGGCTCCCTGAGGTGTTCGACGCCTCGATCCTCTCGGACGAGGCTACGACGCCCGGCGCTCCGAACTTCACCGGCGCTTTCGTCGGCATGGCTTGCCAGGACACCGCCGGGACCGCTGCCCCCGCCGACTTCGACTGGTTCGAGTACGAGGAGCGGGAATACCGAACTTAGATTATCTGGATTGAGTGATCGGCGTTCAGTCGTAAGGTTCGTCCCAGCAAGCCGCCTCAGACGGCCACAGGGAGAACGCCATGAACGCTCCGGTCTCCATTTCCGAACAAGACGCCGTCGACTACGCCGGCCTGACGGTCACGCCCGCCGGCACGGTGTTGGGGGCGGAGATCTCCGGCCTCGACCTGGGCGAAGAGCTCAAGCCCGAGATCGTCGCGGCGATCCGCGCGGCCCTGCTGCGCTACAAGGTGGTGTTCTTCCGCGACCAGGACATCAGCCACGAGGCCCATGTCCGCTTCGGCCGCTATTTCGGCGACCTGGAGGGGCATCCGGTCACCGCCCACGTGCCGGGCTTCCCGGAGATTCTGCACATCGAGGCGGCCGACGGCATGAAGCTGCGCGAGGACATCGTCCCGATCGTCCGCGCCGCCAACAAGTGGCACACCGACGTCACGTTCCGCGAGGCGCCGTCCATGGGCGGGGTGCTGCGCATGCGGCACATGCCGCCGCTGGGCGGGGACACCCTGTTCGCCGACACGGCCGCCATCTATCGCGACCTGCCCCAGAAGCTGAAGGACCAACTGGCCACGCTGACGGCCGAGCACGACATCATCCAGAGCTACGGCTACCGCGTCGACGAGGCCAAGCGCCAGGAACTGCGGGCCGCCTATCCGCCGATGGTCCACCCGGTGATCCGCACCCATCCGGAGACCGGCGAGAAGCACCTGTTCGTCAACAAGGTCTTCACGACGCGGATCCTTGGCCTGCCCGAGGACGAGGCCAAGACGCTGCTCGCCGACCTGCTGGACCGGGTGAAAGCGCCCGAATACCAGGTCCGCTTCCGCTGGACGCCGAACGCCATCGTCTTCTGGGACAACCGCGCCACCCAGCACTACGCGATCCTGGACTACTGGCCCCAGGAGCGGATCGTCGAGCGGGTGACGATCAAGGGCGACAAGCCGTTCTAGGCGCTGTGCGTCCTTCGAGGCCCGTTTCACGGGCGCCTCAGGATGAGGAACTCAGGGCAATGACTCCCTCATCCTGAGGTGCGCGCTCCTGAGCGCGCCTCGAAGGACGCAGGGGTTCACCCGATCAGCGCCTGGTTCAGGCAGTCGATCAGCCGGTCGCCCGTGAACGGCTTGGGCAGGAAACAGGTGACGCCGGCCTTCTCCGCGCGGGCCTTCTGGGTCTCGTCGACGAAGGCGGTGATCAGGATCACGGGCGTGGTCTCGCCGGCCGCGACCAGGGCTTCCTTCATCTCGACGCCAGTCATGCCGGGCATCTGGACGTCGCTGATCACGCAGTCGGCCTGCCCGCGCGCGTCCGAGGCCATGAACGCCACCGCGCTGTCGAACGCCCGCACGCGATGGCCCAGGGAGCGCAGGAGGCCTTCCAGCGAAACCCGGACGGAATCGTCATCGTCGACGACGCAGATGAGGGGGGAAGCGGACAAAAGCGGGTTCCTCGGACGCGACGAAGGTCGCGAGGATCACAAGTGCCCGATATCCAACTCGCCGGAAATTATACGGAAGTTTGTGTGGCTTGCGTCACGAGCGTTCAAGACCGCTCGGTCGTTCAGGACAGCTCGTCAGGCCGCAGCTTCAGCGCCTCGACCATGCGGACGAGGTCCGCCAGGCTCCTGGCCTCCATCTTCCGCATCAGGTTGCCGCGGTGGATCTTCACGGTGATTTCCGAGAGCCCCAGCTGATGGGCGGCCTGCTTGTTCATCAGGCCGCTGGCGACCAGCACCATGACCTGCCGCTCGCGCGGGCTCAGCGTCTCGTAGAGGGCCTTCAGGCCGTCCAGTCCACCTTGCTCTTCCCGGGTGGCCTGATCGCGTTCCAGGGCGGCGGAGACGGCGTCCAGCATGTCCTGGTCGCGGAAGGGCTTGGTCAGGAAGTCGACCGCGCCCGCCTTCATGCCGCGCACGCTCATCGGGATGTCGCCATGGCCGGTCATCAGCACGATCGGCATGCGGATATCGGCAGCGGCCAGCTTGTCCTGGAAGTCGAGCCCCGAGAGGCCCGGCAGGCGCACGTCCAGCACCAGGCAGCCCGCGTCGCCGGCGTGGCCGGACGTCAGGAACTCCTGCGCATTGCCGAACGAGCGCGTCTCCAGTCCCACCGAACGGAACAGGCTGGAGAGGGCGTCACGCAGCGACGCGTCGTCATCGACGATATGGACGGTTTGGGCGACCATCGTTCGATAGCTGGACCAGAGGGGCGAGCTCGTCAATAAATGCTCGCGGAGATAAGGCCCATATGATCGGCAGTTCCTCGGCAATGTTCGCGATGGCGGCGTCGGAAGACCTGGATCGACGTCGTCAGGATCTGGCCGAGATGCTGGACGCGGCGCATGACGCGATCTTCGTCAGCGACCTGGACGGACGGATCACCTTCTGGAACCGGGGCTCGGCGACCCTGTACGGCCACGCGCGCGAGACGGCCGTGGGGCGGGATCCCGGCGACCTGCTGGCCACCCGCTATCCGGCCGAGCTCGCCGACATCCGCCAGCAACTGCTCGACACCGGCCACTGGGAAGGCGAGCTGACCCGGACCACGGCGGCCGGCGACAGCGTGGTCGTCGACACCCGCTGGACCCTGCGCCGCAATGCCGACGGCGCGCCGATCGAGGTGCTGGAGAGCGGGCGCGACATCACCGCCGCGCGCCGGGCCGCCCTGGAGCTGAAATACAGCGAGTACCGCTACAGCAACGTCTTCCGCGCCATGGCGGTGTCGTTCTGGGAGCTGGACTTCAACGGCCTGGGCGACGTGCTGGCGGACCTGCAGAAGCAGGGCATGACCGACGTCCGCGCCTATGTCGCCGAGCATCCCGAGGTCGTCCGGCGGATGATCGAGGTCTCGCGGGTGGTCGACGTCAACGACAAGACCGTCCAACTGTTCGGCGCGCCGCGAGAGGCGCTGTTGGGTTCGGTGTCGCGGTTCTGGCCGCGCTCCAGTGAAGGGGTGTTCGCCGAGAGCGTCTTCTCCGCCCTGGAGCGGCGGCACAGCTACGAGGCCGAGGCGCGGTTCTGCAAGGCGGACGGGACCGAGTTCGACGCCCTCTTCACCACTTGCTACCCGCGCGACGGGGTCAAGCGGGGCACGGTGCTGGTCGGCATCGTCGACATCAGCGACCGGCTGGCCGCCCAGGACGCCCAGCGCAAGGCCGAGGCGGACCTCGCCCACGCCGCCCGTGTCGCGACCCTGGGCGAGCTGACCGCCTCCATCGCCCACGAGGTCAACCAGCCCCTGGCCGCCATCGTCACCAACGGCGAGGCCGGCCTGCGCTGGATCAACCGCGCCGAGCCCGATCTGGAGGAGGCCCGCGCCGCGATGGGGCGGATGATCGTCGAGGGCCAGCGCGCCTCTGACATCATCGCTCGTATCCGGGCCATGGCGGCCAACAAGGATCCGCAGCGCGCGCCCGTCGCCCTGAACGGCGCGATCGAGGACGCGACGCTGCTCCTGAAGCGCGAGCTAACCGCCCACGACGTCCGCCTGATCCTGGCCCTGTCGCCGGAGGCGGGCGAGGTCAGCGGCGACCGGGTGCAGCTGCAGCAGGTGATCATCAACCTGGCCATGAACGCCATCCAGGCCATGGCCGCGCACGACGACGTGGCGCGGGACTTGACGATCGCTACACGGCGCGACGGCGAGGCGGTGGTGGTCGAGGTGTCCGACACTGGGCCTGGGGTGCCATCGGAGAACGCCAAGAGCCTGTTCAACGCCTTCTATTCGACCAAGGCGACCGGGATGGGGATGGGCCTGTCGATCTGCAAGTCGATCGTCGAGGCGCACGGCGGCGAGATCGCTGTGTCGGCCGCGCCGGGCGGCGGCGCGCTGTTCAGGGTCGCGTTGCCGGAAGCTGCATAAAGAAACCGGCTGGTAGCCTCTGGGGGGCCGCCAGCCGGTCTATACAGAAAGGTGTCGGACGCGGTGGGGTGCGCCGAGTTCTGGATCAATCGACGAGTCCAGTCGCCAAGGCAATGCTTAACGAAGCTTAACCAGTGCGACAAACACGCACAGGGTTCGATGAACGTGATTTCAGGCCGTCGCGTAGTTGGCGCGACGCCAGGCCAGGGGCGAGGCTCCGGCCAACTTGCGGAATGTGCGCGAGAAATGGGCCTGGTCGGCGAAGCCGCACAGATAGGCGATCTGGCTCAGGGGCTCGCGGCCGCGCAGCATCATGGACTTGGCGGTCTCGACCCGGCGGCGCATGACGTGGCCGTGCGGCGTGTCGCCGAAGGTCTGCTTGAAGGCGCGGCTGAAGTGGCCGGCGCTCAGGGTGACCAGGTCGGCGAGGCGGGCGACGGGGATGGTCTCGGCCAGGTTGGCGTCGATGTGAGCCGTGACCCGCTTGGCTTGCCAGGGCGCCAGGCCGCCGACATGGGTGTCGCGAGCGGCCTTGGCCTCGGTCGCCTCGGCCACCAGGGCGCTGGCCCTGGCCAGCAGGGCTCGGGCGGTGGCGAGGTCCGTGCCGATCGACAGCTCGGCGCGGGTCAGGATGTCCTTCAGATCCGGGGCGAACGAGCGGGCTTCGGCGTCCAGGATCTGGCCGGCGACGAGGCCGTCGAAGCGGTCGGTGGCGGCGGCGAAGTCGCGGGCGGCGGGCTGGTAGGACATGGCGTCGATCTCCGATGCGCCCCATGGGGAGAGGGGCTCCGTGTTTCGACGATCAGTGTTCTCCATCCCCGATCCGGGGACCATTCAACCAAGGCGTGGCCGACTCCTGCGTTGGTCTGTCGCACCTATACGTCGGTATAGGTACCGCTACCGCCGCTGACCTTGAGCACGCGGAAGGCGACGAAGACCATGCCGCCGGTGATGCTGAGGCAGGCGGCCAGGAACAGCATCGGGGCCAGGTTGTTGCCGGTGGCGTCGCGGATGATCGGCACCACGTTCTGGGCGACGAAGCCGCCGAGATTGCCGACCGCGTTGATCGCCGCGATCCCCGCCGCCGCCCGTGCGCCGGACAGGAAGGTCGGCGGCAGGCTCCAGAAGCCCGGTTGGCCGGCGAAGATGGCGGGGGCGGCGACGCACAGCAGGGCGAACTTGGCCCAGGTTCCCGGCACGATGACGCTCAGCACCAGGGCTACGGCCGCGACCAGCGGCGGGCCGGCCACGTGCCAGACCGTGAAGCCGTTCTTGGCGGCGTGGCGCGGCACGAACCACAGGGCGGCGGCGACCAGCACCCAGGGGATGATGTTGATCAGGCCGTTGAAGGTGTTGCTGACCCCGAACGCCTTGACGATGGTCGGCAGCCAGTAGCTCAGGCCGTAGGCCCCCAGCGGCATACCCACGTATAGGCCGGCCAGCAGCAGGACGCGCGGATCCAGGATCGCCTTCCAGGCCCCGGCGTGACCCGGATCGGCGGTTCCGTGCTCGGCTTCAAGCGTGTCCGCCAGCCAGGCCTTTTGCTCGGGCTCGAGCCACGGCGCGTGCTCGGGGCCGTTGGGCAGTTTCCACAGGACATAGGGCGCCAGCAGCACGGCGGGCGCGCCGGTGACCAGGAACACCCAGCGCCAGCCTTCGACGTTCATCAGGCCGTCCAGGTCCAGCAGGGCGCCGCCAATCATCGCGCCCACGGCGTTGGCCAGGGCCGAGGCGATCATGAAGAGGCCGACCATCCGGCCCCGATGGCCTTGCGGGAACCACAGGGTCAGGACGTACAGCACGCCGGGGAAGAACCCGGCCTCGGTCACGCCCAGCAGGAAGCGCAGGACGTAGAACATCGCCGCGTTCTGGGTGAAGCCCAGCGCCAGGGTGACCAGGCCCCAGGTGAACATGATCCGCGCGAACCAGACCCGCGCGCCGACCTTGGCCAGGATCAGGTTCGAGGGCGCCTCGAACAGGAAGTAGCCGATGAAGAACAGGCTGGCGCCCAGGCCGTAAGCGGCCTCGCTGAGGCCCAGGGCCTGGACCATCTGCAGCTTGGCGTAGGAGACGTTCTGCCGATCGATATAGGCGATCAGGTACATCAGGCAGAACAGCGGCATCAGCCGCGCGGTGACCCGACGGACGGTCGAGACTTCCAGGCTCATGCGGTGGTCACCGGGGTCAGGATGGCTGCGGCGGGCGTGTCGCTCCAGCCGGCGAGGTCGATCATGAAGGCCGCGCGGGCGCGGATGTCGTCCGAAGAGGCGCCGACCATCAGTTCGATCCTTCCCGTCTCGATCCGCCAGCGGCCGCCCTCCCAGAAGGCGCACTGGCGCGCCGAGAGCTTGAAGGTGACTCGGCGGGTCTCGCCAGGCTTCAGCGTCAGGCGGTGGAAGCCGCGCAGTTCCTTGACCGGCCGGGCGACGGCGGCCACCGGGTCGCGCATGTAGAGCTGGACGACCTCGTCGGCGGTGACCTTGCCGGTGTTGGTGACCGAGACAGTGGCCGAGATGGCGTCGTCCGGACCGATGGCGGCCTTGTCGAGGGTGAAGCCGGAATAGGCGAAGGTCGCATAGCTCAGGCCATGGCCGAATGGATAGACCGGCCCGATGTCCAGGTCGTGATAGCGGGCGGTGTCCTTGGCCAGGTCCGGATCGGCGGGGCGGCCGGTGGGGTAGTGGGCGTAGGTCTCGGGCAGGCTCCCCGCGCTGCGCGGCAGCCCCATCGGCAGGCGGCCGGCGGGCGAGACCTCGCCCAGCAGGATATCGGCCAGGGCCGGACCGCTCTCGACGCCCAGCAGCCAGGTCATCAGCGCGGCCGGGGCCTTGGTCAACAGGTCGGGGATGGCGAGGGGGCGGCCGCCCATCACCACCAGCACCACGGGCTTGCCGGTCGCCAGCACGGCCTCGGCCAGGGCCTTCTGGCCGCCGGGCAGGGAGAGGTCCGAGCGGCTGCGGGACTCGGCGCTGTGGTCGAAGTCCTCGCCGACGACCAGCAGGGTGACGTCCGTCGCCTTGGCGGCCTCGACGGCCGCGGCGACGCCGGACAGGTCATCGCTGCGCGGGGCCGCGCCGGGGACGAAGGTCGCGCCCGGCAGGCGGGCCTGGAGCGCGGTGAACAGGGTGACCGCGTCGGTCTCCTCGCCGCGCGCCTTCCACGAGCCGATGGCGCTGCGGGCGTCGTTGGCCAGGGCCCCGACCACGGCGACCTTGGCGGTTTTGGCCAGGGGCAGCAGGGCGCCGTCGTTCTTCAGCAGCACGACGGCCTTGCGGGCCGCGTCGCGGGCGATGGCGCGGTGCGGGGCGGAGACCATCACGGTCTTCTCCCGCTCGACATCGCCGAAGCGGAAGGGATCGTCGAACAGGCCCAGGCGCGCCTTGGTCAGCAGAATGTGGGTCACGGCCTGGTCGATCAGCGGCAGGAGGGTCCTGTCCTCGGCCACGGCGGTCTTCAGGTGGGCGGCATAGACGCCGCCGGCCATGTCCATGTCGACGCCGGCCTTCAGGGCGAGGGCGGCGGCCCGTGCGGGCGTCTCGGCGATGCCGTGGGCGATCAGTTCGGCGATGGCGTTCCAGTCGCTGACCACGATGCCGTCGAAGCCCCACTTGTCGCGCAGTTGGCCGCGCACCAGGGCGGCGTTGGCGGTGGTCGGCACGCCGCCGATGTCGTTGAAGGCGGTCATGAAGCTGCCCGCGCCGGCGGCCTTGCCAGCCAGGAACGGCGGCAGGACGACCTCGTTCAGCGTGCGCTCGGAGATGTCGGCGCTGTCGTAGTCGCGGCCGCCGGCGACCGCGCCATAGGCCCCGAAGTGCTTGACGCAGGCCAGCACCGTATCGCGGCCGGCGAGATCCTTGGTCTGGAAGCCCTCGGTCTGGGCCACGCTCATCACCGAGCCGAGATGGGGGTCTTCGCCTGCGCCCTCGACCACCCGGCCCCAGCGCGGATCGCGGGCGACATCGACCATCGGGGCGAAGGTCCAGTGCAGGCCCGCGACGCTGGTCTCGACCGCCGCCATGCGAGCGCAGGCGCGATAGGCGTCGGGATCGAAGGTCGCGGCCATGGCCAGCGGCACGGGATAGAGGGTGCGGTAGCCGTGGACCACGTCGATGGCGAACAGCAGCGGGATCTTGAGCCGCGACTCCTCGACGGCCACCTTCTGCAGGTCGCGCAGGAACTGGGCCCCGGCCACGTGCAGGTAGGAGCCGACGCCGCCCTTGCGGACAAGGTCCAGCGCCGCCGCGTCGATCTTGGAATTCAGCGCCTTCTGCCGGCCGCCGGGCGGCTGGTGCATCTGGCCGATCTTCTCGTCCAGGGTCATGCGGGCGAGCAGGTCGCGGACCCGCTGGACATGGGCTTTGGTCGGCGGCGCCGAAAGGCCGGGACGTGGGGCCAGCAAGGTCGTCGCCAGGGCGAAGCCGCCCGCCATCACGTTTCGCCGCGTCGTCATGCCGTCCCCGAGCGCGTTTCATTGAGTGAACGCTGGCGTAACTGATAGCGCTGTCATAATGTGAGCGCTACCGAGAATCCAAATCCCGCCTTCCTAGGCCTTGTGCCTAGGATCCATGCTTCCGCTTCCTCTGAGGTTCCATGGAGCGCGCCAACGGATGCCGAGCGCGCTCCGGGAAGAAATGGTCTGGCCCAACCATGGGTCCTAGGCACAAGGCCTAGGAAGGCGAGGGTGGGCCTGGGAAAGGCGAGCCTACTTCCCCGCTTCCTTGTCCTTGTAGAAGCCCTGCAGCACCCAGAACGCCGGCTTGCGGCGACCAGTCGGGGAGACCAGGCCCTTGCGGTTCCAGCCCTGCTGATAGATCGGGTGCTGACGGCGGGGGCTACGGAAGTCCTTGAGAATCCAGGGCGACATGCCGCGCAGGGTGGGGACCTTGGCGGCCATGGCCAGGGTCTTCTCGTAGTACTTCTTCTGGAAGTCCTCGGAGAACTTGCGCATCAGGTTCGGGTCGCTGAACCCGGCCAGGGCGTCGGCGCCGAACTCGGAGAACACCATCGGCTTGTCGGTGGCCTTCCAGGTCATGGCCGGCAGGCTGTCGAGGGCGTCGTCGCTGTACCAGCCGTTGTAGGTGTTGGCCGAGAGCACATCCAGCTTGGCGGCCAGCGGGTCGTTGAGGCCCATCTCGACGCCACCGTCGGCGGTCTTCTTGCGGTCGGTCAGCAGGGCGGCGGTGACCAGGCGGCTGTCGTCCAGGGCCCGGACGTCGTCGACCAGCTGGTAGAGGAAGGTGTTGCGGGCGTCGGTGATCGGCGTCTCGTTGGCGACGCTCCACATGACGATCGAGGCGCGGTTGCGGTCGCGGCGGATGTTGTCGGCCAGCATGCCGCGCGCCAGGCCCAAGGTGCGGGGATTGGCGAAGTCGACCAGCCAGTAGACGGGGATCTCGCTCCAGACCAGCAGGCCCAGCTCGTCGGCGACGCGGGTCATGACCTCGCTGTGCGGATAGTGGGCCAGGCGCACGAAGTTGCCGTGCAGGCCCTCCTTGATCTCGCTCAGCAGGGCGCGGGCGCCGGCCTCGGTGATGGTGCGGGCGGGGTTCTCGCCGAACTCCTCCTCGTGCATCGAGATGCCGCGCAGATAGATCGGCTTGCCGTTCAGCAGGATCTCGCTGCCTTTGGTCTCGATGGTGCGGAAGCCGACACGGTCGGTCAGCTTGTCCTCGCCGGCCTGGACGACGACGTCGTAGAGCTTGGGCTTCTCGGGCGACCAGCGGGTCAGGCCCTTGGGCGCGGCGGCCGAAGCATTGAGCACGCCTTGCGCATCGGTCTTGCCGGTGACGTCGAGACCCAGCTCGGCGACGCGGACATGGACCTCCTGGTTGGCCGCCGAGGCGCCGTCCAGCTTCACGGTGGCGACGATCTTGCCGTCCTTGCCGAGGCGCACCCAGGCCTCGTCGATGAAGGTGCCGGGCGTGATCACCAGACGCATTGGCCGGGTGATGCCGCCATAGTTCTCCCAGTCGGTGACCGGCGGCGGCACGCCGTCGGCCAGGGGCGTGGAATCGACGCCGACCGTGATCTGGTTGTTGCTGGCGCGGAGGGCGTCGGTGACCTCCATCGAGAACGGCGTGAAGCCGCCCTCGTGTTCGCCGACCGCCTTGCCGTTCAGGAAGACCTTGGCGGTGTAGTTGACCGCCTCGAAGCGCAGGAAGGCGCGCTGGCCGGGCCTAAGCGGCGCGGCCTCGAAGCGGCGCGTGTACCACATCAGGCCCTGGTAATAGCGCAGCGACGGATCGTGGGTGATCCAGCCGGCCGGCAGGGTCGCCGTGGGGCTGCGATCCATGTCGTATTCGTAGAGGGCGTTCGGCTTGGCCTTGGTCACCGCGTCGACGTCGACGTCGTCATAGCGGCGATGACCGACGCCGGGCGCGCCACGGTGGAAGCCGGCATTGCCGTCGCGATAGGGATCGACCGAATAGTGCCAGGTCCCGGACAGATCCTGGCCGTCGCGGTTGTCGGCCCGGGTCAGGGTGGGGGAGGAGGCCAGCGCCTCGAGCGGCGCCAGCAGGGCCAGGGCGCCCAGCGCGCCGACCACGACCTTCAATCCCGTTCCCATCACGCATTCCTCCACCACCGGCCGTTCGGCCTTGTCGCAGAGGTTGAAGCACGGCCGGTGGCCAAGGCGCAAGGAAATTGGTCAGGCCAATTTGGATAAGGAAAGGGCGGCCGAGCCGAAGCCGGGCCGCCCCCCTCTAGATCAGCTTAGAAGCTCTTGCGGATCGTCACGCCGTACGTACGCGGGGCGTTCGGATAGCCGCTGTAGCTGCCGTCCTGAGCCACGGTCGGGAAGGCCGAGATCAGGCTTTCGTCGTTGGTCAGGTTGCGAGCCCACACGCCGATTTCCAGCTGGTGAGCGGTGTTGATCACACCCAGGCTGGCGTTGACGATGTTGGTGTCATAGCTGGCCAGCAGCGGCGACACGGTTTCCGTCAGCTGGACCTTGCTGCTGTGGTCGTATTCCACGCGCGCATAGCCCTGCCAGTTCTCGGCGATGTCGTGGTTGATCGTCGCCGAGGTCGAGAACGACCACTTCGCGATGCCGGCCGGGGTGTCGCCCGTCAGGTTGCGGAAGTTCGGGCGGCGGCCGGTGGTCGGATCGACCGGGCAGCGGACGGTGTCGAAGGTGACGCAGGCCGCGCCGGTGAAGCTGTCGTACTTCGGATCGAGATAGGTGACCGAAGCCGCCAGGTTCAGCCATTGGACCGGACGCCAGGCGCTGTCGACCTCGAAGCCCTTCACAGACTCCTCGCCGGCGTTGACCAGGCTGTAGCCGAGGCCCGTGAAGGCGTTCGACTGGAAGCCCTTGATCGACTGCTTGAAGACCGCGACGTTGGCGTAGCCGCCCGGGAAGCTGGCCTTCACGCCCAGTTCGTAGACGTCGACATTCTCCGGCTTGGCGCTGCGGCCCACGCCGTTGGCGTTCGGCGGACGGCTGTCCGACGACAGGTTGTAGGCGCCGGCCTTCCAGCCCGTGGAGTAGCTGACATAGGCGTTGATGGCGCCGAAGTCATAGGCCGCGCGGACGGCGTAGGTGACCTTGTCGCCCTTCAGTTGGCCGGACTCGGCGGCGTTCGGATAGTTGACCGGGCCGTGGGTCGGGTCGTTGCCGTAGAAGAACTGCAGGGCGCCCAGTGCGCTATACAGGTTGCCCGGCAGGCCGATCGCCGTGAATTGCGGGATGGCGCCCAGGTTCAGGGCCGAGAACGGGTCGTTCATGACGACGTTGGAACGGGCGTTCTTCTCGTCGTTCATGTAGGCCAGACCGCCGGTCAGGGTCAGTTGGTCGGTGACCTTGTAGTCGACCTGGCCGAACAGCGAGTACGACTTCTGCTTCATCTTGTAGTAGTCGCTGAGGCCTTGGCCGGCCTGGAAGTAGGTCGAGCCGGGCTTGATCGCCGGCGTCACCAGGCTCTGCAGGAACTCCAGGGCGTAGATGTTCGACCGGCC
The DNA here is from genome assembly GCF_059415885.1 of Caulobacter sp. GW821-FHT09H08. NCBI lineage: Bacteria > Pseudomonadati > Pseudomonadota > Alphaproteobacteria > Caulobacterales > Caulobacteraceae > Caulobacter > Caulobacter sp. GW821-FHT09H08. Next base: position 421,795 of record NZ_JBWKOC010000003.1, read on the forward strand.
GGTGATGGCCGGGCGAATGGTGGCCGGCAAGGCCGCCAGCAGCGTCGCCGGGACAGCGCCGCCCAGAGCGTCGGCGAACGCACGGACGTCGCTGCCGTAGGTGATGGTGCGGCCGGTATCGAGCTTTTCGTTCTGGTAGAAGCCGCCGATCAGCCAGTTGAGCGGGCCATCGCCGCTCGACGCCAGACGGATTTCCTGGGTGAAGGTCTTGATGGTGTTGGCGGTGCGGTTGTTGGAGATGTCCGCGCCGGTGAAGTCGATGTCCTGGAACGAGGCGTTCTTCTGGTTCCGATAGGCCGTGATCGCCGTCAGCTTGGCGAAGCCCAGGTCGTGGTCGAGCTGGCCCGAGAGGCCCTTGCCCGAGAGCTTGTTCGCCGGATCGGTGTTGAAGATGACGTCGCGGTCGAAGATCTTGGTGGTGTCGCTGATCGGCTTCTTCAGGATGCCGCCAATGGCCAGGGTGGCCGGACCGTTGAAGATCGAGGTCACGCCGCAGCACGTCTCGTTGATCTTGTTGTAGTCGGCGATGACCCGGAACGAGGTCTTGTCGGTCGGCTCCCACAGCATGTCGCCGCGGATCGACCAGCGGTTACGGTCGTTGACGTCGCTGCCGGTGGTCAGGTTGGTGAAGTAGCCGTCGCGCTTGTTCACGCTGCCCGACAGGCGCACCGCCAGGGTCTCGCTGAGCGGGCCGGTGATCGTGCCCTTGATCTGGCGGGTGTTGTAGTTGCCGTAGGTGCCCTCGACCTTACCGCCGAACTCGTATTGCGGCTTCTTGGTCACGATGCTGATCGCGCCGGCCGACACGTTCTTGCCGAACAGGGTCGATTGCGGGCCGCGCAGCACTTCGACGCGCTCGATCTCGGGCAGGTCGTCCAGGGCGGCGGCGGAACGCGAGCGATAGACGCCGTCGATGAAGATGCCGACCGAGCTTTCGATGCCGTCGTTGCCGTTGCCGTTGCCGAAGCCGCGGATGACGAAGTTGGTCTGGCCCGCGGCGTTGAACTGCTGGACCTTCAGCGACGGAACGACCGACTGCAGGTCGATCAGGTCGCGGACCTGGGCGCGTTCGATGGTCTGCTGACCCGTGACGGCGACCGAGATCGGCACGTCTTGCAGGGTCTGTTCGCGCTTGGTGGCGGTAACGACGATCTCGGCGATCGAGGTGTCGTCAGCCGGCGTGGTTTGTTGGGCGTAGGCCGGGGCGGCGATGGCGAGCGCGAGGGCCGACACCCCCAGCAGATGGACGTTTCTCATAACTAACTCCCTGTTTTTTATTATCGGCCGCGTGACTTCCCATCCCGCCTCGAGCAATCGCGGGTTTCTTTTGGGGAAGAGCGGACGTGGTGACGTTGGGGAAGGGCGATCCGGGCCGACCGGCCGCGCCGCGCGAAGCGGTGCGGAGGGCCGAGCCGTGGATGAGGACGCTTTGCGTCATGTTATCGCCCCAGCACACGCGAGCTTGCATCCCGCGTGGAACTACGTGCGATTTTAATATGACCTCGATATTCTAACGCAAGTTAGAATTTACGGGATTGATCGCGACGCCTGTCGTGACAAGCTTGAAATATCGGCGTTCCCCGACGGCAGAATCAGGGGCGCTCGGAGGAGAGAGAGCGGTTGGCTAACAAGGGCGCGGACCCTGTGGTCCTGGCGGACGACGCCAGGCCAATGGCGCAGAGCCAGAAGTCGGTGAAGAAGCGCGAGGCGATTCTCGGCGCGGCCATCGAGATCATCAACGCCAAGGGCTTCGCCGCCGCCACCATGCACGACATCGCGGCGGCCTTGGATCTGCGCGACGCGGCGCTCTACTACTACTTTCCCAACAAGCAGACCCTGGCCTATGCGGGCCACCAGCGCTCGCTGGAGCGTTTCGAGGCGATCCTGGTCCGGGTCGAGGCCGACGGCGGCACGGGGCTGTGCAAGCTGCGGCGCTTCCTGCGGGCCTTGCTGGACGACGCGGTGTCCAACGGGCGGCAGCTCTACTTCGGCGACAACTCCTACCTGGCCGACGACCAGCGCAAGGCGATCGAGGCCTGGACCGCGCGTCTGTCCAAGCGGCTGGAGCTGTTCCTGGAGGAGGGCATGGCCGACGGCACCGTCGCGACGTGCGAGCCGCCGCTGGTCGTGCAGCTGCTGGTCGGCATGCTGATCTGGCTGACCAAGTGGACGCCGGTCACGCCGGGCCTGACCAACGAGCGCCTGCTGGAGGCGATCGAGACGACCGCGCTCCAGGGGTTGGCGAAGAGCTAGGCGATCCCCAGCTCCGCCCGGGCCTTCTTGGTCAGCTTGGCCGCGATCAGCGTGTGCGCCGTCTTTAGCCAGTCGGCGACCTCGGCCTCATCTTCGGCGGCCATGTCGGCGAACCACACCCACTGGGCGCGGGCCAGGTAGGGCGCCGGCTTGCCGCGGCCCGACTCGGTCAGGACCTCGAACGCCACGTCCGAGGCCTTGAACGAGAAGCTGTCGCCGGCCGCGCCCCGGACAGCGAACATCTTGTCGCCGACCTTGAATACATGGTCGTCACCCCACTGGATGGAGAGGGTCGCGCCCGGCAGGGCCAGGCACGCCTTGTCGAAAGCCTCGGGCGTCATCAGGCGTCGACACCCAGGCCGATCGGGCAGACCACGCCGGTGCCGCCGATGCCGCAATAGCCGGCTGGGTTCTTGGCCAGGTACTGCTGGTGGTAGTCCTCGGCGAAGTAGAACGGGCCGGCGGCTTCGATCTCGGTGGTGATGGCGCTCAGGCCTTTGGCCGACAAAGCCTGCTGATAGGCTTCCTTCGAGTCGACCGCGGCCGCCGCCTGGGCGTCGTTGGTCACGTAGATACCCGAGCGGTACTGGGTGCCGATATCGCCGCCCTGGCGCATGCCCTGGGTCGGGTCGTGATTCTCCCAGAAGGTCTTCAGCAGGGCCTCGTAGGTGACGACCTTGGGGTCGAACACCACCAGCACGACCTCGGTGTGGGCCGTGCGGCCGGTGCAGACCTCTTCATAGGTCGGGTTCGGGGTGATCCCGGCCGCATAGCCGGCGGCCGTCACATAGACGCCCGGGATCTGCCAGAACACGCGCTCGACGCCCCAGAAGCAGCCCATGGCGAAGATCGCCGTCTCCAGGCCGTCGGGGTAGGGACCCTTCAGCGGATGACCGTTGATGAAGTGAGTGTCGGCTGTCGGGATCGGCTGCGCGCGACCCGGCAGGGCGGTGTCGGCGGTGGGCAGATCCAGGGACTTCTTCAACGACAGCATGGCTGGCCTTTCGAGGCGGAAATTCTTCGTCCGCCGATATAGACGCTGGCGTCTTCAGTTTCATCTGGGAACGCGCTTGCTACCGGCCGGTCCCTGAGTATATTGCGCGCCTTCCCGCGCCGGGGGTCTCAACCACCCTCGACACGATTGCGCTGGTGAGGTGGCCGAGTGGTTGAAGGCGCACGCCTGGAACGCGTGTATAGGGGAAACTCTATCGAGGGTTCGAATCCCTCTCTCACCGCCACTTCTGGTTAAGCTCTTGATGCTCAAGAGTTAGCTGGGAAATCAGCAACTTAGAATAGCCACGCGCCGACTGTTTGCTACACTTGGAGCAATGCAGACCGACATGCCGCCCGGCCTTATCAGACGTAACGGACGCTACTCCCTGCGGCGGGTGATCCCCCTCGATTTGCAAGCGGACTACGGTCGGCGTGAAATCGTTCGCGCGCTCGGCACCCCGGATCCTTTGGAAGCTCGAAAGCGCCACGCTCTGATGTGGGTGAAGCTGGATCGCGAGTTCGAAATGGCGAGAACGCGAACGGCGAGGCCCACTGAGGCCGCTATGACAGATCAGCAGCGGCAAGTTGTTGATCGGTACGCATCCATGTCCCGAGAACAGTTCGAGTGGGAGGAAGAGAACGACGTCGCCAATCTCCAATCGGACTTCGAGGAAATGGCGGAGGCTGAAGCTCTGGAAGCGGTCGAGCGAAAGGTTCTCGCGCGCCTTAGTGATCCCAGAGCGGATTTGACGGATGACGAGAGGGCTATGCGTAGCCTGCTAAAGCAGGAGCGCTGGAAGAGGGGCTTGGCTGAGGAGCAGCGAGATTTCGCGCGCATAGATGCAGCGATTGCACCCGCCCCTATCAAGCCTGCGAGCCAAGCCGAAGTAGCGAAGGTCAGCAGCCACACCAAGATGTGGCTTTCAGATGTGATCGACCGCTGGGCGGCGGAAAACACTCCTACGGAGGGAACCGTGGGGCGCATGCGCAATATTGTTGATCGTTTTGAGGAAGTGAATGGGCGGCTCGATGTCGCTGCAATTTCAGCCGAGCATGTGCTGGCTTTCAAGGATCACCTTGTTCAGCAGCGTCAAACATCTGCGAACATCAACGTAATGATCCCGATGCTCGGGACGCTGTTCAACTACGCGATCAACAAGCTCAGAATTGTATCGGTCAACCCGGCGGCCAAAATGCGGGTTGCAGACAAGCGGAAGGCAAAGACAAAAAGGCGTGCCTTCGAAAGTGTCGAGCTCCAGGCGATTTTCAGCAGCCCAGTTTATGCGATGGATTTACGTCCTAGTGCTGGCGGTGGTGAGGCTGCGTACTGGTTGCCAATTCTTGCTCTCTATACCGGTGCGAGGCTTACCGAGTTAGGTCAATTGCATCCGAGTGACGTCGCGGAAGAGAGTTACCTGGGCGCTGAAGATCGGGCCACTAGGGCGTGGGTCGTTCGAATTGTAGAGAATGAAGAGCGCGGGCAGCGAGTTAAGAACGAGGGAAGCGAACGCCGGGTACCCGTACATGTTGACCTAGTCGGACTAGGTTTTTTGACTTTCGTAGCGGAGGCAAAGGCGTCCGGACGCTCTCGCTTGTTCCCTGATATCGTGCCAACCGCCCGTGGGGAGCTAATGGGCAATTGGTCCAAGTGGTTTGGGAGGTACCGGCGCAAGGTGGTTGGCCTTCTCGGCAAGGACACGCCGTTTCATTCCTTTCGACACACCTTTAAGCATTACGCGCGTGCTTCCCGCATCCCCAAGGAGGTCCACAACGAGATCACTGGGCATGAGACCGGCGATGTCGCGGACGCTTACGGCGGGCTTACCTACCCTCTCGAACCCCTTGTGGAGGCGATGAAGCAGTTTCGTGTCCCAGGGCTGACGCTGCCACGGCCGCCTCCCGCCTATCGGGCGCGCAGATAGGCAGTGTGGCTAGGCCGTGAAGTGAGGTGGTTACTGCTAGAGCCCCGCTCGCCTTAGCAATTCAGATGCGGGTAGGCCTAGAGCATCGGCGATCTTGAGCACATTGAGCAGCGTCACATTGCTCTTGCCGCGCTCTATACGGCTCATATGCGCGCGCTCTACGCCTGCCTGATCGGCTAGCTTTTCCTGGCTCGTAGCGACTACGCCACCTGGGGCGCGGACTTCGCGGATAGCCGCGCCCAACAGCTCCAGTCGGCCATCATGATCAGATTTTGCGGAGACGCGCGCCACGAGGCCAACGCTCATTCACCGCATCATCTATGGCCACGTCATTTACGACACATATATCGCTTGATAGGCATACCTCCCTACGGTGAGCGGGAGGGGAGCATGCTCTACATCGTTGCGGCCAAACTGTTCGATCCGGTGCTAGTCGTACTGGGGCTTGCTGTGGGGAGGCTTAGCCCTTCGCTGCGTATCGCCGCGATTTGGACGGCTGTGGTCGCGTTCGGCGGCGAATGGTTATTTACGGATGGCTACCCCAGAATGGGAACCTTCCTGCTTGGCCTTGCCTGCGCGGCATGTTGGTCTGGTCTCGGGCAGTATTGGCGCAATTACAAGCGCCTCAAGCTCATAGGCACGCTGACTAGGATGGCGAACTGGATGGAGGCGATTGAGCGCACTCGCTATGGCCAGCCAACCGGTGCTGGCGGCGGGATCGACAGCCTGCCGGAGTATCAGCAGGCCCAGGCTATTAGTGACTTCGAAGCGGGCGTGAAGCACATCGGACAGTTCCCTCGACATGTGGTTACCGAAGAGCTGATCAGAGAGCGGCAGATTGCCCGACTGCTCGGCCAAGACCTGAGAGCTGGGGTCATCGCAACACTGCTGGATCGTCTGATCGACCAGAACCTGGCTATGGAGCCCGAGGACTTCGCGAAGCTTTACGCCAGGGCGCAGCAGGGCAAAGCCCCAGGAGCGCCAGAGAGGTCGCTCTAGCCTCCTCACGCCCCGTGGAGAGGTCGGGCTCCCTCCCGCCTTCCCGAGCCCCTCCAGGGCGTTCTATGGCGATGCGAGGGCGCGCGCCTAGATCGCTGCGTCAGGTCAGGCGTGATTTCGACCGGGCCATGAGCCGATTGTCCATCGACAATGTTAGCTCAATCATTTGGGAGGAGGGCCTGGACCCATACTTCATATGTTTCAGGCTGATGATGGAGCATTTCCACAACGCGAGAAGTGAAGAGCAAATCGCGCTTCCCATCCCCAACGATCCAATTGATTTCCACTTCGACGACAACTCGCAGAAGAAGATCATCCTCAAGGCGTGGGATGCCTTTGTTTCGCAACGTCCGTCTGGGTACGGCGCGCTGTATGGTGCTAGGCCGGTCTTCGCGTCAGACAATGACCATCTGCCGCTTCAAGCTGCCGACTTCCTAGCGTGGTGGCATCGTCGATGGGCAAACGAACTCGGTCCGCAGCAGGCCCTGCAAGGCAGTTACTTTGGGTTTGAGCCTTCACCAAGGAAGGTGTTTCACCTCTCCGTGGCGGTGGACGAGCAGATGCTTGTCGCAACACTTCGTAGCTGGATGGAGCAAAACCTGGAGCGGCTCGGCTTACCCTCTGACACCTTCCGCGTGCGAGATAACGAGGGCTAGCCGTCGGTAGCTACAGCAGTGCGAATGCCATCCAGGCTCGCTTGCTGTCGTCTCTCGATGCGCTGGATCGAGGTTGGGCTCACTTTGTATTTTCGGGCTAGCGCTCGCACGCCCGCACCATTCGCGCGCTCGGTCAGAATGGCGTGCTGCGTATCGACTGAAAGGGAGGTCGGCCTTCCAAGCGCCTTACCTTCTGCCTTTGCCCGCTTTAGCCCAGCCTGGGTCCTCTCAATTAGGAGGTCTCTTTCGAACTCAGCGACAGCGTTGAGTACCCCCATCGTCATCCGACCAGCAGCACTAGTTAGATCAACCCCGCCCAGAGCGAGGCAATGCACCCGAACTCCCAGCCGCTGAAGGTGCTCGACCGTCATTCGGACATCCATGGCATTGCGTCCAAGCCGGTCGAGCTTGGTCACTACCAAGACATCGCCGTCCTCCAGCTTGTGAACTAGGCTGGCGAAACCCTTCCTCTCAGCCGCAGCCACAGAGCCTGAAACAGTCTCTCCGACTATGCGCTGATCAGCTACCGCAAACCCCGCAGCGACGATCTCTTGCACTTGGTTCGCGGTGGTCTGCTCTGCCGTACTCACCCGACAATAGGCGAACGTGCGCCCCATCTGCACTCTCCGTCCCGAAAACGTGTAACGAAACTATAGGTGTAACGAAAGTGTGGTCAAGCTATTTTCCGTGACGCCTTTTGAAGGTGTAACGAAAACGGTCGATTTCGTGACGCCTGTGGCTGTATGGCGTTGCACCAAGTGGGGACGGGGGAGGTCATTAGTTTCTAATGGTGACACTCCCCTTCGAAAAAAATTATCCTATCCAGGCCGTGGACTGCCCCACAGTCTATGGCATCAGGTAGATCCTACAATGTAGGCATTCCCGCGCTCGATATCTTCTTGAACAAGTTTCAATTTGGATCGAACGATCCTGCCGTCCAAGATATATTTTATCTCAATACGTTCATTTCTTCCCATGGAGCGCATCTTAGCTCTTGAGGCGCTTGCAACTTCGCCCCTTGCTACATTCTTAATGTTGTTGGTAAACGCTTCCATTTCTATAACTTCACTCAAATATCCGGATGGAGTTTGGAGTAATATCTCGGCCATTGCGATTGCTTCATCATGTCTATTCAATCTGCCAAACGCGAGCATGCGGTAGTAAATAATGATATATACAAGATACTTAGAGCTTTGAACCTCTGCGTATTCGGCGGGATAAATTAGACCTGTAAGATCTATTACGGATGAAAAGTCACTGCGCTGAAAAGATTTAACAAACTCGGAGAAGAGTATTTTGATGTCGAGCGGATCGACCGGGAGATTTCTCCTGATCTTCCTTTGTTCCACATAATATTCTATCCACGCTTTCCGCGCGGGTTCCGGAGAATGTATGGCTAGAAGTCGCTCAGCATCCCACTTATCCCGCTCCTCATCCTGAGAGGGTTTGTAGGACGAGAGCGCAATCGCTACCAAATTGAAATTTGCCTCATTGTCTTGCGAGGTATTTCTGAACAGGTTTAGCAAAATTGAAAATGAGCTCTCGCCCGGCGTTCGGTAGTTCTTCGTGTATTCAAGAAGCTCATCAAACTCGGTATCTGCATTGTGCCTATTGAGGGCCGCAAGGGTTGACGCGAGGGATGCTTCGGAAAACGAGAGGCTTTGGCGAAGGGAGGATCTATAGTCTAGTTTGTTGTCGATGATGACGCGAGCTGCCCCGATGACCGCTTCCAGGCTGGCGCTCTTGTCTTCCAGTATTTTCGACTTGTTGATCAAAAGGGCGGGAAGCAATTCTGGCGTCGCAATAGATGCTGCGAGTTCGATTGCCTCGGAGGCTTCTGGAACATTATCGAGAGTCTTCTGCGCGATGCTCAAATTGTAGAGCGCTGAGACGTAGAACTCTCTTTCGACATGGCCTGCGTTCTGCTTCTCGAAATCTGCTTTCGCCTTTTCTACCACCTCCAAAATCAATTTGAGGGCATCACCGGTTTGATCTGGAGATTTTGCCATCATGGCGGAGCTCAACGCCAGCTTGGCCCCCGTTACCTGGGGGTGCTCTCCGTCAAGGGCCGCAGTTAGGTACTCAATCGCTTCGTCGTAGGATCCCTCACCAAAATACGAGACACCGATATAGTATTTTAGTGGTCCGATCAGGGTGTCGTTTATCTTCTCAGACTTCATTGCCTCCTGAAGCGACTTTATAGTGCCCTGATAGTTCCCAGTGTTGAAGTTCGCGATGCCGAGATCGACGAGTGCGTCAACAGGTAGTGGCTCGCCGCCTGATTGCTGCTTCCACTGTTCGATAAGTCGCGCTGCTTGATCGAACCTTCGTGCGGCAAGGCTATCCTTTGCGGTCTGGAGCAGCGTTCTGGCACCAGCGGTAAGCTGTGCAAACCAGGCGTCGGATAGTGCGCGCTCTATCACTTCATTTTTGATCTTGGGCGCAGCGGAAGGGTCCCCGCCGGTAATGCCGGCAAGGTACAACTTCCCTTTGATACGCTCGTCGAGCGCTCCGCCCTTGCCATAACGGATCGCGGTTATCGCGTCTCGAAGGAGGGGATCGCCTTCTACAATTACCCTGATGTGATCGACGGGGGGGCGGTCAAACCTGTCAAGATAAAGCTTCTGAACTGCTGCATCGACATGTTGCGTTGATGCGGTGCCGGCGCGCAGTTCTTGCTCGATTTCCGAACATATGTCCCAGGTCATCCTGGGGTTTCCGCCAGACCATAGATAAATATGTTCTGCGATGGTCGAGTTGACCGATATCTCTGCCTGACTCAACAATAGAATTGTTTCGCTTAAGCTGAAATCGTTGAGATATATTTTTTCACCTATATTAAAAGGCGATATATTCTTATCTTTAATTAGATCAGTTGGTTCAGCAACCCCTGATAAAACATAGGTCAGTCGCTCGTATTCTGGATAATTTATCCTTGAGAAGTACATGCTTCTGATCTGGGCTAGGATGGAGTCCGAATACGGGACGTTCATCAATGAGTCGATTTCATCCAAAACAATGATGAGCTTTGTGGGGTGAATGGCTCGCAGGATGTTTCGAACTTCTCGATCAAATTCAATATTCGGCTCAAGATTCTTTTTTTCTCTACTTTCGAGAATCTGGTCTCTAACATCATCCAGATTGTTGTAGGGGAGATCTAGGGCGCGGTCGCAAATGTGCCTGAAGAAAGCCTTTGCGCTGGTGAAGCGTGTGGTCAGGTCCACATAAATGACCGCGCAGCCGTCCTTCTCTTGCCTCCTCTTCATATTGATGAGGAGGTTGGTCTTTCCCATTTGGCGTGCAACCAAGATGTACCCTGGTCTGCCCATGTCCTCGATCGTCTGGGCTAGCTGTCGGTCAGCTTCCCGTTCGACATACAACTCTTCTGGGATGATGGTCGTGGGACGAAGCTTGCGAGCGAGCGTGGTCATTACCTGACGCCTTCCGCTTGAACCGACTTCAGCGCGGAGGTCAGCGTCGCTCCGGGGCGCTGTAGGGCTGCCATGGTGAGCTTTGCGAAACGCGGGGAGCCCTGTGCAGCCTGGGCTACAGTCTTCCTGTCGCCGTCACTCATCTCAATTTTCAGAGCGTTAGAGATCGTCGCCAGTAGCAATTCGATATCCTGATTGGACCACATATCGAGGTTTATAAACTTTAGTCGCTCGCTCAGCTTCTCGGGTACGTCGCTAGGGCTAGATTTCGGATCTCTGATTGAAGAGAAAGCGATCATGGGGGTGGGGGAGTTCGAGCTATCTAGGGAAACTATTAACTGCATAATATTTGAAAGTAGTTCTTTGCAGTCTGCGCGACCTTGCAGCGGTATCTCTTCAATGAGGATGAAATTCTTCTCGGATTCCTCAAGGTTTCCGGCAAGCTTTCTGAAAAATATTGTAAGCTCAGCAAGCGTCGAGCTGCTGTGGGGCGGTTCTAGGTCACAGATTGATGCTAGCTCGTCGCAAATGGCCTTGATTACCTGGAGCGGCTGACACGTTGCCCCATAAGCGCCGACGCTTACATGGCGAAGGCGATATCCGTTTTCAAACGCTTGGCGACGGAGGGATGCGGTTTTGCCAGACCCGCTGGAGCCGCTCAGCCACAAGGGGCGCTCTTTGAGCAGGTTGTCGATGTCTCTCGACACGTAAAAGGGAGCGTCTTCTGGGTGGTATATTTCAAACAACGGATTCGGCGTGCGTGTCAGCGCGCGCGTATGGGTGTCTTGTGTGCGGGTATTCGCGCTTGTTTGAATGAAGTCTCTCAGAAGCAGGTAGCTTCCCGCCTCGGCGTCGTTCGCCTTCGTAATGTTCCGATGAGTCGCCCCAATCAAAACATGAAAGTCTCTCGCCCCAAGATATGCGCGTGCGCTCTCGGGAGAGACAACGCCATCTGACCCGCCGGCCACAAATCGAAACGGGGTGATGGTTTCAACTTCCAGTCGCAGCCAATCGGCATTCAGCATCTCAAGCATCTCTGAGTTGGATGCGAGCTGCTTCAGGTGTCGGTGGTTGAAGGAGAAGGCCTTCCCGATTGTCGCTAGGCCTGCGCCAGTGCTCGGGGTCGCGTAGAGGATGGCGCGATTGCAGATAGGAGCCTTCTTCGACTTGATCTCGTTCAGAACGTGCTGACGAATTACCAAGCCGCCCAGGCTATGCCCTACAAGGGTTACGTCCTTGGAATCTTTGTACTTTAGGCGTAGCTCTGTTCCGAGCCCCATCGCCAGTTCGTTAATGCTCGCCATTCGATTGCCGAATGGTGCTCGGAAGAGGGCAGTGGGGTAGGTGTAAGTGTCCAGTGTGTAGGTCTCGAAGAACGAGTCCTTGCTACACAGCGAGAACATATCAGACCAAGTGGCGGTCGGATTGCTTCCTAGGCCATGCACAAAGACAATAACCGGCTTATCCGAGACAACTTTCTCTGCTGACCGCCGGCTGATGGGCGCGGGCTTTGCGCCGCCCAATTGAGGCAGCATTTTTGCTAGACCGTTCCACATGTAGCCAAAGTTGCTCCACCCCTGATTCGATCAGCATACTTTGTTGGAAAGGTGCGAAAAGCCGTTTCGACTGGGGCTCTCTGCCAGCCTGTGCAAGTTCACGTATCACGCGGCGTCCTGCCTTGCGGTCAAGCTTGGGACCTACAAGCGTGGAGCGTTGTGCTGGAGCAATCACGCTGCTACATTTCGAGGGTACAGAGGCGCTGGATGTAAACTTGTAAGTGATTGATTTTATTGGGGGTGAGGAGTTTCCCTCTCTCACCGCCACGCCTCTTCCCGACAATCGACGCCGCATTCCCGACCGCTCCGAGGCCGAGTCGCGCCGCGTCTCGTTCGCTTAGTGGACTGAAGCCGCCGCGCTGGTGACGCCCAGGTCGGCCAGCAGGCGCTTCTCCTGGGCCAGCATGGTGTGAAGGGCGCCGCCCAGCAGGCCCTTGAAGTCGAGCGTGAACTGGTCGGCCTGCTCGGCGAGCAACGGTGGGGTGTTGGCCAGGATGTCCAGCACCTGGGCGGTCTCGCGGGTGAAGGTGATCAGCGCCGGGTCCATCGGCGCGTTGGAGAGGATCGCCGTCAGGCTGGAGCCGGCGATGGCGGCCTGGCGCTTCGCCGCCTGCGTCGGGCGCGGCAGCTCGACCTCGGGTTCCGCCTCGGCCCGCGCTTGGTCGGCGTCCAGCAGGTGGAGCACGCTGGAGATGATGCCGTTGGTCGTGGCCACGAACTGGCGCAGTTGGTCGACCTTGCGCTCCTGCTCGGCCCGATCACGGGCCGTTTTCTCGCGGGCCAGGCTCTCGTCCTGGAAGCGTCGCAGGGACTCCTGGACGGCTTCGGCGTCCTGTTTGCGTTCGCGCTCGGCCCTGGCCGCGCGGGCCTCGGCGTTCGCGGCGCGCTTGGCCTGGGCGAGCAGGACGAAGAACACGAAGACGAACAGCAGGAGAGCGATCAGGCCCTGATTGGCCTCAAGCGGCGGAAGCAGGCCGTCTTTCTGCGACAGTTTTTCCAGGCACCACTTCCCGAACAGTTCCGGCCGCATCACTCATCCCCCACACGTGACTGGTCACATACGCTGGCAAGGCCCGCGTGACGAGAACTCTGTGCGGCGCGTCCGGGCGGCGACCGCCTAGAGCTCGCCGCCGATCCGTTCGACCTCGTCGGAGAGGGCCGCCAGGTTCAGGACCTTCAGGGTGCGCCCGCTCTGGCGGATGATGCCCAGGCCCGCCAGGCGGTTCAGTTCGCGGGTCACCGGCTCGCGCTGGCTGCCGACCAGCACGGCAAGCTCGGCGTGGGTGGGGCAGGGGTGGATCGCGGCCTCGTTGCTGTCGCCGGCGGTCGTCGTGGCCATCCGCAGGATCTCGATGTCGACGCGGCAGGCCACCGAGACGGCGGTCAGCTCGAACAGCCGGTCGGTCAGGGCGCGGGTGAGGGCGGCCATGTCCTCCAGCAACGCCCGCATGAAGTGCGGCGACTCCTCGAACAGGCGCTGCACCAGCCGCTGGGGCAGGCGGACCAGGCGCGCGTCCTCAAGGGCCACGATGTTGACCGAGCGCGGCAGGCCGTCGATGGCCGCGATCTCGCCGAAATAGCCGCCCGGTGCGATGCGGCGATAACCGACCTCGCGCCCCGAGCGGGCATAGAGGTTGGCCAGCAGCACGCCCTCCAGCAGCAGGTAGATGCCGCCGTCCTGGTCGCGACGTTGCAGGATCATCTCGCCCTTGCCGTAGCGCAGTTGCTCGATCTGCGGGGCCAGGGCCTGGACCTCGTCGCGGGACATGTGCCGGAAGAGCTTGTTTGCACGGAAGTCTTCTGGCGGAGCCTCGATCGTCGTATGGCTCGGAGCGCGTGGGGGCGATGATGGAATCACGGTCATCGAGTACGGTCCTGCGCTGTCGATCAGGGGCGACGCATGGATAGCCGACAGCGGTACAAGGCCTTTATCAGCTATAGTCACCACGATCGCAAAACCGCCGAGTGGCTGCATCGCACGCTGGAGACGTACCGGGCGCCACGCAAGCTCTCCAAGGGCGTCGACGAGGCCGTTTCGCGCGACCTGCGCCCGATCTTCCGCGACAAGGCCGAGCTGGCCGCTTCGTCGGACCTCAACGAGGTTATTCGCGACGCCCTGGACCGCTCTGACACCCTGATCCTGCTCTGCTCGCCGACCGCCGCCCAGTCGCGCTGGGTGAACGAGGAGGCGGCATATTTCCTTCAGGGCCAGGGCCACGGGCAGGTGATCTGCGTCATCACCCCGGCGACGCCCGAGCGCGCGCCGCTGACCGACGTGCTGCCGCCGGCGCTACTGGCGGCGCTGCCGGCGGGCGTGGAGCCCCTGGCGGTCGACCTGCGCGAGGACGCCGATGGCAAGCGCCTGGCCCGCCTGAAGATCGCCGCGCGGCTGCTGAACGTCAGTCTCGACCAACTGGTCCAGCGCGACGCCCGCCGTCGCCTGCGGGTGATGACCGCCGTCACCGCCGGGGCGGCCCTGATCACCGTGGGGATGGGCGCCATGACCGTCATCACCCTCAAGTCCCGCCAGATCGCTCGCGAGCAGCGCGACGAGACCGAGGCCCTGGTGGCCTACATGCTGGGCGACCTGCGCCAGCAGCTGGAGCCGGTGGGGCGCCTGGACGTGCTGGACGGCGTCAGCGCCAAGGTGCTGGCCTACTACGCCAAGCCACGCAGCGACCGGCTGGACGACAATGCCCTGGCCCAGCGCGCCAAGGCCCAGACCCTGCTCGGCACCATCCGCGAACAGCGCGGCGACCTGAAGGCCGCGCAGGACGCCTTCGCCCAGGCGGCCGCCACGACCCACGCCCTGGTCGAGCGCGAGCCCCGGAACGGCGATCACATCTTCGACGAGGCCCAGAACGTCTTCTGGCTAGCCTACGTGGAATGGCGGCGTGGCGACATCGCTAGCGCCGAGCGCGGCTTCAAGCGCTATGGCGAGCTGGCCGACGCGCTGGTCAAGCTGGACCCCAATCGCAGCGAATGGCGGATCGAGGTGGCCTACGCCAAGAACAACCTCGGCACCCTGTTGTTCGAGCAGGACCGTCCGGCGGAGGCGCTGGCCGCCTTCCAGGGCGCGCTCAAGGTGTTCGACGCCGAACGCGCCTTGAAGCCCACGGACAAGGCGCGGCTCACGGACACCGCCAACTCGCGCGCCTGGATCGCCGACTCCCTGCTACGGCTGGGGCGCGTGAGCGAGGGCCATGTCGAGCGCGAGACCTCGGT
The DNA here is from genome assembly GCF_059415885.1 of Caulobacter sp. GW821-FHT09H08. NCBI lineage: Bacteria > Pseudomonadati > Pseudomonadota > Alphaproteobacteria > Caulobacterales > Caulobacteraceae > Caulobacter > Caulobacter sp. GW821-FHT09H08. The sequence goes on from NZ_JBWKOC010000003.1 coordinate 436,830, forward strand.
CAAGCTGATGGACGAGGCCGCAGCCCGCAATCCCAACGACAAGCGGCTGGCGGCCAAGGCCCTGGCGGCGAACACGGCGTTGGCGCGCGTGGAAGTAGACGTCGGCCGCATCGACGCCGCGCGCGGGCGGCTGGACGCCTGCCGACGCCGCCTGAGCGAGCTGGAGGCGCTTGATCCCACCAATGCGCGCTGGCGTGAGCACTCGGTGGTCATGGCCCTGGACGAGGTGGACGTGGCGAGTTGGTCAGGGCGGCGCGCGGAGGCGGGCGCCTTGCATGCCGGCGCGGCCGCCAAGCTGGTCGGGCTGCGGGCCACGGACGAGGCCCAGGCCTGGCGGGTCGATCTGGACGGTCGCCTCGCGCGGCAAGCCATCATCCTGGCGCGGCTGGACGGCGACCAGGCCAAGGCGCGACGTCTGGCCTTGGCCCTGCTGGAACGCCTGAAGCCCACCCCCGGTGGGCGTGAGAAGGCGGTCGACAACGCGGGTCTAAAGGCCTTCGCGGAACTCGAAGGGGGACGGCCCGAAGCGGCGGTCGCGACCCTGGTCCCGCAGCGCGAGTCCCTGTCGCCGGCGAACCGGGACATCCTGGCCCGCGCCTATCTGGCGACGGGTCAGCGCGGTCTGGCCGAGGGGATCGTCGGCGAGCTCAAGAAACAGGGATATCGACATCCCGCCTTCCTTGATTTTTGGCGAGATTCCCCCGTAGGTGGAATTCGACAAGCGGAGGGCGTGAAATGACTGAACCTGTACCCGATAAAGTTGTTGAACTGATCATCGGCCTGGATGAGGGGTTCAACTATGTGAACATCTTCAATCCGGACAAGCCGGTGCCGCTGACCATGGACCTCAGCGAGCGCTGCGAGCTGGTCTTCACGCTCAGCGATCAGCTGCTGCGCGCGGGCTGGGCTTTCCAGAGCCGCCCGATCGAGGTGGCGCGCGACTACGGCGTCAACTTCTCCAGCTACGTCTGGATCCCGCACGAGTGTGATGGTCAGCCGAAGCCGCGGTCGCGCTTCAAGATCATCTACGAGTGCGCTCGGATGGGTATCTACAGCTACAGCCTGTTCATGCTGGACGGCCACTTCCAGAAGATCACCCTCGATCCCGACGTCGAGAACGGCACGGGCCGCGTTCCCTGATCGCAGCCTCCCTGTTCGACAAGGACCAGGTCGCCGCGCTGATCCGGCGCGGCGAGATCCTCGCGGCCTACGATGTCGCCCACGCGGCGTTGGAGGCCGGCGAGACTTCGCGTGACATCGCCTATGCGGCGGTGCTGTGCCTGGCGCGGGCCGGAGCCTTGGACTTCGCCCGCGCCGAATATGTCCGCCTCGGCCTCGATGCCGAGGACGACCACCCCGACGCCATCGCCTTGGGAGGGCGGTTGCTGAAGGACGCCGCGCTGGCGTCCAGCGGTGCGCGCCGCACCGCCTTGGCCAAGGCCTCGACCCAACGCTACGAAACCCTGTTCCAGCGCTTTGGCGGCCTCTATGGCGCGATCAACGCGGCGACCATGACCCTGGTCGCGGGGGACGCCGAGGGCGCGCGCGCCAAGGCTTCGGCGGTGCTGGCGATCACCCCGCCCACGGGCCTGATCGGCGAGGCGGCCTATTACGAGAGCGCCAGCCGGGCCGAGGCCCTGTTCCTGACCGGCGATGTCGAAGCGGCCTGCGCCACCCTGGCCGGCGCGGTGGCCTTCGCGCCGCAAGCCTACGCCGCCCACGCCTCGACGTTGCGGCAGCTGGAAATGCTGTGCCGCATCACCGGCGTCGATCCGACCTGGCTGGCGCCGTACAGGCCGCCGGTCTGCGCCCATTTCACCGGCCACATCATCGACCCGACAGGCGAGGGGGCACTGTCCAGCGCCGCCGGCTGCGACCTGCGCCAACGCATCGACAAGCTCCTGGCCGAGCAGCGGGTCGGGTTCGGCTACGGCGGGCTGGCCGCCGGAGCGGATATCCTCTTCGCCGAAGCCCTGCTGGCGTCCGGCGCCGAGCTGCACGTCATCCTGCCCGTCAATCGCGCCTCGTTCGTCGAGGTCTCGGTCGCCCCGTTCGGCGGCGACTGGATCGCGCGGTTCGAGCGCTGCATGGGCCAGGCGACCTCGATCCGCTACGCGTCGCAGGACGCCTATCTCGGCGACGAGCAGGTCTTCGCCTATTCCAGCCAGTTCGCCATGGGCTGCGCGGTGCTGCGCGCCCAGACCCTGGCGACCGAGGCGATCCAGCTGGCGGTCTGGGATGGGCACGAGACCACGGGCCCCAGCGGCGTGGCCGCCGACCTGCGCTACTGGGCGGGCAGCGGACGCCGCCGCGCCATTATCGATGTCGAGCGGCCCCCGCCGGACACCTGGCGCAAGACCGCCGTCACCGACAGCACGCGGCGCGCCATGAAGGCCATGCTGTTCGCCGACGTGAAGGGCTTCGGCGCCCTGCGTGACGACCAGATCCCGGCCTTCGTCGAGGGCATGATGGGTCAGATGGCCCGGACCATCGAGGGCCTCGACGCCAGGCCCCTGCATGTCGAGACCTGGGGCGACGGTCTGTTCCTGGTGTTCGACCAACCGATCGACGCCGCCCTGGCCGCCCTGGCCCTGCTGGAGGCGCACCGGACGCTGGACCTGCGGGCGCTTGGCCTGCCGCGCGGCCTCGACCTGCGCATCAGCGGTCACTACGGGCCGGTGCACCTGCGGACCAATCCCCTGACCAAGGCGCCCGCCGTCATCGGCGCGCACGTCGTCGTAGCGGCGCGAATCGAGCCGGACGTCGCCCCGGGCTCAGCCTGCGTCAGCGAAGCCCTGGCTGGAGCCCTGGCGACCTTCCACGGCGACCGCGTTCGCTGCGGCTATGTGGGGCGCACCCAAGAGCGCAAGGGGTTTGCGGCGACCCCCATCTTCAGCCTGACGCGCGCCGCCTAGAGCGAAAAAGCCGCTTTGGCGCCAGGCGTGTGCAAATCCGCACATCGAAAATCGGCGTTTCTCTCCACGGTCCAGGTGTCGACCGCATCGGGCACGGTTCGGACGGCGAAAGTTCAGTCGATCTCCCCCAGGAGGCTCACTTGACCGACACCGTTTCCGAACGTCGCCAGGCCGCTGGTCGCGACAACCGACTCGGGCCCGACCGACCGCCTGGTCGGGTCCGCCCTTTCAAGAAGTCATTCCTCCCGGAGCGCGCCATCACGCGCACGCGCTCGGGACGCCAAGCCAGGAGTCGCGCCATGCTGTTCGACCAGGCCGTCGCCGCCGACGGTTCGCTTTCCACCGCCCCTTCGGTCGTCCCGGCCGACGACGCCGCCATCCGTCTGCTGCGCCACGTCCTGAAGGTCTGGGCGCGCGAGCAAGGCGTGACCGAGGCCGACATGCCGAGCCTGGTCGACGGGGTCCTGGACTTCGCCGCCGCCGCCGCCCTGGATGGCCGCTTCACGAAACGCGACGCTTAAGGCGTCACGTCGGGGCCCGGTCGCCCGCCTCCAACCGACGGCCGGGCCCTGAAATCCTCTGAACCCATCTCGGGAAGACGATCGTGCTGAACTTCATCGACGGTCCGAACCTCGACCTGGTCCTGGGGATCGTGCTGATCGGCCTTTTGGGCGTCACGGGCGTGCTCAGCATCCGTCTGGCCCGCGCCGAGACCCTCCTGGCCGAGACCAGCCGCAAGAGCGCCGAGATCGCCCTGGAACGGGACGGCGCGCTGGTCGAGCTCGTGCGCATCCACAGCGTCGTCGCCCAGCTGGAACAGCAGGTCGTCCACCAGGAGCAGCTACGCGCCGGTCTCGGCGAAGCGGGCCTGCGTCTGGTCGCCTCCACCACCGAACTCGAACGCTTCGAAGCCGCCGCCGAGGCGCACGAGGCCCGGATGAAGGCCTTGCTGGCGGCCGATCCGACCGCCGTCGAAAGCCGGTTCGAGACGGCCAGCCGCATGATCAACGACGCGCTGGGCGCGCGCCGGATCTAGCGTCTCTCGAAATCTCCGGCCTAGCTCGCGCGGCGCAGGAAACGGCCCGCGCGCTCTTGCGTGAGGCCGCCTTCCGACCAGGCCAGCACGCCATTGACGAACACATGCTCGACGCCCTGCGCGGGCTGGGTCGGCGCCTCATAGGTGGCGCGGTCCAGGATGGTGTCGGCGTCGAAGACGGTGATGTCGGCCTTCATGCCCACGGCCACGCGGCCGCGATCCTTCAGGCGGAAGGTCTCCGCCGCCAGACCCGTCATCTTGCGCACCGCCGCCTCCAGGCTCAGCAGCTGCAGATCGCGGGCGTAGTGGCCCAGCACGCGTGGGAAGGCGCCCCACAGGCGCGGATGCGGCAGCTGGTCATGCGGCAGGCCGTCGGAGCCGACCATGCAGCAGGCGTGGCTGAGGATCGCCCGCATGTCGCTCTCGGCCATCTGGAAGTAGCTGGCCCCGCCGGGTTGCAGGCGCTCGGCCGCTTCCGGCTGCGAGACGCCCCAGTCCTCGGCGATCGACTTCAGCGTCCGGCCGCCCATCTCGGGGTGAGGTTCGGACCAGTTGATCAGGATCTCGACCTCGCCGTCGGCCAGGTCGGGGCGGATGATCGTCGAGCCCGCCGTGTAGGGGTAGCAGTCCAGATAGACCGGTTGGCTCTGGCGGGTCTTGTCGATCAGGCCCAGGGTCTCGGCGGCGCGGCCCCAGTTGGCCAGGCCGGCGCACTTGTGGTGCGAAAGGATCAGGGCGGCGGGGCCGGTTTCGGCCTCGGCGCGGGCGACCGCGAAGGCCTCCTGCAGGGCGTCGATGATGCCTTCGCGCTCATCGCGGATGTGGGCCGTGTAGACGCCGTCGGCGGCGGCCACGGTGGCGGCCAGGCCTTGCAACTCCTCGACGTCGGCCGACCAGGCCGGCGCGTAGAAGACGCCGGAGCTCAGACCCACGGCGCCTTCGTCCAGGGCGTCCTGCAGCAGAGCGGCCATGCGGGCGCGTTCGTCGGCGTTGGCGGGCCGGTCCAGGTCTTCAAGGCACAGCACCCGCAGGGCCGAGTGGCCGACCAGGGCCGCGACGTTCACCCGAGGGACCGCCGCTTCCACCGCGCGGCGGTAGTCGGCGAAGGTGTCGTAGGCGAAGTCCTCGCGCGCGCCCAAGAGGTTGAAGGGCTCGGCCACGGCGTCGTCGAAGCGCAGCAGCGGCGCGGAGATCCCGCAGTTGCCGGCCACGACCGTGGTCACGCCCTGGCTGATCTTCGGCAGCATGTCCGGCTGGGTGATGCAGATCAGGTCGTCGTGGGTGTGAACGTCGATGAAACCCGGCGAGACCACCAGGCCGGTGACGTCGACGACCTGGCGAGCCTCGACCTCCAGCGCCTCACCGATGGCGACGATGGTGTCGCCCAGGATCGCCACGTCGGCGCGGGAGGCCGGCGCGCCGCCGCCGTCGATGACCAGGCCGCCCTTGAGGAGGATATCCGCGGAAAGGATGTCTTTGAGCATGTCGGGCGTCAGAAGAACGTCTTGAGGCCGCCCAGGACGGCATAGTCGTCGTCGACCTCCAGCAGCAGCGACCACTTGTCGAAGGTCGTGCACGGGTGGGAGATCTCGAAGCCCAGCAGGTCGCCGACCTGCAGGTCCGTGTCGGGCGGGACGGAAAGGAAGCCGTGCTGGTCGGCCAGCTTCTGGACGGTGACGTCGGGAGCGGCTTGCGGGGCGCTGTGCAGGCCCTCGCGGAACCACTTGCGAGCCATCGGCAGGTGGATGTCGAACGAGACGTCGCGCTTGCCCATCATGACCATGGCCAGGTCCGGCTGCGGGCGCGAGATGACCCGGGTCCAGACTTCCAGGGCCGGCTTCAGGCGCGGCGGTTCGCCAATGACGCTCCGGTCGTCCATGCGGGCCAGCAGTTCGCGATAGAAACCGCTGTCGTGGGTCACGTAGCAGCCACTGCGCAGCACGGGCACGGCGCCGGGCGCGCGGCCGGCCAGGGCGTGGGCCACGAGGTCGTAATAGGCCGAGCCGCCGGCGGTCAGGATGACCTCATCCGGATCGGCGAACAGGCCCTCGGCGCGCAGCTGCTCGTAGAACTCCAGCACGCCGCCCAGATAGGCGTCGACCTCGGTGGCGTCCTGCTTGGCGTGGTCGCTGAAGACCAGGCCCTCGTAGCCTTCGACGCCGTGCAGCTCGACGCGTGGCAGGACCTGGACCAGACGCGCCAGCGCCAGGCCCTCGCGGAGGCTGCGGACGCCGCAGCGGCCATCGGCCATGCCCAGTTCGATCAGCAGGCGGGCCGGCGGGGCGTCGCGGAACTTCAGGAAGACGTCCGAGATCGCCCGGGCGCCCTCGGCGCTGTCGATCAGGACGTAGCAGGGGCGATCGGGCGCGGCGGTGGTGAGTTGAGCAAGGCCCTCGATCTCGGCTCGACCGACCAGCTGGTTGGCCAAGATGAGGCGCGGCGCGCCCATGTCGTGGCACAGCTTCAGCTGGGTCATGGTCGCGACCGTCAGCCCCCAGGCGCCGCCGTCGAGCTGACGGGTCAGGAGCTGCGGGCACATGGTGGTCTTGGCGTGGGGGGCGAGCTTCGCGCCGGCCTTGTCGACATAGGCCTGCATGACCGCGAGGTTGTTCTCCAGCGCCGAGCGCTTGAGCACCGCCGCCGGGACCGGAACGTCGCCGGCCAGCAGGTTCAGCCCGGCCTTGGCCAGGTCGCCCACCGTCCGGATCGAGCCGTCCAGCGGGATCGCCTTGGTCCCCGGCGCCAGTTCCAGCGTGTCGATGTCGCCTATGTCGATCTTCGGCAGCCCCACGTGTCGTCCCCTTAGGCTTGCGGCTTCAGGGCGATGACTTCGATCTCGACCTTGGCGTCGATCATCAGCGGCGATTGCACGCAGGCGCGGGCCGGGAAGCCTTCGCCGAAGTAGCTGGCATAGACGCGGTTGAAGGCGTGGAAGTCGCGGGCGTCGTCCAGCCAGATATTGGCTTTCACGACGTCCTTCAGCGTGCAGCCGGTCTTTTCCAGGATGGCGACGACGTTCTGGATGGTCTTGTGGGTCTGCGGAACGATGCCGCCTTCGACCACGAAACCGTTCTCGTCCATGGCCACCTGGCCCGACACGAACACGAAGCCGTTGGCGACCGTGGCCTGGCAGAAGGGCAGGGTCTGGCCGCCGGTTCCGGTGGCTTGAGCCCCGATGCGTTCAATCGACAAAACTTCCTCCTGGCTTCTCGGTGAAGCGCTGTTGGACCTGAAAAGGCCATCGCGGATGTAGTGGTGTCAACGAAAATGTAGTGAAACATTCATTTTGGCTGTCATCAGGCCGTCAAACGCGATTGCGAGGCGACATCGTTGTCACTATCTGTTGCCCCGCGACTGAAAACCAGCCGAAGATGGGCCCCGGGGCGACAGGGGCCGCACCGCCGATTCACGGGCTTCAAAAGCCTTGTCCGGCGGGGTTTGGCGAACTTGCGAGAGGGGACCAGAGGATGAGCCAGCAGGCTGACGGCGGCGACATCCTTCCGCGCCTCGAGACCTTGATGGAATCGATGACGCGATCGGACCTCAAGATCGCCAAGCTGATCCTGAAGTCGCCCAACGAGTTCGTCCGCTCCAGCGTCCGGTCCGTGGCCACGGACCTCGGCCTCAGCGAGCCGACCGTGCTGCGCTTCTGCCGCACCGTCGGGTGCGAGGGCTTCAAGGACCTGAAGTTCCGCCTGATCCAGGAACTGGCCCTGGCCCAGGCCATGACCGACCAGCGCGAGCGGGCCACGCGTCCGGCGGCGCCGTCGCGCCGTGACGACCAGGCCGCGCGCAACCTGGCGGCCGGCGACAGCGAGGTCGGCGACCGCGTCTTTGACACCATCATCGAGGCCCTGAGCCGCACCCGCGACACCCTGGTCGAAAAGGACCTGCTGGCCGCCGCCGCCGCCATCGCGCGGGCCGGGCGGGTGGTGATCTACGGCATCGGCGGCAGCTCGGCGGCCCTGGCGACCGAGATCCACAACCGCCTGTTCCGCCTGGACGTGCCGGCCATGGTGTTCACCGACGGCTACGCCCAGCGCATGTCGGCGGCGATCCTGTCGGAAGGCGACGTGGCGCTGTTCCTGTCCTCGACCGGCCGCCCGCGCGAGCTGCAGGAGAGCATGGAGCTGGCCAAGTACTACAAGGCCGTCTGCATCGCGATCACCGACGGCGAGTCGCCGCTGGGCCGCGACGCCGACATCTGCCTGCACGTGGGCCTGGCCGCCTCGGGCGTCGAGGAGTTCCAGCCCAACCCGATGCGCTTCGCCCAGCTGTTCGTCATCGACCGCCTGGCCTATGCCGTGGCCGTGGCCCTGGGCGAGCGGGCGCACCTGATGCTGCGCCGGGCGCGCGGGAGCGTGGCGTGGCTGCACGGTATCGCGCCGCGGCAGCCGATCGGGGACTAGCGGGCCGCTGCGCCGATGCGTTGACCGGGGCCTTGCCGCCCGCCTACGGTCGCGGCTCCAACGCTCCCAAACGACGGCGACGCATGATTATCGAACCCAAGATTCGCGGCTTCATCTGCACGACGGCGCATCCGGACGGCTGCGCCCGAAGCGTTCGCGATCAGATCGCCTATGTCCAGGCGCGCGGCCCGATTCCGGACAGCCCCAAGCGGGTCGCCATCCTGGGATGCTCGACCGGCTATGGCCTGGCCAGCCGCATCGTGGCGACCTTCGCGGGCGGCGCGGAGACCATCGGCGTGTCGCTGGAGCGCGCGCCGTCCGAGACCAAGCCGGGCAGCGCCGGCTGGTACAACAACCGCGCGTTCGAAATCGAGGCCGAGAAGGCTGGACGCTCGACCGCGACGCTGGAGGGCGACGCCTTTTCGGATGCCCTGAAGGCCTCGTTCATCGAAGAGGTGAAGGCCCGGTTCGGGCAGCTCGACCTGCTGGTCTACAGCCTGGCCTCGCCGGTGCGCACGCACCCGGACAGCGGACACACCTATCGTTCGGCGATCAAGCCAGTCGGCGCGCCGGTCACCGTCAAGACGCTCAACACCGACAGCGGCGAGGTCTACGAGGCCACCATCGCGCCCGCCACGGAAGACGAGGCGGCGGCGACCGTCGCGGTCATGGGCGGCGAGGACTGGGCGCGCTGGATCGAGCAGTTGCGTGAGGCGGACGTCCTGGCCCCGGGCTTCCGGACCCTCAACTACACCTACATCGGCAGCGACCTGACTTGGCCGATCTACTGGCATGGCACGTTGGGCCTGGCCAAGGCCGACCTGGATCGCCGGGCCGCGGAGATCCGGGCGCGACTGGGCGAGGAGGCGGCCAGGGTGGTCGCCCTGAAGGCCGTCGTAACCCAGGCCAGTTCCGCGATCCCCGTGGTGCCGCTCTACGGCACGGTGCTGTTCAAGGTGATGAAGGAGCTGGGCCTGCATGAGGGCTGCATCGAGCAGATCGATCGCCTGTTCCGCACGCGCCTGGAGCCCGGCGCGGCGGTCGATGGCGAACAGCGCCTCAGGCTCGACGACTGGGAGCTGTCCCCGGAGGTCCAGGCCGAGGTCGTCCGTCGCTGGCCGTTGCTGACGACGGAGACCTTGGCCGAACTGGCGGACCTACCCGAGTACAAGACCCAGTTCCTCCGCCTGTTCGGGTTCGGCCTGGAGGGCGTGGACTATTCGCGCGACGTCGACCCGCGGGTCGTCTCGTAGGCGACGTCAGCGCGTGGGCGTCAGGGTCACCGAATCCAGCGCCCACAGCATCTCCTGCTTGGGTCGGTTGAAGGTCAGGCAGAGGTCCTTCACGCCGGCCGTGGCGGGGATCTTCGCCGACACTTCCGATAGCCCGGCCTTGCCGGCCGCCGCCGCGTCGATGGGGATCAGCGCCAGGGCCTGGCCTTCGCACACGGGGCCGTTGGTCTCGCGCTTGCGCACGACCAGTTCGCCGTAGGGGCTGGTCGTCGGCTTGTCGAAGTGGACGATCCGGCGGCCGCCGGCCAGCTGGAAGTTGAACGGCGCCTGGCCGATCCGCGCCGTCAGGGTCGCGCCCTGGGCGACGTCGGCGTCCGCCCAGACCCAGCAGGGACGGTAGTTGCCGATCATGAACACCGGCCGTTTGCCCTCGCGTGGGAAGTCGGCCTCCAGGCGGATCGGCACGGTCTCGCCGCAGAACTTCAGGCGCGCGCTGACGCGGGTGTTGAGGGCGTGGGTCGAGACGTCGATGTCGCGCACCGCACCCAACGGGTGGCCGTTCAGGAAGGTGCGGGCCTTCAGCTTCGCGCCGTCCGCCAGGGTCAGGGGCGCGGCGTAGAGGGGCGACGAAACGGTCGGGATCTTGCCGCTGGTGGCGTAGCGGATCTCGCCCACCTCCAGCGCCGAGGCCAGGGCGACGCCGATCCCGTCGCCCTGCTTCGAGAGCGTCGCCTCGGGTTCGAACGGCACGCCGTCATGGGCCACGCCCAGGCTGTCGAGTTGCCCCAGCAGCACCGGCAGGCCGTTGCTGTAGCGCGTCCAGTCGCGGCGATCGCGCGCCGTCCAGCCCAGCTCGGCCACGGCGGTCAGGCGCGGGAAGGCCATGGTCTCGACCCGCCTGGCGTCGCGCTGGTGCTCGGTGAAGCTGTTGCCCTGGACGCCCAGGACGTGACGCGCCTGCTCCTCGGTCAGGCCCTCGGCGGTGGCGTCGAAGGTGTAGACGCCCTTCAGCGTCGAAAGCTCGCTGCGGCCGGGCGGTTCGTGGGCCGAGAGGCTCTGACGGCTGTCCAGATAGAGCTGCGGTTGCGGCGTCAGGATGGCGTCGTGGCCGTGGCGGGCGGCCTCGGCGGCGCGATCGACGCCGCGCCAGGCCATGACGATCGAGCGCGGGTCGGCGTCGCCCTCCAGGATCTCGTCCCAGCCGATGATCCGCTTGCCCTGCTTGGCCAGATGCTTGGCGACGCGGGCGATGAACCAGCTTTGCAGCTTGTCCTCGTCGGCCAGGCCCAGGTCCTTGATCCTGGCCTGGATCTTCGGGCTGGCCTGCCACTGGTTCTTGATCGCCTCGTCGCCGCCGATGTGGACATACGGGGCGGGGAAGATGGTCGCCATCTCGTCCAGCACCGTCTCGAGGAAGGCGAAGGTGGCGTCATTCACATTGTAGAGGTTGGCGTAGACGCCCCAGTCCGACATGCCCGAGGTCGGGACCTCGCGGGTCACGCCCAGCTCCGGATAGGCGGTGATCGCCGCGGTGGCGTGGCCGGGCAGCTCGACCTCGGGCACGACCATGATGTTGCGGGCAGCGGCGTAGGCGACGATCTCGCGCGCCTGGTCTTGCGTGTAGAAGCCGCCATAGGGCTCGTACTGGGCCGGGACGGGGCGGTAGGCGTCCGCGCCCTTGGGCGTGCGCCAGGCGCCGACGCTGGTCAGTTTCGGATAGGCCTTGATCTCCAGCCGCCAGCCCTGGTCGTCGGTCAGGTGCCAGTGCAGGACGTTCAGCTTGTAGGCGGCCATGGCGTCGATCAGGCGCTTGACCTCGTCGACGCTCTGGAAGTGGCGGGCGCTGTCCAGCATGAAGCCGCGCCAGGCGTAGCGGGGCTGGTCCTTGATGCTGACGGCGGGCAGGGCGGGGCCATTGGTGGCCAGCTGCCAGACGGTGACCGCGCCATAGAACAGACCCTTGCGGTTGCCGGCGGCGATCTCGACGCCCGTGGCGCCGACCTTGACCTCGTAGTGCTCACCCGTGCTGGCCGAGCGCTTCAGGACGATCGCGCCGGTTGGGACGGGGCCGCCCTCGACGATCGTCAGGCGCGGCTTGCCGGCGCGGACCAGCATGTCGCTCAACTGCAGCGCCACGCTCCGGGCCTCGGCGTCGCCGGAGGGGACGTGGATGCGGGTCTTGGCCGTCAGGCGGAACTGGCCGGCCTGGGACGCGATCTCGGCGGGCCACGGGACCAGGGCCGGCGTCGAGGACGCCAGGGCCGGGGAAGCCAGGCACGAGGCCGCCGCCAGGCTCAGCAGGAGGGCCTTCAGGGGGCTGGAAGCCGTCATGTGGTGGGTCCTCCCGACACTATTCGCAATCATGTTTGTTAGTGTGACTACATCGAGCGCTCAGGCAGGTCGAGAGGGGCGCGGACATTTGCCTCTGACGTGACGGAAACCTGAGTCTTGGGGAAAATTGCTGAAAAACACTGAAAAATAAGGCTGTTAACGTGTGGGACCGGTAGCAACGACTTAGGGGGGTGAGGGCGCTGGCGGGGCCGGGCGCCGGGTTTCTAGGCGCCATGTCTTCTCTTTGAAAAGCATGAGGAAAAGCCAGTTCAGCGCCTCGAAATCGGGCATGGCTTTTATGAACGCTACACAAATGAATGTTTTGTGATTGACGTTCTTTCAGGGCTGTGGCTATCCTCATCGTGTTCTGATCGAGCTTCCCGGAGCAGATGATCGCGGACGTACTGAAGGTACGTTCAGGCGTCGCGCTGGTTATCCTGAGTAGAGCGAAGAAACGGCGCACCCGCGCTGATAATAAAAACAATCTAGTGCTATGCAGTCGGCGTCCCGAAAGAGGGCGCAGGGGATAAGTCTTCTCAGCACGGGGGCAGGAATTTTGTTCAAGCTAAATCGCCGTATCTATGCCGGCTCGGCCTCGGCTCTGGCGCTGTTGTCCTGGGGGGCAATGGCCAACGCACAACAGGCCGCGCCAGCGGCCAGCGATGAAACGGTCATCACGGAAGTGGTCGTCACCGGTTCGCGCATCAATTCGCGGGGCTTCACCCAGCCGACGCCGACCACGACGGTCACGTCGGAGGACCTGGAGAAGGTCTCGCAGCCCAACGTCTTCCAGGCGATCACCCAGATGCCGGCTCTGCAGGGCAGCACCGGCCGGACGGTCGGCGCCAACGGCACCAGCTCGGGTCAGCAAGGCCTCAGCTCGCTCAGCCTGCGCGGCCTGGGCGCCACGCGCACCCTGACCCTGCTGGACGGCCAGCGCGTTACGCCGGCCAACGTCAACGGCGTGACCGACGTCAGCCAGTTCCCGCAACTGTTGATCAAGCAGGTCGACGTGGTCACCGGCGGCGCCTCGGCCTCATACGGCTCGGACGCCATCGGCGGCGTGGTCAACTTCGTCACCGACAAGACCTTCGAGGGCTTCAAGGCCCGTCTGGAAGGCGGCGAGAGCAAGTATCACGACAACGACACGGTCGTGGCCCAGGTGGCGCTCGGCAAGGCGTTCCTGAACGACCGCCTGCACGTCGTCGCCAGCGGCGAGTTCAGCCGCGAAGCCGGCGTCCTGGCGGGCGGCTTCGGCCTCAAGCAGGCCGGCGGCCGCGATTGGTTCACGGCGCCCGCCATCCAGGTGCGCCCGCTGACCTCGACCACCGACGGCCTGCCGCAGTACCGCGTCATCAACTACGCCCAGCAGATCCAGTACGCCCAGTACGGCCTGATCACGAGTGGTCCGCTGCAAGGCATCGCCTTCGGTCCGGGCGGCCAGCCGCGCCAGTTCCAGTACGGCTCGAACGGCGTCGCCACCGGCACGGGCGCCGTGACCAACTGCTTCAGCCCGTTCTGCGTGGGCGGCGACCAGTCGGCCGGCATCGGCGCCTCGCCGACCCTGGCCGCGCGCATCAAGCGCAAGGTCGCCTACACGCGGGTCGGCTATAAGGTCGGCGATGACGACGAAGTCTATCTGACGGCCAACTTCGCCCAGGTCTTCTCGCTCAACCAGCCGAACATCGGCGCCGAGCGGACGGGCCTGACGGTCCAGTGCGACAACGCGTTCCTGGTGGCCGCGATCAAGGCCGCCTGCGCCGCGAACAACATCACCAACTTCGCGTTCGGCACCAGCAACGGCGGGTTCGGCCCGATCGACGTCAACATCAAGCGCGAACAGAAGCGCTTCGTGCTGGGCTTCACCGGTTCGCACAACCTGTTCGGCACGGACTGGAAGTACGACGCCTACTACGCCTACGGCATGAACAACGTCCGCCTGGACGTGGACAACATCACGGTCACGCCGCGCTACAACGCCGCCATCGACGCCATCGACGCCATCGCCGGCCCGAACGGCACGATCATCTGCCGTGACCCGGTCGCCCGCGCTAACGGCTGCGTGCCTCTGAACGTCTTCGGCCAGGTGACGCTCGACCCGGCGGCCGTGAACTATGTCATGCCCAAGAACGGCCCGCGTCAGCGCTCCAAGCTGATCGAGTCCGTGGCCAGCTTCAACGTCAGCGGCGAGCCCTTCTCGCTGCCGGCGGGCCCGGTGGCCATCGCCGCCGGTGTCGAGTGGCGTGAGCAGGACTATAAGACCCTCGGCGACCCCTACGGCGACGGCATCTGGGCCGAGAACCCCTATACCGACGACTATCCGGCCGATCCGCTGGTCCGTCAGGTCGGCAACAACTGGTACGCCGGCAACTACCACAGCGGCGCGGGCTACTACCACGTGACCGAAGGCTACTTGGAAGCCAACGTTCCGCTGTTCAAGTCGGACGCCTTGGGCGAGGGCAACATCAACGGCGCGGTGCGCCAGACCAAGTACTCGACCGCCGGCAATGTCACGACCTGGAAGATCGGCGGCGTTTGGAAGACCCCGTTCGAGGGCCTGCGCTTCCGCGCCGTGACCTCGCGCGACATCCGCGCCCCGAACCTGGGCGAGATCGCCGCGCCGCCGGTCGTGGTCAACGCGACCGTCCTCTACAAGGGCACGGCCGTGAACGTGCTGCAGGAGACCGTCGGCAACCGCAACCTGCGGCCCGAAATCGCCCGCAACACCGAGATCGGCGTGGTCCTGACCGAGCCGAAGTTCCTGCCGGGCTTCAGCTTCTCGGCCGACTACTTCCAGATCAAGATCGACGAGGCGATCGGTTCGCTGGGCGCTCAGGACCTGGTCGACCTCTGCGTCGCCGGGAACCAGGAGATCTGCGGCGCGATGCTGCTGACCAGCACGGTCCCGAACACCAACTACGTCCGGGTCCAGGCCTTCAACGTCGCCACCTTGAGCAACAAGGGCTTCGACCTCGAGGCCGTGTACCGCAAGAACCTCGAAGACTGGGGTTTGCCGGGTACGCTGTCGCTACGCGCCCTGGCCACCCACATGATCAACTTCAAGACCAACTCGGGCGTCCTGGGCACGATTACCGTGGACAGCGCCGGCGTGAACACGGGCAGCACCCCGGACTGGAAGGCGACGTTCAGCCAGACCTGGTCGACCGACAAGCTCAGCTTGTCCCTGTACCAGCGCTGGTTCAGCGACGGCGTCTACAATAACGAGTGGATCCAGTGCACCAGCGGCTGCCCGGTCTCGACCGTGGCCAATCGCACGATCGACAAGAACAAGATGAAGGGCGCGACCTATGTCGACGTCGGCGGGTCGTACGAGGTGAGCGCCAACGCCACCGCGTATTTCAAGGTCGACAACCTGTTCGACAAGGATCCGGCCCCCGCGCCGGCGACCGGTGTCAGCCCCGGCGTGGCCCCGCTCCTCTATGACACCATCGGCCGGATGTACCGCGCCGGCGTGCGTCTGAGGTTCTAGCCCCCTACCAGGCGCGCCGCGACCACCGGCGCGCCTGACCCGACCGCCACTACCTCCCCGGTGGCGCGGTCGGCGAGAGCCTCTCCGACGGTCCTTCCCGCCGCGAGAGGTCTTGATTCCCCGGCATCGATCACCGAACCCCTCGATGCCGGGGAATCGCTCTTTTCTTCTCCCATCTCGCGGGAGTGTCCCCGCCTTTGCCGAGGGACCGTCCCTGATGGTGTTCGCTGTCGTCGCGCTGATCGCCCTGCTGGTCGTCCTGATCGCCTGGGGCAAGATCCCGCCTTTCGTCGCCTTCCTGCTGACGGCCCTGATCGCCGCGCTCTGCTTCGGCATGCCGCTGGATGCGGTGGCCAAGTCGATGGAGAAGGGCGTCGGCGACATGCTGGGCGGCCTGACCGCCATCATCTGCCTGGGCGCCATGTTTGGCCGGGCCATCGCCGACAGCGGCGCGGCCCAGAGCATCGCCAGGACCCTGATCGGCGCCGTCGGCCTGCGCTTCATCCTGCTGGCCATGGCCCTGACCGGCCTGATCGTCGGCATCCCCCTGTTCTACAGCGTCGGCTTCGTGGTCATGGTGCCGCTGATCCTGACCATCGCCCGCCGCGCCGACCTGCCGCCGGTCTATGTCGGCCTGCCGCTGCTGTGCGGCCTGTCGGTGGCGCACGGCTTCCTGCCGCCGCATCCGTCGCCGGTCGCCCTGATCGCCCTGTTCGGCGCCGACACCGGCCTGACCCTCGGCTACGGCCTGATCGCTGCCACCGTGGCGCTGATCGTCGGCGGGCCGCTGCTGGCCCTGACCTTGAAGCGGATGAAGGCCAGCTCGCTGGCGCCCCTCCCGGCGGACGGCCCGGTGGTCGTCGACGACACGCCCGACAGCGCCACGCCCGGCGCCTTCAACAGCTTCACGACCGCGCTGCTGCCGGTGGCGATGATCGCCATCACCACCGCCGCCCTGTTCGTCATGAAGACCCCGTCGGACGCCAAGACCCTGGTGACGTTCCTGGGCCAGTCGGTCGTGGTGCTGATCGTCTCGCTGATCTACGCGACCTTCAGCCTGGGCGTGCTGCGCGGCCAGGCCTTCACGGGCCAGATGGCGCGCTATGCCGACTCCCTGAAAGACGTGGCGGGCATCCTGCTGATCCTGGCCGGGGCCGGGGCGCTGAAGCAGGTGTTCGTCGACGCCGGCGTCAGCAAGGAGATCGGCGCCTGGCTACGGACGCTTCCCGTGCACCCGCTGGTGCTGGGCTGGCTGATCGCCATGGTCATCCGGGTGGCCCTCGGCTCGGCGACCATCGCCGGCCTGACCGCCGCCGGCCTGGTGCAGCCGGTCATCGCCGCGACCCATGTCGACCCCAACCTGATGGTGCTGGCGATCGGCGCGGGCAGCCTGATGTTCTCCCACGTCAACGACCCAGGCTTCTGGCTGTTCAAGGAGTATTTCGGCCTGAACCTGAAGCAGACCCTGCAGTCCTGGACCGTCATGGAGAGCCTAGTCGGCGTCGTCGGGCTGCTGTGCGTGCTGGCGATGAGCGTTGTGCTGCCCATGCTGGGCTAGCCACCGCTTGCATCAATTGTACGATAAATGATACGCGCTCCGTGGCGAGGTCCTCAGACGGCCTCGCGACGGAGGAAACATGCCCGCCCAGTCCTGGCGCTCGAACGCCCGCATTTCGCTGACTGCTCTCGCGCTGGGGGCGCTGCTGGCCGCGCCGGCTGGAGCCGCTCCGAAGACCTATCTCGGCGTCGACATCTCCTACGCCAACGAGATGGAGGACTGCGGGGCGGTCTATCGGTCTGGCGGTCAGGTCGTGGAACCCTACGCTTTCTTCAAGTCGGCCGGCGCGAACGTGGCGCGGATCCGGATCTGGAACGATCCCGACTGGACGCCCTATTCGAACCTGAAGGACGTCAAGCGCAGCATCGCCAAGGCCAAGAAGGCCGGGCTGCAGGTGCTGCTGGACTTCCACTACTCCGACGACTGGGCCGACGGCGACAAGCAGATCGCGCCCAAGGCCTGGGCGAAGCTCTCGACGCCGGACCAAGCCAAGGCGCTCTACGACTTCACCAAGAACTCCCTGGCCGAGTTGGACCGCGAGGGACTGATGCCCGACCTCGTCCAGGTGGGCAACGAGACCAATGGCGAGATCGTCTCCAGCGTCGCCAAGGCCAAGGAACCGATCAATTGGAGCCGCAACGCCCTGCTGTTCAATGCCGGGATTAAGGCGGTGCGCGACGCCGGCGCGGCCTCGGCGATCAAGCCGCGCGTCATGCTGCACATCGCCCAGCCCGAGAACGTCGAGCCCTGGTTCGCGATGGCGGCCAAGGCCGGCGTCACCGACTTCGACCTGATCGGGATCAGCTACTACAGCAAGTGGTCCAAGCGCTCGATGGCGCAGCTGGGGCAGACGATCAACCGCCTGCGTCACCTCTATGCGGCCGACGTGCTGGTGGTCGAGACGGCCTATCCGTTCACCAATGACGGCGCCGACAGCTCGCCGAACCTGCTGGGGCCCGACTCGCTGATCGCCGGCTATCCGGCCACGACGGCGGGGCAGAAGAAGTATCTCACCGACCTGACCCAGCTGGCCTACGCCAACGGCGGCGTAGGGGTCGTCTACTGGGAGCCGGCGTGGCTCTCGACCAAGTGCAAGACGCGCTGGGGCCAGGGCTCCAACTGGGAGAACGCGGCGCTGTTCGACTTCAAGGGCCAGGCGCTGGAAGGCGTCGACTGGCTGAAGACGCCGTACGCCATGCCGGTGGACGTGACCTTTCGCGTGAAAGCCCAGGGTGAGGCCGCGCGGTTCATCGACGGCGACTTCCTGGGCGGGGCCGGGCCGCGCCCGATGACGCTGGAGAACGGCGCCTGGACCTACCGTACGCGCCTGATGCCCGGTGCTTACGTAACCGTCGCTACGGCCCCGGTTTCCGCCACTGTCGGCGACGCTCCGGCCAAGTCTGCGACCGTGGGGAAAGCGGCCAGCATCATCCCGCTCGACTGACAGCGCTTGTCATGTGTGATTGGTATGATAAATAGAACTTATGACGCTCCCGTGAGCGCCTAGGCGTCCGCGTACGCCATTCGTCGTCCCGGGCAGTCGCGCCATCAACGAGCGCGGCGTCCGTCTTTCAGGGGGAAATCCATGACTCGCCATTCCATTCTGCTCGCCGCCGCCAGCGGCATCGCCCTGACCTTCGCGGCCGGGGCCGTCCAAGCCCAAGAAGCCTCCCAGGTCGAAGAGGTCGTCGTCACCGGCGTCCGCAAGAGCCTGCGCGACGCCCTCGCCGTGAAGCAGGGCTCCGACAAGGTCGTCGAAGCCATCTCGGCCAAGGACATCGGCGTCCTGCCCGACGTCACCATCGCCGAATCCATCGCCCGCCTGCCGGGCGTCAACGCCACCCGCGACCGTGGCAATGACAGCCAGGCCGTCGTGCGCGGCCTCGGCGCGCGCCTGGTGCTGGGCACGGTCAACGGCCGCGAGGTCGCCTCGTCCGAGCCCGACCGCAACGTGCGCTGGGAGATCTATCCGTCGGAAGTCGTCTCGGGCGTCCAGGTCTACAAGTCGCAGTCGGCCGACCTGATCGCCGGCGGCGTCGCGGCCACTATCAACATCTCGACCATCGATCCGCTGGACTACAAGGGCCCGAGCGTCGTGCTGCGCGCCGGCCCGGTGTTCTACGACGGCGGCAAGGACATCCCGAACTACGGCACGACCGGCTACCGCGCCTCGGGCTCGCTGGTCCAGAAGTTGAGCGACGACTTCGCCGTCGTCCTGGGCCTGACCACCCAGCGCCAGAAGAACGGCTATGGCTCGTTCACGGGCTGGGGCTACAACGACAGCAACGCCCGCCCGCCGGCCGGGGCCAGCGACTACTCCAGCGACCTGAACCGCGACGGCAAGGTCGACTACACGCCCTGGGGCGCGCAGATGTCGGCCAGCCGCATCGACCAGAAGCGCACGGGCGTCTCGGGCGGCCTGCAGTACAAGCCCAGCGACAATTTCGAGCTGAAGGCCGACGCCCTCTATTCGAAGATCAAGATCACCGAGGTCCAGGACCAGACCGTCTGGGGCGCCAACAACTGGGGCAACTGGAACACCGGTGCGGCTTCGAATATCGGCTGGAACGACGGCACGTACAACGCGGCCGGCGCGTCCTACACCCTGATCAACAACGCCGTCGTCGCCGCCAAGCTGCCCTTCAGCTCGGTGCAGACGGTCCTGGCCAAGTACAGCGAGGACAAGGATCTGTTCGCCGGCGGCCTGAACGGCAAGTGGACCGGCGACCAGTGGACCGTCGTCGGCGACCTCTCCTACTCGAAGGCCAAGCGGACCAACACCTGGAAGGCCGTGCGCTTCGAGGCCTGGCCGGCCTGGACCAGCTTCGACTGGCGCGCCGGCAAGACCCCGACCATCGCCACCAGCGACGAGAGCATCAAGCTCAGCCAGACGGCGGACCTCTCGGGCTCGCATGACGGCCCCGAGCGCCTGAACGACGAGCTGAAGGCCGCGGCCCTCGACTTCACCCGTGACCTGGGCGAAGGCGCGATCAAGAGCGTTCAGTTCGGCGTCCGCGCCTCGGACCGCACCAAGGACCACACCCGCTTCAGCTTCAGCCCGTCGGCCACCGGCGCGACGGTCCCGACCAACCTGCTGACGGCCTACAAGCTGAGCGGCGGGGCCAATGTCCCGGCGCTGCTGACCGGCGACATCGACAAGATCGCCGCCGTCGCCTACGGCGCCAACGCCTTCGCCGTCTCCAAGGCGACCGAGGATCTGGCCGCGCGCTGGGCAGTCAACGAGAAGGTCTATGAAGGCTACGGCAAGGTGAACTTCGCGGCCGACGGCATCGGCGGCGCGTGGGTCACCGGCAATGTCGGCGCCCGCCTGGTCCACACCGAGACCAGCAGCGACGGCCAGCAGCAGGACACTGCCAGCGCCTTCAAGGCCGTTACGGTAGACAACGAGTACACGGACTTCCTGCCCTCGGCGAACGCCAAGCTGGACTTCGGCGACGGCAAGATCGTGCGCCTGGGTCTGGCCAAGGTCATCGCCCGCCCGCCGCTGGACGAGCTGCGCGCCAGCCGGACCCTGGCCAACTGGGCGCCCTGGACCGGCAGCGCCGGCAATCCGAAGCTGAAGCCCTTCGAGGCCATCCAGTTCGACGCCTCGGCCGAATACTACTTCCGTCCGGAAGCCCTGGTGGCGCTGTCGTACTACTACAAGGACGTCGACAGCTATATCGGCTGGAAGCAGACGCCGGCTACCTTCGGGACCCAGGCCTACACCGTCGCCAGCCCGGCCAACGGCGGCAGCGGTCATATCCAGGGCGTGGAACTGACCTTCCAGACGCCGTTCTTCTTCCTGCCGGGCCCGCTCAGCAAGTTCGGCATCTACTCGAACTACGCCTATGTGCAGTCGAACCTGCACGAGTTCTCGCCGGTCAATAATCCGCTGCGGATGACGGGCCTGGCCAAGAACAACGCCACGGTCGACCTGTGGTACGCCAACGGTCCGTTGGAAGCCCGCCTGGGCTGGAAGTACCACTCGCCGATGACCGTCATCTACGGTTGGAACGGCGCGGACCTGCAGACGCTGGAGACCGAGAAGACCCTCGACTTCAGCTCGTCCTACCAGGTCAACGAGCGCATCGGTATCCGCTTCCAGGTCAACAACCTGACCAACCAGGAGCTACGGATGTACCGCGACAACGATCCCAACCGGATCGGCCGCTACGACAACTACGGCCGTCGTTACCTCGTCGACGTGACGCTGAAGTTCTAGTCCGTCTAGTTTTGTACTCTGCGCTGGGGGGAGGCCGTGCGGCTTCCTCCCTCTTTTTCGTGAGGGGGCGTTTCCATGGTCCAGATCAATCGTCGCCTGGCCCTGGCCGCTACCGCGGGCGCGGTCCTGCTTGCCCGGACCTCGGCGGCGAACGCCCAGGTCGCGCCGGTCGCGGCCGTGGACCTCGGCCCGCGCGAACGCACCTCGCTGGACTTCGATTGGCGCTTTGCCTTGGGTCACGCTTCCGATCCGGCCAAGGACTTCGGCTTCGGCGCCAACCAGCGCACCTATGCCAAGCAGGGCGCGAGCTCAGCGGGCTGGTGGGTGGCCGCCGCCGCCCAGAAGGACTTCGACGACAGCGCCTGGAAGCGGGTGACCCTTCCCCACGACTGGGCGGTCGAGCTGCCCTTCGCGAACAACCCCGACTACAAGCCCTCCGGCAAGCCGGACGACGAGGATCTGCGCGCCGCCCATGGCTACAAGGCGCTGGGCCGCGAGTTCCCCGACACCAGCGTCGGCTGGTATCGCAAGACCTTCGACTTGCCGGCCAGCGATGCGGGCAAGCGCCTGTCGATCGAGTTCGACGGCGCCTTTCGCGACGCCCTGGTCATCGTCAACGGCTACATCCTCGAACGCGAGGACAGCGGCTACAGCCCGTTCCGCATCGACATCACCGACATCGCCAAGCTGGGCGGCGACAACGTCCTGACCGTGCGCGTGGACGCCAGCCTGGGTGAGGGCTGGTTCTACGAAGGGGCGGGGCTCTATCGCCACGTCTGGCTGGTCAAGACCGCGCCGGTGCACGTACCCCAGTGGGGCGTCTTCGTCCGCGCCAAGCCCGATGGCACGCTGCGGATCGACACCGATCTCGTCAACGAGGGTGACAAGGCCCAGGCCTTCGAGCTGACCCACGCGGTGCTGGACGCCGCTGGCAAACCGGTGCTGGCTGTCGCCCCCGTCGTCGACCGCGTCCCCGCCTGGGAGCGCCAGAGCCTGTCTCAGACCGTGACCCTGGCCAATCCGGTGCTGTGGTCGATCGAGACCCCGCACCTCTACACCCTGGTCACCGAGGCCAAGGTCGGCGGCGCGGTCGTCGATCGCTTCGTCACCCGCTTCGGCGTCCGCTCGATCCGCTTCGACGGTCAGACCGGCTTCTTCCTCAACGACAAGCCGGTGAAGCTGAAGGGGAGCTGCAACCACCAGGACCACGCCGGCGTCGGCGCGGCCATCCCGGACGCCCTGCAGGTCTGGCGACTGGAACAGCTGAAGTCGATGGGCTGCAACGCCTATCGCGCCTCGCACAATCCCCCGACGCCCGAGCTGCTGGACGCCTGCGACCGCCTGGGGATCCTGGTCATCGACGAGGCTCGCCGGATGTCCAGCGACCCGACCTCGATGGACGAGCTGGAGCGCCTGGTCCGCCGCGACCGCAACCACCCGTCGGTGATCCTCTGGTCGATCGGCAACGAGGAGCCGCACCAGGGCGCGCCGCGCGGCGCGAAGGTCGCCGCGACGATGAAACGGCTGGTCAATCGCCTCGACGACTCGCGCCTGGTCACCGCCGCCATGGACAACGGCTTCGGGGAGGGGATCAGCCCGGTCATCGACGTCCAGGGCTTCAACTATCGCCACGAGAAGATGGACGCCTTCCACGAGCGCTTCCCGAACGTGCCGATCATCGGCAGCGAGAGCAGCAGCGTGGTGACGACGCGCGGCGAGTACGCCCGCGACGAGGCCAAGAGCTACGTCCCCGCCTACGACACCGACCACCCCTGGTGGGCGACCACGGCCGAGAAGTGGTGGAGCCACGCGGCGGAGCGGCCGTGGATGGCCGGCGGCTTCATCTGGACCGGGTTCGACTATCGCGGCGAGCCGACGCCCTTTAACCGCTGGCCCAGCGTCAGCTCGCACTTCGGATCGCTGGATACCTGCGGCTTCCCGAAGGACAACTATTTCTACTATCGCGCCTGGTGGCGGTCCGAGCCGCTGCTGCACGTGCTGCCGCACTGGAACTGGGAAGGCCGCGAGGGCCAGCCGATCGCGGTCTGGGCGCATAGCAACTGCGACAAGGTCGAGCTGTTCCTGAACGGCAAAAGCCAGGGCGTCCGCGCGGTACAGCCCAACCACCACGTCGAGTGGTCCGTGCCCTATGCGCCCGGCGTGCTCGAGGCGCACGGCTACAAGAACGGCAAGGTCATCCTGCGCACGCGCCGCGTGACCGCCGGTCCCGCCGCCGCCCTGCGCCTGACCGCCGACCGCGGCAAGCTGAGCGCCGACGGCCAGGACGTGGCGATGCTCAAGGTCGAGGTGCTGGACGCCAAGGGCCGCCCCGTGCCCCGCGCCGCCGACCTGGTGCGGTTCGAGGTTTCCGGCGCCCTGGACGTCATCGGCGTCGGCAACGGAAATCCGACCAGCCACGAACCCGACGTCGCCAGCCAGCGGAAGGCCTTCAACGGCCTGGCCCAGGCCATCGTCCGTACTCGGCGCGGCGAGTCGGGACGGGCGAGGGTGTCGGTCACCGCCGATGGCCTGAAGGGCGCCGGCCTCGACATCGATCTGGCCTGACGCACCGCACACTCGGACAAAGACCGCACACGCATGAAGCGCGCGTGGTTGGCTGAAATTTGACAGCGCTTACCCGAAAAGCCCTTGTGGGCTTGGGTTCGAGCCATTTCAGCGCTGTAATATCATGCAATCAAAGGATGTATTGCGAATTGCGGCAGGTTTGCGGCGCTGCAAAAAGCCCTGAATCCGCCCCTTCATTTGTCATAAAAATACGCCAAAAGACCCTTGAAAAAAGAATGCTAGCGCTGTCAATTGGCCATTGCGGCGGTCGGTGACCAATGTTACCGCTAACTAGTATCTCGTGTCCTGGTTGTCATCCGGGGCGCGAGAGCGGGAAGAGCGGCCGGAAATGCTTCCGGTTCGAAACAAAAACATCGCCCCACAGAGGGCTTTTTAGGGGGAACGGCTATGAAGCGGCTTCGTCGCTTGCACGCGTCTGCCTCTTGCGTCGCCATCACGGCGGCCATGTTCGCCAGCCCAGCGCTGGCCCAGCAGACACCAAACACCACGGTCGATGAGATCATCGTCACCGGCATCCGCGCTTCGCTCGAACGGTCGATCGAGATCAAGCGCACCAACAGCGGCGTCGTCGACGCCATCTCGGCCGAAGACATCGGCAAGTTCCCGGACACCAACCTCGCCGAGTCCCTACAGCGGATCACCGGCGTGTCGATCGACCGGACCAACGGCGAAGGCTCGCAGGTCACGGTCCGCGGCTTCGGCGGCGGCTTCAACCTCGTCACCCTGAATGGCCGCACCATGCCGACGGCGAACGTCGCCACGGTCGGCGGCGACCAGTCGACGGACTTCGCCGGCGGCACCAGCCGCTCGTTCGATTTCTCGAACCTGGCCTCGGAAGGCGTGACCACGCTGGAGGTCTACAAGACCGGCCGCGCGGCGATCCCCTCGGGCGGCATCGGCGCGACGATCAACGTCAAGACCCGTCACCCGCTGGATGCGCGCGAGCATGGCCTCTCGGGCAGCATCGGGGTCAAGGGCGTCTATGACCAGAGCATGTCCAAGAAGCTCGAGGACACCTCGAAGTACACGCCGGAAGTCTCGGGACTGCTGAACTATCTCGATGAAGACGAGAAGTTCGGCATCGCTCTGTTCGGCAGCTACCAGAAGCGCAACTTCACCAGCCGCTCGGTCACCTCGAACGACTGGAACATCCGCACCTTCGCCGAGTTCAACAACCCGGCGAACGGCTTCGTGCGTAACGGCGGGGCGACCCAGATCACCAACGCGCCGTCGGCCACCACCCTGGTCGCGATCCCCAACGACAGCCGCTATCACTTCTCGCAAGGCCAGCGCGAGCGGGTGAACGGTCAGTTGACCGCGCAGTTCCGCCCGACCGAAAGCCTGACGATCACCGCCGACGCCCTGTACGCCGAGAACAAGTCGTACGAGCGCCGCAACGACAGCACGAACTGGTTCAACCGCCCGTTCGACAAGGTGACTTTCGACAACAACCCGGTCGTGGCCACCGCGGTCCTGCTGCAGGAAAACCTGAGCGGCACCAAGGACATGGGCTTCGAGCAGCAGTACCGCGCCAACACCGACTCCCTGAAGTCGTATGGCCTGAACGCCGCCTGGGACCTGTCGGACCGCTTCCGCGTCAATGTCGACGGCCACATCTCGAAGTCCGACTCCAAGCCGGGCGCGCCCAACGGCACCAGCTCGACCATGGTCTCGATCGGCGCGCCGATCGTTTCTGCCCACTCCGTCGACTACAGCGGCAAGGTTCCGATCCAGTCGATCACCATCAACGACGCCGCGCCGCGCGGTAACGCCAATGGTCAACTGGACGTCGGCGATCTGGGCAGCCAGGTCGGCCGGACCTCGGCCCAGCGCCAGCAGCAGGAAGTCAAGGAAGCCCGGATCGACTTCACCTGGGACCTCGACGACAACGGCAGCCGGATCGACTTCGGGGCGGACTACCGCACCTCGAAGATGACCCAGTCGAACATCAACACCGAGCAGGACCTGGGCAGCTGGGGTATCTCGAACCCGCGTGACGTCCAGCAATACGCCGGCAGCCTGGTGAAGGCCTTCTGCCTGGCCTGCCGCTTCAGCGAGTTCGACCTGAAGCAAAGCGGCGCCGGCCTGGTGTCGTTCCGCGCCGATGCGGTCAACCTGCTGAACGCCCTGTCTCCGGTCTATGTCGCTCGCGGCAACCCCGTGCGCGTCACCGGTCAGAACAACAACCGGGTCGACGAGGACATCCTGGCCGCCTACGGCCAGATCACCTGGAAGTCGGAACTGGCGGGTCGTCCCGCGACCCTGGTCACGGGCGTTCGCTACGAGCAGACCAAGGTCGACTCGACGTCGCAGATCCGCACGCCCACGGCGATCGTCTGGACGGCGGACAACGACTTCCGGACCGACACGGCGGCGACCTTCCAGCCGCTGGCCGGCAAGGGCAAGTACAACAACCTGCTGCCTTCGCTGGACTTCAGCGTCGACATTCGTGACGACGTGATCGGCCGCTTCTCGTTCAGCCGCACCATCGCGCGTCCTGACTTCGGCAACCTGTTCGCCGCCCAGACCGCCGGCCAGCCGAACCGCCCGATCGCCAACGGGGCCATCCCGCTCGGCACCAGCGGCAACCCGGACCTGGAGCCGCTGATCTCGGACAATTTCGACGTCTCGCTGGAGTGGTACTACAAGCCCAGCAGCTTCATCACGGCCGGCTTCTTCGAGAAGCGCGTGAACAACTTCGTGGGCACCGGCACGGTGATGCAGAACCTGTTCGGTCTGCGTGACCCGTCGTCCGGCGCGGCGGGCACCCGCTCTGGTCAGGCGGCGGCTCTGCTGTCGGGCCTCGGCGCTGGCCAGACCGACGTGAACCTGTTCACGATGACGGCCCTGCTGCAGCAGAACGGCGGTTCGGCGGCGGCGGCGACGGCCCAGTTCCAGGCCAACCGCGTCGCGGGCGGCGATCTGTCCCAGGCCTTCGTGGACGCGATCCTCGCCGCCGTGGACATCGCGCCGAACAGCACCGATCCGTTGTTCAACTTCCAGGTCTCTCGCCCGATCAACAATCGGACGGGCAAGATCCATGGCTTCGAAATCGCGGCGCAGCACTTCTTCGGCGACACCGGCTTCGGTGTGTCGGGGGCCTATACGATGGTGCGCGGCGACGTCGACTTCGACAACGGCGCGCCTTCCGGCCAGGACCAGTTCGCTCTGCTGGGCCTGTCCGACACGGCCAACGCGACCCTGATCTACGACAAGAACGGGATCTCGGCGCGGGTCGCCTACAACTGGCGTGACAAGTTCCTGCAGGCCACCAACCGCGGCGGGGCGCGCAACCCCGTCTACGTCGCGCCGTTCGGCCAGCTGGACTTCAACATCAGCTACGACGTCACGTCCAAGCTGGCGGTTTCGCTGGAAGGCATCAACCTGACCAAGGAAAGCCTGCGGACCTACGGCCGTGACCCGAACCAGCTGTGGTTCGCTCAAGAGCTGGATCGGCGCTTCCTCCTCGGCGCCCGCTACCGCTTCTAGTCGGGTAGTTCTGGAGCCTGCCCTGGCAGGCTCCACCTCTCGGACGAAGAGCGCGTCGCCGCGCTCGGAAGTGGATCTGGGGACCGCCGCTTGCGGCGGTCCCCTTCTTCCTTTGAAGTGAGCGTAACGAGCGTGGGCGGGCCGAGCATGAACCGAGTGCTTCTGAACAATATCGACCACGCCGACCTGCGCGTGATCGCGGGGCACGGCGCGGCCTTTGGCGATGCGATCAACCAGACCCTGGTGCTGCCGACCGAGTTCGAGGCCGTGCAGCGCGAATATCCGATCGTGATCCGCAAGGACCCGTCCGGCGCCTACCAGGCCGTGGCCCTGCTGGGCCTGGATCGCGACGAGAACCTGTTCCTCGACGAGACCGGCTGGAACGCCCGCTATATCCCCGCCGTCCAGCGGCGCGGGCCGTTCTCGATCGCCCTGCAGCGCGACGATCGCGGCGGCGAGCCTCGGCCGATGATCCATGTCGATCTCGACCATCCGCGCGTCAGTCGGGACGAGGGCGAGCACCTGTTCCTGCCGGCGGGCGGCAACGCGCCCTTTCTGCAAGGCGTCAGCTACGCCCTGGGCCAGATCCACGACGGTTTGGAGATCGCCGCGCCGATGTTCGCGGCCTTCGAGGAATACGGCCTGATCGAGCCCATCGATATCGAGATCAAGCTGGGTGACGACACCAGCTACGACGTGCCCGACGTCTATACGATCGCTCCGGACCGGCTGAACGCCCTGACCGGTGAGCCACTGGAGCGCCTTCATGCCTCGGGCCTGCTGCGCGCCGCCCAATGGATCGCCTCGTCGATGGGCAACGTCCAGGAGCTGATCGCTCGCAAGAACAGCAAGCAGGCGAATCTGGCATGAGCGCCCTGGTCGCCCGCCGGACGCTGGAGACCACGGTCGCGACACCGGCCGAGATCCCGTTCGACGCGGTGCTGGCCGGCCAGACGCCGATGGTCTTCAAGGGCCTGGCCCGTGATTGGCCGCTGGTCCAGGAGGGTCTGAAGTCCGCCCAGGCGGCCCGGGACTATATCCGCGCCCACGCCGTTCTTGCCCAAGAGCGGGGCGGCCGGGTGGTGGGCTACACGGGCGATCCGGCCATCAAGGGCCGCTTCTTCTACGACGAGACGCTCACTGGTCTGAACTTCAAGGCCGAGCGTGCGCCGCTGGAGGACTTCCTGCGCCGTATCGAGACGGTGGAGGACCACAACGACGCGCCGTCGATCTATATCGGCTCGACCGATCTGGACGCCTATTTCCCAAGCCTGAAGGCCGCCAACGACCTTGGCCTGGGGCCCGAGACGTTCGGGCCGCAGCCGCCGATGGCCGGCATCTGGCTGGGCAACCGCACCGTGGCGGCGGCCCACTATGACATGTCCAACAACATCGCCGTCTGCGCCGTGGGCCGGCGGCGCTTCACCCTGTTCCCGCCGGACCAGGTCGCCAATCTCTACCCCGGCCCGCTGGAGCCGACGCCCGGCGGCCAGGTAGTCAGCATGGTCGACTTTCAGAACCCCGACCTCGACCGTCATCCCCGCTTCCGCGAGGCCCAGGCTTCTGCCCAGGTCGCCGAGCTCGAGCCCGGCGATGTCCTGGTCTATCCGGCCCTGTGGTGGCACCAGGTCGAGGCGCTGGAAGCCTTCAACGTGCTGGTGAACTACTGGTGGAACACCTCGCCGGGCTTCGTCGACACGCCGATGAACACCTTGCTGCACGGCCTGCTCAGCCTGCGCGACCGGCCCGATTTCGAGAAGCAGGGCTGGAAGGCCCTGTTCGACTACTACGTGTTCGGTCCGTCCGACCGCGCCGGGGCGCACCTGCCCGAGGCCGCGCGGGGACCGCTGGGACCCATGGACGAGCTGAAGGCGCGCCGCCTGCGCGCCTGGCTACTCGATCGCTTGAATCGATAGGGGAGGGACGCCATGACCCAGCAGACGATCCGCAAGGTGGTGATCGCGGGCGGCGGCACCGCCGGCTGGATGGCCGCCGCGGCCCTGGCGCGCCAGCTCGGCCCGCTGCTCGAGATCACCCTGGTCGAGTCCGAGGACATCGGCACGGTCGGGGTGGGGGAGTCGACCATCCCCACGGCCCGGACCTTCAACGCCTTGCTCGGCATCGACGAAGCCGAGTTCATGCGCGCCACCCAGGCGACCTTCAAGCTGGGCATCTCGTTCGAGCACTGGGGCGAGATCGGCGACCGCTACATCCACTCGTTCGGCCAGGTCGGCAAATCCACCTGGATGGGCGGCTTCCATCACTTCTGGCTGCAGGCCCAGGTGCAAGGCTTCGGCGGCGACCTCGGCGACTACTGCTTCGAGTTGAAGGCAGCCGAGCAGAACCGTTTCTACACGGGCGAAGAGAGCCCCCTGAACTACGCCTACCACCTGGACGCCGGCCTCTATGGCCGCTTCCTGCGCGGCATGGCGGAAAAGGACGGCGTCCGCCGCGTCGAGGGCAAGATCGCCTCGGTTCGTCAGCATGCGGAGAGCGGCTTCATCGAAGCCCTGGTCATGGAGAACGGCGACGTCGTCGAGGGCGACCTCTTCGTCGATTGCACCGGCTTCCGGGGGCTGCTGATCGAGCAGACACTGAAGGCGGGCTTCGAGGACTGGGGGCAGTGGCTGCCGACCAACAGCGCCCTGGCCGTCCAGACGCGCTCGACCGAGCCGGCCGTGCCCTACACCCGCGCCATCGCCCACAAGGCCGGCTGGCGCTGGAAGATTCCGCTGCAGCACCGGGTCGGCAACGGCCTCGTCTACTGCAACGACTTCATGTCCGACGACGAGGCGCGTGACCTGCTGACGGGGGAGATCGAGGGGGAGACCCTGATCGAGCCGCGCCTGATCCGCTATCGCACCGGCCGGCGCCGCAAGACCTGGGACAAGAACGTCGTGGCCCTGGGCCTGGCCAGCGGCTTCGTCGAGCCTTTGGAGTCGACCTCGATCCACCTGATCATGATCGGCGTGAACCGGCTGATGCAGATGTTCCCCTTCGCCGGGATCAGCCAGGCGGCCGTCAGTCGCTACAATCGTCAGGCCGATGACGAACTCGAAAAGATCCGTGATTTCATCATCTTGCACTACAAGGCGACCGAACGGAGCGACAGCCCATTCTGGGATCGTGTGCGCGAGATGGAGATTCCCGACAGCCTGGCCCAGCGCATCGCGCTCTTCCGGGAGAGCGCCCAGGTCTACCAGGCGCCGGGTGAGCTGTTCCAGGTCGACTCGTGGCTGCAGGTCCTGCTGGGCCAGCGCGTGACGCCCCAGAGCTGGCACCACATGGGCCGACTGATGCCGCCGCAGCAGCTTCAGCAGGCCCTGAACGACCTGAAGCGCAACATCGCAGGGGCGGTGACGCGTCTACCGCAGCACCAGGCGTTCCTGGACGCTTACTGCGCCCCGCCGGTAAGCAAGAGCGCCTAGGGCCGAAACCTCGCCCTTCGACAAGCTCAGGGTCTTCTTAGGCGTCCAGCGGCGCGAAGAGCTTCTGCAGCGTCGCCCCGATGCGGGCCGACGCGGGATCGCTTTCGCTCAGGCCCATGGCGTTCAGCTCGCCGCCGATGCGACGGCCGATGGCCAGCAGCGGACGGCTGGTGACCTGGGCCTGGGCCAGGGCCTCGATGGACTCGGCGTAGCGCTTGGCGTTGAGGTTTTCCAGCGCCCAGGCGCGGGCGGCCTTGCCGGTTTCGCGGCGCAGCTTGGCGTCGCCGACCAGGCGCTCCAGCACCTGGCGCAACTCGTCGACGACGATCTCGCCGTCTACCTTGAACACCAGGTCGTCGGGCAGCTCGCCATAGAAGCCGGCGCGGGCCACCACGGTCGGGCGGCCGCTGAGCATGCCTTCGCAGGCCGAGCCCGAGGCGCCTTCCAGCACCGGCTTGCGCAGGGCGACCATGATGTCGGCCTCGTCCAGGCGCTTATCCAGCGTGGCGTCGTCGACCGCGCCGTCGATGACCAGGTTGTTGAACCCGACCTCGGCGGCGAGGGCTTCCAGCTTGGCGCGCTCTTCGTCCGAGATCGGACCGACCAGACGATAGACGCAGGCCTTGAGGGCTTCGGAGCCGCCGATGGCGCGGATCGCGTCGGCCACGCGCTTGTTGGGGTTCATGACGCCGACGGTGGTGATGGTCAGCTGCTTTTTGGCCTTGGGCGGCCCCGGTGGGGTTGCGCGGTCGGGGCAGCACAGCGGCGTCACCGCCACCGGGCCGGGCACGGCGGCTTCCAGCTTGGGCGCATAGAACCGCGCGTGGGCCAGGGCGGCCTCGCAGCGCCCGGCTAGCCACTCGGTCATCGGCGCCTTGGCGGCGATTTCGCCCATGTCGGTCATCTGGCCCGAGCGGATGGCGATGGCATGCTGCTCGGCCTCGGGGCCATAGGTCGCGACGATCTCAGCGTCGTGTCGGCGATAGTCGAGACCGTTGTAGTACAGCCAGCCCGAGAACAGGTTGTAGATGTAGAAGTCGTGGAATATTCCCAGGCAAGGCGCGGCGTCCAGGATCGCGAAGACGCCGGCGTGGAAGGGATAGTTGTCGCCGATATTGACGATGACGACGTCGAAGTCCGTCCGCAGGCGCGCGAGATTGTAGGTCCGCCAGTGATGAACGGGCAGGCGCGTCGGATGCAGCGGCTCCGAAGAGTCGTCCTGATCCTCGCACCGCAGGATCTCGACCTGGTGCCCGCGGGCCGCCAGTTGCTTGGCGACCTCGGCGCTGACGCGACCGATGGACGAGCGCAGGACGAAGGGCGTGACCCAGCAGATCTTCATGGGGCGGTCCGGTCCTAGCGCTGCAGCAGGCGCTTTTCGGCGTCGCCGCCGGCGCGCACGAAGGCGATATTGGCCGAAACGACCTCGGCGGCCGTCTTGGCGTTGGTCGTGGCGGCCGCGCCGGTCGCCTCGTCGATCATGTAGGCCTTGAAGCCGGCGTCGGCGAAGGCCTTGAACCATTGGGCGGGGGTCTGGCCAACGCGCTTCAGGTGTTCCGGACCGAACTCGGCGACGATGGCCAGGTCCTTGTTCTTGGCGATCACGCCCGACATGCCGGCCAGGACGTCCAGCTCAGCGCCCTCGACGTCGATCTTGACCACGTCCATGCGCTTGCCCGGCGCGACGTCGTCGAGGCGAACCACCTCGACCTGGACCGTGCGGGCCTCCTCGGCCTCGGGCAGGGCGTAGAGCGAGCTGTGGCCGATGATGTCGCTGACGTGGAAGGTCAGCTGGCCGGCTTCGGCGCCGACGGCCTGGTCACGGACCTCGACCCACGACAGGCCATTGAGATATTTCATCTTTTCCAGGTTCGAGCGCGGCGTGGCCTCGGGCTCGAAGGAAATGACCTTGCCGCTTGGGCCAGTGGCCCAAGCCATAAGCAAGGTCAGCATGCCGATATTGGCGCCGACATCGGCGACGATCATGCCGGGCTGCACCAGGCGGCGCAGCACGTCGCCGGTGCCGGGCTCCAGGCCCTTGCTGGTGGCGTTGGCCAGCATGGTCACGAAGGTCGGCAGGTTGCTCGGCGCCATGACATAGCCGTCGCGCATGCGGATCGCCGTCGACTCCGTGTCGTAGGCGATCAGCGGGCGAGCCTTGATCTCCAGCTCGTCGAAGCGCGGACCGAACAGGCCTGGGATGGCCTCGACCTGGTCGAAGGTGCGCTGGCTCTGGTCGAAGGTGCGCTGACCGAGGGCGAAGGTCGTCCGGCCAAGCTCGATGCCGTCCAGGATGTGAGATTGGATATGGCCCTGGTGGGTCTCGATCAGGCCTTGATGGGTCTCGATCCGGTCCTGTTGGGCCTGGAGCAGATCGACTTGCGCGCGCAGGCTCGCCGTACGGGCGTCGGCCTGCGAAATCTGCGCCGAAAGCGCGCGGGCCAGGGTGCTTTGCTCGGCCAGGATGGCCTGCAGCAGGTTCTGGGTGCGGACGACCTCGCCGCGCATGACGCGAAGTTCGTCGGAGAGGGCGTTGATGCCGGTCTGGGTGTTCCGAAGCTCGTGCTCGACGGAGGCTTGCAGGTAGCGGCGGGCATAGTCGGCGACACGGCCGAACACGGAGGAAACCAGGCGACGCGCCAAGTTGAACCGGCGACGTGGGGCAGGGCCGGAGGCGGGGGCAGGGCTGGGCGCCTGGGCGGCGTGCGGAGGTGGGGCCTCGTGCGCGGGCGCTGGGGAGGGCGTGTCCTTCATGACGGATTGGATCGCCAGATCCAGGCGCGCAGGTCTCACGTCGGTACTTCCTGGACGGGCGCGGGCGCCGCGTTCCGCTGATCTTGGAACGTGCGAAGCGCGCGAGCGCGACGCACGCCTCGTCTAGACCAGAATACCGCCATGGAGGAAGGAAGAATGATCCCCCACGAGATTGACCGAGCTACCGTCGAAGAAGGTGAAGGTGATGCTGGTCAGATGGTCGATCGCACCAGGGTCACTCAGGACGCGCGCGTCGTAGATGACGACCTGCAGGCCCGTGGCCATGATCTCGACGTCATGGGTGTGCGCGATGAAGTAATCGACGAACTGCTTGACCAGATCCTGGGACGCGAACCGAGGCGGGGTCGGCGTGGGGATGGTCGGCTGGGTGGGCGTCGGGTCGGGAATGACCGGGCTGCCGGACGAACCGCCCGTCGAGCCGCCATCCGCCAGGCCGCCGTTCGCGCCACCCGAAGAGCCGCCGCCCGCCAGGCCGCCATCCGTCGTGCCGCCGTCCGTCACACCGGAGCCGGTGTCGTGGTTGCCTGGGTCGGTCGTCGCGCCGCCCGTCGCCGGGGGCGGCGGGGCGACCACCGTGGGCGCATCGGGGACCTCGGTCGCCGGCGGAGCGACATCATAGTGCGTGCCGCGCGCGATGATGTCCGCCAGGGCGACCGGAAGCTTCTCGACCTCGATGACCGCGATCTGCTGCGGCGGGCCGTCGCCGACCGCGGCGCGCACCAGTTGCACCGCCTCGATGTTGAGGGCGTGGCTCCAGTCCATGCGGACTTCGATCGACCACTGGCCGGCCGTCGGGTCCGACGCGCGCGGCGTCAGGATTTCGAAGCCGGTGCTCGCGCCGCCATTGCCGCCGCCATTGCCGCCGCCGTTTCCGCCACCGCCGCTGACGGACAGTTCGTGCGCGGCCGGCATGGTCGACAGCAGGGCCATCAGCGACAGCACCGACGAGACCGTACTCGCGGGGGTGTTGTCGACCACCTGAGCGCGGCTGGGCGTCGCCACGAAGTTGGTTTCGCTAGAACCGACCACGGCGGTCGCGCCGGTGAAGTCCAGGCTCGCCGCGGCCGCGGCGATGGTGGCCGTGGCTTCGTGAGCCATCGGAGCCGCGCGGTAGTCCGAGGCCAGCAGAGCGGCCGCCAGCACCAGCACCGCCTGGTTGGCGGGCAGTTGGGCGGTGTCGTACAGGGCGTTCGACAGGGGAGCCCCCGTCGCGGTCAAGACGGCCGGACCGGAGCTGCTCTGCAGCAGGGCGGGGCGGTTGTGACCTGAACTGGCGTTCGTCGCGCCGGTCTCGGCCGCGCGCGCTTCGCCCGTCTTGAAGAAGGCGGTGCCGACCACGGCGATCAGCAGGGCGGCCGGGTGGATCGAGACGTTGGCGCCGCGCTCCTGGCGACGGATCAGCGGGTGGCGGGCCACCATGTTGCGGACCAGGGCCGAGAAATCGAGACCGCGCGCGATCTCTTCATAGGCCGGGCCGGCAATGATGTATTCGCCGTCGATGCGCGCGAAGTGGATAACCACTTCACCGTCGTCGGCGCGATAGAAGATGAACCAGGGTTCGTTCTCGTCGCTCAGGCCCCGATCGGTGCCGACGCGAATCCCAGCGCGGATGAGGGCGCTCTCTACACGGTAGAACTCTGCGAGTTCCTGTTGCGTCCAATCCGCATAGAACGCGCTCGGGCGTTGCTGACGCTGAAAGAACGAAATGACCTGTGCGACCATCCGGCGGACGCTTCCCCACGCCTGTTAACACGACCGGTTCCCAACCGGCGGTGCAAGGTTAAACGAATTAGTTCTCGCTGAACAGGATTTCGTAGGTGATCGGATCGTAGAACCGCATCAGCTCACGGACGAACGTCCGCTCGTTGAGCATCAGGGCCTGGGCCCAGTCGCGATAGCGATCCGGCGGGATGCGACCGCGCCCCGTCTCCAGCTGCGAGATAAAGGTATAGTAGTCGGCGCCGACCTTGGCCGCGAGCTGACGCTGCGAGAGGCCAGCGGCCTCGCGCACTTCCTTCAGCCAGCGACCGCCTTCTCGCCGAAGGTCCTGGACCTCCGGAGCGCTGCGACGTTGAGGATTGCCATACATTTCAATTACCTCGCGCTTCACGCCATGCACGAGGACGCGTTGTCGCGCCCCGCCCAGGATGAATTCACGCATTCTATATACAGCCATCCGAAGGGGGGTTCAAGGAACGCGACATAGGAATTTGCTGTACCGGTATGAAAAATGCTGTACGGCCCGCATTTCAGGTATTGTCGACGTATGTCGTTTGCTCTATAGCCCTCACTGCCCTCATGCGTGCTGATAAGTCGCGGGGGGGTGTGGGATTATCTTTGGGAGACAAGCCAGATGGCTTACACAATCACCCAGCTTCAGACGTTCTTCACGAACGCCAACGCTGGTACGGGCCCGACTGCAGCGCAGCTCGCCGGCCTGCAGGGCATCGCGAACCAAAATGCGACCGGCGCCCTGACCGATAGCGCGGCCCTGCAGGCCGTGATCAATCTCGGCTCTGACAACACCACCGCGGTCAGCATCGAGACCTACCAATTCTTCCTCGGCTTCGCGCCGAGCCAAGCCGGCCTGGCCGCTCTGAACGCCGCCTACACCGGCTCGGGCATCCAAGCGAACATGAACGGTGAAAACCGCTTCATCGCTCAGTCGATCTCGCTGGCTACCTCGAACGCGACCGCCAAGGCCGCCTTCTCGGCCGCTTACGGCGCGTCGGCCTTCGCTTCGACGGCTGACGCCGCTCGCGCGATGTACAACACGATCATCGGCAACGCGGCCGCTTCGGCCGCCGGTATCAACATCGACAACGCCATCGCGTTCCTGACCAGCACCGCTTCGCTGGCCTATTACAACGCTTTCGTGAAGGCGAACGTCCCGGGCCTGACCGGCGCTGACGTCGAGCTGGCCGTTCGCGCCGCCATCGCCGGCGAAATCATGTACGCCGCCACCAGCTACTCGCTGAACGGCGCTTCGTACCTGGGTTCGTACGCCACGGCCACGAACAACCTGCTGCTCGACCTGGTCGCCGACGGCGTCCTGACGGCCAACAACGCCGCGGGCATCAACATCTTCACCAGCTACGGTTCGGGCTCGGATCCGACGGCGGGCAAGATCGTCGATCTGACCGTTTCGGCCACCGACATCCTGGCCGGCACGAACGGCAACGACACCTTCATCGGTCAGTGGGGTCAAACGACCACGCTGCAAGCTTCGGACAACATCTCGGGCGGTGGCGGCACTGACGTCCTGCGCGTCGTGACCGACGTCAACCCGACCGGTGGCAACGCTGGCTTCGCCGCCAACGTCCAAGGCTTCACGGTCGCTGGCGTTGAGGTTCTGGAAGTCCAGGCTCAAAACGGCAACGGCACGACCCTGGGTCTGGAAAACGTCGACGTCGCTCTGACCACCGTTCGTTCGAGCTCGTCGAACTCGGGCCTGATCGTGAAGAACGTTGGTCAGATCGTTGAGCTGCAAGTCGCCAACGCTCTGAACAACGCCGCTCTGACGATCGCCTACAAGGCGGCCGCCGTCGCTGGTGCGGCTGATGTCCAGAAGATCGCTCTGAACGGCAACGCCGTTGGCGTGATCACGATCGGCACGAACACCGACAACCTGGCTGGCGTTGGCAACACCGGCATCGAAAGCGTCGCCATCTCGTCGACCGGCGCGGCTTCGACCGTCACCGGCCTGAACACCGACGCCACGACTGTCTCGGTCACCGGTGACAAGAACCTGACGATCACCAACGCTCTGAACAACACCGTCGGCACCGTCGACGCTGGTGCGTTCACGGGCAACCTGTCGGTGAAGTCGGGCGACTTCGGCGCGCTCAACACCCTGGCCGTCACGAGCGGCACGGGCAACGACACGCTGGACGTCTCGAACCACTCGGGCAAGGCCAACGTCTCGGCCGGCGCTGGTGACGACACGATCCTGCTGGGCGGCTTCTACACCGGTGACGACACCGTCGCGGGCGGCGCTGGTTCGGACACCGTTTCGGCTACGGGTATCGGCACCGTCAACGGCGCCAAGGCCTTCGCCAACACGACTAGCGTCGAGACCCTGGCCTTCACCGCTGCCACCAACGGCACGCTTAACGCCGGCGCCTACAACGCCACGTCGAACGCGACTGGCACCGGCGCTCTGGCTGCGGGCATCACCACCTACGACTTCCAGGACGGTACCGCTGGTAACGTGACCCTGAACAAGGTGGCTGACGCTTCGACGATCAAGCTCAACCACAAGGCCGCCACCGGTGGCTTCGGTGGCGCTGACTCCCTGACCGTCACGCACAACACGGACACGGCCGCTGACTCGCTGTCGATCGCCGTCACCGTCGACACCGCTGACTCCTTCATCGGCGCGGTCACCATCGGCGACGTCGAAACGCTGAACCTCTCGGTCACCGACAGCAGCACCGCTGTCGCCGTGAACGAAGTGACGCTCGGCACGCTGACGGCTGGCGACCTGACCACGATCAACATCACCGGCAACGGCAAGGTTGATTGGGACAACAGCTGGATCAGCACGGGCGCCATCACGACCGTGAACGCCGGCACCAACACCGGTGGCGTCAAGATCGCGCTGGACGACTCGGACGACGTCTCGGCCGCTACGGCCCAGAACGTTTCGGTCACGACCGGCTCGGGCAACGACACGATCTGGCTCGGCGACGGCAACAACCACGGCGCTTACACCGTTGTCACCGGCAACGGCGACGACACCGTGACGATCGCTTCGGCCGCGGCCGCTAGCGTGACCCACACCATCACCGCTGGTAACGCCACGACCGATACCCCGGACGTTCTGCGCGGCAACATCACCGTCACTGGCGGCGCCAACACCAAGTCGGTCATCACGGCTGGTTCGGGTGGCTGGACCATCAACACGGCTGCTGGCGCTGACAGCATCACGACGGGCGCCGGCAACGACGTCATCAACTCGGGCAATGGCAATGACACCATCTCGTCGGGCGCTGGTGACGACACCATCACCGTCGGCGTGGGCGTGGTCAGCATCGACGGTGGTGACGGCGACGACACCTTCAACTTCACGTCGGGCGAACTGACCTCGGCCGACTCGATCACGGGCGGTGCGGGCAACGACAAGCTGGTTGTGACCGGCAGCGCTACGATCAACGACTCGGCCTTCAACAACTGGGCCGGCGTCGAGCAACTGACGGTTGGCGCCACCTCGTCCGTGACCATGAACGCCATCGCTAACGCGAAGTCGTTCACCACGGTCAACCTGGCTGGCGGCACCAACACCGTGAACCTGGGTGAAGGCTTCACCAACGGTCTGACGATCAACCTGGCAGCCGGCAACGACACCGTGAATGCCACGACCGCTCCGGGCGCCGTGACGATCAACGCCGCTGTCGCCAACGTTGACCTGAACGACTCGCTGATCGGTGGCACCTCGGCCAACGACGTGCTGAACCTGAAGGCCGGCGCTGGTACGGCGAACCTGACGGGCGTTCGTGCGATCGAGACCGTGAACATCACGGTCGGCGCTGCTGCTGGTGACGATGCTATCGTCGACATCAACAACGACGCTGTGATCGCCGCTAACGGCACGCTGACGGTTTCGGCCGCCGCGCTGACCAACGCTGGCGCGACCCTGACCCTCGACGGTTCGGACATCGTCACGGCTACGAAGAAACTGGTTGTCACTGGCGGCGCTGGCGCTGACACCGTCTACGGCGGTGCGGGTGCTGACACCATCAGCGGCGGCGGCGGCGCCGACGTCCTGTTCGGTGGCGCTGGTGCTGACGTCCTGGCTGGCGGCGCTGGCGCCGACAAGTTCACGTACTCGGCCCTGCTGCAATCGGCCGCCACGACCGTCGACACGATCACCGACTTCGCCACCGGCGTTGACACG
Organism: Caulobacter sp. GW821-FHT09H08; assembly: GCF_059415885.1. Taxonomy (NCBI): domain Bacteria; kingdom Pseudomonadati; phylum Pseudomonadota; class Alphaproteobacteria; order Caulobacterales; family Caulobacteraceae; genus Caulobacter; species Caulobacter sp. GW821-FHT09H08. The sequence goes on from NZ_JBWKOC010000003.1 coordinate 476,200, forward strand.
GTCGTCATCGACACGAGCCTGCTCCTGAACGGCGCGACCGCGCTGAAGTTCGGCGGTAACTTCTCGAACTTCGGTTCGGCCCAGGGCGGCACGCTGGCCGGCGGCACCGACGCTGAATACGTGTTCGACAGCAGCACCAACACGCTGTGGATCGACACCAACAACGACGGCACGCTCAACGCCAACGATATCCAGATCAAGCTGACGGGCGTGACTTCGATCACGGCTGGCGACGTGGTTCTGGGCGCTGTCCTGAGCTCGCTGACCACCCCGAGCCTCACGGTCGCTGGCGCGGCCGGCGTGACGACGGGCTATCACCTGGTTGATACGGCTGCCGCCCTGGCCGCCGCTCCGGCCGCGACCCTGAATGGCGCGACCAACATCACGGCCACCACGGCCGCGACCGTTGCTCAAGCCACGACGATCGACGCCGCGACCAACACCGGTACGAACACCTACGGTCTGGGTGATACGGCTGCGAACCTGGCGGCGGCTCCGGCCGGCGTCGCGAACGCCGCCACCACGATCAACGCGACCACGGCGGCTACCGTCGCTCAAGCGGGTTCGATCGAGGCCTTCACCAACTCGGGCGCCAACACCTACGCCATCCAAGACACCGCTGCGAACCTGGCTGCGGCCGGCAACGCTCCGCTGGCCCTGGCTACCCTGGGTGTCAGCGCCAGCACGAACGCGACGCTCGCTCAGTCGGTCACCATCGACGGCTTCGCCACCAACGTGACGTACAGCGTGGTGGATACGGCTGCGGTTCTGGCCACGGCCACCGACGCTCAGATCGATGAACTGAACGGCGGCACGGTCACGGCGAGCAACAACGCCACGGTGGCTCAATCGACCGCGATCGACGCTCTGGCGACGACCGTGATCTACTCGGTCTCGGATACGGCTGCGAACATCGCTGCCGGCGGTAACGCCGTCATCGACGAAGCTGTCACCGTGACGGCCAACAACGACGCTACGGCTGCTCAAGCGACCACCATCGCTGGCTTCGCCACGGCCGTCGTCTACAACGTCAACGACACGGCCGCTAACCTGGCCGCCGCCGCTGGCGCTGGCCTGAACGAAGCTGTCAACCTGACCGCCTCCACGGCTGCCACGGTTGCTCAAGCGACGACGATCGACGCCGCGACGAACACCGGTACGAACACGTACAACATCAACGACACGGCCGCTAACCTGGCTGCTGCCGGCAACACCATCCTGGCCACGGCCGGCACGGTGACCGCCAGCAACGCGGCGACCCTGGCCCAAGCCATCACCATCGATGGTTACGCCAAGGCCGTGAGCTTCAACGTGTCCGACACCGCTGCGACCCTGGCCACCGCCACGAACGCTGACCTCGATGAGGCTGGCACCGTGACGGCGACCACGACGGCTACGGTTGCTCAGGGCACCGCCCTCGACAACCTGACCCACGCGGTTGTGTTCTCGATCACGGATTCGGCTGCTGCTATCGCCGCCGCGACCAACGCCAACCTGGACGAAGCCACTTCGGTGACGGCCAACACGCTGGCCACTGGCGCTCAGGCCAACACCATCGCTGGCTTCGCCACCGCCGTGACCTTCAACACTCAGGACACGATCGCTGGCCTGGCTGGCAGCCTGACCGGCGCCAACCTGACCGAGGCTCGCGCCGTTGGTCTGGTGGAAGCTTCGGACAGCAGCGCCAACTTCGCCACGGCCCTGACCAACGCTGACCCGAATCTGGCCTATGTCCAGAACTCGGTCGAGCAGGCCACGGTCACCGGCGGTACGCTGACGGTTAACGCCCAACAGTTCACGAACTTCGTGGCTGGTACGGTTGTCCTCAACTCGACCAACACCGTGGTCGTGTCGGGTGACGCCGCGGGCGCTCTGGGCACCCTGACGAACTACGGCGGTAACAACGCCATCGTCCTGGGCGCTTCGGCTGGCACCGATGCTTACACCGTCAACCTGGGCACCTCGGGTCTGACCAGCATCGCGCTGAACGGCTCGGGCAACCACAACGTGACGGCTGCCGCTGCTACGATCGAAACCTTCACCCTGGAAACGTCGTATGACGGTGGTGTGGCCATCCAAGGCCTGACCACGGGCGACAAGGTCGACCTGAGCGCCGGTAACGTCGGCGGTGGTTCGCTGGCCACGCAAGTGACCAACGTTGGTGACGTTGACGCCAACGGTGAGTACCACATCGCTGGCGGCGTCCTGACCTGGTGGAACGGTGCGGCCACCGAGTCGATCGCTCTGGTCGGCGTGACGAACGTCCTCGTGACGGGCGCCACCACGGTCCAAGTCCTCTAAGACGAACAAGCAAGGGGGAGACGGCACACCTTCTCCTCCGACCTTGATCTCCGTCTTACGGATATCTGGAACCCCATCTCTCCTCGGGGAGATGGGGTTTCTTTATGGGCGGCATTTCGCGAGGTCGGTGCGCCGCCTTTGCAGGCCGCGCCAGGATGGCTAAGTTCCATCATCGATAGCCGTAACGCCTATCGCCCCTGCGGCTTCGCCAGCGGGGGCTTTTTCATGGCGGCAGCCAAAGGTGTGCGTCTCCATGAACATCCTGTTCGTCCACCAGAACTTCCCCGGCCAGTTCAAGTTCCTGGCGCCGGCGCTGGCGGCGGGCGGTCATGCGGTCATGGCCCTGACCCCGCGCAAGTTCGAGACCCGCGAATGGCAGGGCGTGGCCTTGCGCACCTATGCCCTGACCCGGGGGACGACGCCGGGCGTGCACCCGTGGGTCGGCGACTTCGAAACCAAGGCGGTCCGTGGCGAGGCCTGTTTCCGCGCCGCCTTGGCGCTGAAGGCCGAGGGCTACTCGCCCGACGTGATCGTGGCCCACCCGGGCTGGGGCGAGAGCCTGTTCCTCAAGGAGGTGTGGCCCGAGGCGCGCCTGGGGATCTATGGCGAGTTCTTCTATGCGCCGACCGGCCAGGACGTCGGTTTCGATCCGGAGTTCCTCAACGCTGATCCCGGCGACGCCTGTCGGATCCGCCTGAAGAACCTGAATTCGCTCATGCACTTCCAGGTCGCCGACGCGGCGATCAGCCCGACCGAGTGGCAGGCCAGCACCTTCCCGGAGCCGTTCCGGGAGCGGATCAGCGTCATCCACGACGGCATCGACACCGCGGCCGTGGCCCCGAAGCCGTCGGCCAATCTGACCCTGAATGGCGACCTGACCCTGACGCGGGACGACGAGGTCATCACCTTCGTCAACCGCAACCTTGAGCCCTATCGCGGCTACCACATCTTCATGCGGGCCCTGCCCGAGATCCTGAAGCGCCGGCCCAACGCGCGGGTCCTGCTGGTCGGCGGCGATGGCGTCAGCTACGGAGCCAAGGCCCCGGCCGGGAAGACCTGGAAGGACATCTTCGCCGCCGAGGTTCGCCCCGCGATCCCGGATGCGGACTGGGCGCGCGTCCACTTCCTGGGCAACGTGGCCTACCAGCACTTCATCCCGCTGCTGCAGCTGTCGCGGGTCCACGTCTACCTGACCTATCCCTTCGTGCTCAGCTGGAGCCTGCTGGAGGCCATGAGCGCGGGCTGCGCCATCGTCGCCAGCGACACCCAGCCGGTGCGGGAAGCCATCGTCCACGACCAGACCGGCCGCCTGACGGACTTCTTCAATGTCGGTCAGCTGACGGACGAGGTGTGTGGCCTTCTTGCCGATTCCGAAGCTCGCGAGCGCCTTGGCGCGGCCGCGCGACGGTTCGCCCAGGAACACTACGATCTGGAGACCGTGTGCCTGCCCCGCCAGTTGCAATGGGTTGAGTCGCTGGCCAACTAGAGCCGCCTCGAACCACCGACTAGGGGTGACATCGAGGGCGCGGAATACCGGGCGCAAAGGGCAATTTGTCTTGGCGCCCTGAAAAGGAAATCCGAGGCTCGTGAATTCCGCCCCATTTTGGCCTTGTTATTTCAGGTTTTGATACACTTTTCCCCTAGAGGCAAAGCTGTCACAACTGAGAGGTTACTTTGCGGTGTCGGGAATAAGGCGGAGTATTGGTGGCCTTGCATTCGAACACGGAAAGTGATTTAGCAGGCCACCGCTGCCTCCGTCGCGCGGCCGGGGCGTCGCGAATGTCCGTCGGGGTGACAGATACGCGCGTCACGTGTAGTCGTTAAGGCTCGAAATGCTATTCAATCGCTCTAACGCCAAGCCTACCATTCTGGATCAGGCCGTAGGTGTTGCGAAGCCGGCGGTCATGACCGCCATGGTCTTCAGCTTCTTTATCAACATTCTGGCGCTGGTCAGCCCGCTCTACATGCTGCAGGTCTATGACCGCGTGCTGTCGAGCCGGAACGTCATGACCCTGGTCATGCTGACGCTGATCTGCGTGTTCCTGTTCGTCGTCTACGGCTTCCTGGAAGCGCTTCGCACCCAGGTGCTGGTGCGCGGCGGCCTGAAGTTCGACGCCAAGGCGCGGGACCCGATCTTCAAGTCGGTGCTCGACTCGACCCTGACCCGGCGCGGCGCCGGCGGTCAGGCGTTCCGCGACATGGATTCGGTCCGCGAGTTCATGACGTCGGGGCTGATCGCCTTCACCGACGCGCCCTGGACGCCCGTCTTCATCATCGTCTCCTGGATCCTCCACCCGTATTTCGGGATCCTGGCGATCATCAGCTGCATCGTCATCTTCGTCCTCGCGGTCATGAACGACCGCGCGACGAAGGATCCGCTGGGCATGGCCACCATGGCCTCGATCGCCGCCCAGAACGACGCCAGCTCGACGCTGCGCAATGCCGAGGTCATGAAGGCCATGGGCATGTGGGGCGGCCTGCAAGCCCGTTGGCGCGTCCGTCGGGATGAGCAGGTGGCCTGGCAGGCCGCCGCCAGCGACTCCGGCGGCGCCGTGATGTCCGGCATCAAGTTCTTCCGCCAGGTCGTCCAGACCCTGATCCTGGGCGGCGGCGCTTATCTCGCCATCCAGGGCAAGATCACCCCCGGTTCGATGATCGCCGGCTCGATCCTCGTCGGTCGCGCCCTGGCGCCGATCGAAGGCGCGGTCGGTCAGTGGAAGGGCCTGCTCAATGCGCGCGGCGCCTGGGACCGTCTGCAGACCATGCTGCGCGAGCAGGCCGCCCAGGTCGAGCCGATGCCGCTGCCCGAACCGCGCGGCGTGCTGTCGTGCGAAGCCGCCTCGATCACGCCTCCGGGCGCTCAGGCCCCGACGATCCGTCAGGTCAGCTTCCGCGTCGACGTCGGCACCTCGCTGGCCATCGTCGGTCCCAGCGCGGCGGGCAAGTCCTCGCTGATGCGCGGTCTGGTCGGCGTGTGGCCCTGCGTGGCCGGCGTGGTTCGCCTGGACGGCTACGACATCAAGCAGTGGGATCCGGAAAAGCTGGGTCGTCACATCGGCTATCTGCCGCAGGACATCGAGCTGTTCACCGGCACGGTGGCGCAGAACATCGCCCGCTTCACCGAGTTCGAGTCCCAGGACATCATCGAAGCGGCCAAGCTGGCCGGCGTGCACGAGATGGTCCAAGGCCTGCCGCAGGGCTACGACACGCCGATCGGCGAAGGCGGCGCCTCGCTGTCGGGCGGTCAGCGTCAACGGATCGCCCTGGCGCGCGCCGTGTTCAAGCTGCCGGCGCTGCTGGTGCTGGACGAGCCGAACGCCAGCCTGGACCAGACCGGCGAACAGGCCCTGGTCGAGGCCTTCAAGGGCCTCAAGGCCGCCAAGCGCACGGTCATCTACACCACGCACAAGCTGAACCTGCTGGCTCAGGCGGACTACATCATGGTCATCAACGGGGGCGTCATCTCCGACTTCGGCGAGCGCGATCCGATGCTGGCCAAGCTGACGGGCGCGGCTCCGCCGCCTCCGCCGCCGACGCCCATCAAGAGCGCCAACTGATCCGCTGATAGAGTTCAACGGCCGCCCCTGTGGCGCGCCTCTTAGGCTAGAAAATATGCAGCCGCCGAAGATTCAACGTCCGACGGACAACTACAACCGCGTGGCCCGTATCGGCTATGCGATCATCGCCTTCACCTTCGTGGGGTGCCTGGGGTGGGCGGCTTTCGCGCCGCTCGACAGCTCCGTGAACGCCCAGGGCGTCGTCTCGGCCGAGGGGAACCGCAAGGTGGTTCAGCACCTCGAAGGCGGCATCCTCAGCAAGATCCTGGTCCACGAAGGCCAGAAGGTGAAGGCTGGCCAGGTCCTGTTCGAACTGGATCCGACCCAGGTCGACGCCGCCGCCGGCATCACGCGCAGCCAGTATGTGACGCTGAAGGCGATGGAAGCCCGCCTGGTCGCCGAGCGCGACCAGCGCGCGGTCATCAGCTTCCCCGCCGACCTGACCGGCCAGCGTTCCGATCCGGTCGTGGCCCGCGCCCTGGCCGACGAGGAATCCCAGTTCATCGAGCGTCGCCAGACGATCGCCGGCCAGGTCGACCTGTTCAATGCGCAGCGCGATCAGTACCAGAGCGAAATCCAGGGCATCGATCGCCAGACCGAGAGCCTGAAGAGCCAACTGGGCTTCATCGAGGACGAGCTGGGCGACGTCCGCAAGATCTATGACAAGGGCCTGGTGCCGCGTCCGCGCCTGCTGGCGCTGGAACGTGAACAGGCCTCGCTGTCGGGCAGCATCGGCCGCCTCGCCGCCGACCGCGCCAAGGCCACGCAAGGCCTGAGCGAAACCCAGCTGAAGATCCGTCAGGTCAAGCAGCAGTTCTTCGAGGAAGTCAGCCAGCAGGTCGCCGAGACCCGGGTGAAGCTGGCCGAGGTGACCGAGAAGGAAGCCGTGGCCTCGGACGCCAAGCGCCGGATCAACGTCCTGTCGCCGGTCAGCGGCACGGTGCAGAACCAGCGCTTCTTCACGGAGGGCGCTGTCGTCCGTCCGGCTGAGCCGATGGTCGAAGTCGCGCCGGACGATGAGGCTTTCATCATCCAGGCTCACTTCCAGCCGACCGACGTGGACAACATCCGCCCCGGCATGATCACCGAAGTGCGCCTGCCGGCCTTCCACTCGCGGGAAATCCCGATCCTGAACGGCAAGATCGTGTCGGTGTCGCGCGACCGCCTGAGCGATCCGGAAGGCAAGGTCGTCTACTTCCTGGCCATCGTAAACGTCGATCTGAAGCAGCTGCCGAAGGAAATGCGCGCCAAGGTGACCGCCGGCATGCCGGCCCAGGTCATCGTCAAGACCGGTGAGCGCACCGTCCTGCAGTACCTGCTCTCGCCGCTGCGCGACACCATGCGCACTACCATGCGCGAGGAGTAGTCGCGGATTTCAAGAACCTGATTTCGCTCGCTTTTCGGAAAGCGGTGATCGACGACGAAAAGTCGCCGGCGCCGCTTTCCAATCGCCTCCAATAGTGTAGTCAGAACCCTTCTTTCTTACTGGAGTCGATGAGAGCGTGGCGAAGACGGCTTTGATCACCGGGGTCACCGGTCAGGATGGCGCGTATCTCGCCAAGCTGCTGCTGGAAAAGGGCTACAACGTCCACGGCATGCTGCGTCGTTCGGCCTCGGCCGACGTCATCGGCGACCGCCTGCGCTGGATCGGCGTCTATGACGACGTCCAGATGGAACTGGGCGATCTGCTGGACGCCGGCGGCCTGGCGCGTCTGATGCGCCGCCTGCAGCCCGACGAAGTCTACAACCTGGCGGCCCAGAGCTTCGTGGGCGCCTCGTGGGACCAGCCGCACCTGACCGGTCAGGTCACGGGCCTGGGCACGACCAACATGCTGGAAGCGGTGCGCCTGGAGTGCCCGCAAGCCCGCTTCTACCAGGCCTCGTCGTCCGAGATGTACGGCCTGGTGCAGCACCCGGTTCAGTCCGAGAAGACCCCGTTCTATCCGCGCTCGCCGTACGCCGTGGCCAAGATGTACGCCCACTGGATGACGGTGAACTATCGCGAGAGCTTCGGCATGCACGCCTCGGCGGGCATCCTGTTCAACCACGAGAGCCCGCTGCGCGGCATCGAGTTCGTGACCCGCAAGGTCACCGACGCCGTGGCCGCCATCAAGCTGGGTCAGCAGAAGACCGTAGATCTGGGCAACCTGGACGCCAAGCGCGACTGGGGCCACGCCAAGGACTATGTCGAGGCCATGTGGCTGATGCTGCAGCAGGAAACGCCGGACGACTACGTGGTCGCCACCGGCAAGACCTGGACGGTCCGCGAGATGTGCGAAGTGGCCTTCGCCACGGTCGGCCTGAACTATCAGGACCACATCACGATCAATCCGAAGTTCCTGCGTCCCGCCGAAGTCGATCTGCTGCTGGGCGATCCGACCAAGGCCAAGGAAAAGCTGGGCTGGGAGCCCAAGATCACCATGCAGGACCTGATCGCCGAGATGGTCGAAGCCGACCTCGCCCGCCGGTCCAGGAACTGATGAGGGCCGGCGTCGTCATCATCGGCGGCGGCGGCCACGCCAAGGTGGTCATCGAAAGCCTGCGGGCCTCCGGCAAGGCGGTGGCGGCGGTCGTCGACGCCGACCCGACCCCGCGCGAGGTCCTGGGCGTCCCGGTCGTCGGCGACGACCTGGCGCTGCCGGGCCTGAAAGAGCAGGGGCTTTCCGAACTGTTCGTCGCCATCGGCGACAACCGGCTGCGCGAGAAGCTGGGTCGCAGGGCCCAGGGCCTGGGCTTTACCCTGGTCAACGCCATCCATCCTTCCGCGATCGTCTCGCCCTCGGCGAAGGTCGGGCAGGGCGTGGCGATCATGGCGGGCGTGGCGATCAACGCCGACAGCCAGGTCGGCGATCTGGCCATCATCAATACGGGCGCGGTCGTGGATCATGACTGCCGCCTGGGCGCGGCCTGCCATCTGGGGCCCGCCTCGGCCCTGGCCGGCGGCGTGACCGTCGGTGAGCGGGCCTTTCTCGGCGTCGGCGCGCGGGCTATTCCCGGCGTGACGATCGGGGCGGACACCACTGTCGGCGCCGGCGGCGTCGTGGTGCGCGACCTGCCGGACGGCGTCCTGGCGGTCGGCGTACCCGTGAAGATCAAAGGAGAGCGTTCTTGAGCAGCCTGCCGCGGATTTCCGTCGCCCAGCCCAGCCTGGACGGCAACGAGCGCGACTACGTGCTCGAGTGCCTGGACTCGACCTGGATCTCGTCGGCTGGCCGCTTCATCACGGACTTCGAGAAGGCCTTCGCCGACTATTGCGGCGTCAAGCACGCCATCACCTGCAACAACGGCACGACGGCCCTGCATCTGGCCCTGGTGGCCATGGGTATCGGCCCGGGCGATGAAGTCATCATCCCCAGCCTGACCTACATCGCCTCGTGCAACGCGGTGACCTATTGCGGCGGCACGGTCGTGCTGGTCGACAACGACCCGCGCACCTTCAACGTCGATCCGGCGGCGATCGAGGCCAAGATCACGCCGCGCACCAAGGCGATCATGCCGGTCCACCTGTACGGCCAGGTGGCCGACATGGATCCGATCCTGGAGATCGCCAAGAAGCACAACCTGATGGTTATCGAGGACGCGGCCGAGGCCGTGGGCGCGACCTACAAGGGCAAGATGTCCGGCTCGCTGGGCGACTGCGCGACCTTCAGCTTCTTCGGCAACAAGATCATCACCACCGGCGAAGGCGGGATGATCACCACGAACGACGACGAGCTGGCCAAGACCATGCGGTTGTATCGCAGCCAGGGCATGGATCCGAACCGCCGCTACTGGTTCCCGGTCGTCGGCTTCAACTACCGCATGACCAACATCCAGGCCGCCATCGGCCTGGCGCAGCTGGAGCGTGTCGACACGCACCTGGCCGCCCGCGAGCGGGTCGTGGCCTGGTACGAAGAGAAGCTGGCGCGCCTGGGCAACCGGGTGATCAAGCCGTACGTCGAAGAGACTGGCCGCCACGTGTTCTGGATGTACACCGTGCGTCTGGGCGAAGGCCTTTCGACCTCGCGCGACCAGGTGATCAAGGACCTGGAAGCCCTGGGCATCGAGAGCCGTCCGGTGTTCCACCCGATGCACGCCATGCCGCCCTACGCCCACCTGGCGACCGGCGACCTGACCAACGCCGAGGCCTGCGGCGCGGATGGCCTGAACCTGCCGACCCATGCCGGCCTCTCCGAAGCCGACATCGATCGCGTCGTCGCGGCGCTCGACAAGGTTCTGGTCTAGGCCATGCGCATCGTCCTGCTGTCCTCGATCGTGCCGTTCATCAACGGCGGGGCGCGCTTCATCGTCGAGTGGCTCGAGGAAAAGCTGCTCGAGGCCGGCCACGAGGTCGAGCGGTTCTACCTGCCGTTCGTCGATGAGCCGACCGAGATCCTGCACCAGATCGCCGCCTGGCGCATGATGGACCTGACGCAGTGGTGCGACCGGGTCATCTGCTTCCGGCCGCCGGCCTATGTGGTGGATCACCCGAACAAGGTGCTGTGGTTCATCCACCACATCCGCACTTTCTACGACCTGTGGGACACGCCCTATCGCGGCATGCCGGACGATCCGCAACACCGCGCGATCCGCGACAACCTGCGGGCCCTCGACACGCGCTCGATCGCCGAGAGCCGGGCGGTGTTCACCAACTCGCAGGTGGTCGCCGACCGCCTGAAGACGTTCAACGGCCTGGACGCCACGCCGCTGTATCCGCCGATCTACCAGCCGGAGCGCTTCACCCACACCGGCTATGGCGACGAGATCGTCGCCATCTCGCGCCTGGAGCCGCACAAGCGCCAGGCCCTGATGATCGAGGCCATGGCGCATGTGAAGACCGGCGTGAAGCTGCGTCTGGCCGGCACCGCCTCCAGTCCGGAATATGGTCGCCAGCTGCTTCAGCGCGTTCGCGAGCTGGGCATCCAGGATCGCGTCATCCTCGAGGATCGCTGGATCACCGAGGACGAGAAGGCGCAGATGCTGAAGGAAGCGCTGGCCATCGCCTACCTGCCCAAGGACGAGGACAGCTATGGCTATCCGTCCCTGGAAGGCGCGCACGCTCGCAAGCCGATCATCACCACGACCGATAGCGGCGGGGTGCTGGAGCTGGTCGAGCATGGCCGCAACGGTCTGATCAGCGAACCCGACGCCAAGGCCCTGGCCGAGCAGTTCGACCGCCTGCACGCCGACAAGAAAGCCGTGGCCAAGATGGGGACCGCGTCCCTGAACCGCCTCGCCGAGATGAAGATCGACTGGAGCACCGTCGTGGATCGGCTGACCGCATGAAGGTGCTCGTCGTCAACAACGCCGCCCCGTTCCAGCGTGGCGGGGCCGAGGAACTGGCCGACCACCTGGTTCGCCGCCTGAACAGCACTCCTGGTGTTCAGTCGGAGCTAGTCCGCGTTCCTTTCACGTGGGAGCCCGCCGAGCGCCTGATCGAGGAGATGCTGATCTCCAAGGGCATGCGGCTCTACAACGTCGATCGCGTGATCGGCCTGAAGTTCCCGGCCTATCTGATCCCGCACCAGCACAAGGTGCTGTGGCTGCTGCACCAGTTCCGCCAGGCCTATGACTTGTCCGAGGCTGGCCAGAGCCACCTCGATTTCGACGAGACGGGCAGGGCGGTGAAGACCGCGATCCGCGAGGCCGACAACGCCTGCTTCGCCCAGTGCCGCAAGATCTTCTGCAACTCGCCGGTCACCCAGAACCGGCTGATGAAGTTCAACGGCGTCGCCAGCGAGGTCCTGTACCCGCCGCTGAACGACGGCGAGCTGTTCATCGGCGGCGAGTACGGCGACTACGTCTTCGCCGGCGGCCGGGTGGCGGCGGGCAAGCGCCAGCACCTGCTGATCGAGGCCCTGGCGCTGCTGCCGAAGGGCCCGCGCCTGGTCATCGCTGGTCCGCCGGAGAACCAGGCCTATGCCGATCGCCTGACCAAGCTGGTCGAGGACCTGGGCTTGAAGGATCGCGTCGACCTGCGGTTCGGCTTCCATCCGCGCGCCAACATCGCACGCTGGGCCAACGACGCCCTGGCCTGCGCCTATCTGCCCTTCGACGAGGACAGCGTGGGCTATGTGACCATGGAGGCCTTCGCCTCGGGCAAGCCGATGTTGACCGTCACCGACTCTGGCGGCCTGCTGGAAATCGTCAGCGAAGAGACGGGCGCGATCGCCGAGCCGACCCCGGAAAGCTTGGCGGAGGCGCTCAATCGTTTAACGTCTGATAAGACACGAGCGTTAACCCTAGGTGGCGCCGCGCGTAAACTCTGGCGCGACAAGAATGTCACATGGGAAGAGACGGTTCGCCGTCTTCTTGATTAAGCCACAAACATTGGGTTGAAGCCGTCGCAACGGCGAGTTCCGCCAAAGTCTAGGAATATGCGAGTGCTGTCGAAAGTCCTGTCCGCTCGGACGTCCGTTGTCGCCCTGGCGCTTGCCATGGCCGTGGCCGGTCACGCCGAACTCGCGCACGCCGAGACCTTGGCCGACGCGATCACCGCCGCCTATCAGACCAACCCGAACATCCAGGCCCAGCGCGCGGCCATGCGCGCCCTGGACGAGAACTACGCTCAGGCCCGCGCCGCCTACGGCCCGCAGGCCAGCGCCTCGATCTCGGAAGGGTACGGCTGGAACAAGTCGCACCGGGTGCGCAGCGGGACGGAAGCGGCCAGCCAGACCAACCAGCTGTCGCTCAGCCAGATCATCTACAGCAACGGCCGCTACGCCTCTCGCCTGGGCGGCGTCGAGGCCCAGATCCGGGCCTCGCGCGAAAGCCTGCGCCGGCTGGAGATGGACCTGCTGGTCCGCGTGACCAACGCCTATGTCTCGGTTCGTCGCGACCGCGAGGTGCTGCGCATCGCCCAGGGCGGCGAAGCCTGGCTGCGCAAGCAACAGCAGGACACCGAAGACAAGTACAGCGTTCGCCAGGTCACCTTGACCGATGTCCAGCAGGCCAAGGCCCGTCTGGCCGGCGCGACCACCCAGGTCGCGCAGGCCCAGGCGCAGCTCAACGTCTCGGTGGCGTTCTACGCCTCGCTGGTCGGTCACCTGCCCCAGACGCTGGATCCGGAACCCGATATCGACGACCTGCCCCAGTCGCTCGACGAGGCGTTCAACCTCGCCGAAGAGGCCAACCCGACCCTGCTGCAGGCGTTCTACACCGAGAAGGCCTCGCGCCTGGGCGTCTCCGAGGCGAAGGCCCAGCGCCTGTTCTCGGTCTCGGCGCGTGCGGACTACCGCAACGGCCCCAGCATCTCCTACGTCGACAAGATCCCGTATCGGGAGAACAGCCTGACGGCCAGCGTGGCGCTGACCCAGCCGCTGTTCAGCGGGGGCCAGCTGGCCGCCGCCGTTCGCCAGTCGGTCGAAGAGAACAATCGCGACAAGCTGCTGATCGAGGATGCGCGCCGCAACATGGTGCTCAACGTCTCGCAGGACTGGGACCAACTGACCGCCGCGCGTTCGTCGCTGGTCAGCATCGAGGCTGAAATGGAGGCCGACAAGATCGCCTTCATCGGCGTCCGCGAGGAAGAACGCTTCGCCCTGCGCAGCACGATCGAGGTGCTGAACGCCCAGGCCGAACTGCAGAACGCCCAGATCAACTTCGTCCGTGGCCGGGCCAACGAGTTCGTCGGTCGCGTTCAACTGCTGGCGCAGGTCGGCACGCTCGAGGTCGGCAACCTAGCGCCAGGCGTCGAGCCCTACGATCCCGAGCGGCACTTCAAGAAGATCCGCTACAAGGGCATGCTGCCGACGGACCTGGTCGTCATGACCCTGGACCACATCGCCGCGCCGCTCGTGCCGCCGCTGAAGCCGAGCAAGCCCAAGGCTGGGGACACCACGCCGATCCGTCCGCCGTCCACCCCGCTGCCCGCCGCGCCGCCGTCGGCTGACAAGGTCGTGCCGCCGCCCGCGATCAGCGACCTGCCGACGCCGAACGACGGCCCGGTGGCGACGGCGCCGAAGGGCTAGGCCCCAGAAGGCTAGCCTAGCGGCAGCAGGGCGCGGATCATCCGCGTCCAGGCTTCCGGATCGAAAGAGACATGGCGGTTGCGCACGGTCGCAGCCGCCATTTTCGTGCGCGCGGCGTCGTCGCCGATCATCCGCGCCAGCTTGGCGGCCGCGTCCTCGACGCTGGCGTCGGCCCAGCGTCCGGCGCGATAGATCAGGTCGCCGCCTTCCACCGGGATCAGGGCGTAGTCGACCAGCTGACTGGACGCGGGGTCCATGAATTCGACGTTCGAGGACCAGCCTGTCGCCAGGGTCGGCTTGCCCAGCCAGATCGCTTCGGCCAGCAGCAGGCCGTAACCCTCCGAACGATGCAGCGACAGGACGATGTCCGCGCTGGCGGTCAGGGTCGCCATCGCCTCGGCCGACAGGTTCTCGGTCATCAGCCGGATGGTGGCGTCATCGGCCACCTCCGCCCGCAGGGCTTCGAAGGTCTCTGGATGGCGGTCGGCCCCGACCACCTTGCAGACCAGCAGGGCGGGTCGTCCCGACGCCTCCACGGCCCGCTGGAAGGCCTGTAGGGCGGCGCGGGGGTTCTTGCGCTGGGCCGAGGAGCGCAGGTCGAAGGCCATCAGCACCACGACGGCGTCGTCGGGCAGGGCGAAGCGGGCGCGGTCGGCCGTGGGGCGCGGATTGAGATAGAGCGGGTAGGGAACCGGCGAGACCGTGATCCGAGGCGGCGCGATCTTGCGGATGGCGTCGGCGGCGAAGGTCGAGGGCGTCCACACCTCGTCCACCAGGTCGAAGGCCCGGGCCCAGTCGGCCGGGGCGTCCTCCAGCTCCCAGGCCCAGTAGCCGATGTGGCGACGGCCTTCGAACGGCCGTCCCTCGGTCGCGCGCGCCCAGTCCAGCAGCTCGGGCGGATTGATGTGCGAGATCACGACGCCCCGCTCGTCCGCCGTTGGCGCGGGGAACACGGCCGGCAGGTCCGCGGCGAAGGCGACCTGCGCCGACAGGTCGATGGCGCGGGTGGGCAGGCCGGCGTCCGCGAAGCCGCGCGCCAGCATGCGGGCGCCTTCGCCCAGGCCGTGAACCGCGCCGTGGAAGCCGACGATGGTCACCGGCAGGGCTGGGGGCAGGTTCGAGCGCGGCGACCTGCGCAGCGCCCGCGCCAGCAGGATGCGGTCCGCGCGGGCCTTCTTCATGTCGTCGAACTTGTCGGCGAGGCCGCGATACGCCGCACCCGGCGCGCCGGCGGCCAGATGCGCGGTTCGGCGCACCGGAACCGGCAGGTTTCGCCACAGCGCGAGAAGTTTGGACGTCATGAACCGAGTGCGGAAAACGCCCGTCGAGGGCGACCGGCTCTCGACCTATAGCGGCTCGCGCGCCGGGAGCGCCACGGGAAAGGCGAGCCGATCCGTTACGCGAACGTGTTACGCGAACTTGTCAGGGGGGGCGTTTCCGGGCAGCAATGCAGACACTTCAGCGCGAATGAATGAGGCTCCGAGTGTCGACCGAATGGAACGCCGGCTACGTTACCGACGTGAACTATACCTTCGGCTACTACGGGGAGCTGAATGCACTCCGTTGCCGGTTACCGTTGCTGTTGACGGGGCAGCATGCGCCGAAGATCGAGAACGCCTGCGAACTGGGATTTGGCCAGGGCTTGTCGGTTTCGATCCACGCGGCGGCGCAGCCAGGCGTCAATTGGTACGGCACCGACTTCAATCCGTCGCAGGCGGTGTTCGCCTCGGAGATGGCGCGGTTGTCGGGCTCCGACGCCAAGCTCTATGACGAAGCCTTCGCGGAGTTCTGCAATCGCACGGACCTGCCGGACTTCGATTTCATCGGCCTGCACGGAATCTGGACGTGGATCTCGGACGAGAACCGCGGAATCCTCGTCGACTTCATTCGCCGCAAACTGCGTCCGGGCGGCGTGCTCTACATCTCGTACAACACCAATCCCGGTTGGGCGGCCCACGCCCCGATCCGTCACCTGATGAAGCGCCACGCCGACGTGATAGGCGCGCCGGGCTCGGGGATCATCGCCAAGACGGGCGCCGCCCTGGACTTCATCGAGCAATTCTTTGGCACCGAGCCCGCCTATACCCGCGCCAACGCGACGGCCGTTGAGCGCTTCAAGCAGATCAAGGGGCAGGACCGGAAGTACCTGGCTCACGAGTACATGAACCGGGACTGGCACCCGATGTACTTTTCTGACCTGGAGAACTGGCTGAGCGACGCCAAGGTCGGGTTCGCGGCTTCGGCGCATCCGCTCGACGGCCTTTACGACCTGAGCATGACGCAGCAGCAAGCCGCGTTCATCCAAGCCGTGCCCGATCCGTCGCTCCGAGAGACGCTGCGGGATTTCTGCACGAACCAGCAGTTCCGCCGCGACTATTGGATCCGGGGCGTGCGCCAGGTGACTGGCCATGAACAGCTGTCCGCGCTCCGCGAGCAGCGCATCGTGTTGACCGCGACCAAGGACAGCCTGCCCAAGAAGGTGCGGGGACCAGGACGCGAAGCTGGGCTGCTCGATGCGATCTACGACCCGATCTACGCGTTCCTGCTGGATCATAAGCCACACTCCATCGGCGAACTGGAAGCGCATCTGGTGGGCAGGGACATCAACTTCGGCCAGTTGACCTCAGCCGTGACGATCCTGCTGGGTCTCGGCGTCATCCAGCCGGTGCCGGCTGGTCATGACCTGGAGGCGGCGAAGGCGCGCAGTCTGGCCCTAAATACGGCCATCGCACAGCGCTCGCTGTCTGGCGGCGACATCTCCTACTTCGCCGCGCCGCTCTATGGCGGAGGCATTTCCGCGCCGCGCTTCCACCAGATCTTCTGGCTGAGCAAGCAGAGCGGCGGCAAGACGCCCGACGATTGGGCCAGCTTCGCCTGGCGTCACATCTCGGCCTTGAACCAGTCGCTGGTCAAGGACGGGGCTCCCCTGCAAGGCGACGCCAATCTCGAGGAGTTGAAACTCCAGGCCAAGGAGTGGGGCGATCGGATCCTGCCGCTCTGGACCGCCCTGGGCATCTGAGGACGCCTGGACCTGCGCGCCTAGCGAGAGTGGACTTAAATCTCCTCGCTAGGCCGCACCGCGCAGAGGATGAATCGTTTGGAAACGATTCTCGCCTGCTTGGAGAATGATCGCCAAATCTTCAAACGCTTTTTGGCGTAGTTGAAAGCGTCCAAGGTGTAGTTTGCGCATTCGCGCAAATCCTGACCGAAAACTCAATGTTTAGGCTTCGGTACTGGATTAATGCTTTGCGGGATAAACCTGCGTTGCAGAACTCTATCAATCGAAGACTCTCCGATGCCTTTCTCAAGCGGCATGGACCCTCGACCGATATTTCTAGCTTGGCCGTGAGAATCTGGCGGCGCTGTCGCAATATCGGAAGTTGCAGTTCGAATTCACGACGAAATGTCGGATTCTCGTAGCAAGGAGGTTGCGAACCTCGGCCGCTTGGGGTAAGAAGGTGTTGTCTACCCACAAGACTTCCCATTAGCCCCGCCGGAGACCGAGTCACCGGCGGGGCTTATTGTATCTGGGGTCTTGATGTCGGCGATCGAGAGAACGCAGCGCCCGTGGGCGCGTTCCTCCAGCCCAGCTTCCTAAATGCGATCTTCCGGCGGGTCGGTGTGCAGGCTCGTCAGGTGCGGGCCGTGGACCACCGGCTGGCGCTCCAGGATCTGGCGGACCTTGCGCACGGCGGTCGAGGCGCGGCTACGGCGCTGACGCCAGAGCAGCAGCGCCATGGCGCCCAGCGTCGCCGACAGGAAGGGCAGGGGGCCCAGCAGCCAGACGGCGGCCGCCAGGGCGAAATAGTAGGCACGAACGCCGGCGTTGAAGGCCGACAGCGCGGGGTTCAGGATTCCACCGGCGGCTTCGGCATATTCGGCGAGCACCGAGGGCGGCGCCCACATGGGCGCGGCGCCGATGGCTGCCACGCAATAGTTCATCTGCCGGATCGCCCAGATGAAATCGAGCAGGCCGCGCGCCAGGGCGACCAGCACCAGGCCCAGCTTGACTTGGAACATCATCGGCGAGGTCTTGGCCAGGACCGCCAGCCCCTCGACGCTTTTCCACGCATTGTCACCGCCGAACAGCACGCCGGCCGCCGCGGCGATCAGGATCAGGTTCGACGAGGCGAAGAAGCTGGCCGAATTAATCGCGTGGCCCAGCAACTGGCCGTCCAGCAGCGCGATCTCGCGCACCGCCATCTCCTGCATCCACCGGCGCCGGATGACGGTCATGTCGGTGTTCAGAACGCCGCCGCCCTCGCCCAGGCGCTTGAGCATGGGCTCGTACAGCAGCCAGCAGGCGGCGAAGACGGATAGGACGATGATATCGAGCAACGGCATGGGCGAAACCTAGCGGGCCGCGAAGAGTCGGAAAACCGGCTTAGTCCTCATGAATGAGACTATTGCGCCCGGTGTCTTTGAGGATGATCGAGCAGATCAGGCCCAGGGTCATCACGGCCGCGACGTAGATGTAGAAGGTGCTCTCCATCTTCTCGTGCTTGAAGGCCAGGGCGACCATCTCGGCCGTGCCGCCAAACAGCACGTTGGCCAGGGCGTAGGGCAGGGCCACGCCCAGGGCGCGGATCTCGGCCGGGAACATCTCGGCCTTCACCACGGCGCTGATCGAGGTGTAGCAGGACTGGATGAGCATGCCGGCCAGGATCAGCCACAGGGCGCCGGTGATCGAGGTGGCGTGGCTGATGCCGGTCATGATCGGCCAGATGGTCAGGGCCCCGCCGCCGAAGGCCAGGATCAGCATCGGCTTGCGGCCGAACTTGTCGGAGAGCCAGCCGGCCAGGGGCTGGGCCAGCATGAAGCCGATCAGGCTGAGCGCGCTGACCTCCGAGGCCTGGGCCTTGCTGAAGCCGGCCGTGTTGACCAGGAACTTCTGCATGTAGGTGGTGTAGACGTAGAAGGTCAGCGAGCCGCCGGCCGTCAGGCCCATGATCAGCAGGCTCTCGCGCGGATGCCGGCGGATCAGCGGCACGATCAGCGACACGAAGAACAGCACCAGGAATACGGCGGCGGCGATCTGGCCCGGCTTGGCCAGCGCGCCCTTGGTGACGCCCAGCACGCCGGCGATGATGGTCAGCAGCAGGAAGACGCCGGCGCTGGTCACCTGGCCGCGCGACAGGGTCTCGCGCTGGGCGGGGCGCTTGAAGGCGATGCTCTCGTCCAGGCCTCGGCGGATCCAGAACACCACGACCGCCAGCAGGGCGCCGATGATGAACGGTACGCGCCAGCCCCAGGTCTTCAGTTCGGCCTCGCCCAGGGTGCGCTGCAGGACGATCAGCACGCCCAGCGCCAGCAACTGGCCCGCGATCAGGGTCACGTAGTGGAAGCTGGACCAGAAGCCGCGCCGGGCCTTGCCGGCCATCTCGCTCATATAGGTGGCGCTGGCGCCGTACTCGCCGCCGACCGACAGGCCCTGCAGCACGCGGGCGAACAGCAGGATGGCCGGGGCCCACAGGCCGATGGTCGTGAAGCTGGGCGTGACGGCGATGATCAGGGCGCCGGCGCACATCAGGGCTACCGAGGCCGACAGGGCGGCGCGACGGCCGGCGTGGTCGGCATACATGCCCATCAGCCAGGCGCCGATCGGGCGCGCGACGAAGCCCAGGAAGAAGACCGCCGCCGCCTGCAGCAGCTGCACGGTCTGGTCGCCCTTCGGGAAGAAGGCGGGCGCGAAATAGAGGGTGAAGGCGGCGTAGGCGAACCAGTCGTACCATTCGACGAGGTTGCCGGCGGAACCGCCCAGGATGGCCTTGGCCCGGGCCACGGGCGAAAGGCGCGCGGCCCCGCTCTCGGATGCCGCTTCGGCGGTCGCCGTCATGTGAAACTCCCCCCTCCCGATATGGAGGGGGAGATTAGGCGAACGCGGTTCTAGGTCTACGTTAAATCCTGCCGAGCAGGACCAGGATGATCAGGATCACGAGGATCAGGCCGAGACCGCCGCTGGGGAAGTAGCCCCACGAGCGACTGTGGCCCCAGGTCGGCAGGGCGCCGATCAGGGCCAGGATCAGGATGATGATGAGGATCGTGCCGAGCATGGTCCGAAAGGTCCTTTGAGCCCGCGCTCGCCACCACGGCGCCGCTGGGGTCACGACTTCGGAATTCGCGGCCTCGCTTGTCGGTTCCGAAGGGTTTGGTTCCCACCGGACATCAAAAAAGTCGAGATCCCGACGCCTAGGCCGGGGTGTCCTGGGCCTTGCGCAAGCGGATCGCCCACAGGGCGCCGATCACGCCGCCCTTCACGCGCGGCAGCAGCAGCAGGGTCAGGATCGCCAGCGGGATCAGGGTCAGGGGCGCGACCAGGAAGGGCGAGGCCTCCCAGATCCAGGGGAAGAACAGCAGCGGCGCGACCACGAGGTGGCCGATCAGCAGGATCGTGAAATAGGCCGGACCGTCGTCGGCCGGATAGCAGCCCAGCTCGTGCCCGCAGGCCTCGCACTCGGGATCGACCTTCAGGTAGCGCATGTACAGGCGGCCGTCGCCGCAGTTGGGGCAGCGGTGCAGCAGGCCACGCTTGAGGCCGGTAAGCATCGGGGACGGGACAGGGGACTCTGACATGGCGCTCATATGCGCCTCCCGAGGCGGCAGGAAAAGGGCGACTTGCCGTCGCACGGCGACGTTTTGTCCATGCTTTCGGTAAGTAAAGGTCAACCTCGTTCGAGAATTGATCTGGATCAATCCGTGCAAACGATGTCCGGTCGATCTCGCGCGATGATCCTGGTTAATGAAGGATATTCTTAGACCGATGTTCTAGGATCTCGAGTCCTCGATCCGGGGTCTTGGAACTTCGATCTCTGGTCGGCGTTCACCGCGTGACGCTCGAAAGGCCTTCGGATGACCGAACAAGACCCTCGCCCGCCAGAACCTTCGGAGCCGCCGACTCCGCCTCGAAAGGGGACCGGCGCGTCCAAGGCCGAACACGCCGTCCGTCATGCGCCGGAGGGCGCCGTCGCGCCGCATGAGAAGCGGGCAATCGGCGCCGAGACCTCGCGCGAGGAAGACGCCTAGGTCCGAGGGCTAGTGCTTGGCGTCGCGAGCAGCGCCGGCGACGGCCTTGCCGGCCGACGAGACGTCGCGGCCCGCGCCTTCGATGGTGTTGCAGGCCGAAACCAGCAGGGCGGCCGCGGCGGCGGCCAGGACGACGATCTTACGCATGTCGGAAAGCTCCAGTTCGGAAGGCGGCGGGACCTTAGCCGTGGCGCGCGCCGGGCTTCAAGAGCCCGGCGCGGCGTGAGGCTTAGCGGACGCGGCGGACCGAGCTGTAGCGGTCGTTCTGCTTCTTGGGCAGGCTGGCCGTATCGTAGTCGTAGCGCCAGCACTTGCCCTGATAGTAGGCGTGCTCGCAGAACTCCCACGATCCGCGCTGGATGCGCATGGACGAGACGCGGTCGTTGAAGCCGAGGCGCGCCAGGTCCGGCGTGTCGCCGCGTAGCGGGCGGGCCTCGCCGCGGAAGCCGTCGTGTTCGAACAGGACGACCTCGCCGCCGGCACCCCAGCGGTCGCCACGGCGGTCATCACGTCGGTCGTCGCGGCGATCGTAACGGTCGTCACGACGGTCCCAATTGCGATCCTGAGCCACGGCCGAGCCGACGGTGAGCAGGGTCAACGCCCCGCAGACGAGGGTGAGAGCGATCTTGCGCATGGGATGGTCTCCTTAGCGGACGCGACGGATCGAGCTGATCGCGTCATTCCATTCACGGGGGAGGACGGCCTGGTCGGCGTCCAGGCGGCTGCAACGACCCTGGTAGTTGGCGTGCTCGCAGATCTCCCAGCGGCCGCCGGTGCGGCCGATCTGGATCGACGAGGCCTTGTCGTTGAACTTGACAGCGCCCAGGTCGGGCATGTCGCCGTTCACCTCGAAGGCGCGCCCTTGGTACTGGGTGTCCTCGAACAGCACGACGCCATCGCGCGAGCCGCCGCCCGGACGACCGCCGCCGCCGTTGTTCCAGCCACCGCCATTGTTGCCACCGCCGCCACCGCCGCCGCCGTTCCAGCCGACGCATTGCAGACGGCCGTCACGGTTTTCCAGGCCCTGGCTGCCGCAGTCGCGGGTGCGGGCGCTGGTCCATTCCCAGCCGCCGCGGCTGCTCTGGCAGCGCGCCCAGACCTGGCCGTTGAAGGCCGTGATCTCGCGACACGAGCGCAGATAGGAGCCACGCGGCGGCTCGTCGTACTGGCCGTTCCAGCTCGGCGCCTGGGCCGAGGCGGCGCCCGCCATTCCCAGGCTCATCACGGTAAGGGCCAGCAGGCCGAAGGTCTTGCGCATCAGAATTCCCCACCTGAAGCTTCGTTGTCGAAACCGAGCTAGCCGTTTCTCAACTGAACGGCGCCTGAACGGCCCAGCTTTTTACGATCACCGATCTCCGGGGCGATAGTCCACCCTGACGTGTCCCTTCAGCTGTTCTTCGGTGAACCAGACCGGCTTGGTCTTCATGGCCACGAAGAGCGGGGTCTGGTCGGCATAGTGGGGCGACCTGGCGTCCAGGGTGGCCGAGCCGAACTGGTGGATGCTCTCGGAATGCAGCGTCCCGGCTTTGTCCCAGGTGACGAACATGACGAAGGTGTCGCCGCCGTCGGCGGTGGTGGTGCCGTCCTTCTCCGGCGTCCCCCACACCGAGCGATAGGTGTCGGCCGCGCCGTCGATGGGCAGGTTCACGGTCCCGCGCCGGATGCGGTTGACCTGGCCCCACTCGGGATCGAGGCGGCCGAAGTGGGTCTTCAGCGTGAGGATCGCCGCGCGCAGGCTGTCGATGGGCGCCGGCGCCGCATCGCCGTTCGAGCGGGCGAACAGGATCGGCTGGGTCATCAGGGCGACCAGGGCCGCGCCGCGATCGTGGACGTCGGCCTTCCTGTCCCAGCCGCGCAGGATCGCCTGGGCCTTGGCCAGGTCCGGTTCGCCCTTGGCGTCGATCGCCAGCACCTCGCGGACCATCTCCATCACCGAGGAGCGGTCGCTGAAGGCCACGTCGAACTTGTGGGCGCGGAAGCTGGCGTCGGTGAGGGCGTGGTCGGTCCCGAAGGTCTCCAGCGCCCGCCAAGCGCGGTTGGTCATGTTGCTCTGCAGCCCCATGGAGGCGGGGAAGGCCTCGGGCTTCAGGTTGTCGGCGTCCTCGCTGGCGCGGAACGGGGTGTTGTTGGAGTTGAACACCAGGCCCGACTTCGGATTCCACAGCTGCGGGGTCTGCTCGACCGGGCGGTAGCCTTGCCAGACGAGGTCCGAGCGGTCGCCGGGCAGGATGCCCTTCCAGTCGGCGGCGACCGTGCGGTTCGGATACTGGCCGTTGTGGACAAAGCCGATGTTCCCGGCCGCGTCGCCATAGATGTAGTTCAGGCTGGGGATGGCGTGGGTGGCGATGGCGGCGCGCCACTCGTCCACGGTCCGGGCCCGGTTCAGTCGCCAGTACTGCAGCGGCTGGCGCCACTCGCCCATGCCGGCGTAGCGGATGGCGAAGACGCCGTGGTCGGTCTCCAGCACCGGCCCGTGCACTGAGCGCAGTACGGCCTTCTTCACCGGCAGGACGATGGGGCCGAAGAGCTTCACGCGCAGGGTGACATAGCGCTTGTCGAAGGCCTTCCACTGGCCGTCCAGCCGATACTGGTTCTTGTCCGCCGGGTTGATGGTCAGGCGGTAGATATCGACGAGGTCCGGCTTGGACACGGTGTTGGCCCAGCCCAGGGTGGCGTTGTGGCCGTGCAGCATGAACGGCGCGCCGGGGAAGAAGCCGCCGGCCACGTGCCAGCCTTCGCCGCTCTCGACCACGGCCTCGTACCAGGCGACCGGGCCGGTATAGGGCTGATGCGAATTGACCAGCAGCCGCGTGGCCCCGTCGGCGCTGCGCGAGGGCGCGGTGGCCAGGCCGTTCGAGCCCTTCGGCGGCGGGCCTTTCTCCGCAGGCGCGGTCAGATGCTTCAGTTCGGTGTCCAGGCCGTAGAAGAACGGCTGCTTGAAGACGAAGCCGGCCTCGATGTCCTTGCCGGTCAGCGGCAGCAGGCCCGGCTTGACCTTCTCCGGATGCTTGGCGGCGTAGACGCTTACGCCGTCGGCATAGGCCTCCATCACCTTGCGCAGGTCGGCCGGCAGCTCGGCATAGTGCTTGTCGACCGTCGGCCAGACGTCGAGCAGGGCGGCGACATAGTCGGTGGGCGCGGCCTTGGCGCCCTTGTCGCGGGCCAGGACGCCGCGCGTGGCCAGCACCACGTCCTGCAGGGTGTCGAAGTCATCCTCGCTCTGGGCGTAACCGAGACCGAACGCGGCGTCGGCGTCGGTCTTGCCCAGGACGTGCGGCACGCCCCAGTCGTCGCGCCGGATGCGGACGTCGTAGTGGCTGGCCTTCTCGAGCAGGACCTGGCGATCCGGAGCCTTGGGCAGGCTGGCCTGGTCGATGGCGATCAGCGCCGCGCCGGCCAGAACGACAAGCGCCAGCAACGCGCCGACCCCGCGCAGGACCCACTTCATACCGGTCTCCCCAGACTTTTGTTCGTTATCGGCGATCATGCGGGGCGGCGCCGGTCGAAGGAAGAGCCGCTTTCGACGAAACCTTGCTGAAACTTCATGATAACGCCGTTCGCCCAGCGTCGCGGGCCTGCTACGACAAGCGCCACAACAAGGGAGGCGCGCTCATGGCTCGCAAGCACGTGGTTTCGGCTCTGGTCATCCTGACCATGAGCATCGGCGGCGCGGCGTTCGCCGAAGTCCCCGCCAATATCGCCAAGGCGCTGGCCGATCCGTCGCGCCCGGCGGCTGACACCGCCCGCGACGCAGCGCGACATCCGGGCGAGATCCTGGCCCTGGCCGAGGTGAAGTCGGGCGACACCGTCGTCGACTACGTGATGGGCGGCGGCTACTTCACCCGCATCCTGTCGGCGGCGGTCGGCCCCAAGGGGACCGTCTACGCCTACCAGCCGGCCGAGTTCATCAAGTTCATGCCCAAGTACGGCGAGGACCAGAGACTGGTCGCGGCGGCGCTGCTCAACAGCAAGCCGATGAACGGCCCGATGACGGCGCTGGACCTGCCCGACAATGTCGACGCGGTGATCACCGTCCAGAACTATCACGACATGCACCTGAAGCCGTTCCCGGTGGACACGGCCGCCAAGGCCAATGCCGAGATCTTCAAGTCGCTGAAGCCGGGCGGGGTCTTCCTGATCGTCGACCACGCCGCCGTCGCCGGCTCGGGCATCACGGCCGCCGACACCCTGCACCGCATCGACATCGCCGCGGTGAAGAGCGAGGTCGAGGCCGCTGGCTTCAAGCTGGAAAGCGAAAGCCCGCTGCTGGCCAGCAAGGACGACCCGCATACGGCCAGCGTGTTCGATCCGTCGATCCGGGGAAAGACCGATCAGTTCATTCTGAAGTTCAGGAAGCCGAAGTAGGCTCAAACGCCCAGCGACCGTCCTCGCCCTTCGACAGGCTCAGGGTGAGGACGACTGGTGCTGCCGTTCAATTGAAAACCTCACCCTGAGCTAGTCGAAGGGCGGGGTTTTCGCTCCTACGACGCCCGCGCCTCCGACCCCATGAACACCACCTTGGCCCCCTTGTTCACAGCCGAGCCCAGTTCGGCCGCGTCCCAGTTGGTCAGGCGCACGCAGCCGTGCGAGGCGCGCTTGTTGACCAGCTTGGGGTCGGGCGTGCCGTGGATGCCGTAGGTGTCCTTGGTCAGGTCGATCCAGGTCGAGCCGACCGGATTGTTCGGCCCGGCCTTGATAGTCAGCTTGGCCTTGGGTTTGCCGAACGTCAGGCGTGACGGGTCGTAGGTGTAGGTCGGCGCCGGCGCGAGCGTGCGCACGGCCCACTCGCCGGAAGGGGCAGGGCGCTCGGTGCTGCCGACCGTAGCCGGATAGACCGCCAGCTCGACGCCGTCCTTGTCGAAGGCGCGGACCTGGCCCAGGGCCTTGTCGATCTCGATGCGGTCGACCTTGCGATCCAGCTTGTCGGCGCCCGCGGCGGTCACGACGATCGTCGTCCCGGCCGCCCCGAAATCGACGCCCGGATTGAGCGCCTGCAGCAGCGCCTCGTCCATATGGAAGCGCTCGGCCAGCATCTCGAGCGGCGTCACGTAGTCGAGCGCCGGCAGCTTGGCCATCGCCTCGTAGTCGTCCTTGGGGATCGGCGGTGAGTACGGGCCGGCCTCATCCTCGGCGGTGATCGTGTAGTCGACCAGCACCGGTCCGCCGTCGCCGGCGGTCAGGGTCTCGACCAGCGCTTGGGTGATCTGTCCGTCCACCGTCAAGTTGCGCGAGGCCTGGAAGGCCTTGATCGCCAGGGTCAGGTTCGTCCCGTCGCGGCCGTCGATGACGCCGGGCGAGAAGTGGGCGCGGTCCAGCAGGGTCTGGACGCGGATCAGCAGGTTGCGATGGGCGTCGGGATCGGTGGTCGCCAGGTCGAAGGTCGCGGCGTTGATGGTCTGGGCCAGGGGCGAGCCCGCCGCCACGGCCGGTGGCGCGGCGACGACAGGCGGCGGGGCGGGCGCGGACTTCTGGACGCTCTTGGCGGGCGCGGGCTTGGCCGGCGGCTTGTCGTCGCAGGCGGCCAAGATCAGAGATGGCGCCAGGACGGCGATCAGGGCGAAGCGGGAAACCAGACCGGTCATGCATACTCCAGGCGCGCCAGGAAGGCGGGAACGACTCCCTGGTCTCAAGCCTTGAGCCATGGCGAAGTTCCTTGAGGAGCGAGGACCGGCTTGAAGCTGCTACGCCGTCTGTTGTGGGGATTGGGCCTGCTGGTCCTGGCCGTCGGCGCGCTGCTGCTGTGGGCGACCTGGCCGACCGGCAAGCCGTCGCCGGAACCGGTCCAACCGCGCGACGAGACTGCCTTCCTGCCGCCCCAGCATGTGCCCTCGATCGATCCGTCTGGCGCCTTGCCGGTGCTAGCCGGCGCGCCCGAGACCTGCGACGGGACCGACGCGCCGGAGAGCGCCGCCGCCGTCAACGCCGCTTCCCTCGCCACCATGGCCTGGACCCCGTTCGGCAAGGCCGAGACCGGCTGGGAGATCTACGCTCCGCGCATCGCCGCCGAGATCGGCACGACCTGTGGACCTGGCTCGAACGGCTTCGCCTCGGCCCTGGCGCGCTGGCAGGGCGGGCATGGGCTGCAGGCGACCGGCGTGGTCGATGCCGTCGTCTTCGGGACCATGGTGACCCGCTGGCACCTGGCCCGGCCGTTCGTGCGGGTGAACCGCGAGGGCATGTGCCCCGGCGCGCCGCCCGAGGCCAATCTCAGCCTGGCCGATCCCAGGGAAAGCTATGGCGGCAAGGCCATTCGCCTGCGGCCGGGTGCTCTGGAGGCCTATCGCAACATGGTCGCCGAGGCGAAGGCGGCCGGGGTGCTGCGGCGACCCGAGGCGCTGACCATCTTCTCCGGCTTTCGCGCGCCGGACGCCGACGCCCAGCGCTGCGCGCGGGACAACAACTGCCAGGGGCTGATCCGCACCATCTGCTCGGCGCATCGCACTGGGCTGGCCATGGATTTGGTGATCGAGGCCGCGCCGGGCTTCGGGCCCGACAGCTCGGCCGACGCCAACCGGTTGGCGATGGCGCGTTCGCCGCTTTATCGCTGGATGGTCGTGAACGCCGGCCGGTTCGGCTTCGTGAACTATGTCTACGAGCCCTGGCACTGGGAGTGGACGGGCGAGCCGCTGCTGCCCGGCGTGCCGATCGCCAGCCTGCCCAAGGCCGGCTCGGAGCCCCTTACGGAACTTCCGGAAGGCCCCACTTCGAAAACGCCGGCCGCTGCTTCAGGCGCGCGTAATAGGCGGTGAGGGCGGGCCAGTCCTCGCGCTGGATCGGGCTGTAGAGCCAGCGGTGCAGCGACAGGCCCAGCACGATGTCGGCCAGGGTGAAATCGTCGCCGGCCACATAGGCGCCGGTGTCCACCAGACGCGCGTCCATCAGGCCCATGGCGGTGTTCCAGGCCGTGACGCTGGCCTCGATCTGCTTGGGATCGTCGAAGCCGGGGAACTTGCGCACCAGCCCCGCGAACGCGTAGCGCCAGGCGGTATTGAGCTCGGTGGCCTGCCAGTCCATCCACTGGTCGACGAGGGCGCGCTTACGGCGGTCGACTGGGAACAGCGGGGTGTCGGCGGCCACATAGCGGCAGATGGCGTTGCTTTCCCAGACCGGGCCGTGCTCGTCGATCAGCACGGGCACCAGGGCGTTGGGGTTCCACTGCAGGAACTTCGGATCGTTGGTGGGCGCGAACCCCGCGCCCCAGTCCTCGCGCTCATAGGCCAGCTCCAGCTCGTCCAGGGTCCAGAGGACCTTGCGGACATTGATGGAGGAGGTGCGGCCGAGGACCTTGGGGATCGTCAACGGGTCATCCAGGGCTTGGACTTGCCGGTCGGGGCGGCGGCGTTGGCGCGGTCGACCTTGCCGGTCGAGGCCTTGGCTCCGTGGCCGTGCTTGCCTTGAGCCGCCTTCTTCAGGCGCAGGGCGCGCTGCATCGGGGTCTCGTCAGCGGGAGGTGCGTCGGTCTTGTCGGTCATTACGGGGATGTAGGCCTCGAATGGCGCCTTGAGAAGGCCGCGCTTACTCGTCAGTCTGGAAAGATGTCGTTCGCCCGTTCGGTTCCCCTCCTGATCGCCGTCGCCGCCCTGGCGGCCTCGCCGGCCTGGGCGCAGAGCAAGCCCGAGCCCAAGGAAGAGCCGAACGCCGTCTCGCCGGTGCTGATCCTGCCGCCGACCCTGCCGCCCAACGTGGTGTCGTCCTATCCGGCGGAAGGCCAGACCGTGTCCCCCGGCGTGCTGATCCTGAAGGTGACCTTCGACCAGCAGATGTCGCCGAGTGCCTGGAACTACGCCCCGGCTGCGGGCGCGGAACCGATGGACTGCGTGAAGATGCCCAGGCTGCTGCCGGACCAGAAGACCTTCGTCCTGCTGTGCCGGGTGCTGTCCAACAAGACCTATGGCGTGACCTTCAACGCCACGCGCGCCGGCGGTTTCGCCAATCTGGGCGACAATCCGGCCCACACCTCGGCCCTGACCTTCAAGGTCGATTCCGAATATCCGATCACCACCGTCCGCCGGGCGATGGAGGCGGCCAAGCTGCTGCCCGACCAGATGCCGGTGCAGGACGCCCCGATGGCCGTCGCCACGAGCGGAAGCCGCTAGAGACTCATACCCAAGCTTGTGGCGCGCGACGGCCTGTCTCGGCATCATCGTCCGATGACGGGAGAATCGAGTCTTCGCGATTGGTCGGGCGCCGAGTTGGCGGTGGTGGTGGGCGACTATGTCGTCCAGCTGGAGAAAACGCTCGCCGGTAAGCCGATCGACCGCGCCGCCCATGACCGCTCCGTCCGCTTCGTCACCGGCAAGGCCGACATGCCGATCCTCTGGAAGCAGGGCGAGATCTCGGCGGTGCTGTCGCTGATCGGCCTGCCGCCGCTGAAGGACCAGCCGCCGCGATGGTCGTACGACGAGGCCCTGGTCGAGGCGGTCGAGGAGCAGTTGGCCGCCAAGCCGTCCCTGCTGAACGCCGCCGTCCGCCCCGCCGCCCTGTTCGCCAAGCCGCCGGTCCTGCCGCTGCTGGAGACCGCGCCGCCCAGGCCGATGCCGATGGACGACCGCCTGATCCGCGTGGCCCAGCGCTTCGACATGTCTCGCCGCGAGGCCGAGGACCGGTTTCTGCGCGAGCTGGGTGTCGCCAGCGTCGTGGCCCACGAGGCCCGCCGCCTGGCCGAGCGCGGCCGCCCCGACCTCGCCGCCAGGGTCCGCCCCGCGCGGGCCGGCGACGCCGAAGGCTGCGACGTCATCAGTGTGGGTCTCGACGAAGGCCTGCGTCTGATCGCCGTGAAGACCACCCTGGGCGCGGAGTTCGCCCCCTTCGGCCTCAGCTCGGCCGAGTTCGAACTGGCGGAGGCCCGCCCCGAAGCCTTCCGCATCCGCCGCGTCTACGACCTGATGGGCGAGGCGCGGTTCTACCGGCTGAAGCCGCCGTTCGGGTGAGGCGCTAGGGCTTGAACACGTGCGCCAGCATGTGGCCCAGCCCGCCCAGCGTCCGTCCGTGATTGAGTTCGCCCGGCAGCCGGACCAGCGTCTCGTGGAAGCCGAGTGGTGGTATCGCGCTCATCACCTCGACCACCTGGCGCCGTGACAGGCCCTTGAGCAGGCGTCCGCCGCTGGCGTCGATCCAGTCGGCCTTGCGCACGGCGTTGACCACCTCGGCGTTGGCGCCTCGGAACGGCGTGACCTTGTGGTGCCAGTGGATCAGGTCGCGAATGAGCGCGGCGTCCAGGTGCGGCGCACGAGCCTGCCTGGCCTGCTCGGCGCGATCCTCGGACGGTTCGAGATAGGCCAGCGCGCCGTCCGTCCAGAGGCCGACGTCGTGATAGGCCAGGGCGAAGGCGATCGGTTCGCGCCAGCGCTCTTCTCCACCCAGGAAGTGCAGGGCGTAGGTCAGCACCCGGTAGACGTGGTTGCGATAGCCGTCGAAGTCCGCGCCGATTCGGTCGCGCAGCGGCGCCAGTTCGGCTTCGACGAGGGGGGCGGTATCGATGATGGCGATCGGCATGGGCGCAGATCAGCGCCTCGGGCGCGCCAGGTCTTGAACGGAACGCAGCCGCAAAAGAAAAGGCGCTGGTCTTGCGACCAGCGCCAGTGCGCCTTGGAGGGGATCCAAGATCTGGAAGTCGGGCCTAGAAGACGTACGAGGCCCCGAAGAAGAACTGCCGGCCGGTGGTGCTGAACACCCGCTGCGAGCGGCGCTGCTTACCCGACCACTGGTCGGCTTCCTGGTTGGTCAGGTTCAGCGCGTCGAAGGTCAGTTTCAGCTTGTCGGTCAGCTTGTACGAGATCGAGGCGTCGATGTTGGTCGTCGCATAGCTACCGTTGGCGTCCGGTACTTCGGACTTGAAGGGCAGGGCGGTCAGGTACTCGTCGCGATAGGCCACCGAGACGCGGGCGGAGAGCTTCGCATCCTCGTAATAGAGGGTGGCGTTCACCGAGTGCGGCGACACGTTCAGGAACTGGTCGTGGATCTGCGTGGCCGGCGTCGTGGCCGTACCGGTCGACAGGTAGTAGAGCACCGAGCTGTCCACATAGGTGTAGTTCAGCATCGTGCCGAGGTTGTCGAATGGCGCGGGCAGGAACTTGAACGGCTGCTGGTAGTTCAGCTCGATCCCGCGGATGAAGCCGCCCTGGGTGTTGCGCGAGCGGGTCACGAGGTAGGGCGTGTTGGCGTCCTGGCCGGCGGGCAACAGGGCCATGGGCAAGCCGGTGAGACCATAGGCTTCGGTGGTGGCGATCGTCTGGATCGAGCTGGCGATCTCCTTGTCGAAGACCGTGGCCGAGACGATCACGCCTTCGCTGGGATACCATTCCAGGCTGAAGTCGTAGTTCTTGGCGCGGTACGGATCCAGGAACGGGTTGCCGATCGTGGCCGTCTGGGCGCCGAAGGTCGTGTTGACCGCGCCGCCCGGCGTCAGGTTGCCGAAGCTGGGACGCGCCATGACCTTGGCGGCGGCGAAGCGGGCGACCAGGTTCTCACGCACGTCCAGGGCCAGGTTCAGCGACGGCAGCCAGTCGCTGTACTTGTTCTTGACCGTGATCTGCGAGGTCAGCGAGGTGTAGCCCGTGGCGTCCAGGTCGGTCTTCACGTAGCGGACGCCGACATTGCCGCGCAGGCGACGACCGTCCAGGACCTGGGTGTCGAAGTCGGTCTGCAGGTAGGCGGCGGTGTCCTTCTCCTGGACCGCGCGGTTGTTGCCCAGGGCCGAATTGATGGCCAGCGTGAAGTCGCCGTACTTGTTCGAGCAGTTGCAGAGCAGGCCCAGCTTCTCGATGTAGGCCGAGACGTCCGGCACCACCCAGCTGGTCACTGAGCCGGTCGGGAGGTTCAGCTGCTTGCCGAAGCCGGTGACGACGTGGCTCAGCGGGGCCGAGTCCGGGAAGTCGGCGGCGAAATTGGCGAAATTGAACGGGATGGTGCCCGTCGCCGTCACGCCCGTCGCGCCGTTGTTCGGATAGAGGCGCTGGACCTGCTTGGTCTGGAAGTCGAACGACTTCAGCGCCACGCCGCCCTTGAGGGTGAAGGTGTCGTTGAGGCGGAACTTGGCGTTGGCCTCGCCGGTCCACAGCGTGTTGAACACCGCGGCCTTCACGACGCGGATGTCGGGCGTCAGGCCCGTGCCGGCGTTGGTGAAGGTGACATTGGCCGGGTTGGTGACGTCGTAGCCGTAGTTGATCAGCGGCCGGCGGGCGTCCTCGCGCGAATCCCAGACGTAGCCGGCCTTGTTGAAGCCGTCATAGGACATCAGCACGTCCCAGGGCTGCTTGAAGTCCGAGCCCGAGTGACCGAACTTCACGTCGCCGCTCAGTCGGTCGGTGAAGTCGTGCTTCAGCGTCAGGCCGATCTGGTGGGTCTTGGTCGAGGTGACGCTCTTTTCCTCAATGTGTTTGATGTCGACATTGTTGATCTTCATGTAGTCGACTTGCCCGGTCGGCAGCACGTGGACGTCCATGATCTGGGCGTCGACCCGGCCAGCGAACAGCGGGAAGGCCGCGCTGGCGCCGTTGACGTTGCGGTTCAGCGAGGCGTTCGACAGGGCGTAGTCGGTGCGGTCCTGGTCGAACTTCGAATAGACCACGTCGAGGATCACCTCGGTGCGGTCGCTCGGGCGCCATTGCAGCGCGCCGGTCATGCCCAGGCGCTTCTGGTCCAGCTGGAAGCGGCCCAGGCCCGGATTACGGGGCAGGAAGACGTTGGGCTGGTTGATCGCCGCATAGGCGGCCGGATCCGACGGCAGGCCCGAGAAGCACTGGCCGGCGGGGCGGTTGCCCGCGCCCGACAGGGCGTTCACGTACGGGATGGCGGTGTTGACCACCTGGCTGCCGGCCTGCGACGCGATATCGACCGCCGTGCCGCAGAAGCCGTTGTTGACGTCCGAATAGTCCGACTGCGAGGTGTCGCTGTAGCCTTCTTCCTGCTGCTTGCGCTTGTTGTAGGCCAGCGAGAACAGGGCGCCGAAGTCGCCCCAGGTGTCGCTGACCAGGCCGGCGAAGCGCGGGGCCTTGGTCTTGTTGTTGTCGTAGTAGGCGCCCTGCAGCGACGCGGCGGCGCGGAAGCCCTTCTTGTCGAACGGGCGGCCGGTCTGCAGGTCGACATTGGCGGCCAGCGAGCCTTCGTCCATCTCGGCCGACTGGGTCTTGCTGACGGTGACGCTGTTGAACAGCTCCGAGGCGAAGGTCGAGAAGTCGAAGCCGCGCGAGCGGTTGATGCCGGCGACCACGCCCAGGGTCGAGCCGGTGGTGGCCGAATAGGCCTCGATGCCGTTCAGGGTGGTGCGGACGAAGTCGCCGCCCAGGCCGCGCACGGTGATGTTGCGGCCTTCGCCGCCGTCACGGGTGATCGAGACGCCCGGGATGCGCTGGATCGACTCGGCCAGGTTCGCGTCCGGGAAGCTGGCCATGTCGTCGGCCTTGATGACGTCGACGATGTTGTTGGACACGCGCTTGGTGTTGATGGCGCTGGTCAGGCTGGCGCGGAAGCCGGTGACAACCACCTCTTCGACGGTCGCCTGGTCCTGGGCGGCGGGCGCGGGGGCGGTCTGCGCGGCGGCGGCGAAAGCCGTCAGCAAGGAGGCGCCCAGCGAGAGCGCCACCACGGAAGTTCCGGCGCGCAACGCGCCGCGAGTCTTGGACTGCAAGCCCATGTTTCCTCTCCCAATCGGCCGTGCTCATGCGGCCGCGTTGATTGTTGGGGCCGTCTTGTCGACGGCTCTCCGTTGGGAGGAGGCGGGGGTGTAGTACGCTTGGAACGGCTTAGATCGAGACCCGCTTAATCTCATATAATGAGATAGTATCCCAACTTATAAGCAGGATACGCCTGAACGGGGTTTCCGCCAGTCACAATCGTCACGCAACGTCACTCTATTGCCAAATTGCAACATGAGCTCCCGGATGTTGGGAGTAGGGCGACCGGAAGTGGTGGCGAGCTCGCTCGGCGCCACCTCCGGTCAGGGATGGGAGGGTCACGCGCTGGCCGTGGCGCGGCCGAGGCCACGGGCCTCCAGCAGCGTCAGCACGGCCACAACGGCGGCCTGGCCGGCGACGAAGGCGACGCCCAGCAGGGACGGCGAACAGGTGAAGAGCACGGCGATGCTCCCCAGCACCCACGCCGCGTTGCCGGCCACGGCCAGCGGCAGCAGGGGTGGCGGCGAGACGGGCTGGCGCGACATCCAGCCGAACAGGGCCGCGATCGGCAGCAGGGCCGCGCCGGCCACGGTCAGCAGCATTGAGGGCAGGCCCAGCAGGGGCGACAGCAGGCCCGCGCCCAGCAGCATCAGCGCGCCGGCGGCCAGGCAGGTCAGGGCGTCCAGCGCCAGGATGGGGCGGACATCGGTGTTCGGGGTCGAGGTCATGGTGGGCGTCTCCTTGTTGACGCCCACCTTGTCGCGCCGCCTGCGAGGACGGTCGATTACGCGGGAGGTAATGGCCGAAGCGCTTACCGCCCCAGCGTGATCGTCGCCGGCTTCAGCCCCGGGGTGGTCGCCGTGACCTTCACCGAGCCGGACGCCTGGCCTCGCACCAGAGCCACGGCCTTGCCCATCAGCGGCGTACGGGTCGGGGACTTGAACGGCGTATGGTCGATGCTGGAACCGTTGTCAGTGGCCACCAGCTCGCCGCCCTCGACCGCGAAGGTCACCGGGGCCGAGGCCGAGGGGACCGTAACGCCCTGAGCGTCGGTGATCCGGGCGCGGACATAGGCGACGTCGTCGAAGCTGGCGCCGACCGCGCGGGCGTCGGGCTCAAGCACGATGCGCGCGGCCGCGCCGGCGGTGCGCAGCTCGGCGCGCGGGCCGTCCTGGCAGGTCGCCGTAACGACGCCGGGCTCGAAGGTCACCGGCCAGCGGCGGGGGGCGGCGTTGGCCGGCAGAGGCAGGGCGCCCAGGTCGCGGCCGTTCAGGGTCACACGCACGCTGGCGCAGTTGCTGTAGACCTCGATGGTCTCCTGGTGCGGGCCGAGGTTGGCCGGCGTCCAGTCGGCATAGAGCTGCGGCGCGGCGGCGGGGGTGGCGACCGCGATGGTCACCGGCATCGGCGTCGCGGGACCCGCGCCGTCATTGGGGACGGGAACCGCGTCCGGGGCCGCGTTGCGCACCACGTGCACGACCGGCTTCTCGGACCACCAGCTCTCGCGCTCCAGGCCCCGGATACGCGGCGCGCCGGTGCGGTCCAGAAGGCCGGCCGGATTGTCGATATTGGGCCAGCCGCGCCGGTCGGACTCGCCGAGATAGTCGACGCCGGTCCACAGGAACATGCCGGCATAGGCGGGGTAGTCGCGCACGGCCAGCCAACTGGCGCGGTTGTGCGAGTTCTCTGTGCCGATGATCTTGCGGGTCGGCTTGTCCTTGTGGGCCTGGGTCAGCTCGTTCTCGCGATAGTTCTGGCCGACCACGTCGAGCAGGTCGGCGAGGCCGTTCTGGTAGTCGCCGGTGACGTTGGGCCGAAACAGTGCCTGGGTCGCGGGACGGCTGGGATCGGCCGCGTGGGTCACGTCCAGCAGGTTGCGCATCGCCGCCTTGGCCTGGACCGGGAAGGCGGTGTCGTGGATCTCGTTGCCGATGCTCCAGATGACGATGCTGGGGTGGTTGCGGTCGCGGGCGACGATGTCGAAGGCGTCCTTCTTGGCCCAGTCGCCGAAGAACAGATGATAGTCGCCGGGCGTCTTGGCGACGTTCCACTGGTCGAACAGCTCGTCCATCACCACCAGGCCCAACTCGTCGGTCAGATCGAGGAAGCCTGGCGTCGGCGGATTGTGGGCCGTGCGGATGGCGTTGACGCCCATGGCCTTCAGCTCGACCAGGCGCTGGCGCCAGACGGAGAGCGGCACGGCCATGCCGACCGCCCCGCCGTCCTCGTGCAGGGCCACGCCCTTCAGCTTGATATTGCGGCCATTGAGCCAGAAGCCGCTCTCGGCCTTGAACTCGGCGGTGCGCACGCCGAATGGCACGACCTGCTCGTCCACGGCCTTGCCGTCCGCGTCCAGGACGCGAAGCGTGGCGCGGTAGAGGACCGGACTGTCGAGGCCCCACAGCTTGGGGCTCTTCAGGGCGAGGCTGGTTTCGGTCCGCTCGGTGCGGCCGGCGTCGACAGTCTGGGGCGCGGTGGTCGCCCGCGCGACCTCGGCGCCGTCGGGGCCGGTGACGACGACTTCCAGCTTCAAGGCGCGCGTCGTCGAACCGAGGTTAGAGAGGTCGGCCTGCACCCGCACGCTCGCGGCCTCGGCCGTGATCGTCGGCGTGGTGACGAAGGCGCTGTCGGCGGCGATGAACGCCTCGCCGGTCGAGATCACCCGGACCTTCCGATAGAGCCCGCCACCGGCGTACCAGCGCGAGGACGGGGCGTGCGACGTGTCGGCGCGGACCGCCAGCACGTTGCGTCCGTCGGCCCGCAGGAAGGGGGTGATGTCATAGCGCTGGGCGACATAGCCGTTAGGCCGGAAGCCCAGGTTCTGGCCGTTGATCCAGACCCCGCCGCGCTCCATGACGCCGTCCAGCTCGACATACCAGCGCCGACCCGCCGTCGGCTTGAGATCAAGATCGCGCCGATACCAGGCGATCCCCGTCGGGAAGAACCCGCCCGCCCCGCCGGCCATGGCCTTGGCGTCCACGGGCCCGGCGATCTGCCAGTCGTGGGGGACGCTGACCTTGCTCCAGGCCGCGTCGTCGAACTCCCGCGCCTCGGCCCGCTCGGGATCGCCCTGCACAAAGCGCCAACCCGAGGTCAGCTCGGTCGTCTCACGCGGCCCGGCGAGCGCCGTCGAAGCCACGAGCACCAGCATCAAACCGGCCAGAGTTCCCCGAAGCGCCATCCGATCCTCCCAATACGTATATCCCTATATATGGGATATTGTCCGACATATTGAGAATTGCGGGGCGGCAATGTCAAGCCGAGGTGCGGCCAAAGAAAAGCCCCCACCGGTGAACCGGTGGGGGCTTCTGAACTGGCAGCAAAATCCGCCGATCAATCCTCGTCCATCTTCAGCGCCGCGATGAAGGCTTCCTGCGGGATCTCGACCTTGCCGAACTGGCGCATGCGCTTCTTGCCGGCCTTCTGCTTGTCCAGCAGCTTGCGCTTACGCGAGGCGTCGCCGCCGTAGCACTTGGCCGTCACGTCCTTGCGCAGGGCGCGGACGGTTTCGCGGGCGATGATCCGGCCGCCGATGGCCGCCTGGATCGGGATGACGAACATGTGCTGCGGGATGAGTTCCTTCATCTTCTCGCACATGCCGCGGCCACGGCTCTCGGCGCGGTCGCGGTGGACCAGCATGGAGAGGGCGTCGACGGGTTCGGCGTTGACCAGGATCGACATCTTGACCAGATCGCCCGGGCGGTAGTCCTCGACCTGATAGTCGAAGCTGGCATAGCCCTTCGAGATCGACTTCAGACGGTCGTAGAAGTCGAAGACCACCTCGTTCAGCGGCAGGTCGTAGACGACCATGGCGCGGCTGCCGACGTAGCTGAGTTCGCGCTGCATGCCGCGACGGTCCTGGCACAGCTTGATCACGCCGCCGAGATAGTCGTCGGGGGTGAAGATGGTGGCCTTGATCCAGGGCTCGCTGATGCTCTCGATCTGCATCACGTCGGGCAGGTCGGCGGGATTGTGGAGTTCCTTCTCGGACCCGTCGCGCATGTGGATCTTGTAGACGACCGACGGAGCCGTCGCGATCAGGTCGAGGTCGAACTCGCGGGACAGGCGCTCCTGGATGATCTCCAGGTGCAGCAGACCCAGGAAGCCGCAGCGGAAGCCGAAGCCGAGGGCGGCGCTGCTTTCCATTTCGTAGGTGAAGCTGCCGTCGTTCAGGCGCAGGCGGCCGACGGCGGCGCGCAGGTCCTCGAAGTCGGCGGCGTCGACCGGGAACAGGCCGCAGAACACGACCGGCTGGACTTCCTTGAAGCCAGCCAGGGCTTGCGCCGTTTGCTTTTTCTCGTCGGTGATGGTGTCGCCGACGGCGGCGTCGGCCACTTCCTTGATCGAGGCGGTGAAGAAGCCGACCTCGCCCGGACCCAGCTCGGCGACATCGGTGGCCTTGGGCGTGAACACGCCGACCTTGTCGATGCGGTGGGTGGCGCCGGTCTGCATCATGCGCACCTGCTGGCCGGCCTTCAGCGTGCCGTCGAAGATGCGCACCAGCACGACCACGCCCAGATAGGCGTCGTACCAGGCGTCGACCAGCAGCGCCTTCAGCGGCGCGTCGCGGTCGCCCTTGGGGGCGGGCAGGCGGGTGACGATAGCTTCCAGCACGTCGTGGATGCCCAGGCCCGACTTGGCGCTGGCCAGCACGGCGTCCGAGGCGTCCAGGCCGATCAGGTCCTCGATCTGGGCGCGCACGCGCTCGGGCTCGGCGGCCGGCAGGTCGATCTTGTTGAGGACCGGGACGATCTCGTGGTTGTTGTCGATGGCCGAATAGACATTGGCCAGGGTCTGGGCTTCCACGCCCTGCGAGGCGTCGACGACCAGGATCGAACCTTCGCACGCGGCCAGGCTGCGGCTGACTTCATAGGCGAAGTCGACGTGGCCGGGGGTGTCCATCAGGTTCAGGACATAGGTCTCGCCGTCGTCGGCCTTGTAGTTCAGGCGCACGGTCTGCGCCTTGATGGTGATGCCGCGCTCTTTCTCGATGTCCATGTTGTCGAGAACCTGCGCGCTCATCTCGCGCGCGGTCAGGCCGCCGGTCTCCTGGATCAGGCGGTCGGACAGCGTGGACTTGCCGTGGTCGATGTGGGCCACGATGGAAAAGTTGCGGATCTTGTCGAGAGGCGTCGAAGTCATGGGCGTGCGCATAGCACATTTGGCCCGCTTCGCGAGGGGCGTAACGGTCGCCGTGGGGCTCGCGCGTGCGGCCACGCGTCGCGCATGCTTAACCGGCCGTTAAGTTTGGAGCCCCAAACCGGTCTCAATGGGCTGCAACAAGGTTGCAATCATTCGATATGGAGGCCCTGACATGGACCGTCGCAAGCTGATCCTCTCGGGCGCCGCCACCGGCCTTTCCGCCATGGCCACCGACGCCTTGGCCCGCCAGCGGATCACCTCCGAACAACTGCCGCCGGCCCAGCCGATCCCGTCTTCCGCGCAGGATGGCTACACGCCGCCGCCGTCTCCGAGTCCTGCGTCGGCTGGGACGACGCCGGCCTACGACACGGGCCGCGCCCAGACCTACTCCGCAGACGAGATGATCCGCGCCACGTCCGACTTCCTGGGCGTGACCGCCGAGAGCGCCGGGGCGGCGGTCGAGAAGGTCTTCAAGGACAAGGGCCAGCCCACAGCCTATATCGCCGGCGAAGAGGGCTCGGGCGCGTTCGTCGCCGGCCTGCGCTACGGTCGCGGCCTGCTCTACATGAAGGGCCGTCCGACGCTGGAAGTGTTCTGGCAGGGCCCGACCATCGGCTGGGACTGGGGCGGCAACGCCAGCCGCAACTTCACGCTCTGCTATAACCTGCAGTACCCGGACGCCATCTTCCGCCGGTTCCCCGGCGTCGAAGGCAGCGCCTATCTGATCGGCGGCCTGGGCGTGAACTACCAGAAGGCCGACGAGATCACCCTGGCTCCGATCCGCGCCGGCGTCGGCCTGCGCCTGGGCGCCAATATCGGCTACCTCGGCTACAGCCGTAAGCGCCGCACGCTGCCGTTCTAGGGGCCGTTCTAGTCCGCGCGCTCGATGGCGTAGCGGAAGGTCCGTGACTCGCCGGGCGCCAGCGTGATGCGCCAGGCGACCTGGCCGTTGCGGATGTCGTGGCGGGCCGGCTCGGCGACCACCTTGAACCTCGGCGCGCTGGGATCCTGGCGCACCTCCACCGTGACCGGGATGGTCTTGGCGTTGGCCAGGTCGACCTCGTAGGCGCGCCGCACGCGGTTCTTGGCGACG
This sequence comes from Caulobacter sp. GW821-FHT09H08, assembly GCF_059415885.1. Classification (NCBI taxonomy): domain Bacteria; kingdom Pseudomonadati; phylum Pseudomonadota; class Alphaproteobacteria; order Caulobacterales; family Caulobacteraceae; genus Caulobacter; species Caulobacter sp. GW821-FHT09H08. The sequence goes on from NZ_JBWKOC010000003.1 coordinate 515,879, forward strand.
CTGCGTTCCTCGGCCAGGCGCGGCCGGGCGCGGACGTCCATGGCGCCGCCGATCATCAGGTCCAGGGGCTCGCCGACCGCCACGTCGCGCACGGCCTGCTCGCCGGCGAAGGCGGGGCGGCCGTCCGCGGTCTCGATGGCCGACAGGGCGCCGGAGGGCAGGGGCTTGCCCAGGCCGTTCGCGGTCTTGTTCTCCAGCCGCAGCACGACATCGGGGACGATCAGGGCCTCGTCCTCGTCGTCATAGTCGTCAACCGTATCCATCCGGACCACGTAGAGCCGCTGGAAGGCGACGTCCTTCTGGTCGAGGAAGGCCACCTGCTTGGTCTGGCGGGCGTTCAGGGTGACCGGTTCGGGCAGGGTGTAGAGCTTGTAGTCGCCCAGGTTCGACTGCTCGGCCAGCTTGGCGCGGGCGCCCGTGACGACGATGCTTTCGTTGACGGCGTCATCGGGAAACCCGGCCATCGCCATTGGCGCGGGCGGCGGTGGAGCCACAGCGACACGAGGCGCCAGGACACGCTTGCCGACATGCGTCGTATCCATCGGCCAGCAGGCGCGGTCGATGGCCTTCGGCTCGCCCTGGTCGACCTCGACCTCCTCGCGGGAGAGCTTGCCGGCGACGGCCTGGGTCCTGGCGTCGGCGAACTGGCTGCCGCCGCTGTTGACCAGGGTCAGCCAGCCGGTCAGGTCCAGGCGTTTGCCGTCGGGATGGATGCGGGCGACGTAGTCGGCCTGCCAGTTCACGCCGAGGGCCAGATACGAGAGCGTGATCTTCGCGCGTGTGGGCGTCGGGACATCCACGATGGTCGACAGGCTGGGCTTGTCGGTCAGGCCCTCGGGCGCGCTGCCCAGGATCAAGCGCTCGGGACCGCCCGAGCAGCCTAACGCCTCGACCCCCTCGGCCGTGCGGACCATCAGGCCGTCGGGGCCCTGCAGCAAGGTGGCGTCGACCGTCTGCTGGCGGCCGGTCTTGCGGTTGGTGCGGACCACCTTGATCGGCTGGCCCAGCGAGCGCTCGACCAGGGTTCCGGGGCTGAGGATGGCGTAGTCGTAGTTACGCTCCACCGCCTTGCCGGGCAGGCCATCGACCGCCGCGCTCTGCGGGATCAGGCCCTCGGCGACGCCGTCGAAACGGATGGTATGGCGGCCGGCGGGCAGGTCGACCGTGCGGGTCTCGCTGACCAGGATCAGGCCCTGCTCCGCCGCCAGCCCGCGCTCGTACTCGTCCAGCGCCTGGAACGGCCCGTCGCCGTCGCGATAAAGGGTGATGGCCACCTTCTCGGGCGCGCGGGAGGCGATGGTGTCGGCGTATGCGGGGGCGGCCGCGACGAGAGCGAGCGCGAGCGCCAATCTCCTCCCCTTCTGGGGGAGGTGTCCGCGAAGCGGACGGAGGGGGCTAGCGCGGAGACGGCGGTGCTGCCCCCTCCGGCCCTCTGGGCCACCTCCCCCAGAGGGGGAGGAGATACCGCGCATCATCACCACCCCGTCTCGACCGTGAAGGTCAGCACCGTCTCGCCGTTCGCGGGGATCGGCACCGACCAGCCCAGGGTGCGGGCGTCGATGCGGCGGCTCTTCAGGCTCTCGGCCTTGACCTCGCCGTCACGCCACAGGCCGCCCTGGCGCAGCTCCACCGTGACCGGCTGGTCCTTGGCGTTGCGCAGCAGGTACTTCATCTCGTAGCGCGAGCGGGTCCTGGAGACCTTGGTGTCGGAGACCAGGGTCGCCTGGCTGGAGACGTCGAAGGCGTCGCCGGTCTTGATCGACAGCTCCGAGCCGGCCGGCGTGTGGCCGATGGCGTTCTCGCCGACGAACTTCGGGTCGCCGGCCGCGTCGCGCATATAGACCCGCATGGTCCCGGCGGGCAGCTGGCTGCCCAGGCCGGCCAGCTTGGCGTTGCTGAACTGGATGGCGGCGACGGCCTTGACCGGTTCGGCCTGGCTGGCGAACCAGCCCTCGCGGACCTCGTAGACCTTCCTGGCCGTCACGCCCTGAGCAGACAGGAAGCCGACCTGCTTGTTCTGGTTCGAGGCGATCGTGGTCCGCTCGGGCAAGGGGTAGACATAGTAGTCGGCGATGCGCTCGCCGGTCCCGCTCTCGGTCCCGGCGCTGATCACGCCCGGCGTCCTGCGCGGCGGGCGATAGCCGTTGTTCTGGGAGAGCTGGTTGACGTCGCCGGCCACCAGCTGGGTCTTGGCGTTCTCGAACGGCGTGCCGGAGGTGTTCGACAGCGTGATCCAGCCCTGCAGGTCGAGGGCGTTCTTGGCTTCGTCGAACAGGGCGACATAGTCGGCCTTCCACGACAGGCCCGAGGTCAGGTAGCTCAGCTTGGCCTGGCGCGAGCCGGCGCTGGCGGCCTCGACGCTGACCGACAGGGTCGGGCGGGCGCGCAGGGTCTCGGGCACCTTGTCGAAGATCACCCGGGTCGGGACGCCGTCGTCGCGCAGCACCTCGATGCGGTCGCCGATCTTCAGCACCACGCCCTCGTTGGCGGCCAGGACGGTGGCGACCTCGGTGGTCTCCTTGCCGTCGCCGGGATTGGTGCGGACGATCTTCACCTGCTGGCCGACAGCCTTTTCCATCAGCTTGTCGGGGGTGAGCAGGTCGTAGTCGAAGTTCTGCTCCAGGATCGTCACGCCGGCGGCCGACAGGCTGACCGTCTCGGGACGGATGGCGGCCGAGACGTCCTTGAACTCCAGCTTCTGCCGGCCGGCCTTCAGGTCCAGCGGCCGGGCGTCCTCGACCAGGGCGAGATCGGAATTGTAGATGGTGACCGACACCTCGCGCTCTTGCGCCCCTCGATCTTGGGCATGGGCTGCGGTGAGCGGGACCAACAACAGGCCGGCCGTGGCCAGTAGCACGCGACGGTTCATCGTTGGTCTCCGTGTGTTTACAGCGGTAAAACTACACGGGATTGGGGCGCTGTCGAGGCGGTTGAGCTTGAGGTAGCGGTACAGCTACGGCGCCACCAAATCCTATCGTCATTCCCGCCACAAGGGCGGGAATGACGATGGGATAGTGTGAGGGCGAGGTGGCCCGAGCTTACCCGCCCCAGACTTGCTTCAGTCGCGCGTCCCGCCCGCAGCCGGTGCGGTAGAGGTTGTAGTCCAGCGCGTGCCGCTTGGCGTAGTCGCGGTGGTATTCTTCGGCCGGGTAGAAGGTCTTCAGGTCCAGGATCTGGGCCTTCATCGAGCCCGTCTTCAGGCGCTTGGCGGCGTCGTCGCGCGACTTCTCGGCGATCGGGCGCTGGGCCGGGGTGACGAAGACGGCGGGGCGATAGGACGGGCCGCGATCGCAGAACTGGCCGCCGTCGTCGGTCGGGTCGACCAGTTTCCAGTAGCGATAGAGCAGGAAGCCATAGTCCAGCTTGGTCGGGTCGTAGGTGACGCGCACCGACTCGTAGTGGCCGCTGGTCTCGCTGGTGACGTCGCGATAGCCGGGGTTCTTGACGTGGCCGCCGGTGTACCCGCTCTCGACCTTGATGACGCCCGGCACGCCCTGCATGTCGTGCTCCATGCACCAGAAGCAGCCGCCGGCGAACACGGCGCTCTCGGTCTTTAGCGTGGCGGCGGCCGAGGCGCTTACCCCGAACAGGGCGAAAGCGGTGGCCAGGAGAATGAAAAAGCGGCGCATCGAGGTCTTTCCAAAAGGGAACCTGAACTCAGATACGCACGGGAAACCGGAAAGGTTACGCGCGCCAGCCGAAACCGACGCCGCGCACCGACGGACAGGCGGCCAGGCGCGAGGCCAGCACCTGGGCCCGGTCGTCGCCCTGGTCGTCGATCTCGAGCCTAATGGTCATGTGCTGACCCTCGGGAGCGGCGGACAGGGCGCGCAGGCGGGCCTGCTGGACCGAGGCCACGCCCAAGACCCGCATGAGGGCGTCGGGCGTGTCTTCGGCGGTCACGAGGAAGAGACGACGTTTCTCTTCCTCGGGTTTGGCTGCGTCTTCTACGAGGCTCACGGGCGCACCCACTGGTGCTCTACCGAGGCCGAATTCACGCCAGGCCAGGCGGCCAGGTCACGAGCCAGCAGGCGAGCGGCCTGGTCGCCCAGGTGACGGACGCGCAAGGAGGCTTCGACGATCTGGCCGACCGGCTTCATCGACAGGCCGCACAGTTCGGCGCCGCTGTCGGCGAGGCCTTGGCGGACGGCTTCCAGCGCGCTGGGGGCGTCCTGGGCGGCCAGCAGCAACTGGTGAACCGTGACGCCGTCATGGTCGCTATGGAAGGCGGGTGGGCTTGGCAGGTAGCTCATTGGGGTTGGTCCTTTGCATGAGAGCTTTTGGGACCGAGGAACCGCGCAACAAAAAACCCCGCTCGTGGGAGCGGGGCTTTTGGAGATCTTGCGATCCTTCGGCTTTGGTTTTGGTAGGATCCCTACCGCTGCTTGCGCCGATTTTGCCCCGTCCGGATGGGAACGGTTTTAATCTGGGTGTTAATCATATTCCACATCGACACCGCGCACGACATCGCAGCCACGGCGGCGAGGCCGGTGGTCACGAAAGCAGCGAAGGCGAAGGTCGATTGCATGTGGAAGCGATGAATCCCGTTAGCGCCACATACAGGTAGCGTGACGTTTGGACTTGCGCAAGGTCTTGCCTGTTGCGGAGGCGATCGGTCGCGGAGGAGGGCAGGATTTGGTTGTTTTTAGGCTGAGTGTCTAAAAACTCAGCAGTATGACGCGCCTTCTCCCCTTGCGGGAGAAGGTGGATCGCGAAGCGAGACGGATGAGGGGTTGAAGGTCCTGTCCGCCGCCCACGAAAAAGGGGCCGCCTGCGCGCCCCCTCATCCGTCAGCCTACGGCTGCCACCTTCTCCCGGAAGGGGAGAAGGAGAACTACGACCGCAGCTTCCCGCCAGCCTTTTCGGCCGCCGCAACGACCTTGGCCGAAAGCGCCTCGATATCCGCGTCGGTGAGGGTCGCCTCACGCGGCTGCACCACCACCTCGATCGCGACCGACTTGAAGCCCTCGGGCATGCCCGGGCCTTCGTAGACGTCGAACACGCGCGCGGCGGTGATCAGCGCCTTGTCGGCGCCGAGCGCGGCCTTGACCAGGTCGCCGGCCGGCTTGATCTTCTCGACCAGGAAGGCGAAGTCGCGGGTCAGCGGCATCAGGGCCGAGGGCGAGAAGGCCGGCTTGGTCTTGATCGACTTCTTCTTCGGCTCGGGGATCGCCTCCAGGGTGATCTCGAAACCGTAGACCGGGCCGGCCACGTCCAGGGCCTTCAGGACCGCCGGGTGGATCTCGCCGAACTCGGCCATGACGGCCTTCGGACCAAGCTGCAGGCGCGCCGAGCGGCCAGGATGCCACCAGGGCGAGGCCGAGCCTTGCGCCGTCTGCAGCGAGGCTACCGGGGCGCCCAGTTCTTCCAGCAGAGCCAGCAGGTCGGCCTTCACCGTGAAGACATCGCCTTGCGCCGCCTTGTCCCAGCCGCGCGGCGCCTTGGGGACCAGGATGGCCGAGACCACGGTGCGCTGGTCGTTCGGACGCTCGCCGTGGAAGGTCGGGCCGATCTCGAACAGGGCCGCGTCGGGGAATCCCCGGCGCGCGTTGCGGCCGGCCGCGTCGATCAGGTTGGGCAGCAGCGACGGGCGCATGCAGTCCAGTTCCGAGGCGATCGGATTGGCCAGCAGCAGCTCCGGCTGGCCGCCGCCGAACAGCTCGGCCGTCTTGCGGCTGGTGAAGCTGAAGGTCACCGCTTCCGAATAGCCGGCGGCCGCCAGGGCGCGACGGGCCGTGCGGCCACGAGCCTGCTTGGCGGTCAGCACGCCGCCGACGGCGCGTCCGACTTCCGGCAGCGGCGTCGAGGGCAGGGCGCCGTAGCCGGCGATGCGGGCGACTTCTTCCACCAGGTCGGCCTTGCCTTCCACGTCGCGGCGGAAGGTCGGCGGGGTCACGCAGACCGCGCTCTCGGCATGGGTGGCGAATTCGGTCGGCGAGACGTCCTTGGGAGCGTCCAGCTTGAAGCCGAGGTCGGTCAGGATCTTCAGCGACTTCTCGGGTGCGATCTCCAGGCCCGACAACTGGCCGACATAGGCCGGGTCGAACAGGACCGGCTTCGGCGCGGGCAGGACCTCGCCGACGAAGACGACTTCCGACGGCTCGCCGCCGCACAGCTCCAGGATCAGCTTGGTGGCCAGCTCGATGCCGTCGACCAGCGAACCGGTGTCGACCGTGCGGGCGAAACGGTATTGCGCGTCGCTGGCGATGCCGGTGGCGCGGCCGGTCTGGGCCGTGCGGATCGGGTCGAACCAGGCGCTTTCGACGAAGACGTCGACGGTGTCGTCCGAGCAGCCGGTGCTCTCGCCGCCCATCACGCCGCCCAGGCCGATCGGGCGTTCACCGTTGGCGTCGGCGATGACCGACATTTCCGGGGTGAGCTCGTAGGTCTTGCCGTCCAGGGCGATCAGGTGCTCGTCGCCGTTGACGCCATGGCGGCCCAGGCGCGTCGAGATCTCCGTCCCCGACAGCTTGGCGACGTCATAGACGTGCAGCGGGCGGGCGCGGTCGTAGGTGATCAGGTTGGTGATATCCACCAGGGTGCTGATCGGGCGCAGGCCGATGGCGGTCAGGCGGTCGGCCAGCCACTTGGGCGAGGGACCGTTCTTGACGCCGCGGATGTAGCGACCGGCGAAGGCCGGGCAGGCGTCGCCGTCGACCTTGACGGTGACCGGCGAGACGAAGGTCCCAGGGATCGACGCGATCGAGACGTCCTTCAGCTTGCCCACGCCGGCGGCGGCCAGGTCGCGGGCGATGCCGACGACGCCCAGCCAGTCGGGACGGTTGGGGGTCACTTCGAAGTCGATGACGGCTTCCAGGCCCAGGGCGTCCACGGCCGAGGTCCCGACCGGCAGGGCGTCGGGCAGCTCCATGATGCCGTCGCTCTCGGTGGCGTATTCCAGCTCGGCGGCCGAGCAGAGCATGCCGTTCGAGACGACGCCGCGCACCGGCTTCTCGACCAGGGTCACGTCCAGGCCGGGCACATAGGCGCCGATCGGGGCGTAGATGGTGGTCAGGCCCGGGCGGGCGTTCGGCGCGCCGCAGACGATCTCCTTGCGGCCGTCGACGGTGTCGACCTGGCAGACCTGGAGACGGTCGGCGTTCGGGTGGCGGGCGGCCTCGACGATCTTGCAGACCGTGAACGGGGCCAGCTTGGTCGCCGGGTCAATGACGTGCTCGACCTCGAGCCCGGCCATGGTCATGGCCGCGACGATCTCGGGGACGGTGGCGGTGGTCTCAAGGTGATCCTTGAGCCAGGAGAGGGTGAATTTCATCGTCTTGCGTCTCCAAGCCCCGGCGCTGGGCGGCGGGGTTGGTGGAATTCCAGAAGGGCGATCAGGACAGGCCGCTGGCCGGGTTCGGCGCGGCGAAGGCGCTGAACCCGTAGTGCGACAGCCAGCGGACGTCCGACGACCACATGTCGCGAAGGTCCGGCATGCCGTACTTCAGCATGCCCAGGCGATCGACGCCCATGCCGAAGGCGAAGCCCTGGTACTCGTCCGGATCGATGCCGCAGGCGCGCAGCACGTTCGGGTGAACCATGCCGCAGCCCAGGATCTCGAGCCACGACGTGCCCTGGCCGATCTTGATCTCGCCGCCCGAGCGGTCGCACTGCACGTCCATCTCGGCCGACGGCTCGGTGAACGGGAAGTGGTGCGGACGGAACTGGGTCGTCACCGCGTCGGTCTCGAAGAACCGGGCCAGGAACGTCTCCAGGGTCCACTTCAGGTGGCCCATGTGGATGCCCTTGTCGATCACCAGGCCCTCGACCTGGTGGAACACCGGCGTGTGGGTGGCGTCGTTGTCCACGCGATAGGTGCGGCCCGGCGCGATGATGCGGATCGGCGGCTTCTGCGAGACCATCGTCCGCACTTGGACCGGGCTGGTGTGCGTGCGCAGCAGCATCCGCTCGCCCGTCTCCTTCGTGTTGAAGAAGAAGGTGTCGTGCATTTCGCGGGCCGGGTGCTTCTCGGGGAAGTTCAGGGCCGTGAAGTTGTGGAAGTCGTCCTCGATGTCAGGACCCTCGGCCACGGCGAAGCCCATCTCGGCGAAGATGGCGACCATCTCGTCCATGGTCTGCATGGTCGGGTGGACGCTGCCCTTGCGCCGGTGCGGGGCGGGCAGGGACAGGTCCAGCGTCTCGCTGGCCAGGCGCGCGTCGAGCTCGGCGGCTTCGAGGCCGGCCTTCTTCTCGGCGATGGCGGTGGTGACCTTGTCGCGGAGCGCGTTGATGGCCGCGCCGCGGTCCTTGCGCTCCTCGGGGGTCATCGCGCCCAGGGTCTTGAGCAGGCCCGAGACGGAGCCGGTCTTGCCGACGGCGGCCACGCGGACGGCGTCGAGCGCTTGGAGGTCCGCAGCGCCGGCCACCTGGGCCAGGACGTCGGATTCGAGGGTGTTGAGATCGGTCATGACGGGCATCCGTCTAGGCGGTTTCAGGACGTTTCGAAACCCTGCGAAGGCAGGGGGAGGAACGTTTCGCGCAGCAAAAAGCCCTCCGGTTCGCACCGGAGGGCTTTTCTAGATCGCAATCGGGACGAACCCGATAAAGACCTTAGGCGGCCAGGGCGGTGCGGACCTTGTCAGCAATGGCCTTGAACGCAACCGGGTCGGCGCCGGCGATGTCGGCGAGGACCTTACGGTCGATCACGATACCCGCCACGTCCAGGCCGTGGATAAATTGCGAGTAGGTGAAGCCTTCCAGACGGGCGCCAGCGTTGATGCGCTGGATCCAGAGCGAGCGGAAGGCGCGCTTGCGCACCTTGCGGTCGCGGTAGGCGTACTGGCCGGCCTTGTCGACCGCGGCCTTAGCCGTACGGATGGTGTTCTTGCGGCGGCCGTAGAAGCCTTTCGCCTGTTCAAGAACCTTCTTGTGCTTGGCGTGAGCAACGACGCCACGTTTAACGCGAGCCATATGTCAGCGCTCCTCTTAAAGGCCGTAGGGCAGGTACGAACGGATGGTCTTGGCGTCAGCCTCGCTCATCACCTTCGTTCCGCGGTTTTGGCGGATGTACTTGCCGTTGTGGCCGATCAGACGGTGGCGCTTGCCGGCGACGCCGGCTTTCAGCTTACCCGTGGCCGTGATCTTGAAGCGCTTCTTAGCGCCCGACTTGGTCTTCAACTTAGGCATTTCGCGTCGGAGCTTTCGCCCCGTCCTCTAGGATAGCAAGACGAACCGCCATGGCATGCCAATTGGCCAGGCGGTTCCGGAAAGGCGGGGTTAGTAGGCGAAAGACTCGCCGAACGCAAGCGTTTAGGCCGTCCCCGGTCAATTCGGCGGATTGTTCTTCTCCAGGAAGGTAACCATGGCCGCCAGGGTCTGCTGGCGGGTGGCTTCGCGCGAGAGGTAATGGTCCTCGGCGCTGAGGCTGACGAACTCCACCGGCTTCTTGGCGCGTTCCAGCGCGTCGCGCATGGTGGTGCTCTGGTCGTAGTAGACGACGGTGTCGTCCTTGCCGTGGATCAGCAGCACCGGACCGTCGGCCTGGGCGGCGAAGTTGGCCGGCGAGCGCTGGTCCAGCTTCGGATCCGAGGCCCCGCTGACGCCCATGTAGCGTTTCCAGTACCGCATGGTCATGCCGTCGGCGCCGCCCTGGAGCGTTTCCTTGGTCAGCATCTTGGAGAGGTCCGACACGCCGGCGATGGCCACCGCGCAGCGATAGACGCCCTTGTCCAGGGTGATGCCGGCCAGGGCCGCGTAGCCGCCGTAGCTGGCGCCGGCGATGCAGACGCGCTTGGGATCGATGGTCCCGGCCTTGGCCAGGGCGCGGACGCCGTCCGAAAGGTCGGTCTGCATCTTGCCGCCCCATTCGCCGTAGGCCGCGTCGATGAAGTCCTGGCCATAGCCGGACGAGCCGCGGAAGTTCGGCTGCAGCACGGCATAGCCGCGCGAGGCCAGGCCCTGGGCGATCCAGTCGAAGCCGGCGATGTCGCGCGCCTGCGGGCCGCCGTGGGGCAGGACGATCAGCGGCAGGTTCTTGGCCGGACGACCGGGCGGCAGGGTGAGGTAGCCGTTGATCTCCAGGCCGTCGGCGGCCTTGTACTTGATGCCGCTGACGGGGCCGACATCGGCGCCGGTCAGGTCGGGATAGGCGCCGCCGATCCGCTTCACCTTCTTGGCCGTCAGGTCGACGAGGTAGTAGCCGCCGGGCTCGGTCCCGCCTTCGACGAAGACGACCAGCTTGGCGTAGTCGGGCGTGAAGGAGGCCAAGGCCAACTGGCGGCCGGCGAAGGCCTGGGTGACCAGCGACCAGGCGGCGGCCAGCCGGGGCTCCTTCATGTCGTAGACGCGCAGCACCTCGTGGTGGGTGTAGGCGACGATGCGCTCGTCGATGTCGCGCACATAGCCGACCTCGCCATCGCCGATCGGCGCGCCGAGCTTGCCGTCGGCGATGTTCAGCGGGCGGAGATCCCAGCCGCCTTCCTTGTCGTCGTGGACGTTGAGGATGATCGACTGCTCGTCCAGCGAACGGCCGACGATGTCGGGCGTGTCGATCCTGGCGTCGACGGCCAGGGTCTCGCGCCAGCCACCGCCGTCGCGCAGCTCCAGCGTCCAGCGGCCTTGCTGGCGGTCGTACTTGCTGCGGGCGATCACATCGCCGTTGGCCTTATGCAGGTATTCGCCGGTCGTGTAGTCGCCGCGCTGGTGCAACTGGCCGATGCCGCTCTCGGGATCGATGCGGTAGAGGTCGAGGCTGCCGTCCTTGTTCTGCATGCTGGGGCCGCTGCGGGCCATCAGGCCGGCATAGATCACCGGCTTGCCCTCGTAGGAGCCGCCGCTGGCCCCGAACAGCACGTTGAGCACGGGCGTGGCGGTGCGCTTGGGCACGGCCACGGCGTCGCCGCTGGCCACGTTCAGGCTGGCGCCGAGGGCGAACTCGCCAGCGTAGAACACCTCGGAGACGGTCGTGGTCTCGGTGATCTGGATCAGGACGTGGTTGGCGTCGGTCCACTGCACGGCCCGCACTTTGCGGTCGCCCATCTCCAGCGTGCGCAGGATGGTCCCGTCGACGCCCTGCACCACGATGGTCGAGCGAGCGCCTTCGTTGCGGATATAGGCCAGCTTCTGGCCGTCGGCCGAGATCTCGACCGAGCTCATGCCCGGCAGGCGGCCATAGGCCGAGAGCGGAGCGGCGGCGGCCGCGCCGACCAGCGCCAGCGCTACCGCCGCGCCGGCGAAGTACTTGAACATGAAATCCTCACAACCAGACTGGGCTAGATCGTTATGGGCGCCGCCCTGGGTTGTCCAGAGCGCCAGGTCGCCTGGACCTAAGCCGCGTTCTTGGTCCTGTGGACGATGACCAGGGCGAAGCCGATGGCCGGCAGCATCAAGGCCGCGCCGAACCAGTAGGGACCGCCGATGGCGATCCCGAACAGCGGGCCGGCCAGCAGGGGGCCGCCGATGCGGGCCAGCGAGCCGGCGGCCATGTTCAGGCCTAGCATCTGGCCCTGACGGTCGGGCGGGCTGGCGCGGGAGATCAGGGCGGCCACGCACGGGAAGACCAGCGACTGGCCGAAGGCGGTGCAGCCGACCGCCACGACGGCCAGGGTCGGGACGGTGACGAACGGGGTGATCAGCAGGGTCAGCGAGATGATCGACAGGCCCGTCGCCAGCACGCGCCCCTCGCCGAAGCGGCGGGCGAGGCGACCGGTCAGCATGCCCTGGCCGACCGAGGCGATGACGCCGATGATCGCGAAACAGGCGGCCACCTGGCTGGCGCCCCAGCCGAAGCGCTTGTCGGCATAGAGGCCGAACACCGCCTCCATCCCGGCGAAGGCGCCGGTCGAGATCAGGGTGACCAGCAGGACGCGCGACAGGATCGGGTGGGCGGCCGCGGCGGCCAGGGCCTCGCGGCGGCGGGGCTGGATCACGTCGGAGGCGGCCGGCGCGCGGCTCTCGGCCACGAACAGGACGACGCCCAGGGCGGCGGTCCCGGCCATAGCGGCGGCCAGGAACAGCGGCAGCTGGTAGCCCAGATGTCCCGCGCCCGGATGGATGACCATGACCAGGGCCGGGCCGATCACGAAGCCCGCCCCGAAGGCCGAGCCCAGCAGGCCCATGCGCCCGGCCCGCTTCTCGGGCGGGGTGACGTCGGCCATGTAGCCCTGGATCGTCGAGATGTTGCCGCTGCCGAAGCCGCCGACAAGGCGGATGGCCATGGCGATCCAGATGTTCGGCGCGAAGGCCAGGGCCAGATAGGCCAGGGTGTTGGCGATGATGGTGACGATCAGCACCGGCCGCCGGCCGATGCGGTCGGACATCCGTCCCCAGAACGGCTCGCCGAAGAACTGGCCCAGGCTGTAGGCGGCGAACATGGTCGTCACCTGCCAAGGGGCCGCGTTCATCGACTTGGCGTAGAAGGGCAGCAGCGGGATGACCACGCCGAAGCCCACCAGGTTGATGAACACAACCAGGAGCAGGACGGCCAGGGCGCGGTTGCTGTGGGCGGGTTCGGACATCAGGACGCGCGGTTTACGCCCGAACCCAAGGCTTGGCGACCCTGGGCTGCCCCGGGGTCAAACGAGCCTCAGTCGGGCGGGTTGTTCTTTTCGACGAAGGCGACGGTCTCGGTCAGCATCTTCAGACGGCTCGCGCCGCGCGACAGCCAGTGGTCCTCGCTCTCCAGCGTGACGAAGTTCACGGGCTTGCCGGCCTTGCGCAGGGCGTTGGCCATGGCCTCGCTCTGGTCGTAGCGCACGACCGTGTCGTCCTTGCCGTGGATCAGCAGGACCGGGATGTCGACCTTGTCGGCCAGGCGGGCGGGCGAGATGGCGGTGAGGTCCGGGTCGGTGATCCCTTCCGCGCCCATGAAGCGCAGCCAGTAGCGCTGCGAGGCCGAGGCCTCGCCGTTGTGGGCCTCGCGGTTCGAGAGCAGCATCTTCTTCAGGTCGGAAGGACCCGCGACCGAGACGGCGCAGCGATAGACGCCCCGGTCCAGCGTCGCGCCCGCCAGGGCCGCGTAGCCGCCATAGCTGGCCCCGACGATGCAGACGCGCTTGGGGTCGACGAGGCCTTGCTTGGCGAGGTCGCGGACGCCGTCCGACAGGTCGGTCTGCATCTTCTTGCCCCACTCGCCGAAGCCGGCCTTGATGAAGTCCCAGCCAAAGCCCTCGGAGCCGCGGAAGTTGGGCTGCAGCACCGCGTAGCCGCGCGAGGCCATGGCCTGGCTCCACCAGTCGAAGCCGGGCGTGTCGCGTCCCTCGGGCCCGCCGTGCGGCAGGACGATCAGCGGCAGGTTCCTGGCTTCCTTGCCTAGCGGCAGGGTCAGGTAGCCGGTGATCTCCAGCCCGTCGACCGCCTTGTACTTGATCGGGCGCACCGGCGAGAGCGTCTTGGAATTCACGCCCTTGTAGATGTCGCCCAGCCAGGCGGCCTGCTTGGCGTTGAGGTCCACCAGCGCGTAGGCCGCGCCTTCCACGGCCGAGTCCACGCGGACGATCACGCGTCGCCGATCCTTGGACCACGACTCCAGTGTCACGCGGTCACCCTGGAAGGCCTTGATGACCGCGTTCCAGGTCTTCTGGCTGGTTGCGTCGAAGAAGGTGTAGGTCAGGTCGTCGCCCTTGAACGCATAGCCGCCCAGCAGGGCCAGGGTGTCGGGATCGTGGATCAGGCCCGTCAGGTCCTTGCCGCCGGGCAGGTCCTCGAATTCGCCGACGCCACGATATTCGCGCAGGACCTCCTGGTCCTTGTCGTCGGTGCGCCAGACCAGGATCGACTTGCCGTCGCGGCCGAAGCCGGAGATGCCGTACGAGCCCATCGGCGTGTCGGCCTCGTCCACGGTCTTCCAGGTCGAGCCGATCTTCATGCGCAGGCTCCAGCGGCCGCGCTTGCTGTCATAGACCGACTGGGCCGCCGGCTCGCCCTGGGCGTCGACCAGCCAGCTGTCGGTGTCGATGCGCGCGCCGTAGTCCATCATCCGCGTGGTGTTGCTGCGCAGGCTGACGCGGAAGAGGGTGTTGACGCCCTGCTCGTTGACGAAGTGCACGCCCTCAAGGAACACCACCGGCTCGCCGTTGATCGTCCGGACCATGGGCGAACCGATGATGACGTTCATCGAGTCCTGCTGGTTGCGCAGCAGGGGCGTCTGCTTCCTGGTGACCAGGTTGAAGTCGGTCGCCATGTAGTATTCGCGCTTGGGACCCATCAGTCCGAACACTTCGGTGGTCTGGGACACGATGAGGATGATGTGCTCCTCGCCGGCCCAGGTGACGCCCCTAACCTTGTTCGTCCCCAGGACCATGCCGGACAGGATGCCGCCGCCGACCTGGCGGATGCTGAGCAGGCGCTGCTCGCCGTTGGTGACGATCACGGCCAGCTTGGAGCCGTCCGGCGAGATGCTGACGTCCTCGATGGAGGGCAGGGCGCCGAAGATGGCGAGATCGGGTTTCTCGGCCGCCAGGACCGGCGAAGCGAATAACGCAAGGCACGCCATACCGGCGGCGAACAGGGTCTTAAGCACGTGTACTCCCCAAACTTGGCGAAACTCTACCAGAGGGTGCGTGGCTGTCGAGGCGCGCGACATGGGATAGGGCGCAAAAACAAAGCGCCCCGGCCGCAGGGGCCGGGGCGCTTCGTTGTCTACCTGTGACGATCGAGTCTAGCGCGGAGCCAGGATCATGATCATCTGACGGCCTTCCATGCGCGGCTCGTACTCGACCTTGGCGACTTCGTCGAAGTCGGCCTTGACCTTCTGGAGCAGCTTCATGCCGAGCTCGGGGTGCGCCATTTCACGACCGCGGAAGCGCAGGGTGACCTTCACCTTGTCGCCTTCCTCGAAGAAACGGGTCATGGCCTTGGCCTTAACCTCGTAGTCGTGGATGTCGATGTTCGGGCGGAGCTTGATTTCCTTGAGCTCGACGACCTTCTGCCGCTTGCGCGCCTCGTTCTTCTTCTTCTGCTCCTGGAACTTGAACTTGCCATAGTCCAGGATCTTGCAGACGGGCGGATTGGCGTTCGGAACGATTTCCACCAGGTCCAGGCCAGCTTCCTCGGCCGCTTCCATAGCGGACGCGGTCGGCATCTCGCCTTGCTTCTCGCCGTGTTGGTCGATCAGCAGGACGCGCGGGACGCGGATGTCTTCGTTGATACGCGGTCCGTCTTTAACGGGCGGCGTTTGCATAGGACGGCGAATAGGGACGGCTCCGGTACTGTTGATAGGGGTATAGCTGAACGCATACGCGCCGCACTGGGCGCGCCGCGAGAACCTGATATATGACGCGCCGGCCGCGCTGTATCAAGCGACGGCAGCCAAAGAGATGCCAAGCGGGTCCAGTTTTTTCTGATCCAGTGGGCGCCCGGACGGTCTTTCGGGAAAATAGGGACGGAAACGGACGGGTGGGGACGAGTTTTCCCTGATCCAGAAGCCTGTCGCGACTCATGCCCGAACACCGCCACACGACCCTGGAGGACATCCACGCCCTCCTGATCGGCTCCAGCTTCATCGCCGTGGGCCTGACCCTGCTGAAGGCCGCCGGCCTGGTCACCGGCGGCGTCGCCGGGGTGGCGCTGATCGTCTCGTATCTGAGCGGCTGGCCGGTGGGCGTGGTGTTCTTCGTCCTGAACCTGCCGTTCTACGTCCTGGCGCAACGGACCCTGGGCTGGACCTTCACCTTCAAGACCCTGGCGACCAACCTGCTGCTGGCGGGCCTGGCCTTCGCCATGCCGTTCTGGCTGAAGGTCGGCAGCGTGGACCCGATCTTCTCGGCGGTGTTCGGCGGCACGATCATCGGCATGGGCATCCTGGCCCTGGCGCGGCACCGGTCCAGCGTCGGCGGGGTGGGGGTGCTGGCCCTCTATCTGCAGGAGCGCCGGGGGATCAGCGCCGGCAAGGTGCAACTGGCGGCCGACTGCCTGGTCGTGGCGGCGGCCTTCTTCACGATCCCCTTCGACAAGCTGCTGCTGTCCATCGCCAGCGCCGTGGCGCTGAGCGCGGTGATCATCGCCAACCACAAGCCTGGACGTTACGCGGGCTACTGACGCCTCGCGCAGCGTCCGGTTGCGCGCGGGGTGGGCAGTTCGGTGCATTCTCGCCGGTCGTGTGCGATCAGGCGCGGGCGGCGGCGCCGGATCGGCGAGACTGGTCTCGCACCGGGCAAGGGCGTCCGGCGCTTCGGGAAGCAAGGACGCTTCGATGTAACGCGAGCCAGTGGGCTCGCGAGATCGAGAGCGTCATGGCCGCCTTCAGTCTCTCTCTCCACAACGCCCCCGCTGCCGCTTGCCGCGCCGTCGAACTGGACGCGCCGCCGCCCGGCCTGAAGGATCACCTGGGCGCCCTGATCGATCAGGCCGGCCGCCAGCGGATGCTGTCCCACCGCGCCGTGATGTTCCTGGCCCTGGCGCGCGGCGAGCAGGCGCTGGACGCGCGGGGCTCGGCCCGCGCCGCCGCCCAGTCCTTCGCGGGGATCGCCGAGCGCTTTTCGGGACGCAAGACGGCCGGGGATTTGCCGGCGGCGGTCCAGGCCTGGCTGGCGCGGCTGATCGAGGTGCGCGCGCCGGCCTACCAGCCGTCCTGCAACCGCTTCCTGCGCGACTTCGAGGTGCTGACCGCGGATGGCGAGGGGGGCCGCGAACGCGACCTGAACCGCCTGGCCGAGTTCGTGGCTCAGGGGCTGCTGACCGCCCTGAACGAGCTGGTCGCCGTGCTGAGCGCGGAGCTGGCCGCCATCGTCGAGCGCGAGCGCACCCAGGCCAAGGCCGCCGGCGTCACGGCCGGCCAGCTGCTGGAGGAGATCGAGGAGATCGGCGCGCGGGTGCGGATGATCTCGATCAACGCCCTGATCCAGGCCACCCGGCGGGCGAGGCCGGAGCGGGCTTCGCGGTGATCGCCAACGAGATCAAGGACCTGGCCGGCCGCATGCAATCGGCCACCCAGCGGATCATGCGGGATCTGGGGGTGCTGCTCGCGCGGTGACCTAATGAGGCAGCAGGGCCATCGCCGCGCTGGCGACGGTGCTGACGGGCAGGGCCTTCAGGTCCGGCGAGCGTATCACCGCCACGTGGCCGCGCGGGCCGCACAGCTCGGGATCCGAGGCGTCGGAGAACAGGGCGATGGTCGGCGCGCCGGCGGCGGCCAGCAGGTGGGTCGGACCGGTGTCGTTGCCGACCACCAGGGCCGCCTTGGCGCCGAGCACGGCCAGCTGCGCGAAGTCGGTGCGGCCGGTCAGGTCGCGGGCGCCGCCCGTGGCCTTCTGGATGTGGCGCGCCATGGCGCTCTCCTGCGGACCGCCGATGACGACGATGTCCAGGCCCCGGGCCTTGAGGTGCGAAGCGAGTTGAGAATAGCACTCGACCGGCCAGCGCTTCTCGGGCCGGTGGGCCGAGCCGCCGGGCACGAACAGGACATAGGGCTTGGGCGTGGCGGCGCCGGCGACGGGGCGCGGCTCCTTGTGCTTGCGCAGGATCCACGACAGGTCCGGCGGCGGGGCGCTGCCGTGCTCGGTCGGGGCGTCGGGCCAGATGCCGGCGGCGCGAAGCTGGTCGGCGTGACGCTCCAGCGTGTGCATGTGCAGGCGAGCCGTGCCCTTCTGCGGCAGGGCGCAACCGAAGGCGATGCCGTTCCACTGCGGCGGGAACGGACGCAGCGCCTGGAAGTACCAGTTGGTCCGGCTGTTGGTCTGCAGGTCGTAGATGCGATCGTAGCGGGCTTTGCGCACCCGGCCGAGCATGGCCATGGTCTCGCCGACGTCGCCGGGGCGGCCGTCGGTCTCGACCGTATTGAAATAGGGGCTGAGCTTGGCCAGGGCCTCGAACGGCGGGGTGGTCAGCAGGGTGATCTTGGCCTTGGGGTGAGCCTCGCGGATCTTCTTCATCGCCGCCAGGGCCAAGACGAAGTCGCCCAGCGCGCCAAGCTTGATGACCAGGACCTTTTTGATCTCCTTGCTCAAGACGAACGCTCCAAACCCCGAGCCTCAAGGACACGGGCATACACCTTGAGCGTCGCTTCGCACATCGCGTCCACTGAATACAACCGTCGCGCACGCGTACGGGCCGCAAGGCCCATGGTTTGACGTCCGGCAGCGCCAATTTCGCAGGCCGCCAGCAGGGCGTCGGCCCACGCCTCGGCGTCGCCGGGCTTGACCAGCCAGCCGGTTTCGCCGGGTGCGACGGTCTCGCGCGTCGCGCCGTGGTCGGAGGCCAGGACCGGGCGGCCCATCACCTGCGGCTCGACGGCGGTGCGGCCGAAGGCTTCGGGCTCCAGCGAAGGGGCTATGGCCAGGTCGGCCAGCAGATAGGCCGCCGGCATGTCGTCGCAGTGCCCGACCAGCCTGACAGCGTCCTCCAGGCCGGCGGCGGCGATGGCGGTGGTCAGTTCGGCACGATAGCCCTTGCGGCCCTGGTCGTCGCCGACCAGCAGCAGCAGGACCTTGTCCTGGCCCCGCGCCTTCAATAGCGCCATGGCCTCGACCAGCAGCGCCTGGCCCTTCCAGCGGGTCAGGCGACCGGCCAGCAGCACCTTGAGCCGGCGCTCGCCCGGTTCGATCCCCCAGGCCTTGCGCAGGGTCTCGATGCGGTCGGCGCTGACCACGCCCGGCTCGAAGCGCGAAAGATCGACGCCGCGCGGGATGGCCACGACCTTCTCGGGCGCGATGCCGTGTTCGCGGATCACGTGGTCGCGCGTGTACTCGGAATTGGCGATGACCAGGTCGCCCTTGGTCATGACCGCGTTGTACCAGCGCTTGAGATTGGACTTGGCGTTGTAGACGCCGTGATAGGTGGCCACGAACGGCGTCTTGGTGGCGTGCGCGGCCCACAGGGCGCTGAAGGCCGGGGCGCGTGAGCGGGCGTGGACCAGGCTGACCTTCTCGCGGCGGATCAGGTCGATCAGGCGGGCGGCGTTGCCCAGCATGATCAGCGGGTTCTTGGACTGGGCCGGCATCTGGGCCAGGCGACCGCCGTCGGCCTCCAGGCGCGCGGCCATGCGTCCGCCCTTGGTGGCCACCAGGGCCTTGCCGCCTTGCGCCACCACCGCATGAGCGACATCAATCGTGGTCTGCTCGGCGCCGCCGGTTTCCAGTTCCGGCGTCACTTGCAGCAGGGTGAACTCGGCGGGTAGCTCGGGCACGCGACTCTCGCGAAAACAACGCGGTTTTAGTTACCGAAAGGATCGAGGCGACGCCATGACCGAATCCCGGGGTGTCTTGCCGCGCGAAGACGGCTTGAACGTGGCGTTCCGACGCGTCGATGGCGAAGGGCCGACCGTCGTCTGGCTGGGCGGCTTCCATTCCGACATGACCGGGACCAAGGCCGAGGTGCTGGCCGAGCAGGCCAGGGCGACCGGCGGCAACTACGTCCGCTTCGACTATTTCGGCCACGGCGAGTCGGAGGGCGCGTTCAAGGACGGCACGATCAGCCGCTGGCGCGCGGACGCCCTGGCGGTGATCGACGACCTGACCGAAGGACCGCTGGTGCTGGTCGGCTCGTCCATGGGCGGCTGGCTGTCGTGCCTTGCGGCCATCGCGCGGCCGGAGCGGGTCAAGGCCCTGGTGCTGATCGCCCCGGCGCCGGACTTCACCGAGAAGCTGATGGAGCCCGAGCTCTCGGACGCGGCCAGGGCGGCCATCGCCAAGGACGGCTTCTGGATCCGGCCGTCCGAGTATGATGACGGCGGCTACCCGATCACCCGCGACCTGCTGGAGGACGGGGCGCGGTGGTCGATCCTGCCGGGGCCCGTGCCGATCGACGTCCCAGTGCGCGTCCTGCAGGGCGGGGCCGATCCCGATGTGCCGTGGACCCACGCGCTGGAGCTGGCCAACGCCCTGGCCTCCGACGACGTGGTCTTCACCCTGATCAAGGACGGCGATCACCGCCTGTCGCGCCCGCAGGACCTGCAGCGCCTCGTGGCCGCCGTCGCCGAAGCCAAGGGCCTGGCCGAACCGGAGGAGGGCGACCTGGTGAGTCGCCGCCTGGCGCGGGCGGCGCGCCTGCGCAATGCGGCGGGGCTGGATGCGGTGGGCATCACGCCGCGCGCGCCGGCGATCGACGACGAGTAGCCTCTAGCCGCCCACCCTCAAAATCCCCGCCAGCCCCTCTCGATACGTCGGATACGCCGGCCGCCACCCCAGTTCCGCCTTTGCCCGCGCGTTCGAGACGCGCTTGTTCTCGGCGTAGAACCGTCGCGTGGCCGGCGACATGCCCAGTTCGTTGAACGGCAGGTCCGGCGGGACCGGGACGCCCAGCAGGCGCGCGGCGTGCTCCATCACGTCCTGCGGCGGGGCGGGGGCGTCGTCGACGAGGTTGTAGATCCCGCCCGCGCGCGGCCGGTCCAGCGAGGCCAGCAGGCCCGAGACGATGTCCTCGACATGGATGCGGCTGAAGACTTGGCCCGGCTTGACGATCCGGCGGCCTTCGCCGGCGCGCAGGCGGTCGAGCGCGCTGCGGCCGGGGCCGTAGATGCCGGGCAGGCGGAAGGTCGTGACCGTCAGGCCCATGCCGCGCCCGACCTGGCGCCAGTCGCGCTCGGCCCCGACCCGGCGGGCGCCCTCGACCGATTGAGCTTTTAACGGAGAAGTCTCGAAGACCCAGCGGCCCTCGAAGTCGCCATAGACGCCCGTGGTCGACAGATAGCCGATCCAGTCGGGGAAGGCCTGCGCCTGGGCCAGAGCCGGAATCACCGATTCCAGGGCCGGGCAGCCGTCGGGGCCGGGCGGCGAGGTGACCAGGATCGCGTTCACGCCGACGAGGGCGGCGGCCATGGCGTCGCGGTCATTCGGATCGGCGGGCGTGATTCCCTTGGCGCGCAGAGTGGCGGCCTGATCGGCGTCCCGCGCCGTGGCGGCGATCTCCCAACCGCGCGCCCGCAAGGCGTTGGCGAAGGCCTCGCCGACATAGCCCAGACCGAACACGAACAGACGCAACGCTAGAACTCCGCCCCCAGGAAACCCTGACCCAAACCCGTCCAGATCAAGCCTCGGAAAAAACCCTCTCCGCAACCCCTCAAAGGGCGCTTGCCAAGCGCGAAGCCCTCTGCCATAAGCCGCCTCCTCGTCGCGGGGCGCTCTTCCGAGCCCCTCCGATGC